>NZ_CP165719.1:7337500-9323131 GCF_041508025.1 Candidatus Uabimicrobium helgolandensis
AAGAAACACAGTTTTGAACGCTATTCCATGGGTAAGCCATGGGATTTCACATTCAACTTATGCCTCCGCCTACGTGCTCTTTAAGCCCAGTGATTCCGAACAACGGTTGCCATCTCCGTATTACCGCGGCTGCTGGCACGGAGTTAGCCATGACTTCATTTTGTGCCTTTTTCAATTACAGATAGTATTATTATCTGCACCTTACTAACACATGTTAGGAGTTTACAACCCGAAGGCCTTATTCCTCCACGCGGCGTCGCTGGGTCAGACTTGCGTCCATTGCCCAATATTCCTTCCTGCTGCCTCCCGTAGGAGTCGGGCCCGTGTCTCAGTGCCCGTGTGACCGTCCACCCTCTCAGGCCGGCTATCCATCAATGCCTTGGTAGGCTTTTACCCCACCAACTAGCTAATAGAATACAAACCCCTCTCTAAGCATGAGGCCCGAAGGTCCCCCACCTTTAATTACAACAACATGCATCGCTGTAACCTTATGCGGTATTAGCAGTCCTTTCGAACTGTTATCCCCCTCTTAGAGGTAGGTCATTTATACGTTACTCACCCTTTCGCCGCTCTCCATTCCCGAAGGAACTTCTCGCTCGACTTGCATGGAATAAGCACGCCGCCACCGTTCGTTCTGAGCCAGGATCAAACCCTTCAAATAAAAAGTTTCTCCTGTTTTGTTCTTCTCACAAAGTTCTTAAACTTAATGAGCTCACACACTCGTTCTTTCTCTTTCCCTTTTTTTCAAAGATCTAAAATCTCAATAAAACCAAATTTTTTTTCTTTGCCTTTATTGAGATCAACAACTTGTTCAAAGTCGTTTTTTTCGTTTCGTGCTCGACAAGTATATCACTTATCTTTTGTTTGTCAACTTCTTTTTAAAATCTTTTTCAAAGTTTCTTAAAAGTGCTGAACAAACTTGGTTCCTCTTTTTAAACAACCAGTTTTTTTTGGTTGCCCTTTCGTTCAAGGAGAAGGGATTATAGCACGGCTTCTTCAACAGTCAATGTCTTTTCTTTTTTTTTCTTCATCTTTTATTCGGTAAAAAACATAAAGTATTGTAAAAAAGTAGCTTACGTTTTAAAAAAATATTAAATTACTTACTAAGAAAACCTTTATAACATCATTTTTTCGTTATCTTTACAACATTATAACGTATAAAATCGTTAAGTAAACAATGGCGTAGAGCATTACCACCGACTAAACTTCGAAAATAATAGTCAGGATAAAACCTTAAGAGCAAACAACAAACACGAATTATATAGTCTCTAACTCTGTTCAACTCTAAATACGAAGTTAAATCAACAACATCTTCCACTACTAAACCAAAACGTGCCGCTTCTTTTTGTAAATAGTCAACAGTACAAATACCAGGTGCATACCAGTTCCTCTTAAAGATTTCGACATAACGGTTATTTGCCGCTTTATCATTTGCAAGAAAATCGTCGATGATAATACAAGTACTATCTTGTTTAGTGCAAAAAGCTATTTGTTCTATTAATTTTTGAGGTGAATGGCTATGAACAAACGATTCAATAGCAAAAACAAGATCTACTTTTGGTATTGAAGGTGGGACTAAATGGTAATCACCTAATGCGATATTGACATTACTTATTTGTAAACGTTCTTTTAACAAAAGTGAAAGTTCTTGCTGCTTGTCACTATTTGTCAAACCATACAAATCTATGTTAGGAAAACGTTTTGCTAAAAAAAACAACGACCCTCCGACTCCACATCCTAAATCAAGGACAGCCATTCTTTTATCATTGCCTACATTCAACAACTGCTCATAAATATATTCATTTTGATATAAAATAGCGCTGCTACGATCACTTATTCCTGGAAACCATACTGCACGATGTATAGCAAAATCTTTTTTCCCATGTCCCCAGCGCAAGAATTTAGAAGTGTTATTATTGTAGTAGTTAGCAATGTCTTTTTCAAAGTTCATAAGAGCTCCAACCATGACGTTTCTCAAACCAAAGCTTCAATAACAAAAACAAAATTATTCCAGCAATAAGATCAATGGCATAGTGGTAACGAAGATACAAAGTAGAAAACAAAATTCCAAAAGCAAACGGTAACATAAAATTAAACCGAAAGCGATGACAATGATAGTCATAATCCAACAGCACAAGTAAAACCATGGTATGCAAACTGGGAAAAACATCGTACCCTGGCGAAGCGTTTTCTATAAAGGAGCTAATCAACTGCGAAATAACCCCACCATTTATTTCAAAAGAATACAAATGAGTATAGGCATATCGCGGTCCAACTGCTGGAACCAAAATATATATAACAAAACCCAAAAAAAATGCATTAAAGAGGTAATGTGCTGCTAATTGCGCTTTGTTTAATTGCACAAATAAACAATGAGTAAGAAAAACGGCTAAATAAATATCATACAACACATATAATAAATTATTAATATCTGTTAACCACACGGAGTGAAACTGCTCCATATATATAGAAAGAGTTTTACCAAACAAAAATTCATCGCAACGCAACAAATAATGATCTTTTAATGCAATTGAAAACAAATCAACAATTTTATGTATAGACTGATATATATAAAATATGAACACAAATCCCAGTGCCAAACGCAATTTCGCTAAGAATTTGTTTTCTCGGTGACGTACAAGCCAAAAAAGAGATGCTATATATATAGTAGTGAATATCCCTAACTCTAGAGCAAAGTAACTCCTCAAAAACAAACCATAGCAGCTACTAATCAAACCTAAGACAATAAAAGCATACTCATATTTAAAAGTCTTTATCATAACTCTATTTCCAAAGCGTTACCTAACTCAACTCCCATAGTTTTATATGCTGACAAGCGACTTTTAAAAGAACTACGTAAGACCCCTAATTCATCTATGTAGTCAAAAATTTTAGGCTGGACTTTTCCTTCACAAGTACGTAAAATTCGTCCTAAATATTGAATAACACGTCCAGAAAATTTAACAGGTGTTGCTAAAAACAATGAACTAAGACTTTTACAATCAAACCCCTCTCCAACCAAACGACCACTAGCAACTAAAATATCAATTCGCTGTTCATCTAAATCGCGAACTATTTTTTTGCGAACGGATGATTTCGTGTCCCCTGTTAGAAGTTCTACCGACATACCACTTTTAGAAACAAGAATTTCATGTAGTGTTTCACAGTGATTTTTTCGATCAGAGAGAACTAGACAAATTCCTCTTCTTTGTTGAGCCTCTTCTATTACATCATCCACAATAAGTTCATTGCGCGCACGATTATTTACAAGTTCTTGTAGTAAAGCTTGATATTCACTAGAACCGTTAATTTCAGAGTAAAAATTTGTTTCACGTACTACTAGAGAAGCGACCATAATCTTGTTGTGTTTTTGCAATTCTTGGGGAGAAATACTGTAAACACTGTCTCCCATGTAAAAATAGATCACTTTGGTAAGTTTATCTCGACGATATGCAGTAGCACTCAACCCTAACATGTAACGACTATCAAAATGTTTAATCGCTTCTGTAAAAGTTCGACTTGGTACACGATGACACTCATCGACAATTAAATGTCCTATTTTATCAGCTAGTTCATCTACACATTTGTATAAAGAATTAACAATTGCAATTGTTAGTGGTTTTCCAATTACGCGATTACCATCACCAACTAAGCCAATTTCACTTTCCTTCATACCTAAGAATTCTACCGCTCGATCGCGCCACTGATACAAGAGCTCTTTAGTGTGACAAATAACAAGAGCAGGTTGTTTTCGTGCAGCAATCACTGCCAAAGCCATAACAGTCTTTCCGCTTCCCGTCGGACTATTTAGTACTCCAAATCTACGAGCAACAATACTTTCAACGGCTTTTTGTTGAAATGTATAAAGTTCTCGACAGAAATTTACATCAATTTCAGGAAGCAATCGCGTTTCTTCAGCAACATTATACTTCACTTCATGCATTCGTAATATTCCCAATGCTTGTGCAGAAAAACCTCGAGGGACAAAAATCTTATTTTTTTTCTTTTTAAAAAAGCTCAGTGTAGGTGAAATATTATATGTAGAACGATGCTGTCTCTCTGCAAGTACATACTCTGGATTAGTAAAAGTGAGTCTTTTTTTCAAATACGCTTCTGCTTCTTCCGGCAATTTTCCTTTAATTATCAGTTCGTTGTTCACCATTATATTAATCATAGGTCCGTTTTATCCTTATGGTAAAATATGCTCTAAAGGTACCAGTATCTTAGCAGTCCGACAAAAATAAAATAGCTAGGACGTCAACACAGCCTAACCAAATCCCAATAATTATCCATTTTATTAAACTAAAACTCAGTTTTACTGCAAGTGAAAATACACAATTTAGAGTACAAAAATATCGAGATTTATCATCTTATGGTAAAATTTCATCCTCATTTCAAAATCCAAATGGCCGCTCCAAAGTAATTGGCCTGTAATTTAAAGCTATAAAGCAATTTGCAAACACACACTAATATGGTAAAATAATAATTGACTTGACTGGTCACTTATTATTTTTTTAGGTGCAATTAAAACACAAACAGATCAATTCTTATAACTCAGATTAGATATTACAAATGAAAATAACAGATCATATAAAAAATGCGCAAGGTCTTCCGCTTTTCTCCTTTGAATTGCTACCACCAGTAAAAGGCGATGGTATAGGAAGTATTTTTAAGTTAATAGACGAACTAATGCCCTTTAATCCAGCTTTTGTCGATGTGACCTACCACAGGCAAGATTACACTTACGTCGAATCTTCCGATGGGAAAATAGAGAAACGTCCCTATCGTAAACGACCAGGAACTGTGGGGATTTCAGCTGCGATTATAAACCGTTACCAGGTAGATGTTGTACCTCATATGGTTTGCGGAGGCTTTACAAAACAAGTTACTGAAGACGCCCTAATAGATCTTCACTTTTTAGGTATCCATAATATTCTTGCTCTGCAAGGTGATAAACTATCACATGATAAAGAATTTATTGGAGAAAAAAATGGGCACAAGTATGCATCAGATTTACTAGAACAGATTATAGATATGAATAGTGAAAAGTACATTGATCCAGATTTAGTTGTAAAAGATGCAACTAATTTTTGCGTAGGAGTAGCTGGTTATCCAGAAAAGCACTACCAAGCAGCAAATATGGAAACAGATATGCATTACTTAAAGAAGAAAATCGATATGGGTGCTGAATTTGTTATAACACAAATGTTTTTCGATAACAAAAAGTACTTCAGTTTCGTCGAAAAATGTAGAGAAATGGGTATTAATGTGCCTATTATACCAGGAATTAAGCCTATCACTTCTATCAAGCAACTACAAATACTCCCAAGTACTTTCTACATAGATATTCCTGTTGAACTAACAAATCAATTGCAAGAAGCTCGGACAGGAAAAGAGGTGCGAAAAATAGGCAGAGAGTGGTGCACAAAACAATGTCAAGAATTAATAGAATACGGAGTTCCTTCACTTCATTTTTACACGATGGGAAAAATAAATCCCGTAAAGCAAATTGCCGCAGAACTTTTTAGTTAGCGTCATTTTCCGTGAACCTCTAGATGATATTATAAAAATGTCCTTACCAAAACATATCTAAAATTTTTAGTAAGGACATTTTTAGGTTGTACTATGTGAAAGTAAGAGCCAGTAACCTAAGTTGCTTATTTTTTAGAAGGCTCCATTTCTTCTACTTTCGCTTCTTTTTTTTCTACCTTAGCCTCTGTTTTTTTAGGCAATTGACTTACACCTTTTTGTAATTTTAATGAGATGGAGTTAATACAATATCTCATACCAGTCGGTCGTGGTCCATCGTTAAAAACGTGCCCAAGATGAGAATCACAAACATTACAAACCACTTCAACGCGAGTCATACCAAGAGAACGATCCTCTATTTCGCCAACATTTTTATCAACAATAGGTTGCCAAAAACTAGGCCAACCAGTACCTGATTTATATTTAGTCTCAGACGAAAATAATGGTGTGCTACAAGCAGCACATTGATAAATTCCTTTTTCTTTAGAATTCCAATACCCTTTGTAACGACTCTCGGTACCTTTTTCGCGTAATACATAATACTGATCTTTTGTTAAAATTTCTTTCCATTCTTTTTCTGTCTTGGTAATTTTTTTTACATCTGGATTATTTTTCTTTTTCTTATTATTAGCTGCTTGACTATTGCTGTGACTGCATGCTACAAAAAAAGCGAACATTAATATAATAATTCTCGACATTTAAGTCTCCTGTATATTCAATTTATGATTTTATTTAGGTACGTCGACATTTAGTCGTATAACTTGACCAAAACATACAAACTTAAATAAATTTCTCTAAGTCCCCAGCTAAGTCAACAGCTTTAAAATAACGTAGCTCTTTATTTTTAGCTATCGCTTTCAAGCATATATTTGAAATCTCTTGTGGTATTTTTGGGTTTATTATATTTGGCGCAACAGCTTCTTCGCTTACAATTTGGCGTAATAATTCATATGTTGATTTTGATTGAAAAGGAATTGTACTTGTTAACAGCGTGTATAAAATAATACCAAGCGCATATATATCAACGCGATGATCTATTTCAGATATTTTTCCCAATGCCTGTTCTGGCGGCATATGTGTAATTGTGCCCATGATCATTCCTGTTGCTGTCAACCTTTGACCATCATCAATCATTTTACTCAGTCCAAAATCCATAATTTTAGGCTCGCCGTTTTCTTGAATGATAATGTTATCAGGTTTTAAATCGCGGTGAATAATATTCTCTTCATGAGCATAATCAATAGCATAACAACATTGGACAAACATCTTAAGTATCTCACGACGAGTAAATTGATTCCCTTGCAAAATTTCCGTAAGTAAAATTCCGCGGACATACTCCATAGTAAAATAATATTGATCTTGAATTGCACCTAAATCATAAATCTCAACTATATTAGGATGAATTAACCGAGCAGTAAGTTTTGCTTCTCGTAGAAATCGAGTTCTTCCTTCAGCAGTAGGTTGCCTTGCTACTAACATTTTTAAAGCCACTTCTTTTTGAAGATGCTTATCAAAAACAGCATACACTCGACCCATTGCTCCAGAACCAAGAAAAGATTTTTTTTGATATCTGTCGTTAATGACAAGAGGAAGATTTTTACTAGAAACATCTTTCGAGTCATCCTTAAGTAAACTAAAAGTGTGTTCGCATTTTCGGCAAGTTATTTCACGCCCATAAATTTCTTCTTTTTCGATAATCTTAACGGCTTCATTACAGTTAGAACAATAAAAAGTGAGTACTTTTGGTGGATCACACAAATTATCAGAGCTTAAAAGAAAAACATTGTTACACCGAGAGCATTTGAGAGATTTACCTATCGGATCTACATTTTTTTGTACATTAGATAAGCGCGAACAGTAAGTGCATTGAAAAGTTAATAGCTCCAAAGATATTCTCCATACTTCATTTTATATCGGGCATCTCTACATTTAGATTTCTATTTACAATATTATTTTAGGAGTGGCTAAGTCCTTTGAAAAATAAATTTGCGTTATGCAAGGAGAAAGTCCCAACAAGATCTCTTGGGTAACTAAATGATAGATCATAAATCTCGGCGCGCCCTCTACTCTAGTTTACAATCAACTGATATGCAATTTCGGATGACGATGTTCGCACTCCAATAAAACATTCATTCTTTAACTTTATCGCACCTTCTTTGATACAATAATCAAAATACTCTACTCCTTGTAGATCATCTAAAACAGGTAAAATATCTTTGATTTTCTTGAATTCTCCTGCGCGAAAAAAGCCCAAATTATCCATGTTTTCTGCATCTATTAATTCATTGGCATTTTGGTCTTTTATAGCGAGGTTATTTATAGCAACGCCTGTTTTCATACTCAAAAGGGCATCAAGAGAACTTGCAACAATCGAATCTTTAGAACTAAAATCATAAACATTCGCATTATAAAGAATATTTTTGTTTCGCGAAGTTGAAAACAAATACAAACCTTTGTTTTCAGGATGTACAGCGATAAAGCAGTTGAAACGCGAAACCTCACTCGCAGCCAAGACTAAATCGTTTTCTTTTTTTCGTCCGATGAGAAAATAATCTTTATCCGAGCAAACACTATACGATTTACTAGATCCCTTAACTTCTTTTAAATACGCTGTCATATTTTCAATCCGTACTATAGTTACTAGGACACATCAACGCACCCTATAAGTCGATTTAATTCTTTTTGTATTTGTGTATTATAATCACGTTGCGTGTGAATTTCAATGAGGCATGTTTTTTTTTGCTGAATACAAGAGCGATAAATTTTAGTAAAATGCGTTTGATTCCGTGGCTGAAAATAACAAATAGAAAACATTTTAGCAACATTTTCAAAAGTAAATGAATGCGGTGTTACAAAATAATCTTCAAAAATATCTATAAAATTAGCAATCGGTAGCTTTTCAAAAATACTTCCTCCTTGGTTATTAAGAAGCACCACGCAAACAGGAAACTCAGTGTTTTTTAGTAAGGAAAGAGAATTTAAATCGTGGATAAGAGAGATATCCCCAAGAACAACGGTAACTGCTCCTTTTAATCCTTGGGCCATTCCAATTGCAGTGGCTAAGTTCCCATCAATACCGCTTGCACCGCGATTACTGGCCACAAAAATATTTTTATCCCCATAAGAATACATATCAAAATAACGAATAGCTAAACTATTGCCAATAAATAATCCTTTAGTCCCAATATTTAACATCTGAGCAATCGAAAAAACGGTACTTAATTCATTAAGGGAATCATTATTGGTAAGCAAGTCTCTTTGAATTCTTTGTACTTGTTGTTGATTGTTAAGTAAATCTTTTTTGAAATTTTCTTCTATATTAAATGGTATTTGATCTAACATCAAGCGACAAAATACTCCACAATTACTCTGTACGTGATGAGTAACCGCATGAAAAGGATCATAGCGTCTACTACTGCTTTTTACTACAATATAAGTTTCCGGTTTGCATTCACCAATAAACTGCAAGATACGCTTCGATACAATCTGTTCACCAAGATGAAGGATACAATCGGGTTCGTATTGCCTCCACTGTTCTTTTTGCAAAAGCATATTATCAAAATGTAAGAGAAAATTAGGATGCGGCTTAAACCGAAAGCCAGAACAAATATCAGGAACAACAGGCCAACCACACTTGTGCAAAAACTCTGCAATGAATAATATATCCTCGTTATTATTTAACCTTCCAACAATAATAATTCCGCGTTGTGCTTGCGAGAGACTCTTGGCAATATCAGAAATGTCTAAAGGACATTTCTTTGATTGTGTATAAAAAGTATAAGGTGCATTGTTGTTTGTCCAACGTTCAGGAAGAGCAGTATTATGATCAGATAAATTTTCAGGTATAGGGGCTAAAGGTTCGCGTAACATACAGTTAATATGTATAACTCCGGGAGAGTTAACTGCCTGATAGATTCCTTGATCAACTGTTGTTAGAAGATACGGTAGCGGAATTTTTTCTGTTGAGCACGGAAGATTTACCTGCCAAGAGCAATATTTTCCGTACATGTTTGGTTGGATGATAGTTTGATTTGCTCCCGTGTCTAAAAGTTCAGGAGGACGATCTGCTGATAAAACAATGAGTGGTATACCGTCAGTTGAAGCCTCTACAATTGCAGGCAAATAATTTGCAACTGCCGTTCCAGAAGTGCAAACAAGTACTGCAGGTTTTCCTGTTGCGCGAGCATAACCAAGGGCATAAAAAGCTGCTGCTCGTTCGTCATAGAAAATTTTTTTCTGGGCTTTTTCTGCACGAGCAATAGCGCAAGTAATAGGAGAAGAACGCGATCCTGGAGATATGCAGAATTGAGTTACTTTATTGCGTATGCATTCCTCAACAATAAGGCTCATCCAAAAAACATTCATATTTTCGTATTGTATGTTCATCATAATGGTGACTCTTTACCAAAAATACAATCAAAATTCCTCATCTTATCTTCAATTTCATTCCATTCTTTTTCAACAGACGAACTTTCAACTATCCCAGCTCCTGCAAAAAGATGTAGTATATTATTCTGTACTAAGCACGAACGTATTGCTACAGCAAATTCAGCGCTATCCTTTCCCAACCAACCAATAGGACCTGCAAACCAACCGCGATCAAAACTTTCTAGCTTTGCAATCAGGTCTATATTCTTTTCTTTAGGTAATCCACAAACAGCTGCAGTAGGGTGTAAAAGAGATAAGACATCACTATCGCGAATATCTTTCTTCAAGATTCCTTCGAAAGATGTATACAAATGCTGTAAGTTTTTTAATTTAAGTAATCGAGGAGATTCAACATTAATATATTTTTTACAAATATCATTAAAAACACGTTGAATATTTTCTACCACTAATCGGTGTTCCTTGACATCTTTACTACTTGAAAGCAAATCTTTTCCTAATTCGCTATCTTCTTCTAACGTTTTACCTCGAATTCTAGTTCCAGCAACCGCTTCACTATAAATACGATTATGAAAGCGCTGATATAAGCGTTCAGGAGTAGCTCCCACAAAAGCACAGTCTTTTTCCCATTGTATGTAAAAATTATATGTATTTTCTTGGGTATTGACAAAATGTTGCAATAAACAAAACCCATCTACACAAGAAGAAAAAACAAATGTACTTCGCCTCGCTAGTACTATTTTTTCTATCTCATTTGCACAAAATTGTTTTTGTACATCTTCGAATTGCTCTTTCCATTCATCAAAACTAGGTGAATTCACACGCTCGTTGTACAAGCCCTCAAAATCATACGTTGGCGATAGAAAAAATTCAACGCGTTCAAGTTCATTGACAATGATTTCAAACAATTCAGAATTAGTAGTTCCTTTTTTAAGCAGAATATTGGTAACAAAAAATACTTTATCTTCTCTTCTACAAATTTCAAATTGCGGAATAAAAAACGTAATATTCGCAAAACTTCTCCACAAAGCATCGCAAGTAGAACTATTATCAAAGCGCATGCCACCGTAAAACCGCATACCATTTGGCAATAAATTCAAATGTTTATCAAAATCATCAAAACAATCACTTTTGAAAATTCGAGCTGCACCAACTCCTGCAATAACGAATGTTTTGTCGCGGTTTTCCCAATATATTTTTTCGTCATAGTTTTGAATGCGCAACCAAGAAACAACATCAATATCTTCTATTTCTACTTCTAAACGACTATTTTGGATGCTTTCTTGGGTAAAAAAACTTTGCAACTGACGTAACATCATTTTTTTTACATAAGACATATCATTCAATTCACGAAGATTTTTTGCAACTCTCACAATTTATATTCCTAGAACTAAAATAAATGAATTCTTTCAGCAGTGTTCTAGAGCCAAGCTCTAAATAGTACGATTAACAGCATGTGCGATACTACCAATTTCTTCAACTAGTTTGCGAAATTCTTGCGGTGTAATACTTTGATCTCCGTCTGATAAAGCTTCTTCTGGAGACGCATGTACTTCTATAAGCAAGCCATCAGCTCCAGCAGCAACTGCTCCTCGTGATACCGCTAAAACGTATTTTGAATTTCCTGTTCCATGGCTAGGATCAGCTAATATAGGAAGATGAGTCTTTTCTCTTAGTACAGGAATAGCATTAATATCAAAAGTATTTCGCGTGGCATTTTCAAAAGTTCTTATACCTCGTTCACAAAGAATAACATTTGGATTTCCTTGCGACAGCACATACTCTGAAGCTAACAAAAACTCTTGAATAGTACTACTCATACCTCTTTTTAGAAGTACAGGGAGCTTACTTTTTCCTACAGATTTCAATAAAACAAAGTTTTGCATGTTACGCGAGCCAATTTGTAAGACATCAACATATTGTTCAAACAAAGGCACTAGATGAGGATCCATAATCTCAGTTACAATAGCAAGACCCGTTTTTTCTCTTACCTCTGCAAGCCACTCCAGCGCTTTTTCGCCGTGTCCTTGAAAACTATATGGAGAGGTTCTTGGTTTATAAGCTCCACCTCTAAGAGCTGTTACTCCCATTTCTTTAAGTTCGTAAGCAATATCAATCATTTGCTGCTTACTCTCTACCGAACAAGGTCCAGCTAAAAACAACACTTTTTCGCTTCCTAAAACCTTTGATCCTAGAGAAATAGTTGTTTGTTGATTATCACTTTTTCGGCTATATAAATAGGGAGATTGTGCCGTTGTTTTTTCGACATTATCTTGTGTTTCATAATTGTTCATTTTAATCTCGTTTAGCTTGCTCTTCTAGTGTATGTTTGAATTCTTCTACTTTTTCTAAAAAAAATAACATATCAAAATTGTCCGCTTTTAGAAACATATTTAACATTTCTCTAAATAAAAAAGACAAACGGCAAAGATGTTCCAAACGTTGCAAGGAATTCTCAGAGAAATCTACAGTGCTTTTTGCTTCTGCATTCGCATTTTCAAGTTGTTCACATATGTGTGAAATAACTCCTGTTTCTCTCTGATTAACAACGTGCGTTATCATTTGTAGTAAATTAGTCTCTGCAACAAAATGCCAGGCAGTATTATCATCTATTCGTAATCGATGAACTACCTTCCATGTCTCTAGTTCTCGAACAATCATAGAGACAGCTCCCTTAGAAAGTCTCAAATGTTCTTGTATCTCTATAGCTGAAAAAGGGCGATTTTTTATATACAACAAACACCAAACGCGACCATGATTGCGTTTAAAACCCCAAAATTCGATTGCGCCTCCAATCGCATCTGTCGCTGTTTTTTCCCAAGAAGCTATTTTATTTACAGAAGTCATACTACTTTCCTGTTTTGTGTGCCCGTTTTCTGAAACTACATAACTAAATAAAAACATTGGGTGTAAATTATTAATATTCAATAAATTAGATACCAATATTATTTATTTTCATTCGCCAAAAAAATGTAGTTTTACTCGAATAAAACAATTGTTATTACAATTGACCACTGGTTCTCTGAAACTAAAAATAGCAAAGATGTAAACTCCTCGACTATAAGCAGCTAAGGATCATTGCTCTGTAAGACATACTATTACCTTTTTACAAAGAAATTTTAGTTTTACCATAGTTAACAACAACTAGTTATTTCAGACCTTACTTTACACTACCAAGCAGTAATTTTGTCCAATTTACTATTTCCATTGTCCCTTGAGCATCTTGATATGGTCCAAGTGCATCAATCGCTTGTTTAATTTCTAACTCCAATGCCTCAATCGTAATATCAGCAACACCAGTACGAAGCACCGCTTCTCCAAGACGAGTAACTTCATCTTGCGAAAGCTCAGCACTTTTCCAACTTTGAGAAATTTCTTGGTGTAAGTCGCTATTTATACTTGCCGCTTTTAAAATAGGAAAACTAGGATTAAAGTTACGGATATCAGAAAATCTTTCTTTACCAGGATCACTTCCTTGTAGATCTCTCAAATCATCAGCCATTTGAAAAGCAATGCCTAAGTGTTTACCACATTTTTCAAACCGCGCTGCAATTTCCTCATCACCCACATAAAACCCTACCGCTTGCCCACACCACGAAAACAATTTAGCTGTTTTTCCTTCAGCAATGAAGTACCATCCATCTAACTTAAAATCTAGACACCCTCTAGCCTGAACTTCTAACATTGCCGCTCGTGTCATAGCATCCACAACTCTTACAGCAGTCCGGTGAATATTTGGAGTGTACTTATTCAAGAGGATAAATCCCAAAGACAAAACAAGGTCCCCAGCTAGCACAGCCACTTTGTTTCCCCATTTGCAATTCACTGTTTCCAACCCACGACGCAAACTACTTTCATCCACAACATCGTCGTGCAGTAAACTAGCAGCATGAATCATTTCTGCAGCCACAGATATATCAAGCAATTCAAGTGGGGAAATTTCCATTGCCTCTCCGTAAAGAGAAACTAAACGAGGACGTATTCTTTTTGCACCTTTTGCAAGGCATAAATGACGCGCAGCTTCTATTAGTACTTCTGGTTTTTCACATCCCGTAGGAAGCTCTTCTCCTAAAACGCGCGCAATTTTTTCTTCAACAGCACTCATAAACATACCTTGCGAAAAATTAGTTTGGTATGCTGGCGCTTCATTTTTTGTTGCGTCTTTATCCATATGAGTAGACATATCTCATCCTGAAAGCAATATTATCATTTAGCTACAATTATTTACTATCCACACACAAGTTCAAGAAGTTCAAAACCTCTTGAACTTACACTAGTTAGATTAATCTAAATTAACCAAAATTTCAATCAAAAAAGAAAATTTATTCGGTATTTGAGAAATATTCATCCCATTTTTCAGTAAAAAGCTCATCAAATAACAACTGAGCAACACTATATATCCCTTGATGATTAATTAAATTTTCTTTATTTATTACCATAGCTAAATTAGTACGTCGTCGTAAAAAATCACTAAGCTTAGTGATCATCTCATACTTTTTTACGAACTCTATTTCACAACGGTAGAAACCTATTTCTGGGATTAACAACTCCTGAGAAACATCACCTAAATTTTCTAACAACTCGAAAGCATCTTCATCAAAAAATCTCCACCAACGTTCGGCATGTTTCTGTGGAAGTTGCAAGGTATTTGCTCGATCAAGAAACTCAATGCGACGCTGTTGCGAGGATTCACCATACCAACAAGGTTTAGAACAACCAAAATCAATACCTAATTTTTTTACATGCTCGCAAATTTCATCTCCAACATTTACACAATCAGTAAGTTTTCCTCCAAAAATACTGATAAAACAATCGCTTACCTCAACAACATGCTTGCGAGATAGTTTAAGCCAATCTGCATTTTCATTTGAATTTTTCACCACTAAAGGTCGAACTCCACATCGCTCGGAAATAATATCTTTGTATGTAAGTGGTTCTTCCAAACTCAATAAAGAATTTATATTACTAAGTACAAAATCACGATCTTCTTGCGTCACTTTGGTTTTGGGATTATCAACACGTGTATCTGTCGTACCAATACACGACTTATCCCCCATTGGAACTACAAAAAACATTCTTCCGTCATCGGCAAAAAAAGTTAATACTTTTTCTTCAAATGTAATACGCTTTACAATTAAGTGAATACCTTTAGAAAAAATATGTTGATGAACAGTATTTTGTTTGCTTTTCTCATTATAAACGTCCACATAAGGTCCACACGCATTAATAATAATTTTGGAACGCGCAACAACAGATCGACCGCTTTCTAAATCAATTACTGATGTTGCCCATCCGTTTGTATCTCTAACTGATTCTTTTGCTTGTACATAATTGGCACAAACAGCACCTGCACGCATAGCACTACGCATAAAATTGAAAACAAACCTCGAGTCATTATCTACTAAGTAAGCATCAGAATACTCTATACCACCACTACATTTCTCCGTATTTATCATTGGCTGATGATTTTCAACAAATTTTCTATTAAAAATTTTTGGCTTTTTTGTAAATCCATTACCTATCACCCAGTAAAGCCATGTCCCTAAATAAAGAAAAAAACGTGGAAGGCGTGTATTGTGATTGTGAATAGTAAAAAAACGAATTTCTTTTACTGAAGAAGGAAAACTTCGGCATAATTTATTACGCGACAAACACAGTTTACGCACCAGTGAAAACTCAAATCCTTCTAAATATTTGATGCCTCCCCATACTAAATTAGAACTTGATTGGCTCGTTTCACTTGCAAAATCAGCTTGATCTATCAAAGCTACTTTTATACCCTTATTCGCTAATGCTGCTACACAAGAAGCTCCGTTAATCCCGCCTCCAATAACAAGAACATCGAAAAAATCTCGCTGTAATTTATCAATATTTGTATTTCTTAAAGACATATGATAATTCTTCTGTAAAATAGTATGAGAATACCCAGGTTGTTATACCAATTTGGGCGTCGACACTTATTTCATTACAAATCTAGGGCGTGTCATCATTCAAAATATTGTGTGTTTTTTCGAGCCCGAGCCCGTTTGCGAAACTTTCACTAACAATTTATCAAAGAAGCAAAGTTTCTTTTTCCATCGCAAAAAACTAGTATTGAACCAATAAATCACTTTCTGTCGCCCTCAAAAAGTTTTCGGGCGCGGGCTCGCAAACGGGCTCGGGCTCAATACTACTGGCGTATCATTAAATGAATCCGTTATATTTTTATCTGTATTGAATGATGACACGCCCTAGTTATTATTTTTATTCGCTACCAACAAGTGCACATATTTATAGGAACAACGAAATGGAAGAAATCAATTTACAAACAAAAATACAAACAAAACTGCAAAAACCACCAATGTACATGGTGCTATTTCACAATGATGATTATACAACAATGGAATTTGTTATTTTTGTTTTAATGGCTATTTTTCAAAAATCATTGTTAGAAGCAACAAGTATAATGATGGAGGTACATACAAAAGGAATCGCTCTTGTTGGAATATATACCTTCGAAATTGCGCAAACCTCTGTCGCTAAAGTTGAAGATCTAGCAGAACAGAATGATTACCCTTTCCTAGTTACTGTAGAAGAAACTACATAGTAAAAGGTACAAAGTTGCTCTTTGATTTTATAAAAATGGTCGCTAGATAGAAGCGTTTACTTCCTTGGAAAACCAAGGAAGTATAGATTATCTATTTAATGGAAGGCGTCTTTAATTTTTGAACGTTAAACTCAATTTTCTTAATTGCACTTGGTAAAAAATTCAAATTCTTTTTACTTATTTCTCGCCAATAATAAATATCTTCTTCTCCCAATTGCCAATATAATTCGGCAATATCTGATTTACCTTTCCAGTAAAAAGCAATCAAACCTCCTTTTTCACTTTTAACATGACATCCAACCGAACGTAGTTCTTCGCGACACACCTGCATTTGGCGTTTTATACGAAGGTATCTATCTGTTTTCTTATCTGTTGTACCTAAAAGCTGCTGGTGTAAACTTACCAAATCACTTGTAATACTCTTAATATACGGTAGGGCATTTTTAACTTCTTCTAAAGTAAAGATCTTGGGAGTTTTTCTTTTCATATTTTTGCCGAGTTTTTCTCGCTCCTAGTGTCCTATTATTAGAGCATGTCGACACGCTCTACTTTTAGCAACTATTAGTTCAACCACGGATACCACTTGTCATTGTTTTTTTCTTTGCGAATTTGATCTGTTTTACTAAGCTCAACTAAAGCGCCTAAACCTGCCATAATGCAATTCATCTCTGCCGATTCTTTTTGTTCAGGAGAAATAAAAGAGTTCTTGGTGCGATTTGCGTATGCAGCGCAAACTGTTCCAGCTCGTGCTCCACCAAGATGAGACAAGGTTAATAATACGCTTGTTTCCATTTCGAAATTTTTTACTCGCAATTTTGCTAATTCATCTAATAGATGAGGTTTACGAGGAGGAAACCCAGGTACATGCCGCCCCTGTCCACCATAAAACCCAGGTGAGCAAGCTGTGAGTCCCGTATGATAACGGAATTCTTGCTCTGCACACACTTTTTGCAAAGCCCAAATAGTATCAAAATGTGCCAAAGCAGGATAACCTTCAGGTACAAAATAAGTAGATACATTTTCCAAACGAACTGATCCAGTTGTAACAACCAAATCTCCAAGCTCAATATCTTCTTGTAGAGTACCACAACTTCCAACTCTTATTATAACAGGGTTTTCAATACATTGTAAAATCTCAATTACCGCGATTTCCATGTTACCACACCCAATACCTGTTCCCATAACAGTAACAGGCATTTCTTTATATTTTCCGGTAAAAGAAATGTACTCTCTATTTTGTCTTGTCAAGTCTACCTGATCAAAAAGTTGCGATACACGTTTTGCTCGCGCTGGATCACCACATAACATTATATATGGAGCTACTTCTCCTGGAGCCAAATTCACATGATACTGACGCCCAGACTCTGTTTTTACAATTTCAGCAGATTGTATTTGCCCTTTTTCGTTTTCCACACTTAATCTCTTTCTAGTTCACAGTTTAAAATGTTACTGTCGATAGGTTGCTCTAGTAACCACTTCCAGAAGCTTTAGTGCTATCATCTACAATTTTTACGCTCGCAGAAGCACCTATACGACTAGCTCCCATGCGTATCATCAAGCGTGCAGCTTGTTGATCACGCACTCCTCCGGAAGCCTTTACCCCCATCGAATCACCTACGACTCGACGCATCAATGCTATATCTGAAGCCGTTGCTCCGCCTTTGGAAAATCCAGTGGAAGTCTTTACAAAATCAGCTCCAGCTTTCTTGGCAAGTTCACACGCTTTTATTTTTTGATCGTCATTTAATAAGGCAGTTTCGATAATTACTTTGACCGTTGTTTTTTGAGAAACCGCTTTAACTACACTACGAATATCCTCTTCAACATAATCATAACCACCTGACTTCAGAGCTCCGATATGAATCACCATATCAATTTCATGCGCACCTTCTTTTTCAGCTAACTGCGCTTCATAAGCCTTTACAGAACTAGATGTAGATCCCAATGGAAAGCCAATAACAGTGCATACCATTACATTAGTTCCAACTAATAAATCAGTTGCTAACCCAACATACGAAGGCTGAATACAAACACTAGCAAAATTATATTGCCGCGCTTCATCGCATATTTTTTTTATTTCTTCAGGAGTAGCCTCTGGTTTTAGTAAAGTATGATCTATATAACGAGCTAAATTCCGTCCAACATCAGCAATACCTAAACCAGCTCCTACGCGCGCAGCGCCCACATTGATAAGATTCTGAACTTCTTCTGGTTTTTGCGAAGCACAATGAAATTCGCCAGCGCACCCACCGCATTTTTCTCCGATGGGACATTTAGTGTTTAGTGATTGAACAACTTCTTCCGTAATCACTTTAATTAACTCTTGTGTATCCAAGTGAACGCTTCCTAACTAATTTTATAATTCGCTATGAAATAGGCCAAGAACTTTGTAAAACGGTTTCATCGACATCAATATCATCTACAACTCCCACAATAAATGCTTGAAGAGGAAGCTTTTTATTATTAAATGCTAGTCTCGCTGAACCACCTTCTTTAACAACAATGACAATATCATCTTCTCCTGCATCAACGCGATCAAATGCAACAAGACTCGTACCAATTGCCTGTTGTTCTGTATTTATAGGCTGAACAAGTAATAAACGATTATTTTCTAATTGCTTATTTTTATGTGTGGCAACAACATTTCCCACAACTTTACATAAAATCACGATGTTGTATCCTTGACATAAGTACTCTCAACTATTCCAATCACAGCAGCATCTATAGGAACCATATCACGATGAAAAGGGATAACAGCTTCATAAGCAGTGATGTACAGAACTGTTTCTCCTGGGCCCGCACCTACAGTATCAACAACAGTAATGGGTTGTCCAATACGTTTACTTGTTGCTCCACAAATAGGTTGCATTAACTGCATCTTTGCATCTTCAAGACCAGGATATTTTTGTGTTCCCCATATAGTTCCAATAATAATTCCCATTTGCGGCATATCTAGCCCCTCAAGTATTTCTTTTCTGTCGCCATAATCTTATCAACACGACGCTGATGGCGTCCACCAGCAAAAGGTGTTTCTAACCAGGTTTTTACCATTTCAATAGCAAGACCTTCACCTATAACACGTGCCCCAAGACTCAAGACATTTGCGTTATTGTGCTCTTTTGAGTTTTTAATTTCAAATAAATTATGGCAATGTGCTGCTCTTATTCCTGGAACTTTATTTGCCGTTATAGCACTGCCAATTCCTGCACCATCAATAACAATGCCATTTGCACAGCTTTTTTGCGAAATCATTTTAGCTACTGCATATGCAAAATCGGGATAATCTACAGAATCTGCTGAATGCGTTCCTACATCACATACTTCATATCCCCACTTTCGCAACTCACTCACTAGTAGTTTCTTGAGAATAAGACCACCATGATCACAACCAATTGCTATGCATTTTGGGTTTTGTGGAGATGAATCAAGAGTCTGGCTTCCTGTTACTACGCGAAGTTCAACGTTATTTGCTTCTGCTAAATCGCGCGCCAGCGTAGTGATCACGGCGTTGTTTGTTACCGATATATATTTTGTTTTTGCATCCAGAGAACGTATATGTTGTTCATTCACAAAATCAAGTGGTTCATTATCTTCATGCGAATCCATATGAACAAGAAGTTTCTCTTTTACAAGCTGTTCTATTTTTAAACGATCTACCATAAGATTATTATGTCTCCGCTAATCGATTTAATTTTTCAGAGACCTCTTGCTCGCGACCTTGGTATTCTCTCATCAAGTTTTCAATTGTATCATAATTTAAATTTTCTACAATCGCCATAATCACAGCATCCACAGGCTTATTGTGTGTTTCCTGTGTTTGTCTTGCCGAACTTCCTTGGGCCACAAGAACAAGCTCTCCGACACCAGCTGATACAGTATCAACAGCGATAACAAAATTAGATAAAGGTTTTAACTCTAAATCTACTGCGCGAACAATTAACAAACGTAGACCTTCTAATTTTTCATCTTTTTGAGTCGCCCATACTGTCCCAATAACTCTTCCTAGGAGCATATTTTTTACCTCTGTTGAAATCAAAATTTTTTAGACATTATTAAGAACATTTATTTGTGATGTGTTGATATTTAGATTGTTGTATAAATATCAACACCCACAGACAACATCCCCTACAAAATGCTATCATTTTTCACCATTTATTGCAAGAATTTTATCCATGTATTGCAGCTCATTCACATTCATTGTAGCTTCATACGCTAACATCTTTACTTTTCAATTATTCAACCACACGATATACTTCCTACAGACCTGTCGTTATTTAAAATAATGCTTGCTGCACAAAACAGAAACGCAATTCTTCCCTAGAGCATGTCGAGATTTACCTTCCAAATAATTTCCTTCATTACTTTGAAAAATAACTCACATTATATAAAAACCTAAATGTCAACACATTTGAGATATGAAAAAGTATTTCACAAAATTTTTTTTTTGTGTATAATTTTACATAGGGTTTGGTTCTACAGCCAAATAATTATAAATTTACTCCGGTTTACGGAGAATCCGATGGAGGTCAATAGATGTTTCGTAATACATGTATTGTACTAATAACTCTTCTTGCTGTTTGTGTTTCAACAACCGCAGAAGAAACCAAGTACTCATTGGTTGAAATTAAAATAGATAAAAACAATGCCAATAGTATACATCAATTAGGTCTAGCGACTGATTGTTGTGGACGCACAGAAACTCGTGATGGCGAAGTAACTTTTCAAGTTCCAGTAAGCCAAGAAGAATTAAAAATGCTAAAGCAACAACGCTCTTCTTTCAAAGTAATTATTGATGACATGAGCAAGCATTATCAAAACAAATTCAAATCACTAACTCGTAAAGATATTGCAGATTCTCAGCCACGAAACACTAAGTGGAAACTTGGTTCTATGGCTGGTGCATATACACCACAAGAGTATTTGAATACACTTGATTACATTTTTAATGAATTCAAAAGCACTGGTCTTATTGCTGAAAAAAAATCTATTGGTAAAACTCATGAAGGCCGCGATATCTTCATGATTAAGATTTCCGATAATGTAAACCAAGAAGAAAACGAACCAGCAGTACTATACACAGGAGCACACCATGCTCGTGAATCTGCTAGTCCTATGACTGTAACTCGTTTCATGTTTTACTTACTTGAAAACTATGAAACAAGTGCACGTGTCAAAAACATTGTAAACAACCGCGAGCTATACTTTATTCCTATCATAAACTTTGATAGTTATGTAGCTAACCACCGCAGTTACCCAAATGGTGGTGGTATGGTTCGTAAAAATCAAAACGGTGTTGACTTAAATCGTAACTATGGCCCAATGAAATACTGGAACTATCCAAATAGTGGTTCAAGTACATCTCCTTGGAGTCAAACATACAGAGGTCCATCTCCGTTCTCTGAAGCAGAAACTAAAGTAGTTCGTGACTTTGTTCTTGATCACACAAACATTAGAACTTGCCTAAACTATCACTCATACAGTGATTTACTAATTTATCCTTTAGGTATCAAAGACCAAATTGCACATAACTATTACCGTGGTATGGCATCAAGAATGACTCAACAAAATGGCTACCGTATAGGTACAGCAGAGTACTTACTATACGCTGTTCGCGGAGTTTCAGATGACTGGTTTGACGAGGTAGGCGTTTTTGCAATGACACCTGAAGTTGGTGGTAGTTCAGACGGATTTTGGCCTGGCCCTAGCCGTATGGTAGAACTAACGGAAGAAAACATTGAAGCAAACCTACAAATTGCAGAAGAATCAGGTAAAGTACCTTCTCTAAGAGAAGAGTAAGCTTTATTATTCACATAACTAATCTACTGTAATTGAAAAGCATTGGTCTTAACGACCAATGCTTTTTTGTTGATTGGCAACAAATATAATTCATACAACAGGGCGCGTCGACACGTCCTATTAAAAAATCAGTTTACCCCAAAGGCGCGTCGACACGCCCTACATAAATTTACAAAAGGATTAATAGTGCTTCGCGTCCTATCAATTATCAAAAATACATTGTCTGAAGCGATAAGACAACCAATCTATCTAATCATTTTACTTTGCGGTATTTTTGCCGTACTTGCATCTCCCTACTATACCTTATTTGCACTACTCGAAAATGATAAATTAATAAAAGATATGGGAATGGCAACTTTATTAGTAATAGGTGTCCTCGTTTCGGCATTTACAGCATCCAGTGTTGTACATCGAGAAATAGAAAATAATACGCTAATTACAGTAATTTCTAAACCGATTTCGCGGCCCGAATTCTTAGTAGGTAAATTCATTGGCGTTTTATTGTGCGTTGTTATCATGGAATATTTACTAGGCTCGATGCTCCTTCATGTTGTACGTACAAAAATTACAGAAGCAGCATATTCACAAACAGATTACCCTGTACTTATAGGTTATTCGTCGGCAATTTTATTCTCTTTCTTCCTCTCAGCTTACGGAAATTTTTTTTATAACAAACCTTTTACTTCATCGGTTGTCAATAACTTGTTGGTTTCATTCACAGGTATATTCTTTCTACTGTGTTTTGTCAATAACAGGTGGGAAACACAACCTCTCACAACAAATTTAGACCTACAATTAATCATTGCAATTCTACTCGTAATAATGGCAACAGCTCTTATTTGTGCAACGGCTGTTACAGCTTCCACTAGATTATCAACTGGATCAACTTTCGCCGTGTGCATGGCTTTTTTCTTACTCGGATTGTTTTCCGATTATGTATTCGGCCAATATACCACAACATCCAAAATTAGTAGCATTATGTATAACATCATTCCCAATTTACAAATGTATTGGGTGATTGATATAATTTTAGATGAAAAAGATGTTCCTTTAAGTTATGTTTATCAAGTATTTGGCTATACACTGCTATTTTTAATGGCAATTCTTAGTCTAGCTATGGCATTATTCCAAAACCGTGAAACGAATTAGGCTAACACCCTTCTTCCATTACGATCAATTCAAACAGGAAAAAGTATATGAACGAAATTAATGCTATTGCGCACAAAGTTATTCAAGAAGCAATGCGCCTCAAAACCCCACTGCTTTCATTTATAGCGGTAGTAGCTTTGTTAATTTATTTTCCATTTTCCCTACGCGGAGATGGAACAGTATTAGGACACACTAAACTATTGCTTCTTTATAGTTCCATGTTACTTTTTGCTCTACTTGCAATACAAACAATGTATCTTTCAACGCTTTCTTTTTCGCAAGAAATTAAGCACAAACAATTCTTCCTTATCGATGTAAAACCAATTGCCCGCTGGAAATTTTTTGTAGGCAAACTTTGGGGGCTCGCTATACTCAATCTTTGTTTACTTGTCATTTTGGGACTAATAACCGTTACCACTATTCATTTTTTTGGTTACGGAAAAATAAATCCTAAACAAAAAAAGAAATTTCAAAATCAATTCTATACAGCCTCAGCAGCAGCCAAATTCTATTTTCCAGAAGAAGAGTTCGAAAAAGACGTAGAAAGCCGTTATAAACGTATGGCTGAAGAAGCAAAAATAGACCCTAATATGGCTAAAGACGAAGCAAAACAAAGAGTTCGCAACAAACTGCGACAAGCACTACAATACATTCCCGTTGGCCAAGGTAAGGTATTTATATTTAAGGATTTCCCAAAAGATTTGCGCAAAAAAGAAAATGCCGAAATACGCATTCGTTATAAAATATATAGCCCCAATGCTACATATGGATTTAGAATACGTACCAAGTGGATTGTAGGAGCATATGCGAAATATTCTGTTACTGGAGAAACAGAAGTGGGAGAGTTTGATGAAATATCTATCCCTGCTAATGCTATAGATGCAAATGGTAACTTAGAGGTTTTATACATAAATCAGCATAATGCAGCAGGAAGCCTTTTTTTTCCAATAGAGGATGGTATTGAAGTTCTTTATCCCCAAGGTTCTTTCATAGCTAACTACGCTAAGTTTCTATTTCTTATATTTATAGTCTTAAATCTTTTGTCTGCCATCTCATTATTTTTCGCCACTTTTCTATCTTTTCCCGTCGCAATTTTAACATCTTTATTTATTTTTAAATTAGGTATACTACTTGATTTTTTAAGAGAAATGGCCATTACCGGTGCAGATATATTAGTACAAGAAAGGCAGAGTTTCTTAAGTTTTTTATACGAACAATACTTTGTCGGACTAAATATGATTGTTCCAAATTTTTCGCAGTATCTTGCTTTTGAACATATAACAACAGGAAGATATATTGATTGGCTAACACTCGCACAAGCATTTATATTTTTAGTGATAATTGATTGTGGTTTATTAGTAGCTTTTGGAAGTTATATTTTTTATAGGCGGGAAGTGGCAAAACCACTTTTATAAAATAATTGTAGGACATATGTCCTACAATTATAAAATTTTCACATGATTCTAAGAAAATATTTTGGCTAAATATTCATCAATCAGAGGTTTAAGTACAGAAATAAGCGGTATAAAAACCAAACTTACTGTACACATCAATTTAATCAAAATATTCATTGATGGGCCAGAAGTATCTTTGAAAGGATCACCAACAGTATCGCCTACAACAGCTGCTTTATGCGGGCCACTGTTTTTTCCACCGAGAGCTCCACCTTCAATATACTTTTTAGCATTATCCCAAGCACCACCAGCGTTTGCCATAAAAATAGCTAATAAAACACCAGACAATAACGCTCCTGCAAGCATACCACCCAAAGCCTCAAAGCCTAAAAATGAGCCTACTAGTAAAGGAAACGATACAGCGAGAAGCCCAGGAAGTACCATTTCGCGAAGGGCACCGTTTGTTGCAATCTTAACACAACTAGCGTAATCAGCCTCTGCTTTACCTTCAAATAAACCATCGATCTCTTTGAACTGTCTGCGTACTTCGTTTACCATTGTATTTGCAGAACGACCAACAGCTTTCATTGTCATCGCACCAAAAAGATAAGTAACAGCTCCACCTAAAAGCAAACCGATCATTACAGTTGGGTTTAAAATGTCCAAAGTAAAACTTCCTGCACCACCAGAGCCTGTAATTTCAACTTCTTTAGCATATGTAGAGAAAAGTGCTAAAGCTGTCAAAGCAGCAGAACCAATAGCAAATCCTTTACCGATAGCCGCAGTTGTGTTACCAGCCGCATCTAGCTTATCCGTACGTTCACGTACACTAGGTTCGCATTCACTCATTTCAGCAATTCCACCTGCGTTGTCTGCAACAGGTCCGTATGCATCAACACCTAGAGAAATACCAAGAGTTGCTAGCATACCAACTGCACTAATTGCAATTCCGTAAAGACCAGCAAAGTGAAAAGCAAGAAAAGTAGCAATAGCGACGCAAAATATTGGAAGTGCTGTTGATTGTAATCCAACAGATAGACCAGCGATAATGTTTGTTGCTGCTCCAGTTTTAGACTGCTCAGCGATCCATTTTGCATGGCTTTTTTGCTCTGAAGTATAATGCTCAGTTAAAAGTCCGATGATAACACCCAACATAGAACCAGAAACAATTGCAATAAATACACCCCACGGATGCTTACCTGCAACCGAAACTCCAGTATGATGTATCAAAAATGCAGACGCACCAACAAGAAGGAGACTTGCAATTAAAAGACCTTTCGACAAAGCCCAATTTAGCTTTGCTTCGTTGTCTGTACGTACAAAAAATGTACCAATAATAGAACAAATAATACCTACTGCAGCAATTTCAAGAGGCAACATTGCTGCCTGAACACCCATATCACCAGAAAATGTCGCAGCTGCAAGTGCTATAGTTGCAACAATTGAGCCAACATAACTCTCGTAAAGATCTGCTCCCATACCAGCAACATCACCAACGTTGTCACCAACATTGTCTGCAATTACCGCAGGGTTACGTGGATCATCTTCAGGAATCCCTTGTTCCACTTTACCAACTAAATCAGCTCCAACATCGGCAGCTTTGGTAAAAATTCCACCACCAACTCTCGCAAATAAAGCAATTGCTGATGCTCCAAAAGAAAACCCAAAAACAGGTTTTGCATCTTGGAATACGTAGTATAGTGTTGAGACACCTAGAAGACCCAAGCCAACAACAACTAATCCCATTACAGTACCTGAAGAAAAAGAAACGCGCAAAGCAGAAGATAAACTTTCTTTTGCCGCTTCAGTAGTTCTTACAGCACTACGAGTCGCAATCCACATACCAATCCAACCGGCAAGTGCGGATGTTGAAGCACCAATAATAAAGGATAAGGCTGTTCCACCTGTACCAAGATTTCTGTCAAACATTAAATTTTGTTTATCGATAAAAACAAATATTGCCGCTGAGACTAAAATAGAGAATACAAATAAAATTGTGTACTCTGTTTTCAAAAATGCCTTTGCGCCTTCTTGAATGGCGCCAGCTATTTTTTGCATTTTCTCTGTACCTTGAGATTGCTTTAAAATATTCGAAGTTAAAAATATAGCAAACAATAAGGCTGCGACAGGAGAAGCAAAAACTAAAATATCCATATACTCAAAACTTTCCTGTACTAAAAGTATTAAAAAAACATATCGTATAGGGTCTACCCTATAAATTATTGCAAAATATAATTACGTGTAATAACTAGTACTCTGTAAAGTTAGCTTTGATTTTGTTTAGCATACATTTCGTTTTTTGAACTAGATGTGATGAGAGTGCATAGTTGTAATTCTGTAATAAAAGAACAATAACTTTCAAAACTAAAGGTCGTGCTAAAGAATCCACAATCAACTTTATGGAGTACTAGGCTTTGTAATAACTCTCTATTTTAGGTTTTCAAATGCAATAGACCCTAAATAGAAATACCTACAATGAAACTATGTGTCTCAATCCAGACACTTGTTATGATGTTGAATTATCCTAATTACTACTTTATAATCAAGAAAATTTTAAATTTTCCTATGGCATCTGCCGTAAAAATTTTTTCACATCCTCTGATTCAAATACTTCTTGAAGACGTTTCTGATAAAGCAATATAAGAATTTTTCGCGGAGAGTGAGTACGAGCTTTCAAAACTTTGATGTTATTAGTATTTTTTTTCCAAATTTTTCTCATATTTTTCAATTTGCTCAAGATCAAGATGAGTTCTTTTCCTTTTTTACTATCGCGAAACTCACTTATCGTTTTATTATTATAAATAACAGGTGTTAAAATATCTAAGGCTTTTCTTTGCAAAAAGTAATCTCCAGGATACAAACCTCCAATAACACCATAAAATTTCCAGCGACTTTCCATATCGATTATTGAATGATGAAGATTTAGAAAATCGGCACCTTCAGCAAGTTGGTATTGCTTTTCCATAGAAATAAACTTGTCAAGAACCATAGACTTCTTAACTTGTTCAGGAAAATTAGTAACGAGAAAACCACTAAAGTGAATAATAGCTAAATAAAGGTAACAAAGAAACACTCCTTTGGCAATACCTGTAGCTACCCCCAAGCGAAAAGAAATCTCGCGTAACCATTTTTGGTTATGGCATTTGCGAATCATAACTATTAAAACTTTTTTGCTTAAGTATAAAAATGCTATTGCCAGTATTACAAACCAAGAAATGTAAGCATAATGTAATTTCGAAAAGAAAAAACCAAAACCAATGGTGTGAGTCAACCACACAGCCAAAAGCCAAGCTACAACCAAAGAAAGTAAACCAACGAAAAGTCCTAATATTTCACGTACAGCTCCTTGCAGATAACCGGCAACCGTGGCAAAAACAAGTAAAATACCTACAGGAGCATCAAACCACGACAGAAAACCCATTGCCGCAGCCCAACAACATAAAAATGCAAATATATTTATTGCTAAATAAATAGCAGTAGTGTCTTTTTTGGCCATTTATTTTCCTTCACTTAAAATCTTTGCTTTTTAACAAATGATGATAACTTTGAGCAAATCTATGAGCCTCATCACGCACATGGCATAGTAAGTGATGTGCCAATGAACTTTTAGGTAATGGTAATGGTTGTTTTGCTCCAGGTAGAAAAATTTCTTCGTTCTTTTTTGCTAGAGAAATAACCATAGGAAGAGAAACTTCTAATTTCTGCATTTTGTGAATAATCGCAGAAAGTTGTCCCTTGCCACCATCAACGAGAAAAACATCAGGCAAATCGCGTTTTTGATCTTGCCCAGTAAACCGCCGCATAAAAACTTCCTGTAACATACGATAATCATCACAATGCGCATCTACTTTAATACGGTAGCGTCTATAACCTTCTTTAAAGGGAAATCCACCAACAAAAGTAACCAAACTTCCTACAGCTTCTTTGCCACCATGATGTGCTATATCAATTCCTTCTATCACATTTGGCAAATCATCTAACTCTAAAACATCTCGTAGCATTTTTAGAGCTGAGACAGGATTTACATCAAAATGTTCTCCAGGTAAATAATCTCCACCTTGAGTTCCTTTTTTATCCAAGCTCTCTATTGCAATAATTTGGTCGCGTATCTTACCTGCTTTTTCAAAATCCCAGCCCGCAGATGCTTCTTGCATTTCCTTGTTTAAATTTTTTACTACACGTCGACTTTTTCCCTGAAGAAAACGAGAGAATCCTTGGATATCTTTTTTATATAACTCACTACTAATACGTCCAACACAAGGAGCAGAACAATATTTGATAGATGCAAGTAAGCAAGCGCGATAATATTTATTCTTGGGATCATTCTCCTTGATAACAAGATCGCAAGTTCGAAATTTAAATATTTTTTGCAACAATTTAAAACTGATTTTTAAACCATAACCATCAACAAAAGGTCCGTACAATTTATATTTTTTAGAGCATAGCTCATGCTCACGCCCTACAACAACCATTGGAAAATCTTCCCTTTTAGAAATTCCAATAAACGGGTACGATTTGCTATCTTTTTGTCGCGTGTTATATTTAGGTTGCAAATCTTTAATGAGTTTTGATTCTAAAATAAGCGCGTCAACTTCAGAATCTGTTTCTAAAACCTCAATATCACGTACTTTTTTAACCATCAAAGCTATTTTAGGTGCATGCTCCGTTGACTTTTGAAAGTAGCTCGATACGCGACTTTTTAAACATTTTGCTTTGCCTATATATAAAATCTTTGCCTCTTCGTTCTTCATCAAATAAACACCTGGAACTTGAGGCAAATTCTTTGCTAATTCGAGCATATCCATCGCCCTACTCAACTACAGAGCGCCAGTTGTATTTATCATCTGTAATTCCATGCTGAATATCTAACAACATTTTATAAATTTTCTTGCTAACAGTTCCTGGTTCACTGTTATTAATAACAATTTCTTTTTGTTGATGTTGAACAGAACCAATTGGTGTAATTACTGCAGCAGTTCCACTAGCAAACGCTTCATCACAATCGAGAATATCTTCCACAGAAATTTTTTGTTCAAAAACTTCCATTCCAAACTCATGTTTTGCTAAATGTAGAATAGAGCTGCGTGTAACTCCTGGCAATATACAGCCATCCAAATTAGGAGTATAAAGTCTATTTCCTTTTATACAGAAAAAATTAGCTGCCCCCACTTCTTCGATATAACGATTATCTTTAGCATCTAAGTACAAAATTTCTTGAAAACCTTCATCTTTTGCTGCTTTAGCAGGCATCATACCAACACAATAATTACCAATAGCCTTAACTCCTCCTGTTCCTCCAGGAGCCGCACGATGGTGAGAATCAGAAATCTTTAACTTTATGCATTCAAAACCAGAACGAAAATAAGGTCCGACAGGACAAGCATAAGTGACAAAAGTGTATGACGGAGCTGGCGACACACCAAGAACAGGACCAGTTCCCCACACTACAGGTCGCAAGTATAAGGCTCCTTGAGCAATAGAATCTTCTTGATAAGGAGGCACATATTCTCGATTTGCTTTTGTCACTTCATTGACCGCTTGTACAAATATATCTAACGGTAAAGGGGGTATACACAATCTTTTACATCCATTGTGAATTCTTTCTGCATTTTTTTGAGGACGAAACAAATATACATTAGAATCGCGTCCACTATAAGCTTTTAAACCTTCAAAAAGTCCCTGCCCATAATTCAAAACACCCGCAGCAGGAGAAATTTCAATATTGCCAAATGGACGTAACCCTTCTACTTTCCAGCCTTCACTCGAACAAGTAGCAACAAACATGTGTTTTGTAGGAAAAAACTTAAACCCTAGTTTTTTCCATTCAATGTTATTCATTTCATTCATCTTAATTTCCCTTTCCCCAGGAAGTTTAAAACAGATTTTGGGGGTATCATTACAAAATGATAAATCATTACTTTGTGGTTATTATCACAAAGTATATAATCTACTACAGCAAAGATAAAAAGTCTGTTATAATTAGAATGTGTTCCGAAAACAGAGCACATTCAAAAATCACTTATTGTATTATTAGAAAATTGCATTTCCTTGTGGAATAAATATCATGCTATGTTCGCAGAATTTAAAACGTTATTATATCACAAAACTCATATTTTTGTTGATGTGTTTTTGCATTTCTTGTACCAACAAACCACAAACAATAATTACTAAATTTAATATTAGTTATTTTACTCCACAAATTCCATTCCTAAAACAAACAGAAAAATTTTATTTAGACCTTAAAAACAAAAGCTTAGTTTCCGATCAAAAAATTACAAATAGCGTACTATTATCTTTACAGGAAAATTTACCACATATGAAGCTTGTTGAAGAAAAAGATGCACAAGTCAGAATAACAATCGGCATTCAACCTCAACAAGACAAAACTATCCAGAAAAAAATAACTCAACATCGTTTTCACAACGGGTTTGCAAATTTACCAATAAAAAACACTGTTACGAAAAATGTTGTCCAAAAAATTATTCCTGTGAAAATCATTATTGCTGATGAAGAGATCAACTACAATTTCTATGAACACAAAACGACAGTTTTAGCAAACAATACACATCAACTACGTAACCTTTTTAAACAGCAAAAACAAACATCGCAAATTTTTTGGATGCAAAATGAATTAGATACAGAGGCCAAAACAATCCTTAAAAAAGGACAAATAGAAGAAGCGATTGCTATACTTAGCCGTCTCATAAGCGATAAAGAGAACTCATTCAACAAAAAAAAACAAATTTCATTGCAACAAATGCATGTTCTTGGTACTTTATATCATAATAGATCAAGTATCTTAAAAATTTTAAAACGAAACGACGCCACAACCAGAGATCAACAAAAAGCAAAAACAATTTTTTCTTTTATAGGTAATTATTATGACAGAAAGTGATCCAAAAGAAAGAAGATCGGTATCGAGAATAGATTCGATCAATTTTGTGTCGTATCAATATCAAGATGAAGACCAAAACGCTAAAGTGGAAGGTTTAGGAAGAACGCTAGATATCTCGCTAAAAGGGATTAAGCTTGAGGTACCTAACGACAAAATTCCTAAAGATGAATTATATCTATATATTGCTCTAGAAGAGGCTGTTATAGAAGTACGTGCAGCTATTGCGCATATAGCGCAACTAAAAGAAGGTTTTTCAGAAATAGGTATTCGTTTTGAAAATATGTCACGTGGCAATGAGCTTGTTTTAGAAAAGTTTTTACGTGAAACAACCTCTCAAGATTCATAATAAACGCTACATGAGTATTTTAGCCACTAATCTTGCACCATTTCCCAACCCAATATAGCTTTCTTTCTTACCTTTCCCCAACGATAATCATTAAAATGTCCTAATTTTCGGATTACACGATGACAAGGAATCAAGAAAGCTATTGGATTCTTTGCAATAGCACTTCCTACGGCGCGTACAGCTTTTTCATTTCCAATATACTTTGCAATGTCAGAGTAACAAACAACCTTTCCGCTTGGTATACGAAGAAGAGCTTCCCAAATCTTCACTTGAAAATTAGTACCACGCAATAATAAATGAATAGACCCTTCACCAGAAAATATCTTATCGATAACAAGTTTTACCTCGTCATTATTCTCAATAAGATTTGCTGCTGACCACCTGGCGTGTAGGTACTCTACAAAATTAGAACATTCAAAGTGTATTTCACACACTCCGCGGTCTGTCATTGCCAAATAGCACATCCCAAAAATAGTCAAGCATCGACCGTGAATTATATCTAGCCCTTTGCCTAAAGTCTTATACTCTCCAGGAGTCACCCCCTCATGAGTAACAAACAAATCATGAAGTCGACTTGACCCAGAAAGCCCTGTGTCATAAGCTGTATTAAGAATGCTTTCAGAGTCTTGTAAAAGTGATTTCGCATGCTCTTTTGACAAAAATTGTATAAATTTTTTAGGAGAAACCCCTGCCCAACGCTGAAATAAACGTTGAAAATGAAATTCACTTAAATGGACGTGCCTTGCAATTTCTTGTAAAGTTGGCTGCAGGCGAAAATTTTTTTCAAGAAATAATATAGCTCGCTCAACTATTTCGTAATCTCTGGCTTTTTCAGTATCATTTATTCTCATTGTTATCTCCCAATACTTATTCTTTGCTATGCACTTTACAGAAGTGTACTTTATGTTAAAGTATAAATAATAGCGACCCGATTCTTGCGGTTTTAAAAATCAACGGCAACCCCTAATCTTTAAGGATATGGTTTATGAAAAAAACATTTTTATTGCTCGCCATTTTTCTCATAAGTATCATGGCAGAAGACTTAACCCCTTCTCAAAAAAGTCAACTTAAAACAGCGACTGGTTACTTAAACAAAGCAGAAAAAGCCACCCATGTGTCCATTATGAAAAACTATCTGCGATACGCTAAAAGTACGGTAGAATCACTTACAAAAGCACATCCTAATCATAGCGATGTTCAACAACTTCAACAACGCTTCACAGCTCTCCAACAAAAAACAGTCATTGCTAGTCTTGAAAGCAAACTCAAATTTTCTTTGCAAGGTGTTAAAAGTCGTATTCGCCGTTATAAAAACCCACAACAAGTTCCTGATTGGGAAAAAAATTACCTAACATCTTCTCTTAAAACGATTCAACAGCAAGTCCAAGCCTTAGAAGGCAGTAATAGCCCTTACATCAAAGAAGGCAAAGAAACAATAAGTGCCATTCAGATTCTTCTTGGACAAAAAGACCAACCGCAACAACACACTCAACAACAAAAACAAACGCAAACATCGCAGCAACTAACAGCTATTCAAAAAAGCAATGTTAATAAAGTTGTATACTACTTAAAACGCGCTGGAAAATCAACATCAGTGTACGCGCGTCGCAATCAATTAAATCAGGTATTAAAATACCTTCAACCTCTGCAACAACAAATACCACAAAACGAAAATGTAAAAACATTAACCGAGTCTTACAATAAAATATTAGCCACAATAGAAAAACCTTCGAATGCAACAACCAACAAACAACAAAATGATTCTAAACAAAGCAATCAACTATCTCCTCAACAAAAAAGCGACCTACGGCAAGCAAATTATTATATAAATCGCGCACGCGGCTACTCAAATCCATCTTCGAGATTACGTGAGCTTAAAAAAGCCGACAGCTTTATAAAACGACTTCCCATTGGCGATTCGGGAGTCCAAAGTATGATTGTAAAATACAATGAACTAAAAAATGCAAATCAACCAACCCATAGTGACAAACAAACTCCGAACCAAGCGAATTCCCTAACAACTAATAGCACACAAGAAAAAAATGCCGCTTCGCGTCTACGTAGCATATTTAGCTTTTCGAGAAGACAGGTTACTCAAGGACAACAAATTCAAAAACAAATTCAAAGTGGGCAAAATGTATCTTCGCAACGCTTTTCACATTTAACCACACAACTTACAAAAAAAATACAAGAAGCAACTCCACATATACAAGTTCTAACCAAAAACCCAACTAACTACTCAGAACAAATAACAAAGTACAAGGAAATGGTTGAACTAGCTACTTTTCTACAAAACAAATTACAAGTAATAAAAGCCAAGGAACTTGCTAACTCCATACAAAATTCATTGTCTTGGTCAACAGGATACATGAACGAAATAGATCAAATGCTAAAGAGTACTCCAAACAAGATAACCACAAGCCGAGATCCACAAGTAACTCTTGACCTTACGATAAGACAAATAAATTTTCGTTTAAAAAAAATAAAAGAAAATCTGCAGCAAATAAAAAACACCTATGGAGATCATCCAAAAATAACAGAAACTAAAACGCGCTATACGCAAATATCCAAAAAATACATAGCCATTATTCCTCAGTTTAAAGTGGCTGTAATTTTACAAAAATCTGTTCTTTTAGAAAAAAGCGCTCAAGCTTCTACTGAATCAGCAAAACAATACACCAGTTTTACCGAAAATACATCATTTAATGACGCTATAAAAAAATATCAACAAGCAATCAATCTGCTGAAACCTTACGAAAAAGCTCCACTATTCAAAAAATTAATAGACCAACACACAGCAAGCGCACAACTAACAAAAAAACTAGCCACAGAACAATCAATGGCCGCTGCGAGCAAAGTCATTGATGACAACTACTTCAACTGGATTCTTCCTAATTTTAAATGGGCTGAACAGTATGCTTCAGGTGATTTCAAAGACTATATAAGCAAACAACAGCAAGAAATAACAGAAAAAGCGTGTCGCGCAGCTTTCGAGAGTACTAAAGACATCGACGGGAATTTTTCTTACTGGAAATCTAAAAAATGGAAACATCTCGTCGATTTAGCAAATCACAATATCAATAGTCGCAAAATAGTTATTGGCTACAGCACAAAAATGGGCAAGCAAAAACTAGACATGCTACTCAACGTGCTCAAAGCAAAAGATATGGACCCAGAAGAACAGCAAAAAATAGCGAAAAACACTTACGAAGCAATAAACAGTTTTGCTGAAATTGATCCGCAATTTGCCATTACCTTACAACAAAAAAAATCCCAAGTAGATAACCTTCTAGCTGAAAATGCAAAAGCACTAGAGCAAAAAAAACTAGAAGCAGAAAAACAAGCTCTCCTTGCTAAAGAAAAATTTGAAAATAGTTTAAGTGCTGAACAAAGTGTCATTTATAAAGAGTGGGAAAAAAAATACCCAAATGAGCAAGAACAAAAGCCTAAATACACAAGATGGTTATACACAAAGCCCAAAAACAAATACGTTGACGAACATCATATTTATTTTTTCGACGTCGCCGGAAAATTAACAAAAAAAATAAAAGAAGAACACGGTGGAGGCAACGCTCATGACTGGATCTATCATAAATTTCATAACAACACAACGTACACCTCGGTAGCAACCGTGTATAAAACAGGAAAAGTTTACGGTTATCACAAAGAATCGTGGACACAAATAGGCGAATTTAAAGAAAATGAAAAAGTTTATGGATACCATGACGATTCGTGGACACAAATAGGTGAATTTAAAGAAAACGGAAAAGTCTACGGATATAAAGGTGGTTCGTGGATGCAAGTGGCAGAGATAAAAGGCAATATAATCAAAGGATATAGTGGTAGTAGTTCGTGGGGAACGATTGCTGAATTTAAAAACGATAAAATTTTTGGTTACAACCGCCAAGGAGACTGGGGAAAGCTAAGTATAAAAATCGCCTCACGCAAATACGCAATTGGAGTAATAATATTTATCATTAACCGCGTAAATCCTCAGATGTATAAGTAAAACTGTTGCAATACAATATAAATTTATATCTTCTTTTGTGAGACGCAAAGCAAGCAAAGCGAAGCATCACACAAAGAAGATATATCGTATCCACTTCTAACGCGAAACTTGTACACCATTAAAAATGATTTAATTTAAACTAGTACTACAGTTGTAACTAAGTACAGTTCCTTATTTTTCGGTGTTCCTAGCTGTTTACAAATAACAGTATTTTTTGCTATTTGAGAAGAGCTATCGATAAAATAAGACCTACAGAGTGTCTAATTTTTATAGCTACCTATTTGTTATTTTAATTAACTGTAGTACTAAACTAACATTCTTTTAAGTGAGTTGCAAAAAGTTTTTGCGACTTGCTTAAATGTCGACACACCCCGACACGCCCTACTTAGAATACAACTTTTTTTATAAATTTTCATCTACTGCTTTGGGGAAATACTTTTGTAAGCATTTTACCACTGAAGTTCGACGATTTTTGTCATAGGTCACTTTTAACATGTTCTAAATCAAGACTTTATACTCGTCACAAGATTATTATCTCAACTGGAACAAGTCGTAATAATTTACTTAATAGGAAGAGAACTAAACCAAAGGTCTTTTTTGAGTGGGCGTAATTCTTTATATTGTAATAGTATATCTTGCTTAAGTAATTTGTCTTTCTCTAAATATTGTAAATATTTCACAGCGTTCTTTTGATCTTTTAAACGCATAAACATTCTTGCTAAAGTAACGAATGATTGCTTATCTTTAAAAAAAACATTTTTAACACTATTTTTAGGAATGTTTTTAGGTAAATTCAATTCAAAATTAGATTTAATGTTAATACAAAACTTTATTAAAATTTTTTGTATCTCCGGAAATTCACTCATAGCTAGTAATTTTTCGCGCATTATCCAAAGAGTGTTTTCATCAAAGTTAACTTTCGTAACTTGCCGTAAAATGTTTCTTATTTGTACTTGATCATTTTTTTTCCAAAGTACATATAATAAGTCGATAGTACACCTTGTAGAGTAAACAATATTAATAGAATTCGAAAAAAAACTCTTTTCAAAAGCCTGATGTAATGCGATTTCTGCTTTTTTATATTCTTTGTTAGATGTATAGAGAAGAAATTGCCAATAGTAATACTTCGATTTAGTGCTATCTAAAGTAATCACCCAAGAGATTAACTGTAAATTCTCCTCGCGATATTTTTTATTTAAAGCCTGAGTTAACAACCACTTTAACTCATTATTATCTTGGGCAAGTAAAATACTTTTGATGGATTTTGATCCATACGCAGAACTTTTAAGCAATTCAAAAAAACCACGTGCTGCTCCAATATGTTTTACTCCGAGTTCTTTTCTTTTTCCTGCTTTCAACAACTCATATATTTTTGTTCTTTTCTTTGGATTACTAAAAACAATATCCGCTGCAAAAACTGCTTTTTGTAAATTTTTATTTTTGGTTCCTCTGTTTTCTTCTATTAACTTTTGTATTAACTTCCTAGAAAATTTTTCTGTTTTTCGACCTCTTTGATGTTGTTGTACTAAAAAAAACAAAACAATTGATTTTACATTATCGCTTTCGTTTTCTAAATACTTAAGTGGAAAACCAATTGTTTTACAAAGCAAATCATAAACAAATATCTTTACCAAAAAATTAGCAGGTTTTTGTTTATCAACTGATTTCTTTAGCCACGTTTGAATGTAGTATATAGACTTCAATACCGACAAGATATAATCAGACTCCATTGTTAACGCCACCATTGAATACAGTAAAACATAAACACGGACCAAACTGCTAATCTGCTCATTTTCAAATATTTTTTTCAATTCAGGGTGCAAAGGCTGCCAGTAACAAATAGCCCCTACCGTTTGTAAAGCAAGCGTTAATGGCTTGGTCTTAATTATATTGATCATTTGAGGAACGTAGGGCGATATATCCATATGAGAAGAATATTGCAATACATTTCTTAGTATCCGTTCATCAGAGTTCTCTATTTCTTGTGCAAAAAGTTTTTCAGCTGCACTCGATTTCTTCTGCCAAAAGTAAAAATGGCTATATATGCGAAAATTATCATTTTTGTGGCGCATAAAAACTTGCAAAATTCTTACTGCATTATTAAAGAGTGTTTCATCTTCCAACTGTAGACAATTAGCTGCAGCAGTAATCTGAATGTGGGAGTCTTCTTGTTGAAGGATCCTTAGCAAAAATTTCTTGCTAGTAACATCTAAATTTTTAACTATGAGCGAACGAAAAAAAGTATTTTTTATATTTTTATACGCCTTTTGCAAAACGCGATCATTATTCTTACTAAATCCAGATTCTTGTAGAATGCAGGTGCAAATGCCACATAAAACTAAGTCTGTGGTAGAAGAACTGCCCTTCTCCAAAGAAGCAAGATCCCCTAGCTTCAAAAGAGTTTTTCCTGCCAAATACCTAAGCTCGATCTTCTCTCTATTATCAAAAAGTAAAGATTTTATATCTTGTTGCTCCTGCAAAAGTTTGTCAGCTAATTTATCATCGTTTTGCAAGTAAATTTTAGCAAGATAATAGTATCGTTTAAATTTAGCATCTCTTCGTTTTTGCTCGATAATATTTTGGTAAATTTTTTTAAATCGCTTTTGAATTTTAAATTTTGTGTTGTTAATAGCATCTAGTATTTTCTTTTCAACTCCAACATGATGGCGTAATTGAAAAAGCGCTTGCGTTGCTATTTTTTGAGAAACACTACTTGATGATCTACTTAAATTTTCAATAAAAACTTGAGTCCTAGTTTTTTTTTCATCAATAGAAACCATTATATTTTGATATTGCTTTTCTATTTTCCGAAAATCTTCAATAAACAAATCTGGTGGAACTTTACGAATATTTACAATATAATTTTTGAGTATGCTCTTCGCTGTAATACTTGTGTCTTGATAAGCAACTTTTAACAATCCTTCTAAAGCATAAACATTGTTAGAAATTTTTAATGCTTTTTTCAATGCCTCAATAGACTCCTTATACCTTTTTAAGGCATACAAAGCATTCCCTAACATTGTTTGGTATTCACCATTTAGTGGTTGCAATTTTTTGCACATCATTAAGTAGGGTAAAGCCTTCCGTGCGCGCTGTGATACGGATAAAGATTTGTCATCGAGATATGATTTAGCGAGATATTTATAAACTTCGTCCATTTGTGAAAAAATAATTTTTGCATGTTGTAGGTAAACACGAGCCTTAGAAAGATTTTGCAAGTGATAATAACATTCCCCTAGGTAAAAAATCGCAATAGAAAAATTAGACGGCACACTTAAATCTGCAATTGATATTTCTACTTGGTGTAATTTTTTTAGTGCTGCGGAATATTGTTTATTTTTATATTCTTGAACCCCGGAATAAAAAAAAACTTCTACACGTTGATCACTTGTTACTTTTTTATCTTTTAATATCTCAGCAATTAATTGATTAAATAAATCAAATTGTCCCTGATAAAACAATGCTTTTACCATCACCAAACGCAAAGTATTATCACTACGTAGTTCACTAGGCAATTTTTGATAATATTTTATTACTTTGTTGTACTGTTTAAGATTACTATAAACTAAGGTTAAATTTTTAAATATTTCAGTTTCTAGCCCCTGTTCATTACCTTTCAAAGCAAGGACCAATTGCTTTTTTGCTTCCTCAAATGAACCAACATCCATTAGATCTGTTGCATATTTTAAATAATTTTTACTGCTGAGTTGTGTTTTAATATTGAGCTCTTGAGTATGCTTTTCATTCTTTTTGTTCACAGCTACATAAATCCCCCAAACTATAAATAGTGAAAAGGTAATTAGATAGTATTTATAGTTTATTGTATTTTTAGCGCAGATAGGCTTTTTTCGTAAGAAATTTTTCAAGTCATTAGCAAACGTCTCAGCACTTTGATAGCGTTTTTTTTGTTTAATGGCCGTACTTTTACGCCAAATTGTCTCTAACTTTTGAGGAATTTCTGGATTAATTTTACTTATTTTAACAGGGGAAGGATGGGCAACCTCTTCCAAAGATTTTATCATCGATTGTCCAGTGAGTACTTCATATAAAACAACTCCCAAAGCATATACATCTGTTCTTGCATCGATTTGGCGAGGGTTAAGCATTTGCTCGGGGGCCATATAAGCATAAGTGCCAACAACTTTACCTGCCGAAGTAAGAGTATTACCTTTTTCTATAGTTTTTGCTATGCCAAAATCAACGACTAAAGCTCGCTTATTTTGGGTTATGAGGATATTGGACAATTTTATATCGCGATGAATAATACCTCTTTGATGCATGTAGTGAAGAGCTTGTGCTACCTGGATCAACAATTTAATTTTATCATTGAGAGAAACTCTCTGGCTCTCCAAAAATACACCGAAATCTACACCATTGATATAATCCATAGCAAAAAAAACTATACCATTGTCTACTTCACTACTATGTAGCTTCACTATACTAGGGTGATCGAGTTGAGCGGTAAGTTTCATTTCTCGATGAAATCTGGCCATTTGCATACTATTTTTTGAATTAATAGAGTGCAATGTCTTAATTGCTACAATCTTATTTCCATTTTTTTCTTTTGCTTTGTAAACAATTCCCATCCCCCCATGCCCAATTTTTTTCTTGATAATATATTTTCCCAAAACACTTCCAGGGCTTAGCTCACGTCGTAAAGCTAGCGTTTTTGCCTTGCAAACTTCTGAACCCGTATCTATTCCAGCCGCCAACATTTTCGCAAATCGTTCATTTTTATCAAAATTGTTTTTTTGCACAATAGTCTTTCTGTTTTACCTGCTACACAATGCAAAACAAATACGTTTTAAGATAGAAAAAGGTAACTTCTTTTAAAAAAGCCAAAAGCGGTGATCACCGTAATGCGAACAGGAAATTTTATTGATCACTCATCTTTAATTCCCAAATACCTCTATCTGTCCCTGCATACAAATGTCCCTTGTAATGTAGCAAACAATTTATTTTTGTTGCAGCTAAACCTCGGTTAAGATACTTCCAACTTTCACTACCATTTTCAAGTTGATATACACCAGAGTAATCTGTCCCTAAAAAAACATCATTTTTATGTGTTATCATTACATTTACTTTTGGTAGTTGTCCCGTAGGTGATTTTGGTAGTCCCTTGTTTCTTGTTACCCATGTATTTCCTTTATCAGAAGAAAGATGTAACGCATTTTCATAAAACGTATTAGGGGTAAAGACAATATTTCCATTTGCAGTTATATCAATTTCTTGTGCTGTTCCAGGAGATTCAATCTCTTTCCAACTTTTTGCACCATTTACAGATTTAAACCATGTATTCCAGTACGTAGTAAGTATAGTTTTAGTATTAGGGTCGATTGCCATTCTTCGAACAGGAGCAATATTTACTTGGTTCCATGTTTTTCCTTGATCTATAGATTCGTATAAATAATAAGAGTAGAAGAAAATTTTATTCTCTGAATCTATAGTAAAACATTTTTCTATTTGTGCTGGCATTGGTACTTGTTGACTACTAATAGATAATGTCCATTGAGCTCCATTATCTTCTGAACGAAAAACACCATACTTGGTCCTAGCAAAAATGCACTCTTTATTATCTATTACAACTTCATAAGAATCATACATTAATTCAGTGAATATTCCATCGCACAAAATACCTTTTTCTGTCACTGCTATAAACTTGCCATCTTTATTCATAGCAATACTTCGTATTTCCATATTTTCATACCCAAATATAGGAATCCATCTATTTTGAGCAAAAGCAATTGTCGTTAAGAATAGACAAATATTAACAAATAAAATAGTTCTTTTCATTGTAGGCTCCTGTTTTGTTTAGTTTTGTTTTTTATGTATTGGAAAAATAAACAACAGCGTCCTAAAAAAAATTTTTTTTGTACATTTTTCTAAAAAATACTCTAAACCTATTTTGCTGTAAATATTTGTAATAATTCCTGAATCTCTTCTTCTACCATACTTTCATCACAATAACGTTCTACCTCTACTAACAAAAGACGTCGATATCTTCGTATTGCCTTACCTTTGATAAATTCAACTCGGCTTTTATAGAGATCTAAAGCATTTGCTAACTGCGAATAAGACGGGGAAGCACAACAATAAATATTTTTTACTATAGTTTCACAATAGTGTTGCTGTAAAAAAACCTTATTAATACGCACAAAACACGGTTGAATAAGAGAAGGATACAAACTTTCTAATAATATTCTATTTACTATTAATTGTTCCTGTTTTGTCTGTGTTTCTGCTAAATGAGGGTATTTTGTAATAGTTTTTAATTGTTGATATAGGAATTCATAAAAGCTAGTTCTACCAAGAATTTGATTACATTCATTGAGAAGATTTTCTTGAATTGTCGGGGTAAGTGAACTTGATTTACTATATTTTTTAAATTTCTGAATGACCTCTCTAGAAAAGAAAGAAGCTATCGAATTATTCGTTAGTATTTCAAGAAAAGTTGAAACATTATTGATATCAACAGGGTATAAGAAATATTCTTTTGCATGTTGAAACGAAAAGGTTTGGTCATAAACTGCAGCTAAGCTAAAAATTTGATTGATTTCACCAATAATCATTTTTTGTTGATCAATAGCAGGCATTGTATTTTTTTTATAAGAACGAATAATTTCTAAGGCGCGACTAGAGAACTTTCTGGTGAAAATAGGCAAAGAACTACTTTGTAATTGTTCGAAAAATAACGAAGGGTTTTTGATGTCGCCAAAAAGTAAAAGCGGAGAACCAGAAAAAAACATAAGCCAAAGAATTTCGTATTCGACCATTTGTTTTTCACGTTGAACTTCTATACGAAATTCGTGGAGAACCATTTCGAGAAGAGACTCGGCCCATATTTTATGGAAATAATCTTCTGCCGACTCTCCATTTACTGGCTCTATGATGTAAGAAGCCGACTCTTTCGGTACAATAAAATTTTTTTCAAATTGATTCTGCTTCGAAAATTTTCGATCCTGTACAAATCGTTTGAGCAAAGTGAGAAGAAATGTACGAAATCGTCCTTTTTGTTGATCTACACGTTGTACCCAATCTTTTTCTAAAAAAACGAAAAAAAACGACTGAGCATAATCTTCAGCATCTTCTACACTGAAATTACTACAACGAAGAAAAGAATATACTGCTGGCCAATAATCTTCGCAAAGTTGTTTGATTGCCTGCTTATTTCCGCTTTGCGCAGCAAGAACTTGTGTCCATGATGTAGTTTTCATATAAGCCACTTTCCAAAATTATACAACAAGATGTAGCATAACATAGAATATCTAAATTTAAATCATGCACAAAATTGCAGATGCCAAAAAATAATTAAAGACATATATTGAAAAACTGGATTTATATCATGGCAACAAGTCAAAATTCCACCTGGCATCTTTTCGAACAAAAACGCACCTTAATCTTTAGACAACAAAGCATCAACAAATTGTTCACTATCAAACGCTTCCATGTCTTCGCATTTTTCACCTAAACCGATAAATTTTACCGGTATGTCTAGTTGATTCTGAATAGCTAAGACAACTCCACCTTTGGCCGTTCCATCTAATTTTGAAAGAAATATTCCTGTAATAGGGGTTGCAGCACTAAATAATTCGGCTTGAGTAATTGCATTTTGACCAATAGTTGCATCTAAAATTAACAACACTTCGTGTGGAGCACTTGGTATTTTTTTCTGAAGCACATCGTGTATTTTTTGTAATTCCTTCATCAAATTTTTCTGAGTATGCAAACGCCCAGCAGTATCAATGATAATAATTTCTGCGTCTCTTGCTAAAGCTGCCTGAACAGTATCAAATGCTACAGCAGCAGGATCTGCCCCCATTTTATGCTTTATAATATCGATTCCTATACGATTAGCCCATATTTCTAATTGATCAATAGCTGCGGCTCGAAAGGTATCGCCAGCTCCTAACAAAACTTTTTTTCCCTGTCCCACAAAATGATTCGCTAGCTTAGCAATCGATGTTGTTTTTCCACTACCGTTCACACCAATAACTAAAATAACGGTTGGTCCTTCTTCGCTTAATTTTATCTCATTGCCTTTTTGAGTTAATCGTTGTTTTAGGTTTTCTTTTAAAAAAGTCAATATTTGATCTTTCTCTTGTATTTCTTTATCTTTATAAGAACTCTTTAGTACATCAATCAAATATTTTGTGGTTTCTAGACCAACATCCGCCATAATAAGTCTTTCTTCTAAATCTTCTAAGAAAGCTTCGTCGATCTTGCGTCCAATCTGGAATAGTTCCGCGATTTTTTTAGTTTTTACAAGTGCAGCTTTAATTTTATCTATTGATTTTTTAAAAAACATGTTTACTCCATTTTTATATGTGACTACCAAAAAATATCGCACTCAGGAAGTTGTTTTTTTAGAGTTTGAATGTTTTGGTCACTAAAATATGTATTTACTAAATTAAGAGAGCGCAAATTACTAAGACAATGAAATTGTTGCGGAAAAGATTCGATAGGATTTCCCTCTAAGTTCAGAGAATGTAAATTTTCGAGGTAACAAATTTCAAAAGGAAGCTCTACAATTTTATTCTTATATAAATCTAGATATGTAATATCATGCCAACCTTTTATATTTCCTGGTAATGTAGTCAAACAATTTTCTCTAGCATACAGAGTTTGCAAATTCTCTAATTTGCCTATTTCGTCCGGGAGTTCAGCTATCTGATTTTCACTAATATCTAAAAATTTAAGTTGCCGAAGATTACCTATCTGCGGCGGTAGATATTCTAGTGTATTATAACGTAAATTAAAATTTTGCAAATTGTACAGAGAGCCTATAGACGGCGTCAAATCAAAAATTCGATTATTGTATAATGATAAAATATGCAAATTACTCAATTGCCCTATTTGTTCAGGAAGTTCTTGTAACAAATTAATCCCTGCTTCTATAACACTTAATTCTTGCAACTTCCCAATAGAATCGGAGAAACAAGAAATATGATTATTGCTCACATTCAAAAATAGTAGTTTTTGAAATTGCGAGATATTAGCAGGAAGATTTGGTAATTGATTACTACGTATATCAAGCGACTTTAAAGTTTGCGAGCTATTAATGTTTTCTATCAGATCTTTACTACTGTTAAAGATTTTTAATGTTTCTGTTTGAGGAAAATTTGGCAAAGAGGTAAGGGTAGAGTCAAAAACGCAAACATTTTTTATAGTCGCAGAAAGAAAATTTTTTCTCCCATCGAAGCTACATTCTATCAATTCAAGAGTATCAATATAACCATCTATAAATTCACAATCACTGATTTGACTTATTTTTAGATAAACAAAATTACATTGTTTAAAAGTACATTCTTCAAGACGGTTTAAAAAAATAGGTGTGCGAAAACTACAATTTTCAAATACACAATTTTGTAAAGAGATTTTTTCATCTTTTACATCAAAAACACAAGCGTTATATTGAGTGTCATCCATTATTTCTTGTAAACTTTTTCCCTTTATTTGTTTTTTTATATGTATCATTTTGTTTTTCCGTACTTTTGTATCATTTTCATAGTAGTAAGCAAACATCCAACAATAAGGTATATTGATATTTAGATTTTGTATAGGGCGTGTCATCATTCAAAATATTGTGTGTTTTTTCGAGCCCGAGCCCGTTTCCGAAACTTTCACTAACAATTTATCAAAGAAGCAAAGTTTCTTTTTCCATCGCAAAAAACTAGTATTAAACCAATAAATCACTTTCTGTCGCTCTCAAAAAGTTTTCGGGCGCGGGCTCGCAAACGGGCTCGGGCTCAATACTACTGGCGTATCATTAAATGAATCCGTTATATTTTTATCTGTATTGAATGATGACACGCCCTAATCTAAGTTATTTTAAGGAGCGGCAATTGCTCTAAAGGTGTAAAATTCCACTCTACAACTGAAAAATAACAAAGCTAATCTCTAAAAAAGCCAAATTATCAGGAGATAAATGTCTACATGTCCAAGTAAATCATAAAAATATTTACCTGCTCAAGTTACTCTTTTATGTTTGCTTTTCTTCTTCGCAAATTTTACAATAAAAACAACACAGATCCTAATTAAAATAGGATATAGGAGAAATTTATTATGTATAAAAAGTATGTTTTAGCGTTAATAATATTCATGTCGACTATTTGCGCTGATGATATTCCAAAAATTGTTGCCTCTATTGATTCTGTTCAGATATCGCGTTATCAACTTGCTTCACTACTCAACGATCGTTACAAAGTTCTAAACAAAAGATTCAGGCAGAATAAAGATTTAGAATGTAAAGTTATTAATAATTTACAAAAGCGAGTAGTATTTGCCGCGTTAGAAGAATTAATTACTCTAGAACTAACAAAATATAAACTAAAAAAACTCGGGATTAAAGGTACTCCAAAAGAATATGTAAAGGAAGCTAAACGCGCAGAAAAGCCGTTTTTTAACATGTACGCTAAATGGGGACTTAGTAGTCCAATTAGCTTTCTTGACTCTCTAACCAAACTTCTAATGATAGACAAGAATCTCCACGGAGAATACGGTAAAAAAGTAAAGGCAATGAGTTTAAAATTTAGATTGTCTGTTGAAGATCGCAAAGAAATGTTAAAGATTTGGAGCGCAATAGAAAAATCATCGTTACACAAAGAAGCGCGTGTATATGTGTTTAAACACCATAGCATTGTGATGAGAAACTTCAAAGAACGCGTCAAGGTAAATGCACTACTGCGTAAGTATATTTTACAAAATAAAAATACCAAAGAAATCCAGGGAATCATCGACAGAGATTCTTTCTCTCTTTCTGGAGGCATTATACGTTTAAGCCACATTTTATTTTTTAATATGGATCCTATTACTAAAAAAGAATTAAATGCTGCTAGTCAAAAGAAACTTTACCAAAAAATGATTAAGCTAAAGAAAAAAATCAAAAGTGGTAGCAATTTTGGAGACATGGCTGCGAAATACTCTGATGACCAAAAAACTCAATTCAATAATGGTGATTTAGGTTATGTACCTCGCTGGGGGCTTTTTGCAAAAGAAATAATTGAAGAAGGTTATAAATCAAAACAAGGCGACGTTAAAGGACCGATAAAAACTGACTTTGGATATCACTTGATTAAAATAACAGAAGTAAAAAAAGGCAAGAATTTTTCGGCAGCTCAGTTAAGAGAAAAAGCAGCAGAACGTTACGTTGCGATGAAAAAAGAAAAGATTTTGAAAAAATGGTATGAGAATGCAAAAATAAAAAGGTATTTTCGTTAGGATGACAGAAAGCGCACCGTAAGCATACTGTTATACAATTCAAATCAAAATTCAGCAAACAAAACGCACTCTAATGCTTAGAAATCAAAGCATTAGAAAATTGTTCGCTACCAAACGCTTCCTAGCAAATTTTTTTCCCTACTCTAATAACTCGCTAACTTAACAATAGATGTTGTTTACCATATTTACTCCATATTTTATATATAATTAACCCAAGTTGCGACCTATAAAAGTTATCGTACAGTCTGGTATAATTACTCTTACAAATTCGATGTGCGCAGTTCGAATCTCGTGAGACGCAGTCGTGGCACATGGCACGAAGTAAGGGTAATGCAATGAATTTTAATCATGAAAAATTAGATGTATATCAAGTATCACTAGAATATACAAAAGAAACATTTAATGTGATGGAGAAAATGCCATCAGGTTACAGTTAATATAGCAGAAGGCAATGCCAAATTTAGCAAAAAAGAGAAAGCAAGGTTTTTCTCTATAGAAGAGCATCAGCAAATGAATGTAGTGCAGTATTCGATATTGCTAAGATAGCCCAAATAATAGACTCAAAAGAAAAAGAGAAAATCAAAAAACTACTCTATAGAATAATTTGTATGCTTTCAAAGTTAATAGTCTAATTTTCGCACATGGAATATCGATCCACGACCACGAACCTCAAAAATCGAATTGCACACATCGTTTTTTTATACTGTTATAACGACTCTTCTCTTAAAGTAGGAAAAACAAGAAGGAGAAAGTCATGGAAAAAGAAATTATAATTGTTTTCTGTATATGTGATGAGATAACACAAGCACTCAAGATTGTAGAAGATCCTCAAGTTTAAATGACTAATTCAGAAATTATGACAACAGCATTAGTTTCTATGCTCTACTTTTCTGGCAACTTTGTGTTCTCAAACAATTTCAATTAGATATCCCTGAAAACTCTTTTGTTTTTGCTGATAAATCTTACAATGATTACTCTTTCGAAGATATTGTTTCTGAAGCTCTTAATGTCTCTATCTTACCTCAGAGAAAGAAAAATTCTAAAAGGGCTTTTTCCGGAGCTACTGAGTTTATTCAAAAGGTTACCCGTAAAAGGATTGAAACTACTTTTAGTCAGATCACTTCTTTTTTTCCAAAGAAAATTCATGCTGTTACCTCTTATGGATTTGAGTTAAAAGTTGTCCTTTTTGTTCTCGCTTTCACTTTTTCTTGTTATTTTTAGGTCGCAACTTAAGTTATAATTACTAAAAATATCGCACCCAAGAAAATTGTTTTGTAGAACTTAAACGTTTTGGTCACGAAAATATGTATTTACTAAATTAAGAAAGCGCAAATTACTAAGACAATGAAACTGTTGGACAAAATCAAATAGGATTTCCTTCTAAGTTCAGAGAATGTAAATTTTCGAAGTAACAAATTTCAAAAGAAAGTTATACAATTTGCTTCTTATACAAATCTAGAGATATAATCATAGTTGCAGTGATGACAGTCCTATACAATATTGTAAAAAGATAAAAATCTTTTACACCAAAAACGTTGTAAACTTTTTTCCTTTATTCATTTTTTTATTTGTATCATTTTGTTTTTTCGTGCTTTTGTATCATTTTCATAGTAAGCAAACATTCAACAATAAAACATATTGACATTTAAATTTTTATATACTCTAAAAGTTATTTCGAGAATTGACGAGTACTTTAAAGATGCAAACTACACTACACAAACTGAAAAATAACAAAACTAATCTCTAAAAAAGCCAAATTACCAGGAAGATAAATGTCTATACGTCCAAGTAAGTTACAAAGTATTTACCTGCTTAAGTTACTCTTTTATGTTTGCTTTTCTGCTTCGCAAATTTTACAATAAAAACAATACAGATCCTAATTAAAATAGGATATAGGAGAAATTTATTATGTATAAAAAGTATGTTTTAGCGTTAATAATATTCATGTCGACTATTTGCGCTGATGATATTCCAAAAGTTGTTGCCTCTATTGATTCTGTTCAAATATCGCGTTATCAACTTGCTTCGCTACTCAATGATCGTTACAAAGTTCTAAACAAAAGATTCAAGCCAAATGAAGATTTAGAATGTAAAGTTATTGATAATTTACAAAAACGAGTAATTTTTGCCGCGTTAGAAGAATTAATTACTCTAGAACTAACAAAATATAAACTAAAAAAACTCAACGTTAGTTGTACTGCAAAAGAATTTGTAAAAGAAGCTAAGCGCGCTGAAAAACCATTTTTTAATATGTATGCTAAATGGGGACTTAGTAGTCCAATAAGCTTTCTTGACTCTCTAACTAAAATTCTTGCTAGCGACAAAAATCTCAACGAAAAATACGGCCAAAAAGTAAAGGCAATGAGTTTAAAATTTCGATTGTCTGTTGAGGATCGCAAAGAAATATTAAAGATCTGGACCGCCATAGAGAAATCACCGCTACACAACAAAGCGCGTATGCATGTGTTTAAACATCACAGTATAACCATGAAAAATTTCAAAACGCGCGTCAAGGTAAATGCACTACTGCGTAAGTATATTTTACAAAATAAAAACACCAAAGAAATTCAAAGCATCATCAACAGCGATTCGTTTTCTCTTTCGGGAGGCATTATACGCCTAAGCCACATTTTATTTTTTACTATCGATCCTATTACTAAAAAAGAATTAAATGCTGCTAACCAAAAGAAACTTTACCAAAAGATGATTAAGTTAAAGAAAAAAATCAAAAGTGGTAGCAATTTTGGAGACATGGCTGCGAAATACTCTGATGACGAAACAACTAAATTCAAAAAAGGTGATTTAGGTTATGTACCTCGCTGGGGACTTTTTGCAAAAGAAATTATTGAAGAAGGCTATAAATCAAAACAAGGTGACATCAAAGGACCAATAAAAACAGAGTTTGGATATCACTTGATTAACATAACAGAAATAAAAAAAGGTAAGAATTTTTCAACAGCTCAGTTAAGAGAAAAAGCGACAGAACGTTACGTTGCGATGAAAAAAGAAAAGATTTTAAAAAAATGGTATGAGGATGCAAAAATAAAAAGACATTTTCGTTAGGATAACAAAATGACAGAAAGTGCACCGCAAGCATACACTGTTACACAATTAACTCAAAAAATCAAAGCGCGCATTGAACAAATGGGACGGGTGTGGCTCACAGGAGAAATTTCTGGCTACACATCCCATTCTTCTGGTCATGCTTATTTGACACTTAAAGACGAAGAAAATCAAATCAGTGCGCTTATTTGGCGCAATACAGCTAAAAATTTAGATTTTAATCTTCGCAATGGTCAACAAGTATTCGTCAGTGCTGAGATGGCAATTTACGGACCGCAAAGCAAATACCAAGTTATCATTCAAACTATAGAATTACGAGGTTCAGGAGCTTTACAAGTCGCTTTTGAAAAACTCAAACAACGACTAAAAAAAGAAGGTCTTTTTTCTATCGAGCGCAAACGAAAATTACCTTACTTGCCGCGGCGAATTGCTGTAGTTACTTCACCTACAGGGGCTGCGGTAAAAGATATTCTAAACGTAATCGATCGCCGTTTTCCTCTAGTAGAAATTTATGTTATTCCTGCTAGAGTACAAGGAGATGGATCTGCGCAACAAGTGGCTGCTGCCATTCGGTTTGTAAATTCAGAGCCGCAATTAAATATCGATGTCATGATTGTAGGCCGCGGAGGAGGAAGTCCTGAAGACTTGTGGGCGTTTAATGAAGAACCTGTGGCTTACGCAATTTTTGAGAGTAAAATCCCAATCATTTCTGCAGTAGGTCACGAGGTTGACTTCACCATTTCGGATCTTGTCGCTGACAAGAGAGCTTTAACCCCAACAGAAGCGGGTGAACTAGTTCTACCACGACTCGATCTACTAAAAGATCAACTGCGTTATTTAGAGAATCGTTTAAAAAAAGCGATGGACAACCGTTTAGAAATGGCAAAAGCAAAATTAATGCGACTAGGTAGTCACCGTGCTTTAACAAAGCCAATGGAACGCGTTCGCTATTCAGAACAACGTTTGCATATACTTTTCCAAAAAATGAAAAGTATGACAGATAGAAATATCAACCGTAAACAACATCAATTAACAAGAATGCATGGCCAACTCGTTGCCAAAGAGCCGACAAAAAAAATAGATTTTTATTCGCAACGTTTTAAGGAATTTTCTGGGCGCATGGAGCGAGCAATGGCCAAAAGATGCGAGTGGGAACAGCGGCGTGTAAAAAACATAGCAGCTCACCTTGAAGCTCTTTCTCCACTTGCTGTAATAAGTAGAGGCTACAGCATAACTTATAACCATGGAGGAAAAATAGTTCAGGATGCCGAAGATGTAAATGTCGGTGAACACATGTGGACAAGACTTGCAAATACCTGGATTCGTTCGCGCATTGAAAAAACAGGAACGAAGAGTATAACTAACACCACACCAAAGGAGTAACGGCACTTGGATAGCCTATATAAACGTTTTTTTATTATAGATGCTTTCGCATACATTTTCCGATCGTACTATGCTATAAAACACATTGATCACAATGCAGTATATGGTTTTACAAACACACTAAAAAAAATAATAGATAACGAAAAGCCTGAGTACATAGCCGTTTCTTTTGATTCGATAGAACCAACTTTCCGCAATGAAATCTACAAAGAGTACAAGGCGAATAGACAAGAGCCTCCCGAGGATCTGCGTCCACAAATTCCTTTAGTAAAAGAAGTTGTTTCTGCATTCAATATACCTCTTATAGAAGTAAGTGGCTACGAATCAGATGACATCATTGGTACATTGGCACATCACGCGCAAAAAGAAAATGTGCAAGTTGTTATTATCACTGGTGACAAAGACATGCTTCAGCTTGTAAAAGGTAACGATGTTGTTGTTTTTGATCCAGGTCGTACAGCACAATATCTTGAAGAAAAAGATATTCCGCAACATTTTGGATGTAGACCGGACCAAATCATCGACTTGCTAACAATCTGGGGAGATAGTTCTGACAATATTCCAGGTATTCCAGGTATTGGGGAAAAAGGAGCTAAAAAATTACTAGCAGAATATGACTCCCTAGATGGAATATATGAAAATCTTGACAAAATCACTCGTAAATCATACCGCGAAGGTCTTGAAAATAGCCGTGAAAAAATACCACTACTGCGCGAGCTAGTTACCATTTGTCGCGATGTTCCCATTGAGTATTCACTAGATCGTTTCAAATTCAAAGGCATCGATAATGCGCGCTGCCAAGAGTTATTTGCTAAACTAAATTTTAAGCGTCTATTGAATGAAATTCCTATAGAACTAGAAGAATGTAAGCAAGACTACCCGATTATCGACGATGAGAACAAACTACGCGCTCTTTGCGAAAAATTAGAACAACAAAAGCTCTTTGTTTTTGATGTTGAGACCGATTCACTCGAACCTCTTGACGCCAATATTGTAGGTATGTCATTTTGCACGGCAAAAAACGACGCCTGTTATGTTCCCATTGCCCACATTCATCAACAAAAATCTTGGCAAGAACTAGCCACAAAATATTTGCAACCTATTTTCGCTAACAAAAGCATTAAAAAAGGCGCACATAACATAAAATACGACTACTCTGTTTTGATAAACAACGGTTGGCAATGTGAAAATATTTACTTCGACACAATGATCCTCTCCTATCTTCTAGAGCCTAATGAAAATCGCCATGGATTAGATCATTTAGCAGAAAAAATGCTAAAATACCAAACAATCTCCTACGAAAGTATTTGCGGTAAAGGCAAAAAACAAATTAGTTTTGCCGAAGCGGACTTAGAAAAAGCCAAACAATATGCCAGTGAAGATGCCGACATATGCTGGCAACTTTACGAAATACTACGCGACCAAGTACAAGAAAAAAATGTACAAGAGGTATGCGAAAAAATTGAACTACCATTACTCAATGTTTTATCTGAAATGGAACAATGTGGTATTCGCGTTGATTGCGATTTATTAAAAAATATGTCGCAAAAAATGCAAAAACAAATAGAAACGTTAGAAAAGGAAATCTACGATCTTGCAGGGCAAGAATTTAACATTAAAAGCACCCAACAACTAGGTTACATTCTTTTCGAAAAGCTACAAATTCCGCCGTTAAAAAAGACATCAAAAACAAAATCTTATAGTACTGGTCATGATGTACTCGAAAAACTAGCAAATCAAGGGCACGCTTTGCCAGCAAAACTACTCAATTATCGCGAACTGACAAAATTAAAATCTACTTATGTAGATGCTTTACCAAAGTTAGTTCATCCAAAAACAAGTAGAGTTCACACAAGTTTCAATCAAGTTGTTGCAGCAACAGGCCGCTTGTCTTCTACAAACCCAAACCTGCAAAACATTCCCATTCGAACAGAGATGGGAAAAGAAATCCGTGCTGCTTTTATTCCAGCGGAAAACCAAATCCTTATTAGTGCCGACTACTCGCAAATAGAACTTCGTATTATGGCCCACTACTGTGAAGATGAGACACTTGTTAGTGCTTTTAAAAATGGTGAAGATATCCATTTACGTACGGCAAGTGAGGTTTTTGATATCCCTATTGAAACTGTTCCAGCAGAACTAAGACGTGCTGCAAAAAGTATTAACTTTGGTCTTCTTTATGGAATGGGAGATTTTCGTTTAGCACAAGAATTAAATATTTCCAGAAAAGAAGCTCGTAATTACATCGCGTCTTATTTTGAAAAAATGCCGCGCATACAAACTTTTTGTGATGAAATCATAGAGAAAGCAAAAGAAGCAGGACATGTACGCACCTACTTTGGTCGTTTACGGCAAATTCCAGAAATAAATTCGCGAAATAAAACGCGTCAAAAACAAGGAGAACGACTCGCAGTAAACACAATCATACAAGGTACAGCGGCAGACATCATTAAATTAGCAATGATCAAATTGCAACAAAATATACACACTAACAACTTAAAAGCTAATTTATTATTACAAGTGCATGATGAATTAGTGCTAGAGTGTCCAAAACAAGAACAAGAAAATATAATCAGCATACTTAAAGAAAGTATGGAAAATATAGTTTCATTAAAAGTTCCTCTTACTGTAGAGGCACATAGCGCTAATAACTGGAAAGATGCGAAGTAGACAAAATGGAAATTGAACAAAATGTTGTTTCTCATTCAAATTTAGAAAAACGCAATCGATTATTTGTTCGCCTGCTAATGAATGAAAAATTCGTTACCGAAGAAATGTTGAGTGAATGTCTGACCGATGTGACTGATCAAGATACATTTGCAGCCGATATTTTTGTGCATAAAAACTACTTAACTCACGAAATGGTAGCAGGAATTTATTTAAAAGCAGGGTTTCTACATTGTCCATACTGTCACAGCGAAAAACGCATGGAAAAAGTGGTGCTACATGCCACTTGTAGTTCTTGTGAAAAAAGTTATAGTTTTCCAACCCGCTATCCCTTTTTTAAACGCAAAAATTCCACAACAGCCTCAATGAAAAGTCTCACTGGTTCTGATTTAGATCACTATCGCATCCAATACTGCCTAGGAAGTGGTGGTATGGGAGAAGTATACCGTGCGTTACAAAAAGGTCTAAATCGTCCTGTGGCTATTAAAATTTTGTCTCCCCATCTAGCGAATAACCCTAAATTAGTTCAACGATTTCAACGCGAAGCTAAATTAGCAGCGCAACTTAATCACCCTAATTTAGTTCAAATACATGATGTAGGAACTTTTAAAGAATACCACTACATCGTAATGGAATATGTTGATGGTGTTCCTTTACAAAAAAAAGTACCTAAAAATGAGGGATTACCTTTAAAAACAGCGGTTTACTACCTGCGCGAAAGTATCAAAGGCTTAAAGAATTTACATGATAAAGAAATCATTCATCGCGACATTAAGCCTGATAATATAATGATAAACAGTAATGAACAAGTCAAATTGACAGATTTTGGACTGGCTAAATCTGAAGAAGGTAGTAACGATCATTTAACCCGTTGTGGAGCAATTATTGGTACACCCTATTATATGTCTCCAGAACAGTGTATTGGAAAATCAGCAACTAAACTAAGTGATATATACTCTCTTGGAATTACTTTCTACTATACACTTAAAGGAAGTATTCCTTACTTGGGAAATACAACACTTGAAATAATTACTCAACATATTAACAATCCATCTCCTGACTTACAAAATAACTTATCGCCAAAGCTAAACAAAATATACCAAAAGATGGTATCTGAAAATCAAGAAAAACGCTATCAATGTGTCGAAGATTTACAAGGCGATCTCGCAGCACTCACAGACAAGGATTATGTTGTACATCCCAAAAAATCTAAAAAATGGCGTTACATTATTATTATTGTAATATTTTTCATGTTAGTCGCTGGTATTAACAAAAAAAGACGCCAAAAACAACGTGCAAAAAACAAGCAACAACAAATGCAACAACATAAAGAAAAAAACCTTAACGATATCATTAAAATCGTTAGTCAAAAAAAACCCAAACAACAAGTTTCAAAAGAAAATAACACCAACATTACAACTACTAAGCTAAAAAAGATAAAAAAAGATGTTGACCTAAAAACAATTTCCTTGGAAAAAGGAATAAAATCACTTGAACAACTACTGAAAAAAAATAATACGCGTAAAAAAACGAAAACAATAATAAAAAACCTCGTTGCGAAGTGGAAGACAACACTAGAAAAGCGACGCAAACTCAAAGAAAATTCGCTATACTTCTTACAAGAAGCGCAAAGAAAACGCTGGCATTTACTAATAATAAATAATCCGCAAAAAGACGTTTTTATTCCTAGCCAAGACATCATCAAATATCTAAAAAAACATCATGTGAAAAAGTGGGACTCTTTACAAAACTCAGTAAATAAGTTAATTTCAATCAGAAATCACGAAAAAAACAACATTGACTTAGCAAAAAAAGTGGCCTCTTTACTTAGTAAAAAAGAAAAATCAGTGGAACTCGAAGCTTACATAAGTAGGCTAGACTCTGAAATACAACTACTAAAACTCTGGGAAAATCACTTCGCGATAATTCACCAGTTTATGGAAGATAAATACTACAAGAAAGCATATTTGTTTGTAAAAGATTTAGAAGAACAAATAAAAAATTTAGAACAAGCAAAGAGCTACAAAAATATAAGGAAAATGTGTACAACGGAAAAGGAAATAACCAAAAACGTTTGGGATCTATGGAGCATATTCAATAATAATATTTACGATTATATGGAATCTGGACAACAAATTAAAATAAAAGAAGTTTCAGCAACAAGCATAGTAAAACACATTGTGCAAAATAAGAAAAAATATAAATACAAAATTGATAAAGTACAAATAGGTTTTTTTTACTTGTTTGCCAAAGAATTTTCTTTGGCAAATAAAAGTCTACAAAAGGTTTTAAAAGGTAATAATGTGATATTGAAGTTATATACGAAGCATTTAGATTATCTTCAACGTTAGGACTACGGGATGGGTAATGAAATAAATAAAAATGAATTCAAAGGGTTCGACACGTTATATAGCATGGTAAAACCTAAAAAAATAGAAGGTACCACAATCCTTGATCGTTACCAAATACAGGAGAAAATAGGTCACGGAGGTATGAGTGAGGTATATAAAGCTTATGACACAGTGGATAATAAAATTGTAGCTGTTAAACGCTTAATTCCTCCCAATGCAAAAGATTTACGTAAAAAAGTAGAAAAGAGATTCCTGCAAGAAGCCGTTTTTCTACAAGCCATATACAGTCCTTATGTTGTAGAAGTAAGCAATGCATTCATATTAGATCATTTCTATTTTTTAATTATGGAACATCTTGACGGTCAAAACCTAAAAGAAATGACAAATGAAATTCACGGTACTCCACGCGCATTGTCACATATAGAACTAGTGTCTATTATGGCAAAAGTAGCACGAGGTTTAGAAGCGGTGCACGCTGTAGGAATCATTCATCGTGATTTAAAACCTGCCAATATAATGATAAATCGTGTAAATGACATAGTAAAAGTTCTCGATTTGGGACTAGCTTGTCATGCAGATGTCAATTCTACATCAGGGACGATTGCTGGGACAATCGAATTTATGAGTCCAGAACAAATCCAAGGGCGTTCAGACTTAACATTCCACTCTGATATCTACTCTTTTGGAATGACATTTTACTATATTTTGGTTGGTAAACTTCCCTTTGATGGTAGTGGCGTACAATTTATGGTTCAAGTTCAAGAGCAAACTCCTCCTCCTCCTCACGAGGTAGATAATCGTATTCCTGAGGAGATTTCGCAAATTGTACTAAAATGTTTGGCCAAAGAACGTAAAAAAAGATATGCGAATTCAGCAGTGCTTGCTACAGAACTAGAAAAACTACGTCAAAAACTAATAGCTCACTTATCTAACGTATCGTCATTTAATCCTTCATTTGGTCTTAGTATTACTAAACAGCTCTCTTTTGACGAACTATATTTTCTAAAAATATTATCTTTTCTCAACAAGCCAAATGTCGCACAGCGCTGTAGAGGAGTAATTCTTCTTGGCAGATTACGCGACACAAGAGCTTTGAAACCACTGCTTAAAATAATGCTTACACCCGAAGAACAAAACAATATAAAATTTATAAATGTAACAATTATAGCTTTGGGAAAATTAGGATCAATGGAAGCGGTCGAACCTATAAGACAAGTACTCAGTACAGCATCAGATTCTTTCATTCGTACAACTTGTCAAAAAAGTTTGCAATTACTTCTAGAAAAAAAAACTCAAAGTTCCTATCAAAATATGTACGACAATATTATCACAAAATGGAATAAATTTTATTTACTGCGCGTGGTAACCAGAATAAAGAAGTGGTTTTCATGGTAAGAGATAATCCATTGAATTTTATTTTGTTCATTGCCATAAATTTGTTATATTAATAGTTAATTAGGGACATCCCTATTTTTAGATACGAGAATAACAAGTTGTGACTCATCTACGAGTGAACTCTTCTCACTGAGACGCGTTCTCAAAAAAATTTCAAACTCACTCTACTGTCCAAGCTATTTCTCGACGTTATTGTAAGTTTTAAAGCCGCAACTAACTATTTATGTTGGGTAAGTGGCTTTAAGAAAAAAGTTGACGGTTAGGCCGCGTCGACATTTATTATCCTTGTAATTTGGTTGTTTTAGAGACTAGCATAGTTACTTTGTAATCCAAAATACCTCGCTACTCGCTAAAATATCTCTCATTATACAAAACCTAAATATCAATGCGCCCTATTTTACTCTCAGAAGGGAGATACGAGGGGGAATTTTCACCTATTTAAACCTAATCTCTTAGGTACCTCGTCACAACACGATGAAAATAAGCAAAAATCACTGCGCTCTAGCACTGTTTTTTTCAATAATACTGTTTAGTTTAGGTTGCGAAAACCAGCAACGACAATCAGCAAATACTGAAGAACAAAAAGTACAAATTGTAATACAAGAAGTGGACACAAGACCACCTTCACTAAATAACATTCAACCAGCTAATGGTTCTACTTTCGGTCATAACACCGAAAACATTATCGTATCTGGTGTAGTTACTGATGCTAGTGAAATCAGCGCGATGACCATAAACTCAAAAGAAGTGAATTTTGCACAAGTTGCGGAAGAAAATAGTTTAAAGGTATACGGATTTACAACAAGTATTGACTTAGAAACGGGATCAAATTCTTTTATTCTAGAAGCAACAGACCAAGACGGAAATAAATACGAGCAAAGTTTTGCATATGTTAGAAAAGAACCTGAATTTGTAAAAGAACTTATTGTAAAACCAGAAGTAAAAGAACTCTCTCTTGCTGGCACAACCTTCGTAGAAGTTTTCGCAATAGACGGAGAACAGGAACGCCCACTAACCGCATCAGAAGTCACACTAAAAGCACAGCAAGGTTATTTCTCGGGCTTTCAATACCATGCACCTGCTTACGGAGGCATGGATGTTATTACCGCTACATACTCAGAGCAAAAAGCCAAAGGAAAAGCGTATTTAGTTATTCACTCTCCAAAACTTAAACAAAACATTCAAGGGCCAAAAAATATACAAATTGGCAAAACAGGAAAATTTACGATCAAAGTAGAAAATCCTGGAGATCGCGACGCTGTTGATGCGCGTATTGCCGTCAAATTGCCAGATTTCCTTAAAGCGGAAAGTTTAGGTGGTGGAAAATTAATCGCAGCAGTAAACGAACTACATTGGAAATTAGATAACTTAAGCTCAGGTGCATCAAAAGAAATCAGCTTCTCTGTACGTGCTTTAGAAGCACAAAGAGGTAAAGTAGTTGTCTCAACTTTAAGTGCTAAAGAAGAAATTATAAAAGAAGCCCAATTTATAAAAGTAACTGGTGAAGTAGCTGTTGAGCATTTTTGTACACCAAGTATTGCCGAAATTGAAAAAGAAATCACTACTCAAGTACAGGTAGTTGCAAATGAAGATGTAAAAAACTTAAAATTAAATTATGAGTTCTCAGACGAATGCGTTTTTGTCGACGCGGAAGTTATTTTCGACGGCGCTAAAATTGGTTTTGCTAACTCAGGGAAAAACGTTCAATTCTCTACCGTATCTGGCCTAGACAAAGGTAAAACAGTTACTTATAAGCTTACCTTTTTAGTACGACGCTATGGACAAATGAACAACATCGCTAGAATCAATTTAGTTAGTGAACGCGATGAAGAAGTTGAAACATCTAACACTCTAACAATTCCAACTTTAGACTAAATTTTTGTAGATAATACGTAGCAAAAAAGGCTCACAATAATATTGTGGGTCTTTTTTTTTGATTTTATTTGTAGAGAACTCGATTTGTAGCGAGAGAGAAGAGCTAATGCGTATTGTAGACGAAATAAAAAATTACGAAATAGTCGAAAGATTAAATCGCGGAAGATTTTCCACTGTATACAAAGCAATTGAAAAATCGACGAAACAACAAGTAATTGTACGAGTAGTCCATGACAGTGTTTTTAAAACAAATTACGGATTAAAACGTTGGAAACAGTTTATTGAAAAAACAATATTGCTGGAAGCACCTTATTTTGTAAAGATGATTTCCTTGGGAGAAATAGAAAATCAAATTTATTATGTAACGGAATATTGCAAAGGACAGACTCTTTATGATATTTTACAAAAAAATATTAGCCTAGATGATTTTGGATTTGTGATGATAAGAAATCTAGTGTCTGTTCTATATCGAGTAAGAGTTATTTGGCGTGTATATAGGAAATATATATTTAAAACTATTAAAACAATTAGCAAAATCAAAAAGGAACAGATCGCTTCGAGAATATACCTTCTATTTTTCGCTTTTTTCACCAGGAAAGACTATTTTTGTTAGTACAACATCTTGTGATTGGGGAGTACATGGACAAAGCTTCGAGGCTTTATTGCCCTGGATGTAAAAAAAGATTCAAGTTAACAAAAGCCAAATTAATAAGACATTGCTATTTATGTGGAAAAGATTTTCCTTTACTAAAAGAGAAGTCACCAATATCACAAGAATCTGCAAAGCAAGAAAACGACAAGATAATCGCCAACAATTATAAATATGAAAATCAGTACCAACAAATCAGGAAATTAATATTTATTATAACAACTACTTTTTTTTTACTCGGCTTATTATTTTTATATTTCTCAACATCATTTGCTTTTCGATTAACGGGAATTTTTATAATAATGTTATCTGGTTTTTATTTGGTAATTAGTCGTTTGCTTGTATCCAACGTTCATCCAGATGATGTTTTACATGTAGTTCGCAAATATCTATACCCACGCTTTGTACCTAAAAATAAGAATGAATCTCATCGCGATAAACGATAGAAAATTACCAAATTCTTAGAGAGATACCAACAAAAACAACCTCATCATATTGATAAAAAATAACTTACAAAAACCTCTTATTCTCGTGTTATACTATATAAAGAAAACATTTTACAATTCATAAATCCTATTCATAGAGGAGAAAATATGCTCAAACCACAACCGCTCATCTCTTTCTGGAATGGTTCCTCACAAACACTTCGTTCTTATTTAAATATGGATAAACGCGTTTATGGTATGTTCGGTACCAATTACAAAGATGGTTTCGACACATACTTCATGCAGTTCAAAACTGGTAAAGATGGTGTGAATGATACTTCCATTTACCTTAGTTTAGATCAGTTACATGGACGAATTACACCTATTCTTGTTGAGAACAAAAAAATACTTCTTCTCGATTTTTGGGAATTTCGCGAAGAACAAGTCTTGCCATTTTTAAAATGCCTTGAAACCAGTATTGACTATCATTTATCACACACTCCTACTCATAATGAAAATAATCAAACTGCATTGATGTTAGTTGGTACAAAAGTGAGTATTGGTGGTAGTCTTTTATCAAAAGATGGACAAGATTATCAAATAGCCTACGATAAAATAGTAGCAAATATGCCACCACCACTTATGGAAATAAACTTAGACTAGAGTCAGGTTTACTACCATTAAAAAGTTGCGGCTCTTACTTCTCTGATTTATATATTAAGTGACCCGCCAAAAGTAATTACCTATTGGCATTTTGCTCTTTTATTTCCTAGCTTTGTTGCTCCTTAGTTACGCAGCTATAGCTGCGCGCCTTCGTCTCGCCGCGCTAGAAAATAAAATCCCTGCATTCAAATGGGTAACTACTTTTGTCAGGCCACTTAGTTCGAAAAGCAGAAACTATATTGGTTTGCGATACCAGCATCGACTCACTTAGGAATAAGATATGAAAAAAGCTATTTGGATTATATTTGTATTACATTTTATTTTTGCCGAGGAGAAAAGTGATATTAGGCGCTTAATCCAAGACTTATCTTCTGAGAAATGGCATGTACAGTATAATGCAGCTCGTACTCTAGGTTATTTAAACGTATCGAAAAAAGAAGTTGTTGTTTCTTTGACAAAAATGCTCGAACATGAAAATCAATATATCAGATATGCAGCAACTGTTGCGCTTGGCCAAATAGGTGAAAAAGCGCAACACGCCCTTGGTAAAGTGATACAAATGATAGAGTCCGATAAATGTGGTTATATACAAGAAGCAGCTATTGAAACCACAGCAAAAATCGGAAAAAAAACAGTTATTCCTATCCTCGAAGACAGGATATTCAATTCGCGATATAGTGCTGATGAAATAGCGGTTAGAGAATTATACAATATGTGCTTAGAAGCTAAATACTCCAAGTCCGATATAGTTAGAGAGCTAAAAGCATATTTTATTCGAAAACAAACAAAACAAGCGACTCCGCAAAACATGATCGCTGGATTGTTTGTACTTCTTGATAAAAGCGAAATACACTCAGGTTACAGAATACCCGAAGGAGAATTTGAGTCAATTAGCCAGGTCACTGGTCGCTTGCTAGATAAAATAGCAGTAGGCGTATTGCCAGGAATTATAGCTTCTTTACAGCAGTTACAAGAAAAAGACATTGTTGTTTTAGCTATGAAGATGCTGGTCAACTTAAGGTTTTGGGCAACGGTAAGCGACAAATCAAAAATACGCGATATTTTGTATTCATTAAAAGAGAACAATTACTACAAAATGACCGCAATCAATGCCATAGTAAAATTTGGCATGGCCTCTAAAAAAATTAAAAGCTTTTTATTCCAGGAATTAGAGAGCCAAGTAAGAGATCGTCGATATTTAACCCAAGAAATACTAAAGGATTTGCAGCCAAATGCAAATGATATTCCTCATTTAATACGTATACTTCAAGGCAAAAAAGAAATAGAAACCTCAGAGACAAAAAGAGTTGCAATGCAGTTATTAGCAAAACTAGGCCCGAAAGCAAGGCGTGCTATTCATCATTTAATTCCAATAATTATTCATGAAGACTCTTGGAACCAGAACTCCGCAATAGAAGCTCTTTCTAAAATCAATCCACAAATGCTAGCCAATATATTAGTCCACATTATTTTTAAAGATGATTCACCTAGACATGACATAGCAAGAGAAATAGGACGGTTAGGAAATGATTTTGCACTTCGCTCCTTAATACGCAAAAACAATGATGGCATAATGGGGTCAGCGTTAGCAGAAGTTGAGCCTGTTGATCTGTCAATTATTTCTACCGTAAATGACTCTCTTAAGATCAAATATGATCCTGAAGTTCCATGGATGGTAACGAGTCCTCTTATAAAACTGAAAAACAAAGCTGTTCATGCAGTTCCTTCTTTGATAGAACTATTAAACAATAAAAACAGAACAATAAGAAACAATGCTGTAGATGCGCTCGCTCATCTTGGCGGAGAAAAGTATTCCTCTGTAAATGAGCAATGGGATTATAATTTAATAAATGCTGTTGAAAAAGCCCTGAAAAAAGCTCTTCAAAGCGACAATAAGTATACAAAATTTTATGCCGCATATACTCTGGCGAAACTTGACAACGATGAATATCTAAGCACTATGATTGGCGATATATTTGTAAATCATAGTTCCGAAATAGCACAAGATGCAACGAGGATTTTTCGTTTTAAAAACCCAAATTACGTTTCTAATACGATGGTGCAGCAACTTGTTAACAATTTTGGCTATACAAATGAACAATCGCAGTACGATATAGTAAGCCTTTTACGAGTAAGAGAAAAACTTGTAAATATTCGATTCACAAAATTTACTCCCGCTTTGACAGCAGTTATTAAACAAACAACGGATCGCGATCTTATTTTAGAAATGCTAAGACTACTCTACAAAATAGGTCATAAAGATCATGGAATTCCATCAATGGTACCTGAACTTCTCGACCTCACTCAAAAATATATCTATCTGGATTCTGAAATTCCAATAGAAGCTGTACGAGCACTCACCTACATGGAACACAATCCTTTATCGATTGCTACTTTACGAAACATGCTCAAGAATTCAATTCTTATGATTGAAGCAGCAAAAGTATTAGAAAAAATAGACCTCCAAAATTTAATTCTAGATTGCGTAGATATAATAAATCAAAACCACCAAGCAAAAAATTTCCTAATAGAGCTCGCGAAAAAACATCCTTGGCTTGTTCTTCATCAATTATTACCGCAGAAGTATAAAAGTAAAATAACTTCTGTTGTAGAAGTCGCTAGACAGCAAATCAAATATAGCATTCCTTATTGTTGTGATAATGCTGAAAAAGAAATCAAAAACATTTCGCACGCGCAAAATAAACTTTTTACCGAAGAACATTTTGGTCTTAATTCTTCACTTAAAGCAATAGATAAAATATATGGAGATGAAGACATTCTCGAAGGTATATCATATTTAGCTAATGAAACAGCAAAAAAAATCGCGTTCTCTGCCGCAATTCGTAAAAACAATGAAGAATTATTCGCTATATTTATAACAGCAGCGGAAGTGAGTAATCGAAAATATTATGCGCTAAAAATTCTAGCAAAGCTCAAGTTAAAACCAGCGATTATGATTCCAGCAATGCAAAAACTAATTAACAAGCGCTATTTATACCTAGGAGATGGCTACGAAGTCGATAGAATGTGGGCCATAAAAATATTATCACAATTTTCTGCATATACGCGCCGCAATGTTCCTGCACTAAAAGATATAGCTATTAACTGCTATTCAAACAAAGCTAAATTAATAGATACCTCTTGCGGAACTGTTGCAATTCAGGCCCATAGTAATACAGGTTGGTATCAAGATGTTCGCAAAGAAGCGATTTTGGCACTAAATAAAATTAATTATATAGAGATTGAGATGATATTAGAAGATTTGCAAAAAGATCCCAATTTGGATATGCGAAAATTTGCAAAAGACATACTGATGAAAAGGAAGTAGATTTTTCTATTAGTACTACAGTTGTAATTAAAATAACAAATAGGTAGCTATAAAAATTAGACACTCTGTAGGTCTTATTTTATCGATAGCTCTTCTCAAATAGCAAAAAATACTGTTATTTGTAAACAGCTAGAAACACCGAAAAATAAGGAACTGTACTTAGTTACAACTGTAGTATTAGGGCGTGTCATCATTCAATACAGATAAAAATATAACGGATTCATTTAATGATACGCCAGTAGTAGCCCGAACCCGTTTGCGAGCCCGCGCCCGAAAACTTTTTGAGAGCAACAGAAAGTGATTTATTGGTTCAATACTAGTTTTTTGCGATGGAAAAAGAAACTTTGCTTCTTTGATAAATTGTTAGTGAAAGTTTCGCAAACGGGCTCGGGCTCGAAAAAACACACAATATTTTGAATGATGACACGCCCTAATTAAGCTTTTTTATTGAGTTTCTATTGGGCGAGAAGTCTATAGCAATTGCAAACTCTCGCCCAATAGACTGGTTACTTACTAAACATTCTCTGATTCAGTTTCGCTGTTTTCTAATGAGGAGTTTGCGCATGTTAGTGCAGAGACTGTAACGAGTTTAACATAATTATGATAAGTACTATAGTTACCAAGGCAAACATATGGCTATCCTAGTACAAAAATAATATAAACTCTACAGTTTAGGACCGCCGCATCTCTAACTACATCTGAGAATGCAAATACTTATAGATTTTCACGTATTTTTTGGCAGATGCTTCCCACGAGAAATCGCTTTTCATACCGTTTTTAATCAACTTGCGAAATTGTTTTGGCTCCTCGAACCAGTCGTGAATTGCTCGCCCTAATGCAAATTCGACACCTGGTTTCGTTGCGTCGATAAATGTATAACCGTTGCGTTTTGCTTCTGGAGCACGCCCGTATTCAACATCGTAAACAGTATCGGCAAGACCTCCTGTCAGCCGCGCGACGGGAACTGTTCCGTAGCGCATTCCAATTAGCTGTGTTAGTCCACAAGGCTCAAACAAACTTGGAATGAGTATGATATCTGCACCCGCATAAACTAGATGCGACAAGGCTTCGTTAAAGCCAAATTCTAAATGGCAATCAGGGTTGTCATTTAGTAACTCTTTTACCTCGGCAAATTCTTGGGATATTTGAGGGTTTGGACTGGAGCCTAATAACACAAATTGCGCGCCTTGTGATAACGAGTAAAAGATACCGTGCTTGATTAAATCCACCCCTTTTTGCTGAACTAAGCGCGAGACTACGGCTACAATCGGTTTGTATTCGTTGCGTAGCCAAAATTTTTCGCGTAGGGCTTCTTTGTTTTTGTATTTCTTATCTACACTATCAACATCGTAGTGATCAGATAGATACTTGTCGTCTTTTGGATTCCAATATTCGCTGTCTATGCCATTGATTATACCACTAAATTTATGGTGGTATTTGTTTAATAAATACTGTAGCCCCATACCTTTTTCTGTCAATTGCACTTCATTTGCGTAATTAGGAGACACTGTTGTTATGTAATCAGCATACACAACAGCTGTTTTCATGAAGTTGAAAATAGAATGGTCGTTTTCTCGGCACTCTTGGGGAATCAAATAACTACCTACTCCCAAATCATCAAGAACTGATTCGTGAGCGATTCCTTGGTGAGCGAAATTGTGAACAGTATAAACTAAACGCGGTTTATTCATACCTTCTTTATAATATATTTCGCGTTGTAAGATATTTACTAGAGCAGTGGTCCAATCATGGGAATGTATGATATCGGGTTCTATATTAACTTTAAACATAAACTCCATTGCTGCTTTGGAAAAAAATGCAAAGCGATCAATGTCGTCACTCTCTCCATATATTTTACCGCGATTAAAAAAGTGCTTATACCATTTGGCATCGATAAAATAACATTTAATACCTTCTACAACACCAGACATCACATCATTTACATGCCACTCTCCGCGGTACATTACCGGTAAATCGTAGTACACTGTTTGTAAATCAAAAATTTGATCGTACTGCATACAGTCATATTTAGGGAGTATGATGTTAACCTGATGTCCCTGTTCTTGCAAAGATTTACTCAATCCAATAACAACGTCTGCGAGACCACCAACTTTAGCAATAGGGGAACATTCTGACGATAACATTACAATATGCATATTCTTTTCCTTACTTACTTACAAAAACGAATACCTATAAATTCTGATTTTTGATTTACCAGTCCGTGATGACGCCTTGTTGTACGACACCCTTTTGAGTGATTGTACCAACTTCCGCCGCGAAGCGCATACTTAGCGTGAGACTTTTCGTGAGAGATTTTATCTTGTTGGTATTTATCTGTGTACAAATTTGCGCACCACTCCCAGACATTTCCTGATAAGTTGACACAACCATACGGTGATTTCCAACGTGAAAAAGCAAAAACAGGGGCTCCTCTTTTATAACCATCAAGATGCCTTTCGGTCCATTTGTTGTTTGATACATAATTACAACGATAAATTCCGTGCTCATTTGGCAACTGATCACCCCAAGGATAAGCTCTCCTTGGCCGAGGATTTAATAATAAAGGAATAATTTTTTGATCTGTTTTCCAATCAGGTATGTAAAAGCCACCTTTCGCTGATTTTTCCCACTGCTTTTCTGTTGGAAGTCTTTTTTGTGCCCACTTAGCATATTTTTGTGACGCTTGCCAAGAAATGTTAACAACGGGATGATCAGGAGAACTCCACTTAGGTTGTTTTGGAAAACGTTGTTTCGTTTTCTGGCAAAAATTCTTATATTGCTTTTGCGATAACTCGTATTTATCGATGTAAAAAGAATCTAGATATAACTGTTGAACAGGTCTTTCATTTTCTTGGAAATTACTTCCTAACCAAAATTTTCCTGCGGGAACAAATGCCATAACACTCTGGTCTTTTTCCCAAATATATTCTCCGCGAGTGCTAGCTTTTACCATTCCTTCTGGCATATGTTCTCCAAACCACCCGGTTCTTTTGTCAACAGCTTTCTTTATTATAATCTTAGCAGAATCTTCGACTCCGTGGTTAGGACACTTCACTGTTACCGAAAATATTCCTTCTTCTTCTCCTGCGCTAAAAATACCATCGTCGATAGTACCTCCAGTAGCAGCCCACTTAACCGATTTTGAGATATTCAACGTCTTGTTATTGTTATCGGAAAGTAAATAGTCAAATTTATGAGAACTATTTGGCACAAGTGTTATCTCTTTTGGTTCTATTTGGATGTGGTGTACTTGTTTTATTGGTGAAGGAATTGCAAATGAAACCTTTCTTTCATGAATAACACCGCCAACCATAAAACCTACGCGAACAGTATGAGCTCCGTATTTGAAATTATGTAAAGAAACGCAGTATTTGTGGTACTGTTGCCCAATTTGTGCAGCTCCAAGGTTTTGAGTAATAGGATTTAAGTTACGCTCTTCAAAAGCAATGGTAAATATCTTAGGTAACTGCTCTTTTGGAAGATAAGTTATCGTCCAGTAGATTTCTAGACACATCATACTATTTTTAGAAAACTTATTTGTGTTTTGTTCTAAACTGTTAGCTATTTCCAATTTATCAATCGTAAATTGAGTATCTTTTGCTTGTTGTTTATCACTCTTTACCATTTTCTTAGCCAAAGTAAAGCCAACAAAAAATAAAACTAAAAACACAAGAGTACTGACTACCCATGTTGGTAATACATTAAACGTTTCTTTGCGTTTAGTTATTTTTGTGTTGCAAACAGCGATTGCTTCTAAAACTTCATCCGAACTTTGGTAGCGATCTTCTCTTTTTTTTGCTGTTAATTTTGTAACTATCTTTTCCATCTCGAGTGGAATATCATGATGTAATTTATTCATTTTTGGAAGTGGAGAAGAAATATGTTGTTGCAGTACTTGTAAAGGCGTTCGTCCTGGATAAGGAATTTGACCAGTAAGAGCCTGATACAAAGTAATTCCCAAAGAATAAAAATCTGAACGGGAATCTATTTTTTTTACACCCATTGCTTGTTCAGGTGAAACATAAAACACAGTACTGATAATCTTATCTAGCTGCGATATATCCGAAACTGAATTAACTATTTTTGCCATTCCAAAATCGGTAATTTTAATTTTTTGGTCTTTGGTAATAATTATATTTGTGGGTTTTATGTCGCGATGCACAATTCCCTGCTTATGTGAATAAACAAGAGCCTTAGTAATTCCTTTGGCAATACTAAGCACGTGACGAGAACTTAAACGCTCTTTTTCCTCTATAAGAGAATACAAATTCTTGCCTTCAATATATTCCATTACCATATAAAATGTACTGTGATTTTCACCTCTTTCGTATATCTTTACTATGTTATCGTGTTGTAAAGTTTTCGCTTCATCTAAAAGGTGTAGTTTCTGTTTTAAAGAATGAGATAATCTTAAATCAAAAATTTTAATCGCAAAGATTTTCTTAGTTTCCAAGTGTTCTGCTTGATAAACAGAACCAATAGTTCCTTTACCAATAAATTTTTTAACCTGATATTTTCCAAAAGTTTTACCTAGCCAAACATCCATCGTGATTACTCTCGCAGCGCAATAGTTATTTAAATAATATATAATTACATTCTCAGCACTTTTCAGAATGCTGAAATGTATGAAAATCAGAGCTTAGTGTATGAGAATTTAGCTTTTTTGACAAGTAATTTTTGTTGTTGCCTCGATAAAAATGACCTCCACCTCTAGTATATCATCGCAAAGTATAGTGAAGCAATGTCACTCTATTGCAAAAGTAAATATTTCCTTTTACAATGATTAACGGGTCCTAAACCAAAAAGACAACGACGAAAGAGTCCAAGTTATGAAAATTGCCACATTTGAACTAGAACGTTATTTTGCAAAGTACGAATTTTCCACCAAGTATTTACTTTCTTCTTCCGATTGCGAATCTCTATCGATGTCAGAGTTGATAGAAATGGCAAGCCAAGAAACACTTAAGGCATGGCAAGAATTAAAGTTAGGTTATACTGAAATCTACGGACATCCCTTGCTAAGAGAATCTATTGCCGAGATCTACTCTTCTTTAAAAGCAGAAAATATTCTCACTGTTGTGCCATCAGAAGGTATTTTTTTACTGATGAATACTTTACTAAAACCAGGTGATCATATTGTCTGCACCTTCCCAGGTTATCAATCACTATATGAAATTGCACAATCTATTGGATGTGATATTTCTTTTTGGCAACCACAAGAAGAGCAAGGGTGGAAATTTTGCATTAATGATCTTCGCAAAAAATTACAAACAAATACGAAACTCGTGGTCGCTAATTTTCCTCATAACCCTACAGGCTATGTTCCACCGCTACAAGATTTCCACGACCTTATAGATATTGTTTATCAACAAGGAGCTTATTTATTCTCCGATGAGATGTATAGATTTCTTGAAACAGAAGAGACAAGTACATTGCCATCCGCGTCAGAAATATACGACAAAGCTTTTTCTCTATTCGGTTTATCTAAAACCTTTGGTTTACCAGGGTTACGACTGGGTTGGATGGCTTCCCAAAATAATGCTATCCTTGAAAAAATGTCACAACTAAAAGACTACACTACAATTTGCGGAAGCGCTCCTAGCGAAATACTTGCAGTGATGGCAATAAAAAATCGTCAACAAATTATTGAAAGTCAACGACAAAGAATACAGAGAAACCTAAAACATCTAAATGAATTCTGTCAAAAACACCAAGACTTTATTACTTGGAATAAACCAATTGGCGGTTCTATTTGTTTTCCAAGACTGTCAATCGCTGAAACTACATTGCAATTTTGTGAAAAATTAGTCACTGATACAGGCATCATGCTTCTTCCTTCGGAGGTATTCAATTTCGGTAATAAGCATGTTCGCATAGGATTTGGCCGCGAAAACTTTCCACAAGTTTTGCAAATACTTTCCGACTATCTAGAAAAACAAAAGTGAAATGAAATTTGAAGCAAGTATGTTTAACTGGGGAGTATCATCAATTGGATATCTATAACTATCGTAATCGTAACGGTAGTCGTGCTCCTAACTATAACCGAATATTTAACAGACTCTGATAAATATTTAATAGATGTGTTTGTACCAGTAAACAACCTCTGAAAACATTCATTTTCAGTTGTTATAAAAAAACGTAGGTCTAGTCAAGACCTGCGTTTTTATTATAAAAAGCCCAACTTCAATTTAAAATTCTTGTACTTTAATAACAACGTGATAACTTTTACCATCAAATTCAAAAGTAGGTGTTTCAATTTTTACACATTTTTCGATGAGAGGTAAATTATAATTTAAGGTTTTCTCTTCTCTTTGTGGTTCTTGAATAACAACTTCACCAAGCTGCGGAGATAAAAAAACTTTCTTGTCTTGTAAAGACATCAACTTGAGCCACTTAATTGAAAAGCTTATATGATTTATTTTGTTGCGCATATTGCGAAAAACCAAACTATCAAAAATAACAGCATTCTTAACAGTGGTAGCCATTTGTGGTGTTGCAGTTTCTTTCTCATCTTCTTTAGTAACCTGATAACTCTTAAGATAAGTAATTGTATCACCTACCTGTACAGAAGCTTGTTGTCCAAAGTGATATTTAACACGTTGAAAATGCGCATATTTTCCCGATACCTCAATATTTTGAGAAGGTGAAAATGGAATAACGGATACTTTACTATTCGTAGAAGAACTTTCTGCCAACAAAGCAGAAATCACATATGTTTTTGTCGATAAACTTACAAATTCCTTAAAAAACTCTTCTACATGTGGAACAGAAGCTTCTTCACAATGAACCGCTATTTCGATTTTTGGTGAAGAATTTACAATTTCTATTTTCTCGACGCCTGATATATGAGTAAGTAGGTTACGTAAACGGACAACTTTCCACTTTGTTTCTTCTGGGTACTTTGACTCTTTGATAATTTTTGTAACGTCGTAATTTTTGACTACGTTTTCAGCAAAACCCAAACTAGTTAGTACTAACAATAGAAAAAGAGTACTATTAGCGAAAAAAGTATTAAACGACATAAGCATTCCTCCGAAAAATAAAGATCTACTAAAATGCTCATTAATGTAGTTATTTAAATTTTATCTTTTAGTGTGGCAATGAGCCTACAACGCTGATTACATAAAAAGATACAGCAACGCTAAAAAATAAAACTATAGTAGAGTGCGTCAACATTTTACTAGATCACTTGACCTTTAAATTGTTTTATAAACCTGCGAATGTGTCAAGGATTATGTTATTTTTCTTTTCTGCATATATGGTAATTTACAACTACATTTCGCGAATATCATACATCCGACGTTCGTGAACTCCAAAGAACAGCTCTATTTCTTTTTTTTATATATTTCTGTTTTTAACTTGTCTGGTTCTTCAATACTCGGAGGAAAACCATTGAATTGACGCCAAAGCTCAAAACCAAGTGACACCTCATCGAGAAGTACCCATCCTACAACGCGTACTCCTTGGCGTAAATATTGGCTATCAGGCCAGGCAATGTCGTTTTTATCAGGGACAATAACAATACGAAACTTCCCTTTGCTACTATCTGTTGAATCAATTACTGCTACTTCCCCACCAAAAGTTCCAACAGCAGCCGATGGCCAACCCACAAATTGCAACGCAGGCCATCCTTCAAACTTAAGACGAACTTTGCGACCAACACTAACCAGAGGTATATCGTTACCGTCAATGTAAATTTCAACCGCTTTTTCTTGGGTGTATGGTAAAAATATAGCGACCGCATCGGCTTTCTTAACTTGCTCACTACCAGGAGCCTTTAGTATCTTAAATATATAACCTTTACGCGGCGCTTTAATTACTTGTGTTGATTGACGTGAAATTGATGTACTTAGTTTAGCAATTTCAGCCTGAATTTTAGCAATATCTGATTCACTAGATGCAATCAAGCTTTGTGTTGAACTCATTGAAGCATTCGCATCATGCTTTATTTTTTGCTTTTTTTCAAAACTTGCTTTTTCGTAGTTTTTTGCAACACGGAGTTCTTGGCGATATTTATTCACGTCGGCTCTAGATTTTTGATATTTTAGAGTGGCAACCTCCATGTCTCTCTGCGATGTTATTCCCTTGTCTTTTAAAACTAAAACTCGTTTATAATTTAGAGCACTAGTCGTAAAATTGGCTTTTTGGGCATCTAATTCTCTCTCTGTTCCTTTACGCTTTGCAATTGCTGCTTGTATTTCTGATTGCTGGATTGCCAAAGCACTTTCAAGAGAACTGTTAAGCGCAATATAGCGCGTACGATAAGACTCTAATTTACTTTTTGCTGCGACCAATTGATTTTTTAACGCTGTTTTTTGTTGCGCCAATCTATCCATCAATTGTGGATCATTATCGCTAATTTCAACAAGAAGTTGGTTTTTTTCGACAAGTTCTCCTTCTTCGGCATACCACTTAGTGACAACACCAAAAATAGGAGCAGCAATGGTTTGCCGTCTTTCTAAAGGGGCATATGCGATCACTTCACCTTTTCCCGTAACATTTTGTACCCATGGAGTAAATATCAGTGCAATGATCAAACTAATAAAACCAAAAAGAAACATTTTTGATAATATAGAAATAACCTTTGGAGTTTTTATGTAACGCAGTGCAGGAAGATCTTCTCCATTCTTATATGTATTATATCGCATCAAATCACTGTCAGATAGTGAACTGTAATACTCAAGATTATCCATTTTTACCTCGGTTCTAGAATGTCAATATCAATAAGTTTAAGAATCGAAAAACTAGTAAAATTCCTATGTAAAACAATATTAGGGACATGCCCTATATATCTCTCAACTTTCTAAGCCTTTTACAAAATATCTTTTACAAGTTCGATCTTGTGATTATTAAGTTCATAAACTAAATCACATTTGCTTAGAGAACTAGTATTATAAGAACTAATAAGCACACTAAACATTTTCGCTTGACAACAACGCTGCAAGTATGACAAAACCGTTTTACGAAGTTCATTATCAATACTATCAAGTATTTGATCTATAATCAGTAGTCTTGCACCAGAGAGTACAGCTCTTGTTACAATTACACAATATGCTAAGCCTTGAGAAAGAGGATTTCCTAAACTAGTTATTTTAGTATCTAAACCTTCTGGCAATTCCTTAATAAGCTCTAAAGCTCCTAAGTCATCTAACACTTCATGGATTTTAGATACTGGTATTGGGCGATCAAGACATATATTGTCACGTATGGTTCCTGAAAAGAGTTCAATTCCTCGAGAAAGCGAGATGTGTGCACGTAAGTTAGGAAGGAAAAAGTAACGTTTATCGACATTATTATAAAGAATTTGTCCCGAAGTGTAAGTACGGAGTCCATAAAGGACATCTAAAAATGTGCTCTTTCCGGAACCACTTTTTCCACTAATACCAACAATTTTACCTTCTGGTATATGCATACTAACATTCTGTAAGATACTTTTATTCTTATAAGAAAAATCTAAGTTTTTAATGTGGACTTCTATTGGCTTATCAATATTGATAAAGTCTCCATTGTTTCTTTCGACAGATAAATCAATGAGATATCCTAGCTTATCCGTTGCTGCAACTAAATCATAGTATACTGCTAAGTGCTTGCTGAATTTCGTTAAGTTTAAAGCAATAAGAGCAACAATAATTTCCGCTGCTACCAATTGCCCGAGGCTCAATTCACCTTGGATCACAAGATAACCACCAAAACCTAAGACTGCAGCATTAGCAAAGGCTTGTATAGAGAAAAAGCCAATAATTTGCCACAACAGTATACGAAAGTGTTGCTTGCGAGCTTTTAAATAATTGCGGGTGTGTGCGTCTGACTGTCTTGACAAATAGTTGAGCCCACTTTGTGATTTGAAAATGATACGATTTCGCACAATGTCTTGCAGCCAGCCAACAACATCATATTTTGCGTAAGACTCTTTAACACTACTACGAATAGCACCATAGCCCAACACAAAAAGTACATAACAAATTGCTGCGAGTAGTATCATATTAAAGACGAGTAGTATCGGATGGTACAACATCAAAAAAACCATGCCAATAATTGTTTGTAATACGATAGATAAACCGTCTATAACTAGGGATGAAGCACTTTTTTGTATCGTAACTATATCAAAAAAACGATTGACTAGTTCTGGTGGATTATGTCGATCAAAAGATGAAAATTTTACTCTTGGTAAGCGATACGAAAGGTCACAAGCCAATTTTGCGAACAACCGCTGCTGGATAATCTCAACAACATAAGAGTTTAATGTTCCGATAACAGCCGCAAAGCTTAAAATTAAAAATAATGCTATCGTTAAAATCACAAATGGTTGCAAAAGTGTTCCAAAGGCTATGCTATTTACTAATGTTTGTACAATAACTGGTGTAACTAAGTAAAAAAATCCAGCCACTAACGAATAAATAACAACAGCGTAAAGATCATTTTTTTCAATTTTTAGAAACTGGAATAGCCTTTTTTGTGGAGAAAGTGTTTTTTTGTGATAACGCGATTCTAATGGAGACAAAGGCAAGCCAGAACTAGCTGCTAACCACAATTTACCAACAGAATTATTCTCTTCACCGATAACTTTTTTTAGCTTCGAAATAGACAACCACTTACTAAAACCACTTGTTAAAGAGTAAACTTTTGCTTTTTTACTGCGAATCTCAGAAATTCCAATCCAACCATTAAATTTATTTTCGTTATTATTGAAGAATATCCATGGTTCGCTCTTGTTTTTAGTGGCAAATATTTGTTCTAAGGAAATAGGCATCTTGTATATTTGTACGCCAAGTATAGCACATACCTTGGTCAACTCAGAATAAAGAGTCTTTTGCGAATCAATGATCAAGTTTGCTTTTTCTATGGCCTTACGAAATTCTTGGTAGTCAATTTCGAGGTGCAAGGCATTATATAAAAATTCTAGTACACTACTAAATTGTTCGTAACAATCTTTTTGGGTATAACTTTTCATTGGATAATCTCTTTATTATTTATACGAATAAAAAATTGTTCAAGAACTTTCTCAACATTTCCTTCTGCAAAATCGAGCGCTGCAATAGCTTGCTCGTGAGCGGCAATCGCTTTTACTTCGTTTATACGGGCCTTTGTCAACTTTTGTTCTGTATCTTGTAACTGAAAAAGAGGTATCATTCCTTCTTCATATTTAATTTGTTGATTACGCAGTTGCTGTTCAGCGAGTACTTTATTCTTTTTTACTACTTTTACGCGCATTGCTTCCGCTTTTAGAGTTACTATTGATTGTTGAACATCATACATGATTTGATTTTGAATTTTGTTCAATTTTTCGCGAATCTGCTTTTGTTTTAAACGGGACTGTTGGTATTTGGATTTAGCAAGTCGGTTCCCCAGAGGTATTTCAAATGCCACTTCAAATTTCCAAGTAAGAAAGTCTCCTTGTGATACAGAATTGTACGCTTCAGACCACTCTTCATTAAGTCCTTGAATACCAACACCCGCAGAGATATCAAGCTTTGGTAGTAATTGATTTTGATAAAAATCGACTAATGTTTGTGCATTTTCCAGAGAAAGCCGACCACTAAACAAATCACGTCGATGTTTAAGAGCATTGGTTATATTTTTTGAAAAATCAACGTCAATATCAGTAAATTTGAGAGCATCACTTGGTAATAAAACCACGTCGCTATAAAAACTGCGATCAAGTGGCGAAATGAATTTTTTTATTTTATTACCAACAAGAAGAAGTTTTTGTTCTGCACTGATAAGTTCTTGTTGGCGATCAGCAACTATTCTTTGCGCTTCTACCATAGAAGCAGGAGCCATCATTCCTTCTTTGATACTTTGTTCTGTCATTTCTAAAAAGTTACCCGCAAATTTCAACGACATCTCTTGAAACTTCACTGACTCTCTCGCAACAATTAGCTCAAGGTATAAAAAGCGAATTTCGGTAACTACCTCTAATATTTTTTGTTGTAACTCATATTCTTGTATTTTAATATTACGCCTTGCGATACGTAAATCTGTAGTATTAACAAGTACTCCAAAATTGCGTAACAGAGGTTGAGTGACCTTAAGAGATAATTCTTGTGACCAAAAAGTATTCGTTCCCTCAAATCCGATAATATCATTTGAATCATAATATCTATCATAGCCATTTTCATATTGCAAGCGTACCGATGTTCCAGAGAAATATTTTTTATAGAGTCTTGCTGAAACATCCACATCAAAGCCATCCGCAGAACTTGTTTTATCGAATTTTTCTTTTTCAAAATTATCGTAACCAAAATTAAATGACAATAAAGTATCGAATTTACTCTCCTCTATGATAACGTCTTCACTCACTATACGCGGATTATATCTCTCTACTTTTAAATCGAGATTATTTTTTAGCGATTTTTGTATACTCTCTTGTAATGACAAACCAACTGGTTTATGTTCACCCATAAACAAAGATACATCAAATAAAACACCGAAGACGCACAGAAAGTAAAGCACTATAAACTCCTTCTTACTTATTTAAGTTATAAAATTATCAACTTGTTATTTAATTATATTATCATATTAACAATGCTTAACATAATAATGTAACACTTTCATAAATCAAGAGATATTTTAAATTTTTTTTTAATAAATTGACATTTCGTAGATAATAGCTGTAGATAGTTTTATTAGAGCAGGTTTAAATAATGCTGTTACTTTAGGAAATGACTTAACAAAACTAATTTCTAAAAGAACCAAGTTATCAGGAAGATAAATGCCGACGCTCTAAAACTACTTAACCTAAATAATTTAAAAACAATGAAGGAATTCGATATGCAAGATCAAGATTGGAATAGAGATTCAGTTGACATAACAACAGTAATAAATTACGTAATGAAAACCGTTGGTATAGTGATTGTTGTTATTGGAGTTGTATTTTTATTTTCTATTACGAAGCAAATATGGGAGCTATTCGAGAATCCTAATATTGTGAAAGACTTCGCAATGCAAATTGAAAAAGAAAGTAATGTTGATAAATTTACTTATGCTCTTATTATCGAATTATTAAACAAGCAAGAAAAAACTATAGCGCCCGACGAAAATCAACAGCCGAATAACCAACCGGTAGCAAACAATCTTATTCAAAGAGAACAGATAAAAATTTCGTATTTTGCTGCGTGGATTTTTAAGATACTTTTATTGTTAGTAATTACAAAAATAGCCCTCTGGATGATTCGTGAAGGTGGTATTATTGCAAGAAAAGAAAAAGAAAATAAGGCTTTAATTGCTAGTGTTGCCAAAGAAATGTGTAGTGATATTTTTAAGGAAATGGAAGCGCGAAGAAATCAGTAGTTAAAAATTCTAAGGCGTAAAATAGACAAGTTAGGAGCTTTTATGAAACCGCAAGATCCTCATTTTGAGAAGAAAATCAAAGAACTTTTTTCGAAAGCCAATTTTATTAGCGAGTTAGGTGTGCAACTTAAATCGATATCTCCTGGACAATGTAAAACAACATTGCAAGTTCAACCGCGACATATGCAACAAAACAAATTTGTACATGCTGGTGTACAAGCAACTATGGCTGATCACACTGCCGGAGCAGCAGCGGGAAGTCTAATAAAAGCAGATGAAATCATTCTCACTGTAGAATTCAAAATAAATTTTCTACGTCCAGCATTGGGAGAGAGTTTAAGATGTCAATCAGACGTTTTAAAAGCAGGAAAAAATATCTATGTCGCTGAATCAGAAGTTTTTTCAATAAGCAAAGGAGAAGAAAAGCTAACAGCTAAATCAATGATCACATTGTCTGTTGTCAAATGGCAGAATTGCTAAAGTAAAATTTGGAATATATACAAGTGCCTTTGATTCAAGAAGAATAAATGTATGTAAAAGAAAAGTCTTTAGACAAAACAAAGCTACACGCATTATGATGCCTGCACCAAATTCCTCCTCAAAACCATCGTCAAAATGAAAACATTTCAAAAACAAAGTGGTTTTTTTTTGTTTTTGGAGTTATTATCTATACAGTGCATAGTGCACCCTTAAGATTATTATACAAATCAAGCCCATTGATTTAGGTCTAAAAATCTAAAGATGAAAAGACTTACAAATCTTGGCATCAAGTGCGGGATTCTGGTCAAGGTCGAGAATAACACTAAGTTATTTATTTCAAAAGCTTTAAAACTTAAGCAAGTCAATGCGCTTGTATTATACAGATGAGGAGATACTTTACAATGAAATCTACAATAGAGTATCCTTTGGCAAAGATGCTACTAAATAGAGATGCAATTGTTTTTTGTGGAGCTGGTATCAGTATTGAGCCACCAGCAGGACTTCCTGATTGGAAAAAATTACGTGATTTTACTTTGGAAGCAATTGCGACAAAGCACTGGACAACGCAAAAATATTTATCATCGTTGTTAACAACACCAATGATTGCAGAACCAGGAGAACGCGGCTTAACTCCAGAAGTTGTTGCTTCTGAAGTTGTGGTCAATTGCCAAAAATACTTTGAATGCTTTCGCGCGTTAAATGATGGAGAACCAAATGCAAATCACCTTTATCTCGCAAGATTAGCACGTGAAGGTTTTTTATCATGTATTGTTACCACTAATTTTGATTTATTTATTGAAAAAGCTTTAAAACAAGAAGGAGTTAACTACAAAGTATATCGAACAGAAAAAGAATTTGAGTCTTATGGTAAAAGCGACAAAGTAGCGCTACTAAAGTTGCACGGGTGTATTAGTATTCCCCAAACAATTACTTCTACAGTAGAACAAGAAGCACGAGGACTTTCTGTTATTAAACAAAAACTATTAGCAGATTTACTCTGTCGTTATTATTTTATTTTTTGGGGATACAGTGGTGCTGACTTAAAAATCAATCTTAACTACTTACAAATGGTATCACAAAAAGAATGTGCACGCGGTTTCTTTTGGCATTTTTTTCAAAATAGTAGTTATACTGAAACTGTAAATATTAATGTAAAAAAGTTAGTTAATTTATACGAAAACAGAGGAAAAGTCATTCATGGTCAACTCCCTGGTATTTTCGATGAGCTAATATCTAATGATCCAATAAAACAACGAAACTACAGCGATTGTGAACGCATAGAGTGGCAGAAAAAAAAGAACAACAAACTAAAAATGTCTCTTTTTGAATGGGCAGAAAAAAAAATAACCGTATCTCATGCACTAACTATTTTTGGGAATCTTTTTTATCTTAACGGCCAGCTGAATTACGCCGGAAATTGTTACCTTGATTGTATAAACGTATCTCAGGAAGAAAAAAATTATAGTAATGAAGCTGCTACATGGAGTAATATTGGCGGTGTATATCGTACAATGGGTTATTATGAGGAAGCATTAGAATGCTATGCTGAAGCTGAAAAAATAGCTTATGAACAAAAGGATAAAGAAAATCTTGCTATTTTTATTAATAATATCGGTAGAGTACATCGTGCTCAAGGAAACTACCTCAAAGCAGCATCTTATTATGAAAAGTCCGTTTCTCTAAATAGCGAATTAAAAAACTACAAAGAATTAGCAATAGCTTTAAACAACACAGGGCTGGCTCACGCTTTTTTGAATCAACACAAACGAGCTTTAAATTGCTATTACCAAGCATTAAGTATATCGAAATATTTAGGTGATAAACGAACAATAAGTGCTCAGAGAAACAACCTAGGTAATATTTATCTAATATTAGGTAATCAGAACCAGGCATTAGCTCAATATATTGAAGTAGAGAATATCTGCCGCGCATTAGGAGATAAAAACAATTTAGCTGTTTCTCTAAATAACATCGGCACTATTTATAAACAAAAGAAACACAATCAAAAAGCTACTGAATATTTTGAGAATGCTCTTCTTCTAGCCGAAGAAATAGAAGATATACAAAACTGTGCCATATTTAGTAAAAATTTGGCTATTTTTTACGAACAATTTAGTTCTACCAAAGCGATGAAGTACTATGCTAAAAGTCAACGATATTATAGTAGCCTTCAAGAAACAGAACAAGCGAGATATATTGCACAGCTTTCCAAACATCTAGTTTACCTAAAAAAAGATATCGAAGACACCGACAATCAAATCATTATTCCTCCATTAGACGATGGTGATATTACGAATGACGTCATCAAAAAAATCATAGCAAAAGAAAATATTCGAAGAAACGCTAACAGGATACACCCTCATATGATGGCAAATGTAGCACCGAGACAATTAACATCACTCCCAATATCGCGAAAAACAAAAACAATAAATCCATTGCTGAAGAAAAATCCTCCAATTGCAACGCACAAAACCCCCATAGAGCTAGATACTATACACTAGCAATTCACTTGTCTGTTTAAAACAGACTATACATTCCATATGACAAATAAGCAAAAGTTTTGCAGCTCACTTATTTGCAATATCATCTTTTAATTTGTAAAATAAAAATCGACTTTTATGTCCACATTGTTAATTATAAGAACTGGACAAATTTACATGGAAAATAAAGATGATTTTTTGCTGGGAAAAACAGCGATTGCTTTTGGTTATATAAGTTCTTCGCAATTAGCTACTTGTATTCAGCAATTACAGCAGATTAAACAAAAGAATACTAATTATTCTTTGGACCAAATTTTTATCCGCGAAGGGTTGATTAGTCAAGCGCAATTGCAAGTTCTTCAAAAACAAAGTTTTGGACGTTATCGCATCGACAAAGAAATCGGACGCGGAGGAATGGGCCGTGTTTATCGTGCTTATGATCCGCAACTTGACCGCGTTGTTGCTCTTAAAACACTTCTCTCACAACAACAGCAAAACTCCATCGATCGTTTTTTACGCGAAGCAAAAACTACCGCGAAGCTAGAACATCCTAATATCGTCAAAGTTTTCGATATTGGTACGGAAAGCGGTATGAATTTTTTTGCTATGGAGTTTATCAATGGTGTATCCTTAAAAAAAGCGATACAAAATAAAATGTCTACACGTGCTTTGATTGAAATTATGATCAAAATTTGTCATGCAATGCACTATGCTCATTCTTGCAAAGTAATTCATCGCGATTTAAAATCAGTCAATATTATGCTTGATAAAAACAATGTTCCCTACGTTATGGACTTTGGCTTAGCGAAAATAACACAGGTAAGTAAGGAACTTTCTCGCAGTGGTATGATCGTAGGTACTTTAGAATATATGTCTCCCGAACAAGCATCCGGTTATACCCGCCAAGTAGATGCCAAAAGTGATATTTACTCATTAGGCGTCATTCTTTATGAAATTTGTACTGGACAAACACCTTTTCGCGGAAAATCATTTGCTAATTTAATTTTACAAATCAATGAAGAGCAGCCTCGTGCAATCAACGAAATAAAACCACGCTTATCCAAACACCTGGATGCTATTTGCCAAAAAGCTATGGCAAAAGAAAAAAAAAGGCGTTATAAATCAGCTCTTTTACTAGCACAAGACTTAGAGAAATATCTTAGCGGTGATAAAATTAAGATAAAAAAAGTCTCTCGGCTACATGTTCTTTTGCAAAAAACAAGGCGAAACAAATTAGCAGCAAGTATGTGTTTAATGTTCGTTCTATCATTTGTTTATATTGTAGTTTCGCACCGCCAACATAATAAGCAGCTATATAAAATGGATGGCTATTTACGTGAGCAAATTTCAATCCTTCAGGACTACAAAAGCAAGTATGATAAATTGCAAAAAAGTCGTTCGTCTATGAATTTAGAAGAAACCCAAAAAATTATAAACTCACTAAAATCTCTTTCTGATTTTGATAAAAATTTGTATAAGTGGCGTATAATTCGCGAATCTCATACTCAAGATGTGATAAGAATTTTGGAAAAAAAACCTGAGCAACAACTGTTAATTGCAGATATTTTAGCAAAAATGCAACCGCAAACGAAAGATGACATACTAATTCAAAAACTCCAATCAACTAATATTTATGAAAATCCAAAGTTTGCAGAAGCTCTCGTAACTACGTTGTCATATTGGCTGCACCCACAGGCTTACCCGGCTATAAATTCCATTCGCAACCGCTTTTCAAATGCACACCCTTTTCGTTGGCGAACAACTCAAGCATTTAACTATCTCGCAAAAAATTTTTCTCAATCACGAGATTCAACGTCTATAAACATAGTAAAGCTCCGCAAACCAAATGACAGTCACCTTCTTGCTGACAAATATCCAACAACAACAATTCGTATTGAAATGCTTGTAACTTATGAAGGAAATGGAACAATACTTGATACTATTGGCGTTGCTGCCGCTCCTGAAGGTGCGTGGAACCTCCGAGTCGATAATGAAAGTATTATTTTTTCTCTATATTTTGCGCAGGGGCAAAGACGCGACATTCAAGGGTGGGGAAACATTTCTGTTTATGGAAAAAAAAACCAAGAGCATCACATTGTAATTGAAGGGAAAGACGGAAACTACAAACTTACCGTTGATAAAAAACCAAGCGAAACTATTCAACGTGGGCCTCTTGCTCAAATACCAGTGTATATAGGTGATTATCCTCGCGATGTTAACAACAATTATGGGGCCATCACTGGCACAGTACAAATTCTATATATAGGACCGTAAATATTAATGGACACACCGCAAATTCTAACAAAAGAGCAAGTCGCTACTTTTCTTAAAGAAATAGAACAACAGCCATCATTATTTTTGACTTTAGCGCTGTGTAGTTTTTCTTTGATTATCTACCTATGTAGTTTATTTATGCCGCTTACCTTCTTTCCTATTACGGTTATTTGTCTATCGATAACAATGACAATGTTTGCAGTGATTACTCATGAATGCGCCCACCTTTCTTTATTTCCTAAACGCATAGTAAATATCTGGATTGGTTATATTGCCGGAGTGCTCTGTTTTACTCCTTTTTGTAGTTACCAACGAGGTCATCGTGCGCATCACAACTGGGTAGGTTCAAGTCTAAAAAAAGACCCTACTCCAAGTCCAAAGAAGCGCGTAACACCAAATCTATTCTTGGACATACTATTTAAATTACGCATACCTGTTTTTTATTGGTTCGGAGTCTATTTACCTTATTTATTCTATGATTTAAAACCAACTGCTCGTAAACACAGTGCAAAACATATTGTGCAATTTATTGTAAACATCGTTTTTATTATTGTCTTTCATTATTGTGCTGCTATTTACCTTGGAGCGAATAAATACTTACTACTAGTAGGCTGCGCATTTATTGGTAGCGGGATGATTTATGAACATCTTTTCACAATGACTCAACACGTTGGCCTACAATCAATCCCTGAAAAAAGAGAAAAGTATAGTTACCGTGAACAGATAAACTTCTCTCGTTCAGTGCATTTACCATTGTCTGTTCTTTTCTTTCATTTTAACCTTCATAAAGAGCATCATCTCATTCCTGGGCTAAACTACCAGTCTCTCCCTATTCTTCATGAAAAAATCAGTATACTACGTCCTGATATTTTTACTTTTACAAGTAGTGAGATACGCCCACTTTCTATCAGAAAACAACCTATACACGAAGTTTTATCTGCACGCAAGGGAGACCAAGAAAATGTTTGATGTTGTTCTCTCTTCGCCACCACATATAGAAGGAAAATATGACTCTATTCGCAGTATGATTTTTTCTACACAGTGCCACAACGAATTAGAAAAATCAATTATCGTTGGAGCAAACGCCTTAAATGATAAGCCAATCACTTTACGAAATATCCAAAATGCTGTTTATCAAACGCAAAAATGGTGCTGTAAACAAAAAATTGCTGTTGGCGATACAGTAGCTCTCTTACGTTTTCCACAAACATCTGAAGTACCATTAGCATTATCGCTTCTTGCTTTTTTAGCCTGCGGCATACGCGTATACTTGCCACAAGACAACGACCATTTAGATTTTTTAACTACGTCGACAAAAGCAATTGTTGGTTGTCTATATGAAAATGCACAAAGAGAACAAGATTATTCACTACCGTTGTACTGTGTACATAAAGACTTACAATTGTTTAATCGCGGAACAAAAACTGATATTCCAATCATCGACAAACAACGATCAGCTATTATATTTACAACATCGGGAAGCACTGGCTTACCTAAATTAGTTTTATATACTCATGAAGCTTTAATAAATTGTGGCAAGGCTTGGCAAAAAGCAGGCCTTTTCTCCGAAAAAACAACAGGTGGAACATCTCTCTGTCCTACCTTAAGTCATACAATGGGTGTCCGCAATTTGCTTGGCGCTCTGTGGACTAGACGCCATACTTTATTTATTTATCGCGAATGGCTTAACGAACCACAAAAAATAGAAAAATGGTTACTGAAATACCCACCGCAACATATTACCTGTGGCAGCGCTTTATTTTTTATGCTTCACAAGTTCAAAGCACAAAGTCCAGCACTGCGCAGCTCGCTAAAGTCTAATTTGCGCTGTATTGTGGCAAGTGGTTGTAAAGTTGCCGAAAATCTTCGCAAATTATTTCCCGATATTATTATTGCAAATGCTTTTGGAACAACCGAAACCCAACAAGTAATGAACTCAATACTTATTGAGCAAGAAACCGATAGTAATTGCTTGGGAAAACCTTTACCTGGCGTACAAATTGCAATTCGTTACACTCAAAAGCAACGCGGGCAATTGTTTGTAAATAGTCCATTTGCAGCGCAGCAATATTTAAATAACCAACCATTTTCTCCATGGATTGCAACTGGAGATATTGTAGAGTATCAAAATGACAAAGTTTACTTCGTTACTCGCGAAAATGAAAAAATCGCAAACAATGGTCTCGGCTTGAAAATTTCTATGTCTGAAGTAAAAGAGGCATACAGTACTCTTTTACCAGCATACTCTAAAATATTTGCTGTTCATCCTAAAAATCCAGGGATTATCGCCTTAGTTTTTATTCGCGATTTTAGCGGCGACATTCGTAGGCTAAAACAACAGACCCAAAGTGAATTAGAAGCTTTTTTCTGTACAAATAATTCGTGGCGCGATCGTGCACCACTCACTGCCATTGGAGTTATACCGCAAAATATTCCAATGTCTACTGTGGGAAAAGTAAATGCTACCCAAATCAAAGAACAACATTCAGATTTTATAGAAATTATTGCTGACGAACAATTAACAAATCCCTACAAGATTTTCCTAGATAGCAAAAAATCACCAGTCTATCATTACCATCAACCGAAGATAGGTCGTCTTTTAGAAACACTCGATCTAACGCGTAATTACATCCGCGGCGATGGCAATTATTTATACACAAAAGAAAACGAAAAAATTCTCGATGTAGTTGGTGGATTTTCCTGTAATTTATTGGGCTATAACAACAAAATTGTTCGTCATCAATTACAACAAAACGCGCAACATATTTTCTTAGACCAAGCCAACATACGCTGCAGTGCAACACTATTATCACAAGAAATTGCACAAATAATGGCTAAATACACAGGAAAATCATACGTTGCTTGTTGGGCATCAACAGGTTCAGAAGCAGTAGAAATAGCCATTAAACATGCGTGGTTTGCAAAACAAAAACGTAAAGATGCGCTTTACCAAAAAATGCGCCAAGCTTTTGTACCGCAACACATAAGCGATATGTGCGTAGATTCTTACCATAGAAACTGCAGTTCGCCAGTCATTATTGCACTACACAATGCTTTCCATGGACGAACCTTAGGGGCGATGAGTGTCTTAAGCAATAAACAACGCAAAGTCTTTTCCCCGCTTTTTAGTATACAAACTGTTTTTATTGATGAAGATTGCGATTTAATAAAACTCAAAAACCAGTATCAGGTAACCGTTCTCATTCCTAAGTTTTACGAAGGTGAATGGATTTTACAAAAAGTAACAATAAACAATATTTTTGCTATTATTGTAGAGCCAATACAGGGAGAGGGTGGAATCAGAGAGATTTCCTCTGAATTCTTGTGTAACTTACAACACCTTGATGCTCCTATTATTATGGATGAAATTCAAAGTGGGCTTGGCCGCAGTGGTAATTTTTTTGCTTCTAGTCCTGTTATCGGTGACTACTACGTTCTTGGCAAAGCACTAGGAGCATCTTTAGCAAAAATATCACTCACTCTTATTGAACAATCGCAATATATTGAAGATTTTGACGTGCAACGCACTTCGACATTTGCCGAAGACTCCTTTTCATGTCAAATCGCTTTAGATGTTCTAAGAACAATACAAAGTGACGATATTGCTAAACGCTGTACAGCGATTGGTCAAAAACTTAAAAATAAACTACAAGAAACGCAAAATAAATACCCCACAGTTCTCAACAAAATTAGTGGCCGCGGTTGTATGATCGGAATTGAACTATGTTATTCTGGGAAGAATTACCTATTACAACAACTCATTACACCACAAATCGGTTACTTTTGCGCATCGTACTTGTTAAACCACCACAGCATACGAATACTTCCGACATCATCTGCTCCTAATATGTTACGCATACAACCAAGTGCTTATACAACAGATGAAGAGATACAGATACTCATAAACGCGATTAAAGATTTATGTAAAACACTATGTAATAGCAGTATTACCAAGATAATTGGCCATCTTGTGCAACTACCAAAACAACTGGCAGCAAACACACCATTTTCTCTCTCGCTTAAAAATCCAACGACAAACAAACGTATAGCTTTTATTCATCACCCTTTGAATTTGGCAAGAGAATTACTAGCTTATTTTCCAGAATGCTCCAAACTTTCTGCACGTAATCGTCGAGATCTAAGCACTACTTTTTGCGAACTTTCTGAATTGCGACCAATAGTAACTTTTAACGATCATTTGCATCAAAATCAAATATGGTTAATGGGAATTGCTTTGCCTGCACCGCCGATTTTTTTTAAAGAGAGTTTACTACACAACGAATGCGAACTCATAGAGCAGCGTATCCAAGAAGCTATCGATTTAGCTATTGAGAACAGTTGTCAAACGATTGTTCTTGGAGGATATACCAGTATCATCGCTCAAAAAAGTACCCAAATCCATATCCCACAACACATTCAAATTTCTTCTGGAAATACTTATACAATTGCCATTGCATGGAATGAGTTGCAAAACAGTTTAGTAAAACATCAACGAACACTGAGTAATTGTCGCGTAGGAATCGTAGGTGCACTAGGTAATATTGGTCGTGGTTATTGTAGACTTTTAGCGCAACACAATTGCTTAGAATTGGTGATGATAGGGAGTCCATCTTCAATAGAACGTTTGCAAGATTTTGAGAAGGAAATAAGGGGCAGTGTCTCCACAAGTGATTTGCAAAAACTAGATTGTTGCGACATTGTCATCGTTGCGAGTAATCACTATGTACCGATAATATTCTCAGAACACATATCACAAACCAAACAAGTTTTGATTCAAGACCTATCGCAACCTGCCAATGTTGATTCAAGCGTACGTAAACAAAACAATGTCTCTTTTTTGTCTTCAGGCCTTGTGCGTTTACCACACGATAAAACATTTCGTTTAAATCCATCTTTACCGCGAGGTGCTTGTTTTGCTTGTACTGCGGAAGGAATAGTTCTTTCTCTATCAGAATACAAACCGCCATGTTCCTGGGAAATTTATCCTGAAAACATTTTAACTTTACTTGAAGAAGGTAAAAAGCAACAATTGATATCAACAATGCCTTCTATTTTTTAGACAAGTTACGACTTGTCCCAGTTGAAAAAGCTAAATTAGTATATAAATCCTTTAATACGAATAAAGGTTGATCTAACAAGAGATTAAGGAAGCTGGCCATATCAAAAGCAGTAATTTTATCAACAAAAGAAATTCTTCTTTGAATGACTTATCCACGGAGTTCTGTTTTTTGTGCTGAAAATTATGTGTACATAACCTTGGCTAGTGATTGCGACATGTTTTAGTCCTTCTATACCACCTTTGCACGGCTTAAATGCTTTATAATACAATTCTCAGGGCGTTGTCCTGAGCTGACATATTTTTCCCCTTTGGAAATACTTTTGTAGGTATTTTACCACTGAAGTTCGACAACTTTTGTCATAGGTCACTTTTAACATGTTCTAAATCAAGATTTTATAACCGTCGTAAGATTATTCTTTCAACTGGAACAAGTCGCGACAAGTTATAAAAGAGACGTGGCCAACATCACCACGCCTTTTAAAATTACTGAAGAAGCGCGCGAATTAAACCAGATAATTGTATACTTACACTAATTTCCCAACCATCTTGCCTAGCGTTACTTCCTCCACCTGTTTCATCAACGAAAGCCATGCGAACATTAAGGCCATCAAAAAGGCCTATTTGCGCTCCATATTTCCACTGAGCACCATGAAAATCTTCACCTAGAAGTTCAAAGGATGTGTACACCATTTGATTAAAGAAAGATACCGAAATACCGCGGTTTTCAGTCAAAGGTGTGTGTATGGTAAACAAACGCAGATAAAGTTGGTAAGCGACAAAACTTAGATTACTTTCATCTGTTAGCTGAGGATCTAAATCAAGCCCTAGTACTGGCTGTTCTAAATTTTGTTTTCCTAAATTATTGCCACCAGCTATAACGACTGCTGTTGAGTCACGTTGGTCAGTTACATCGCGATACGCACCATAAACAAAAAGGCGTATATAATCAAAATAAGGACGGTCAAAAGATTTTAAAAAGTTCACACCGGCAAAGAAACCACGGTCTCTTTGTTGGTATTGATATTCATCTAGTATCAAACCAGCGTCACTTGCGTCAATTGGGTCAATTGTTTGGCGCAAATTAGAATAACCATAACCAATGTCAAAAATAACTTGAAGGCCTGCTTCAGGAATACTTAAAAGAGCAGAAAAGTTGATTACTTGTTGATAGGCTTCTGTCTTGACCTGATTTGCAACAGCATCAATAACGACACCTCCGACCTCTGCTTGTACAGCTTTGGGGTCAAAGTCAGATATTTTAGTATAGCGAAGAATTGTTGAGACACCAAAAGCAATAGAAGCATTCCCAAAATCATAGACAAAAGGGCGAAAAGAAGCGTAACCAATAGCAAAATAATTGTCTTGATCATCGTGCTCGCGACGATGAGTAAACGATCCTGAAATTTCCCAAAGATTGGCAGCTTCCAACCATGGCTTGCCTTTGAGGCGTTCATAGTTTTCCGAATACCGCTGTGTTTCCCATGCCCATTTAAAACCGATTGCGTGGTCCACTCTTGAAACATCAGATTCAGAGAATGTTGGAGGCAGTGAATTATCTTCACCTATATCAGTAATTGCCTCATTCTCTATTCCGTCAGCGTACACACACAGCAGCAGTGTAATAAAAATACAAAATAACTTCATAAACAATTCCTTAATAATTTCTTAGAACCAACGTCACCTAACTGGTATATAACCCTCGTTTGTATAGCGTTGGGGTTTTATGAAAATAAAATTTGACCTATATATAAACATTCGTAACTTGTATGATGGAACTGTACACTTTCGTTTACGATGCAGATTAAAGTAGGTTGCAAAAGTTTTGCGATATCTTAAAACTTTTTGTAACTTACTTGAGTCACCAGTCGGCACCGAGTTTAGCAACAGCGAACTATTAGGTAAGGTCATTTGTGGATAAGAACTTAAAACAACAGCTCTTATAATCATAATTATAACAATAATTTCCACTATTATAAATGATTTTATTTATGGAGTAAATTCTATTAAGGCGTGTTATCATTCAGTGTGAGAATAACAAATGTCGTCAAAATATCATTGCCTTATACTATGATACTGCGAGTAGTATCGGGATCAAAAAAACATTTTGAATGATAGCTGGTCCTAGTTAATGGCGGTGAATACCAAAAATAAATCCCCATACACCCGCAGAAGCACATAAAATTCCCGAATAGAGAAAGATAGTATTCATTGCGACATATTCTGCTAGTAAACCAGTCAAAGAAACAGAAAGTGCAGTACTGCCAATAACACACATGTAAATAATACTGAAAATTCGTCCTGAGAGTTCGCGAGGAATGCTTTGTTGAATAAGTGTTGTACGTGATACGGTTACCATTGGGATAAAAATAGAATGAATAAAGAGAGTAATTGCCGTTTGTTTAAAAGTAGTGGCAAAATAAAGAGGGCAATGCGTTAGCCCATCAAATATAAGACCCCAAAGTAAAACTTTCCCCATGTGTTTCGTATTGCGACTAATCCATGCCATTATTGGAACTCCAATAATGATTCCTCCAGCTAAAGAAGCTTCAGCCCAAGCATAGTGCTCTACATTGAGGTGTAGTATTTCTTTTACAAAAATAGGAATCCCAACAATAGCTGGCCCCATAAGAAGTAAATTATTACCAACAGTGATAAGAACAATCGAGCGAATAAGTGGTGTTTTTAAAACATAGTCCATTCCTTCTTTCATATCCTGTAATGCTGAAGTATTTTTTTGCACAAAAGGTTTTTTAGGAACCGCTATGCATGATATCGCAACAAAAGAAACAAAAAAAGTAACAGCATTAGCAGTAAATAGATGAATTTGCCCGACATAATAAAGAAGAAGTGCTCCTAAAGCAGGGCCGAGCAAAACAGCTGACTGCCACGATGTTTGGATCAATGTATTTGCATAACCGAGTTCGTCATCATTTACAATCTCAGGAATAAGGGCATCGCGCGCAGGAAAAAACATCGTTGTTGCTGTTGCACTTAAAAAAGTAATTACAACTAACAAAAAGATATTCATTTGCCCTATAAAATAACAAATAGGTATCAGCAGCATCAGAAAGAAACGCAATAAATCCATTGTTTTCATAATGCGTAATTTGCAAAATCTATCAACAATTGCTCCTGCGGGAAGACTAAATAGTAATGATGGTAAAAAAGAAGCCATTGCCACAGCTCCAGTAATGGCTTTTGATGAGGTAAGTTCTAAAACCATCCATAATAAACCAATGCGAAAAATACTGTCTCCAGATTGCGAAATTACTTGTCCAAGAAATAAAGATCGTACATCACTGTTACTAAAAATTTTCATATAACTGCCTTGATTCAATGAAAGAAAGAACGAATTAGTCGTAACCAAAGAAAAGCAAACCATAAACAACAATAAAACTAAATGATTCACAGCTAATCACGGCTATTTATTCTGATACGGCCTGTATTTACGAAATAAAGACAAAAACCCAGTGTGCCCCAAACCACGATATTCAGGACGACATTTATTCTTATCAATACACCATTCGCGTTCTTGAATTTCGACAGTTTTTAAGTGCCATAAACAAGTAGAACGTGCACCAACTACCGTTTCTTGGCTTTGATGAGCAGAAGGACTATACGTAACGACATATCCTCCTATCTTTAATGCTTCGCTTGCTAAAGTGATTGCATCCCACGGTTGTGGTATATCCAGAACAATAACATCAACATCTTGTAGTGGTATACTTTGTGTAATATCATGGCATTTGAATGAGATATTATCTAACTCAAGTAAACGGGCATTTTTTTCACCTAAACGAATATGATCCTCGCGTAAATCATAAGAAAATACATGCTTAGCGTAGTGTGCTAAGAAACAGCAACACCCTCCACTCCCTGTTCCAGCATCAACAACTATCTTACTTTTGTCAAGACTTGTGTTACTTACAATCCACCCCAAATCTTTAGTAACCATAATTTGCGCTTGTCGTTTTATACATTCCCAAGTATCTAAAAAATTAGCGTCTAAAATATAGGCGGTATTTCCAGTTGAAGTAGTAACTTGAGAACCACTTTCTTTCTTAAGCTCTGCTGGAGAAAAAGTTCCTTCTGCACAATGAAAATGACTACTACAATCGCGGATAAGGTAACTACGTTTAGGAAAAAGAATGCGACGAATCAAATGAATGCCCCTAAAAAAAGTTATGTATACAAAGAATATGTTGAAAATTTTACAAATCACCTATAATATAGAAGCATTCGCCAAGAAGCGAATATCATACGTTACACTCAAATTAACCACCTTCTCTATTTTGAAGAACACTCTACGAAATAGTGCAGACAATTATACTTTTTATTGTTATTAGGAGCAATTACATTGCTGTTAACTTTATCAACAACACGACCATTAGCAACAGATATCGGATATCTTTTACACAAGCACCCTGATAAATTTCAAACGTTTGATTTTCCTTATGGAAAAATACACGTTTTTTATCCAGAAGCTACAAAAGAAAAGTGTACGATTGCTTTACTTTTAGATATCAATCCGATCGAATTAATTCGCACTAAAAAATCTTCACCGCAATTTGCTCTCAAACAATATGTCAACGATCGTCCGTATGTAGCTTCTTCCTTTATGAGTGTTGCGATTTCAAAAGTTCTTTCATCGGCTATGAACGGACGTTGTGACGCTAAACCAGAACTGGTTAACGAAAAAATTCCACTGTCTGTAACAATTCCAGTACTGCCTGCACGCGGAGCATCGGATTTAATCGAACAAATATTTGCACCTCTTGGTTATAAAATCAAAACACAACGTCATGCTCTTGATGAAAAATTTCCTGAATGGGGAGATAGCGACTACTACACCGCAACCTTAGAAGCAACAACAACATTACAGCTTCTTCTTACTCATTTATACGTTTTAATACCAGTGTTAGACAACGAAAAACACTACTGGGTAGATCAATCGGAGATTAAAAAATTGCTGCGCAAGGGCGGAACGTGGCTTGAAAAACATCCTGCACGCGAATTAATATTAAATCGTTATCTCAAATACCAAAAAAGTTTATATTCAAAAGCCATGCAAATTTTAACAGAGGAAGGTGTTTCTTACAAACAAAAGCCTGACACTCTTCATACTCTTCGTTTACAACAAGTTTTACAAGAATCCCAAAAAACAAACGCGTCTAGTGTTGTAGACCTTGGCTGTGGAGAAGGACGAATGTTAGAACTTTTATTGCAAGAAAAGCAATTTACAGATATATTAGGCATGGATGCCTCTTCGCGAGTTTTGGGCATAGTAGAAAAACGCTTGTATTTTGATGATATGGCTCCTAAGCAAAGAGAAAGAATCAATTTAATTCAAGGGGCACTTACTTACAATGACAATAGAATATACGGTTACGATCTAGCACTACTTATTGAAGTGATAGAACACTTGGATGAAGAGCGTCTACAAACCTTAGAACGTATTTTATTTGAATTCGCTCAACCTAAGGTTATTATTATCACAACTCCAAACAAAGAATACAACAACATGTATGAAAACTTACAAGATGGTTTTCGCCATAACGATCACCGTTTTGAATGGACACGTCAGCAATTTCAGGATTGGTGTGATAAAATCTCCGCTAAATATAATTATGCTGTACGTCATAAAACTGTTGGAGAAGAACACCCACAGTTTGGATCACCTGGCCAAATGGGAGTATTTACATTCAAATGGAAATAAAAATACCAGAACTATCTCTTGTTCTACTAATGGGGGCTTCTGGCTCGGGCAAGAGTACTTTTGCTAAACAACATTTTCTAGCCACTGAAATTGTGTCCTCTGACGCTTGTCGCGCTATGGTAAGTGACGATGAAGATAGCCAAGATGTTAACGAAGACGCTTTTGCCGTTGTTTACGAAATCATCAGTCGTCGACTAAAACGAGGAAAATTAACAGTTGTTGATGCCACTAACGTACAGCAAGAAGCCAGAGATAAGTTGCGCTCTTTGGCGAAAAAATACCATGTATTTCCAGTGGTCGTCGCACTCGATGTACCAGAAAAAATCTGCAACCAACAAAATGAAGGACGGCAGCGTAAAGTACCTTCAAGTGTAATAAACCGCCAAACTAAAGATTTTAGGGATTCAATCAAATTTTTAAAGTACGAAGGCTTTCGTTTTATTTTCAAAATAAAACCTGAGCAAATGCCTAAAGTAAAATTTGTGCGACAACCCTTATGGAACAACAGACGCGAAGAACATGGTCCTTTTGATATTATTGGTGATGTACATGGCTGCATTGATGAACTAATCACTCTATTAAAAAAGCTTGGTTATAAAATCAATCACAACCAAAAAGAATATTCAGTGATAGCGCCTGAATCTCGTAAAGCTGTTTTTGTCGGTGACTTAGTCGACCGCGGGCCAGACTCATCTGCGGTTCTGCGATTAGTAATGAATATGGTTGCTGACGGAGTTGCCTTATGTGTACCAGGAAATCACGATGCTAAACTAATGCGAAAACTCAAAGGAAACAATGTACAATTAAAACACGGTTTAGCAGAAACACTCGAACAACTAGAAAAAGAAACTCCACAATTTCGCGAGCAAGTAAAAGAATTTATTTTTAGTTTGGTCAGTCACTACGTTTTAGACAATGGAAATTTAGTCGTCGCCCATGCTGGTATAAAAGAGCATATGCAAGGACGAGGATCAAAAGCTATACGCGATTTTTGTTTATACGGCGAAACAACAGGAGAAACAGATGAATTTGGTCTGCCAATTCGTTATAACTGGGCCTCAGAATATAAAGGCAAAGCCACGGTTGTTTACGGGCACACTCCCATTCCACAAGCCGAGTGGTTTAATAATACAATGAATATAGATACTGGATGCGTGTTTGGTGGTAAATTAACGGCTTTACGCTATCCAGAAAAAGAAATCATTTCCATACCTGCTGCGCGCGAATACAGTCCTCCAATAAGGCCAATTGGCACTGGAATGGTAACCAAAAAACTATCCACTCAACAACAATACGACGATATACTAAATGTAGAAGACTATATCAATAAACAGTTTATAGAAACGTCTCTTCGAAACGTAACTATCCGCGAAGGTAATGCTGCGTCTGCGATAGAAGTAATGACCCGCTACGCACTACACCCTAAATGGCTCATTTATTTACCAGCAACAATGTCTCCTTGCGAAACAAGTAAAGATCCACAGTATTTAGAACACCCACATGAGGCTTTTGCATATTACAAAAAAAATGGCATTCATAAAGTAATTTGTGAAGAAAAGCACATGGGATCACGCGCTATTGTTGTGATTTGTAAAGATAAGAAAACGGTACTACAACGTTTTGGTATAGAGACCGATAAACTAGGTGTTTGCTATACGCGCAGTGGTAGAAATTTCTTCGAAAATCCAACCCTTGAAAGTCAGTTTTTTAAGCGATTGAGCGCAGCTCTTACCAAGTCTAATTTTTGGGAAAAGCACAGTAGTAACTGGGTATGTTTCGACTGCGAGCTGATGCCATGGTCTGTAAAAGCGCAACTATTACTTCAAGACCAATACGCTGCTGTTGCCACTGCTTCAAGAACAGCAACACCTCACATAATTGCAGCACTAGAACAAACCAAAAAGCGCGGCATTGAAGTAGATAATTACATTGAAAAATATCAGACGCGCCAAAAATTGTTAGACGCTTACACCGATGTATATCGCCGTTATTGCTGGCCAGTAGAATCGGTAACAGACCTACGTTTAGCACCTTTTCACATTTTGGCAACAGAAGGCTGTGTCCATAACAACAAAGATCATCTTTGGCATATGGAAAACATTGCCGAAGTTTGCGAAGCTGATCCGAAAATGTTGCTAGCTACGCAATCGCAAATTATTGACGTTACTGTAGAAGAAGACATAAACAAAGGAATAAATTGGTGGCTCGATTTAACAGCCACTGGTAAAGAAGGCATGGTAGTAAAATCGTTAGATTTTGTCTCTTATAATGGCAAAAAACTCCTTCAACCTGCTGTCAAGTGTCGTGGTCGCGAATATCTGCGTATAACTTATGGTCCTGAGTATACTCTTAGCGAAAATATAAAAAAGCTAAAAAATCGCGCATTAAAGCGTAAACAAAATTTAGCGCTTCAGGAATTTTCATTAGGCTTAGAAGCATTACAGCGCTTTGTTGATCGCAAACCTTTGCGTGAAATACACCAATGCGTTTTTGGTATTTTAGCACTTGAAAGCGAAGCTGTTGATCCACGTTTATAACGTGAATCATAAATAGGTCCACGACAATATAAAGCACAAGGTACATTAATGACCGACTCACTAGAATCTCTTCGACAAAAAATGGAAGAAATAAATACAGAAATGCTCAAGCTTCTTAATGCAAGAACCGCTATTAGCTTACAAATTAAAGAAATTAAACAGCAAAAAGGCGTACCTTTCTTTGATATGGAAAGAGAAAGACTTATGTTAGAAAACATAGCAAAAAATAACGACGGTCCAACTCCAGCACCAATGACAAAAAAGTTTTTTGAAGAAGTATTTAAAATCTCTAGAGCTTGTATGGAGCAAGAAACAGAAAATATAAAAAACTAAACATGTGAATTGAAAAGATTACGTCAAAACATCTATGAAGGAGAATATCAATGGATTATATCGATTGGCAAGACGGAGAAGTTAGAGTAGTGATGAATCACGAAGAAAGATATAGTATATGGCCAGTAGACAAAGAATTACCCGACGGTTGGGAAGACGTAGGAGTAAGTGGTAATAAAGAAAAATGTTTATCTCATATCGCAGAAGTTTGGACAGATATGCGTCCTTTAAGTTTGCGTAAACAAATGGATTCTTAAAAAATGTTAGATTCCTACTAAAAAAATAAGTAGAGTATGCCATAATTTAAAAATGATATAATTTAATTTAGATAACTCAATCGTGGAGAATAAAATGAATTCACGTAGCCCAATATCTTTTTTCACAAAAGGTATGCTTTTTTATACACTGACACAATCTGGAACATATATACAACAAACTATTTGTTGTATAGAAGAAACAATTAATTTAAAAAACTTCAAAAACGCTTGGGTAATATTAACACAACGACACGAAATTTTACGCAGTAGTTTTCTTTTTGAAAAAGAGATCTACCAAATTCACGACAATATTGATATCACATTCTCAATAAAAAGCTATCAAGAGTTATCTAAATTACAGCAACAAGAACTACTCGAAGATTTCTTAGAGAAAGATCGTCAAACCATTTTTGAATTTGATAAAACGCCACTTATGCGTTTCACAATTTTTCAATTTTCAGAAGATCAATATCATTTTATTTGGACGTTTCCACATATTTTGCTAGATGGACGTTCGCGCTTAATTGTAGTAAAAGAATTTTTTGAAATTTATAATTGTTTATGCCATCAGAAAAAACTTTCACTTCCTACTCCCCAAAGTTATCGTTTATATAGCGACTGGATAAAAAAAAATAATTTTTCCATTGCCAAACAATTTTTTCAAAAGCAAAATTTTATCGAGAGCAAAATCGTTGACAACTTGCAAGCAACCATTGCTGGCCAACATGCAACTCAAAAAGTGACCGTCGACAAACTGACCACACAACAATTACAACGAGTGGCCAAAAAGTATGATTTAACATTAAACACATTGTTTCAAGGAGCGTGGTCAATAATTTTAGCGCAATGTGTAGGAAAAAATAGAGTTACATTTGGTGCTACTCGCGCTTGCCGTCACATAGGACTAGAACAAAGTGAAGACATCGTTGGTCTTATGATCAACACTTTACCTGTCAATGTCGAAATAGCTTCTGGTTCGCAAAAAGCGTTTTTAAAAAAAATACGCGATTATTCGATAGATTTACGTATTTATGAACACACACCTCTTTCCAAAGTTTTTGAATGGTGCAATAATTCTCGGCCACTTTTCGATACAAGCCTCGTTTTCGAAAATTATGAATTCAATCAAGCTATCAAAAATAAATATCCGCAAGCAAAAAATTTTCACTTTTCATTACGGCAACAATCCCACTATCCATTTACATTAATCGCAACAAACAGTGGAAGTTTAACTATTGAAGCAGAATATGATTCGATGTATTTTGGTAGTGAATATGTAGAGTATATTTTGCAAAATATAAAAGACATTATGCAGCAATTTGCCAAGGACCAGTTAAATAATTCACTTTCAACATTAAAGATTTCTGTCCCTCAGCATTTCTCTGCACAACGAATGCAAGATAAAAAATATTGGTTTAAACAGATTGAAAAAATTTCAAAAGTAGATAAACAACTACTCAGAAATTTTAATAATACAGAGAAAAATTTTAACCTCACTCATACCTTTATTGATTTATGGAATGAACAAATAACAAAAGCACCGCAAAATATTGCTGTGATCATGAATAACCAAAAAATAACTTATCGGCGTCTTGACAAAATGGCTAACCAATTAGCTAATTTTCTGCAACAACAAAATGTTACGCCAGTAGTAGGCGTATATATGAAGCGCGGTATTGATATGATTGCTACTTTACTCGCTATATGGAAAAGTGGTCGCGCTTATTTACCTTTAGATCCCAATTATCCTAAAATTCGCTTAGAATACATGATAAAGAACACCCAAATAAACACTATTATTACCGAAGAAAAACTTGCAAAAAATTTGCACTGTACTAATAAAATATGCATAGACAGAGATCACCAAATTATCAGTGAATGCTCTGATTTTTTCACTCGTAAAACTTCAAATAACCCTCTTGCTTATATTATATATACCTCTGGATCTACAGGGCTCCCTAAAGGAGTAATGGTTTCTCATAAATCGATTGCGAATCTTCTACAATTTACCGCCAACAAATTCCTATTTACTTGCCAAGACTCCATTCTTGCTTTAACAACTATTTCTTTTGATATTTCTATTGTCGAAATTTTTCTGCCATTGTCGGTAGGAGGTAGTGTCGTCATAGCGAACGATCAAATGCGTTACGCTCCGAAAGAAATTATAAGTTGTGTTTTTCAACACAATATTACCTTTACTCAATTTACACCAGCAATGTTATCTGCGCTGCGGGAATGTAACTGGCATAACGAAAATGTCACTATAATAAGTACAGGAGAAGCTTTATCCTCTGACCTAGCGAAATTTTTTTTACCAAAGTGTAAAAAGTTATGGAATATGTACGGTCCAACAGAAACAACAGTTTGGGCTACCTATAGTGAAGTAATAAACTGTGAAAAAATTGTCATTGGAAAACCCATTGCTAATACAAAAATATATATTCTCGACGAGAAATTACATGAAGTTCCCATAGGTGCGCAAGGAGAAATTTATATTGCCGGAGAAAGTCTTGCTCAAGGCTACTTTAAGAACCGCACAATGACTGCGCAGCGATTTCTTCCCGATCTCATTTGCAAAAACTCAGGAAGAGTAATGTATCGTACAGGTGATATTGGCTATTATCTTCCTAATGGTGAAATTGTCTGCGTTGGGCGCAATGACAGTCAAGTCAAAATACGTGGCTTTCGTATTGAACTCGATGAAGTCAATAATTGTTTACGAGAATACATTTCCGTAAAAGAAAGTTGTGTTTTGGTAAAAGGTCTAGGTAAAAACAAACAACTCACTGCTTATATTTCACTCCGAAATCAAGAGCATGATCAACAAATTAAACAGCAAATAATTGCCTTTCTCAATCAAAAACTACCACGTTATATGGTTCCTCAAAAATTTATCTTTTTACAAGAACTTCCACATACTCCAAATGGAAAAGTAGATAGAAAAGCCCTACGAGAATCGCAATTTACAGACCTAGTAAAGAAAGATACATCTAAAGAACCTCGATCTTTACTGCAAGAAAAACTATGCCTTATATGGGAAAAGGTGCTGCAAACTTCACCGATTGGCATCACTGATAATTTCTTTGAGTTAGGAGGGCATTCTTTACTTGCGATCACACTCATTGGGCAAATAAAAGAGCAATTCAAAATAAACATACCTCTAGATAGTATTTTTAAAGCCCCTACAATTGATAAATTTACGCAGTTTTTTTGTGAAAAACATCAAACAGCAACACCTATAGTGGCCCTAGGTCTTTCAGAATACCCACTTTCATCCATGCAACGTCAAGTGTGGTTTTTGCAAAAATTACAACCACAAAACACTTCTTATAATATTTTGCGTATAAAAAAACTAGAAGGCGAACTAAACAAAGAATATTTACAACTTGCTTTAGATAAAGTTTTACGCAAACAACAAATTCTAAAATCCTCATTGAAAGAATATAGTGGTAACAAAATTACTCAAATTATCCACGAAAAAAACGTTACAATAGAATATGTTCATCTCTGTAAAAAGCAAAATATTCAAGAAGAAATAAACAAAATAATCAGAACCCCTTTTGATCTAACAGAATTCCCATTAATACGTCTAAAGTTAATTAAACTATCAAAAAAAGAACATATACTTTGTATTGTTATTCATCACATACTCGTAGATAATGTTTCTTTTCAAATCTTCTGGAAAGAACTTAGTTATACTTACAATAATTTACTTAGTGGACAAGAAATACAATTTCCAAAACTAAAAATTCAATATGGAGATTACTGTGTTTGGGAAAACCAAAAAAACTTTCAAAAACAAAAGAGATATTGGATAAAAAAACTGCAAGACTCACCATCTTTTTTAGAATTACCGACAGACAAACCGCGCCCAAAATACCAAAATTTTTCAGGAGATACTTTTAGTTCTACTGTTGATAAAAATTTAAAAGAAAAAATACAAAAGCTTGCAAAAGAAAACGGTTGTACCTTATTTATGGTATTACTCGCGACATACAAATTATTACTAAGTCGTTATAGTGGACAAAACAAAATTGTTGTTGGTTCTCCTGTAGCAAATCGTCACCATGGTAATATCGAAAATAATATTGGTTTTTTTGCAAATACTATAGTTTTTTACAATCAATTAAATCAAAAACAAAGTTTTCTCGAATATTTACAAAAGATAAGAACAACATGTTTAGAAGCATATACTCACCAAGACTATCCATTTGAAAAATTAGTTGCAGATATTTATCCTCAGAGAAATACAAGCTATAACCCTATTTTTCAAGTTTCTATTAACATGTTAGGAGAATATACTCCGCAGAATATACTACAAAATATCAAAGTTTCTCATGTTGAAAAACAGATTATAACATCAAACTTTGATCTCACTTTACTTATTCGTAGTGAGCAAACACTAAAGTTAAATTGGCGTTACAATACCGATTTATTTTTGCGAAATACTATTCAAAGAATGTCGCAACATTTTAATACATTACTTGAAAATATTGTAAGCAATCCTCATCAAAACCTTTTTCGAATAGAAATGTTAAACTCACAACAACAGCAATATATACTGGATGAATATGGTGGTAACGAAAAAAAATATGGAAAAGAAAAAACTCTTCATGAGCAATTTGAAGAACAAACTCAAAAAACACCAAATAATATAGCAGTGATATGCGAAAATAAACAAATCTCTTATCGCGATTTAAACATTAAAGCAAATAAGATTGCAAGAATTCTTCGCGAACAAGGAGCAAAGCCCGGAGAAACAGTTGCCATTATCATAGACAGATCTATTGATATGGTCGCTTGTATTCTAGGTGTATTAAAATCTGGTGCAGCTTATATGCCTGTCAATCCATCATACCCCAAAGATCATATTTCATATATGATACAAACTTGCAATGCCAGAATTTTACTCGCCGCAAATTACCAGAACCAAAACCTACATAAAGAAAAGATATTGATTAATATAGAAGATCCTTCTATTTTTGAAAATGTAAATAGCAACAATTTAACTAACATTAATTCTCTTAATGATACAGCCTATATACTTTATACTTCAGGATCTACAGGTCAACCAAAAGCTGTTGCCGTTAAACATTTTTCGATGTTTCACAATCGTCGGTCTTTGCAACAAAGAATTGGTGTACTTCCTAGTGATTGCTATTTACATACAGCCACCTTTACTTTTGCATCTTCTATTCGACAGTTCTTCTTAACTCTTTCCGTTGGTGCAACTGTTGTTGTTGCCACAACACCACAAATTCAAAATCCCAAAACACTCTTAAAAATTATTCGCAAAAATAATGTGTCCATTATCGATTTAGTACCATCTTACTACTTAAGTTTTTTGCAAACACTTACAAATTTAACATCTAATGACCAACAAGACTTACAAAATAGTAATATAAGACTTTTACTTTCAGCTAGTGAAATTCTAATTCCCGAAATACCCAAGAAATGGTACGCTCTTCTTCAGGATAAAGTCAAATTTATTAATATTTATGGCCAAACAGAAACTTCTGGACCAGTAGCTACTTACAATATACCACTAGCAAATATACCAGCAACTATTCCTGTTGGACGCCCAATTACTAACACAAATATATACATACTAGGGAATAATATGACCCCTGTTCCTGTAGGTATCACTGGAGAGATTTACATTCAAGGTTCTGGTGTTACCAAAGGATACTTAAATTCACATCAACAGACTAAAGAGAAATTTGTAAAAAATCCTTTTAGTAAAGTATATAGTTATCTATATAAAACAGGAGATCTCGCACGTTGGTTACCAAATAAAAATATCGAATTTTTTGGCCGTTCTGATCAACAAATCAAAATCCGCGGTTTTCGCGTTGAACCAGGTGAGGTTGAAACAGCACTTCTTAAACATCAAAATATTGAAAAGGCTATTGTTGTCTCAAGAATAGATAAAAGTAACAATAAACAACTTGTTGCCTATATTGTCACTGTAGTTAAGGATAGAATATCTATTTCTAGTTTACGTCAGTGGCTACAAGAGAAACTTTTGAGCTACATGATTCCTTCTCATTTTGTTGAATTGGATGAAATACCTGTAACATCTAGTGGTAAAGTCAATCGCAAAGCACTACCCGCACCTAGTTTTTCTCTACTTAAACGTAAATTAATTACTCCAAAAAATAAATGGGAAACAAGGCTAATTTCTGTGTGGAAGGAACTTCTTAGTATTGACAAGATTAGTATCGATGATGACTTTTTTCTTCTTGGAGGCCATTCTTTACTTGCTATTGCTTTAGTGGGACGTATTAAAGAAACCTTTCTAATTGACTTCCCTTTACATTCTGTTTTCGAAGCTTCTACTGTACAACACATGGCTCGGTTACTAGAAAAAAGCCAACAAGCTGAATTAATTCCACCTCTTTACTTAGAGAAATACCCTCTTTCCTCTGCCCAAAAACGTTTGTGGTTTTTAAACATGTTAGAACCAGAAAGTTCTGTTTACAATATGTCTTTTGTAAGAGAATTATGTGGAGAGCTTCATGAAAATTGCATTAAAAAAGCTTGGAATGCTGTAGTAAATCGACAAACAGCATTGCAAACGCACTTCCACTTTCAAAAAGATGGGCAAGTTGTACAAGAAATAGTAAATAAAAGCATTCCGTTAGAAATTGAAAATGTTTCTTCTCGCACGGAGGCCACGAAAAGAATAGAAACAACCAAAGAATTATTCATTGATCCTGAACAATTTCCACTTGTACGTTGTTATCTATTCAAGATAAACTCTCAACACTATTTTTTATGTATAATTATGCACCATATCATTAGTGATTTTTCGTCTTTAAATATTCTGTGGCGAGAATTGGTAACCCTATACAATTCTTATGTCAACAATACAAACGCACGACTTTCCAATATCGATATCAAATACGGAGATTTTTGTTCTTGGGAACAACAAAAAATAGAAAAGCAAAATGATCTTTTTATGAACCAACGCAAATATTGGCTGGAGAAATTCTCATCTTTACCACCCATACTACAATTGCCAACAGATCACCTTCGTCCCGCAAAGCAAAGTTTTGCAGGAGCGCGCTATCAATTCAAAATTGAAGAAGAAATATTACAGAAATTTGAATCCATTCTACATCAAAACCATTGTACTTTATTTATGGGGCTTTTAGCCGTTTACAGCATTTTGCTAAAACGCTACAGTGGTGAAAACGATATCACTGTTGGTACACCAATAGCTAGCCGCCACCATGGACAATTAGAAAATGTAATTGGTTTTTTGGCCAATACATTAGTGCTGCGCATTGCTTTCGAAGAAAGTTTAACTTTCGAAGATTTATTATCAAAGGTCAAAGAGGCATGTCTCGGCGCTTTCGAGAACCAAGATTATCCTTTCGAACAGTTAGTTGAAGATATTAACCCTGAAAGAAACTTAAGTTATAACCCTATTTTTCAAGTATGGATTAACCTAGCAGATCTTCGTCATGAAAAACAAGTCAATTTATTAGATATAGACGTTAGACCATATAAAAAGCCAAGTACTACCACCAAATTTGACTTGAGTTTACACATGTCAAGAATCAAAGATTTAAGTTGTATATTTGAGTACAGCACCGATCTCTTTCAAGAGAGAACGATAGTTCGCCTCGCGAATCATTTTTCAGAGCTCTTAAAAAATATAATTGCTAAGCCGTCGCAAAAAATAGTAAACCTCGACTTGTTAAGTAACGAAGAGCAGAACAAAATAGTTTGTGAATTTGGTGGACATGAAATTAACAGTAGAAGAGCAGATTTCAACTCATATAAAACGATAACGCAGCTCTTTGAAGAACAAGTAAAAAAAGAACCTAACAACACAGCACTACTAACTCAAAAGCAAAAAATTACATACCAAGAATTACACTATAGAGCAAACCAAATAGCTCAATTTTTAATGAATGAAGGTATTCATAAAGAACAAATTATTGGAGTTATGCTAGAACGTTCTATTGACTTTATCAGTGCTATGCTTGGCATACTAAAAGTAGGGGCTGCCTACCTTCCTATAGATCCGAGCTATCCAGAACAACATATTTCAAATATGATTGAAATATCGCAAACGAACATAATTTTGTCTACAAATAAAACATATAAAAATAGTAAAGTAAAAATACTTGATATTAATGGTGTAACTGCAAAGCACAACAAAAATATTTCTGTGGAAATAAACTCAAGTAATCTTGCATATGTTATGTTTACATCTGGTTCTACTGGCGTACCTAAAGGAGTAGCAGTAGAACATAAGAATGTAGTTCGTTTAGTAAAAGAAACTAACTATGTTAAAATTTCACCTAAAGACGTTATTTTGCACGCAAGCTCTCCGTCTTTTGATGCAGCTACTTTTGAAATATGGGGTGCATTGCTAAATGGGGCCAAACTATGTATTGTAGATAAAAAGGAATGTCAAGATATCGAAAAACTATCAAAATTTATAGTAACTAAAGATATTACTATTATGTTTTTAACAGCAAGATTGGGCGACTCATTAATAGATTATGCTATAGAAGCATTTGCTAAAATAAAAAATTTCTTGATAGGAGGAGAACGACTTTCACAGCAACATATAAATAAACTACATCGCAGCTACCCATATCTTATAATTAATAATGCTTATGGGCCAACAGAAAACACAACTTTTAGTACATACTACTGTATTAATGGCCTACATATACAAGATATCCCAATAGGCAAGGCTATTACTAATTCCACCGTATATATATTAAATGAAAATCTAAAACCTGTTCCTATTGGAATAAAGGGTGAAATTTATGTTGGTGGAGATGGAGTGGCACGCGGCTACTACAATAATCCTGAACTTTCTCAGCAAAAATTTATTAAAAATCCTTTTATACCTGAATCTAAAATGTATAAAACAGGGGATATCGGGCGTTGGTTACCTGATGGTAACATCGATTTTTTAGGACGTATAGATAATCAAATTAAAATACGCGGTTTTCGCATTGAGTTGAATCATATTGAGCATGAACTACATAAGCATCCTCAAATACACAGAGCAGTTGTCAGAGTAAGAGAATCCATTTCAAAACAAATAGTAGCATATGTTATCCTGAAAAATCAATTTGATATATCGCAGCTTCGTACGTGGCTATCATCATATTTACCACATTATATGATACCTCATTCTTTTATTGAATTGGAAGTTTTGCCTTTAACAATTAATGGTAAGATCGATTATGAATTGTTACCTACACAAAATAAACAAATATCCCACGTACATGTAGCCGCAAGCAATCACAACGAAAAACAATTAGAACTCATATGGAAAAAAATTCTAAATCGTGAAAAAATTAGCATTAAAGATAATTTCTTCGAGCTTGGGGGACACTCTCTCTTAGCAATTACATTAATCAGTGAAATAAAACAAAATTTTTCAATAGATTTACCTCTAAACTATTTGTACGAAAAGCCTACTATTCAAAAAATCGCCAAATATTTAGCAGAATCAGATTATCAACAACCATATAAATGGTCACCTGTTATATGTTTTTCTTCATCGCAAAAAAAACTTCCGTTCTTTTGTTTTCCAGGAATTGGAGGAGCCGCTTTATACTTGCGCAATTTTTTAAATAAATGGAGTGCTATTCAAACATGCTATGCCTTACAGCCATTAGGATTTGACGGAAAGGCGCAACCACATGAAAGTATCGAGGAGATGGCAGAGTATTATATTAGTCATATCCGAAAAATTCAACCTTGCGGTCCGTACATACTGGGAGGGCACTCCTTTGGAGGAAAAATCGCTTTTGAAATAGCACGACAACTGTGTTTACGCGGAGAAGTAATCAATAAATTAATTATTATTGACACACCACCTAAAATCCAAAAAGCAAATAAAAATGCATTCTCCCGTTTTGTATCTCTATATAAAGAAATGTACAGCGATTTACAAAATCTAACATACGAACAAATTACTTCAGACTCACCTACAAATGATGAAAATCTCAACTATCTTAAAACCCACTTTAAAATATACAAAACGCAAAGCGAAATTATCTATAAGCCAGAAGAAAAAAAGTATCCCATTCCAACAATTTTATACCGCGCAGAGGAAACGAATAGAGAATACAAAGTTACTTGGGGATGGGAAGAATATGTCGAAGTTGAAGTTGTTTGGACGCCGGGAGCACATATGTCAATGGTAACTGAAAAATATAATGGCTTCATTACCGATCATTGGAAAAAAATAATTTCTCAAAAAAACAATGATATTTCTAATCCAGGATAAATATTATTTACCTAAAAGAATTGTTCTATTCATATTTACAACTATGTAAGCATCCAGGTAATGAAGAAATGCCAGACAGAAAATTTGAGTATACAGGTTTAATTTCTCCTCGGATTTCAATTGTTTCTACTAAATCAATTAGGACAGTTATCATTTTTGTTATAATCGTTCTTGTCAAACTAGCGCCTAAACAATAATGATTACCATGTCCAAAACTTAAGTGCGCGTTATCTGAGCGATTTAACACTAGAGAATACGGATTAGAAAACACTTCTTCATCAAAGTTTGCTGAACTAATCCATAAGGAAACTATTTCACCTGATCTAAAGGTTTGGTTACCAATTGATACATCTTTTACGACAGTTCTACCTAAATGAGAAAGAGATGTTGTCCAACGTAAAATTTCTTCCACTGCTTCGTCAATATTTATTTCTTTATTTTTCAACTGGTGCCACTGAATAGAGTCTTCAGATAGTGCTTTTAACATTCCAACAACTGCATTTCTAGGCTCTTCGTTTCCGCCCAAAAAAAGCATATAACAGTTGTAAAGAATTTCTTCAAAAGAAATATTTATCTTTGTTTTTTCTATTTTTATAAGTGTACTAACTAGATCATCGCCCAGAGAAGATCTTCGTTTCTCAACAATATTTGCAAATAACATTAAAATTCCATTACGAGCAATTGCTGATTCTTCAACTGTAGCATTCCGGTTTACAGAAGAAAGAGCTTTGGCGGAAAGAGAGTGTAACTCATTTTTTTGTTGATTATTTTCAATTCCCATTAAGTTACAAATAGTTTCAAGGACAATATCTTTGGCAAAATCCTCAGCTAAATCACACTGGGTGTCCAAAATGTCAGTTACGCGTTTTCTGATATTATGTTCTATGTTTTTAGTTATTCTTTGCATTGTAAAGCGTTTTAAAGACTTTAAGATCTCAGATCTAATAGCTAGGTGTCGTTCTCCTTGGGAGAATGTCAGCATTTTTTCTGCAGCAGGGTTTCTACCAGCAAGCAGTGAATCTAAAGAGTTACCATGTTCAGAAGTAAAATGCTCGTTATCAGATAGTATCTTACGTATATCATGATATTTAGAAACTACCCAAAATCCACCTTGCTCCGTCGGATGCCATACTATAGGTTGCACAGATCTAATATATTTCCAAATTTTTTGTAAATTAATATCTGCATGGATTTTGGGATCTACTAAATTAATTCCTGAGAGGTACCCTTTACCAAATTCAATCAAAAAAATCTCCTTTGTACTTTATCTGTTTGACATGTCAATATTCTTTGTTATCGATACCTAAATTGTCGTTAGGGGCGGCGTCGCGCTCACAAATTTAGAACCCAAGACAAGTCCTAATCAAAACAGTAGCTTTTTACATCTGTAGCAAATTTTTTATACTTTTACAAGAGTATTTACAATTCATATATTGAACAACAACAAAAAGTTTAAAAATCGGATCTAATTTTTTGGATGTTATTAAAAAAAATTGCTTTAGCAAATTTTTTCATTTAAGATACTTTTGATGGTTAGACAAGCGGTTTTTATTTATTCTTCTTTACTCTATTTATTCGAAAAACATCTATAATTTGCGATCACATAAAATAGGTAATAAAAGATTAGAAATATCTAGGAGTTCCAAAATGGAAAAGAGATCCCAAGCGCTTATTCATGGAGAAAAAAGGGCACATAACTATAATACGTTTGCTACTTACCTAGAAAAAGCAGAGCAAATTTTTATTGATGGTAAATTTATTGTCGTCCAAATAAATGGTTTCGATAAAGTATATCCCTATAAAAAATTATTTGATTTTGCACGAAGAATACTGCATTTCTTTCGCCAGTCAGGTCACAAACCGCAGGATATCATATTAGTTGACACAAGTAATATCGCTGATTTTATCGCTGCCTTTTGGGCATGCGCTTGGGGTGGATTTATCATAGTTCCAGTGCCAGCAATAGATAATATTTACGATAAAAATGTTCAAGCAATTGACAATATATCTAAAATACTACAAAGCACAAAAATATATAGCGATAACAGTATTCTTAAAGAACTTTATCAAAAAAAAATCATTATCGAATCTCTGCAAAAAGCACAAGATTTTGAGCCACACACAGAGCTCTATTCATCGCAAGCAAGTGATCATTTGGTAATGTTAATGACATCTGGTACAACAGGGAAATCAAAGCTCGCGATACACACTCAACATACGCTCATTGTTCCACTTCTCGAAATAACAAATACCATAAAAACACAATCATTTGTATATTGGCATCAATTGCATCATATATCAGGAATGCGTTTAGCAATACCTAATTTACAAACTAAATTTTATATTCCAACTTATCTAATGATGCAAAAGCCTCTATTATGGTTTGAATGTATCAATCGCTACCGCATAACAAACGCAGTGGTATCTAATTCTTTTTTACGGCATTTTTTAGATTATATGAAGCAACAACCACAGCAAAAATGGGATCTATCGTGTGTCAAACATATAGGAATTAGTGGTGAGGCAATCAATAGCAAAACAGTTTCTGATTTTTATCAACAAATGAAACCTTATGGTTTAAAACTAAAAAACATCGCTATAAGTTATGGTATGACGGAAATGGGTAATATAAGTGGTCGCGCCACTTATAATGAAAAAGAGATTCTCAATCCTCCGAAGCTCAAAAGTGTTGGTATGCCTAGCAGAGGCGTATCCATTCGCATTGTTAACAAGCAAAATAAAATATTGTTAGAAAAACAAGAAGGTAAAATTCAAGTTCGAAGCCAAGGATGTATAGCAGGTTACTATGGAGAATGTTCTCATGATAAACTATTCAACGCGGACAACTGGATGGAAACAGGTGATATGGGATTCATTGATGCTAAGGCTTTGTATATTACTGGTCGCACAAAAGAAATTATTATCATCAATGCAAAAAACTATAACTGTAGCGAAATCGAAAGTTCTGTTAACGATGCAAGTATTATTGCCTGCGGAATACGTTTAGAAAATAGTGAAACAGACAGCCTCTTAGTTTTTTTTGAGACTGATTTAGAGAACAAAGATTATATACACAAAACCATAAAAACAATCCACAGTTCTATACAACAGCATTTTGGTTTCACTCCACAATACGTTATCCCTATTACAAGTCAAGAAATTCCACGTACAGTAACAGGTAAAGTACAGCGTTCTCAATTACAAAAACAATTTACAAAAGGTGATTTTAATTCGCGTATTTCAAGTCAAACTCCTAAGAAATTCCTGGCCCCCCAAAATACTACCCAAGAACTTGTAACAAGAGCTTTCGTAAAAAATCTCAAATGCAAAAAAATAAGTATACATGATAATTTTTTTGAACTAGGTGGACATTCACTAATCGCCATTACAATTATCAGTGATCTAAACGAAATGTTTAACCTAGAACTCCCTTTTCACATGATATTTCAGGCACCAACAGTAGAAAAAATTTCCCAAATAATTACCAATAATCATCAAAAATCAACATCCATTACCCCTTTGAATCTCACAGAGTATCCTCTTTCATCTATACAACGTCAATTGTGGTTTTCACAACAACTACAACCAAAAAGTTCTTTCTATAATATGAGTAAAAACTGGCTTCTCGAAGGTAAAATTGACAGAGAAATTTTGCAATTAACCTTAGAAAAATTAGTAGCACGGCAAACTACATTGAGAACAGCGCTACACAAAAAAACAGATGGCGATATTGTACAAATTATTCACAATAAAAAGATTCCTTTGGCTATTGTGAATATGGGGCAAGGAACTAGTGATCAACAAATACAAAATGAAATAGACAAAGTCGTAAAAAAACCTTTCACTCTAACAGAGTTTCCACTAGTACGTTTTAAACTAATTCACTTATCTCATAGTAAACATATATTATGTATAGTTACCCATCACATACTAAATGATTATTGGTCAATGAATATTATTTGGAACGAACTGGTAGAATTTTATAATAGTCTCAAGGCGCAAAAAGAGCATCAACTACCGCTGCTAAAATTATGTTATGGAGATTTTTGTGCATGGCAAGAACAGCAAAAAACAGATTACCTACAACAATATTGGCTACAAAAATGTTGCGACATTTCTATTTTAGAGTTGCCTACTGACAAACCACGTCCAAAAATGCAAAGTTTTTCAGGAGCAGCTTATAAAATAACGATAAATAAACAATTAGAAGAAAAAATAATCACCTTAGCTCAAGATAATAACTGTACGTTATTCATGACTCTTGTTACGGCGTTTAATATTCTACTTAGTCGTTATAGTGGTCAAAATGATATTGTTATAGGTTCTCCCATTGCCAATCGCGACCACCGTAATACTCAAAATATTGTAGGGTTTTTTGTCAATAATCTTGTTTTGCGCAACGATCTAAGTGGTAACCCGCGTTTTTTAGATTTTTTACAAAAAGTGAAGCAAGTCACAATAGAAGCATATCAATACCAAGACTATCCATTTGAAAAACTCGTCGAGGATCTTAATCCTATAAGGGATAACAGTCGCAATCCTATTTTTCAAGTACTTGTCAATATGTTTGATATAGATAATATACATACAATGAAAAATTTAGATGGGGTATCATCTGCGCTGTATCCAACAAAAACTTCGACTACGTTATTTGATATAACGATGTATATTCAACGGCGTGAGAATTTAAGTCTGACTTTTCGATATAGTACTGATTTATTTAATAGTAAAACGATAGAAGGTATGGCAAAAAATTTTATTCAATTATTAGAAAGCATTGCCAATACTCCCGATCGTACAATCCATCAACTTAAAATGTCACGTATAGAAAATTGCACGTTGCCGGCTTTACATAAAGACATGCAGTACAAAGAGAAGACTGTTATCGACCTAATTCAAGAAAGTGTATTGTCTGTTCCAGATAAAATAGCACTTTTTGGGAGTGGTAAAGAATACACATACACACAATTAGATGTGCTCTCTAACAATGTTTGTAATGCGCTACGAAACGCAGGAGTCAAAACTGAAAACTCGGTTGTTCTTTTAAGCAGTCCTTCCATTGATTCAATCGTAGCAATGCTTGGCATACTTAAAAGCGGTGGAACATGCATACCAGTTAATCCCGATTTTATAAGTACAAAAGAGCAAAGTATTATTGAAAAAGCCCAAGTTGTTCTTTGTAATAAACAAATACAAAAAAACATTGATTGTCAACAAGTAATAACAATTGAGAACTGTATAACATACCAACAAACGCAAATACCAAAGCAGGTACTCTACGATAATCAAGCAGCTTTTGTTATTTATACATCCGGTTCTACAGGATCAGCGAGTGGTGTTGTCATTACCCATCGCAATATAGCTTCCAAGGTTCAAACTATATCGAAATCATTGGCGATAACCCCTAACGATACATGTATTCTTACCGCTTCGATTTCATTTATCGCTGCCATTCGTCAAATATTTACACCACTTATCCAAAAAGCAAAACTTGTCATTGTTGAGGCAAATACAGTGCGTGATCCTCTAGAATTATTTTATAAAGTTGCCAAGCATAAAGTCACTGTTATCGACTTTGTACCTTCGTACTGTAAAACATGTGCTCAGGTATTACTTGCATCAGAAAAAACTTTCGACCTTCACAGCATCCGTCAAATAGCTACCTCTGGAGAAAAACTTTCCTTGGATATTGTTACTTCTTGGCGAAATTTAATTCCTCAGGTACGTTTTTTAAATATATACGGTCAAACAGAAACTACTGCGGGAGTAAGCCTTTACGAGGTCCCTCAACAAGCGGATAATCTTCCCAAAAACACTCCTGCTGGTCGCGCCGTAGGAAGTAACAAAATATATATTCTTAACCCATATTTGCAACCTGTTCCACAAGGAGCTATTGGTGACATTTATATTGAAGGCAATGAAATTGCACGCAATTACTACATGGCCCCCGTCAGTACCGCTTTAAAGTTTATCCCTAATCCTTTTGGTGATGGTATTCTTTACAAAACGGAAGATCGCGGTCGATATAATAGTCAACAGCAACTGGAAATTATTGCCCGAACAGATGCCATTATTAAAGTTCGAGGTTATCGTGTTGACAAACTAGAAATTGAAACTTCTCTACGTAAACACTCTTTGGTCAAAGATGCGGCCATTATATTTTGCGACGATATACTCAAAGCATATCTATTAGTTGATGATAAAATTAATAACAAAGATATTCAACAGTACCTACAAACTCAAATAGCAGAATATATGATTCCGCAAAAAATATTTACCATTTCCCAATTTCCTAGTACAAATAGTGGAAAAACCGACTTCCTTGCTCTTCAAGAACTGGATAAAGAACAACGATTTATCCACTCTTTGAAGTGGGTATCAACAGATAGTTTACCTGAGAAAAATATTGACCAAACTTACCTATTATTCGCTGACAACACAATTGCTTTTCAACATCCTAAAATAATTGCAATAACCCATGCCAAGCAATTTAGTGCAAATAAACACAACATCGTTATCGACTACAATAATCAACAACACTACCAACAACTTGTTTGTTATTTGCAACAAATTAATTTCAACTTCAAGAATATTATCTATGCTCATTCCAATGTTGAGTTTTTTGCAAAGTTTATCAATGCTTTCTCTACTTATTTACCACAAGCACAAATAATTACACTGTGTCGCAATGTTTTCCCAGTTAGCAATAAAAATTTAATCCCTGAAAATGCTCTTATTGTTGGTGCCTCGCGTGTTCTACCTCTTGAATATCCAGGACTTCGTTACGCCTGTGTAGATCTACAAGATCAACCTTTTTCTGAAAGCATATTTCGCGAACTACAACACCGTTTACCACAACAAAATGTCGTTTACGTTGGTAACCAGCGTTATAAATCGACTTATCAATATATTCAAACTAATGAAATATCCATACAAGACAACCAAGTTTATCTCATCACTGGTGGTTTTGGTAACATTGGCTCTCATATTGCTACTACCCTTGCAAAAAAAGCAAAGGTAAAGATCGCTATCACCACTAGATCTAAAGATAATATTTCCAAGCAGGCTCAGCAAACACTTGACAAAATTAAAGAATACGGAGCTGAAGTTGCTGTCTTCGAAACCTCTTTAGATAATGAAAATCAAGTACAACAAACTATAGATAAAATACAAAACCAATTAGGCAATATATATGGCGCTATGCACTGTGCAGGAGCTAGAGAACATTTTGGTCTATTAAATTCACAAAATATCATTGATAACAAAAGTCTCTTTAAAACTCAAAGCTCCCAACTCCTTGTAGATATTTTAAAGACAACGTCATCTTCTTTCCTTTTTTTGTTTTCTTCTCTTACTTCTCTCTTTGGTCGCTATGGTCAAGCTAGTTATGCTGCTACAAATGCCTATCTTGACACTTTTGCTCATAAACACTCTACTAATAATTTACGAATAACCTCTATCAATTGGGATGTTTGGCGAGATTTCCCTGTTTCTATAGCAGAGGAAATCCCCAAAGATGTTGCCGAACTCATCCGGCGCGACGCCCAAAATGGGCTTTCCACCGAGCAAGCAATAAAAGCTGTTTTAACTATACCTCGACTAAACTACCCGCAAATCATTGCCTCAAAAAGGCCAGAAATAACAGGCTATCATATTCACGAACTTATACATGAAGCAAATTTTATTCCCCCATCAACAGAAATGGAAAAGAAAATTTGCGCTATATGGAAAAAAGCTTTACAGATAGAAAGAATAAGCGTAGAAGATGATTTTTTTGCTTTAGGTGGACATTCATTACTAGTGATTGTAGTAATAACCGAAATTCGCAACCTTTTAGGAATAGACAAAGAGAACTATGAGAAATTGCCTCTAGCGACTATGTTAACATATCCAACCATAAAGCAATTCGCAAAAGCCATAAGTAACCTAGAAACAGCATCAAATCAAATAATTATTCAAATGAATACTAAAATAGAAAAAAACCCTCCTGTTTTTCTTCTCCATGCTGCCGGTGTAGACCCCATAGGCTATCATCACCTATGTAAATGTCTTGATGGTACGGCAACAACTTACACCATTCGAACCCACGAGCTAGATAAATTCGCTTCGATTGAGAAAACGGCGCGCTATCATATTGAGAAAATGAAAAGTATACAACCTAAAGGGCCATATTTTTTAGGAGGAATGTGTATGGGAGGACTTGTAGCTTACGAGGTAGCAAAAACACTTCGCGAACAAGGAAATGAAGTAAAACTTGTTTTTATTATGGATGCTATTAATATTCCTGGAATGAAAGAATACAAAACCCGTAGAAAACATAAACTCAAACGAATAGGCCGTAAGATTAAAAATCTATATAAAGCCGTAGAGTTTATTGGTCATCTACTAATACTTGATATTAATTTTATTCGCAGAAAAATACAACGTATAAAAGACAATCTCAAACGTAAAGCGAAAAAAGTATCAAACCCTCGAACGAAGCTACAGAAAAAAATGCGCGATAGGTTACGTATTATGCGCGATAGTTATCAACCTAAATCTCACGAAGGAGAAATTATTTATATTCGTTCTGAAAAAAAGACAGGCGCAAGAGCATTAGCACGTTTCCAAGAATTAGCAACAACCGTCACATGTCATAAAATAGAAGGAACGATCCATAATGACGTTTCTCGCCCACATTTTGCAGAAGTTACAAGTGATATAATAAAGAAATATTTAAATGAATCTACATAGAGCGCGTTAATTCGTTAAAGAGTGGTGGCCCGAATAATTGCTATTATAGTGATAATTCGGGCCACTACAACCGTATTACTTACATCTCGTCAATCATCTTTTGTAAATCTTCTTCGCTAAAAATATAATGTTGCCCACAGTATTCACAAGTAATATCGACCTCGCCATCTTCTTGCAAAATATTTTTCAACTCTTCTTTTCCCAGTGAAATCAGTGCTTTTTCTGAGCGCGATCTTTGGCAAAAACATTTGAACATCGGAACTTTAGAGTCCAGTCTTTTTAAATCAAATCCAGGAAGATAAGCTTGGACAATAGCGTCAGCATCAGCACCATCTAGCACTAAATCGGTTATTGAAGGTGATTTTGCGAAAATAGTTTCTAATTTGGAAAGAAATTTTTCTTGTTGTGGTGGTAAGGCTTGAACAAGAATTCCTCCTGCACCTTTTACACGTCCATCTTGCCCAAAATACACACCTAAACTAATGGCTGTAGGAATCTGCTCTGAAGAGAGAAAATAATAAGCTAAATCCTCACCTATCTCTCCTGTATACAAATTTACAATACCAGTGTAAGGGTCTGTTTCGTGATCTATGCGTTTAACAACTTTTAGTTGTCCTTTTCCAATATACGGAGCAATTTTACTGTTTTCAATGTGCTCAACATCAAAATGAGGAGACTGGCAATAACCACGTGCATGGCCATCGTAAGTAGCGTCAACATTTATAAAACCTAAAGGACCATCACCATCAACTTTCAAGCTCACCATTGCTCCGTCTTTCATCGTTGACGCGGTTAGTATACCAGCAATAAGCAAACGTCCAAGAGCAATAGCAGGAATAGGAAAAAGTCGGTGGCGTATACGCGCATCATCTACAGTAATCGATGCATCAATTGCAATAATGCGCAAGTTATTGGTATCATCAATATATTTGACAAGTGTATCATCTTTCATTTTTTTGTCCTTAGGCAAACGGAAACGATTGTAATAATTTTTGTTGTATGTTCTCGAGGTTAGTACGTTTGTAGTTTCGCGGTATTTGTTCTACATCTTCAAGTATTGTTTTATGATTAAAAGTAAAAGGTAATACGTTGTCTATCCCAAATGCGCTATAATAATCGCGAAACTTAAAACCTTCGCCACGAACCAAGTCAGATAAACAAATCCAAGCATTGGGAATCTTAAAAGTATCTGCAACAATCAAACCATGAAGGCTAGAAGATAGAACAATTTCGCATTCCTGAATCTGTTGAAGAAAGAGTTCTGTATTTGAAAGTATGTCTATAATAACTACATGATTATTATTTTTCGCAAATTCGTCTATAATAATATTGTCTTGGTCTTTATAGTGAGGAACAATACCTAAAGCATATTTTTTCACTGGTACGGAGTTCGCTAAAAGATAACACAATAGTCCTGGGTCACCAAGTATTTGAATATTTTTATTAGTAATAGTATTTGCACTATATTGGCCGCGTATCGCATGAAAAGTATGTTTGCTAGCAAAATTCGGTTTCTGCTCTAAAAAGCCAGAACCCCATATATTTGTAGGTTTACGTAACCAATTTTTGGTAAATTTTTGTAAAATACTCCCCACCGCAGCTAAATCACATTTATGTGGAGGCGCCCAAACAACTTTGCGATTAGATATTGCTTCGCATAATACAGGAGACAACCAATCTCCAAAATTTTTCTTACCATTTTTTAAACTTGTCGACCAATAAACTTTGAGAGGTTTCATTCCAAATGTACTCTATAAGAGGTACTTTTTAGTCACGTTGCTAAACATATTTTATAGATTGTCGTTAGTTCCTGGCATTAACACCATACTTGTGGTGCTATACTGCGACTCGTAGTTAAGGAGTCCTAGAAAAAATCAATTTTATGTGAAGCTCTCCTTTCGAGAATTATCGTTTTGTAAGCAGGAAAATCGCGTATTTCTTATATAAAACAATACAACACTCTTCCCAAACAATTTACCAAATTACTTTACAGTAGGTTAAGGGCTATTTCTTTCTACATCCTCTAGCAAATTTGTGTTATACTAATTCTAAAATATATTTAAATTTCTGTTAAATTTCCATTAAATTTTGAAATAGGAGACAAGAGTGATAAGAGTTTTATTTTTAACTCTATTTGTTATTGCAACTATTTATGCTGATTTTTCTGAGATACAAACAGCAACATCTCGCGAAGGAAAATATGGAGCACACATAGACGCAGCAAATTGGGTTCACTTTGTTGTATATTCTCCTCATGCTGAACAGATAAACTTACTATTGTTCGCTAACGAGCAAGATCGAACGCCCTCACAAGAAATTCCCATGGAAAAACACGGGGAAAACTGGAAAATAAAAGTCAAAGGTCAAAGAGTTGGTGAGGGACTACACTATATGTACAAGGCTAAAGGTCCTTATAATGTTAGACCTGGAGCCCCATATGGATTAAATTTTAACGACATCTACTATTTAAACGACCCTTATAGCTATTTAAATCAAAATGTAAGTTTTTCGCGCGTTTTTCTTTCGATTCCTTATGGTGATAATAAAGAATCTATTTACGCGGGTGGCGGTAAGAGTATTGTGTATAACCACGCTAAAGACACACATCCTGGGTATGTAAAAATTGCACGACGTGATCTTATTGTTTATGAACTTCATGTTCAGGACTACACCGCTCGTGTACGCAATTTAGATCCGAAGAAACGCGGAACATACCTTGGACTGGCAGCTTCTGGGCTAAAAACCCCTGGTGGACTAAGTGCAGGACTTGATCACTTGGTAGAACTAGGTGTTAACGCCGTAGAATTAATGCCTATCATGGAGTACGACGAAGAAACAGGTAATCTTCCAGATCGCTATAATCACTGGGGATATATGACCACAAATTTTTTCACTCCTGAAGCTAGATATGCAAGCCAAAAAGGTCAACAAGTTATCGAATTAAAAAAACTTGTTCGCGAACTACACAAAAGAAAAATAGCTGTTTTCCTCGATGTAGTATATAATCACACTGCAGAACAAAGTCCTTGGGAGCATGGTAATCGTCTTGCAGTAAAGTATTACAATTTCATGGGACTGTGCAATACGCAAATGTATAGATCAACAGCCAATGGAAAACACTACTTTAATAACACTGGCACAGGGAATGACGTCACATTTTTTGGTGGTAACCGCTTCACCAAAACCTGGACAAACGACTCGCTAGCTATGTGGTATAAAGTTTACGGTGTTGATGGTTTTCGCTTTGACTTAGCGCGTATTCTCGCTGATGGCTCCGCCAATGCTGCAGACTGGGTTGACAACGATCCACGATTTGCTGGAGCACATCTTCACGCCGAACCATGGGATTTAGGAGGTCAGTGGTGGAATTTTATGGACAATGGTACTTGGAATTATTCCAATAATCGTTGGACAAAGTGGCTTGGTAAATACCGCGATCATATTCGTCGTTTTTCTGCTTCTGGAATGAAAGACCGCGCTTTATTTAAAAGACTACTTGAAGGATATGGAACCACAGCAAACCCAAATGAAGTAGCTTCTTCCAAACCTTGGCGCTCCATAAACAAACTAACTTGCCACGATGGTTACACTTTGCGCGATGTTGTCTATTTCAATGACGCTGACGGTTCTCACAATTGCTGGGACAGCAATGGAAATGAAAATCTCAGACGTGAACGTGAAAAACTAATGATGGGTGTTTTATTAACTTCGCAAGGTGTTCCCCTGATACTTCAAGGAGATGAATTTGGCCGAACAAAATCATCTGCTCAAACACAAAGTGACGCACACAATACCTACAACTACGAATCAAATAATGGTGCAAACTACATCAACAATGTCAACTGGATAGACTGGAGTCTCAAAGACGGTAATAATAGTAAGTCTCCAAACGGTCCTCGTTACGGACACGAACTATTTCAGTGGACAAAAAAACTTATCTCGCTGCGTAAAAAATGGACACATTTTCGCCGCGATCATTTTCCTACCTACGCTGACTCTTCTCAAAAAGGCAACCAAAATAACGACAAATACACTTATAGTTGGGAAAACAAGGCTTTCAATACCCCAACACAGTTATCTGTTATTTGGTGGGGAAAAGAGGGAGAGCCCGATTTGATGTTGATTTATAACGAAAATTGGCAAGACTTTACCGTAAACAATCTAGGTGATTGGTCACAAGGAGATTGGAAAGTTTTAGCACGCTCTTGGCAAAAAGAAAATAGCGATTTTGCAAATCTTGAAAACTGGCAACAACTACCAAATACAAACGGTAGCTTCACAGTAAAATCGAGATCAATGGCTATTTTGATTAGCGATAACGACTAACAAATTTAAATATAAAAAAGCGGATAAAGTTTGCCATGAACTTTATCCGCTTTTTTAATAAATTCAATCAAAAATTAACACCATAACTACGATTGATTATCCCCTGTCTTGGCCGGATTATTTTTTTTGTATAGTAATTGTTTTGCTATTCTTATCTAAAGACAACTTCATGCGATAAAGCAAACGATCTTCTTTCAAAATTCCTTTAATCAATTTAGTAACAGACCCTTGCCAGTCCTGAGTAAGGATGTTCATTGTATTCTCACTCTCGCGATATTTAATATCCATATCATCAAAACGCGTAGACAAAGCCAGTTTAACTTCCCGCCACAAACTACCATCTTCTATTTTAAATAAAATAGTTGTTCCTTTTGGAAGCAGAACTATTTTATGTTTATTAGTACTTGTGCTCCAGTTTGGCAAAACTTTCTGTAACGCTTTTTTCACGTAAGAAACTTTCTTTTTACTCCATATAGCAATAGCCCCTTTATGAGTAAGTTCCCATTCACTAATTATACGCCACTTGGCACGGCGGCATAAACTAAGTACTGTTGTGTAATCACTAGAACTAGCTTTTCCAGAAAAGAACAACAATACATAGTTGTAATTGGGTAATTTACGCGGGCGAATGCTTATCTTATTAGCATTTACTGTTACTTCACCATAACGATCTAAACGACTTTCTAAGTTTTCCGTAAATTCAACTACTTTTTCTTCATGAATTTTAATGGTAATTGTATTACCACTGCGCAATGGTTTTGCTTTTTCGATTTCTAAATCAATAATATCTTCTACAAGAGCGAAAAAGGGTTTGTGTGAAGAATGAATATCAATAAGTAATTGTTGCAAATTTTCTTCAGGCAGCTCATCTTGCGCAACAGGTTCGGAAAAAGATCTTGCCTCAACTAACACTCCCTCAGGGGCACGTTTTTCATTGGTAGTACAAGAGATCAACAACGAAAAAAGCAAAAACCATACTATATTTTTCATCTTCTATGCCGTGCCTTTTTTACATTGACAATCTGCGCAATATGGCCAGATATACGTGCGTGGAGAAGATTTTTTTTCAGTGAGAGATATGCTTTTGCAGGAGGATTATCACTTTCGAGATTTAAGCGTTGTGGTTTTTGCAAAGCGAAGTACTCACCATTTTTTTCAATAACCATAGTATCTTCTACAGGCCAATTAGGGCTGTTCACTACTTCCGCAGATACTTTTTGGGCATAATTATAAAATTTTAAATTTTTCTCTGCAAGCTCCATGATTTGTTCCATTAACTCATCTTCAATGATTACAACAGAACGATTTAAAGTTAAACTCAGTGTTTTCGCACGATACTTAAAAGCAGATAACGGAATGCTGTCATAAGGATAGCCGTTGTATTCTTTTACAAGAATCAAGTCGCGTTTATTATTTTTATGAACAAGAACTGTACTTAACACCTTATTATCAGAAACACCTAAAAATCGAGGACCACGTACTCTTGAAGGTCGTTTTATTTTTTTATTAGTTAAAAATGCAATACGAGCATTACCAAAGCTAGAATTTGGTATCGCTGTATTTCCAGTTGGATCAGAAGTGTATTTTTCCTGTTCAATTAGAGATTGGCGACCACGATTACCTTCATCTGTGTTTTGTTGTTTGTTACTGCTGCAACTACATATAAAAAGCATTAGACCAAATAAAAATAAAATAATTTTATTCATGATAAACTCTCTAAAAATTTTCAGGTAGAATGATTATTCCGGCTTGGTGTGCTTCATTTAATATCATGCGAATCGTTTCTTCATTTTGTCCACTTAAACTTACTGCATTCTCAATATCTATTTCGTCATGGACAACTTTAAAGGCAAATAGTAGGCGATCGTTTGCTACATGAAAGTTAACTTTTTGATTTTGTGGGTGGCGTAAGAGAAAAACCATTTGCGGCTGCTTTTGGAGATATACTTTAGACGTTATCCAAGGCTCTTCTTTTCGTTTCCCACCCCGCCAATGCATAGTAAAAGTCCCAATGGGATACTCAAAATTCATAACGGATAAAGTAGGGTTAAGAACAGGATTAGCAATTTCTTGTGATTTTGGGATCACATTTTCGCTGCAATAAACAATAACCTCTTCCCATTCAAACTGGGCAAGCTCTATGTAAAACTCTTCTCCGCCCAACGCTTTTTCTTCGCGTACTTTTTTAGCAATAAAATCTACAAATAACTTGGTACAAGAGTTAAGCCGCCAACCAGTAGCAGGATAATCTCGAAAATACTGATCACTCAATATTCCCCACAATTCTTTTTTTACTAAACGGCGAAACATTATATAATTTTTACCAAGCGTTTTAACAACATGATTGCGTACAAACCTTTGGTAGATAGCTAAACGTTTTTCGTTAGTACCAAAAAATTCCGTCATTTCTTTCGCTGTTTTTTCTCCACGTAAAAGGGAGTGCATCATGCGCATTGTTTCTTCAAGTGAAGACATTTACACCTTTACCTCCAGGGCACGTGTTCCTGCTGCACGAACCTGCTTATTTTCAGCAATAAGAACATCAAGTGGAGGAATCTCGAAATCTCTCTCAATAATAGTTGTTACTGGTCCAGTATGTTTAATTGCATATTCATAAAGCTTAAAAACTTCATCAATAATTTCAGCGCCATGGGTATCAATAATAAATTCTCCTTCGTCAAAATGTCCTGCAATATGATACTGCAAAACTCTTTCACTAGGAATAGCATCAATATAAATTTTCGGATCGTAGCCATGGTTCATTGCATTGACAAAAACATTGTTTACATCAAGGAGTATACCACAATCAGCTTTTTCTGCTATTTCGATAAAAAACTCAATTTCCTTCATCTCAGCCCCAGGCATTTCTACATAGTAACTAGGATTTTCGATAAGAAATGGAATTCCGGCCATATCTTGCACTTGTTTAATTCGAGGCACAACATGGTCAATCGCTTCTTTACTAAAAGGAAGTGGTATAAGATCGTGATACTCGACACCAAACGCAGAAGAATAGCTCAAGTGATCAGAAAAATATGGAGTTTTAATAAACTCAACAAGCTTCATTAATTCTTCTAAGTATTCTTTATTAAGAGGATCAAGCCCGCCAATTGACATGCTGACCCCATGTGCTACTAAAGGAAAGTGCTCTTTGGCCTTAACCAAAACGTCGCGTTCCTTTCCACCCAATTTCATAAAATTTTCCGAAGTGATTTCTAAAACATCAATACCATCGTGATTATCGAATATTTCATTAAAATGACTACGGCGTAAACCTATACCAAATCCCATATTACGGATTTTTTTATCAATTGTGTGAAAGTAATTTGTCATAAAAACCTCGAGGAAATAAGGCGTACCGACATTTAGGTTTTGTATAACGTTGGATATTTTAGGAAATAGTAAAATACTTTGAGAGTACTAAATCTTGCTCTACAAAAGAAAAGTAGCGGAGCTAATGTCTAAAATAGCCCAAATCAAGTAATCCAGGTGATCACTTATAAAGAAGATAAATATCGATATACCTAACAAAACAGTTTCCAAAAAAAGATTTTTTGGAAACTGTTTGAAAAAAAGTATATACTAAAGTAGTGTTGTAGCACTTTTAGTGATTATTACTTGTCGCCACCGCAAGATGCGCCACCGTCTTTGTCGCCACCGCAAGATGCGCCGCCGTCTTTGTCGCCACCGCAAGATGCGCCGCCGTCTTTGTCGCCACCGCAAGATGCGCCGCCGTCTTTGTCGCCACCACAAGATGCTTCTTCGCCACCTTTGTCACCACCACAAGAGCTTTGTGTATGACCAGCATCGTCAGTAGAAGCACCAGAACAACAACCAGTAGCAGCTAAAGATAAACCAGCTAGAGAAAGACCAACAGCTAGAGTACCAACAGATAATTTTTTCTTGATATCCATAGTTTATATCCTATATATAAGTGAGTTAATTTGATGTAAAAAACAAAAGTCTCTATCTAGTCGTAGAGAATTTGTTAAACTTACAATAAAAACAAAAATAAAAGTATAAGATCATATTAACTTGCAAACACATTCGTGTCAATTTTTATTTAGGTATAAATAAATGAAACACTATAGCAAAAAAGTTACTGTAAAATCAGAGCAACCACGTGATTACTTTGCCATCACCCAACAAGTCTCTTTTGTTGTTGCAGAAAGCGAAATAAAAAACGGTATTGTTCTTTGTTACTCTGGCAGCAACACCTCTAGTATTTTTATTCATATTGAAGATAAAAACTTACTACAAGACATAGATCAGTGTCTACACAAATTTGCTCCAGAAAAACCATATTCTCAATACGCTTTTAATGTAAATCGCAACGATGCAGCGGCTCACATAAAAAGCGTCTTTCTAGGAAGACAAGTATCTGTATCTGTGAATGAAGGTGTCTTAGAGCTCGATGAAGATGACCATATTATATTCGCCGACTTTGATGGTGGGAGAGAAAAAACAATTTTGGTGAAGATCATTGGTGTTTAGCCTATAGAATCACATAAACAAAATACAATCTTATCAAAAAATTTGAGCGTGAGTTATGCTTTACATTTTTCCCAATGCAAAGTCTTTTAGTTCAAAGAAAATAAAAGACGAGCATTGGAAGATGAAAGCACAACAACACTCGAACTCATTTTTTTGAGAGAGTCAATATATTTTGTGCTAGGACCTTCGCTACTTTTTTCGATTATATTTATCAAACCAACTAATTTTGCAATCAGGAAAAAATTGTCGAAAGCTTTTGTAATTTTCTAGGCGATTCGCTGGCGCAAATCATAAATAATACTATAAAAACAAGGTACAAACAATAAAATCAAGAATGTCGTCGCCAATAAACCAAACACTAGACTAATCGCTAGAGGAATAAGAACCTGCGCTTGCAGACTTTTTTCTAAAAGTAAAGGAATCAGACCTGCAATGGTTGTCATTGACGTAAGTAATATTGCACGAAATCGCTCTTGGCTTGCTAAAACAGCGGCAGCCACAATATCTCCACTTTCTCGGTAGTTAACTTTAATAAATTCAACAAGTAAAATGGAATCATTTACTACAATACCAGCCAAAGAGACAAAGCCTATCATACTTGGCATGCTCAAATTATATCCCATGAAAAAATGCCCCCAAATAACACCGATAAGTGCCATCGGAATAGCAAGCATAACAATAATCGGTTCGCTATAGCTTTTGAACTGAAAACTTAATATTAAAAATACCCCAAGAAGACCAATCAATAAACCTCGTCCCAAACTACTTCCTGTTTGTGCACCTTCTTTTTCTTCTCCATCAAATTCAAGTTTTACTTCAGGAAATTTTTCAGATAATTGCGAAAGAAAATTACTGCGTATTTTCCTTGATAACTCTCCTGCTGTAAGAAATTTTGTATTCAAATCTCCTTGAATGTTTACAGTAAACAAACCATTGTACTTAGATAACTTGGCAAAACCTCTCGTATAATTTATCTTGGCGACAGTTTCTAACGGTATGCGTGTACCATCGTTATGAATAATATAAAAATTATCAATATCTGATAGACTCTGTTGTTTCGCAAGTCGCACATCTATTTCGTAAGAATTTCTATGTACAATAATTTCGTCAATTGTACTTCCTTGAAAAGCAGCACGTAATTGTTGCGCAACACTTTGCCCTTCAATACCTAACGATGTTGCACCTGGCTGAAGTTGAATTTGTATTTCGGGCTTTCCAGGGCGTAAATCATCGTTTAAATCTTGAACTCCCTTAAATTTATTCAACCACCTTTGTAGAAAAATAGATGCTTGCTTTAAAATAAGTAAATTATCTCCTTGCAAACGAATATCAATAGGTCGTCCCGCAGGTCCGATACTTGGTTCTGTAAACTTCAAGCTTGAAACGCCAGCAATTGTCCCCACTTCTTTTCGCCACAAGTTAAGTATATCATCTATTTTAGCGCTACGTATTTCAGCCCCTAAAAGGTCGACAACAACCGTAGCAATATTCGCTCCCTTTTCTTTAACATCAGCATTTTTGTTATACTGTATATTAATATTTTTAATCAGAGATTCGTCTGAAAACTCTTTTTCTATTTTAGACAAGGAGTCTACAATACGCTCAACCGCTTTTTCCGTCTGTTGCAATGAGCTTCCTTGTGGAAGCAAAATTCGCGCTTCGATAACATCACCATCGATTTCTGGAAAAGCCTGGAATTTTAAATGCCCACCGACAAGTAAACTTAGGGATAAAAAGAAAATCATGATTGTGCAACCAATAAAAAAATAATTACACTTAATTGCCCACTTAACTACTTTTCCAAGAATTTTTATTTTCAAAAAATCCAAAAATGAATCTAGTCGAACACGTAAACGATTTTTCTTTTTATTGTTGCTGTGTTGTAAAGCATGTGACAAGTGGTTTGGTAAAATCAAAAACGCCTCTATTAAACTCACGCTTAAAACGAGAATGAGAATGACAGGCATCACTCGCATTACTTTACCAATATTTCCTTCGATAAAACACATTGGTCCAAAGATGCACACTGTTGTTAAAAACGAAGAAAATACACCAACAGTAACTTGCTTAGACCCCTCAATTGTAGCATCTTCAGCGCTTTTCCCTTTTTGTAAATGCGAAGCCACATTCTCAGAAATAACAATCGCATCATCCATTAAAAGACCTAGTGCCAAGAGAAGCCCAACCATAGTAATCATATTGATAGAAAAATTAATAAATGGAAGGAAGAACAAAGCACCTAAAAAAGAGACAGGCAATCCCATAACTACCCAAAAAGAAAAGCGAAAATTAAAAAATAACCACATCGTAAAAAAAACAAGCAGCATCCCTTGCCAGCCATTTTTAACTAACATCTGTAATCGATCTTTTACAATAGAAGAAGTGTCTTGAGTAATAATAAACTTAATACCTTTAGGCACTCGTTTTTGTTCTTTTTCAATAAAGTCTTTTATCGTATCAACAACAACAAGTGAATCTTCCACCTTAGTTTTTTTTATCTGTAGTATACCTGCGCGTTGCCCTTCAAAATCATAATTTTTATTAAGGTTACCAAAAACCACTTTATCTTCTTCTAACTCAAAAGTACTAGTAATAGTTGCGATATCTCCCAAAAGAACTTCTCCGCCATTTTCTCCCAATACAACAATAGAAGAAAATTGCTGTGGAGTATAATTTTGTCCTTGAAAGCGAAGCAGAATATCACTACTTTTCGTTTCAATGGTTCCAGCGGGTAAGTTAATATTTTGCCTAGAAATAGTATCGCTTATATTTTTTAAACTTAATCCGTAACTAAGCAAAACATCATGACGTATCTCAATGCGAATTTGGTGGTCCGAAAATCCAAGAACAGCAACTTTTGATATTTTTGGTAGGCGTTTTATTTTATCTTTTAATATTTCGCAATAGTGTTTTAAGTCATTTGCTGACATAGGACCAACAACGGCTAAGGATAATACCTGATCATCTTTATTTAGTTCTTTTATAGTTGGTGCTTCGGCATCGCTTGGAAAACTGTTAATTGCTTCTACTTCATTTTTTATATCGTCAATAAAAACGCGAAAATCAGCTCCTTCGAGCATTTTAACCGTAATAGATGCTAGCCCTTCTAAGGCTTCTGATTTTATTTCTTCTGTGTAACTAATTCCATCTAGAGCATCTTCAATTTCGCGACATATAGATTCTTCCACTTCTTGTGGAGTTGCTCCAGGATAAATAACTTGGATCTGCACTTGATCAGCGGAAAAATCAGGAAATGTTTCTCTTCTAAGTTGTGGTAAAGCTGTGATACCAAGAACCAAAAGAAAAATCATCAACAAATTTGCTGCTGTGGGGTGTTTAGCAAAATAACCAATCATTTTTGCTCTCCTACATCACCACACTCGCGTAAAATCTTCATTTTTAACTCTTTATTTTCTTGCGCAGCAATTAGCATTCCGCTGATAGCGGGAATTATATCAGAGACTACAATGCGTTGTTGTTTTTCAAGACCACTTTTAACAATAGCGTAGTCTCCTTGGACAAAATCAATAACGACCTTGCGTTTTCGTAAACGATTTTCTTTGTCAACAAAATATATCTTTCCATCGTGAATTGCCATACGTGGTATTACTAAACAGTTTGGTTTCGATTGTCCACGGAGCTCAACTTCACAAAACATTCCTTTTGTAAGTGGTGGCCTTATACCTGGTTGCGCTAATGAGTACGGTTTATTTAACGCTACAACTATTCCTAACATACGACTTCTTTCATCGATCTCAGAGTTAATACGGCTAAAATACGCCTCGTTCCAAGAAATAGTATAATTGCCTGCTGTTAAACGAATGATCGGTTTAATTTTCACAATATTGCGTATCTTTTCAACATCCGGAACAGATTTTATTTTAGGGCGTACAGAAAGCATGTTGCGAAATTTTTCAAGAGAAAACATGGCAAGAACTTCGGAAACATCTGTACCATACGCTTCGATAAGAAGCGTCCCTGTTTGCACAAATTGTCCACGCTCTATTTCGACTTTGTCAATGCGACAATTAAAAGGGACGCGAATCACGCTATTTTTCAAATCTAGTTTTGCAGAAGAAAGTTTTGCTCTGTTTAAAGCAATTTGAGCTTTTAGTATCTCTTGTTGTGAGGGAATCGTATCTATAGAGTTTTGGGTATTCTGGACCTTTGACTGTTGAGCTAAAAATTCTCTTTCTGCCTTATCAAGACTTGATGCTGATTCTACGCGGTTTTCGAGAACTAATTTTCGAGAGCGTTCCCACTCTTTTTCGAGAATCCCCAAAGTTTTTTTCTCTATTTTCACAGAGAAAATTAAGTTTTTCTCTTCGATATCTAGTTTTTTTATTTCAGCTAAAGTACTGTTAATACTTGCCTGTATCTCCGCTATTTGTAATCGTATTTTTTGCTGGTCAATAAATATAACTTCTTCTCCACGCTTCAAGAAATTACCTTTTTTTAAATTTGGATACAACTTTATAACTTTACCACTTACTTCAGCGATTGCTTTCCAAACATTCTTTGGCTGAGCAGTTCCATAACCCGTTGCACGAGGAATAACATCAATAGGTGAAAGAGTGATCACCTCTGCAGGAGTCACAATCTCTTTATTTTCTACTTGCTCTAATTCATCAGCATTTTTCCCCATCCATATAAAAAATGCAACTCCAATGGCAATGGGTGGTATAATAAATAAACGCGGACTAATATGTTCTAGAATTTTTTTCACGCCCAATTTCCTTTACTATTTATATTTGCGAAACATCGCTTCGACCAACTGCCGTTGACTGTCGAGACTATTAATGAATTGAATTTGACGCTTAACTCGATCTAAATTATGAAAAGGATGACTAATTTTAAAATACTTATCACCTTCCAAATAGTCAGTTAAAAACCGAAAAGCCAATTCGCAAGCAATCACTTTACAAGAATCTATTAAATATTTTTTTTCTGCATTGTTCAAAAAATGCTGCGCTTCTTCCATATAACCATTAAGAAGAGCCTCGAAGTAGTCACTGCGAAAAATGAATTTACCGCGCTCTTTGTGACAAGTAGCACTGCGCGCAAGATCGCCAAAATCATAAATCGAAAATCCAGGCATAACAAGATCTAGGTCAACAACACAAATGGCTTCCTTAGATTTAACATCGAACAATATATTATTTACTTTAGTATCGTTGTGAACAACTTTAAGAGGGAGGTATGTTTCAAAGTTAGCAACCTCTTTACAGAAATCTTCGTGTTGTACAAGTTGTTTAGCAAGTTCTTTTATATCAGAGTAGCGTCCATAAGAATCTTTTTCTATAGCATTTTCTAAATCGCTAAAGCGCTTACAAATATTGTGAAATTGAGGAATTACTGGGTACAGTTTTTCAACAGGAAAATCCAATAATAGCTTTTGAAATAAAGCAAAAGCTCCAGCAATTTTCTTTCCTTGCAAGCTCTTGGTGATATTTTCATAACATACACTACGGCAAATAAAATGGTACATACGCCAACTATTACCACTAGTATCTTGGTAAAAATTTTTTCCTGTTATTGTTGGGATTATTTTTAATACACGACGATCAACATTTTGTGGTGAAATTTTTTGCCATTTCTTTTGTAGAAAAGACGTAACTAAAGAAATATTCTCCATTACTTTATCTGGGGCAGGAAAAACATGGAGATTTATCTTTTGTAGCAAATAACGTAGTGAACTATCACGTAACTTACAAACATAAGTATCGTGAATATTACCACTACCGTAAGGTAAAATTTCTTTGCACGAATCTTTAACTTCAAATTGATGGAATATTTTTTTTAGTAATACATTATTCATTGGACAAATTTGCAAGAAAGGGGTTTTTGTGTTATTATTAGAGCGTGTCTGAAAATCTAAGTGACTAACATAAATTGTTAATTAGGGATGTCCCTATTTGAAAAAGATTTTCTTTTTGTAGCGAAGCTCAACAAAACAGCTACGCAACTGAAAAGAGTAGTTTAGCTGGTCACTTATTATAATAAAAAAACATTGTAGACAGATAGGTAAAACTATCTTTTCTTTTTGAGAATTCTTTTTAAGGTACATACCTTGAGAAAATTTACTCTTTTGTTGTTTAGTATATCGATAATGATTTTTGTACCAATTATTATTGTATTTTTTGGCTTTATACTTACTCAAAAAAATAAAATAGTAATTGAAGAGCGTATCCTTGCTCCACAAGATTGGAGTATTGCAAAGATAGCCCATAGGCATGCCCCTATTTTACTACAAGAAGTGAATACACAAAATCCTAATTGGGACTTCATATGTAGGGTTAACTTTGATAATGACTGGGATCCTCTTAACAATAGTAATAATATACTAGCAAAAAATGCGCAGCTTGACCCTGCAATTTACTACTCTGTGATTGAAAGTAAAACACATTTTTACATAACTTACAGTATATTTCACGCATTAGATTGGGGACTTAGTAACGGAACTATCCGTAAATGGTATGAGAACGACGTCAAAAATTTACAAGTAGTTATTGAAAAACACAACCAAGATAGCATAGAAGGAAAGGTTATTTTTGTTACATTGCAAGATGGTGAAGATATCAAGATTTACAATGCATCACCGCTTAATTTTCGTCGCAAAAATAAAGATTTTGAAAAAGAAAAAGTTATTTTGTTAAATGAGTTTGGTGCACAGGAAAAAAATGCATCTCACCCGACTATTTTCATAGAAAAAGGTCGTCATAACCTGCAGGTTGCCGTGGCGGGAGATATTCGCTTAGTAAAAAAAGGCGGTCTATACAAAATAGGTAAAGGGATCACTTATTTACCATCAACAACAGCAAAAGGTGAAACACCAAATAACAACAATAAACTAAACTATGCTCTTCTCGATCTATCTAAATTACTGTGGGAAAGAAAAGCAGAAAATCCTGACGAGTTATATTCTTTTTTTAATAACGAACGACTTGATTACCATGATGATGTAATTCAAACAACAAGTATCCCAATATACTTTCACGGAAAACAACTAGATGGCTACGAAGCTAATACAATAAATCCAAATGTATTACCTTTTTTTATTGGTAAAGCACAGAAGGGCTTTAACCCTGGAGTGTTGTTTTTTAATCCAATCAAAGCATATAATCAACTTTATGATTTGCCAAATTGCTCTCTAATTTATACATACCATCCGTTTGCTAAAAGCAATTAAGCAAACGGTCTACAAATATAGTGGGATAAACTCCCACTATATCAACATTACGACATATAAGGCGCCAACCACTTACGCATCTCTTCAATATCTACGTTTTTGCGCTTCGCATAATCGCGTAATTGATCTTCTCCAATTGTTCCCACTGCAAAATAACGCGAATCAGGATGAGAAAAGTACAAACCGCTCACTGATGATGCTGGATACATCGCTAAATTTTCAGTAAGTGTTATCTGCGTTTCTTCTGTTGCACTAAGTAATTCAAACAACTTTGGTTTTTCAGTATGATCAGGACAAGCAGGGTAACCAGGAGCAGGACGAATTCCACGATATTTTTCTTTTATCAGCTCTTCGTTGCTTAAATTTTCTTGAGCGCTGTATCCCCAATATTCTTTGCGAACTAACTCATGCATTGTTTCGGCAAAAGCTTCTGCTAAGCGATCGGCAAGTGCCTTGACCATGATAGAATTATAGTCATCTTGATCTTTGTCAAACTTAGCAACTAATTTTTCGATTTCAATACCAGTTGTAACGGCAAATCCGCCAATATAATCTTTGACGCCACTACTTTGCGGAGCAACAAAATCAGCTAAAGCATAGTTTGATTTACCACTTGTTTTCTCCGCTTGTTGACGTAGAGAGTGAAAAGTGGTGATGATATTTGTACGTTCTTCATCACTATATACAACAATATCATCTCCCACACTATTCGCAGGATACAAACCAACAACTCCATTGGCAATAAGTAATTTTTCATCTATTATCTGTTGTAACAATTTCTGGGCATCATTAAACAGCTTTGTCGCTTCTTCACCCAATTTTGGGTCTTTTAAAATTCTTGGATAACGGCCTTTGAGTTGCCAAGTAATAAAAAATGGTGTCCAATCTATTTTGTCAGCTATTTGCTGCAAAGAAAACTCTTTAAAAGATCTATTGCCAATAAAACTTGGCTTATGAACACTGGTCCACTCACCCTTGAATTGATTTTTACGCGCATCTTCAATAGAAAGTAAATTCTTTTTAACTTTCTTGCTTAGATAATCTTCGCGCACTTCTTTATATTCTTTTCTAATACCGGCAACATAAGATTCTTTTAGCGTGTCACTCATTAAACGTCCAACAACATCAACACTACGCGAAGCATCATGTACATGTATTATTGATCCTGTGTATTCTGGGCAAATTTTTACAGCTGTGTGTTTTTTCGAAGTTGTCGCACCACCAATAAGAAGAGGGAGAGAAAATTTTTGGCGTTCCATTTCTTTAGCTACACTAACCATTTCATCTAAAGACGGCGTAATTAAACCACTTAGGCCGATAATATCAGCATTTTCTTTGCGTGCAGCCTCCAAGATTTTGTCGCTAGAAACCATCACTCCCAAATCGACAATCTCATAATTATTACAGCCAAGTACAACGCCTACAATATTTTTACCAATATCGTGAACATCACCTTTAACCGTCGCCATAATAATTTTTCCAGCCGAACTTCTTCCTGAACCAGAATCCTTTTCTTCTTCAATAAAAGGCGTCAAATAGGCCACAGCCTTTTTCATTACGCGCGCACTTTTTACCACTTGTGGTAAAAACATCTTACCTTCACCAAATAAATCTCCCACGATATTCATACCGTCCATCAAAGGTCCTTCGATCACCTTAATTGGACGTCCATATTTTTGGCGCGCTTCTTCTATATCTTTATCAATGTGGGTGACAATTCCCTTTACCAGTGCATGGCTCAATCGCTTTTCTACACTTAGCTCTCTCCACTCTTCTGTAGATTTTTCGATTTTTTTGTCCGACTTTACTGTTTGCGCAAAATCTAAAAGTCTTTCTGTGGCGTCATCACGACGATTGAGAAGAACATCTTCGATAAGCACAAGAAGCTCCTTGTCGATATCTTCATAAACAGTGATCATACCAGCATTGACAATTCCCATGTCTAAACCAGCGCGAATAGAGTGATACAAAAAAGCGGAATGCATGGCTTCGCGTACAGCATTGTTACCGCGAAACGAAAAAGAAACATTACTGATCCCACCACTCACCAGAGCAAGTGGTAAATTCTCCTTAATCCATTTGGTCGCTTCAATAAAAGTAACACCATAATTATTATGCTCTTCCATTCCTGTAGCAACAGTCAAAATATTTGGATCAAAAATGATATCTTGTGCTGGAAAATTAACGACTTCTGTTAATATTTTGTATGCGCGCGTACAAATCTCAATTTTACGCTCTGTAGTATCAGCCTGTCCATCTTCATCAAAAGCCATGACCACAACCGCAGCACCATATTTGCGTAAAGTCTTAGCTTGGCTTATAAAACTTTCTTCACCTTCTTTAAGACTAATCGAATTGACGATTGCTTTTCCTTGCAAACACTTGAGTCCTGCCTCTAGAATTTCCCAATTAGAAGAATCCACCATAACGGGAACTCTTGAAATTTCAGGTTCAGAACCAATCAAATTTAAAAATTGAGTCATAACACTTTTTGAATCGAGAAGACCTTCATCCATGTTAACATCAATAATTTGTGCGCCATTTTGTACTTGTTGCAAAGCAATAGCGACTGCCTTTTCATAGTTTTCGGAGAGAATTGCTTTAGAAAAACGACTAGAGCCGGTGATGTTTGTCCGTTCACCCACGTTAATAAAATTACTATCTTCGCGTACGATGAGTGCTTCTAAGCCGCTAAATGTTGGGCGTGGTGTTATAACTGGTATTTTCCGTGGAGGCATTTCTTGTGCCACAGCAGAAATATGCTTAATATGGCGATCTGTTGTGCCGCAACATCCACCAACAAGATTAATTAAACCACTCTCTGCATACTCATGTAAGACGCCGTGCATAAATTCTGGCTCTTCGTCATACTCTCCCATTTCATTTGGATAACCAGCATTAGGATAACAACTCACATAACAGTTTGCGATCTTTGCAAGTTCAGCAACATAAGGACGCATCGCTTCACTTCCCAAAGCACAGTTTAAACCAACAGCAAGAGGTTTTGCATGCGCAATAGAACTCCAAAATGCTTCGATAGTTTGGCCAGATAAAATTCGTCCACTTTTATCGATAATTGTTCCCGAAATCATAACAGGAATACGCACATCATGTTTCTCAAAGTAATCTTCAATAGCAAAGATAGCTGCTTTGCAATTTAAAGTATCAAATACTGTTTCGACAAGGAGCACATCAACCTTACCATCCATTAATCCCCTAGTTTGTTCGCCATATGCATAAACTAATTCATCAAATGTGACATTGCGTTTTCCAGGATCATTGACATCAGGAGAAAGAGAAGCAGTACGTGTAGTTGGGCCAAGTGCGCCAGCAACATAACGCGGCTTATTTGGATCTTTCTGCGAAAATTCATCCGCTACTTTTCGAGCAATTTGTGCTGATTTTAGATTGATATCATATACCGTCTCTTCTAAAGAGAAATCTGCTTGAGAAACAGTATTGCCGCTAAAAGTATTTGTTTCGATAATGTCTGCTCCTGCAAGTAAATACTTACGGTGAATTTCTTCGACAATATCAGGGCGTACAAGAGATAGTAAATCATTGTTATTCATTAAATCATGAGGGTGATCAGCAAATTGCTCTCCGCGGTAGTCTTTTTCGGTAAGCTTATAAGCTTGGATCATCGTTCCCATTGCACCATCAATAATTAAAATACGTTCTTTAAGTAGTTCTTCAATTGGAGGTTTAGAGTGCATAAAAATCCCCTTTTACAGGTTATAAATAGATTGAAAGTTATTAGGTTTTGTTTGTAAATTTTGAATAGGTGTAATACGTAGTTATATGGAGGAGGTTTATTTGTTGGAGGAGTTGTATTACTCTTTGGGTTGAGAATAAAGATGAAAATATTGAATTTTTTTATTCCTTATGGACAGGTTAATATAAGCCAACTGAAACTACTGAACTAATATTCAATTGTTACAATTTTTACACTAACGTAAATAACAGCATTTGTCAACTGAAACTTGCTATATTTTTTGCTCTGACACGAATATTGTATTCAACACGCAAAATAATTTGCTTATAGGTTTTCGCAAGAATTGTGGTCACTTGACGGCAAGTGCGATTTGGAATGAGAATGTGCATTTTTTGATGATAAATCAAGTTGTATGCCTCTTTGTTTCAGTCAGCATCCTTTCAGAATAAAAAATTTTAAAATTTCGCGAAGTGCAAAAATATTCTTTTGATCAACAAAAATAGAGTTGTTTCCTTATTGGAAACAACTCTATTTTTATTACAAATTATAACTAAATCAAATTTAGAGTCTCTTTATTTTTTGCTTTTCTCGTCTTTGGAATCTTTCTCGTCTTTGGAATCTTTCTCTTCTTCTTTTGGTTTTGGCGTTAAACTTTCCATAAGTGCTTCAGTTATTGTGTCCATGATATCTTGGTGATCTTCTAAATACGCTAAAACATTTTCTTTACCTTGGCCGAGCTTATCTCCTTTAAAGGAATACCAAGAACCACTTTTTGCAACTATCTTATGTTGAACAGAAAGCTCTAAAATATCGCTTTCCAGAGAAATCCCTTTTCCAAAATATATGTCAAATTCTGCTTCGCGAAAAGGAGGAGCAACTTTATTTTTAACTACTTTTGCTCTTGTACGGCAACCAATTACTTCGTCTGCCTTTTTTATACTGCCAATACGACGTATATCCATTCTTACAGAAGCATAGAATTTCAGCGCCTTTCCTCCTGTTGTTGTTTCTGGATTACCAAAAAAGACTCCTATTTTTTCTCGAAGCTGGTTAATGAAAATTACAGTAGTATTTGTTTTATTGATAACGCCTGTTAGTTTACGCAGCGCTTGGGACATCAGACGAGCTTGAAGCCCCATATGTGAATCCCCCATTTCTCCACTTAGTTCCGCTTTAGGAACAAGTGCAGCCACTGAATCTATAATAATCGCATCTAACGAGTTTGAAGATACGAGAAGTTCTGTAATTTCAAGTGCTTGTTCACCACTATCGGGTTGTGAAATGTATAAATTATCAAGGTCAACACCAAGACCTTTTGCGTAATTTGGATCTAAAGCATGCTCTGCGTCGATAAATGCTGCTCGCCCACCATTTTTTTGTGCATTTGCAACAATATGCAGTGCTAAAGTTGTTTTTCCTGAAGATTCAGGTCCGAAAATTTCGACTACTCTTCCTCGCGGAACCCCTTTGATTCCTAAAGCTAAATCCAAAGAAACAGATCCTGTTGAAATAGCATCAATAGGAGCTATTTCCATTGATCCTAAGCGCATAAGAGAGCCTTTACCATATTTTCTATGTATTTGATCGATAGTCAGTTTTAATGCTTCTTCTTTTGGGTCTCTTTTTGCAGATTTTGTTGATGCGCTCGGTGCTATGTCTTTCTTTTTTTTCTTTTTATCGTCGCTCACTTTTATGGCCTTTCTAAAAATCGTATGTTAACCGTAGTTACCGTAGGTAATAATACACTAAATTGTGAAAAAATCAAAGAAAATTTTATTTAAGGAGTGCTTTAGCTTTATAAATAAGTATTTATAGGGCATACGTGTGTTCGTAGTTTTACCGTAATAACAATACCATTGTTCAATAACAAAGTTAGGTAAAACTACATATGGGATTTATCAACCCCCAAGTATTTTGTCGATCATCTTAACTAATTCATTGGGATCAAAAGGCTTTTCTAACCAACCAACAACTAGTGGCTCGCTATTGAGTTCTTGAAGTGTTGCGGAATCTAAGTAGGCAGATATCACAATGATTTTCTGGATTTTTTGGACAAAATCCAATGAGCGAATGGCTGTCATTCCGTCCCACTCAGGCATCTTGATGTCCATAAGAATCAAATCATATGTATTTTTCATTACAAAACCGAAGGCTTCTTTACCTGTTTTGGCAATGTCAAAGTCCAGGTCTTCTAACTTCAAAATTTCCGAAAGCAATACCTGTAAACTAGGGTCATCATCGACAATTAATATATTGTTTTTTGTTTGTTCATCAGACATTAGAAATCAAAAAACTCTCTAGTAAAATGGTTTAGCTTTTTATTTTTTAAGTTTACACAAATTACTTCAAATGCAAACTTTTTATATTTATTTTTTTGATGATGTATAAATAGACGTGCTATTCTAAAAATTCGTTGGCATTTTTCTGGAGTAATTTTTTCTGCTGCTTTGAAGCAACTAAAATTACTACTTTTCACTTCGATAAATACCAACACTAATTTTTTGTATGCAATAATATCTATTTCACCAAAAAAATTACGGTAGTTTGTTTTTATTATTTTGTAGCCATTTGCTGCTAAGTGTTCTTGAGCGATTTTTTCAGCTAACTTGCCTTTTTCTGCTGAACTTGGATTTACGTTTTTTTTTCATAGTTTATCCTCATACTCGAATTTATTTATAATTCTATTATACACTGCACTTCGACAAGTTAGCTTACTTCAATATGAGAAATTTTATGGAGTGCTTTAACCACTCCATAAAACTATGCTTTATTCATTTCTTCAGCTTCTTTTTCAGCTTCCTTTGCTTCTTTTGCTGATTCTTTAGCTGCTTTTGCGCTCCAAATTCTTTCTTTCAATTTTGTTGCTTTACCTACACGGTCTCTTAGGTAATAAAGTTTAGCGCGACGCGCTTTCCCTTTTCTCTTCACCTTAATAGTAACAACTTTACTCGAATGAAGAGAAAAAGTTCTCTCGACACCTTCTCCTTGGACGATACGTCTTACTCTAAAAGTTTCGTTCAAACCACTTCCCTTGCGTCCAATTACTGTTCCTGTAAATGTTTGCTTACGTTCTTTCTCGCCTTCCATGATAAGAACGACAACATCTACAGTATCGCCTATTTCGAAATTTGGAATGCATTTTTTGGTAAATTTTTTACTGTATTCATCAAGACGGTTCATCGTGTTCCACTTTCTTATTTTGTTCCATTAAATCCGGACGACGTTTTCGCGTTCGTAGTTTTGCTTGTTGTAATTGCCACTTACAAATTTTTTCGTGATGTCCTGATTTTAGTATATCAGGAACTTTTATACCTCGCCATACTTCTGGTTTTGTATATTGAGGATATTCCAGCATATTGTTTTGAAACGACTCTAATTGGGTAGAATCTTTACAACCTAGTGCGCCAGGTAAAAGTCTAGTCACAGCATCAGTGATGATCATTGCTGGTAGTTCTCCTCCTGTTAAAACATAATCCCCTAAAGAAATCTCTTTGGGAGTTAGTCCTAAACGTACGCGTTCATCTACACCTTCGTAATGCCCACAAATCATAATTAAATGTTTTTCTTCGCTCAGTTTTTTTGCTAAGCGTTGGTTGAACACTTCGCCTTGAGGAGATAATAAAATTAGAAGGGGCTTAACATCTGGAGGATGCCAGATAGATTCTACTGCACGAAATATAGGCTCTGGCTTCATAAGCATGCCTGGCCCACCACCACACGGTCGATCATCAACCTTGTGATGTTTATCGTATGTGAAATTTCGTATGTTTGTTACTCTAATGTCCACAATGTTTTTTTGCTGGGCAATGTTCATCATACTGGAATTCATAACATTGTAAAACATCATGGGAAAGAGGGTTAGTATATCTATTCGCATTTTCCCGAGACAAGAAAGTATAGCCATTTATTGCGGATTGTCAAGATTTTTTTTACACTAGCAATTGTTTTTCGCGACAACAAATTCAAAGAGAAAATATTATTGTGTTTTTAGAAGAAATTTTGCATTGTAGTGCTCTAGAAATCTACTATTGTATTAATTTAAAAAAATATTAGGAACCACTATCTAAAGAAGTTCCTAATAATTCGAATTAATCATTATACTGGAAAATATTGTCCCAAACATAATCGATAATCGTTTTACTGTCATCAATGCCGCGAACTTTTAGTTTATTATCTTGACCTTTTTCAAGCATGTTAACATCTGGAGAATTGTCATCATCTTCCAGCTTGCCAACTAATTTCTCTAATTTCTTGACAGCTTTATCTACATCAAAATCGACTTGCGCTTGAAATTTCTTTTCTAACCATTCCTCAATTGTATTGTCAAGTTCTTCTTGGTCAAGCCCTTGAGGATTTGTTAGTAAATGATAATAGGCAAGAATAACTTCTTTGCTTTCTTCTTCTTCAGCAGCATCAATTAGCATGTTAAAAACACCACCGTTACAGTCGAGATTTTTGAAAAATAAAGTATCTGTAACGCTTTTTAAAAATTCAATGCGCTTATTTTTATATTTTACATATTGCTTGAATAAGAAACCACCCATAACAGCTAGTAAAGATAAAGCAGCGATTACACCTTGCATTACATCATTTTTGGCAAGTGCTTCTTTTCCAGTAATCATAGCAATAACTAAACCTGTTATGATAATAATTGTAGGAATTAGTTTCGGAATCATTGCAATACCAGCGCCAATGGCTGGAAGACCCAACATCAGTTTGTCTTTGAAGTTCATGCCTATTTGTACGTTAGGAAATAGTACTTCAATATCTGCCTTAGGAATACTTTTGTACATATAAACATATGTTTTTCCAGGAGTAAAATTCAACTTACTGATTTTTGCACCTTTTTGTTTGAAATACTCTTCATCTTTGAATTTGATAAGAAGGACAACTCTCTCATACATTTCCATTGTGAAGTCAATTTTCTTAAACATTTTTTTTATTTGTACAGTTTCTTCGCTATCGCCGCGATGAAAGAAAACCATCTGCTCGTAATCATCAAAATCTACATCCATTTTTAATGTGATTAGAGATTCTGCATCTAAGGCATGTTCAAGTGCTTCTTTGGTAAGCTCGCTATAGTTTGCTCTTTTTAGCACCTGACGTAAAACATCAACCAAATCATTTTCCATTGTTTTTAATTGTTGTGATGTTGGTGCAACTCTTGGTCTTGTATCTGCATCAGGGTTGAAAGGAGCAAAATTATTTTTGAGTTTTTCTAAGAGTTCGTGGAACTCAAAATGATAGTAAGCGCCAAGTATTTCGCAAAATTCTCTAAATTTCTTTTGCTGTACTTCATCTAACTTACCATCTTCCACGCATAATTCAATAACATCAGCTTTACGATAAGGAATAAATGCTTCCCGATCTTGATATTCCGCCATGTTTGTGCCTTTCTTAACAACACTAAGTACCGATATAGTTTGCAAAAAACATTAGTATTATCCTCTTTGGGAATACTACTATACCCTTTATCCCGTTAACAAAACGTTCGGGATTACTGTAGTTCTGTAGTTTGATTTACTTGCTTTTACATTAATTTAAATAACCAGTCAAAAATTTTAAGGAAATTTTTGCTAAGTCGCTTATTTACTCCTCATTTTTCTTGATTAAGAAAGTGAGGAAACGGACACATCTATGAATTTAAGTCTTAAGGTAAAAGGTCGTTGTCTAGAGAATTTTTACATTATCTTATACGTTGAAATCAAAATCAACATTTTTATCTTTTGAAACGTGAATTATACGAGCTTACGGTGTATTTGCCAGTAAATTTTTTGCTTTTTATAGATATTTTAGTTTGTCTTTTTTAAGACATGTCGACATTTGTTATCCTTACAATTTGGTTCTTTTAGAAATTAGGAGGTATCATCAATTAGAAAATTTCGTGAGCATGACCTTGATCATCCGTAATCATAGTCATAATTCGCAGCCTTAGAGACAAATACAAAAAACTTTCTTCTATGCATAAAACTTGATAAACTATTGCCTACCGTTCTGTATGTGCTACTACAAAGATAAATTCTGAAAATAAGAGATAGATGAAAGATAGGCAAGAGCTATGATAGAAAAAATACAAAAAGCTATTCGCGAAGAAGGCTTTGATGGGTGGTTATTCTATAACTTTCGAAACATTGATCCTTCTGCTAACGCTATTTTGCAAATGCCCGAGGATACATTTGCTTCGCGGCGCTGGTTTTATTTTGTTCCTAGTTCTGGTACTCCCATTAAATTGGTTCATAAAATAGAACCTCACACCTTAAATCATTTACCCGGAAAAAACTTACTCTATGCAAGCTGGCAAATGATGGAAGATAAGCTATCTACGATGTTTACGAGCAATAGCAATATATGTATGCAATACTCTCCGAAAGCGGCTGTACCATATGTAGCATATGTAGATGCTGGGACATGCGAATTAGTAAAAGAGTGTGGTGCACTCATACACTCATCTGCTAATTTAATCCAATTATTTGAAGCAGTATGGTCAGAAGAAGCCGTTGATTCTCACAAACGCGCAGCACAATTTTTGCGCAAATTAGTTCATGATGCTTTTCAACATGTACGTGAGTGTATTAATTCGGAGGTCGCAATTACCGAATATCAATTACAACAATTTATTCTACAACGCATTGTTGATAACAATCTAGAATACCATCATCCCCCTATCGTTGCTGTAAACGAACATTCTGGTGATCCTCATTATTCTCCTGATAAAGAAAACAAACGAAGCATCAAAGAAGGTGATATCTTACTTGTTGACTTATGGGGTAAAGAAAAAACAAATCAAGCCGTATATGGTGATATGACATGGATGGCATATGTTGGAAGCAAACCTCCGGTAAAATACCAACAAGTTTTTCTAGCTGTTAAAAATGCGCGGGACGCAGCGATTGATCTCATTCACAATCGATTCTCTAAAAGAGAAAAAGTATGTGGCTATGAAGTAGATGATGCTGCTCGTAATGTAATTATAGAAGCTGGTTACGGTGAATATTTCGTCCACAGAACTGGGCATAGCATTGGACGCGACTTGCACTGGAAAGGTGTCAATATTGACAACTTAGAAACAAAAGATGAGCGACAACTGATAGAAGGAATTGGGTTTTCTATTGAACCAGGAATTTACTTGAGTGATTTTGGTGTTCGTTTAGAAGTCAATGGTTATATTCTTAATGGCAAACTACATGTTTCAGGACAACCAATTCAAGAAGATATTATCTCTATTTAGAGCTCGAAGCGGGCTCGAGCTCTAAAAAATAAACAATATTTTTGAATAATAACAGGCCCTAGATCCAATTTGTAATATACACTCTAAAATGCATATTTGTGAATCTCAGCAGTTACTATAAGTTAAAACAGGAGAATGTTATGAAAAAAATAATCGTTGTTTTCGCTATTATTTTATCTACCTTTGCTATTCTTGCAACTACGATTATTTCCTCTAGCAATGCAGTTGAAATTTCGTCCCAAATTTTAAAATCAGATGTTTATGTTAATTTTTTCTACGTGGGAGAAACTCCTTGTAACGTAGACCTAAAACGTGGTGATATTGTTCATGTAGTAAATGAAAAATTTGTTGAAGGTAAATCTTATTATTTATACGAAGGCAAAGAAAAAAAAATATATTTTTCGTATAAAAATAAAACTTTCTTCGTAAATAATAAACCATACGGAATAAAATTTAAGCCAGGCAAAGATAAGATAGATATTTCAATAAAGAAACAAGATCTACAATATGTCGAACTTGATGGAGATTTAACCTCTACACTTGCTGAAATTTTAGCAAATAGAACCAATTTAAAAATTTTATATTGCCGGAAAATGACAGACAAGGGGTTAGAGTATGTAAAGGCACTTCCTCACTGTACTGTTTTAGACATCTCTGAGTCAAAAATCAACGGCGAAGGAGTTGGACATCTAAACAAACGCCTAACTCATCTACGTTTGTGGGGTGTTTCTTTAAAAAACAAAGAATTACAGTTACTACAAAAATTGCCTAATCTACAATGTTTAGATTTGTGGAATGTTAACGTTGATGATGAGACTATAAAATACATCCAAAATATATCTGGTTTACGTTCTTTATCTTTGGCTTACACTAATGTAGGAAACAAAGGATTAGAAGTCATTACTTCTTTAAAAAACTTGCAATACTTGAATTTATGGCGCACTCAGATTGATGATAATGGTTTATCCAAAATTGTTGCGTTAACAAATCTTACGCATTTAAATTTAAGTAACACAAAAACAACAGAAAAATCAATGTCCTCGTTAAACAAATTACAAAAACTAAAATACCTGTGTTTGACACGCTCAAACTCAAACAACAAGGCAATAGCTAGTATTTCAAAATTATCCAAGCTACAAACTTTGAAAATTTGGTATTCAGATATCGATGATAGTGGGATAAAAGAAGTATCCAAACTTAAAACACTAAAAAAACTTTATTTAGTTGGTTGTAAAATTACAAATTCTGGGATTGAAGAAGTTGCAAAACTTAAAAATTTACAATTTTTATCTTTAACCAACAATCCACAAATTGGCAATAAGTCCATTGAGTATTTGCAACACCTCCCTAAATTAAAACACTTAGAAATCGACGGTACTTCTTTTAACAACGACGGAATAAAAGCTTTACGATTATTAAAAAAACTAAATCATTTGAATTTATATAATACAGGTACAACAAACGAAGGACTTTTTGAATTGCAAAATATACTGAATCTAAAATTCTTAATTTTAACGAGTTGCAATATCGATAATACTGGGATGGGGTATTTGGCTGCACATAAAAATTTAGAGTACTTAGCTTTAGGAGGTACTAAAGTGTCATACAAAGGACTTATGAAACTTAAACCCTTGAATAAATTGCGTATGCTTCTAATTTCAGGCTTGGATATCAATGCTGATGGTGTAAATTCAATCGAAAAAATTTTACCTGACTGTTTAGTGAAAAAGTAATATCATGTTTCTTCTAAATATATACGATTTCTTCCATATTTCCGTAGCGATTTGTAGTAGCGTTATTTTTATAATTGCTTCTTATGTTTTTTACAAAAACGGAAAAAAAACAAGTACAAGTATCTACATTCCCGTGATACTTCTGCTCACATTAATGATGTTAAATACATTAACTAGTATCTATTTCCCTAACGATACTTACAACTATTTGTGGATTATCGATGGTGTGAGTGGTTTTTGCGTAATAGGTATTCTTGCGATTTTGTTGAAAGATAATAACACGCGATTTGACCAAGACTTAATGGAAGAATATAACATATTCTTTAACTCCTCTGTCGATTTATTTTGTATTGCAACGTTTGATGGCTACTTCCAAAAAGTAAATAGTAGTTGGGAAAAAATGCTTGGTTATACAAAGCAAGAACTTTATAGTAGCCGTTTCATCGAATTTGTTCACCCTGATGATCGCGAAGCAACGATGAACGAACTTGCTAAAATAAGAAAAGGTTACGATGTGTTGTCTTTTGAAAATCGTTATTTGAGTAAAAATGGCGAATACCGACATTTGCATTGGAATAGCAGAGCTAACATACAAAGACAACTTTGCTATGCCACAGCTCGCGACATTACACAAGAAAGAAAAGACGTAGCTAGTCTTGATCGTGCAAAATCGCAAATAAAAACTATTTTCCAGGCTTTTCCTGATGCGATGATTTTACAAGGTGTGAACCGAGAAATTGTAATGTTTAACGATAAATTTTCGCAAATGTTTGGTTACAAAGGAGAGGAAGCTTTGGGAAAAACTCTCTCATTTTTATACGCAGAAGACTATATCAACCAAAGCAAAATTTTCGAACCACTAAACAACATACAACCTCACGAAGTCAAATATAGTAGCAAAGATGGATCTGTTTTTACCTGCGAAATTGTATCTACAAAAGTGACTAATTCAACAGGAGAATTACTGGGATATTTAACTTTTTTGCGTGATATTAGCAAACGTAAGAAAACCCAAGAAGAGCTAAAAAGAGCAAAAGAAATAGCGGAAAAAGCCAACTCTGCCAAAAGCGACTTCCTGGCTAATATGAGTCACGAAATTCGTACTCCAATGAATGGTATTATGGGAACAACAGGTCTTTTACTTGAAACATCTCTCAGTCATGAGCAAAAAGAGTGTGTTGACATTATACGTATTAGCAGCGAAAATCTATTGACCATTATTAATGATATTCTTGATTTTTCGAAAATAGAAGCTGGTAAAATGCATTTGGAAATTCACGATTTTGATTTACTTTGTTGTATCGAGGACGCTATCGATTTATTTTCCTCGAAGGTAATTGAGCGTAATTTGCAATTTATTTACAACATTGATATTGATATTCCTTATTACCTCCGCGGAGATATTACTCGTATTCGACAAATACTAGTTAATTTACTAAGTAACGCTGCAAAGTTTACTCAAAATGGCTCGATAACTACTTCTGTAAAACTGCAAAATCAAACAGACTCTTCCATTGAACTTTTATTTTCTGTAAAAGACCAAGGTCTTGGCATCGATGAAGAAAAAATAGCATATATATTTAGTCCTTTTTTACAAGCTCATGTAGGAGAATATCAAAGTGGCACAGGCCTTGGACTTAGTATTTGTAAACGCTTAGTCGAGATGATGCATGGAAAAATTTGGTGCGAAAATAACAAAGATTATGGTTGTACTTTCTTCTTTACTATTCGTATAGAAAATGCACAATCCAGCAATAACGATACTTGGCATCTACGCAAAGAATTGCCACAAACACTCTGTTCAAAAATTTTGTTTTTCGATGAAAGACAAGAATGTTCTAACATTAGTAAACGCTTGAAAAATTGGGGTTTTTCCGTTTGTTACACATCTAGATTCTCTGAGATTTGTGAAGCGATATCTGATCAAGTTGAAGTAAATATTTGTATAGTTGCATCTGATAATATCGAAGCTATTAAAAAACTACAAACCAAAAATTGTCCAATAATTTGGATAGCAAATATAAAAAACAAACACAATGAAAATATCTATACCACACATTCACCTGTAAAACATTCTAATTTTTTTAAGCTTTTTTTCGAACTATGCCTAAATACAAAAGGCAAACCTTCGCTATTTACAACCAAAACTCAAGAGATCAACAAAAAACTAGCTAAACAACTACCTCTACGCATTCTTATCGCAGAAGATAATTCGGTAAATCAGGTGATTGCAACGCGTATACTTCAAAAAATGGGCTACATTCCTGATGTAGTTGGTAATGGTCTAGAAGTTTTGTCTGCTTTGGATAAAAAAGAATATGACATTGTTTTCATGGATATTCGTATGCCTGAAATGGACGGTCTGGAAACAACAAGAAGGCTAGCAAAGAAAAAAGGACGTCCAACAATTATTGCAATGACTGCAAATGCAATGAGTGGCGATCGCGAATATTATTTAGAAATAGGTATGGACGACTATATAAGTAAACCTATTACCTTGGAATCTATTGAAGAAATATTATGCCGTTGGGGTAGAAAGACCAGGCGTTGGAGAAAAATGAGATATCAAAAAGAAAGTAACACTTCACTTGAAAAAGATAAGTTAACCACTTTAAAACAGATCAGCACAGCAGCTGTTGAAGAAGTTATAGATTTGTACTTAAATGACAGTAGCGAATACATACAAAAATTGCACATCGCCTTAAAGGGAACTAACAACAATGAAATAGAACATATTTCTCACAGTTTAAAAGGAGCAAGCGCTAGTGTTGGAGCAATAAAAATGCAGAAAATTTCAGACATAATAGAAAAAAGTGCTCAAAAGAATGACCTGTTACCGATGGAATCTTTATTACAAGATTTACAGCAAGAATACAACAAGGTTTATCATGAAATGAATAGGTTCAAAGAAGAAACATAAGTCGACATTTATCTTCCTTGTATTACGGCATGTCATCATTCAGTGCGTAAGAATAACAGATATCGTTTAAATCTCATTTCTAAAGGGGTGGTCATGGTGACCATCATAACAACGATTACGATACTTATCGTAATTAATGATAGTAAAGTTTTAAAGTATAAAGGAATAGTACATGCTAGGTAATTACTTGCGTAACCTACTACTTTTATTCAAAATGATGATAAAAAAACCCCAAAATTTTTTACAGGTGCTAAAAAATGTTTCTTCTAGTTGCCAAGCTCACGAATTTACAGAGCTTTACAGTTGTAAAAATTTAAAGGATCATTCTCTTAGTGAAATGAATAAAGATAACCCACTATGGGAATATTTTCAGAATAAATCTGGAAATGGGATCTGGAAATGGGAGCACTATTTTGATATTTATCATAAACATTTTCAACATTTTATAGGCAAGAAGGTTTCCATTTTAGAAATAGGAGTGTATAGTGGAGGAAGCTTAGAAATGTGGCGCTCTTATTTCGGTGATAATTGCCAGGTTTATGGTGTAGATATTGAACCGGCCTGCAAAAACTATGAAAATAGTTATACAAATGTTTTTATTGGCGACCAAGAAGATAGGTCTTTTTGGAAACAAATCAAACAAGATATTCCGGAAGTGGATATTGTCATTGACGATGGTGGTCATATGACAGAACAACAACGAATTACTTTAGAAGAAATGTTACCGTTCATAAATCCTGGCGGAGTATTTCTTTGCGAAGATGTGCATGGACGTTTTCATCGTTTTGCTTCATTTGCCGCGAGTTTAACAAGCGACTTACACTTAAAAACAAGTACATCTGCATTTACCGCCAATACATCTTCATTTCAAGAGTCAATAAAAGGAATTTTTTTCTACCCTTATGTTGTCGTGATAGAAAAAAATTTATTTCGCCAAAAGACATTTAATTCTCATAAACACGGTGAAAAATGGCAACCATTTTTATAAAAAAAAAATGGATTAACTCCAAAAAGCAACGAACTTTAAAGGAATTTAAGAGAATATAACTATTTTTATCTATGCAATTTTTTCTTGACACATAATTATTGATTTTGCTACAAATGCTAGGGAACCCTAAATAGCCAAATCTATCTATCGGACCTCATATGAAAGAAAATGAAGAAACACGTTCTCATATATTAGATTCTGCAATTCATTCTTTTGCAGATACCGGATACAAAGCAACTTCAATGTCCAAAATTGCTAAAAAAGCAGGTGTTAGTAAATCTCTTATTTTTTGGTATTTTGAAAGCAAAGGTAAACTCTTTGAATCTTTGGTAGATCGATTTGTTGCTCAGTGCGCTATTAGCTTTGTTCGTTTAGATGCAAAGAAAAAAGCCCAAGAAAAAATGAATGAAATCATTGACATGTATTGGGTTTTTGTGAAAAATAATTTAGAATTTATTCGCATTTTTATGAACTGGTTTTTGCAAGCTGAAACAAAAGAAAAGACAAAAACAGAACGTCTACGTAAAATCCATCGTAGTTTTGAAGAAATATTTGTACAATGTCTTCTTCTAGGCATAGAAGAAGGTGTATTTGATGAAAATCTAAATATTCAAAACACGGCTGTACTAATTGTATCAAGCTTAGAAGGGCTCTTAGTTCAAGTTATCATGCTGGGGCAATCTCCGAAAGAATTTGACGGAGTTTTTTTTGAAAATCTAAAGAATAGCATTATACACGGTATCATAAAAAGGTAACTTTTTTTTTATTTTGCCCATCGTTGACCGTTCGGTCAGTGACACGATGTGTCATTTTTACTACTTGTTTTTCGATATTTTAAGACTAAAATAATGAAAAGTTTAAATACCAAACAATTCTATAAACTTTCTTTACAAGAACGTTTAGCAAGAATTAAAGAAGCGAAAGATTTAAGTGAAGGTGAGCTATCAGCTCTAAAAGAATCAGGCTTATCGTTAGATCAAGCAAACAAAATGATTGAAAATGTAATTGGAACGCTTGAAATTCCAATAGGCGTTGCTCTCAATTTTTTAATAAACAATCGAGAATATACGATTCCTATGGCAATAGAAGAAGCTTCTGTTGTTGCTGCATCTTGTAAAATGGCTAAAGTGGCTCTTATTAAAGGCGGTTTTCATACAAATCATACAACACCTACAATGATTGGCCAAATACAAATTACCAATGTCGCTGACCCATTTGCGGCCAAAATGCGTATTTTACAAGAAAGAAAAAAATTACTGCAACTTGCCAATGAACAAGATCCTATTCTAGTCAAGTTAGGCGGAGGCGCGAAAGATATAGAAGTAAGAGTTATTGATACCGCTTCTGGACCAATGGTAGTATGTCATCTTCTTGTCGATTGTAAAGATGCAATGGGAGCAAATGCAGTCAATACAATGGCCGAAGCTCTTGCTCCTGAAATAGAAAAGATATCAAAAGGTAAAGTGTATCTCCGCATTATTTCTAATCTTGCCACAAAAAGACTTGCACGAGCCTATGCTATTTTTGATGCTGATGCCTTAGGTGGAGAAGAGGTTGTAGATGGTATGGTTCTTGCTTATCAATTTGCGGATGCAGACCCCTATCGCGCAGCTACTCATAACAAAGGGATTATGAACGGTATATCTGCTGTAGCCTTAGCTTTAGGACAAGATACAAGAGCAATAGAAGCAGGAGCTCACGCTTATGCTTCTTTACGAGGACACTATCGTTCACTAACTATTTGGGAAAAGAACGTCCAAGGTGACTTAGTCGGCTCTATAGAACTTCCTATGGCAGTTGGACTAGTTGGAGGTGCAGTCAACGTTCACCCAACAGTAAAAACTAACTTAAAAATACTTGGCATTAAAAGCGCTAATGAGCTAGGTAGTGTAATTGCAGCTGTAGGTCTAGCCCAAAATGCTGGTGCACTTCGCGCTTTAGCAAGCGAAGGAATTCAAAAAGGACACATGTCTCTACATGCTAGAAATATTGCGGTCATGGCAGGTGCTACGGCAGATATGGTTGATACAGTTGTCGAAAAATTAGTTGCAACAGGTAAAGTTAGAGTTGATGTTGCCGAACAAATTATTAAAGAACTAGCTTCTATGTAACACATTCTATTTTTTGCAATACACAATATTCTAAAAATTTTTATAAATAAAAATTTGGCTCAGCAGAAGCTTCGCCCAACTACTGTTGACTTAAGAAATCACCTATTGCACTGTCATTACTGCGAAAGCAGGATCCAAACGGGCGAAAACAATACAAATCAACGAAAAATATTTTCGAAAACAGCTCATAACTTGGTTTATAACCTAGCTGATCTTAAACACTTGTCATTCCTGCGGAAGCAGAAATGACAAGTGGAGAAAAAACAATGCTTTCAATAACATTTAGGTTTCCTTAAGTCAACAGTAGTCGAGTTTTCGCCTAGTGCTCCCTATTTACCAATTGCCAAAGCATAAATAACCCACTCTCGCTTATGATCTATGTCCAAAAAATCAACAATATTGTCTTCTACAAAACCTCCTATTGGGCAAGCCTTAAGACCAATAGCTGACGCGAGAAGTAATATATTTTGCGCAATATGTCCAGCTTCTAAAAAAAGAAAACGGTAGCCTCTTTCACCATACTTAACATAAGTTCGTTCCTTTATCGCTGTGAATACTAAAATCGTTGCGCATTCTTGTTGTGGAATCCCAACGAACATCTGATCTACTTCGTTCATCGTTTTTTGATTGACTTTTTCAATGACTTTATCTTTAACATGATAGTGGTAGCAACCCCGAGGAATCGATTTTATATTCAAGCATAGTGGGTACACTTCAATAGGATATAGTGCTCCTCCTGATGGAGCTGAACGAAGACTGTGTTCTACCTCTGGAAAACGTTCATCGTAAATAGTAGTTGTTTTCCCGTACCCTTGTAATAAGATAGTTGACAACGACTTTAGCGATATTGGTTTGCCTGTAAAATTCGTTGACGAACGGCGTTTTTGCAATACAGATTGCAGTCTTTTCCACCAAATGTATTGCGACTTTAAAGGATATCTTGTAGCTCCAGGATACGTTTTATAAGGATAACATGAATCTTGTATTGCTTCGCGGTTTTGACTAAATTCTGCAATATTTTGTGCAAGATACATACGATTTGCAACTGTAATTTTCGAATTGAGATAGTGAAGTTCAGAAGGAGATATTGTTTCTATGGCATGGGATGAGGCCATGGATTGTATCCTTTTTTATATAAAAATTGATGAGAAAAAACGTTTGTTGTAGAATGCAAACGCTCATGACCTAGAAACGGTAGCAAATGATGTCCATGAAGCGGCATTAATTTCGGTACCCAGGTTTTAATAACATATAATCCTAATTTATTAATTTCTGGTGTTGTCAAATCACAAGTATAGGTAGGAAATTTTACACTAACATCTACATGGGAAGTTGTATAAGAAATACTCTTTCCCAATTTGAGAAAAGTTAGTTTATCATAGTATTTGGGATGAGAACTATAAAAACAAGCATGACGATCAAATGTGTCTACATTTTGAAATCGATAACCAACCTTCCAGGGCGGACTACTTTTGAGTAAGCGTTTTACATAAATACGTCCGAGAGATGCTTCGCGAACTGCGCGATATAGAGCATTGTCAGAGTTGCCATCGCAAGCAGCTCCAAAAGAAATAATATTACCGCAAGGAGAGTTTCCCTCCATCAGACAAAAATAAGTAGGTACGCCTTGATCAGAGGTTAAATCACCTACTGTTACTTCACCACCAAAGTTTTTTAATATTTGGGCAACGCGATTTTCTCTTGTGATATTAACCACTTTAGGCGAAATAACACCGCGTAACCACATTAGACTTACAGCATCGCGTTCAATACATTCGCATAATCCACGTCTATAAGCCTCCTCAAAAGAACCATGACAAGCCAAACCTGTTGAGATAGGTGGAGCTATTTGGTTTTTATGTTGCGGACTTGGCAATAAAAAAAAACAGCTGGTGCCCACAAGGGTTTTTGATCGTGGTGACGAACCACTTCAATCCAAGGAATTTTAATTGTTGAGGATGGAGAGAGATAAGGAAAATTGTACTGATTATATTGTTTACCAGAAAATAATGTGAGTTCCTCTAACGAAAAAACATCTTTTTGTAGCTCTTTTGCTGTAGCCCACACAATATCCTTTGCATTCCACGTGCCAGCACAATAGCGCTCTACAGCTTCACCTAAACAACAGTTTTTGGCTTCTTGTTCTTCAATACCACCACCACCACATTTTTTCGAAGCTGTTACCGCAGAAAATGCGGCTGTATCACATATTTTTGCTCCGTAAGCATGTATTGGCGGGTCGTCAAAGTCAATCGCAGCTTTTCCTAACGTTTGGACGATACCGCAGCGCCGTCCAACTAGGTATTTTTCGAGATCTTTCACGAGCAATTTCCTGAACATCCAGGAACCTGCAATACTTGTTCTAAGAATTGTTCTGAAGAATCCCTATATAGTAAACGTCCACACAGTTGTGGAGGAGTGTAATTTGTAGTGTAGCTCGCCACTTCTAGTAAAATATGTGACAGGCACCATAGAAAACTAGGAGCAAATAAATTAAGAGGAATTCCTCGTTTTTCTATTATTTCACTATAATTTTGATAAGAATCGCGAAAGCGTCTGTTTGAAAGTAGACGTTTTTGAAAACATTGATAACATGCGGTTTGCTTTGGAATGAATAACGGACCGACTTCTCCATAACTTGTTGTCCAAGACATGCGCAACCAAGGCACTACATTTTCTCTATCCCACTTTTCAATAAAAGAAGGTTTTAAGCCTGGCTCGCATAGAATAGTCAAATTGGCATCGGCAGGCTCAGTTACAAAATTAGTAATTCCAATAAGTTGTAAATGATCAAAAACAAGAGATAAGTACGAGTCTTTTCCGATAACACAGATAGAATACTTACTAAGATCTTTGCCTACAACAGCATGGGCGGTTTGATGCCAAAGACATGTTTTCTGTGTGTTTTCAATAACGATACCATGCTGTTTTAATTCTTGAAGCAAGCTTTGAATGGATTTCTGATCGTGCTGTGGTAAAGAACAGCATATAGATTCTACACTTTTTTTGCCATCGAGTAAGGGCAACAAATCGAGAAGTAATGTTTTATCTCCCGTAATGAAAATAGCCTGGTGATCATCGCGGCGAAATTGAATTTGCGTTTGCTCATCAACATAAATATATAAAGGAGAAAGAGTAGGAAATTGAAAAATTTGTAGCCCTTCCTATTTATAAATTACCCATAATAAGATCAATACTAATGCCAATGCCAGCACCTATAAGAAGTCCAACAATGGCAAATCCAATGCCTAGAGTAATCATTGCAAATGTATAGATAGAAAACGTCTTTATACCTGAGGATTCTTCCGACCATTTACTTCCTTTTGCGAAACCTCGGACAAGCCCATAAATAAAGCCAATTATTCCCCCAAGGCCACCACCTAGAAACACCATACAACAGCATGTTGATGAGCTACCGCAGGCAAGAGTAACTCCTTTTTCACTACCAAAATCTCCTGGCGTGCTTTTTATCGAAGTTTTTTTCATTAGAATTCCTTTATTTAGTTTTAAAGTACTCAGGGTTTGTTTGTTCAAGATTCTTGATGCGCTCGCGTAATTTTTTAACGATTACTTTTAAACGTTGTTTCATATAAGCATTGCTGAACCATACAGGAACCCACTGTGTTTCAAAACGTATCCGATACTCTAATAGAGTTTTATTTTCTGATTTATGGACAATCCATGCACCGCGATTAACTGCGATAACACCTTCTTCTTGTTGCCAATTTGATACATAAGTATTTGGTTCTTCTTCAAACCACACTTTATGCTTAAATTCATAAGTACCAAAAGGAAGTTCAAAAACTTGTTGCTGTTGGTATTTGTTGTCATCTAATTTTGTCACGACACTTTTTTTCACGTAAGGTAAATACTTTTCAAAATTCTTCTTGTCGCGAATAACTTTCCATACATGTTCTGCAGGAGCGTCTATAACTCCCCAAATAGCAATAGCATTACCATCAAAGGCACTGATAATATGCCCTTTAACTTTATTTCCAAGTTGAGAAACGGTATAATTAACTTCTTCAACCTTGTTTCCACTGTAGTAAGCCCAAATTACCATTGAGAAAACAAAAATCATCAAAATAATAATAATTTTTTTCAGACGTTTTTTCAATGAAGACTTTTCTTTTTCAGCCATTTTTTGCCCTTAACAAAATAATACCAACTCATTAATTCGAATAATAGTGTAGTAGACTATACTGTGTAGTATTCAAACTGTGTAAACGTTTAGTATCACAAAATTTTCTATAAAATTTAGTCTTCAGAAACGATTACAGTAACTTCATATTCCACAAAAGCATTGAAGCTTTTTGCATTAAATTGCGTAACATAAATTTCTATTGATGAGAAGCCCTTGCTTTCACTAGCCACAATTTTTGAAACTTTATGGTTTTTGACTTTTTTAAATTCATCTACTGCCAAGATTTCTTTTCCAAAATCAACACCAAAACGACCCGCACCAGTAGCTCGAAATCTCTTTGTCATTTTGCTAATTTTGATAGACGGATCAGGAACATAAGATAAAAGAACTTCTACATCTGTTTTTGATTTTGGGATACTTTCTGTTTCTACAATGATAATTCTTTTCCCTAAATGCGTTCCTAAATTTACATTTTTAATCTTATTTTTTCCTTTAACAACACTAGCTTCTATTTTATTAGAAGCCATGAAGTCAACCGGTAAAGCAAGACCAAAAATATTAGACTTTTGAACTTCTAGATTAAAAGTTTTTTTGTAAATCTTTGCACTAGAAGTATGAAGATGTAGAATACCAGCTTCAACTGTTTCCGAAGAAGGTTTTTCACTGTAAGTAAATCGTATTGTCACTTTTTGGCCTGACAATGACATTGGAAGAGGATAAATTTTACCCTTTGCCATTTGTTGTTTAAGTACAGTTTTTCTACCTAGAATCACAGTTGCTAATCCATCTTCTAAAGAAGAAATACCAACAATAGGTCTTTCTTTATTCGAAGCCAAGTTTTCTGGATTTACTACTGTTTGCTTTTTAGTAGTCTTGATTTTTTTAGGCACGATTTTGATAACAGAGACTTGCGCTTCTTTACCTTGCTTTGGTTGTTTTAAACTAACATGTGTCACCGCACCTAGGTCAACAGTTATATTTCGAAGACCAAAATCTTGAGGAGACAAGCACATCGATAAATGTGTACCATCTTTATTATCTTTAATCTTTAAAAACAATACATCTTCTATAATGAATGCGCTAAGAACATCATTTCCTTGGTCATTTGTCCATTGGCTATTTGCATTCTTAAAATCTTCTACAGAAAAATTTCCTGATAATTCCCACAAGCTACTTAAAACAGAACCGCTATCTCTATGAGAAAATAAAACATCTTCATTTGTTGATAATTCATTGATTTTCGAGTACACAGACTCTATTGATGTGTTTGCAAAAACACATCCAATAAATATCAAAAAACATAATAAACTCTTCATTTTTTAAACTTTCTAATAAAACATGTTAGAAATGTGGGCTAGACAAAAAACTAACCTTCCAAAATATTTAGTATAGTCTACAATAAATATTGTAACAAAAAGTACTGATATTGTATACACCAAACCAAGAACAACAAAGACTCCTGTCCCATTGATATATTGGAATTACAAAGGATTTTCAACCATCCAACGACTAATCTTCTATCGCTTAGAATCCTATAATAATGATTTGACAAGAAGCTTTAAAGCACTGAGTAACGAAGAGAAAAAGGAGGAAAGTAACAAAGAGAAAAAAAAATCCGGACTCTTTGATCTAAGTGACCCGCCAAAAGTATTTACCCATTGACATTTTGTTCTTTTAATTTCTAGCTTTGTTGCTCCTTAGTTACGCAGCTACAGCTGCGCGCCCTCGTCGCGCCTCGCTAGAAAATAAAAGCCCTGCACTCAACGGGTAACTACTTTTGTCAGATCACTTAGAATTGTTGTTTTGCGAGCAGAAATAATTTTTTGAATGTGGTTTTGAATTTTGCTAATTTTAAAATCGCAAAAAAAAAGATGTAATGAAATAATTCACTACATCTCTTTTAGCGTATTTTAAACATAGGTTTTACCAAACTTACTTATATGGTAGTAGTCCCATAAAACGAGCGCGTTTAATAGCTGATTTTACCATGCGTTGGTGTTTTGCTGAGTTACCAGATCTCTTACGAGAAAAAATCTTGCCTTGAGTTGTGCATAATTTTTGCAAAGTGGCAATATCTTTGTAATCTATAAAATCAATACCTTCTCTGGTAAAGCGGCAACGACTTTTTAATATTTTCTTTCTTGATTTCTTCGGCATGTTATAATCAAACCTTTCTAACTGATGGATTTGGGCCAAAATAAAATGTTCCAATTATACTGAAATTTTGTATTTTAGCTAGGCATTATAAATGTGGCATAGCCGTAGTTTTGTTAGCTTATAATAACAAGGCTATAATACAAAAGAGCAAGTAAGTGGGATAATTTACTTTGACCAATCCCTAAAAACATAATTGCTCTGATTGTCGAGCTACATATTCTATATTATTTCTCTGTAATATATAAGTTCTTTTTTGATTTTTCTAGCATATTTTTTTTTTTCTGAAAAAAGAGTTCAACATGTATTCAGCTATCTCCCCTTTAGAATTTCGCTATTTAAACTTTCCTGAGGCTAAAGAACTGCAAAAATATCTCTCAGAAGAAGGTTTTATATATCATCTAGCATTTGTCGAATCAAAATTAGTAGATACATATTCTCATTATGATTATTGTAAACCTGAAATTGCTGACGAAGTTCAAAAGTCTACGCATAAAATTACCGCAAAAGAGGTTTACGAAGAAGAGAAACGCATCCATCATCAATTACGAGCGGTGGTTAATTGTATGGGACAACACGTTTCCTCACAAGCTAAACCTTGGATTCATCTTGGCGCTACTAGCCACGACATAGTTTGCACGACAGATGCTTATCGTTTTAAGAAGTGCTCGCAGAACGTTTTACTTCCTCTTTTAATCGAACTACAAACAATTCTTATTTCACTAGCCGAACGCGAAAAAAATACAGTACAAATAGGAAGAACTCATGGACAACATGCAGTTCCTATTACTTTTGGTTTTACTATAGCCGAATATATTTCGCGCTTAGGAAATCGTATTGTTAAACTACAAGAAAGCACAAACGATTTACGTGGGCAATTTTCTGGCGCGGTAGGCGCATATAATGCTCAAAGCCTTCTTGTCAAAAACCCTATCGAGTTCGAAAAAACTTTTTTACAAAAATTAGATCTATCTCCTGCAACACACTCTACGCAGATAGTAGAACCAGAGTTTATGCTTGACTACTTACACGCTTGTATTTCAACTCTTGGAGTACTTGCAAATCTTAGTGATGATATGCGTCATTTGCAAAGAACAGAAATTGCGGAAGTAATGGAGAAAGTTTCACAAAAACAAGTTGGTTCATCTACAATGCCTCACAAACGCAATCCAATTCATTTTGAACATGTGAAATCTTTGTGGAAATCTTTTATGCCAAGAGTCACAACTGCTTATATGGATCAAATATCCGAACACCAACGCGATTTAACCAATTCAGCATCCGCACGTTTTTATGGTGAAATAGTTGCCGCACTTTATCTAGCGACAAGAAGGCTAAAACGAGTGATGAATAGTCTTATTGTCGATAAAGATTCACTAAAGCGTAACCTACAAATGGCAAAAGATAAAATCATTGCTGAGCCTCTGTATATTATATTGGCAAAAGATGGTCATCCTGATGCTCATGAAGCTGTTCGTCGTTGTTTTATTGAAAATGATGCGATCGAGAATTTAAATTTGAATGAGGAACAACGAGAAATTATCGCTAACCCTCAAAAATATATAGGATTTTCTGTAGAAAAAACCCAAAATGTTTGCAATTACTGGCGAGAAAAATTGGATATTTGAGTGAATAGAGCGTCAACACATACAGAAAGGTAAAAAATGGCAGAACCAACAAAAAACTCTTGGCGTTTCAAAATGCATGAAATTATTTACGAAGCAGATACTCCATCAGGAAAACTATTTGATGTTGTTTTACTTTGGGCGATAGCAGCAAGTGTTATTGTTGTTATGTTAGAAAGCATAAAAAGCGTTGAGGTTAATTATGGTGAAATTCTTCGCCAACTAGAATGGACCTTTACTATATTATTTACCATCGAGTATATCATGCGTATTATTTGCGTTGGTAAACCTTTTCGTTATGTTTTTAGTTTTATGGGAATTGTTGATCTATTGTCTATTGCGCCTACTTATATTAGTCTTTTTATCGCCGGAACTCAATCTTTATTAGTCATTCGCACAATTCGTTTGTTGCGTATCTTTCGTATATTTAAAATTGCTCGTTATCTTTCTGAAGCTCAAACTTTAGCTAGAGCTCTAAAAGCAAGTCGTCCAAAGATCACTGTTTTTCTAGGAAGTGTTGTTTCGCTTGTTATTATAGCAGGAACATTCATGTACTTGATTGAAGGTGAGGATAGTGGTTTTACAAGTATACCCAAGAGCGTATACTGGGCTATAGTAACACTAACAACTGTAGGTTACGGTGACATTGCCCCACAAACCCCCTTAGGACAAATGCTTGCCTCTATTATCATGATAATGGGTTATGCAATTATTGCTGTGCCAACAGGAATTGTATCTGTGGAATTGTCAAATGCTCAAAACAAGCCCGAATTAGTAACTACACAAGCGTGTCCTGAATGTTCTAAAGAAGGGCATGATGAAAATGCAGTTTTTTGTAAATTTTGTGGAGCTAAACTTTAGCAACAGTAGTGTCGTCGTGATTAGTGTTGCGGTCACGATTACACTACTGCGTAAAATAATTAAATTAAAAACCGTTTAAGTTTGTTCAGAATTTTTACAGTTCGCTACATTATATTTCTTCCAATTACGCACAATCATCCATAAACCAACTATAATATCTAGCCAACAGACAGAAGCCACACAAACGGCTGCTGTGTTAGATGAATAGTAAGAAAGGTTATCGCCATGTTTTTTTTTATTAAAGTGAATAGATATAACTACCGCGCTCAAGAGAATAGGTATGATATAAAAATTGACAACCAAAGTAAGAGCACTGTAGAGTATCACTAAACAACTCGCGATAATTGTAAAACGTACATGTGTGGAAAAAAACGCTAAAAATGCAAAAATAAAAAGTGTCCAAATGTAAATAGGACTCCAAATAGCATACAGAACTTCTGTTACCATTCCGTCGTATAACCTTCCACCGAAAGCTAAGTAGCCAGAAATTCCATCAGTCAATAGATTAAATTTTTGTTGATTATTTAATTCCTCAGGCATCGAGTACGGATTAAAACGTAGGTTTGTTTGAACTAGAATATCTCGTGGAAAATATCCAGAGATAACACTCATTGTCATATTGTGAATTTCTTCCAAGCCTTCCTTCACAATATCCTCATCGTTAATCGTGTATTCAGGATTTTGTTTCTGTCGTTCTTTTTCCTTTTGCTCTTTATCTAAAATAAGAGTATTGCGCTTTGCTGCCAAAACATCAAGAGCAAAAAGCTTGCGCGCAATTCCATTGACACTACGAATATCCGTTTGCTTCCAGGTATTATATGCTCTGCTTCTACAATCGTATAAACTACCTTTCATTATACGTAAAGGAATTTTTTCTGTAACATTTTTAAGTAGTTTTTCTCCAGAAATTTGCCTTACCACATATCCACTATCTAAACAATCAATTTTGACAGCCACATCCGTAAGCGCATATACTATATTTTCTACAGATTTACCATCATCTTGCACTCGCCTCTTAGAAAAGCTACTATTGAAAGTTGAAAGGCGCATCGGTACGATCATTTCTTCGCTGTAAAAACGAAAAGCCATTCCTTGCATGTATCCAAAAAAAGACTGACCACTCTGCAACCCAAATTGCGCTTGATTCATCCCTGGCTGCGGATCAATATTTCCTTTTGCACCAATACGAGCTTTTACAACAACAAAGCACCATTTCATACCAATATACTCGTTACATGTATTGTCCATACCTTTTGGATATTTGTAATTATTTTGTTCCATCCAATTCCTTAAAGCTTTAGCACTTCCAGCTTCTAATACTGCAACTTGGTACATGCCAATGCCTTCTTCTGACAACACATTAATATAATTTGAACTACGTCCTTTTTCTGAAACCTGGCTTAAAGCTGGAATCAAATTACTAAGAATAGAAGGTATGTACCTCTCAAGAGGCATCGATGGAAAAATTCTATATTCGGGCGGATCTAATGCAGCTGCAATATGAGAAAATACATCGTCTTCTACTTTGCGAATAGCAGGAGGAGATGGAAAAGGAATAATCATTCCGAAATCATTGAGTTTTCCGGAGAAACCTGGGCGTAAAACGATAGATTCTATTTTGTTTTTATAAAATACATATGTTCGTTGTATGCCCATACGTTCTATACCAGGTCCACTTGTAACCATTCCGCATGGATCTGCTCGTAAAGATACGAACAAAAAAAATAATAATATTGCTATGGTTTGTTTATACATATACTATTCTCCAACACAATGCGAAATTCTATAGTTCTCATAGAATTACTTTTGCCATTACTGATAAAAACGTCATCAAATTTTTGCCAAGTACTGTTATTGGTGTGAACCGCGAACCACGGTCCAGCGACAAAATAGTCGCTCTCTACTCACATTCGCAACCAAAAACGATCGTGACTTACACGTTTTATCGTTCCATTAAACTCTGCTTTAACGCCGTCTTTATCACTAAAAGCAACATGATGTTGTTTGTGGTTTAGAAAGATATTACCAAAGGTTTTGGAAAAAACAGGCTGTTTTTTTTCGTCGAGCATTCGCAACGAAAAACTAACCTTGTTTTTTTGCAATTCGTTTAACCCGCTTTTAGTCATGTGTATTTGTGGATGAGCTTTTAGATATAGAAGAGTTTGTTCACGGTGAAACAAAAGATAAGAAAAAGAAGCGTGGTTCGTAAAATTTGATAAACTTTGCAACTGAGTAATATGATAATGCAAGTCTTTATCAGTGGTTTGCGTAGCTACAGGATTAGCACATCCGGTACCACAGGATTTTGTTTGCATTGTAGAAGAAAGTATGTTGTTTTCAGGTTTTTGCGAATATATTCGAAACGGTTTTTCAATAAAAACAGAGTACTCGCTGTTTTGTTCACTATAACGAATATTCACAGTAAGTTGAAAGATTGAAATAGTAATAAATATAAGTGCAAGAAATTTCATAACAACTCCTACAAATAAAAAGTAAGCGATTTAACAAAGTTATAGATAAGAGGTGTTAACATTTACTTCTTTATGGTTTGTTTTCAGAGCTTCTTTTCTTTTTGAAAAAATACAACTTTGGCCTTTCAATGTATTTCACCACTCTCTAAAATAACCCAGATTGTATAACCCCAAATGTCAACACGCCCTACTTTTGTTGATCGTTTAAACATTTTAGTATTAATTCAATTTTAGTAAAAGGGAAAAACATGGAGCAAATCAAAAAAATCACACAAGGAATTATCGATTTTCGCAACGAACGAGACTGGGAACAGTTTCATAATTCAAAAGACCTTGCTATTTCTATTAATGTAGAAGCTAGCGAACTTCTCGAATTATTTTTATGGAAAAAACACAATGAAGTTGATATTGATAAACTAAAAGAGGAGCTGGCTGACGTATTTATTTGCTCTTTGATGCTGGCGGACAAACATGATTTAGATGTAGAGTCTATTATTGAAGAAAAAATGCAAAAAAACGCAAAAAAATACCCTACAGAAAAAGCAAAAGGAAATTGTAAAAAATATACCGAATTTTGATGCATAATAAAGGTATTACAGCCATGTTTTTCTCGGATCAAGTCATATTTATGTTATAATATAATAAGTAGTTAGAAAATCTAAAGAGCACTCTAAAAAAACTAGAGTAGGAGATTATACAATGATAAGAACATATTCTTTTTTGATATTTTCTTTTTTGCTATCTGTAGTATATAGCAGTGAGCACAAGGTAAATGTTTACTTACACAACGGTCAAATGTTTAGTGGTACAATAAAGGAAGATAAATTTGTAGAAGTATTTCGTTCTGGCTACGAAACCGCTTCGCAACAAAACTCTGAAATAAAACAACTTCTTCTTAAACAAAAAAAGTATGTTACTCAACAGCAAAAACTTCCGAGATCTTCGGGATTGCGTTTATGGTATGTAAACCACTCAAATGGTTATGTATTTCTTCCATATAAAAACATTCACGAAATAGTATGGATTAGTAAAGCCCAAAATGTAAAAGAAAAAGTAGAGAACAAAACACAAAAATTAAAAGAGCAATTTAACGCACGTTTAAAAAAGAAAATTATAGAAGAAAAACGTTTAGAAAAAGAGCGCCAAAAGAAAATAGCAACCCAAGAACCAGACAAAAAAGAAAAAGAACTTTTGCGATTGAGCAAAGAAGAAAAAGAAATACTAGAAGAATTTCCTCCAGGACCCGAATGGAACTTCGAAGAAAGAGCAAAAATCCACAAGCAGCTCAACTTTACACGAAATAATTTTACTGTGAGAAATATTAATGGTCGTAGAGTGATTCAAAAAAATCGGTTTGCCGGAGTGAATAAAAAAGAGCGAACATTTTACAAAAAATACGATTTGTGGACGAAGGCTTTAGAGAAAAAAACGAAAATAGAACAACAAAAGAAAAAACAGCAACAGTTAGAATTACCGTTAGAAAAAGAAAAGGCCGCACCACGCGAACAACAAGACGAAGTAGATCTAAGCAAACAAAAATATTAGAGTTGATAAATCATTGTTACTTAAGTGACCTGGCAAAAATAGTTGCTCAAGAGAATAAACTTTAATGGTAAATGTTTTTGGCGTGTCACTTAATTTTTTGTACGATCAATTTATACAATAATTCCAATTTCGATCGTTGGTATCGCGATGCTTGTTAGATTAGCCTTGCTGTCTAAAATACTTAAATTTGCTCAATTCTTGACAATGACACTAAAAAAAGTTAGTTTAAAACAAGGCTTGTGTTCTAAAAACTTTATCAAGTTACTTCGTTATTGTATTTTTCAGTATCAGTTTTACTTTTCTTGACAACTATGTTGTAGGTATTTAAAGCCCTACCAAAATAACTTCCGAGCAACGTAGAAACCAAGTAACAGATAAAAATTTTCATATCAGGGGAGTATATATGAGTAAATATATTCACATTTTGCTGGCAGCAATTTTGTTTGTTACCATTTCTGCTGAGCAATATTATTTAGTAACTGTAAAAGTGGATGATAGTAGTGTACAGGAGATTAGAGACCATCTTGAATCTAAAGGGTTTGATATCTCTGGTTACAACAAAGAAACGAATAGGTTAGAAATCATTACTGATACTCCACGTTTCTTAGAAAAAGAATGCTCTATTTTACAAAAGCGTAACATATTGTTTGAAATAGATGAAATTGTCAGTTCAGAATCTTATGAAAGCTACAGCAATAAACGTGATAATGCTGAAGATTATTATGGTCCTGAGCAAACATTAAATGAATTACAACAACTAGAAAAAACTTATCCTAAATGGGCGAAGTTGTTTAATTTAAATGAATGGTTAGGTCTTGGCTCCACTGTAGAAGGACGTTCTCTCTATGCACTTCAAGTAAGTTTAAACCCTGATTTAGTTGAAGATGAAGCAAAAATCGTCATTATTGGGCAGCACCATGCTAGAGAGTTAATGACCCATCATGCTGTTTTAGATTCAGCGAAAGACTATTTGAAGCGCGCACAACAAGGTGATGCAAAATTTCTTTCTGCTTTAGAAAACAGTGCTGTATGGTTTGTTCCCGTCGTCAATCCTGATGGATTAGCGTATGTATTTAGCAACAACAGAATGTGGAGAAAAAATCGCGCGCGTAATAATGATGGCTCTCAAGGAGTAGATTTAAATCGTAATTACAGCTTTAAATGGGGAGCTTGCGGTTCTAACTCAAGCAATGGTAGTAGCGATATATTTAAAGGCCCTTCTCCTCAATCGGAGTCTGAAGTAAAAGTAATGGATCGCTTAAACGCAAAACTACAAGCGCAGTACATTATATCTTACCACAGTTCAGGCGACGAAGTTCTATATCCATATCGTTGCGGTTTTATGGCAGAAGCAAATGTTTACAACGACATTCGCGATCGTTTAGCAAATCATGTTGGATTTGGTAAACGAGTAGCTTCTTCTTCTGGAGAAGACTTTGAGCATCACTACGGCTTGTACGGATCTATTTCCTTTTTACTAGAAATTGGTAGTTCTTTTCAACCATCTTTTTCTACATATGAAAATAGAGTGTGGCCATCTGTACAAAAAGTACTTCCTTTTATGCTAGATGAACTAACCAAACCACATGTACATATTAAAGTACTCGACAAGGATACAGGAAAACCATTAGCAGCTTCTTTAAGTATTACAGAAATTAATTTTAAAGAGCAAGAACAAAGAATAGCTGATGAACATGGAAGTTATCGTTGGCGATTAGTTCCTGGTAAGTATAACTTATCAATCAAAATGGCGAAATATAAAGAACACAAAATTATTATTCAAGCTGGTGGACAAAAATCTAACTATTTTGTTGAGTTAGAAAAATAAAATAATTTTGCCATAAGATTAATTACTATTGCTGATTATATTAGGAGGGCGAGATTTGCCCTCCTAATATTTACTCATTAACACTTTGTTCTTTTAATTTTTAGTTTTATCAGGTCACTAGTACAAGAATTCAGGTTAGGGCGTACCACTACTTTGGAGGCTTTTGTGAAAAAAGCACATTATATATTGGTTATGTGTTTATTACTCTGTGCTTGCAGTGTAAAAAAAGAGAATGTTAGTCACGACATAGAACCATTCTTGAACAAATATTTTACTTCTTGGTCGAATAATAACATGCAGGTATATAGCTCTTTGTTTCACGAAAAAGCAGTTATTATCTATATAAAGAACGGTACTATAAACAAAAAACAAAATCTCAACACTTTTGTAAAAGGTCAAAGTACGTATTTAGCTAAAGAAGTTGGAAACGTACGTGAAACAATGACTTCTTTCACAGCAAAGGAAGACAAAAAAAGCGCATCTGTTGTCGTTAAGTGGCTTTTTGAAGAGAAAGGGCATCCACCTGAAACAGGTATTGACCACTTCCTACTTATACGTAACAAAGAAAAACAGTGGAAAATAGCTTCATTAGTTTGGTATAAAGATTAGATGCTGTTAGTTGTCCTTTTTTTTGCGCAACTTAGAACACAAATGGTGTGCATAAAACACTGGTAATGGTAATCGATTATTACGCGAAGAAAGTTCAAAAATGATTTTTTGGGCTGTATCTAGGTCGCATAAATTTCCGACGGAGGCATAAACAGGGGGAGCTTTCTTTTGTGTTCGTAGAGCTAGACCCATAACACGCCCGTTATCGTCAGTTACGTTAGAAAAAGCCCCTCGCTCTTCATCGAGTTCACCTTGATTACCAATAAAAAATGTTTTTGCACAGCCAATTGTTGGACGCTCAAAGCACAATCCCATATGGCACGCTAAACCAAAACCACGAGGATGTATTTGGCCATGACCATCTACAATAATTAAGTCTGGCTCAATACTTAGTTTTTTAAACAATTCAATAAGACATGGGGCTTCTCGTAGCGCCAATAGACCACTTCGGTAAGGAAATTGGGTATAACCACTCCAAGTAGCTTCTTCAATAATTTCTTTCGTTTCGCGATCAATTACCACAACAGAAGCGTAGGCTTCATTTGTTTTACCAACATAAGATACATCGGCTCCAGCAATAGTTTTAATTTTGTTTTGTGGAGGAGACATTTGTACTTGCGAAGCATATTTTTCCTGCATGGAAAATGCAATCTCAGGCTCGTAAGGTATTTCTAATATATTGGGAATATTCATACAAATCTTTCTATTCTTAGGACATCCTAAAATTATTATTCACTTAGTAATAAAAAAAACTTATAATTTTAATAAATAGTCTGTTTCTAGAACAGACTTGGGTTCTAAAATACAATTTATATCGAGGAAATAAAATGAAATATTTCGTTATTTTAACTTGTTTGTGCCTCACTAGTTGCACTTTAAATGTGCCTCCAAAATCGTCAGGTATTCCAAAAGATGCATTTTTAAAACATTCAGAAGTACTGCAACAAACACAAGTAAGAGTTGCTAACTTAACACGAAGAGTCGACGTTTTAGAAAAAAGTAATTCAGATTTACAATCGAAAGTAAATTCATTTAGGCAACAAATGGGTAGCGTACAACAAGAAACTCAAGTACGTCCTATACAATATACCATTCCAAGTGCTCAACCTCCACAAACTTGGACGAGTAACCAAAAAAAGATGATTACCAATTTAGTAAAAAAATTCGAAAATAGTGATGAGAAAAAAACCCCAAACAATGAGCTTATTGGCAATAAATTTCCTTTTTTGCGTTTTGTAAATTCGAATGGTGAAGTTATTGACCTTAGCGAATTTACTCCTAACAAAAAATTAGTGCTTGTCGTTTTACGCGGATTTGCTGGCAGTGTATGTTTAGTTTGCTCATCGCAAACAATTGCGCTTAGTAAGCATATCAAAAAATTTCATGAAAAAAATGCTGAAGTTATTCTTGTTTATCCTGGAGAAATAGATACAATTCCACATTTTATTGCTTCAGTTCAAAATGTTGAAGAAGGTTTCGACTTACCTTTCCCTGTCGTTTTGGACGCTGATTTAAATCTAGTAAACGAATTCAAAATAAACGGTAGCTTAGCAAAGCCATCAACTCTTATCATTGATGAAGACGGAATTGTACGTTACGCATACGTAGGTAAACATCCCGGTGATCGACCAGCAATACCTAGTTTACTAAAAGTAATTGATGAATTTTAAAGTTGTAGAAGCTTCTTGATAAATGTAAAGTACAAGGATGAGAGTATTCAAATTTGTAAGATTTGGACAAATGACTTTCAGTTACAAAATTGTAACTGAAAGTCTCAGTATTACTCTACCTTTAAACAGTAAGTTATATATTTTAAAGCCATACCTATTTATAAAAAATAAAAAATATTGCTATTTTCAACATACTTCTTTTATACTTTTAAGTAGCTAACAAAAACACTCGCACATCGAAACTTACTCTTCTTTTTTTAGTAAGTTGTAGTCATGACGTATCTTGCTAAAAAGAATCCTACGTTTCGGTGGGTATGCCAGCACGTCCTAAGTAACCTAGTAATGAAAAGAAATACAAGGTAAGATAAAGAAAACCAAAAAAATCCCAATAACAAGAAAGTTAAGGTTCTGTAAATATGAAAGCCCTCAGGTGGATTATTATATTAATACATGGTTTAGATGTTGACGGTACAGAAGAAATTGGTTTTATAGGGAAACTAATCGAGGATAAAAACCCTGATATAAATTTTGAAGACTTATCTTATATTTCCTACTACGAACTCAACAACAACGACAATATATTTAATGTTGAAGTGGTCTCTGGCATTCTAACAACCACAATTCCTACGCCAATTAATGCAGTAGAAAACGAAGAAAATGCACTAACATTTATCGAAGACTACTACAGTTTATTGTTAGAAAATAAAGAATACGAAATAGGGTTTGATCCATTTATAGAAGGAGAAATCCGCGGGTTTCTTTTTTATCTTTCTCCTTATGAACCAAGTGTTACAACAAGAAATATGGTTCAGAAAGTGAAGGGAAGCAATAAGACTAAACTTCCCCCTATTGGCAGAAACCAAGCAGATGTTACCAGTCGTATAGCAACGGATACGGAGAATACTAATTCACAAAATGAATGGACATCTTTTGTTGAAGAAATTGGTGTTGAACAACCAGTTGACGAAAATAATCTAACTGCAAATTTGCCAACAAGTAATGCGGGCCTCGATAGTGATACTACCAAAACTAATGATGAACACAGTGAATGGAATTCTTTTGTAGAAGATGTTGCTCCTCAAGAAGACGAAGTAGTACCAGAGCATCCCACTGTCGATTCACAAAGTCAAGATGAACATAGTGAGTGGAACTCTTTTATGCAAGATGTTGCTCCTCAAACAGAGGAAATAGAAACAACGCCTCCTGTTGTAAACACTGCACCCCAAGATCAACATAGCGAATGGAATTCTTTTGTGCAAGATGTTGCCCCTCAGGAGGAAGAAGTAGAAGCAGCACCTCCTGTTGTACATTCAACAGCCGAAACAGAGCATAGCGAGTGGAATTCTTTCGTACAAGATGTCGCCCCTCAAGAAGACAAAGTAGAACCAGTAGTTTCAGAGGAACCTGCTTCAACTCAAGCAGTAGAGCATAGTGAATGGAATTCTTTTGTGCAAGATGTTACTCCTCAAACCGAAGAAGTAAAACCCGTGGTTTCAGAAAAACCTCCTGCAACCGAAGCAGTAGAACATTCAGAGTGGAACTCTTTTGTACAAGATGTAGCAGAAGAACCACAAAAAACAGTTACAGATAACTATGCAACTCCTATTGTTTCAGAAACATCACGCGACAACGTTAAAGAAGAGCCACAACGTACTGTTTATAAAAATCCTCCGACAAGACGATTGCAAATACCAAATATACCAGCTGTTGAAAAAAAGCCAGAAAAAAAAGAAGATTGGGATGAATTTTTGGGAGCTTTATCTAGTGAAGCCCAAAAAGGCGAAGCTCAAAAAGCCGAAACCACAGATAAATCAAGACAAACGCAACAAAAAGTATTTCCAAGTAGAATACAACAAACTCAGCAAAGACCTTTTACACCAAACAAAGAAAAAAAACAATCTCTATCACCTACACCAGTACCTTTTGCAACAAAAGATAAAAATACCAACACCACAAAAACATATACTGGCAATGTAGAACCACGTAGAGCTTCTCGTATACATGTTCCCCCTATTCCCAAGGTTACGCCACATAAAAAAGCACCAAAGAAAGTAGATGTCATGTTCGACGATGACATCAAAAGCAAAAAAAAGAAAATACCCCGCCCAAAGAAAAAATCATTTTTCCGAAAAATGGTGAATTTTTTAATCTTTGTGATATTTCTTTCTGGAGGTTCTTTTGCCTATTTATGGTTCCAACACCCTATCATCGCTCAAGATGTATTAAAGCAATCGCAAAAGTATATTGATATTGCATATGCTAAAATTTTAGAACTAAGAAGTGGCGAAAAACCTATATCTAAACAAGAACAACAAGCTTTTCTAGTTCTAGAACGAAAGATTAATAGCCAACAACAAAATTACTTTGACAACCTCAATGAAATTGCTAAATTTTCTCAAAAATATAGTAACTCTATAGAATTACAAAAATTAAGAGGTAAACAAATAAAAGAAGTTACTCAAAAACTAACAAACAAAGTAAATGAACTTAAAAGTATTAATCATTTCAAGCAAACAAAAACTCTACTGGATAAATACCAAAAGTCACCTGGTTTAGAAACAATTTGCATTAATCTTAACAAAAAACTAATGTTTTACGCTCAAGATACAACAAAAAAATTAATACATATTTCACAAAAAGATGCAGAAAAAGCAGAGTTTAAGAAAGCACTTTCTTGGCTAAAAAACAAAAATAATAATATGTTACCGCAAATGCTTACTACACTGAATAAATCAAAGAAAAACATGCTACTTTTATTTCTAACAAAACATATCAAACAAAAAAGCTTCGCAGAAGGAGTTGCGAAACTTCGAACGTTTTTAAAGAAAAAAGTGGATCATAAAGCAATCAAAACTGAAGTGTTTATATTGCGATTAATACACGCAGAAGCTATTTTATACATGGACAAAGCTGATCGTGACCAAGAAAATTACCAAAATGTCCGTAAAGCAACGACAAAATATAAAAACATTTCACCTTATGTAGCCAAAAATATAATTGCCCTTCAACGAGATATTCAACTACATTACGAAGGACGTGATCTTCTAATGAACGGGTTACAAAAAGCAAATAAAAAGGGTAATTACTCTTTAAGTGTTAGAAAAAAAGGTAAAGTATATAATCTCAATGGAAAATTGTTCTATAAAAAAGGACGAGTTGTTATAATTAACAACAAAAAAAGAAGATCTTTTCCTTTGCAAATACTTACTCTCAAGTCCTTAATGCAAGTTTTTGATGATGGAGTAAGAATAAACGTTTCTCTCAATAAACGTTACTACGAAATAGGTCTATTTTTACTACGTTACAAAGAATTTAATGAAGCACAAAAAGCATTCGATGCTTGTAATAAAAAAGACCTTGGTAAACAAAAATCAGAATTTTATCGATTCTAAAATATTCATCTTCATCGATTGGTATTTTTGGTACGAATTGTTTGCAAAAATAAAAGTAACAAAATATGCTTTTTTTCCATTCGAATAAAAATACCAATCTTCGCGCAAGTTAACTTGCTTCTTTCTTATATTTTCGCTGTAAGATATTTCGTATAATTGCCACATATTATTATTGATGTTTTGTTTTGTTATTTCACTTACTTTTATATTTTTGTAATACTGAAGTCTAAGTAGTTTTTTCGCAACGAGAATATTCTTTTGCGCTTCATCACACACTACAAAATGAATAAAAGCTTGTGCATATTTTAATTCACTATCAATAGAATAACGATCAAAGTACTGATACTCTTGGGAAGATTTTTTATTTTTTTGTGCGTATGATTTCCAGCTAAATGGTAAGTCTAGTTGCATACCTTGTATCTTTTTGGGAACCGTTTTTAGATGATAGGGATATGTAGAATATTTATTGTAAATATTAAAATATGTTGTAAATAGTGCCATACCAACAATAACAAGAAGAGCATTTTGTAGATAGTGTCCAAATTGAATAGATTTTTTTTTGTCTAAAAGAAATGCTAATACAAAACCTGCCACTATACCAGCAAAATGGGCAGCATTATCAATAAAATCGAAGAAAAAACTCATTCCAATCATCGCAGAAATCATGAACAAAAATGAAAAAATATAATGCTTACGTATAGCAGGGTGCATTTTTCCGCAAAACAAAAAATAATAGGTATTCACTCCCAATAAACCACAAACAGCTCCAGATGCACCAACAGACATTGATATCACTTCGTGCGTTGCAAAACTAATTACCGCTGCAAAAATCCCCGTCGCAAAGTAAATCAACGTAAATTTTTTCCAACCATATAGACCTTCTACTAGCTTACCAAATAAATGCAGCCCTAGCATATTGAGTGCAATGTGCAAGTAACCATAGTGTAAAAATAAAGATGAAATAAAACGCCAATATTCTTGTTGATGTTCTACGATAAGAAAATCGTTACTCCCCAAACGTGTTAACGTTAAAATATCGGTGCTTCCACCCAAAATCTCGCTTAACAAAAATATGATGCTATTTGTAGCTATTATCATCCACGTAACAACTGGTACAGTATGAACAATTTCAAATGGTTCTTTTTTATTCATTTTCATATATGTTTTGGGTTGTAACATAAGATTCTCTAGTTTTTTTAACAAGTCTTCGTTAGGAGAATCAATGTTTTTTTGTTCTGTTAAATACTGTATTTGTAAATTAATCTTTGGAATAGCTCTAGTATCGCAGTGTGACAAAGAATTATCCCAGCATTCTTTTGCTTTCTGTGGTTGATTTTGAAAACGGTAGAAAATACCTTCCGCATACTGCCATTTCCATAAAGGCAAAAACTCTTTACATTTCTCTAATTCTTTTATATTGCCTGTGTAGGCACAAAAAAGGCTTCGCGCTTCATATAACTCTTCTTTTAAGGTTTCAGGAGAAGACTCTAGAACGATAAGGAACTGTGCTGCTTTATCAAGCCGATTTTCCTCTGCATACACTTCGACCATATGACGCAACGAAATATGAACTGCTCCTTGTAATTCATCTTCAAAAACACTAATAGCTTTTTTGTTTAACCCTTTATAGCTAAAACATAAGAGAAGGAATGTATGGAAAAACGAATGAAATTGTTGTGGTGCTTGTGACAATTGCTCTTGGGTGTATGTAATACATTCCTCTAATTTATTTTGGGAAAGTAAGCGCAAAGACTTGAAAACATTTCGTTCATATTTATGGATAGGAGCCCAAGTGATCATGTAACGAAGAGAGCTATAAAAATAAATCTTGTTCGAAGGCTTTCGATGATTTTGCATACCGCGATAAATCATTTTAGCTAGAATACCAGGAACAACGCCAAGAATAACAAAGACAAAACCATTAAGAATGGTCAGATAAAAATTATATTTATGAGGAAAAACTAAAGGTATTACACTTAGAGTAGTTGCAACAACAATAAAAACAAGATAATAGCGATAAGACTTTACGTTCTTAATTAGATAAGATAACAAGTAAAGATAATTGAGCAAAAATATTGTATTAGTAAATTCAAAATCCACAATTGACTTCCTACATTTTGTAAAGGACATTTGTTATTGGAGTTATAAAATAACAATTTTTGTTGATAAGTTTAACCAAAAAAAATAGAATAATGTATAGAGGAATCCTCTAAACAAAGATAACTTTATATCTATAAGATATGTAAAACCTCACTAGAGAAGGGGAGAATATGAGATTTTTTTCAATACTGTTAATTTTTGTGTTGGCTATTTCTTCTATATCTGCTGATATGGAAACGCTTAATACTGATGTAAATCTTAACGATATGTCACAACAAAAAAGAGTGATTGCAAAGCAATTTGCACAACAGTTAAACAAGGTTGCTTTCTGTGCTTTCCTTGAAAGTCGTCTTTCTGGACACGACAGTAATCATTCTTTAGTTTCGCTACTAAACGATTATACAGAAGTTTTTGGTGATAGCCGTTGTGGCGATTTGGGACAAGGATGTGCTAATTTCGACCGTAATATTCGCGAACAAAAAGGGATCACAAATCGTCTAGACGAAATTTTGCAAGTGCGTCTACATGCAGATAACACACGTGCTACTGAAACAATGGATTTTTCTCAAATGCTAGTAACTTTTGCGCCAAAAGGCGAAGAAAAAGACTGGAAACAAATTGAAGCATTTGATTCTGATGGGAATGTTCATCAACTTTCTGTAGAGAAAGCTCCTTCGCGTCCAGTTTTGATTATTGAGTTAAACTCAAAAGCAGACATGCGCGCAGGTCTTAGTTTACTAAACGACGAATTGAGAAAAGCTGGCCTTCAGCCACAACAAGCTCTACAACGTCGTGCAGGTTTGGCAACAGGAAAACTAGACTACATTCGCGTCAATGACGATAAAGAACCTTGGATTTTAGGTGATGCAGAAATGTATCTACTTGTAAATGGAATTGATATAGAAGGCGATAGAGCAAATATCATTTCTCAAGAGATGCCTTACCTTGACAAAGACGATAAAGATTATTTTCCGAATCAAATAATTGTTGTTTGGGGTAACTACCGTTACCAAGCATGCAACATCAATGTATTTGAACATGATGATAATACCAATTACAAAGATATTGCATTAAAACTTATTGATGTTCTTGGTAGTATATCTACTGAGTACAAAGCTCTATTTGATTTAGCCTCAGAAATAATCAAAGTAATGCCTGCAAATTGGTTTACAAATGACGATGATTACGTAGATGTTTTTTATACTATGGAAAATAAAGAGTACAAAAATTATCCAGGCGCTTCACGTAATGCCAAAATAACATTAAAACCGTACATCATTCCTGAAGTTAAGTAATTAATTAGCTGCATGACCAAATGGCGAGTACAAAACGTACTCGCCATTTGTATTTAAAGAAAGAAATGCCATGCTCTCTGAATACTTAGAATCTCAAGCTTTTCAACAATCCATAGAATTTTTTCAAAATCGCCTCACACTATTAGACTTTATTATCATCGGTCTTGGATGTTTCATCCTTCTATATCAAACTTGGAAACGTTTTACAACTTTTAGCAACTCCTTCTATAAAAAAGCTCAAAATGATCCACTATTTATAACACGTGAGCAATTAAAAATTCGTTATATTTCGTCCTTAATAGAAATGCTGCCAATGATGGGAATTATGGGAACAGTATGGGGATTAATGGGCGCATTATATGTGATTTCTTCGCAAGATATGCCAACAGTAAAAGACATTGCAACACACATAGCTCCCGCATTATCAACAACGTTATTTGGATTATTTTTTGCTGTACTTAATCTATTTATGTTTAATTTCTTATCGACGTATTACCTTGAATTAATTGCTTGGTGTCAGACAAACAATCCAAAACTTGTTTCCTTAAAAGAAGGCACAGATGAAGAAGCCTGATATTGGAAAACGCATACTACCTCTACTAGACATTGTATTTATTTTACTTGCATTTTTTATCGTACTACCTCATGGAGTAAAGTCTAATGAGATTGTCAAAATTGGTATGCTCGAAAAGCAAAAAAATGAGTTACAGCAAGAATTAGAATATTTTCGTTGGAAACATGGAACGAATAAAGCATTATCAAATAAAATCCACCGTATTTTGAATTTAGTCTTTAAAAATAACAAAATATTCATAGGAAAAGATAACATATTGTTATCGAAAGATAACTGGACTGATTTGCTTGCTAAAAAAATAGAAGTGTCTGAAGCAACATTTATCATTTTTCGCGTAGAAAAAGATGATGATGGTTCAACTACACGAACTAAATCCATAGACGGTTTGAAAAAATTTCTTCAACAACAAAATATTATTTATATTGAAGAAGATAGTGGCAACGATGATTGGTAGAAAGGGAAACCAATGCCTAAAAAGAAAAAGAAGAAATTTCTAACAAAAAAGAAACTAGCAGCAGGAGCTGTTATTGCTGGACTCATATATCTAGCCCCTCAAGGAGGAGATTTTCTAAAGTTTTTACCTGTAATAAATCAAACAGGAGAAACGGGAACAACAGGAGACAAACCTGAAAAAACAAAAAACACCCCAGAAAAGGTAGATCCTAAAGACAAGGAAACAAACAAAGAGCCTGAGAAAAACGTACAAGTAGAAGAAGTCACTTTACGTATGCGCTTTATTGACGGCACTTTATATGTAGGGAACTGGCCATGTCCAGATAAGAAAACGTTAGAAAAAACCATCGAAAAATTATTAACAAAATATGCAAATAAAGAAGTTCGGATCAAATACTATAAAGATGGAAAAGATCCTTATAAAGCAAGTTATTCAGCAAAGAAACTGTTGGAAAAAGCAGGTTTTCAAATCACAACTCACGGAGGAAACTCTGAATGAGTAATCGCATTCCTATGCCTGTAACAACTGCATCATTCAAGCTATTTTTTTCAACTGTAATATTTATTGCCCTCACCAATGTTGCTTATTTTACATGGTATTCACCATCAAAAGATATACCTGACGAAGCTAAAGGTAAAACGATTATAGTAGTAGCAGCGGAAGATAACTTAAATCATAAAATCAAAAACGCACCTGAAAATAGCATACTGCTAATTACTCCTTCTAAACGCGAAGAAAATATCGTAATGGAAAATAAATCAGGTATCACTTTAAAAGCAGAAGGTCAGGTATTTGTATGGGCAAACAAAGGAACTGCTATTACAATTAAGGGATGCAATAATTGTGAAATTGAAAATATAAACTTTTCAGGACAAGATGAAACAGCACCACTATTTTTAATCTCACACTCAGCGAAAATCATTTTTCGTAGCAATAAAATAAAAAGTACAGCAACATCCTTCGACATACAAGCAAAAAGCTCTGACATATATATTGAAAATAATGATATCAAAACCAAGAAAAGCGCAATTTATGTAGAAACAGGCAAAAATATATATATTAAAAACAACAAAATGTTAAGTGGTAGTGAACAACACGATATTATTCATTTCAAAGATGTTGAACAATTTTTATTTGAAAAAAATATCATTAGCGGTAGCAAAGGGATTGTATTACGTCACGCTTATGCTAAACAAAAATCTGCTATTTTTCGCAATGAAATAAAAACAGATTTACAGGCACTAGAAATGTATAATTGCCGCGATATACTCTTAACAGCCAACATAATAGAAAGCTATAAAAAAGATGCTGTCTTTTTTAAAGATTGTAGTAGTATAAAATTTGGTCGATCTCAAGTTGTAAAAAACAAAGTAAAAACAGAAAATGGCTGTTGTTTAGCTCTCATAAATGGACAAAAGATAGAAGTTTTTTATAACTCATTCACTAATAGTAGTCGTCAAAGATCAGCCATCGAGGTCGAATCGGGAAAAACGGTATTCTTGCGTGGAAATGATATTACTGGCAAAGCAATAGTTGAAGAGGGCAAAGGGGTTATTGTTGAATCCCAAGGTGGTGGAATCTATATCAAAGATTCTGAAAATACCATTTGTAAAGAGAATACAATAAAGCACAGTGAAAAGGGTATTTTTGTTGATATTTGCCCCAGTGTTATCATAGATGGAAATAAAATCCATGGTAATCAAGGACGTGGAATTGAAGCCGAGAGTTCTACAATTGAAGTTAGCAACAACTCGGTTAAACATAACTCTGTTGGTTTATGGATTAACCAAAGTAAAGGGTTTATATCACAAAATACCATTGCCAACAATAAAGGTTATGGTGTATATCTTGATGATTCATCACCAAAAATAACCAAAAACCACGTTGTTAATAACGAAGAAGATGGTTTATATTGTAATAATAAAAGTACTCCTAGTGAGATTATTGGCAATAGATTTATCCGTAATAAAGGTTTTGGAATTAAATTCGAAAAAAAAGTAAAGTACGGAGATAATTTTTTTGAAGGTAACCAAAAAGGCAATTCCAACTAGAGTGCATTACTATTTTTGTAGAGACAGGAAAAAACGATGGCAAAAATTTTAGCATTAGGAGGAGCCGGTTTTATCGGTTCGTATATTGTTCGTAAACTTTTAGAGAATGGTCATCAAGTAACCGTTGTCGATAATTTTTCAAAATATGGTTATATCGAACACGATTTTTACAAAAATCCCAATTTCTCTCTGCATAATAAAGATGTTAGAAATATGTATCCCAAAGAATATATAGGATACGATTATGTATTTTGCTTAGCAGCACTTATTGGTGGCATCAAGTATTTTCACCGTATTCCTTATCAAATTGCTCGCGACAATACCGAAATTTTATCACGAGCAATAGACCACACACTCGCTGCATGTCCACAAGCAATATTTGTTTACTTTTCGTCTTCGATGGTTTTTGAACGAGTGGATCATCCTGTCAGCGAAGAACATGCTTTAGCGCAACCTATTCCAATCACAAACTATGGAATGCAAAAACTTTTTGGTGAATTTTTAACAACAGGTGCACATCGTGAATATGATCTCCGTTATTTAATTGTACGGCCATTTAATGCTGTTGGAAGTGGTGAATTGCCCGATGTTTCGGGTGATGGAAAAGCAAAATTTGGAATGGCTCATGTTATACCTGACTTTATTTATAAATCAATGATAAAACAAACGCCTTTCGAAATATTTGGTGAGGGTGACCAAGTTCGCACTTTTACTCACGCAAAAGACATTGCTGAAGCTATGTCAAAAATGATTGACAAACAAGTGGTTAATCGCGATTTCAATATATGTGGTGAAAACACTTTTGATATGTTAGAGTTAGCAAAACGCATATGGCAACACGTCAATCCGCAATTGCCTTTTCCCGAATTAAAAAAGATAGAAGCGCCACTCGCTGACGTCAAATTTCGCGTAGGTATTGCCAAGAGGGCAATGCAAGAACTCGACTGGCAACCACAACACGACATAAACCATATAATTAAAGACTCTACTGATTACATAAAGAAGCACTTTGAAAGCAAGTAGAAAAATAGATTTTCTTTATGGCAGTGCGATGTAAGGGCGGTCTCGTGCCGCCCGGCCTTCGCAAATAATTGTAAAAACTCACTTAAACAATGGCAAACGTTATTCATTTGTACAGGTACAAAACTACCGACATAGCACTATGAATTTACTGTTCGAACCACCAATATTTCTTTCTCGTAATTACAAATACCAACGTACTGTATTTTCAAGAGCTTTTTTGAAATTGTATTGCTGCGACCAACCAAGATCATTTTTAATTTTATCACAATTCACGGCATAACGTAAATCATGTCCCTTGCGATCTGTCACAAACGTAATTAACGATTTGTAATGGTCTTTTTCTTTTTGGTTTATTTTTGCCAAAATCTCACATAAAAGTTTGACTAAATCTATATTCGTCCACTCATTTTCGCCACCGATATTGTAAGTATCCCCTGTCTTACCGCTATTGATAATTTTCCAAATAGCACTGCAATGGTCTTCAACATACAACCAATCTCTAACATTTTTGCCTTCGCCATAAACAGGTATCTTTTCTCCTTTTTTCATTTTAGAAATAACAACTGGTATTAATTTTTCCAGATGCTGATATGCCCCAAAATTATTCGAACAATTGGACATAGTGATTGGCATTTTATAAGTATGAAAATAAGCTTTGACTAAGTGATCAGCTGCTGCTTTTGATGCCGAATATGGATTGCGAGGATTATAAGGTGTTGTTTCGTAAAAATAACCTTCATCATCTAAACTACCGTACACTTCATCAGTACTTATATGATGAAAGAGAACATCATCGCGGTCCAACCATGATTCTCTTGCAACTTCGAGAAGTACAGAAGTACCAACAATATTAGTATCTACGAAATTTTTAGGTCCATAAATAGAATTATCAACGTGGGATTCTGCAGCAAAATGAATAATCGTATCAATATTGTACTCGTTCAAAATGCGCTTTATTGATACATAATCGCAAATATCGCATTTCTCAAAAATATAACGCTTATTGTAAGTCTTGCGAATATCATGCAAATAACTTTCATTACCTGCGTAAGTTATTTTATCTACATTAACTATTTGCCCTTCAAAAGAAGTTTTAGTAAACAAATAACGTATAAAATTACAACCAATAAATCCAGCACCACCAGTGACTAAAATGTTATTTAAAACGCGTTTCATTTTTTATAACCTTCAATAAATACTTACCATAACCACTTGCAATTAGAGGCTCTGCAACGCGCTCTATATCTTGTTCAGAAATCCAACCGTTCGTGTAGGCAATTTCTTCAATACACGCTATTTTTAACCCTTGGCGTTCTTCAATAGTTCGAATAAAATTAGAGGCATCGAACATCGTTTGAAAACTTCCAGTATCAAGCCATGCGAAACCACGCCCAAGTATTTCGACATTTAATTTTTCATTGCGCAAATAAATATCATTGATTTCTGAAATTTCAAGTTCTCCTCGTGAGGAAGGAGATAAATTTTTTGCAATATCGATTACATTGTTGTCATAAAAGTATAAACCAACGACAACTGTATTTGATTTTGGTTGTTTTGGCTTTTCAACAATACTTTGCGGCTTACCTTGCTCATCAAAATTAATAACACCATAACGTTCTGGATTAGGAACGTTGTATCCAAAGATTGTGGCTCCTTGATGATTTTCACACACGTTACCAAGTGTTTTACTCAAGCTTTCTCCATAAAAAATATTATCTCCGAGAATAAGAGATACATCGTCATCACCAATAAATTTTTCCCCGATAATAAACGCCTCTGCAATACCGTTTGGTTCGGGTTGTTCAGCATAACTAATATTTATTCCTAAAGAACTACCGTCCCCAAACAAATTTCTAAATACGGGTATATCATCAGGATTACCAATAATTAAAATATCGCGTATTTTTGCAAGCATATGAATAGAAAGAGGATAATAAATCATCGGTTTGTCGTAAATCGGCATGAGTTGTTTACATATAGCTTTTGTGGCAGGATAGAGCCTTGTACCTTTGCCTCCTGCGAGAATAATGCCTTTCATATATGACCTTTTTTTTGTTGAACCATAAATTTATATCGTTACAATAGAATAATCGAATACAATGACCATTTTATAAAGGAAAGTTAAATGAAAAAATTTACAAATGTCTTACTACTTGTTGCCATAGCGCTAATCATCTCAGGGTGCGCTCTTTCTGTTAATCCATTAGTTGGAGCTTTATACGCAGATGTTGAAGGTCCTCTTGCTGTTACAGGAAATAGCCCTGGCGCATTAGTAGGAGAATCTAAGGCTAGTTTGATTTTTGGTGTAAGTTTTGGGGATGCGAGTGTTAAGTCTGCCGCAGCAAATGGCGGTATTACCAAAATTAAAACAGTCGACCAAAAAGTCCGCAATGTACTAGGTGTATTTATGGAAGTTACTACTATTGTTACTGGTGACGACTAGATTATAGAGAGAATTGCTTGTGTCAGAATTAGAACCTTCTTTTATACAACAACATTTCATTACAATCATTGTTGGTATTTCCACTTTTGTTCTTGGTTATATCGTAGGGTTTATCTCTAACTCTAACGGTTCAGAATAAAATTCACAAGTAATATTTGTAATGTTTAATGCTGCGCCTATTTATTCAGGCACAGCATTAAAACTTACACATTCCATCAGTTTTATTCTGGTACTAATACCAAAGACTAACAATCCAATCCAAAACTTCAGAATCATAAGCTATTCTCAAGTGATTTTTATCAAAGCCTCTTTGCCCAATAAGTCTAGCGCCGCGCTTTGTAATACCTTCTGTATAAGAAGAACTGTATTTATACACCACTCCATCACTAGAATAGTCTTGCACACCAACAGGTACTTTTATTACTCCCAAATCAATCTCGTTTATAGCAGAATTTGTACCATAAACATTAATAATATTAATTGCTGGATCAATCCCGTGCCTATTGATTTTATATATAGTATTTTGCCCTTCAGCAATAGCATGTTCAATACCATAAGATGAAACAAAAGCAGTAGTTCCTCCATAATAGCAAGCTTTCATTGTCATGTTAAAATCTCCTGGTGTATAACTAAAGGCAGAGAAATCTAAACCATCTTTTACTAAATTATACAACAACTGGTTTTGTCCAGGAAAATAGTTTCCTTGATATTTACCAGGATTTTGAGAGTATATATCAAGTTTGTATAAATCAGTCCAAAGTCCATATACTAAACCTTGGTAAAAACAAATAGGCGAAGATATATTATTTGCTATCGAATATACATTACCCAAATAATAGCGAAAAACCAAATCAATCCCTTTATTTGCTGCACCAATTTGCACATAAGTATCTATATCATTTGTATATTTACTAAGAAAAGATTTATATGCCTTATCTACCTCTCCAAAATTACTCATATAGATAGTTGCTGCGCAGTTTCCTTTTGAGTGAGCAATAATGTTAACTTTGGGTTTTTGCGTTTTTTTCTTAATAATACGTACCGCATTTCGAATTTGTTCTGCTTGTAAATAGTTACAGCCATGACTATGTGAAAAATTAATTGCAAATACTGGATAGCCTTTGCTCACAAGTTGCTGCATGTACCCTTGCTCTTCTAATGGAATTTTAGAAGGAGTGGATTTTGTTAATGGGTGTACCCATGCGCGATAAGCATCATCTCCTGCACCATGAATGAGGAGTACAGGTGTTTTTTGCGATTTATTCCATTTCGGAGCTGAAAATAAAACCATAAGTGAAGAATCAGCTCCTTCACTATTGTATAAACTCTGCGGAAAACACTCTAGCACACTTGAATTTTCAAAACGAGTAATGTCTAGTATTCTTTCTCTGACAAACTTTGGGTGTGCATCGCGATACACTTCACTTTTCGCCCAATGCATAACATTGTTATTTATTTTTATAGGCACTTCATTTAAATATTGAGTTGCAAATAAGCTACTAATTGTCATTACAAACATGAACAAGCATTTCATTCATGACCTCCCTTTAACTTTTCTTCAAGATCAGTTATCTTTTTTTCATACTGCTTTAGAGTATTTTGCAACTGTTCCCAAGCATTATTCGTAAAATGATTTGGCATTTGTGCTAAATTCATCCAGCCACTTAACATATTAAATTGCTGCTGCATGTTTTCTTTAAGCTTGATATAAGAGTCAAGACTTGCGTTTAAATAAAATTGCAAAAACTCTTGGTTATCATCTTTTTGTAGTTTTATAAGTTGATGCAATAGTTTTGTAGAAAATATAGAATCTTTTTTCTCATTAAGAATAATTTGCAGTAAGGTATCTTGAGTAATATCTTTTTTACTTTGATTATCAATAACCTCTACAAAATTACCAGCTTGTATAACCTGAGCTAATTCTTCTAAGGTAATATATTTCTTCTCTATTGTGTGATACAGTCTGCGATTTACATACTTTTTTATTATGATTTTTTTCACTATTGTTTAAGCTTTTTTGTTATTATTCATATTTTTATGTTGCAATGCAACATAAAAGATGATTTTATATTTATTCAGTATTTACGAGTTAGAATAACACAATATATTTAATTAAATATATAATTCGGCATATTTATTTTGCATTGCAAAAAAAGGAGAATACCATGTTCGCCACTTTACCACAAAGCACCATTGATTTCTGGAAAAAATTCCCCTTGATGGAGTCTCATCATGAGTATATGGAAAAACTGCAAAATATCCACTCATCGTGGGCAAATTTTTTGCAAAGCAACATGGAGTATAACAAATTATCACAAGTTTTTTGGGAAAATTTTGTTAAAGATTTCCCCGATTATATGAAAAAAAACTACGAAAACTTGAACTTTCAAGAGTTTGATACTTCGAAAAAAAATGGATTAAAATTTTTCGAGGAGTGCTGGGAGAAAACAATAGAAGGATACAATACAACAAGTAACGATGTTATCGACAACTTAGGTACATTTAGAGATCAGTTATTTGATTTCTTTTCACCTATTTTAAATAACCCAAACCTCACTTCACAAACTAACAAAGCAAGTAAATGAACTACGCCAGGTAAATAAACAAATATTTAATTGAGAGCGTCATTAATTAAAACATTATGTTAAAAAATACGTAACTGCGATCCTAGCCGTGATTGCAGTCGTAACCGAAAACAGTATGCCTTTAATACACAAAGCAAAAATATCTATATTTTGTACACATATTTGTAAAAGACTATATTTTCGGTCAGGGTCACGGTGACCATCACGACTACGATTATGGCTACGAACCTTAGAATAAATTAACTTTAGGTTGTATATAGTTTTTTGACCAATTGATAACACACCTTGCATAGCACCAGTACAAGTTGAAACTTCATTCATACAGACGCATTATCGAATTGCGCCTGGGACAAATCTAAACTTATCACAAAAGCAGTAAGGCATAGACAGGCCCCCTCCTAAGAGTTATAATCTCCCTAAAACACTAAGATTACAGGAGAAGCACAATGCACGATGAATTCTTTAAATTTTGGGAAAATACCGCGAAAAATTACCAAAAATCTTTTGAGACATATAAAGATTTTACCCCGCAATCTATGGCAAATGCTAGTCCTGAAAATATGCTAAGTGGATTTATACAAGCAGGAAAACCATTTTTAGACAATTTGCAAAAATGGTACGAACAAATGAATAAAATTCACATGACCCAAGGATCAGAAGAGTACGCCAAACACAAAAATCAACAAATTTTCGGTGCTATGCAAAATCTTGACAAAAAAATGATCGATACTCTTTCAAAAATGACGGCAACTAACATCGCAGAAAGTTATCAAAAAACTTTTGATAAAAATAGTCAAAATACTCAAAAGCATAACGCCCAATCAATGATGGACTACTTCCAAACAATAACCACTGAGTATCTTCGCGATATAGAAGCAATTCCGGAAAATGCTAAAAAAATTAACGCGCAACACTTATGGGAAATCTGGTCAAAAATGCTAACAAACCCAACTGACACAAGCATAGAAACTTATAGCAAAAGACTGAAAGAAAGCCTCGCTGTAAAACTTAAATACGGAATGGAATACTATGCTGATCCAGAAACAACAAAAGTAGGGTGCACGTCTCGCAATCTAGTTTGGCAAAAAGACAAGTATCAACTTTTTCACTATCCAGCCAAAACACCGAAGAAAAATGTAGCGCCTATTCTCATTGTTTATTCGCTTATTAACAAACCTTATATTTTAGATTTGCTACCTGGATCTAGCGTTATTGAGTACTTAACCCAAAAAGGACTGGATGTTTACCTTATCGATTGGGGAGAGCCTGATTATGAAGATCGCAACACAACTCTTGATCATCTTATTTCGCCTATTATTTCGAATGTTGTTGATTTTGTAATTGAGTATAGTAATTTTCCCAAAGTTTCTTTATTAGGTCACTGTTTAGGGGGAGTGCTTGCAACTCTCTATAGCGCCTATGAACCCGCAAAAGTAGAAAAACTTGTTACCTTAACAACGCCTGTTAGTGGTAGTGATGGAGGAATTGTTGGTTTATGGGCAAATTTGTTACCGACAGAACAAGTGTTACAAACATTTGGTAACATGCCTGCCAAATTGATACGCTATACTTTTATAGGATTAAAACCTTATTACGAAGTGATTCGTTGGAAAAAATTTTATGAAAACTTAGACAAAATGAATGACCAAGCAATGAACGCATTTTGCGCCGTAGACAAATGGATCAACGATAACATTGATGTTCCTGGAGAAGTTTTCCGCAAATTAATAGAAGAAATATACCAGGAAGATAGGTTAAAAAAAGGACTTACGACGATTAATAACCAAAAGATTTCTCTTACAAATATAACATCTCCTCTACTCAACATTATCGCTGAAGACGACTGGATCGTAACCCCAAATTCAGCCAAAACGCTCAACGAGCAAGTTTCCAGCGAAATCAACTTGCAAAAAATAATTCCTGGTCAACATTTAAGTATTATCTTTCATCCTAAGAATCGTCCAGTGTGGAAAGAAATGGTTGATTTTTTCAGCGGCGAAGAGACTCAAAAGCCAAATCGCGAAAATGAAGATCCGGGAACGGCTTTACAGTAAGATTTGTAAGCAGGTTAACTTTAATTTGTACAGGTAGAAAAATGATTAATATTCACAAGTTTAGATTCAAACTACAAGGCATTTCCATCTTTGAGGATTGGAATCCATACATATTAATATGGAATTATGGAACCGGTACTCTAAAAAAATAGATGTCTTAAAAGAAAACGTAAAAATAGAAGAATTGAGAACAGCGATTCGAGAACTAAAAAAACACAAATAAGAATCCAAACAAATTTAAATAAGGAAAATTATTATGCGCATGCAAAGCAAAATAGTAATGATCACAGGTGGTGCTAGAGGAATTGGACGTGCTACTGTATTAAGATTTATTGAAGAAGGAGCAACAGTTTGCTGGTGTGACCTTGATCAGGATGCTAACAAAGCGCTTCTTTCTGAAGTAGGAGGTAACCATAGTTATCACCATGTGAACGTAACAGACCGTAGCGCTGTACGCGAATGGGTGCAAGTTATTGTCGAAAAACACGGACGCATCGATGTACTTGTTAACAATGCAGGAATTACACGCGACAATTTCTTGGTGAAGGTAAAAAACGGTGAGCTTGTCAAAGAAATGCCAGAGGAAGATTTTGATCAAGTGGTAGATATTAATCTAAAAGGTGTTTTTAATTGTACACAAGCCGTTGCACCAACAATGATAAAGCAACAGTCAGGTGTTATTCTTAATGCTTCGTCTGTAGTTGGTTTGTACGGAAATCTTGGGCAAACCAATTATGTTGCAACGAAAGCAGGAGTCATTGGTATGACGCAAGTATGGGCGCGTGAACTTGGAAGATACAACATCAGAGTAAATGCAATTTCTCCTGGTTTTATCGCCACAGAAATGGTAAAAAAGATACCCGAAAAAATTATTGCTGGGATTTCAGGGAAAACACCTTTAAATCGTTTAGGTGAGCCTAAAGAGCTGGCAAATGTTTATTTATGGTTAGCTTCGAGTGAGGCCAGTTTTGTTAGCGGAGCAAATATTTCTGTCGATGGTGGACTTGTATGGGGAACATAAAATGCAATATCAAAATATCTATCAAATGTTGTGTGCAACAACCGAAAAGTTTGCTGAACAAGCGGCCTATTTCCACAAAGTAGATGATAATTGGCAAAAAGTTACATGGCAGGAACTTAAAGAGCTCGCAGATAATTTTGCACTTGCTCTTCTTGAAAAAGGTCTCAAACCTGGAGACACGGTAAGTATTCTTGCTGGAAATGATCTAGCATGGCCTGTTGCAGACATAGGAACTATTGCTGCTGGAGGAATTGGAGTAGGTCTTTACCCAAGTAGTTCCCCTGAACAGTGTGCTTATATTCTAAAACATTCCAATTCTAAATTTGTAGTTGTCGATAGTAATGAGCAGTTGCAAAAGATTTTGCAAATTCGCGAGCAAATTCCACAATTAACTATTATATCAAAAGTATCGCATCCAGATGTTATTTCCTGGGAAGATTTTTTAAGGCAAGGTAGCAGCGATATGTGGGACACATATCAAGATGTTGCGAACAATCGCTCTTACGAAGATACTGTCGTAATCGTATATACATCAGGAACAACTGGACATCCAAAAGGAGCTTGCTTAAGTAATCGCTATATAATTTCAAGTTGCATAGCACTCGACAAAGTTTTTGAGGTTGTGAGATCGGACACTTTACTTGATAACGAGGAAGAACTATTTGTCTCCTTGTCTTTTTTGCCTTTCTGCCACGTGGCCGAGAGAATTAGTGGAATGTACGCCCGTATGTACTCTGGATTTTCCGCGTATTTGATAGACAATATTGCAAAGCTTTTTTCTTATATCGAAGAACTTAGTCCTCATATTTTTGGTGGATTACCACGTTTCTACGAAAAAATATATGCCAAAATACTCAATGATGTCGAACAGGGAAAAATCAACAAAGACGACTTTGATAAAGCCATCGCTATTAATAAAAAAGTAGTTGATTTACGTAATGATAACCAAACATTGGCTGCAAATCTCTATAAAGATTGGAAATGGGCAGAAGCTAACATTTACTCTAAGGTCCGTAGTAATTTTGGATCTCGCATCGTGTCATGCAGTTCTGGTGCCGCCCCTATTCCAAAAGAAGTATTAGACTTTTTTTTATACGCCAGTAATCTCAATATACTAGAGGCTTATGGTCTAACAGAATTTGTTTGTTGTGCATTTAGTACTCCGCGTGCACATCGTGCGAACTCTGTAGGAAAACCGATGTACGGTTGTGAAATTAAAATAGCTGAAGATGGAGAAATTCTTCTCAAAGGCCCGCAGATGTTCAGCGGCTATTACAACGATGAAAAGGCCACAAAGGAAGTCATAAGCGAAGATGGTTGGCTACACACCGGTGACATCGGAAAACTAGACGAAGATAGTTTTCTATACATCACAGGACGTAAAAAAGAATTCATCAAAACATCCACAGGAAAAAAAATTGCACCACTTTATATTGAAAACTTGTGCAAACGCAACCATCTACTCAGCAATATTATGGTGTATGGAGACAATAAAAAGTATCTAACTGCGATCATTACTTTAAACGAATTAGAACTTAAAAGCTACGCACAAATACACAATATTGTATTTGATAATTACAGTGATTTGACAAAAAAACCTCAGATCCAAGAGATAGTTGCCAAAGTGATATCTGAAGTTAATGAGCAAATTTCACGCACAGAACAAATAAAAAAGTACACCATTCTCGACAAAGACTTTACTATTGAAGGCGATGAAATTACCCCTACAGGTAAAGTAAAGCGACGCATAATCAATAAAAAATATCATGATGTTATTGAAAGTATGTACAGCGATTAGTTGCTACGTCTCTCTTGATAAGAAGTACTAAAATCACGATGACGCAAATCTACAACCTCAATAAAAGGTGCGAAAACTTGAGAGATATAGAGTTTGTTATTGTGTAGAATTGCTGTAGAACCACCATTAATAGAATCTCCGCCCTTATTATAGTATATTGGGTCAATGCGTTTTTCACGCCAGTGAATACGCCATACAATTGTAGGTGAACTAACACGTGGAGATATCGCATGCAACGTAAATTTTGTACCGTTTGCATGCGATGTCAATAACAAAGTATCTTTATCATAGTAGCTAAAATTATCACCAGAGTTTATGTTATCAAAAAGTAAACGTTTTTCAGACAGACCTCCTGTTTTTACATTTCTTTTATACGACCATACATTACCACTAACAGAAGTACTAATTAGTATTTCTTTGCTTTGTGGTAAGTAGTGAACTCCATTTGCATATTCTAAACCTTCTGCAACCTTAGACCACTTTTCGTTGTTAAAATACACGACAGTCGAACGCTCGCAAATTCCTAGAAGTTGACAAAATCCTACAGGCGGATTGAAATAAGCGTTCGTAACATAAAAACTACCATTTTCTAAAACAAATAAATCATTCGGATTTACCAATAACGAATCGTAATATGCACGTTTATAGTGTAAAAATCCATCTTTCCACTCATACACAAGAATAGCGTGACCGTAAATTCCTTCACCAACATTGCCATCTCCGTGCTGTCCGTGGTGTATAACATAAACGTCAAAAGAGCCAGTGTCATTTTTGATAGTTGAAAGACCATGGGGTCGAAAAATAAGCCCCATCGGCTCGCCACGACGCTCTACACGCCGAGGCTTATCAGTTGCAAGATCAATCAGCCAGAAGTCTCCTTCGTATCCTTTTGACCTACGCTCTAAGCACGAAACCAAAAGGTGTGATTGTTCGTTTACTGTAACAAGCTCCATATCTTCTGGGCCTGCTCCCACAACAATCTGGTTACGATGCGCTGTGTGATTTACGAGTTTAGGTGTAGAACAAGCAACCCATAACAAAGAACTTAAAATTATCCATAGCAATTGCCGGTAAAACATAACCATTCCTTAAAATTTTCTTCTATAGCAGAAGAGTTCGCGCAACCCCTCTTTCAACAGATTGTAGCAAAGAATGCGTTAATTTTCCTCTTTTATTGTAAAGAGTATCTTTGTCGACAGTTAAAATTTGCGATACTTTTACAACCGAGTCTTTTTCAAGTAAAAAGTTTTTGGATTTTATTAGGACATTGTCAGGAGAGTTTAATAGCTTTAAATCGGAGGAGATTACAGCAACGATGGTTGTTTCAATTGCAGATTTATTCAAACGGTCAGATTGTAAAACAAGAACAGGACGATCTCCAAAAGGCGCTGGTAAATCACACCACCAAATATCGCCGCGATAAATATATTGCATATTTTTCTTTTTTCGTAGTAGTATAACATACAGAATAATCATATCAACAACATGATATCTTAAGTGAGTCGCAAAAAATTTTTGCGACTTGCTTAGTATTAACTTTGCTAAAGTTATATACGATAATTTTTATTAGTTGTTTGATCTAAATTTATAAATTCTACTCCAAAAGGAGGCTGCAATATTATGAAAGATAAATTTCAAATTTGGTTTGCAAGAACTATGGTTGTATAGTAAAGCATTAATGTGTTTGATGTTTTTGGGAAATGGCTATTTTAATTGGAGCGTGTCATCAATTAGAAAATTCGCGGCGCAACCTATTCATGATCGTAGCCAAAATAATTATAGAATTTTACAAAGCATAGAAACAACGCGAACTGATAATTTTTTCCATTTTGCAAAGTTCATGGTCTTATTGAAAATTTTTTCCAAAAATTAAAGCAATACTGAGCTGACAGGCCCTAATTAAATGTAACAGGCTCTAATTAAATGTAGACTTCAATCCCACTCCTACTCCTAAAAGATTTTTTTTGGTAACATAGTAAGAGTAAAAGCTTTATAATCAAAATAATAATCTTTTCCTAAAATAAATAACAACAAGACAATTTTGGAAAAACAGAGAATGTCTTTTATTTGCAGAATCGGGAAAGGAAACGATCTAAAACTTTAAATGTCGACACTCCCTAAACTAAAATATTTTTACACGGTTTTTTAGGTTCGCAAATCTCTTAATAAAATTTAGGATGGTATATATGGGAAATCAATACAAGGAAAGTAACAAAAAAATAAAACAACAAACTTCTCTGCAAAAAAAAACAACTCATACAACACATAAGGCTCATTCCGTAGATATTATTGAACAAGCTCACTTTTCTCCCCATTCGTTAGACCATCAAGATACCATGCAGTTACAAAAAACTATGGGTAACCAATTTGTATCGCAAATTTTTAGCCAGGGCTCTTATTCACAATCGAAAGTAGATAGAGTTGTACAAAGAACTATTCAAAAAACTCAAAGCAACTTAAACTCAGAAGTGCAAACTATTCAAAAGAAAGATAGTTTACCTGAAAAACTCCAGGGTGGCTTAGAGCAATTATCAGGGATAAGTCTTTCCGATGTAAAAGTTCACTACAACTCCCCTAAACCGCAGTCGGTTGGGGCACTTGCGTATGCACAGGGTAATGAGATTTTTTTAGGCCGAGGGCAAGAAAAGCATTTAGCGCATGAAGGTTGGCATGTTGTACAACAAAAACAAGGACGTGTTAAACCTACCCTTCAATTTAAAAAAAATATATACATAAATGATGACCATCGATTAGAAAAAGAAGCAGATGTGATGGGAGCAAAGGCACTAAGTAATCATGTGCAAAACCAGGTACAATCGAAAAAGCAACCAGTAAGCATACTGCAAAAATTTAAAAACCTTAAATCAAAGCTAACAAACTCTACATCAATCCAACATAAGGTAGAATACAAAAATCCAGATGAGTGGATGATTCACAAGGTAAAAGATGCGTTAAAAGAAAAAATATATGAGCGACGTGAAATATTATTTAACAAAGAAGAGCAAGAAATAGTTACTAACATTTTTGAGAAAGAATTCTTCGGAAAATTATTCAATGCACTCTCGCGATTAAGTTATAGTAAAATTGATTATGGAACTTTCGACTTAAACAGCGATCAACATTTATTATTACTATATTACGAGATAAAAAAACATCTAAATAAGCCTTTGTTAGTAGAAACAGAAGTTGAAGATTCCCAAAAAGAATTGAAAGAACAGGATACAAAGCGAAATGAATACTTTTCTAAATCACCGAATCCTGGTCTTACCTTCGAACTCGCTATACTAGGAGCTGGAGCTGCAGCTGCTTACTACCTTGCGAGCAACAATAATATAGATAAATACAGTACTATTGTTATTGGTGAAACGCAGCCGTGGAAAGAAGAACGTGGTCCAGGAGTAATCAATCATCCAATGCATATGATTACGGCCTTACGTGAAGAGGTTGGTTTAGGAAAAGAAGAGTTGGCTCCGCGTGGTGATTTCTCTGAGGTGGTTGAAGAAGTCATTAATAAATATGTTATTCATCGCAAAAATACAAAAATCAAAAATGTAGCGAAAATAGAGGGCGATGACAACGAAAAATTTTATGAAGTTGAAATAGCCAGTGGGGTTAAATTTTATGCGCAAAAAGTGGTGGTTGGTTTAGGAATTGGCCCTCATAAAAAACCAGCCAAACAAGAAGAAGGTCAGGCAGTAGGGCGTGTAATTAGTATGGATGAATTCCAGAAAAAAGCCAAGCAAATAAAAGAAGGTGTAGATGACCCTAAAGAGATAACAATTGTTGTTGGTGGTGGAAATGCTGGAATTGATTCAGTAATGACGTCTATGAGACAAGGCTTTACAATCATTTGGGTAACAGGTAGTCAACGTCCAGCCTTGTTACCTGGTACAGATAACGAATACGTGGAATATGAATACGACGAAGTTATTAAAGGAAATAAATCCAAAATTTCAGAAGTTATTAAGAAGTATGCCGATAAAGCTATTGATAATCCTAACGCAGGAGAAGAAGGGCAAAAACCAATTATTGTACAAACAGGTGGTGGTAGTAGGTTTGCAGATTATTTCGTTTACGCCTTAGGACCTGATATAGACAAAATTTCAGGTTTACTTGACGAAGAAAGTATCCGCAATAACTTAGTACCAACATACGACAAAAATAGACAATTTGGCGGCGATGGACTAGGTACAGTTACTGGCTTAGAAGTAGAAAATCAGGATGACAAAACTTCATTAGAAATTATAGGTGGAACAGCTTTTCGTATGGCAAACAATATTAAATATGATTATATGAGCAAATTAAATAATAATCAGTTAAAAGAAGCTATTGATAAAATGACTTCTTTGGGCATTTTAGATAAAACAACCAAGGATTTTGCTACGGAGATTGCGAAATACAAAAATACATCAGGAAATAATATTTTAAGTATAGCATCAGCGAAAAAACAGAGCGAATTACCAGTTTTAGCTGTAGTTCCAAGTTACTCAAGCGCTGAAAGCTGGTTACAACAAAATCCAAGTGAAGATGCTAGCCGCTACCTAAGTTGTTTGCGTTTTATTAATACTTACGCAACATTAATGACTGAATTTAGAGAAAAGGTTCGAAGTTACTTAGAAGAATTTGAAAAAAATCCGAGAACTAGAACGGCAGATCCGCGTAAAGCGCTCATTCATTTTGAAAATGTTGTCGAAACGCTACCTCTAAATATTGCAGTAAACGATCAATTAACAACTGTGCGTAGCCAAATAGAAGCCAATTTTGGTTTTGTGCCAAACTATGTAATTGATGATGTTAACTTTGCCACTGATACTATGACTGTGTTATCTATCTATATTGCCGCAAACTATCCCAGCCTACCTGACAAAGAAGTAGATATGTGGGTAGATCGTGTTATTCGTTGGCGTAGACCTAGTGAACAAGAACAAAAACTGTATACCAGCCTCCATGGACCTCTCCCCAATCCACAGAATAAACCGCGCGAAAATGCAAAAAGCTTTTCTGCATGGTTTAAAAAACGTTTACGAGAAGAAAATTTAAAATATAGCTAGATACCAATGTACTAGGGCGTACGGATACGCCCTAGTTAAAGGGAATAACTATTCGGAAATACTTCCCATGAGAAATATATTGCTAATATCATCCCAACGGCATATTGTAATATTACTCTGTTCGTGTCCGTTTATTCCCAACTCTAAATAAATAAACAAATCCGTATTTTGCCAAAAATTACCACTTTCAGCTTCCACTCCATCCTCACCAACATCATTTAGTAGTCCACTCTTTTTTAGCTGCTCAAGGTCAACGACTTGTTGTTTTAGTAAATTTTCTAGCTCTTCATAAGTATTTTCTTCTGCCTCTGGCAAGTCTTTCCAGTCTTTACTATATGCTAGAGGTGCACAAGAAAAAGAGTCCTGTAAAATGCGTGCAGCATCACAAATTCGCAATTCTTTACCTTTGTAGTTACTCAAGGTAGAAAGTACTGATTTTAGATAATCAACTAACGATTTTTTATATATATCACGACGATCTTTCAATATTTTTTGTACAAAATCGCGAAATTCGCCCCAAGTCTTTACCTCTTCACAGTGCTTTTTATGTGGATTTTTTCCCTGCGCATCTAAAATTTTATCTGCATATTTGATGACTTGTTCGTGAGTATCGTTTATTGAGTAGAGTAAAATCGATTCATGAATTGGAAGAAAAGAAGAGACGTCTTGCAGTTGTCTTAAAATTTTTGCTTTATTATTTCCCGAAACTTTTTTGAAGCGATCAAATAATTGTGGGTGATCTTCTTCTATGAGCATGACTGTTGCCATCAGTAAATTAGCATGAGTTTTTCCGCTGGTAATATCAAGATTATCTGTTATTTTTTGTAATAGTTTCGCGCGATCTTCGGAAGAGTAAGAAGGAGCATTACGCGCTGCGGTAATGGCTGCATTGTCCATAATTTCAGCTATTTCAAGAGCATTTAAAAACGACTGTGGAAGAGAATACGCTGTTAAACTTCCAAGTAATTCAATTGCAGCCAAACTAACTTCATCTTCATAGAAGACTTCACTATCAATTATTTCCAATAAAATAGGTATAATTTTATCTGCTATGATTGTAGCTTCAGCAATCAAATTGTCAGCCCCATTGATAACTTCAAGTATGGTAAACTGCGTTTGTTTATTTTGAGATTTTAATTGCTCAATAACAACAATAATATTTGTAACAGGAATCGTATAATCTACATTTTTAGACATTTGTCTAATGACAGTAACAAGAAGTTCTGTATGACTCTTGTTTTCTTCTTTTAGTTTAGTAACAATTACCTGTAAAACATTTTGTACATCTTCTTGTGAAATATTTTCAAAACTTGTCTTCGACAAAATCGTCAACGTTTGAACTAAATCAGAAGAAAGTGCCTCATCGATTTGATTAGTTTCGATAAGTTCTAGTATAGTATTCTGATCCATAAAATCATCCTCGTAATTCTATCATCCACGTTTAATACATTCAACGCTGTACCAAAGTGTCCCCAGTGTTTTCTTTTATTATATCATATACCAAATCGGCCTCGCGTATAATTTTTATATTTTCAAATAGTTCTTGGGCTTCTTTGTATGTACGTGAAAGCATTTTTAGCCACTGTTTAGTACGACATACAGGATATTTACCGCGATGATCATGTTCCCAACAATTTTCAAACATCTTCATCACTGTTTTACAAACCCTTGGCCATAAATAGCTATAAAATTCTTCGTTTGCGCGTATTGACTTAATCTGTAAAGCTAAATCAGGCATAGAAAGAGCTCCGCGCCCTATCATAACATCAGTGCACTGCGTAACATCAAGACAACGAAGGTAATCTTCAATATTCCAAATATCGCCATTGGCAACCACTGGAATATTTACAGCTTCTTTGATTTTGCGTATCCAATCCCAATGAGCAGGTGGTTTATAACCTTCCTTTTTTGTTCGAGCGTGTACAATTAACATCGATGCTCCGCCTTCTTCTGTTGCGATTGCATTTTCTATTGCCAAGGTTTTATCTTCAAATCCCAAGCGAATTTTTGCACTTACATTGATGTTATCAGGTACTGCTTTTCGAACCCCGTAAACCACATCAAAAACGCGGCTGGGACTCTTTAACAATGTAGCCCCTCCATCGTGACGATTTACTGTTTTTGCAGGGCATCCAAAGTTTAAATCAATACCAAACGCTCCGAGATTTACAGCGCGAACAGCATTATCACTTAGGCAAGCAATATCACTTCCTAATAGTTGAAATAATACTGGAGTTCCAGAAGGAGTTTTACTTTGGGTTCGCAGCTCTGGACAATGACGAAAAAAAACATGATTTGGATACAGTGTATTTGTAATTCGCAAGAACTCAGTAACACAATAATCAAATCCCCCTATGGATGTGAGCAAGTCTCTCATGATTGAGTCAACAACACCTTCCATGGGAGCTAAATAAATTTTCATCTAAATTTCCATTCTGCTTTTCAACATACTCTAAAGAATGTGACCAAATTTTGGGATTCTATTGTAGATTTTAATAAGGTATCAACATTTATGTTTTTATATAATATGAGATATTTTAAGGAGTAGCAAGACACTTTGAAAGAGCAGAGTTACGCTCTGTAATTGAAAAGTAACGAAGTTACTCCCTCAAAGAGCCAAATTATAAGGAAGACAAATGTCGTACGCCCAAATAATAAAAAAGAAAAATTTGTGGTTTTTTTTCAAATTTTGGTATTATTAACAAAATCAAGCTTTTAATGTGGCACACAACAATCTATTTTTCAAATAAAATTCGCAAAACAATTTTGAGTAAAATTTTTCCGCTATGTCCCTTAAACTCTAGAATAGTACGGTGAACAGATGATACTTTTAGCATGTCTACTATATTTTTGTATTACCTTAGCAATGCTTCCTATACTTTATAACGGTTATCGACGTGTTTTTGGCGATAACTATTCTGGAGCGAAGTGGGGAGTGTGGTGTTTGGCATTTGGTGTTCTAACGTGTTTTATTTTCCACTGGATTGCTAACAATGTCATTACACAAGAATTAGCTCGCCAATATCTATTTTTATTCATCATTGTAATATTCATAGCGATCATGGTATATAATAATTTTGCCAATCCAGATATGAGCGATGAAAATCAAAGTGGTGATGATAAGGAATGTGACGTAAAATAATACCAAAAGGTAAATTATTTTTAGCCGCTTCCTAACAACAACCACGAAGAGTAAGTTGGAGTTATACATGATCAATAATTTTGACGGTGAATACAAAGAAAACCTCTTACATGCAGAAGAACTAGAATACAGCGGTGATTACAAAAGCGCAGCAGAGCTGTACAGCCATTTAGCAACCGTTGCTAGGCTACAAAAAGAACCGCAGTGGGATCTCATTATCGCACTACTTACGCATTCTGGTTACTGTTTTCAAAAAAGTAACCAACAAGAACGCTTAAATAAATGCCTTGATAGAATACAAAAGCTACAAAGTCAACATAATGTAGAAACCGATTTCCACATAGGTCAGACACTGCATAATACAGATCATTACGAACTAATACGAGGTTTTGATAAGGACTTTATCGATAAAAGTGATATGCAACTTATTTCATTTTTAAACACTCTCCACATTAAAGCGCGAGAAGCAGAATCGGAGAAAAATTTCCGTGCTGCTGCTGCGCGTTATGCGCGTATAGCAGAGCTACATAAAAGAATTCAACCTATAGACTACAATTCTCTTCGAGAAAGTTTAGAAAAAACAGGGCACTATCTCAATATAATAAAGTCATATCGTCAGTCTTTGTTTTTTTACGAAGAAGCGATGAAAATCAATGTACGTCTCGATGAGAATGAACAACATATTGCAGTAAACTACAACAATATAAGTTTTATTTACACACAATTAAATGATCACGAGCAAGCCTTACACTACTGTCAAAAAGCTTTGGTAATGAACGAAAGGCTACAGAACCGCGAACAAATAGCGGTCAATGTAAGTAACTTAGGTCAAATATATCTTAAAAGTCAAAATTACGACAAAGCCTTGAAAAACTTTGCACACGCCATTGAATTAAAAACACGTTTAGGTAAACGAAAAGATATTGCACAAGAAATGTATAATCTCGGTATGGTTTATGCTGCAACTGAAAAATATAAAGCTGCGATTGCTCGTATTGAAAATGCAGTGAACATGATGTCGCAATTAAACAATAAAGAAGAGGTTGCTCGTTATAGTGCTTCACTAGGGGATCTTTATAAGAAGTTTGGTCAGCAAGATATGGCAATCCAATATTTCGAAAAATCTTTCTCTACTTATTACTTAGTCAGTAAAAAAGCGCGTGCATCAGAAATATTGCAAACCCTAACTTCATTATATCAAGAACAAGATAATCACGAACAAGCTGTAAAATGCATTCGCCAAAACATTGCAATTCAAGAAGCAATAGGAAATACCAAGATGGTAGAGTCGCATTTGAAAAAAGTAGCGCACATATACTATCAATTAGAAGATTTTAAAGAAGCGATAGGCTATTATTTGAAAGCTATCGAAATAAAAAAAGACTCTTATACTCCAGAGCTTCGCTATCGAGATCTTTTTACTGTTGGTCTATGGTACAACAAATCACAACAGTACAACAAGTCTGTTGAGTATTTACAAAAAGCAGCTTCTGTTTTGGATGAAAATACTCAAATACCTCAAGATGAGGTCTATTTTTTTCTGGGAGAAAATTTTACACAATTAAAAAAATGGCCAGAAGCTCTTGATTGTTTGTACCATGCTTGTAATACCACAGATCATTGGTATCGCAAAAACATCCATCTTCTAAAAATAGCCTATATATATATTGCGACCGATAAGTATCCCGACGCTAAAAAATGCTACAATTCTATCACTCAATTTTGTCAAACAAGCCGCCAAACAAAAAACGTGCTGCTTATTCCGATCACCAAATGGCAAAATTCTGCTCGTGAACACGAAGAAGTACATAGTTATTATTTAGAAATTTTTACACTGTGTTCTATGTCTAAATTTTATTGGCAGCTAGAAAAATATACTATTGCTCTAGAGTACTTATTATTTGCGACTAATCTTCTCAAAGATATTATTGCTATTGACGCAAAAGGCATATACCAAGAAAAATATAACGAAAATCTATATGAATTTAGCGCTGAGCCTTATTTTAATCGTCACGAAAGATTTACGGAACACATAAGTAAGATAGAAGAACTATTTGTCACTATCCTCCAACAAAGCAAAAAAGATATTCCTGCTTTACGATCTACTGTTTTTCAATTGTTTAATGCAAACGATAGTTTATATGGGATAGAATTCTGTGAGCAGCTTCTTCTTACATCCGAACCTTATATCTCAAAAAAGAATATGGCGTATTTCCTATCACAAATGGCTTTGCGTTTTAAGCAATTAGAATCTCATGGAAAATCCTTATTCTATTATTCCTGGTCTTGTAGCGTTTATATTGCAGCACACGCAGGAGAATCATTTCTTTCTACTTTAGAAAAATTAAACACTGTATGGAAACTACTTTTAGAAAATCCAAACAATTTTGAATTCGAAAGTTGTGATTATATAGAAGAAATTATGAAAGTAGCTTACAGTCTCGCAAGTAAAAATTTATATCTACAGCTAGCAGAAAATCTGTGGGGAGCCTATAGTTCTCTAGAATTAGAAGACATGGCGGAGCTTCACCTTAAAAAGAGTTCCGAGATGTGCGCCAAAATGGATGATTTTGAAAAGCATATTGCTTTTCTTGAAATGCTAAGTGAATGTTATCGAGCCCAAGGTAAAGATGAACATGTTATCTCTACTCAAGTAAGTATTTGTGATTTGCGTGATCAACACGAGCGCGAGGAACAACTTGCCGACCAGCAAACAGTAAATAATGATTCTCAATATCAACCACTACAGATTGACGAGCAAGATAAAAAAGAAGACCAAAGTAAAACAGAACAAAAAATTTCAAAACAACCAGAAAAAGATGCTTTTTCAGATACATATTTGCCATTAGATATACCAGAAAAAGACAGCACTCCTGTACGAGAAAATCCTAATACGCTTCAAAAAATGGGAGAAACGTACATGAGTTTAAAAAGATATGAAGACGCATTATTAAACTTAAATGCTTTACTTGTACTATATGAAGAAGCAGAGGACGTTTCCAAAATCGCCAATACTTTAATACGTATATCTGGAATACACTTTGCACAAAACGAATTTTCAGAAGCATTAAAATCTTTAGAAAAAACAATGAGTATTGCGCGCTCTATTCCAGATTTTGACTTATTGCGTAAATCTCTTATTAAATTTCATGAAGCTTACAGTAACCCAGAGTTGTTTTCAAAAGGTATTGATTTTTTTCAAAAAATGCTAGAAATAGACAAAGATCGCGATGAATTTTTTGCTTTAGAAACCTATTTCTTAGCAAATCTACTAGAGAAAAATAACCAAACTGTTAAAGCCATAACTTTTTATGAAAGAGCTTTAGAACTTTACGAAACAGCACAAGAGAAAAATGAAAATATCGATCATATTTTTTGCCTACAACAGCTAATTAACCTCTATAAAAAACAAAATTCTTTTTCGAAAATAATAAGTACATATCAAAAACTTTTTGATGCTTGCGAACAGCTTAACTTAAATGATACTCTCACTATTTGTGAAAAAGAACTTTACAATACTTGTTGGGATCACTATCAAAATTTTCTTAGCGCAAAAGATAAAACTTCTTTTTCTGAAAATATTTTTGACGTACTGCACTTCCTAGCGCAAAATAAATGGCAAGAAGGAAAAATCGAAGACATTTCATACGAAGATTCTATTGCAAGTTTACGACAAGCTTGTTATCTATATGACAAAATCAAAGAATTTTGCGCGGATCAATTAGAGAACATTGAAGAAGAAAACAATAAATGCATTTTATCTTTAAGTGAATCGTTACAAGCGCTTGGTGATTACCACATGAACTTCGATAACTATGAGCGCGCCATCACCTACTATGAAGAAGATATTGAACTGCGTGAAACTATCACGGCATCTAGAGAAACAATAGAAATATTTCGCAAACTAAGTACTGCATATCAAAAAAGTGAAGATTGCGAAAATGCGATTTCGGTAATGGAAAAAACAATAGTCTGCGCAAATAAAATTTGTAGCCCTGAAGAAAAAGTTTCTTTATTATTTGATACAGCGAAATTACACTTTGAACTAGAAAACTTTAATGAAGTTAGAAACTATTGTGAAAAAGCCATCGATACAATTGAAAAGAATGAAGTTATCGATGACAATTTAAAAAATGAAATTCAAAAATTAATCATGTCTTCGGATGTATAAAATGAGTAAATCGGAAACAAATCTATCAGTACCATATATGAATTCAAATCCTATGCTACCAGCAATCACTGAAGAATTTCGTCCTGAAATGGACACCGAAATGAACCTGCTGGGCTACTGGGCTATTTTAAGGAAACATTTGTTTCTTGTGATTATTTGTAGCGCTGTAGGGCTTATTATTTCCATATTTTATACTACTCGTTTACCAAATATGTATCAATCAGGAGCTTCAGTAGCGGTGATTACACCAAAGAAGAATTCTCAGGGACTTCCTATTGAACAAACATCTTATTATACAACTCATTTGTCTACGCAGGTTGCTATCTTACGAAGTCGCTCTATGGCTAAAAAAGTTCTTGAGCGCATACCAGAAGCAATATGCTTATCATTTTTTGGAAAAAATAGAAAAGAAGTAGCTGCAGGCCAACTCCTAGCAACAATTAGTGTTTTAACGGGCGACAAATCCGATATATTGTATATTCGCTGTGCAGGAAAAAATCCCGAAAACGTAGCATACATCGCAAATTTATATATAGACGTTTTTATAAAAGAAAACGAACAGCAGATTCAAAATACTAAGGATGGTGTTCTAGATTGGCTCAAAAAAGAAGTTCCGATACTACAAAAAAAAATACGGGAAAAACGCGATATATTAGTAAAATTACAACAAGAAAATCCTGAAATTCGAACATATACCCAAGAACAAGGTGGAAGAGCGCTTTCTCGTGTTGACTCCGTAAAAAATGCTTTACAAAATTTGAATATGTCTATGATAGATGTAGAGTTTATGTACCAAAAATGTTTAAAAGTTAAAAAATCCAAGAGCTTAAACACAATTCTTACTTTTGATCTTTTTATGAAAAATGAAATTATTAACGACCTACAAAAGAAAAAATTTACCTACGAAAATTTACTCCGCGACTTAAGAATTCGCTACAAAGAAGCGCACCCATTAGTTAAAAAAGCAAAAAAGAACGTCAAACAGGTCGAAAAACAAATATTTCAACATGTAAAACTTATCATCGTGCGCCAAGAACAACAATATATAGATTTCCAAAATAAAAAAAGACGTTTAACCAAAATGCTCAGTCAACTAGAAGAACAGAATTTATCATTTCACCAAAAATTCGTAGCTTACGAAGATATTATTGCTGATCTTTCACTACTACGTGAGCAATTTAGTTACTACCAAAAAAAGATGAAGAAATACGATAGTCAACGTTCATATCAATTTGATATTTTACGCCCAATTGACAGTGCAGGAATTCCAACAACTCCTTTTAGCCCTAACAGGACTCAAAACTATCTTATCGGTATCTTCCTCGGATTCATTTCGGGAGCTGTATGTATTTTTCTAATTGAATTTTTAGATCAAAGTATTAAAACAGTCGAAGAAATACAACAGATTACTCCAGCACGTATCATGGGATTTATTCCATTTATCTCCCCAAAGGTATTCTTAGGTAAAACAACGCATGCAGTAGAAGAAGTACAAAACACCAATGTTTCAGAAGCCTTTCGTGCAGTGAGTACCTCAATTTTTCACATTGAAGAACAACTAAATACCAAAACATTTGTCATTAGTAGTGCGCTGGCACAAGATGGTAAAACAACCATTTTTTGTAATCTTGCTTTGACACTTGCGGCATCAAACAAAAAAGTACTACTTATCGATTGCGATTTACGTAGACCTAGATTAAGACGTCTTTTTAATTTAAAGCAAGGAAAAGGATTCTCTGAGTTATTAAGAAGAGAAGTTAGCTCTAAAGAAGTAATTCATCACATCAATCAAAACCTCTCTTGTATCACTTCAGGAAAAATTCCTGCTAACCCTTACGAAACAATCCATAATAGTAATATCAAGGAACTAATAGTAGAACTAGAATATGATTATGACTACATACTTATTGACGCACCACCAATAGGAATTACCACTGATGGATTTATTCTAGGGCAAAAATTAAGTGGATTACTATTCGTCGTTACCGTACACCGTACACCTAAACGAATGGTAAGGCAACTTATTCAACGTTTGCATTCGCTAGAAATTAATTTACAAGGTATTATTCTGAATGATGTAAAAGGGTCTTATTCTTCACAACTTAGTTATTATAACTATTATGGAATGTACTACACAAAATCGTATTATGCACACGGGGTAAACCGCAATTCTCTTACAAACCCCGGATTAAACCCTCTTGTAGAAGAAAAAAAGGAAATTTAATATGGATTCTAACAACGGGGATAAGATATTTTACGTTGTTGTTTTATTAATTGTGGGTTTAATTGCTGTATTTTGGGCAGGCCCGATATTGAAAGATCGATATGCAGCAAGAAAAATCGACCAGCAAATAAAGAATTTCGTTGAGAATGACCTATCTTTACAAGAAAAAATAACCTTAATAAGTTCACCTACAAGCCCAACATCTTATGTTGTTATACACACAAAAGATGGCCGTGAATTTAATAAAATAAAACGGCAAATTAAGTCTATTGTTTCTGATACTTCTTCGCTTCAGTTTAAACACGAAAAGCAAAAATAGTCATTATTGAGATTACTTTCTAACAAAGCTAGTATTATTCGTACTTTCATTTCGAAAAGGCGACATTTTGGCTAATTCCGCAATATCATCCTTGGCAATTTTGTTTTCTTCTAGCACCAAAGTAGAAATAACTTGGGAGAATGCAGGATCTTTGATCCAGTGAGCGCTATATGTATAGTGTGGTAAATATCCGCGGCAAATTTTATGTTGTCCTTGTGCACCAGCTTCATGAAGTATAATATTATTACGAATACAGTAGTCTATGGATTGATAATAACACAGTTCAAAATGTAAATCATAATGTTTTTCAGTGCATCCCCAGTAACGCCCGTACATCTGTTGGCCAGAACGAAAGTTAAGAGATCCTGCCACATAACTTCCATTTTTCTTAGCAAGTATCATCACCACTTGATCACAGAAATTTTTGGCAATATAATCAAAAAATTCAACTGTTAGATATGGATACGCCCATTTTTTTCCTATCGTCATGAGATAAAACTCATACATATTTTCCCAATGCTCTTGGTCTAAATCCTTACCGCTGCGAATTTCAATATCTACTTCGTTTGCCACACGTCGTTCTCTTTTTATTTGATTGCGTTTTTTGGCTTTGAATTTTTGGAGGAAGTGATCAAAGTTTTGGTAGTTTTCATTGTGCCAATGATATTGATAGGTAGAACGAGGAATGAAATTATGTTTTTCTAAAAACGAGCGTTCAAATTCCGTGATAAAGAGCCAATGAATAGAACTTACTTTTTTCTGCGCTTCTTCCATTAGTAGATGAAGCATAGTTCCTGCAACATCCTCAAATATTTGTTCCGAATCTACAAGGATTCGTTTCCCTGTAGCAGGAGTAAACGGCACTGCAATCACAAATTTGGGAAAATAGTTAATACCAAATTGTTCATATAGTCCTAACCATCGCCAATCAAAAATATACTCTCCAAGCGAGTTATATTTTAAATACAAAGGAATAGCACCTACGAGCTTGTCATCTTGTTCTGCAATTATATAGTGAGGAATCCAACCACTCTTTTCGCCAACGCTACCAGATACTTCTAGTGCTTTTAGAAACTCATAACGTGTAAAAGGGTTATCTTTTTCTACTAAATTATTCCATTGTTGTTTTCTAACAAGGGTAATTGATTTAATTACCCTTGTTTTCATCTTTACCATCGTTCCTCAAAATCTTCCACACTAACTGTTTTGCCTCCTTTTAGCACCAGACTGCGAACAATAAGACTCCAATGACCATGGCGCGTTTTACTAAAATAACTATTACAAACGCGTACATTTTTCGGATCATAGCCATATTTTTTGCAAACAGTAGTTTCTTTCCAGGCCAAGTATTTTGCTGTGTTATGCGGTAACAACATAAAGAAATTTAGTTTACCATCACGATAACTATAGATACCACCTTCTTTAATTTCGCGAGAAATTTGCGGCAGAACTTCAGAAGAAACATCAATTGTTCTTTCATTAAATCTGCGAAAATACGATTCATCGGACTTTTTAATATAGCGTCTTGAGGTACTTCGCTCGTTTAGATTTACTTTGATGAAATAAGACATGCTTGAAGGATAGGCAATAAGCTCCATCTTGTGAAAGCCAGTGGCACTCTCCATCACTGCTGAAAAACGACTATCAAAAAAATTGAGTGCTGGAACTACCGTATCACCCTTTGAAGTTGTTGAAAAATTGCGAATATATTTTTGGTGTTCTTCAAGAGAATCAACACGTACTTTTTCTAGAAATTTCCACTGCTTGTTAATAATTTCACGTTCTTTTTTGCGACGGCTTTTTTTAGATAAACGTTGTGCATTTTCCAATGCGCGCTTTTGTATTAATATGTCGTTCTCTAATCTCTTTTTTTCTAAAGCTAATTTTTTGCGTTCTTCGTCCAATGTTTTTTGAATTTTAGCACGATTTACCTTTTGCTGTTGGCGCATTTTTTTACTGACAGCAGTTGCTAACTTACGTTTGTAAAGAGCGAGCTCTTTACGGTTTTTTTCTTCTTGTTGTTTAAGTTTTTCTCGTTCTTCTCTTGTCTTTATAATCTCTTGCTTTTGCTTTTTGGCTAGCATATCCATTTGAGTTTTTCGCTTTTGCAGCTTTTGTTGCTCTTCTTTTACTTTTTGCTGTATTGACTGCATTTCTTTGCGATTGTCTTTCTCAATCTTAGCAAGTTTTTCTTGCAATTTTTCTTCGTTTTTTTGTTCTACTTCTTGCATTTTTTCAGTAAATTGTTGTTGTTGTTTTTGCTCTTGTTTTTTTAATTCATTCATTTTCTGATTAATTTGCGCTAGCTTTTTAAACATTTCTTGACTGAGTTTTTGCTGCTGTAATTTTTCTTGTTCGAGAATTTTTTTCTTCTGCTGTTGATCTTTAACCAACTCTTCTTTTAGTTCTTTTACTTCTTTTTTCTTTTCAGATTCTATCTTTTTTAATTTTTCTAGTAATTCATTACGCAATTTTTTTTCTAAATTTTCACGGTAACGAATGAGCTCTTCTTTGTCTTTTTTCTTCTTGAGATCAACAGTCTTTTCCGGCTTTTTTTCCGGTTTTTTTTCAGCTTTCTTTTTCTTTGCTGGCTGTTTTGTGTCTTTTTTCTTAATTGCTGCTTTAATAGCGGCTGCTACATTAACTTTTACTTTTACTTTTTTTTTGTCGACGGGCCAAAAACATAAGACGTAGTGAATAACACCTGAAACTACTAAAAAAATAGCATAGTGTTTTATGTTAGGTTGATGTAAGAATTTCATATTTTTTTCTCACTATGGGTTATTATCTACTTCACATTGAACATTATCTGACAAACCAGCTTGATTAAGATGAAGAAAGACTTCTAATAATTTTCCGCTTGATGAATTAGCATCCGTACGTAACATGATGACTGGAACAAACTCTTTAGGCGTTTCTTTCTTAGCCTTTTTCAAAGAAGTAAGTAACTTTTTCATTGATATTTTTTTACCATTGAAATAAATGATATTTTTTTTATCAATTGTCAAAACATGCTCTTTGGTTTTTTTATCAGAGCCAGCAGATTTTTGTTTGTCAACTTTCGCTGTTTTAATTTTGACACTGTCTTTCTTTATATTCGAAATCAAAATAAAAAATATTAGCAATATAAAAAGTACATCCACCATCATCTCTGTAGACATACCTGATTGCTGTTCTCGACGTCTGCGTCTACGCTTCCTTTTCATACATTCCCACTTTTTCTTCTATCTCTGGAGAGGAAATATTTTGAGGTGTAGGTTCTTCTAATGTAGCGGCAATCGGTTCTTTTTCTTGGAAAATAATTGGTTGAGATTTTTCTCCGTCTTCCAAGCAATCCTTAATTCTCTGAATATTTTCATCAATGCTATCTTCAAAATGATTAGCTATTTTTTCGAAGAAAAATAAAAATAAGTACGACATTAAAAATAAAATAATTCCGCCAATTGTTGTATACATAGCTGTTGACAAGGAAGCTGCTAACCCTTTTGGATCTTCACGTGCTAATGTTTTGAAACTTTGAGAAATCCCTACTACTGTTCCCATAAGTCCTAAGGTTCCAGCAATACTTGCAATAAGAGAAAGTATATCTAAAAACTGCCGGCTCTCACTTACTTTTTTGTCAGCAAACAACAAAGTTTTTCTTTCTGCAAGTTCTAATGTCATAGCATTGTAGTTTACAACAAAATACCCAATAACTTGCAAAAGATTATCTTGGGTATTGCGGCATATTTTTATTACCGTATCCGCGGAAAATGGTTCTGCATAAATCTTTTGTAATTTCTGTTTTCTTCCCTTTGATTTATGTTTCTGTGTAATCCAATAACAAATTCTTTCAATATTGATTGACAAACCGATAAAAGAAAGAAATATAATCGGTAACATCCACGGTAGACCAGCTTCTTGAATGTATGGGTATAACATAGAAAAACCATTCTAAAAAAACACTATGTTAGGGCGTGTCCTTATTTAGATTTTACAAAATTCGAGCTATTTTAAACAGTAACGAGATACTTTGAAAACAAATAATACCGCTATGTGTTGAAAAAGTAACAAAGCTTGTGTTTAAAAGTACTGAATTATGGGAAATACGATTAGGGCATGCCCTAAAGCGTACTGTTCTATACCAGTTTTGGTAAGATACAGTACGCTCTAATTTCCGAAATAAGGAGCTACAATAGTTTAAACTACTATATTAATTACGATCTGGGGCATCCCATACATCTTTTACATCATACCAATCGCCTGTAGATTGAACTTTTTTCATCATTTTTTCAAGCTCAGTAAGTGGCTTTTTGTTTTTCTTTTTTTGACTTTTTGCTGCTTTTTTAGGGTTCATAATGCGATTAATGCGATTTAGTTCGTCAAGAGCCTTTACTCTTTCTTTAGTTTGTTTTGTTTCACCTTTGTAGAAGGTAGTATCATCAATTAAAGAGCGAACTTTAAATTCATATGATTTTGCTAATTTAGCTAGCTCTAAATCATAAGTTGCCTTAGTAAACGCACCTCTTTTATATGAATTTTTTAGTATTAAGAATCGCTTGATATAAGCCAACTTTACACGGCGAAGATCACTTTGGCTTGTCGCAAGTTTATCGCGATTTTGTTTTAGCAGTCCTTTGTTTGCATTTAAACGTTTTTCGTTAGTTCGCATCTCTGCTTCAGGGCGATTGTCTAAAATATCATTATAGTTTTTCGCTGCTTTTTCAAAAAGACGGCTAATTTCTTTACTTTCCTCTTCATTAACCTGAGGTAAAGAATCAAGAGCTGACTTTTTAGGGGTGTCTAGCGTTTCTGCAAATTCACGGATGTTTTTTTGTTCTTCAAAATGCTTCTCGTCCATTACTTCGCGTTTTTCTTCCATCATTTCTGGCTCGTCAAGATCTAGACTTTCTTCCATTTCGACTGTGCCTTCTTCAGAACCTACTTCTTCAAAAACATCGGAAAGATCTTCTTCTTGCGCCCATGAACTAGTACTTACAAAGAAAACTAGCAACATCATTAAAAAATAATTTTTCATTATTCATTCTCCTCATCATCATCATCATCGTCTTCTTCTTGTTCTGCAAAATGATCAATTGCATCAACTAAAGGTTGATTGGCTTGAAAAGGAGCTCTCTCAAGTTCATCAACAACAACATTTAATATTCTGCTAGTGTCAGAAAATCTTGACATATCGCGATTAATCTTTTCGTGTACTTTAGCAAATCCTTCGACTTGAGCATACAAAGTCGCTAGTTTTCTTGTCACATTTACAACAGCGCGACTACCATCGGTAATTCCTTCGTGTACCAATCTTTGCACGTGTAAAGAATCTGCTTGCAAACGTATATTATCTAACAAATAATTTTTTTCTGCCTCTAGGTTCTCAATCAACGAGCTAAAGGATTGATGAAGAATAGAAAACATCTTCACTAAAGACCCAAGATTTTTTGTTAAAGCTTCGTAGTTTTCCTGATTGCGAGAAAGTCCTTGTTTGTAACGAGCATTTATATTGAATTTACGATAAGTGCTGCGAAATTTACGAGTGAGTTTATCTTTTTCGGCAGGATCATCCGTAGATTTGATTTTTTTACTTAGACGAATGAGTTGGTTGTTTAACTTCTTTTCTTCACTCTTATGACGCTTTACTTGATCTTTTAAATCGTTGTTTTTATATAACAATTCGCGATTAAATTTATTGAGCTTGCGATTTAATTCCGTAAAAACAGATAGTAAAACGTCTTGAGAACTTGTTATTTTATCAACGTTCCACACTATTTTTTTCGCATATTTTGACATTTTATGAGTAATTTTGGCTGCAAGAACTTTATTGTTTGGATTTTTTAGATAGTTCGCCAAATCATTTTTAAGATCACTATTTGCTTCTTCAAGAGATTCGATAAGTGGATCATAGCTATCTAAAGATTTCTCAATAGTTTCCACTTCTTTTTTGATAGACCATTTTTTAGGAATTACCCCAGATCGGACCTTACCCAACTCTCCTAGGGCTTTATCTTTCTCAAAATTTCTTTTCTTACGTTCCAATCTTTCTTGGATCGTATCTTCTTGAGCAAATGCAGGGATAAAGCAGAGGCATAGAAGAATAAGCGCACATACATTCAACAAATACCGCATTTTAAACTCCTTAGTTTCGTAGTTAACTTAATTCAATTTGCAAATATTCAGGGCGTGTCCCTAATTTAGATTTTTGTAAAATTCAAATTGTTTTAGGCAATAGCTTTGAAAGTATAACATTGTTATGAACTTCAAAAGTAACAAAGCTAATGCTTAAAGTACCGAATTACGGGAAATGTTTCATTCCCAATTTCAATATAAAAATCCTACTTGCTTTCTAAAAACATATCATCTTCTAAAGTGTTGTATAACATTTCTCTGTCTTGAGGCGAAACATACTTTAGAATAGTTCTACACTTATCGTATTCTTCTGCTAAATAGTAAGCAATAGCAAGACGAGCATAATCTTTTGAGCCAAGTCGCAGATTTGCCTTCTGGCTTATTCTTACAAATGACTCCATATCGTTAGCAGCTTGGGCGTAATCTCCCATTTTGTTATATACGACAGCGCGATTATACACAACTAAGCGATTTATAAAGGGGCTGTTCTTAGCAACAAATACATGAGCATTGCTATTAAAGGTTCTTATAGCATTATTCAAAGATGGCAAAGCCTCACCGTGTGTACCAGCTTTTATCTTAAATTGTCCATCCAAAGAATACGCTAAAAATTTTTCGTATGGCGAAATTCTTGAAAAATTGGCATCAGCCATAATCTCTTCTAACTTACTCCGCGATTCGCTTCCTCTTCCTACTTTAGAGAGTTCAGCACATTCATAGATACGAGGTTTTAAAGCATTAGGCAGTAATTCTGCTGCCTTGGCAAAATCAGAAATTGCTGATTCGCTCTTATCTAATTTACTATATACCAACCCTCTTTCAACATAAGCATGTGCATCGTCAGGGTATTTGATAAGCCACTGAGTTTGATACTGTACAGCGCGCGAATAATCGCGTTTTGCGTACGATATTTTGCCCAATTCGTGTTCATTTACTCTTGACATATTTTTTTGCGTTGTTGCTGCGTTGTTAGTAGAGTTGAGATAGCAACCTGTCAATACGAATGTTGCAACGATTGCAATTACCAGGTGCTTCATATTACATCCTTTCATCGTGTTGTAACAAGGATACCCCATGTTTAATAGCGGGGGAGGTTGCCACATAATATCTGTGAACTTAACCTGTTTTACCTCGAATCTATCTTGAGCGGCGCGCTTTTAAGAATATGGCGGAAAATAATGCTAGTCTATTTTAATATAGGTTGAGTATTCTTTTAGATACATAAAGTTATTGAGAAATAACACTGATCGCTAAAAGAATTCATTATTTTCGCCGTCCTCAATAGAACCTAACAAAATCAAGACATTGATTAGATTCTAACACTACAATTGGTTATCTAACTACAGCTAAGCTAAAATTTCTACTGTAATTTCCAAAAGTAATTCGTCCGACAACCTTGTTACAGCAAAAATAGTTCCAAATTTTAAGAAAAATTCAAGATTATATTTAAAAATCTCAAAACATTTCCTGTTTATATCCCTATAAATAAGAGTCTACAGATACCAAGTTGTTGTTTTAAAAATAGTCTAATAAAATCGCACATTTTCAAAACTTTGTCACTATTTGAAGTACCTGAATTTTGTAAAACCTAAATAGGAGCACACTCTATTTAAGACTGTAAATAATTTATATTTGTTTGAAAATTCTTTTTACCTCAAAAACTAACAATACAAGTATAACAGTATTCCTCCTGCAATAGCAATGTTTAGAGACTCGACGTTTTGCGTTGGTATTTTCACTTTGTGGTGAGCTCTTTTCTCGATAATAGAACTAACCCCATGCGCTTCGCTTCCTAAAAATACAGCTCGTTTGCAAGGAACATTTATAGAGCGAGGATTTAAGCCATTATCAACACAGGTGACTATATAGGATACACCTATGTCCTCAAAACAGGACAAAACATCAGCCGTAGATGAATAAAAAACCGATTGGCGAAATAATGACCCCATAGTTGAACGAACAGTTTTAGGATTATAGACTTCAACGCTTTCTCCGATAAGAATAACGGCGTCCCAGTTAAAGGCCTCTGCTGTTCTAATAATTGTACCTACATTTCCTGGATCTGCGACATTTTCTAACACAACAAATTTACTTCCACATAAAGAATCAAGTGCATGCTTTTTTTGCTTAGCACGTATGATAATAGGTGATGGTGTCTTTGTTGTACATAGTTTGGATATTTTATTCTGTGCAAGAGTAATAGTAGGGATACCTTCTTCTATTATTTTGCTTGCTAGTTTTTTTCCACGAGTGTTTTTTAAAAGCTCGTCTGAAAAATAAGCTTGTTCTATTTTGTAATTTGAAGTAATAACTTCTTCACAAATTCTTATACCTTCAACAAGAAATTCTTGAGAAATTTTGCGGTATTTTTTTTGGTGTAGTTGCTTCAAATATTTTTCGTGTGTTTTTGTCAACATTATGTATAATAAGTACTAAAATATATTGTGAGTTTTATCTAAAAAAATATTGCAATATTTTTAAATTTAGAGATGATTGTTCATCAAATTTCAAAATCTTTTCTGTATTATCCTAAATGCCTAGCTCAATTAAAAAAATAGATACAAAACAAAACAAACATAATTTTATGTTTTAAAAATATTTTGCCTTATTGTCTAGATTGATGCATTCTATAGATTGTATACGTTTGATGAATTTTTTTGACTAATACAGTACATTTTCGTTTAAATTTATTAAGATTATAATAAACGATATGTTGTAGTGAAATTCTATAACAATGCGCTAGCAAAAGTCAAGTTATGATTCCCATAATTTTGTGTTGGAGTAAGATTAACATAATTTGTGTACTGGAGTAAATTTATAGTGAGCCAACTACTTCTTTATAGTTCAGATAAAGGTTCTGGAAATGCACTACACAGACTTTTAAACAACCACAACTTTAATCTCACTCTACTGCAAAAAACAGAAGAATTAGTTGAGAAGATAAGGTTTGGGCAAGCGGATGTTGTGGTTTTAGATTTGAATTCTATTAGCTGTTTATACAGCGAACTCCGCATTTTTTTTGAAATGGCAGAAGATATTCCAGTCGTCATTCTTACTCCATACGATTTATGCGCACAAGAAATTAAGAATATTCCACAAAACGAATTATGTCACTTTTTGTCAAAACCAATATCAACAACACAACTAGAAAAACTGTTAACGGAACTTATTTCCTTGTAAAATTTGGTAAATTCCTAAGATATGGAGCGTCTTAGTTTGTTATGATTACAAAAAATTTATACATACTTTTTTTTATACTTACTTTTGCAACTAGCTGTCTTGCACCAAAAAAAGACATCCAGGTAGCCGGAGTATATGCATATCCAGAAAAAGAGGATAATAAAGAAATATACGAACTTATTATTTCATTAACATCATCTAATTTTTTTGAATATACTCAAGCGGCAAGAAAACTAATAAAAAAAGGTGAAGACGCTTTAGCAATGTTAGTAAAATATAAGCATTTAACAAGAGAAGTAGATGGAATCAATCTAGTTGTTTGTACCTCAACAATAAAAATTATACTAAAACAACAAAAAACTTCATGGCTAGAGCAACGCCAAAAAACAGCAATACCAGAACTGCAAAAGTTTATCCAACAAGAATTTAAAAAGAGAGTCAACCCTTCTGCTAAAAACTAAGTACATTGGTTCATAAACTATTTCTCATTATGACACAGATAATTTGAGTGTTCAGTTGTAGTACTATAACTAAAAAGTAACGACACAAACATTCAAAAGTACAAGTTAGAATGTGTAAAACTTTTGATTTGTATGTACTAAGGTGTGTGGAAATAAATAATATACTTAATTTTACGCTGGTACTTTATCCATCAGTTAGGCATTTTGAATGCGCATAGTCTATTTCTATAAATAAGAAATAACACTGATGCATAAAGGTCAAGTAAAAGGAACATATTCCATATACCTAAAAAGCAACCAGTTGTTTCTCATTCTCCTTTTACAAATTTTATAAAAAATAGGTGAGGTAAAAAATGGGTGAGCAAAATGTTCGCAACGAAAACGATCCCAAACAATTGCGCCATTTTATGAAGCATGTGTTAGAAGACCTTAGAGCATTAGAAGAAATGCTAAGTACTCCTGATTTTTTTGAGACCAATATTCGTAGAATTGGTGCTGAGCAAGAACTTTTTTTAGTTGATAACGCTTGGCGGCCAGCACCTGTAGCAGAAAAAATACTACAAGCAGTAGAAGATGAGCATTTCACAACCGAGCTCGCGAAATTTAACATAGAAGCAAACTTAGATCCTGTTGTATTTGGTGGCGATTGCCTGCGAAAAATGGAACAGCAACTTAACGGTCTTCTTGATCATCTTAGGGGAGTGACAAGCGCAATAGACACGGAATTTATTATGACGGGTATATTGCCTACACTAAGAAAATCAGACCTTGGTCTAGAAAATATGACGCAAAATCCGCGATATTTTGCACTAAACGACGCAATGAATCGTTTGCGTAAAAGTGAATATCAATTCCAAATGCGAGGAAAAGACGAATTAATTGTTCGCCATGATTCTATCATGCTTGAAGCATGCAACACTAGTTTTCAAGTCCACTTTCAGGTAAGCCCTAATGAATTTGCAAAACTATACAATTTCGCTCAAACCATTACCGCACCAGTCCTAGCAGCAGCAACAAATTCTCCGATGTTATTCGGACGTAGACTGTGGAAAGAAACAAGAATTGCTGTTTTCCAACAAGCTGTAGACACAAGGAACCCTGGATTAGAATTAAATAATCGCACATCGCGCGTTAGTTTTGGCGACAATTGGCTCCAATCATCAATACTCGAAATATTTAAAGATAATATAGCCCGTTTTAGGGTACTTCTAGGCGCAGAAGATATAGGGAAAGAGAAACCTTTTGAAAAACTAGCACAAGGTATTCCACCGCGCTTGAAAGCACTTATGTTACACAATGGTACAATCTATCGTTGGAATCGTCCTTGTTATGGTATTAGTGACAGCGGAAAACCTCATCTTCGTATAGAAAACAGAGTAATTCCTTCAGGGCCAACTGTTTTAGATGAAATGGCTAACTCCGCATTGTTTTTCGGTTTGATGAGTGGCCTGAGTGATATTTACGATGACATTACAGAAGTAATGGATTTTGATGATGCGAAAGCAAATTTCCTTGCTGCCTCGCGCTTAGGGCTAGATGCTCAATTCACTTGGATCGAAGGAAAAGTCATTCCTGCTCAAAAACTCATATGCGATCAACTTATACCTCTTGCAAAGCGCGGTTTAGAAAAATATGGGATAGACGCTAGTGATATAGATCGCTATCTCGGAGTTATAGAAAAAAGAGTAACAAAAGGAACAAACGGCGCAGAATGGCTACTTGCTTCGCGAAATAAACTTCAAAGTCAGGGGACTCCCGACCAAGTACTTGCAGCAGTAACTTCTGCAACGGTTAAAAACCAAAAAACGGGACAACCTGTTCATGAATGGCCTTTAGCAAGTATCGAAGATGCTGGTAAATGGAAAAATAACTATATGACTGTTGGGCAATTTATGACAACTAACATATTTACTGTACACGAAGATGAACTCATTGAGCTGGTTGCAAATCTAATGGATTGGAACCATATTAGACACGTCATTGTAGAAAACGACGAAGGCAATGTAGTTGGAATTGTTTCATACAGAAGAATACTTCGTTTGTTTGGACGTCATGAAAGTAAAATAGACATATATTCTTCCGCTGTCAGTTCCATCATGCAAAAAAGTCTTATCACTGTTTCACCTGAAACTTCAACTCTAAAGGCAATTGAATTACTTCGAAAAAATCGAATTTCATTTTTGCCTGTTGTTAAGGGAAAACAACCACTTGGTGTAGTAACAGAAAGAGATTTTGTAAACGTAGCTGGTCAACTTTTAGAACAAATATTACGGGATTAAGTTTTAATGAACAAGAAAATAGAATACGACGCTTCAAAAAAATTCGATAGAGTATTAGTTCACGTCAAAGGAAAAAAAGAAGGCCCAGTGGTTATTGCAATGTCGGGTCTTCATGGCAATGAACCAGCAGGTGTTCTTGCTTTAGAAAAATTTGCTAAGCAGTTAAAAGAGACAGATTTTAACGGGGAGTTTATCGCCATAGCTGGACATTTACAAGCTCTCTCATTAAAAAAAAGATATATAAATAAAGACCTAAACCGTATATGGTATATGGACAATGTAAAAAAAACCAGAGAAACAGCTTTCGAAGATATAGTCTGTCCAGAAGAAAAAGAACAAAAAGAAATAATTGAGATATTAGACGAGTTTCTTAAAGATAAAAACCGCCAAATAATATTTTTTGATTTACATACCACTTCAGCCGAAGGAGCTCCATTTACATTAATAGCTGATGAACCAAAGAGCAAACAACTTGTGTCCAATTTACACGTGCCGAATATTCTTGGTTTAGCTAAAAAACTTCAAGGTACTTTTATTTATTATGTGTATTCTCTTGGCCATACAATTATTGCTTATGAAGCAGGGCAGAACCGAGCTTTTGACTCTATTGATAACTCCTCTGCGTTTTTGTGGATTATGCTCAACAATCTAGGTTTAATTCAAAAAGACAACTCTGAGTTAGAAAAATGGCAAAAAATACTCATGAAATCTTGTAATGGTCTTCCGAAATACCTCACTGTACATTATCATCATCACATAGAAGAAGATGACAAATTTACAATGCTTCCAGGGTACCGAACCTTTCAAGAAATCGAAAAAGGTGAAACACTAGCGAATGATATTAACGGTTCTATAAAAGCCCCTCTTTCAGGTAGAATCTTATTTCCTTTATATCAAGGACAAGGAAATGACGGTTTTTTTATCGTCAAAGAAGCAGCCCCTTAATAAATATCCACAACTTACAAAACAGTAAAGCAAAAGTAAATAAAACCGTAACCTGATTAGTTTGGTAGCGAAACTTTTCAGAATAATAATTTCGAATTGGAACGCAAAATGGCTATATTTTTCGTAGAAAAGCAAGACAACTATGAACCACTATTCAAAAACACACAAGTAATTGACATAAAAATAGCCATTGTTTTTGCAAAAAGATTAAGTGAGAGTGTAGAGGCTCTTCCAGGCAAGGACTATAAAAATATACCTCATGCTATATCTTGCATATACTTTGAAGATACTGATTTTTTTATCGATACGCAACATCAAACAATAGATGAGGAAGAAGAAAAATTATCTCCACCAGAGAAGGATGAAGATGGTTGGCGAAGTTCTTCGCAGCGATTAATTTATTTAATTGTGCAAATTTTTTATAGTCTAGCAGTTGGAAGATTACCTTCATCAGAAATAAAGTTCTTACCTTCAAAAATGTTGTGTAACTTATCTGAAAGTAATATGATTCTTATAAAAGAATTTCTTACATATGGTTTAGCTTTAGACAAAAAAAAACGCTACCAAACATTTAAAGAATTTTCAGAAGTTATTGATATTATTATAAAAAGACTGGCAACACAAAACACAACACGTATAGTGACAACAAAAGTCAAAAATCGTTTTAGTTATGCAAGTCAATTAAAATTATACAACTTCAAATCATCCTTAACAACTATGGTAAACATTTATGCGCCTTGCCGAGTTTTGATCGGAAGAATACTAGATATTGAAGATAAGAAATTTATCAAGAAAACTGATGTGGCAACAATTTACCAGAATTTTTTTTCTGAAGAACAAATACCAGAATATTATATAGTTATAGAAAACGACAATTGTATTTCTAGAAAACATTTACAAGTTTATATGGACAAAGAGCTAAAGAAGTCTTTTATACAAGACTTAGGAAGCACTCATGGGACAATAATATTTGCAGATAGCTCATGCGAAATAACAAGTGGTATGGCAATACAAGGTTCGAAAATGTCGTTTATCATTCCTTTTGATCAATATTTCCAAATTGGTAATACACAAATAAACATATCTACATCAAAAAAATTACATTAAGTTATAGTAGAGATATAACAGCAAAAGCTAAACCTACTGTTGCTCCAACACCTGAAACTAAAATACACAAATCCCAAAAAACACTTGTTTCAACAGTAACTTTTCCATCATCCTCATTCTTGTTTACAAGTAAGCTACGTGCTATCTTCTCTGTTAATCCTAGTTCTTCACCTGATTCCCACTTTTTGGCTAAATTTTTCTTTATCTGAGCTGTTGGGCTAATATAATTAGTCCAAACGCTACGAGAATCTCTAGATGAATCGTTCTTATCTTCTTCATATCCATAGCTATATTTATCTGCTATGTTTTCTTCTTCGTCTTCTTGCGCTCCCTCAATCCCCATCCTGATTTTTGCCGTCAAACCAATATCATTTGTCTCGCACATTTGTTTAATTTTATTGCGACGTAATCTTGTATCCTCAAGTTCTCTTTTAATTTCAGTGGTTAAACTAGCTTCCTGCGACAGTTCCTGAAATTTTTCGCGTTGCTTTTGTATATTTTCGTTTGACTTTTCTTTCACGGGAGTGATGGATTGATCATCAAAAAATTGAAAAGGATCTTTTTCTTTTGATTTCATTTTTTCCCCATCTAAAATCACACAACAAACTTTCTAGGTGTGTGGTGACTACACTGAGCCACCACATAGTAAGCTTACAAGTACTCTATAAATTTGGTTTTAATTTGTTTAGCGTTATGTATTAAGTTTTTGAGCTACATGCTTCGAGAGCTTAAAAAATGAAAACTAAGCTAAACATTTATAACTTACTCTATGGAATACTAGCTTCCTTTTTTGCCTGCACCGCGTAGTCTCTTTTTACCACTACCACAACCAGGTCTCGCGCCATGGTTTGCTTTGCTAATACGCTTGCGACGTCTACTTGTTTTAGGCATTACGATTTCCTTTCTACAAAACATATCTGTCATAAAATTGGCTATAAATTTGTATTTCCTATAATCTGTCACTCAAAGTATCAAAATATTCTCAGTTCAGTTATAACTAAACCTGCGAGGATTTTGTTACTTTTTTCTAGACCAAAGTACCTACAAATTTTTGTACAACTCTACACAAACTTCTAACCATTTTTTAAACTATCAACTTTATCGGTTCTTTCCCAAGGTAGCTTTTCAGAATCGCCACCAAAATGTCCATATTTCGCTGTATGCAAAAATATAGGACTACGTAAACCAAGATTTTCAACAATATCTTTTGGTTTGAGAGAAAAATTTTGTTCGATAAGAGATGTCAATTTTTCTTCTGCTACTTTACCTGTGCCAAAAGTATCTACTTTAATGGAAACAGGAGCTGCAACTCCAATTGCATACGCTAACTGTACTTCACAGCGATCTGCAAGGTCTGCTGCAACAATATTCTTTGCAACATATCTTGCCATGTAAGCCGCCGAACGATCTACTTTAGATGCGTCTTTTCCTGAAAAAGCTCCACCGCCATGACGCCCCATCCCACCGTACGTATCCACAATAATTTTGCGCCCTGTAAGACCACAATCACCGTGAGGACCACCTACTTCAAAAATTCCTGTAGGATTAATGTGATAAACCGTTTTATCTGTTAACAACTCGCTCGGAATTGTTGGTTGAATTACCTTTTCAATCATATCTTTGCGTAACTGTTCTTGTGACACCCCTTTTGCATGTTGCGTAGAAATTACAATTGTGGCAACGGAAATAGGTTTACCATCTTCGTAATTAATAGTTACCTGAGTTTTACCGTCTGGTCTCAAATAAGATAATTCATCGCTTTGTCTTACAGCTGCTAGTTTATTTGCTAGTTTACGCGACAAACTAATAGGTAACGGCATAAGCTCGGCTGTTTCTTTACACGCGTAACCAAACATCATACCTTGGTCACCAGCACCTTGCTCTTTGTCGCTACTTTCGTCTACACCAGCTGCAATGTCAGGAGATTGCTTATCAAGCGTTACCATTACTCCACAGCCTTTGTAATCGAAACCAATATTAGGATCGGTATAACCAATATCTTGAATTGTTTTGCGTACAACCTCTTGATAATTGATTTGCGCTTTAGTAGTAATTTCTCCAGCGATTACTACTAAACCTGTAGTAACCATTGTTTCACAAGCAACACGTGAATTTGGATCTTGTTCTAAAAGAGCATCTAATATGGCATCTGATACTTGGTCTGCGACTTTATCAGGATGTCCCATAGTTACACACTCGGATGTAAAAAGATATTTAGTCATTCCTTTAGCTTTCTTACAAATCTAACAATTTTCTACAAAAAACCAAGTTTTTCTCTACACTACCTTGCAGTTGTTCTACTTGTAGAGCAGCTTGATTTCCTATATCTGTAATTCTTGAAGGAGATTTTAGCAAATCCCACAGGGCTTTGTATAGTTCTTCTTCACATTTTATCTGCAATATAATTTTTTTTTCTACAAATAACTTGACATCAGGAAAATTTTGCATGTTGGGTCCACAAATAACCGCTTTTTTTTGAACCGCAGGTTCTATAAAATTTTGTCCCCCATGCTGAATTAAACTTCCACCGACAAATACTACATTGGCTAATCCATATAAACTAACTAATTGCCCCATAGTGTCACCAACAATCACTTCGTTTATAGTTAACTCACTCTTTTGATTAAGGTCACTTAAAAGATACGGATCAAAACCAAATTCTTTTGCATATGTTCTAACTCGTTCTTTTCTTTCTGGGTGACGTGGTACAATAAGTAAGCGAACATCAGTAAAATCGTTTGTCAGTTTTTTATATGTACTTAAAAGAGCTTTTTCTTCTGGATCATGAGTGCTTCCACAAACGATGAGTAAGTGGTGCTCCTTTATACCACACTGAGCTTTTATAGTTTCTAATTCTTCGCTTTTAGGAATCTGCAATGAAATAGCATCGTATTTTAAATTTCCAGTAATTGAAATGCGTTCTTTTTCAATACCTAGTTTTTGTAAACGTGAGGAATACAGAGAACTTTGTACCGAAAAATAATCAATACTACCGGTCATTTTATGAAATAGCTTACCTAAATAGGCGTAACGATTGCAAGACCTTTCAGAAAAACGACCGTTTACTAGGAGCACTCGACTATTATATTTTTTAGCATAGTATAAAAAATTAGGCCAAATCTCAAGTTCTACTAATACTATCAGTTTAGGAGAAAGTTTTCGTAAATAGCTCTTTACAGACCATGAAAAATCAAGAGGAAAAGAAGAAACAGTGTCCTCAGGGTAAAGAGTTTTTGCAATTTTTAAACCGTTACTTGATGTAGAAGAAATAAAAAAGCGCTTTCCAGGATATATACTTTTTAAAGAAGCTATCAGACTCTGCGCCGCTTTTATTTCTCCTACAGATACTCCATGAATCCAGATATCAATCTCTGGATATTTTGAAAAACCTAATCTCGCTAAAAGTGTTCGCCAATCTTTACCTTGTACAAATATTCGATACAAAATAAAAGGAAAAGCAAATATCAAACCTATAAAATAAACAACATTTAAAATATATGGCATTTACAACTACTTAAATGATTCCAAAAACATTTTGAAGTTATTTAGTTCTTTATCAATAATTTTGTTGGGTGCTACTAAACGAAAAAAGTACGGCCCTTCTTTGGTGTCAACTACACCATTAAGCGCTGCGTAGTTTGGTGTAGGTTCACCACCTTGAGCCATAGGAGATGATTTGACAACAAAAGTACCGCTTAGATAAAGTAGAGCAGCCTTTGTACTACTTAACTTTATCATTTCTTTTTTGTCTACCTTCTCAAACTGCCCTTCCCAACGGCGTACATTTTGTTGCACTCTTTCTTCAAAAGAAGAAAATTGATCTGCACCAAAATGGAAAACAGGTATAGAGTATTCGTTATGCGCGCGCAATCGAAATTCGGCTTTACGCATATTGGATTTTGGAGAAACTTGTTCCCAAGCACCCGGAACCGTAACGGAATACCCACTAATTTTTACTGTGGAGCTTGATCCAGCTACTACTTGCTCATCTTTTTGCTCGCGTTCATCTGCTTGCTCGCGCACATCGGCAAAATCAGCATCATCTTCTTTTAAAAGATGCTCATCATCATGGTCACCATGAGAATGCTGGTGATATGAATTTAGGAACACTTTAAAGTCTTCAAGATTATTATCAGCAATCTTTTTTGGAGCAGATAGTCGGAAAAAATATGGCCCATTTACTGTATCAATAAGAGCATTTAATACTACATATCCAGGAGTCTTTTTTCCATCGGCCTTAGGGAACGGTTTCACAAAAAAAGTACCTTCTAAATACAAAAGCGCAGATTTCGGCGCAGTTAATTCGATTTCTTTTTCTGCGTCTATTTTGTCAAACTGCTTTTTCCAACGAGAAAAGTTTTCTTTTGTACGTTGGTCCAAAGAAGTAAACTGATCTTTCCCAAAATGAAACACAACGACTGTGTGGTCAGGATGATCACGCAAACGAAGCTCTGCTTTGCGCATATTTGATGAAGGAGCTATCTTTTCCCACGAAGATGGAACACTTAAAGCAAACTCTCCAAAGTCAATTTCTTCTGAACTACCAACTTCTTTTTTGGCGCGATGAGAATTAAGAAAAGAAACCATATTTGTCAATTGCTTGTCAATTACTGACTGAGGCGCTTCTAACCTAAAGTAAAAAGGACCTTCTCTAGAGGGAATGACGGCATTTAAAACACAAAAGTTCTCAATTTCTTTGCCTTCTTCCGAAAACATACTTTCTTTTTTGAAAAAAGTACCACGAAAATACCTTAGAGCTAAATTAGATTGCTCTAAGGAGATGCGTTTTTCTTCTTTTAATTCAACAAATTGGCTACGCCAGCGATCAATATTTTTTTGTACAATTTCCTCTGTATTGAAATCTACTTGGCCAAAGTTAAATGCAATTACAGTATACTCACTATTATCTTTAAGAGAAAATTCTGCCACACGCATTTCTTTTTGCGGCGCAATCTCAAGCCATTCTTTCGGAACCGCTAAAGAAAAAGGACCAAAATCAAAGCGATTGCCAACAGCATCATTATCGCCTTCAACTATAGTAGTTGACGTTTTCATTCCCTTCAAAGCTGCTTCAACAAGTTCGTCCTGATTTGTAGCTTCTAAATGCAAGTTAGTCTTTTCTGAAACTTCACGATAGGAATTTAAAAATGCCATGAAATTTGCTCGTTCTTGCTCTATTTCTTTTTGTGGTCCGTCGATCCAAAAATTTAATGTTTCTCCTGATGTAGAAACTACAGCACTTAAAACAGCATAGTTATAAAACTTATTAAAACTTTTAGATTTTGCATACGGTCTTTTTAAGAGAGTTCCCTTAAGAGAAAATAACTTTATTTTTCCATCACACAAATCCATTTGTTTTTCTTCGGTCATAGAAGTAAAGCGCTTTTTTAATTTTGCGAAGTATACTTTTTGTAACTGTTCAGAATCAACAACTCTACCAAATGAATGACCTACAATTTCTACTTTACTTTGTGGATTTACAAACTCCAAGATGTGAAGCGTTGTCATTTCCTGCCATTCACGAGGAATATCCATCACGATGTTTGCGTATTCGAAGATAGACACTGTCTTCGCTGTTTTTTCTGAAGTTTCCTCCTGTTGCTTTACGCAAGAAGAAACGAAAAGTAATACGAAACATAGTATCACTAGACGCATATAAATCCTTTCTTTGTTTTATTTTGCTGTTGTGTAAGTGGCTGATAAGCAGTCACCTAAGTGAGTGATAAAAAAACTTTAAATATATTTAAAATCAGCGTAGAATTAGAGTATTAGAGTAAGGATTACCTGGTGGGTACGTAACTACATATCCAGGTTTGATACTAATATTATTCTCAAAGACAGCTGAATACCTCAAAAAACTTCATAGCTCACTTATAAAAAAATAGTTTTCTATTCTAGCATATAAATATTCATAATCAAAGTGTCCATATATTTTTATTTCTCGCTCAACAATAGGAAAGGAAATAGTGGATTTGTGGTATAATTTGTGTAGGAAACGAAGAATCACAAAATCAAGACTAAAAAGCTCAAAGTCAGAAGTAATCGAGAAATCAATAGAGTCTATTAGCTAGTTACTTCTTTTCTTTCCACCACAAAAAGATCAAAAGAACACAACAACAGTACACTAGAAAACGTCTCATTTCCCATAAAGATTTACTAGAAAAAGAAAGTGAATAATCGTTTTCGATGGTGGTTGATAAACCAATATTATTTGATTCTTGTTCGGAGATATGATTATAGACATCACTACCACTATGACGTATTTCTTGTTGAAATTCATTTGTTAACTCATAGTGAAAGTTATTGCGGTATGGAAAAAAAAAATCGAAGTAGTTTACCCAAAAGATAGCAAAAGATGGCAATTCAGGCCAGTTACTGTTATGTAAATCAAAGCCAATGTACAAGAAACTTTTGTTCCACACAATAATTGGACCATCTTGCGTATGTAATAATGCATTTCCAGAAAATTTTTGCAGTGAATTTGCTTTTGAAATCGACATATTTGGCTGAACCCATTCTGACAACGGGTGAGCAATAAAGTAAAAATCGCTTGGTTGTTGAATAAATTTTTGCTTTGTTTTTGGTGGAGGAATATTTAGAAATATAGTTCTTTGTTGATTGTTATATTTGCTTGTTAAAACGTACGACAAACTCTCTTTTTCTATTGTTTTTACTCCTGGAATTTTCGAAAACAAAGGCGCGAAAAGAGAATAGTGTGTTGTAGGAACACTCACAACAACAAAATCTTGTTTAGAAGCACAAACTATATTATCTAAGAAAAAATTATCTTTTTCTTCTATAGCTAGAAATAATCTATCGATACTGGTATCTTCAACGATAAAAGAATGAGAAAATGTACCTCTTCCATCAATAAATATTTTTTTATTCCAAATCGCGTTTTTTTTGTTTGTAACGACAATCGAAACTTTTGATTTGTTAATAGAAAAATTTTTTAGCAAGAAAAAAATCTGCCATTTTCCAGGAGCTACCTGCTGTGAATTAAATTTTATAATTCCAACATTATCTGTCGTAGCATTGCCAATTAGTAATTTTTTACCTGGCCAATGCTCTAAATTCTCTGTGCCATCTGCAATGATAAAGGTGTCATCAAATCCAGTAAAGTTAATATTGGTAAGAATAGATGCTATATTGCTAGATAAGTGTGTACAAGAACGACTTCCTAAGGCAAACTCAATATCTTGACGTGTGCCAATGATATGCTCTTTTTTGGGAAATAATATCAACTCAACATGATCAGAATCAGAAAAATTTTTTAGCAACTCTCTAATGCGTTTTTTACCTTTATCAAACAAAGTTATTTTTTTGTCTAAAGTCATCATACTTGATGAACGGTCAAGTATAATTAAAAATTTGTTATTTTCTGTAAACCAGGCGGGTCGCGCCAAGGCAGTAACAAGTAATAAATATATAAATAGAGCTAGCCATGTAAAATTTGTTTTCAAGTACCAAGTATCTTTTGTTGTTAGTGCAAAATTCCACAATTCGAGACTTGAAACCTTACTCTGCGGTATATTTTTCCAGTGCCGTATAAAAAAAATAAGCCCCAAAAAAAACCATAAACCTGGAGCAAATAAAAATTCAAACAGATATTTTCCCTTTTAAAAACTTTCTAATTCGATCAAGATATTTTCTAACTGCATACTACTTCTAGTCGATAAGTCAAAAGAAAGCAAATACTCAATCAATGCTTCAATATCTTGAGAGCGACTTCTTTTCAAATAACTTTGATGAGAACGAACAAACCTTGATACTTTGTTAATTATATAAAAAGCACCGCGATTTTCTAAACTTTTCAAATGAGCAATAAACTTTATAACATTTATATTTTTTATTTTGTACACATTTCTAGTACGACTTGTCGTATGATATCGCTCAAAATAAAAACCACTACTAATTTTTATCTTACTAGCAAAACGCGAAACAGATAAAGTGTAAAGTGTACCTTTTTTAGTTTTTTTCTTTGAAATCAAATGTTTTTCTAATATTTGTTTCTCTACAAAAAATTCATATGGGTATTTTACCCCATCAACAATATGGTAATCCTTCGCGATTAAGAAATGTTGTTTTCGCAATCGAGTTAATTTATCACATTGTATTAACATCGGACCAATTCCTGGTTGAACAACAATATTAGAATTAACAGTTTCGTATTTGGTAAATCTTATTTTTAAGTCAAGCTCAACTCCAATAGAAAACAAAGTTTTTCCCGTGATATTTTTCTTGAGATTCTCGTCTATGATCTCAAAAGCATCAGCTTTATTTCCTAATGAATCAATAATAGAGAAACTAAGTGACCTAAATGGTTTATGCGGATGAATAACATATTGCATTTCCGAAACTTCGTCAGCTATCACACTACTAATTATTACAAATAGAATTATAAAGTATCTCATTATCATCTCCTTTTAAGTAAAGTCACTGCTGAAACACATTTTGTGTTTAAAGCTTATTTGACTTGCAATTAGATCAATTGCCTTATTGCTATACCAATATTAGAAGACAATAGGAGAGTATCTTTATTCAAAAAAATTTAAAATTTTATCGAGAGATAGTGGTGGTGCGTGCAACAATCGGAAGATAGAGGAGTGAAGTTAACAAGCATTGAATAACAATGCTTGTTAAGATTTAACTTGCGGCTTTAAGATTTTCTTTTGCTAATTCGATTAGGCTATCAAAACCTTTAGGATCATTGATCGCCATTTCTGACAATACTTTTCTGTTGAGTTCAACATTAGCATTTTTTAAAGCATACATAAATTGACTGTAGCTTAAGCCTTTTTCTCTTACAGCTGCATTAATGCGAATAATCCACAACTTACGAAAATCTCTTTTTTTCACTTTGCGGTCTCTGTACGCATAATTTTGAGAACGAATATAAGATTCCTTAGCTGTACGCAGAAGTTTACTACGACCACCTCGGTATCCTTTTACTTTCTTCATTAATCTTTTTTTGCGTTTATGTCTTGCAACACTACATGTAACTCTAGGCATTCTATTCTTCCTTTACTTAGCGATACAATCGAGGAATTTCTTCGTCATTCCATCACTTACTAATCGTTGTTTTCTCAATTGCCTTCTTGTTTTTGATGTTTTTGCAGCCTGTAAGTGACGTCTTCCAGGTCTGTTACGGACTAATTTTCCTTTAGCCGTTATCTTGACTCTTTTGGCAACTGATTTATTTGTTTTTTGCTTTGGCATAGTTTCTCACAGTACTCTTAAGTACTGTGCCTCCATAATCTACATCATAAGTTATTTTGTTAGAATTTATTATTTAGGAGCTACTAACATCGTCATGCGTCGGCCTTCTAACTTGGGCATTTTTTCCACTTTGGCTATTTCTAATAACTCTTCAACCCAGCCTTGCAGTAATGATTCAGCCATACTCACATGCGCCATTTCTCGTCCGCGAAAATTCATGCTGATAAGAACTTTATCACCTTGAGCAATAAATTGCTTTATTTTTTTTAATTTTACTAACTTGTCATGCTCACCGATTTTGGGCCGTAAACGAATTTCTTTTTGCTGAGGATTTTTCTTTTTCTTGTCTTTCTTTTTTTGGTGATATTTCAATTTACCGTAGTCTAAAATCCGGCATACAGGAGGCGAAGCATCTGGCGATACTTCAACTAAATCTGTACCAGTCTCTTCTGCTATTTTTAAACCTTCCTCAGCAGTCATAACTCCCAAATTTTTTCCATCACCATCAATCACTAAAATCTGAGGAGCGCGAATCTTGTCGTTAATTCTATAATTTTGTTGGCTAATAAATCAATCTCCTAAATACACAAAAATAACTTATATCTAGCCATAGTGGGAGTAAAAGCATACTCTTAACAAAAAATATACAACACTCATAAAGTAAACACTAAAAAGCTACTATATACAAAAAATTTCCCAAAAAGTCAATATGCGACCTCAAAAAAATCCATAAACAATAAATTATTCCTCTTTTTTGCTAGCTTCTTGAATTTGTTTTACTTCATCATTTGAAAAGATCTTAGTGTCAGAAGTTTTACTAGCTTCTTTAATTTCTTTAACTTCTTCATTGGAAAAAACATGTGTGCTGTGCCGCTCTTTATTTTCTTCTGAATCTTCAGGCATATTTTATTCCTTTAGTTATAGTGATTAAATATTTTTAGAGAGGTTAGGCATGTTCTACGAATATTTTGAGAAATATCAACAAATAGAGACGCCCTGGAGTACGGTTTATATACAAATGGAAAATTCTATTTTAAATATAGGTACCATCTATATTAATGTATAATTCCTTAGCACCTAGGTTCATAATTATACATTATATATAGTACATTGTGAAATTGTTAATTGTCAAAACAAATTTTGAACAGTTTTAGAGTTTCAGTTCTGTTTCATTCCCTAATCAATAACCATTATAACATCACCTTGTTTTACTAATGCACCATCTTCCACTCTTATTTCTTTTATGATTCCATTACGCGGAGACTGTACTTCAGTATAAACTTTCATAGCTCCAACAAGAAACATTGTTTGTCCAACTTTAACAGAATCACCTTGTTTAACAAAACAAGGTTCACCTGGTTTTGGTCGTGCATAAAATATACCAAGAGTTGGTGAAATTATTTCATTTGTATCCTTTTTTTGTTGCTTTGCTGCTTGTAAAATGTGCCGCCTATTTTCTTTATTTTGAACATCCGCTGGTATACAAATAGTAGTTTCGCCTAGCTCTTTGTATAGTTCTTTGTGCGGAATGTTTGTCAAAGTATCTTGTAGTTTCTCTAGCAACTGAAACGCTTCACTACTAGAAATCTCTTTATGCCGCTGTTGTAATTTTTTCCAAACGTCGTTCTCTGGTTTGTCCTCGCACTGCGCAATAATACTTACTACCTCTTGCCACTCATTAGAAACATGTTCTTCAAGTAACCCCACTATAGGTAATTTTTTATTAGAAGCTAATGAAAAAAGCGTTTTATAAAAAGAATAGCCTTCTTCAATATAGTTTTGATCTTCCGCCCATATTGAAATGTTTAACCACCGACAAGTTATATTTATAAAATCAAAAACATTGACAAATTTACTCTTTGTTAAATACAAAGCAACGGCATATGATGGATTCCCCGCAACTTCACCAACGATTTGTTTTGCAAGCGATAACAGTGGAAAAGGATTACGTCGATTTTTCTTGGCCAATAAATCAATTTCGTTTTTAAATTCCTGTAACTGCTCAATAAAAAGACGCAGTAATGATAAATGAATTTCTACAAACTCAGTAGTCACTTGTGGTAAAGGTTGGTTTTCTTTCAACCAAGTTAATATAACAATGTGAAAGGGAATCGTAGTTTGTAGATTTTCACCAACAACCTCTGCTTGCTGTAAGTTGTGAATTGCATTTTCTAACATCGCGACATAGCTTTTGTCTCGATAAATATTCAAACTAATATTTGCATCATACTGCGCAGGAGAAACAACAGTACGATATTGCTCTAAGCTACGAGCAATTCCACTATCTTCAATACGAATGCCTTCGCCATGATCAAAAAAGAACTTTTCAATAACAGCTCCTGGAGCTGGCTGTAGGGAAACGCTATCTAGTAAACTAATTCTCAACTCCAAAGCATAATCAGAAAAAGTAATGTCTTCTTGAGAGTAACCAAGTTTTTCACCTGAAGCTATGCGTATTTGCTCAGAAATCAAACGCAATTTTTCTCTTTTAACTTGCGAAATTTCTTCGCTAACTCCATGCTCTACTTGGATACGAGCATTCACTTCCATAAAATAATAGTTACGTTGTGAATCAACAAGAAACTCAACAGTGCCAGCATTTTGATAATTAATGTGTTTACATATATTGACAGCTGCATCTTGTAAACTGACAATAAGTTCTTTTTCTGCTTGTAATTCCTTATAGAATTTATCTTCTTTATCTGTAGATGCTAATAAATTATCTATTTGGTCTTCGTGAACGCCTATTTCAATTAGCTTTTGGTAGAACATTGTTTGTAGCGAACAATCGCGTATTGCAAAGTGAACAACATTTTCTCCATCGCCAAGTATCTGTACTTCCATATGGCGTGGCTTCTCGATATTAGCTTCCAAAATAACAGACTTGGAATCACCTATTTCATTCCAAACCTCGCGCATTGCTTTCGCAATATCATCGTTTTGAGATACAACTCGCTGCCCTTTACCACCACCACCTGCACTAGCCTTAATGCGAATGGGCATACCATTATGCTTCTGCCACAACTCTTTTATAGCAGTATTTGCAGCCAAGATAAGTTGCTCTTCACTAAAAAGCTCGATATTATTCTCAGCAGCTTCGTTATAAGCTTGATCTATCGCCTGTGAAAAATCAGAGGGAAGTTCACAAGAAATATCTTTTTGCTGTAACAATTTTGCTAGACTATCTTGCCATGATACACCACCATCTTCTAATATTAATCTTTCTAAAGAATCAATGCCTGGCGTTACCGGAATCCCTATTTCTTTACATATGCCTCGCGCGCGATCTTTTAATCCCATAAGTTCCAATGTACGACTACTAGGTCCAATAAAACAGATGTTTGCATTCTCACATTTTTTAGCAAATATAGAATTTTCTGCTAAAAATCCATAACCTGGATAAACGGCATCTAGACGATTTTGATGCGCAATTTTAATAATAGCATCCATATCGGAATATTCATCAACAAGATGTATCTGCTCAAATCGCGCCCAATTGTGTAGCCATGGTGCTTGCGTTTCCATTTGATCTAGCCATTCACGCCGCGAAATAAGAATATGCGGTTTTGGTAGACTATTTTCTTGAATAACTCTTAGAGCTTCATCTGCAATAGGACCTCTGCAAATAATTAGTATTTTCATTTTATTATTCTCACCACTACAAGGGAATATTCGGAAACTTGCGATCAACAATAGGAGGTTCATAACTTGCGAATAAAGATGGTAATTCGCGGCTCAAGACGCGTCGTAAATTTTTCACTTCTATAACATCATCAACCTTACCATACTGTGCAGCTTCCCAAGGATTTAAGTGCTCTTCATTATACTGATCGATAAGTTGTTGACGTTTCTCTTGCCTTTGCTTTTCATCAGCAATTGACATCAACATCTTACGATGAATAACATCTACTGCGCCTTCTGCTCCCATTACTGCTAAAGTTGCATTTGGTAAAGAGTAAACGCGATCTGTATGAATATCTTTACTCAACATAACACAGTACGCTCCTCCAAATGATTTACGAATAATTAGTGAAATTTTTGGAACTGTCGCAACACACTGTGCAAAAAGAAGTTTTGCTCCATGACGAATAATACCTCCGCGCTCCTGTTCTAAAGCAGCTAGGAATCCAGGTACATCAACAAAGTTTACAATAGGAATATTGAATAGATTGCACAAGTTTACAAACTTTGCCGCTTTGCACGAACTATCAATGTCTAAACATCCTGCCTTGTAACGGCTATTGTTGGCAATAATACCAATGGGTACTCCCGCTACACGTGCAAATCCAACAGAAACATTAGGTGCGAATTTTTTTTGTATTTCAAAAAAATAACCATCGTCTACAACATCTTTGATCACAACTCTCATATCAAACGCATTGTCACCAACTTCTTTTAACAACTCGTAAGTAATTTTTGTTTCGCGATCATAAGCATCCTCTGTTGCTTTTATATCAGGTTTTTGACTGTAATTTTGCGGAAGAAAGCTCAGGAATTCTTGCGCTAAATGTAAAGCATGATCATCATCTTTAGCGACAAGATGGACAACACCAGCACTTTCTTCTTGAATATGAGCTCCTCCTAAATCAGAGGCCTTCACTTCTACACCTGTTGCTGCTTTTAATACTACAGGACCGGTAATCGCCATGAATGATTTTTCAGTCATGATAATCAAATCGGTCATTGCAGGTGAGTACACTGCTCCTCCTGCGCAATTTCCCATAATCAAAGAAATTTGAGGTACACGTCCAGAAAGTTTACTTGAGTTACCATAAAAAATACGTGAATATGCAGCAAGAGAAAGCATTCCTTCCTGAATACGAGCTCCTCCCGAATCATTTAAAACAATAAGTGGGCATTTTTCTTTTAAAGCCATTTCCTGAATTTTTACTACTTTATTTGCATTGTCATGCCCACATGTACCAGCAATAACTGTAAAATCCCAACTAACTAAAAAAGTCTTGCGTCCTTTGACAAATCCCCAGCCGGTAATAACGCCATCGCCTAATATAGTTTTACCAACAAACTTGTCAATCTCGTAAAAAGCTTCTCCATCAACACAAGACTGTATTCTCTCTCGCGCTGTTTTTTTTCCCGAACTGTGGTATACACGCACAGCTTTTTTGCCACCTCCTTGTTGTGCAAGACTCTGCTTTTCAGCAAAGAGACGCTCCTTTAGAGCAAAGATGCTACTAGTAGTTTCTTCTTCTTTGCAAAAAAGTTGTAATTTTTTTACTAAGTGCTGTTTTGCGGGAGTAATTTTTTCATCAGACATCATATACTTACCTATTTGTAGTAGAAATTTATCAGTGACCAACAAAATAAGTAACCTTGGTAGGTTATCACCTTCAAGATAGAACATTCTCAACTACGACGTATCGACATTTAGGTTGAAATTGAATAATTTGGGACACATAGTACAGCTTTACATGAAAACAACGAAGCTAGTGTTCCAAAATATCGAATTTGTTGGAAAGATAAACGTTGACACGTCCTAACATATCGCTAGAGTTTACAAAATTCTAAATAGCGGAACTAGAAAAAAGTTATAAGTAATCCACATAAGCACTTTCATTAGCCAGATTATCAGAAATCACAACACTCGGCTGGCTAAGGTGCCAAACACATTAAAACCCAGAAAATAAAACGAATTAGAGCCCTTAGTAATCTTCTTTTTCGGAACAAAATTCTTAATTCAACACTTACCACAATCACAACAAAGATTACAAGATGTTACACTACAGTACAGAGAAAAGTGCACTTTTTTAAATCACTGACACACCTTATTAAAATATTTTAAGTAAGTCATAACATTCATGTTGTTTTGACAAAAAAAAAATTGTAAGTTATAATTTTAAGATTTGGAGATTTGTATGAACGAAGAACAAACTATCCATTTTGCAGATGGCTCGAAATACACCGGCAACGTACAAAACAAAAAAATGCACGGTGAAGGAGTTTTACAATATAAAAATGGCGATGAATATCAAGGAAAATTTTACAATGGTAAACGCCATGGCCGAGGAAACACGATGTTTGCAAATGGCGATACCTACTGTGGTGACTTCATCGAAGATTTCATGTCAGGAATAGGTATATACACTTGGAAAAATGGCGAAACTTACGAAGGTGAGTATCAGGAAAGTATTCGCTGTGGACAAGGTAAATATATTTGGCCAAATGGTAACTTTTATGAAGGCCAATTCTCTGACGGCAAGTTTCACGGAGACGGTCTATTTTCAGGCTCTGATGGCGAGGTATACGAGGGCGCTTTTGATAATGATCTATATCATGGGCAAGGACAACTACAACTAGCAACAGGTGAAACTTACAAAGGCGAGTTTTGCGAGAATACGTATAGCGGTCAAGGCGAACTAGTTCTCCCTAGTGGTGAAAAATATATTGGTAATTTTAGCGAAGATAAGTTTAACGGAGAAGGTTTATACTACTGGCCTGATGGTCGTAAATTTGAAGGGATTTTTAAAAACGGTCACCCTAATGACACAGGTACAATGACATTTCCTAGTGGAGAAAGTATTGAGTACCAACATAAATTGGAAACAACTTCTTAATTTACAATCAAAAGAAGTAATAAGTATCGTAGGGGCCGGTGGAAAAACTACTCTGATGTTTACCTTAGCAAGACAACTATCAGAATATAATTTAAACGTAATCTCTACAACTACGACTAAAATTTTCTACCCATCGCCACAAGAAACATCTATAATAATACAAGGTTACCACAGCAACAAACCAATATCATTTGAACAAAACAAACATATTACGATTATTAATGAAATTCTACCCAATAATAAAGTCAAAGGATTTCCCGCAAATACAATTGACGCATGGTTAGAAATACCGAACATAAACTATATTATAGTGGAAGCTGATGGCGCTCGTAGATGCGATATAAAATGGCCTGATATTACAAAAGAGCCGGTTATTCCCAAAAGCACAACTACAACAATTGCTGTTATTGGTGGAGACTGTTTTTCTAAAGTCTTATCTGAAAGCCATGTGTTTCGAGCACAATTATTTGCGCAAAAAACTCAGAGTAAGCTAGGTGAAAATTTGAGCCTAGAAGCAATATCTCGTTTATTTGTGAATTCTGATGGTTTGTTTGCCAATAGTCCGCCAAATGCAAAAAAAATAGTGTTTATTAATAAAATTCACAGCGATCGTACAAAATTAGCAATATCATTGGCGAAGATCATAACTAAAAGTTGTCAAAGTATAAAAATTTTTTATGGACATCTACATCCATATATCTCAATAAAGGAATTTCAGGATGAATCGCAAGTATAATTTTAGCGCTGGCCCAGCAACATTACCGCTACCGGTACTTGAGGAAGCAAAACAACAATTACTCAACTACAAAAACGCTGGTATGTCTGTTTTAGAAATGAGTCACAGATCTAAAGATTTCATTACTATTCTAGAAGAAACAAAAACAGCACTAACAAAAGTACTTAGTATACCGGATAACTACGATGTGATGTTCCTAACAGGAGGCGCAAGTACACAATTTGCTACTCTACCAATGAATTTTTTAAAAAATAGTGCTGGCTATATCAATACTGGTAGCTGGTCAAAAAAAGCAATTAAAGAAGCAAAACTTTTTGGAAATGTAAATGTTGTCGCTAGCTCGGAAGAACAAAACTTTAACTATATCCCCCAAGATATTAGTTTACCTGGGGATGTTGATTACAACCACATCACTTCCAACAACACTATTTTTGGAACACAGTGGTTACAATTTCCCCAAAGAGGAGAAAGTCCTTTATTTGTAGATATGTCATCAGACATTCTCTCGCGGAAATTTGACATTCAAAATTTTGATGTAGTATATGCAGGTGCTCAGAAAAATGCTGGACCAGCAGGAGTAACTATTGTAATTATGCGCAAAGACCTAACAGAGAAAAGTAACACTTCGTTACCTTCTATGTTTCAATATAAGATACATGCTGATAAAGACTCCTGTTACAATACACCACCAGTATTTCAAATATACTTAGTAGGTTTAATTGCTAAATGGATTGAGAGTGAAGGTGGTCTAGAAACAATTGAAAAACGCAATAGACAAAAAGGCGAACTGCTTTATCAAACAATGGACGAACGATCCTCTTTTTATACAGGAACAGCCAAAAAAGACAGCCGCTCATTTATGAATGTTACTTTCCGATTACCTTCTGAAGAACTAGAGAAAAAATTTCTGCAAGAAACAGAAACAAAAAGTTTTTCGGGTTTAAAAGGGCATCGTTCTGTTGGAGGCATAAGAGTTTCTATGTACAATGCCATGTCGCTTGAAGGAATAGAAAAATTAACCGAATTCATGAAAGATTTTGCTCAGCAAAATAGCTAAGGATATATTTTTTATGGCTCAAGTAAAATTTGAAAATGTTTCAAAAAAATACGATAATACCACAATTCTAGAAAACTTTAATTTAGAAATTCGCGACAAAGAATTCCTAGTACTTGTTGGTCCTAGTGGTTGTGGTAAGTCAACAACTTTGCGTATGATTGCAGGACTCGAAACTGTAACTTCTGGTCAATTGTTTATTGGCAACAAAATAGTAAATAAAGTAGCACCTCGTGATCGTAACATTGCAATGGTATTTCAAGACTATGCTCTATATCCTCATTTAACAGTTGCAGAGAATATGGGATTTGGCTTAAAAATGCAAAAGCTTCCCAAAAAAGAAATACAAGACAAAGTAAACCTAGTGTCTAAGACTCTAGGGCTCGAAGATCTTTTACAGAGAAAACCAAAGCAACTCTCCGGTGGGCAGCGACAGCGTGTAGCTATTGGGCGTGCAATTGTTCGCAATCCAAAAGTTTTTTTGTTTGACGAGCCACTTTCTAATTTGGACGCTAAATTACGCGTGCAAATGCGTGTAGAACTTTCACGGTTACACAAAACTCTAAATACTACAATTGTCTACGTAACCCACGATCAAATAGAAGCGATGACACTTGCTGATAGAATTGTGGTAATGAAAGATGGGTTTATACAACAAATAGGTACACCTATAGAGCTCTATGAAAAACCAAGAAATGCGTTTGTTGGAAGCTTTATCGGTAGCCCAGTTATGAACCAAGTAGAAGCAAAAGTAGATAAAAACCAAATTACTGGAAAAGGTTTTACTCTTGATATTGATAATGAGTTTAGTGCGCAGCAAGTTATATTAGGTGTTCGCCCTCAAGATTTACAAATAACCATGAAAAAAGAACAAACATTTGTGGAATCACAAATAGACATTATTGAGCCTATAGGTAGTGAAACATATATATATTTTACAGTGCAAGGAAAACAATGGGTCGCAAAATGCGATGGACTTCCAAAAGTAAAAGAAGGAGAAAGTATAGCCTTCTCTGTAAAGAAACAAAACATTCATTTATTCAGTAGCAACGGAAAACAAAGACTAAACTAAACTTAGGGTGTGTTGTGCGCCCTAAACCTTATATCCCTTAAAGGATTTTTTATGAAACATCAAAACGCACTAATCGGCGTAATGGACCCTAATAGTTACTCCTTTCGAGTGGCTTTTGAAAAACTACTTGCATTCGCAAATCCTAAAATAAAATATAAAAAAAAGTCATATAACGTAACAAGTCGTCGTATAACCACACGGCCTTACGATATTCTACATGCAGAATGTCCTTATAAAGCAATTATTAATCGTGGTGCTCACTGGAATCCTCATCACAATAGTTTTTTCATGACAATTGGTTACCAAACTTATCTACTCAACGACATGATTACCTTTGAAGCGATCAACAAAAATACGAGCTATGGTCATATGTACAAATTGGGATTAAATATACCAAAAACGATAGCTCTTCCTCAACAAAGTTACGATAAACTAAAAAAAGATAACAAAGCAATTCCTGAACTAATTTTTTCAGAACACGAATTCTTTTCCATAGAAGAAATTGGCGAAGAGGTAGGATACCCAGCTTTTCTTAAGCCTCAATCTGGCGGAGGTTGGGTTGGTGTTGTAAAAGTAGATAATCCAGAAGAGCTCCTAACTGCTTATAACAAATCTGGTAGCAAACCGATGAACTTGCAAAAAGCTATCGACTACCGAGAATTTGTAAGAACTGTAGGTGTAGGACCACAAATGATGCCTATGCATTATAATGCTAGTGCAGAGCATTCTCATGATCGCTATATGCGCAATGAATTCGAATCAGTAGAGCTAAATTTTCTAACTGCCGAAGAAGAAGATGAAATCAAGAAAATATGTAAGATAATCAATTCTTTTTACGGTTGGGATCATAATTCTTGTGAATCGCTTATTGGTCACGATAATATTATTTATCCTATCGATTTTGCTAATGCTTATCCTGATAGTACCTTAACATCTCTACATTTTCATTTTCCAGATTTGGTAAAAAATATGGCGAAGTGGCTTATTTTCTGCGCGGTAACAGAAAAAAAACGTTCTTATAATTTTGCACGGAATTGGCCAAGATACTTTGCTATTGCAGAAGATGGTAGTTTATCGTATAAGGAAAAACTAGATAAATATACTGAAATAGCTGATGAATATTTCGAAACAAAAAAATTCGAAGAATTTTGCAGTAAATATCTAACATCTTTTGATGAAAAAGCCTACGAATTCTTTGCAAGTGAAGAATTCTTTAATATTATTGATAGAGAAGTAGACTACTACTTTAGTATTCCAAGTGAGCGACCAGAAAAGAAACAACATTATCGAGGAATACATCATTACTGGTTGAGCTTAGAAGAAAAAAAATTAGGGCGCGAAACAAATTAGTAGGTGACCAAAATAAAATCGGGAAAAGATATTGAGCTATCTTGGTATTATTAACAATGTGTCGGCACTTTACTAATACAATGTATTTTCTCTAAATTACAACATATGTAATCGGTGTGCCGATGCCATTCATTCAAGAAAAAAACGAGATTTATTAAGTAATAGATATCTATATTCAGCAAGTAAATTTGTTATAAAGTGAGTACACGGGCCCACCGATTACACTCCATTATAACAAAGCTAAGATACTACAACTATTTGATATAGAAAGTATAATTATGGATGCTGCCATAAGTAAGAAAAAAGCACTAGAAAGAATATTTGTTTATCAAGCGGTAGAGTTAGGTTATTTAACACAAGATCACTTAATATCGTGTATCGATGAACTAGAGAATCAAGAAATCCCTATTCCGCTCCTTACTATTTGCAAGCAAAAGGGTTATTTGAAACCATCTCAAGTAAACCACTTGATGAGTAAGCGTATGGATAAGTCTATAGCGAAAGCTTTTGGAGAAGGCCTCGCTGCTAAACGCGCTACTTTACAACCCCAAGAAAACGCGCCACAAAGAACATCGGTACAACCTCCACCAGTTCTAATCACTACTTCGGAAAAAGAAGAGTACGAACGTCTTATTGCTGCAAAAGATCGTTTGCTGGAACGTTTACAACAAAAACTAAATGAAAGAAATCAACTTCTTACTAATTTCGAGCAAAAGAAAAAGCAAACCATTCAAGAAGTTTTAGGACGTAAACAGTCGCAGATAGAAAGCTTAGAATCTGAACTGGCATGTTATCGTGGTCTTTATGAAAAATCAAAAGGTTATGAAGATAAGTTAAAGGACTATGCTGAAAATCTTCGCAAAGAGAAAGAGTCTAAAGGTGGCCTAAAGAAATTAATGGCAAAATTACAAGAAGACTTACAACTTACAGAAGAAAAATTTCTTGCATTAGAATCTGAACTAGAGAAATATAGAAACTCAGCCGATTTTATTAAAAACAAAGCAGAAAAAGAAGTAGAAGAGCGCAAAAAACTCAAAGAAAAATATCAGAACGCAGAAGACATGTACATCAAACTACAAAATAGATTAGCCCAAACTCAAAACGAACTTGATGTGCTGAAGAAATACTATGAAGAATCACAAAAAACCTGCCTGGATATGGAAGCTGAAATAAAAAACCTAAAAGGCGAAAAACAAGACTTATCAAACAAGGCTGTAAAACTCGAAGAAGAAATCCAAAAGAGCTCTAAAAATAAAGAAGAATACCAAGAGTTTTTTGGTGTTGCTGATGAACTAAAACAAGAACATGAAGAAGAAAATGCTAAGCTAAAAGAAGAACTTGAACGCAAACAAAGACTAGAAGAAGAACATGAAGAACTTCAGAAGAAATACAACGAAGAAGTGAATCGCTTCAAAGCTCAACTTGAAACAGAACAAAACGCAAAACAAGAACACTTAAAAAATAGTGAAGACTTACGTAAACAAATGCGTAGTTTAGAAGATAAATTCGAAGCAGAAAAAACACAAGTAGAAGAATCTATCTATCAACAAAAATCGACCTACGAAAGTGAAATTTCGCAATACAAACAAAAAAATGAGAATCTTCAAGTAAAACTTGATCAATACCAACAATCCCTCGCAGATTGGGATGACAAAGACAAGGAAATTGATCAAATTAAACAACGACTAGAAATAGCGCAAGAAAATGCCAAGAAGGTAGAAGCAAGTAAACTTGCCTTACAGGAAGAGCTAGACCAACTGCAAAAACAAATGCAGCGAGTGCAACAACTTTATATTGATGGCGAACTTGAGACAGGTGCAGTACTACCAGGTAGTAACGGCATGACTTACGAAGTTCAAAAATTACTCGGCGCTGGTGGAATGGGAATGGTCTACTCTGCTACTCGCAGTACAGACCAAGAAATTGTTGTTATTAAAACATTATTACCTGAAGCTATGTCTGACTTGAAAGTTCTTATGCGTTTTGTTCAAGAAGCACGCACTATTATTTCTTTTGATCACGAAAACCTAATTACAGGAAATGACTTACAACAGAGTAAAGATTTATCTTTCTTTGTAATGGAGTATTTAGATGGTGAATCTTTAGAAGAAATGCTCGATGATCTAGGTATTCTCGATGTAATAGAAGCAACAGAAATTATATGGGGAATCGCAAAAGCGCTACAGTATCTTGAAGAAAATTGTCTAGTTCACCGCGATGTGAAACCTGCAAATATTATTATTACAACAGATAGTGTACCAAAGCTAGTTGACTTTGGTATTGTGAAAATGACAGACCGTACTTGTTCACTTACCACTGAAGGTATCATCTTAGGAACTCCTTACTATCTTTCTCCTGAACAAACATATCAAACAAACGTAGATATTCGTAGTGATATTTATAGTTTAGGCGCAACTTATTACCATATGGTCGTAGGTGAAGTACCATTTCCTGGAGACAACCCTATTGATGTAATTCAGAAACGATTAGAACGTTCACCAAGACCTGGAAAAGTCAAGCCTGATCTCCCAAAACCAGTTTGTAGTGTGATTGAAAAAATGATGAACAAAAATGTTAAAAAACGACACAGCAGTGCTTCTGAGCTTGTTAGTGATTTACAAAATGTTTTGAAGAAAATACGCCGTTAAAGGAATAAGACTTGGCTGCAGACCCTTTTGTAGGAAAAAATTTCGGCAAATGCCTCTTGAAGAAAAAGATAGGTAAAGGCGCTATTGGTATTGTATATCGTGCTCGTCATAAAACACTAAATATTGATGTAGCCGTAAAACTACTTAAGCCACAAACTTCTTTTTTCAGCGATTCAGCAACACAGAGGTTTCAGCGAGAAGCAAGAACTGCTGGTTGTTTAGAGCATCGCAATGTATTAAAGATATTTGATATTGGTCAAGAAGAAGATATTCACTATCTTGTGATGGAGTATATAGATGGAAAAAGCGTTGATGATTATTTGACAAAACAAGGTCAACTTCCTATTAAAACATCTATTAAAATAATAAAACAAGCAGCGGAAGGTCTAGCAGCTGCTCATGCAGCCAACATTCTTCATCGCGATGTAAAACCAGCAAATATATTAATTAGTCGCAAAGATGAAGTTGTAAAACTTGCAGATTTCGGATTAGCGCGATTAAATTCGCAAAACAACATAAAGTTAACAGATACAGGTTCAATTGTGGGAACAATGGGCTATACTGCTCCAGAACAAATGAAGGGAAACCCTACTACTTTTTCTGATCTATACTCTTTGGGAATAACATTTTTTGAAATGTTGACTGGAGAGCTTCCTTACCGAGGAGACAGTGCTTATGCCATGATCAATAAACATGCCAAAGCACCTATTCCTTCGGTAAAAAGTATACGTTCAGAAGTTCCTCAAGTTTTAGACGACCTAATTCGACAGTTAATGGCAAAAAAACCACAAGAACGTCCACAAAGCGCAACGTTTATTGCTGATTTTTTAGACACGTATTTACAAAAATTACGTAAAGGCCAAGGAGAAAAAACAGGGTCAACTAGACGTAGACCAATGCAAACAATTAATAATATTACGAAGCCAATGCCTATCATGCAGAAGAGAGACCGCGGTGCTTACAACACCAAAGTTCGCAATACGTCGCAAAAAACAGTAATAACAACACCGCAGATTGCAACAAGCTCTCCTATCTCTCCGACAGAAGAAATAGATAATATTTCTGGGACCTTTGAATATCAACTTCCTATAAATAAAACTGTTGATAAACTTTGGCTTATTATAATCACAATATTCTTTATAATAACTGCAATTCTTACTTCTTCTTTAGCTATTCTTATTGCAGTTAAAAAAGCGAATGGAGATTAGGGGCGTTATTATTATATAAACCATTGAACATTTTAAGAAGCGAAAGAAATCATGAATAAGATAAGTTATTTAATATTGGCCATTTTTTTATGTAGTTGCGCCAGTCCTGGCGGTTTTTTTTCTGCGAGATTTGTCTTAAAAGTCGGAGATCTTAACTTTACCGATAGTAATGGGCAAAGTATTTCTCAAGAGAAAGCCAAATATGAATGGATTTTTTCATATGACAAAAATGTGGCCTCTGAACAGCAACAAATCGCAAAAAAAGTAGAAAAAAAAGTTGTTACACTTCGCCAAGATTTGCGAGGAAACAAACTTAGTGTCGGTGACTATAAAACTAAAAATGGTAAGTTGTCTACCGCAATGAAAAACTTGGAAGACAAAGGGCGTGAAAAACTAAATGACGATGGATTTAATTCTTTATCGGTGGAAAAAGATTTCATTGATGCGTGGTATGAATTAAAAAACCTTCTCAAGTAAATATCGGCTCTCTAATAAGGGATGTGGAAAGAAATAATCTACCCCATTTTGTGCAGAATTTTTATTTACTAGCTAGGCATTTTGAATGCGTATAGCCTTGTTCTATAAATGAAAAATAACGACGCTAGTAGATAAAAAAGCAAGCAAAATAGGGTAGATTATTTCTTTCCGCGTCCCTAAACCGTCAATTGTATGATCATACAATTGACGGTTTTTGCGTTGTTATGATTGGTTGAAATTAGTGCAAATCATCATACCAAGCTTCAAGCATCTGAAAAGGCTTACTAAAACGTCGTGTATAGCACCTTGGACAGCGCAATTTTTTCCTACCATTACAAGTAGGGCAGCGTCTTTTCTTCTCAACAGTATTTTCTTTAAGTTGTATTTTTCTGATAATTGATCCAACACCAAAACAAGTATAGCACTCAATATGCCCTTCCTCGCACGTAGCACAACTATTTAATGCTAAATTCGCAAATTTTTGTAAAGTAAATCCTTCTTCAGAACCAAGTTTTTTACTCATTTTAACTACTTCATCTTTTGGCAAAATATCTTTGATTATTTGCAAGTAATCAAGTACTTTCTCAAAATGTCCACCATTATATTCTTCAACTATACTTTGTGCATGGCGCCATGCACGCTGTTTATCTTTTTTAAGAGCTTCTTCTTCGCGCTTAAGATTTTTTTCTGTGTTTGCTTCTTCTGTACGTTGCGCAATTTGATCTTGCACTGCTTTTCGTCTATCGATTTCTGCTTGTGCTCTAGCCAATAAGTTATTGTGCGATTCGTCTGGTTTTTTTATTTTTTGAAATGTATCACGCACGTCAAAAGGCATATTGTTAGAAGCATAAAAGAACATTGCTAAACTGTATATATATTCTTTGGGAAAATCACTCTCCAAAGCAAATTTATTAACAATTTCATCTGCGCGAATATCCTTTAGTGAAAGAACTTTAGTCTTCTTTTCACGTGTTAATATCTGAATTTTTCCGTCTTTGTATTTCAACACAGTACCATTTACATATGCTTTATCATTAGCTCGCAAAAATAACTGCTTCTTTTTGCCTACTGAAAACTCAGCACCTTGCTCTGCTGCACCCCATAACTTGCTTAAGCGAATAAGAACTTCATGAACGCCAAGAATCACTGCGACATTTTGAGATTCTGTTTCACGGTATTTTTCTGCCTCTATGGCCAGTGGCTCTACAAGATCTAAAGCTTTCTTGTATTCCCAATTTGTATTCATCACTTGTACTTTTTGAATAATGCTGGCAATTCTAGTTTCTAATTGTTGAAGTTCTTCTTGCTGAGAATTATCTTCTGGCGAAACTTCTTGAATATTTTCTTCTTGCTTTGTATGCAAATTAGATAACGCTTCTTGGTAAAGATTATCAATTTGCGACAACATTGGCTTTATTTCTGCATTACTTTTTAGAGAAAATGGTATTTGATTTGAAAATTGAAAAGATTCCATCAAAACTCTCTGGTATTGTTTTGCTTCCATATAACCTTGCAATTTTTGTTGCTCGGCGTTAACAGTGGTTTTGATTTTTTCCATTTGTTCATGTTGATCAGACTTAATATTTTTGGCAGTGTATACTGTTCCACGAAATTGATTAGTTAGTTGCTCTAAAGAATACCAACGGCTAACTGGATCCATGTCTTTTTCTAAACTTTCGTGTGCCTCTTTTGCCATCAACTCAAATTTTTTATTCTCTAAATCTTCCATCGTTTTTGTAACATCAGCCCCTAAAATCTTTTTAGCAAAGGCTTCCATTTTTTTATTAATCGCTTGAGAATTGTCTTCTGGCATATTATTGAGGTTTGACCAAGCCGCAGCTAAATCCATATTATCTTTATCAGGATTCATGACTGTATTGTCTTGATTAGAAGGAGGCGGTGTTTTGTCTGACATAACCCATATACCAGCCATCACAATAACAATGACTATTGCTGCTGTAGCAATATATTCAAATTTACTGCTTTTTGGTTTTGTATATGTTGCGGGAGGAGCACTGTTGTCCCACTCACCGGTTTGTAAGTTCATTCTACATGCTACACATATGACATCATCTTTGTTCAAGAAGGCACCGCAAGTTGGACAATTGCGAAGGTCTTCTTTGTCATCACCTATTTTCTTTTTAATTTCTTGAATAGTTGGAATTAATATTTTTCTTTCGCAGGGGCATTTCACTCTTTTCCCAGCGTATTTTTCTGGAACTTTTAGTATCTTGCCACATGAGCAATTTACCTTTATTGAATATGTAGACATAAATAATTGCCTTTCTAACTTATAATACAGAGTAGTGAAAATTCTGTAGGCTTCAAGTATATCTTATGAAGACATACTCATAATTATATAATAAATCTCGTTAAGATTACCACTTTAAACTAAGTAACTGACCACTTACTTAGTCTCCTTGCTCATTTCTTGCAGCCAATCGTAGTACACTTTAATTTCTTGAAAACTAGCACCTTCACTCTGAGCTCTTTTCAACATTCTAACAGCCATATGGTAATTTTTTTCATAACCTAAAAAAATAGCAGCGTTCAAGAAAGTGTCATCATTTTTGTCTTCACGTAAAGCAAAAAAGATAATATCTTTATCTGATAAATTAACGAGATGTACATAGTGTTCTTTGTTACCGTTTACAATATAAAAAGTATTTTCGTTGTACTTTTCTATACGTCCAATAATTTTTTTATGATTGCGTAAAGAAAGGTTTCTCTTTAGGCCTTTACTATATTTCGCACCTTTTTGTGCTGTATCAATTAATCTTTGAATAGCTTGCACATCTTTAAGTTTTTGTCGAATCTCTTGAACAAATTTATTTTCGGGCTCAAAATAACTCAAAGCATTTATATCATTCCAAAATTTTTCCAATTCTGCTTGCGCTTTTACATATTGCCTTTCATGCATAGTAATATAAAATTTTCGCAAATAGTGCTTGAATTTTTTTTGATAACTGCGAAACTGCTTTTTCTCTTTAGTTATATCATTTTTTGACGCATTGTGAGCAGCCGCATTGTGAGTAGCCCCTTTATACTGTTCAACTAATTTTGTCACACTTTTTTTGAGGCTGTCTGAAGAATTATGCAAAAGTAGCACAGTAAATATTTCATCTAATAATGTTGGAGTAACTCGTGTAACTACTTCACGATAACGTTGCTCGTGGAGAAGCTGCTCTACCTTTGTTTGGTATAAATGAAAATGTCCTAACAACTCTTTTTCTTTTTTGTGTAAAAATTTTTGGTCGTTGAGTTGTAAAGCAACGATCCATTTTTGTAGCACCGTTTGCTTTTTTGATGCATCTTGGTGTAGTTCTTTCCATAAAGATGCGCGATAGTTGAGTAATTGTGGCAAATGAATACCTTTTTGGAAATTTTGCAAACGCTGCCATTTATCTGAAAGTGCCTTTTTGTCCAGGTTACTTATATTATTTTCTTTTTCCAAAAATGACGATATTTGTTGATCTTTTTGCCAAAGACGGATAGCCAAAAAAGCAATTGTGATTAACAAAACGGTGAATGTTGTACCTTGCCAGTGTTTTTGAAACAAATTTTTGCGTTTGATTTTACTCGCATCCCACTCACCGGTTTTTAAATTCGTACAACAAGAAATGCAGATTTCATCCACTTCACTTAAATAAGAACCACAAGTTGGACAAGAACGAACTTCTATTTGGCTAGCATTTTCTTCTTCGCTGAGTTTGGGAACAACATTCAATTTACTGCACTGTGGACATTTAGCATGTCGCCCAGCATACTCCATTGGTAAGCGCAAAATTTTTCCGCAAGAACATTTTACAACTATTTTCACGTTTACTCCTCGTCAAACAAAAAGTAAATTTCGTCTTTTAGCTTTTTGAATTCCTTCAATAATAAGTCTTGGCGGTCAACAATATACTGCAACGTTTTGTTATTTTGCTGCGATTGTTGTTGCCAGTACTTTTTGTAAAGATCCATGTATTTTTTGCGGAGAACATTGGCGTTTTCCTGCATATGTCTTACTCGCTTAGTTATCTGGGCAAGTTGTTCTTTATTTGTATTGAGCTCTATTTTTTTCTGAGCAATATTTTTTTGCAAAGATTGATTTTGGATTGTCATTTTTTTGAATTGATTATTGGTAGAAAACAGTACCTGCAAAATTTTGTCATTTTGCTCTCGTAAAAACTTCACTTCTTTTTGATGCTTGTCACTTTGCATTTTCTTTTTTAGTTCATTATGAGAAAGAACAAGAAGATCTATTTTCTTTTGTGTTTGGGCATTTCTTTTAGATAAATACTCTATCTTTGCTAGATGTTGCTTTGTATGAATTATTTTTTGTGAAAACTCATATAGTGCTTTCTGCTGTTTTTTGTAGCGACTTGACCAAGACTGAACTTGTTCCTGCAAAGATTCTATTTTCTTTTGCGCTTTAATAAGTTGCAACTCTTTTGTTTTAACTAAATCGATACCATTTTTTTCTTCTAGTATCTTTATATTAGCTTTATTACTTTTGAGTTTCTTTTCTAATTCTTCTATTTTTTTGTTTTTGTCTGTATCTAATTTATTGATAGTTACAATTTGCTTTTGTAATTGTGCTATTTGTTCTTTATGAGCAAGCAGTTCATTATGTTTGTTTTTAATGATTTCAGCCGACGAAGCCATGATTTCATCACACTTTGTCTCTGACATCGACAATAAATCATTTTTTTGGAGTACAAGTTTTTGTTGACTCTCTAACTGTTTTTGCAGTTCTTTTGTAGTAACTCGCTCTTTTACAAGACTTTTCTCATGCTCACTTACTAGTTGCTCTTGAACACTCGCTTCTTTTTTCAAAAGCTCCTTCGCTTTTACTACTTCAGCTATTTTATTCTGTAAAGCAAATGATTCGTTATAAAGTGTATTAAAATTCTCAAATAGCACTTTGTATGTAATTTCAGCCGTTACAGTGTTATCCGAATTGTTGGTATAGGTTGCTAACGAAGCAAGATTTCGTAGCCAAGGAATTTTCTGCCCTTGAGTGACCTTTAAGTACTTTGCTAAATGTGCAACCATTTTTTCACGCACTTGTGTATCTTCTGGGGCAACTTTATAACGGATACTTATTTTTTCGCTATCCTGCGCATAAACAAGCATTATACAAAAAAAACTAGCCACTAAAAATCTCATGTCACTTTCCTTTATTAAAATACAAATGCTAGGGCCTATTCCTATTCATCACAATTCAATACTTTTAAACACATAACAATACCCGCATTTACAGTGTACTAATTGTTCTCTAAAATAACTCGGATTTTGCAAAAATCTAAATAGGTATGTACTATTCTAATAAAATTTTTAGTTTTTTTTAATCATTTTTGAAATTTTCTGTTTTTTTTATTGGGATATGAGAAAATTTTTCCTCTTCAATTCTGCTATACTAGGTACTATTTTCATTAATTATAGAGCAACACTAGTACTCTGTAAAGCTAGTTTTGATTTGTTTAGGACCACGTGTTCTCTTTTAAACCAGAGAGAAAGAAGTTACAATAACATTCGAAAACAAAAGATTAATAATCAGCTCTACAGAGCACTAGCTTTTCATATAAACAGAAAAATAATTCTTCATTTCTTCAAAAATAGGTATTGCTGTACTATCTTCAAAAACTAAAAGCCCAAGAATAATTACCAAGAAATAAGTAACCCACGTTGAATAATCTCGAAGACTTCCTAGATCTAAAGCAGAACCAGACGATTTTTTTAAACGAAGTGAGCGCCCTTGCCAATCAACAGAATAAATTTCATCAGCAACTAAATGAGTTAAATAACCCAGCATACCAATGATCGCAATAACAAATCTTTTTTCTATTTCAATATGTGCAAACAATAAGAAAATACACTCGCCACATAAAATGATAGCCGGTATACTATGAAACATTCCCCTATGAACAGTAATTTTATCGAAAATAGTTCTTAGAACATATTTGACAAATAAGTAACCAATGGCCATAAATGAAACCCACATTTCTAAAGGTAAAGTATTTGTCTTTAAAAAACGATCAATAATCGCAAGAGGCAAAATAATTGACAAACAGTTAAACAAAAAATCTCCAGGGGTACTTGTAGGATGATCGAAATCTGGGGCAATACTGGCAATAATACCAATAATAAACGCAGCGCAACTTTGCACAGGATCTAATCCAAATTGAGCATACGCAACTCCCGAAGAAATAGAACTTGTTGCTATACCGTATTCCAAATGTTGTTTAAAATTAGCCATGCTGTTCTCCTTTTATTTTATGTTGTACTCTTAACGCGTATCAAAAATCAAAACATACTTATTTTATACCATTTTGTTACGGAAAGAAAGAGTATTGTAGGTGGAACTTATTGTTTATTAAGGCGAGTCAAATTCAAGATTCACTACACAATAATATAATAACATCAAAAACAACAACAAAATGATAAATTGATCTAAATCCTAGAAAGGTAATATATGGTTTTAAAAAACGTGCAAATGCAACCTCTCAAAAACCCTTCTAATTTCAGAAAACTATCGATGGGAAATTGGGGAAAAGTAGGAGATCCGCAAGTTTACGCAGTCCTCGAACTCGACTGCGAAAACGCACTTTGTTATATAGACGAGTTGCGTACAAAGTTAGATTTAAAAGTTACAATTAATCATCTTGTTGGACGAATTATCGCCTTAACTCTTGATCGTTACCCTCAACTAAACGGAATGATTGCAAGACGCAAGATATATTTACGTGAAAATGTTGATATCTTCTTTCAAGTCGCCATGGAGGGAGCTGAAACAGAGCTAGTTGGTATTTGTATCAAAAATGCACATAACAAGGGAATCGCGGAGTTTGCAGAAAACGTAATTCGCAAAACAAGCAAAGTACGTTCCTCTAAGAATCATCCAATGCGTAAAAGTCAATCGCGTTTTAGTATAATTCCGTGGCGCGCGATGCCAACACTTGTAAAATTTCTTAACTGGTTGCAATACGACTGGAATATCAGTTTGGCTTGGCTCGGTATACCTAAAGATGCCATGGGAAGTCTTATGGTCACATCCGTAGGAACTCTGGGAATGGAGTTAGTATTTGTACCTCTTACTCATATAGGACGTACCCCAGGACAAATAGCAGTTGGAGGCATCTATAAAAAGCCGGTAGTCAATGACGCTGATCAAATTGAGATACGTAAACGCCTTAATTTGTGTTGTACTTTTGATCACCGATTTATGGATGGACTACTAGCCTCTAAAATGGCTAAAATGCTAACCGCAATTTTCGAAAATCCACAATCGTATTGTGAATATATAGAAGGCAAAACAGCAGGTAAAGAATTTGTTTTTGAGGCGAAAAAATGATATTTTTCCACGGTACAATAGAAGAGCATGTTAAAAACATAAAAAAAAGCGGAATCAAAGCAGTAACCACTGATCCGTGGATTTTAGAGATAACCCAGGAGCAAGTATGTTGTCTTTCTAAAGAACCCGCTTCAGGCGAAGGTGGAAACGCTGCATATTTCGCTGGAAGAACAAAAAATCAACAACAAAATGGTCATTTAGTTGCTGTGCGAATCCATCGCAATGAAATCATGTCCAAAAAACTCATTGCTATCGTTGACAACAAACAATTAGATGACTATGTACGTCATCATTTTTTTATACGTCAAGAATTTCGTGAAATAGGCTTCCTTCTGTATAAAAAACTAAATCTATATAGAGTACGCGATGGACGTTTTAAACGAATTACTCCTACAAAACACAACGTTGATAACTTTGAACAAAAATTTTCTTTTTCTGCGAAGGAATCGCGTAGTTATTACTGTGATATCTTACCATCTAATCACAGTAAATACGACATTGAAGGCATTAGTGTCAGCGATGAAATGTATACATTTATTTGCTCTTTAGGGTGGGAAGCCTTTTTTGATTTTTTACAACTCCATTTCGCTAATATAGATGAAAGTAAATGGAATGACTTTGTCAAAGATGCGCCTTACAAAGATGATCTATTTTGGAAAAAATTTTATCGCAATTATCCCTTAAAAATAGAAGATTCTCGTTACAACTACTTCACAAATTGGTTTTCTCCTGATTGGCTACAACAACGTTTTCTAAATGATATAGAAGAGAACTGTCAAATATGGGTAAAATCTATTGAATCTTCTTATATTTTGACGACAATTCACATAACAACTCCTTCAGGTGTCGTCGCAAAATTTAGGTCTTGTAAAACACGGCAAGGATTTTCACGAATGATTTGGAAAGAAGTAAACAAAATTTTGGAGAAAAAAGCATGAAAATATTATCATGGAATGTCAATGGGTTACGAGCAGCGATCAAAAATGGGTTTTACTCAGTGATTACTCAACAAAGCCCTGATGTCATTTGTTTACAAGAAATCAAGTTAAGTTCTATTGATCAAGTCACTCTTGAATTGGATGATTATCCGCATCGTTATTGGAATCTAGCGCAAAAAAAGGGCTATTCTGGAACGGCTATTTTTAGCAAAAAAAAGCCTATATCTATCATAAATGATATAGGGATAGAGGAGCACGACCAAGAAGGCAGGGTAATTACCTGTGAATTTGAAGACTATTACCTAGTTACCGTGTATACACCAAACGCACAGCGAAAATTAACGCGTTTGGATTATCGCCAAACTTGGGACGCTGACTTTCTCAAATACCTAAAAACCTTAGAGAAGAAAAAACCAGTAGTGTTTTGCGGTGATTTAAACGTAGCTCATAAAGAGATAGATCTAGCACGACCAAAAACCAATACCAAAAATGCAGGTTTTACACCTGAAGAACGCAGTGGCATTAATAATATCCTCGAAGCAGGATTTGTAGACACTTTCCGACTATTCACAGAGGAAGGTGATCATTACACGTGGTGGAGTTACCAGAGCCAAGCGCGCGAAAGAAATGTAGGCTGGCGCATTGATTATTTTCTCGCCTCTCAAAGCCTTACCCCTCGAATCAAAGAAGCCAAAATATGGCAACAAGCGATGGGATCGGATCATTGCCCTGTTTCTTTGATCATTGAATAAGTAAAAAAATCATCATAAATTAAGCTCTAAATTAAATCCTAACGAAGTTATACAAGTAACCGAAATTTTTTATTAACCCAATAAACTTTATGTATGACAAGACTTAAGGAAAACAATGGAAAAGTATCTCGAATGCAAAGACAATAAAACACGCAAATTTTGGGAAATCAAAGTAACTGGGTCCCTTTACACTATTCGTTATGGACGCATTGGTACTCATGGCAGAACCGTTACCAAAGAATGCACTAGTGACACACAGGCATTAGCAGAAGCAAAAAAAAAACTTGCTAGTAAAATAAACAAACAATATTATGAAGTACCTGTACAAGTAAGCCCAACAAAGGCTCAAAAAAGTTTAGCCAAAAAAAAACAGAAAAACTCATCGGTAATAGAATCCCAGAAGATTGTATTTAGAGAGTTTCGTTGCGAGACAAAAACAAGAGAGTATAAATTTTGGAATATTGCAGTAAACAACACATCGCAAATAGTCCACTATGGAAGTGTCGGAAAAAAAGGGCAAAAAAAAGAGAAACAATTTACAAGCAGTGAACAAGTAGTTACTTCCATTGAAAAATTAATCCAACAAAAAATAGCCAAAGGCTATATTGAAATTCCTTCGCAACTTTTGAAACACAAGCGTTCTTGCTGGTTCCCTATTACCAAAAAAAAGAAAGACTCTTGTACTGCTTCTAAATTTGGTGGTACTCCTTGGCTCAGTCGTGATGAAAAATGGCCAAGATGTGGTGAATGTTATCATCTTCTACATTTTTTTATGCAAATTAATTTAGCTAAATTACCTCCAAAATTACAAAGACAATATGGAGATGGTCTATTACAGCTGTTCTGCTGCACTAATGAAAACAACGAAGATCCCTGCGAAAGTTGGGAACCATTTTCTACTGCTCATTTAGTCCGAGTCATTACTCCTACAGGTGAAACGTGGAATAATATCGATGATGCAAAAAAAATAGAGGATATGGAAGATTGGGAATTTGAAGAAGAAGACTCTATAGGTGAATTTCCTACACGTACAATTGTCGATTGGGAAAAACTAACTGAATTCCCAAGTGAAGAAGATATTATCTGTGAGTTGAATTTAAAATTAATTACCGATGCAAGTAAAATGGGAGCTTTTCCCTTTGGATCGGACAAATTAGGAGGATGGCCACACTGGACTCAAAACGGAGAATACACTGATTGCTCTAAATGCGATAAACAAATGCAATTACTTTTCCAACTTGACTCGCACGATAATATTCCGTATTCGTTTGGTGACAGGGGTTGCGGACATATCACTCAATGTCCTGAGCATAAAGAGATGGTTGCTTTTGGTTGGGCATCCCATTAATAGATTAAAAAAACTCTGTACGAGAATAAGTGGTAGTGCTATACAAATATAGCACTACCAAAATCGAAATATCAATACACTCTAAATTTCAAATTTTTTAGCCGCTAGTTCTTTCATTTGTTCATCTAGATTACGTAAAAAAACAAATGGAAAAATTCCACTTCCGTGCCCATCACTCCACCAAATCTGAATAGCGTAACGCCCAACTAACTTAATTTCGTTAGGTTTAACATCAAGAGGTACAGTGATTGGATCTAATAGTTTCCGGCCTGTCATTTCCTCAACACATTGTGCACATTGACAGCGTAAGCGTAAGTCGCGAGCAACAAAAATACTTTCGCAATCATCACTCCATATAATTTTTATATCGTGGTCGTTAGCTCGTGTTACTTCTTTTGGAATTGCCGCTTTTTCATTCACAACATAATTCCTTAAAAAGTAAGTTTAATTTCCTGAGGAACATCACCAGAGGAATGCATTGCATTTATCTGAGACGCAAGTTTTTCTGCCACAGCAATAAATGCTTTTGCATAAGAACTTTCAGGTTCTGATTCTACAATAGGAATACCTATATCCGATTGCTTGCGAATACTAGTAGCAATAGGAATTTCACCCAAAAATGGAAGATCCAACTCTTCAGCAAATTTCTTTGCTCCGCCTTCACCAAAGATATAGTCTTTTTCTCCATCAGGTATTTGATAGTAACTCATGTTTTCAATTATACCAATCAGTGGACAATTAAGTTGCTGGAACATTGCCATACCCTTTTTAGCAATGTTGAGCGCTACTATTTGTGGAGTCGACACTATAACTGCACCAGTTAAAGGAACTTGTTGACAAAGAGTTAGCTGCACATCTCCTGTTCCTGGAGGAAGGTCTATTAGTAGGTAATCCAATTCACCCCAATCAACACCTTTGAGAAATTGGGTAATCATTTTGTTAAGCATTGGTCCGCGCCAAATTACCGCTTTATCTTTTGGTAGAAAAAATCCCATAGACATAACTTTTATACCGTATTTCTCTACGGGAATAATAACATTATTATCTTTAGGAGTAGGGCTTTCTGTTACATTAAGAAGCGTCGGAATACTCGGCCCATAAATATCTGCGTCCATGAGCCCTACTTTTGCACCTGTTTTAGATAGAGCCATGGCCAAGTTAGCACTGACTGTTGATTTTCCAACGCCACCTTTAGCACTTGATATTGGAATAATATTTTTTATTCCTGGAATCGGAGAGTTACCTGAAACTGAATTTCCTTTAACAATAACAATTTCGACATTTGCTTCTTTTACCCCAGGAATTTCTAATATTCTGTCAATAGCCTGTTTCTTGAGGTGATTTTTGCCCTGCATTGCTAATTGTATTTCACATGAGACTCTTGCATCTTCAATCTGCAAATTTTTTACAACCCCAAGAGATACAATATCTTTACCTAAAGACGGATCTACTATATCCGCCAGAGCTTTTAGTACTATTTCGTTTGTTAAATCGCTCATATTAGTCTGCTTTCTTCACTATCATTGATACCACCGTACGGTCGTTTCCTCCCATATTGATTGTGAGGCCATATGGTCTTTCATTTCCTATATTAATTTGAGAATTTCCTGCTTGATTCGTCACTTGATTACAAACATCTATCATTTGACGAATTCCTGTTGCGCCTGTTGGATGCCCATAACCAACAAGTCCACCCGTTGTGTTCACAGGAATCCGACCATCTCGTTTGGTATCTCCATTTACTACTATTTCTCCACCTTTTCCGTGAGGTGCAAATCCTGCGGCTTCTAATGCAAGTAAACCAGTAATAGAGAAACAGTCATGAAGCTCAACTACACCTATTTGCTCCCTTGAGACATTTGCCATTTCATAGGCCTTTTCGACAGCGTTTTGAGTTGTTGTTAAGCGTGTTAAATCTTCTGGCGCTTTTGTTAAATCATCTTCCGATTGTCCAACACCCATAACTTGCACAGCTTTATCTTTAGCTATACCTAATCTTTCTAAACCTTCTTCTGATGCACAAATAATAGCAGATGCACCATCTGAAACCTTAGAACAATCAAATAGGTTAAGATGATCAACAAAACCTTTCGGGTTTGGAGATTTTCTACCTAGAGATAAAAGATCGGATGCTTTATTTTCATATTCTTGGGCTTTTTCACACGTTCTTGCATTTTCGATTGATTGAGCATACCAGTGTGCCATCGCCTCTCGCGTAGATTCAGCACCAAATTTTTCGTAGTATGCTCCTGCACGATCAGAAAATTTTCCAGGAAAAAAATAAGCATGGCCATTTTTTCGCTCAGCTTTATAATGCCCTGCAGCAGCTAAATAATCAGCCCCGTAAATTGCCTTTACGGTATTTTGAACTTCCACACCTAATACCAAAACAACATCCGATGTTTCAGCAAGAACAGAACGAACAGCGTTTGCTAAAGCAAGACCCCCTGATGCGCAAGCCCCTTCAACTCGAGAACAAGGTTTATGCACCAGGGCGCTATCAATCATTGGAATCATTGCAGCAAGGTGCGCTTGGCGATTGAAACGCGCAGCAATAAAGTTACTAATGATTCCTTCATCAATATACTTTGCATCACTGATTTGAGAAATCACTCCTTGTCCAGCTTCTTTTATGTACTCTTCCAAACCTGGACGCGGTTTTTTAGGATGAAATTCACTGCGACCTGTACCTAGTGATATAGTGTTATAACCACACGCAAAATAAACAGGTTTTCTTAACTTTCTCATTTTTTTCTCCTAGCTAAATAGTTGTAATCCCATATGCGTGATAAAAACCGGTTAGCAACACATTGTCTACATCAGCATTAGATTTTGCAACGCCTGCTTTCACTAAATTTTCAGCAATTTCTTTAGAGGCTTGCGCGTAAGCAAATGCCAATTTACAACCCAGTGAGTTTCCTTCACTTAATTCAGAAAAAATTTGCGCAACCACTTCATGCTTTTGCTTCAACATTTTTTTCCATGGCTTCCAAGAACTAGGGTAGTTTCCTAATGTTTTATCCCACTCCTCAGTTGAATCAAGTGGAACATACCCTTTCTTTTCCATGCAGTATACACCAATCATTTTTCCTTTACTATATTGAAAGAAACCATCTTTTTGACTGCCATCGCCTCTTTGCCCACCAAGAACATTGTTACTAATCATTGTGTCAATAATTTGGTGATTAAAGTTTTCATCTTCAATATATTTATCCATAATTTTTAAAATAAAATTATAAACATCAATGCCTACATAATCTAAAAGTTGAAAAATTCCCATAGGACGCATTAAAAAATCTTGCGTTGTTTTATTTACTAAGTAAACAGCACCAGCGAAAGAATGTGGTTCTTGCAATTCTTTTGTTTTGTTTAATGCATACAAACCTTCGCGGATAAAATGTCCATTTCCTATGAATCCCGCTACATCATTTGACTCTACAACAATTTTTCTTAGAAGACCTGCTATTTCAGCAGCAACACTTTGTAAATCTTGATTGGTATTTTCCCAACTAATTATCTCCAGTAATTTTTGAATTGCTGGCGGATTATAAAAATGGTAACCAATGATTTTGCCATCGAGTTCAGCACCTTGGTCTACTATTTTTATAGGAATCGATGAAGTGTTTGTAAAAAAGTATGTATCTGGCTTACAACATGCCTTGAGCTTTTTAAAAATGTCAATTTTAAGCTGCTCACTTTCAATAACAGCCTCAAAAACCACTGAGCTATCTTTAGCGGATGTAAGTTCTTTCGTTGGCCGTAAGATACTGATCGTTGTATTAACTAGCTCCTCTATCATCTCTGCATTTTCAACGAGATCATTACGCTCTTTATAAAGAACGCGTAATTTTAATATTTGTTTTTCTGCCATCTTTGCTACTTGAGCGCGAATATATTGTACTAAGTCATGCAAGCCTTGATCTCTTGTATCTATAAGATGTAAAACGATATCCTGTGTAGGGTTTTTAGCTTTTGCTAAACCCATTTGTTGAGCAAGTAGTAAAGATATACCGCTACCCATTTTTCCTGCAGCACCTACTATTGCAACATTAGACAATCGTTCATCTAAATTCATAAACCGCTCCTAAATGTACCATCAAATAAGCTTTGGAATAAATCATCTAGGATATCCCTAATTTTCCATTATTATTTGAGAATGATTTTGTTAATAAAATATAGGTTTGTTTTAGGGCGTGGACACGCCCTAGTACACTGTAGCTTGTTTTATTGTGAAATGTCGTGGATGTCAAATAGAAATTATAAAATAATAAAAATTCTACAATTCTTCCTTAACATATTGCTTAATCACCTTGATCATTTCTCCCGAAGTTTGATAACGATCCTCGGGCTCTTTTGACATAGATTTAGCAATTATATGACACACATTATCCGGAATGTTGGGAATGATTTCTTGTATAGGACGAGGTTCTGAATATCTAATTTTATTGACAAGAGGCATCATTTGTGTTGCGAAAAAAGGCTTTTCATTAGTCATCATTTCGTACATGCTTATGCCAAGTGAGTATACATCAGCTCTTTGGTCAGCAAAACGAGCATCTGCTATTTGCTCAGGAGACATGTAAAAAAGAGTCCCTACTCCTGTTTGCGATTTCGTAATTCCCGATAAGCCTGCTTCTTCTAAGTTTTTAGCCAAACCAAAGTCTGTTAGTTTAACCACATTGTCTGTGTCAATAAGAATGTTTTCAGGTTTAACATCGCGGTGAACAACCGTAAATTTACTGTAAGCGTAGTCGAGAGCTTTTCCAACATAATAAGCAATACGCATAACTTCGCGATAGTGAATAGGTCCTTTGCGTTCTAAAACATTGCGTACGTCTGTACCTGATATTAGTTCCATGGCAATGTAACAAGCTTTTTCCATTTTCCCTGCGTCAATAAAACTAACTATGTTAGGGTGATGCAATTTTCCTCCTGTACGCGCTTCACGAAAGAAACGAAGCACTTGTTGCTCACTTGCGTTCTCTAAGCCTCTCATTAGCTTAAAAGCTACAGGACGCTGCATTGATAACTGAATAGCCTCATAGACATCTCCCATTCCTCCACTACCTAATTTTTTTACAATGCGAAACCCTGCAATAGTAGGAAAATTACCCGCTCCTTTACTGAAACAACTGATGCAGTATATTTCATTTTCTTTGAAAACACCCATTTGTGATCTGATATCCTTCACTGAAACATCGCATTTACAAGTTAGGCATTTTCCAGAAGGAATTTTTGGGTTTAGTGGTGAAAAGTCAGGCATATGTTGTGTTGGTTGTGCTTGGTCATCTGCAAACGAAGGAGAAAAAGGATTTTCGTTAGGATTTGTTGGTGGAATTGTTGGAGATTTTATTGTTGTACTTGGAGGTTTTGCAGAAATAAGAATTTCTATGTGGAAAGTAATTGGGCCTAATTGAATTTGGTCATTTGTTTGCAATGGAGTAGGTTTTTTTATTTGTGCAAAATTTACATAAGTACCATTCAAACTCCCGCAATCGTTTACGAAAATACCTTGTGGTGTCGAAAGAATTTGACAATGACGTCGAGAAAGAGCGCTTGACTTTATCTGATATGTCGCTTCGTTACCACGACCTATAACCACTGATGTATTTTCTGCTAATTGAAAACAAGATATCTTTTTTTTATTGACAAAGACTGTAAATTTGGCAACGACTTTATTTTCCATATTTCGCACCCATAAATCGTTTTGGCGATTGTTAGTTTCATGACATTGCAAACAATAATTAAATTTGGTCAATCCAAAAAAATATACATATTTCGGACATTTTATATTGTAAGTTTTTTTATATCAAGCACTTAATCAAAACAGCTTTTTTTTTATTTTTTAGTTGCTTCCTGTTTTGATTATTATTATAATACTTCGCATAAATGGGATCCATAGCTCAATCGGCAGAGCACTCGGCTCATAACCGATAGGTTCCAGGTTCAAGTCCTGGTGGATCCATTTACCTCCTCTTTTACTTCATCAATCGCACTCTTAATTTCATTATCGGGATCTGCTCCCTTTATTCCCTTTTTAAATTCTGTAATACTTTGTCCCATAGATCTTGCAACTTCAGGTAGTCTTTTTCCAAACAACAAAAGCGCTACCAATAAAATAACAAACCATTCATATCCACCTGGGATGCCCATAAATAAAATATTCATTATCTGTTTACGAGGTTTTGATCCTCGTCTCCTTTTCAATAAAAAATACAAATTCCAAATGTTTTTAGGGCGCGTTTATTTCAGGCGTGGATACGCCCTACTCTTTAATTGCGAAATTTGAAACTGCACTGTCGAAAGTTTGGTATTCTTCTTCCCATTTACGATTAATCGTTTGTAGAGCTCTTAGTATGCTTCTTAGAGTTGTTTCTGCTAATAAGCGTGTTTCATTTTGCTTATGAATGCTCTGTGTCGCCTGTCTCAATTCTTTATATTCTGATGTGATATCAACTTCAAACTTCTTATTATTTTTTAAAAAAGTCTCTAATGCATCAGCTTGCTTTTTTTGAGGTATACTTCGAGCACTTTGCCTTCTATTTTCAATCCACGAAAAAGGTTCTTTTCCTGAATCTATTCTCTGCATTAGTATTTTTGTAGCTTTTTTCACATCTTTACCATAATTTTTTATGCGCTTTATTTCATTTTGTATCGCTCTATATTTAACAGAGGCAGAGTGAGTAGTTATGTTTATTCTACCATATATCACATCTACCTTCTTGGTGCTTTTGAGTAGCTTAATATACCATTTTCCCATGTATTTACTAGAAATTTTCCCATTTTTCCGCGAAGAACTTTTATTGTACTGCGATAATTGCTTTTTTAATGCTATATCTTTTTGTTTTACTTTTTCGCGAAGTTGTTCATTGCGATATATTGTATCTTGTAACTGTGAATTGATTTGGGATAATTTTTCTGCTTCTTTTTTTTCTAGCACTCTACTTGCATTTTCACAAATACTACGTCCTAGTTTTAATTCTTTATTGCTACTTTCAATATAATTATATGTATCTTCTCCAACATTAATATTATAACGCGCAAAAAGTTGGTTAGCATTTTTATCCAAAGATTTGACGACTATCTCTAATTCATCAATACTGACTTTTGTTTTTTCTAGTATATCTTGTGTTTTAGACACATCGACGGGATTTTTTTCCGCGATATTTAAATCTACTATTTCTGGAGAAGTTGAGTTCGACACAGTCTTTTTAGGAGTTACGTGCACTATTGAGTTATTAGTATTACTAACATCTGAAGATGCTCCAAAGAATCGATCTATGTGCTCTGAAAACATATAACCAGTTGTATTTCCCACAACAAATGTTACTAAACACCACAGAGTAACATTTGTTGTGGTATTTTTCCGTTTTTTATATTTTGGCGGTTGATAACTTGCAGAAGAGCGTGCTTTTGGAAGAGCGTACTCATTTTGTTGTTTTTCTTGGGATTCGTGTTGTGGACTAACCATTTTGGTCATTGTGCTTGTTACTTCTTCTTCGTACGGGATGAATACACTGTCTCCGCAGTAAGCACATTTGCCATTTTGCCCTGATCGAGCTTTGGGAACTTTTAGCGTTTTACTACAGTTACTACAAGTAATTTCAATCAGACCTGACATATTTTCCTCATCGAAGTGTGGGTAATTTGTTGTGATTTTAGCTTCCTACTATAGCAAAAATTTTTTTTAACGTCAAATTTGTACTTGGAATGTATCACCAATTAGGGCGCATTGCTGCGCCCTAAACAACCTAACATGTTATTATGCTTCTTTATTTTGAATCGCTACAATTAGCTTTTTAACTGTTAAACCTTGAACAACTATTGAAAACAGTACAACAACATAGGTCATGACTGTAATGCTATCTTGTTGGGATAATGACAGGGCTAAAGCTACTGAGATTCCTCCACGTAATCCTCCCCATGTCATAATACGAATTACTCCTGGTGAGAATGTACGATAACGTTTTAAAAACATTACTGGAATTGCCACTGTTATAAAACGACTAAGTAGTACTATTGGAATTGCAATACAGCCCGCAGTAACGTAACTCATGCTAAAGTTTAATGCTAAAATTTGTAAGCCTATTAGCACAAATAATATAGCATTGAGTATTTCGTCGATGAGCTCCCAAAATGTATCTAAATGCTCACACGTTTCTTCTGACATAGCTAGTTTACGGCCTTTATTACCAATCATAAGACCTGCAATAACAACAGCAATAGGACCTGATACATGTAGCGCCATAGCAAGAGAGTACCCACCAGAAACTAAAGCAAGAGTTATAAGCACCTCTGTTTGATAATTTTCGATGCTCTTTAGCATAAAATAGGCGCCATATCCGAGAATAAATCCCAGGATTCCTCCGCCAACAGCCTCTACGGTAAACAGTTTTACAATTCCCATAAACGTGGCTTGCTGTTCTCCACTGGCAACTCCTGCAACGACAAGAAAAACAACAACAGCAACACCATCATTAAACAATGATTCCCCTGTAATCTTTGTTTCTACAGTTTTAGGGGCATTTGCTTCTTTCAAAATCGCCAGGACTGCAATAGGGTCGGTAGGTGAAATTAGTGCTCCAAAAACTAAACAATACATATAAGTAAGAGGAATACCCATAACATGTAATACGTAATACATCACTGTTCCAATAAAAAAAGTCGATAAAATAACACCGACAGTAGCAGTGATTCCTATGATCCATTTTTGCTCCGCTAAATTCTCAAGCTTTACGTGCAAAGCCCCAGCAAAAAGTAGAAAGCTAAGCATACCATGTAACAAAGTCGTGTCAAAATCAATAGAGTTGACAATATTTTGGGCTTGCTCTTTAATTCCGCCGCCAAGCGCATCTCCTGTTACTAAAAATAGTGACATTACTATAGATATTAGCATGACACCGATAGTTGTAGGAAGACGTAAGTAGCGATAATTGATATAACTAAATACTGCTGATAATGATAACAAAATTGCGATTATATTAAATAGTTCCATTTTTAGTTCCTATATCATTTGAATTCAACTAAGTCTGTCAAAACGTTTAGAGACATCGTTTTGTAAACGTTGTAAATAACCAATAGTGTAGTCTTTAATACAAAGTGTTTCGTTTTGAACAAGAGGAGTTAGATCCATCGCATATGTAATTGCCTTTGCTTTATCTACTTCGTGCGGAAAAAGATATGTGGCATTTGCAAGTCTGCGACCAGCAGTCGCTAAATCGTAGCGTTTACCACCACTAATTTGTGAATCAAAAACTCCCACCAGTGCTTGTGCAATATTGGGAGACTCACCAACAGCCAGAATTTTTTTATCACTATCAACTAACCAATCCAAACCTCTCCAGACCTCACAACCATAAACTTGTTTTGGACGCTTATTTTGCGGCAATTGACGCAATGCTTCGAGTGAACGAAGTAAAACCGCGATGTGAGTATCGTGTTTATCCGCAGGATTATGTAAATAAATAGTGTGTGGTTGCGCTACTTTGATAATTTCATGTATATCCTCTACAACCTTGTGTTCTTTTGCATCTTTAATATTTGTACTTGGGTAACCTAACTGAATTTGAACAGCATATTCGCCAACAAATGCCGCTTTTTTTTGTTCTTTGATTCTGATACGTTGCATTTCTTCGTCAGATGTATCAGCGTAAATGCCCGCTCTAGGGCTACCGCTCCCGTTAGAAACAATCACACTCGTAAACCAATGGTCTTTTTTTTGGAAACAATTAACAATACCATGATAAGCAAGTATCTCATTATCATCTTGGTGAGCAGATATACACAAATGTGTTGTACGTTCCAGAGCTTGTTGTACAGGTATTCCATCTGGAACAAAAATATCATTTTTAGAATTATGTAGTTTTATCATTTGTATTATTTGAATACTTCTCTTAATATTGCTGAGAGTTGGACAACTAGAGTAAACTGGTAGCCATCTTCCTGCTCATTTCCCTCTTCAAAAATGGCCGATACGCGAAAAGTTACAGCATCAAAAATTCCAACCTCTCCTCCTAATTGACTTTGTAAACCGTGAAAATCCTCAATAAGCAGCTGCCCACTAACATGTCGAAATCCACCAGCAACACTTAAAGAAATACCGCGATTCTTCATAAGAGGTGTGTAAAAAGTATATAATCGGGCAATAAAGTCAACGCCAAAATAGCTAAGATTAAATTCATCTGGAAAAGCTGGATCGGGAAAAAAGTTTCCAGTATTTGCGAGGTCATCAAATGCTAGATCTTGTTTGCCAAATTGTCCATCTTCTCCTTCAAGAAGGTCTGTTAATATAGCGCTGGAATCTCTCGTTTTAGTGTTAATGCGGTAAACACCGTATATAAAAAGTTTGAAAAAATTTAGATACGGGCGATCAAAGGATTTCAAAATATTAATTCCACCGAAAAGGGCTTCATCATTTTGTTTGTATTGATACTCTTCATACAAAGCATCGACAATTGGTACTCCTCCTACCTGTATCTCTCCTTCTATGGTATTAATTAGCTGCCGTAGATTTGAACGTCCAAAACCAGCGTCAAAAATAACTTGTAAGCCTATTTCTGGAAAACTGGCCAATACAGAAAAGTTAATAAATATTTGATTGACGTGATTTTGTCCTCCATCAGCAACAACATCAACAGCTAAAAATTCGTCAAATGCTTCTGCTTCAACTTCTTTTGTTATATCCTCGACACGCCCAATTCGACCAACAAGAGAAACCCCAAATGCAAATGAATGAGTTCCGAAATCTAAAGCAAAAGGGCGAAAAGAAGCATACGTGGCTAATCCGTACGAGTCAGAATTATCTTTTTCGCGCTTACGTTGACCAATTACAGTCATATCAACTACATTATTGGCCTCCAACCAAGGAATTTTGGCTAAATGAGGATATAAATCTGAATATGTAGGAAGCTCCCAAGCCCATTTTCGTATAGGTTGCTGTTCTTCAAAAGAAGCTTCACTGTATGTGTCATCCTCTACATCGTCAAGCCACAATTCAATGCTTCCATTATTTGCATTGTTGTATGTTTCTGTAGAGTTTTGGGATGAAATAGATTTTTCTTGCTCTAAATTATCTAGCCACTTGTCAATATCTTGGGAATTATCAGCGTAAACCACACAACAAATAGTGCAGACAAGTACTAGTAAACCCTTATACCTCATAAAGACCTCCTCTAGTTTTTATAAAATTTTGTGAATTGTTATTGCTATCTGAACCCAAATGTTTTATGTTAATAACGTGATCTTACTAACCCCGTTAACACATTCCTCTCACTCAAAAAAAACACATTATGAATGTTGGTTTCTATCGTTTTGATCTAGTAATTATATATACCGTTTTTATTTTAATTTTGCTTTACGGCATACTACGCCCGCGGCAAAAAAGAGAATGGCGCTCAGCTGGTATAACCAGTGCATGGGCGATAGCTTTGTATAGTGAAATGTATGGTTTTCCTTTGACCCTTTACATTTTGTCTAGTATTTTTGGCCCTCACTTGTCACCAGATCAATTTCAAAATGGGCATGTATGGGCTCCGCTTTTTCGATTAGATGTTCATTGGAACTTAGCCTTCACTATAGCAGGTCAAATATTTATATTTATCGGCACTTTACTTGCGATTGTAGGCTGGCGACATCTTTGGCCACATCGCGATAAAATTGCAAGACAGGGGATTTATCGTTATATACGCCATCCCCAATATTCGGGATTTATCTTATTTATTTTTGGTAGTATGTTAAATTGGCCTACAATTATTACATTTTTTTCAGCGCCACTGCTGATAACTGTTTATTATAGATTAGCTTTACAAGAAGAAAAAGAAAATTTGGAAAAATTTGGCAACAATTACGCTTCATATATGAAACAAAGTGGTAGATTTTTTCCAAAGTTCTCACACAAATAAGAAAGGTTGTACTGCGCATGACGACAATAGACGAAAACAAGCAACAAGAATTTAAGGAAAAAAGTTTTTCCCTTGTTCAGACTTTAAAAGAAGGAAAGTGGGAAGAAGGAGAAAATCTGTGGTTAGATATACTTGAACTTGGAGCGATCGACATATCACCTTTGCGCGAGGCTATGCAAGAACTGTGGAGACGTGGACAAAGAGAAAGAGCACAACTTCTTCTGGAACAAACCGTTGAAACTTGTCGAAACAATGATCGCGCTGAGTTATGGCTTCATGCGTTGCAACTTGCTTTAAAATACGGAATCAACTTCAAAAATTTTAAAAATCAGTATGCTGAAGCTTTTATTAAGACTTACACCAAGTGCGATTATTTAGAAAATTGGATTGAGCGAGTACAACAAGAAAGTTTATCGCGCGATGATTTCTGTAAAACACTGAACAAGCTAGTGCTATTCCAGGAAGGTACCATCGTCAAACACAGAAGTGGGTGGGGAATAGGCAAAGTTACTGGAATAGGCGAAGAAGAAATGGCAATTTATATGGATTTGCAACACAAGCCAAATCACCGTATGGATGCTTATGCTGCTGCCGAGTGCTTAAAAACTATAGAGCCTGAAAATTTTGAAGCAATGGTTTTTTTCAGCACAGATAAACTAAAAGAAGAGGCTGAAGGAAATCCTATGAGTTTAGTGTATCGTCTTTTGCGTTTTGTCGATCGCCCTCTTGGAGCTAAAGACCTCAAAAAACATTTATGCCCAGCTGTAATAGATGACAAACAATGGAGCAAGTGGTGGCCAAAGACACGCAAAAAAATGATCACCGACGCTTATGTTGAAATTATTGGTAGTGGGCAAGGTAAATACATATTGCGAGAAACACCTCTTGATTGGGAAGAAGAAATTCAGAAAGAATTTGTTGAGCAGGAAAAAGAAGAACAAGCTATTTTTATTCTTGAGTATTTAAAAAATTCTTCGCAAAAACAACGCGTATCTTTCTTTGCTGAAGAATTAGCCAAAAACTGCCGCGAATTTTTAGAAAAAAATCGCCTTATTAGCCTGGAAAATTATATGGTCATAGGCGAACTTGTTAAAGAAGGTGCTACGCAACCAGAAGATTTACCGACTATTGAAGCTATATTTAGTGTCGACTCTCATATCACTTTTTCACAAATACGCATTGCTATTTTAGCTCAAGACATTCTCAATCATTTTATTGAGCAAACTTCTAATTGGGAAGAGCATGTAGGGAAAATCTTTCAAATAGGACAAGATTTAGCCCGCGATACCATGCTTAAACACCTAAAAAAGATAAAAAAATTGCCTGACTACGTCGATACAATTACCACGAGCATCATGAACTACCGTTTATCTTATCCTGATGCTTTGTTGTGGTTTATGAAACAAATAGCAAGTAAACGCTTTCCAAAAGGAAAAAAAGTACCAACAATGATCGATATATACAATATATTGGTACAAACAACAACTTCTTTGCAGTTTATGGGAGAATGGGATATTGAAAAAGTAGCGAAATTTTTTACTTTGACCATGGCAAACAAGATTTCAAAAGCTGTAGAGGAAAACGAGGCCGTTGATACCTTAAATAATACAGATAGTGCTTCATGGCTAACTAATAATTTTCGCGAAACAATACGTCTAACATTAAAAGAACGTTTTCCTAAACTGTTTAGCGACATCGATCCTATCTACACAACGAAGATTGGTCTTCAGAAATACGAAGATGAATATCGCGACCTTATGGAAAATAAAATACCAGAAAATGCAAAAGCTATTGGTGAAGCATTGTCCTTCGGAGACCTTAGTGAAAATGCAGAACTTGATGCAGCACGTGAGTTACAACTGCAATTGACAAACAAAGCTACTGATATGAAAAACAATATGAAACGCGTTCAGTTTATTGACTACAGCGTAATAGTAAAAAATGAAGTAGCGATTGGCTCTGTTGTGACAATAGAAGGCAATAAGAAAAAACTTATCTATACTATTCTCGGTCCATGGGATGTTGCTGTTGACCAAGGAGTTATTTCTTATATGAGTCCTATTGCTGAGACACTTATTGGTTGTCCGGTTGGAGAAGAGATTGAATTACCTTCTGGAAAATATACCATAAAGTCTACCACTGCTTACAAAGAAGTAAACTAGGAGCCCTAATGAAAAATACCAATACAATTGTTGGACCTCTTCTTACTGATCTTTACCAACTAACAATGGTTTATGGGTATTGGTGTCATGATAAATGGAATTTGCCTGCTGTTTTCGATTTGCATTTTCGTAAAAATCCATTCAAGGGCGAATTTACAATTTTCGCTGGTTTAGCTGAGGTTTTGCGTTTCGCTGATAATTTTCAGTTTACAGAAAATGACATACAGTATTTGAAAGATCAGAATTTCTTTGGAAGTGATCCTAGTCCAGATTTTTTTGATTGGCTAAAAACTATTGATTGCTCAGATGTTAAAATTTACGCTTTACCTGAGGGAACTCTTGCTTTTCCGCGAGAGCCTCTCCTCAGAGTGGAGGGACCTTTAGCTGTTATACAATTAATGGAAACAACACTTCTAAATTTAGTAAATTATGCAAGTTTAATGGCAACAAATGCTGCGCGATTCCGACTTGCAGCAGGCTACGATAAAGGTCTACTTGAGTTTGGTCTTCGCCGAGCACAAGGCCCTGATGGAGGGGTATCTGCTTCAAGATATGCCTACCTAGGTGGATTTGACGGAACAAGTAATGTTCTTGCTGGTAAATTGTTTGGTATACCGGTCAAAGGTACCAATGCTCATTCGTTTATTTCATCATTTACTAGTATCGATGATTTAAAAACGCGCTGCATCCTAGGTAAACCAGATATTGATTTTGTTGAAAAAGTATTGTCGATAAAAAAACGTCTGCAGTATAAAACTCATGAAGGAGAACTTGCTGCGTTTATTGCATACGCAATTAGTTATCCACACAATTTTTTAGCTCTAGTTGATACTTACGATACATTGCAATCAGGTGTGCCTAATTTTTTAATAGTGGCACTAGCCCTTGTCGAGTTGGGATTTGCACCAATTGGAATTCGTTTAGATTCTGGCGACCTAGCTTATCTTTCGCAACAAGCACGAGAAATGTTTTTACAACACCAAGACATTTTGCCCAAATTAACGATCATTGCTAGCAATGATATCAATGAGAATACACTTGTTTCTCTGCAACAACAAAAACACCAGATAGATGCTTTTGGTATTGGAACTCATTTAGTCACTTGTCAAGCACAACCTGCTTTAGGCGGTGTTTATAAATTAGTTGAGTTATCTGGTATGCCACGTATGAAACTGTCGCAGGATGTAGAAAAGATAACTTTACCTGGTAGGAAAAATGTATACCGCATTATTGGAAAAGAAGGTTATCCCTTACTTGATTTAATGACTAAAGAAGGCGATCCTTCTCCAAAACCTGGAGAAAAAATGCTTTGCCGTCACCCTTTTAAATCAGCTAATCGCGTTTATGTAACGCCGAAGGAAGTTATTTCATTACAGAAATGCTACTGGAATGGTGCTCTGATGGAAGAGTTACCATCGATTCATGATGCAAGAGAGTATGTCTTACAACAACTAAGTAATTTTCGCTCAGATCACTTGCGTCAATTAAATCCTACTCCTTACAAGATATCTTTAAGTGATGATTTATATGTATTTTTCCATAATCTGTGGGAAGTAGAAGCTCCGATTCTCGAAATTACATAAGGAGAGTAACACTATTCTCTGGCGTGTCAATACGTCTTAAAGTGATTGTTAACGCGTCCTAATTAAATTGAATAGTTGTTATTTTGAATATCTATGATAAAAAAAAATAGAGGTATTGCGCTTGTTATGGTTTTAATGCTTTCTACAATACTCGTTGTTGTAGTAAGTGAATTTGCTTACTCGTGCAAGGTTGATGCTTATATTGCATATAATCAAGCTCATGATTTACAAAATCGCTATGCACTTATTTCATTTTTGAATAGGGCAATCGCTCGTATACAACTTGACGCTCTTTCTGATCAAGATAATCAAGACAAGAACTCTCAAAAAGAAAAAACCTACGATTCTATTTTTGACCCTTGGGCTCTACAAGGAAAGAAATGGGGACTCGAGCTACAAGATACTAAAGTTGAAGGTAAGATAGTAGACGAAGAACGCAAATTTCCCTTGTTACAATTAGTTGAAAAAAAGAAAAAAAGCAAAAAAAACAGCGGCAAGAACCAAGATAAAGAAAAAGAGGAAGAAAAAGACAAGGATAAAGACAAAAAGTCTAAAAAGGTAAGCTATAAGGACGTTTTTGTAAATTTGCTAAAAGTAGTATCAAAGCAAGAGGGAAAAGTCGCGCAAACTACTCATGACAATATTGTTGCATGGCTAAAAGAAAAAAGCGGTAAAATGAAAGATAAGTATCCTACTAAAGTAGCTATTTATTCTTTAAAAGAATTACTTCTTGCAAAAGGCATCAATAACTTGATTTTACTAGGAGGCAGAGATAAAAAAGACAGAAAGGTACGCGGATTAAGTGAGCATGTCACTATTTGGTCAAAAGGAAAAGTAAACATCAACACTGCCTCTCCTGAAGTTTTGTTATCTCTGTCTAGCAAAATGACTCCCGAAATAGTAGGAGCCATCATTTCAAAAAGAAGTAATAAAAGCGACATTTTGAAAAAAACTTCAGAGTTACCGCAAAAAGTTTCAGAAGTCACAAAGAGTATTTTTGCTGAGATAAAAGAAAAAATTGGTGTGGAATCGCAGTATTTCCGAATTACAGCGATAGCAACTACTGAAAACGTAAAGAAAAAAATGGTTGCAGTTGTACATCGCCAAGAAAAAAAAGTATTTACTATATATTGTGAAATAAAGTAAGGGAAAAAAATGCGCCGAATATTTATCGCTGGAAATTGGAAAATGAATACTAATTTTCAAGAAGCCAAAGAACTTATAGATGCAATTTATCAGCAGACAAATTCTCATGATATAGATGTGGCTGTTTGTCCTCCTATGCCATATTTATCTTCAGTGTCTAACTACATAAAAGAAAATGAACACCAAAAAAGTTTACAAATCAAAGTTGGAGCTCAGAATATGCACTGGGAAGAAAAAGGTGCGTATACTGGAGAGGTTTCAGGAACGATGCTACAAGACGTTGGTTGTACATATGTAGTGTTAGGTCACTCAGAAAGACGTGCTTTATTTTCCGAAACAAACAACGGCATAAATAAGAAAATACACAAAGCTTTAGCGCTTGGTTTACTTCCTATACTTTGTATTGGAGAAACACTAGAAGAGCGGGAAAAAGGCAAAGAAAAAGAGATCATAGAGAAACAGTTACTTGAAGGACTTACTGACTTACTACCTTCACAAATAGAAACTTGTACTCTTGCCTATGAACCTGTTTGGGCTATTGGAACAGGTAAGACAGCAAGCCCTGAAATAGCACAGGATATGCATGCCTTTATTCGAAAAACACTCACCGAAAAATACGGGAAAAACGTATCAGACAGCGTGAGAATTCAATATGGTGGAAGTGTTAAACCTCAAAATATACAAGAGTTAATAGCACAAAACGATATCGATGGCGCGCTTATTGGAGGTGCTAGTCTAAAGGCTGATTCATTTTCCAAAATTATAGAAATTTGTTCGTTAAGCGGCAAGTAAACACAAAAGCAAAGCCGAAATAAATAATCTGTATTAAGAGATCTGACAAAAATAAATTTCTTACTGGAAAAATCCAATAAAAAACTATAAGATTATAGGCTTATCTTAAATTACTTGTTCCAAATTTATGAATATAAAATATTGATAGGAATGAGTGATTCTGTTGTTAATGTTTATATTATGTTAGTAGGGGTGTCAATATTTAGGTTTTATATTATAAGATATAAATATCGACACACCCTAATAAAAATGGACCGTACGGAGGATTGCAGATACTGCAATAACACTTATGGGTATGATACAAACTCTTTCATCAATAGTGTTCAATGGTGGTGGAATTATACTAATTCTTTTGATATTAATTCGCAAAGGTGAATCTGGTGGATTATCTAGCGCTTTTGGTGGCGCAGGTGGAGCTGATTTACTAGGAGTTCGCGCGCAAAAGCAACTTGATAAATTAATTACTTACATTGCAGCTTTCTTTATTGGATCAGCTATTTTATTAAACACACCTGCTGTGCGTCATCACGGCAAGCAAATGATAGATAACAATGAAGTAAAAGAAAGTACTCAGCAAGGAACAGAAGAGAAAACGAATAACGAATCATCAAAAGAAAAATAAATTGTATAGGATGCCTACTGCTTTCGATTGTGGTATTGTCTATTTTAAGAATATCTCTACTCTTAAAATACCACTGTTATAAAATTCAAACATAGGTTTGCCTAATATCTAGGTGTATTCTTAATTGCACTAAGGGACCTAATGTAAAATAACGTACCAAAATTTACGTTAGTATTTATTTGCTAGTAAGATGCGACGACAGGTCTAAAGTTTTAGCTTACAAATGAAACTATGCAAACAAAATAAGTAAAATAATGAATTATTCTTAGTCACTTCTCTTAGAATATACCTAGATACTGTAAAAAATAAAACTAAAGAGTACAATTATGAAAAGCATGACTGGTTACGGACGAGCTAGTTGGAGTGACAGCGAGTGTAATCTGGAAATAGAAATTCGCAGTGTAAATAGTCGCTTTTTTAAATTTTCTTCGCGTATTCCACAAGAATATGCACCATATGAAATTGAAATTAAAAACATGGTAACTAAGAAAATTTCTAGAGGTTCAGTAAACTTAGCTATTGATTTTGCAAATGTAAAAAATCCTTCTGTTAAAATTAATACAGAAGTTCTAAAAAAACACTACTTAGTCCTCAGCGACACATGTAAAGAATTAGATATTGCTATTCCTAAAATAGAGTCACTCTTAAACCTACCGGAAGTTGTTGTCCCTCAGATAGAAAAAAGTATTCCTGAACCGTTATGGTTAAAAACACAGGAATTGCTGAACAGTGCCTTAAACCAGTTAATGTCGATGCGTAAAGACGAAGGACAGTCATTGGTAAAAGAGTTACAACATTTTTGTCAAGAAATTCGCCATGTAATCAAAAAAATAGAAATAACAGCACCTAGAGTTATTGACAATTTTAAAGAAAGAGTTCAGCAGCGTGTACAACAGTTCTTAGATAACGAAAATCTAGTAATCTCTGACCAAGATATATTAAAAGAACTAGCTATTTTTTCTGAAAAAGTCGATATAAATGAAGAGCTGTCACGCCTTGATAGTCATTTGCGACAATTTGAACAAAAAATTTCGATTGAAGAGCCAGTAGGAAAAACTCTAGAATTTTTGACACAAGAGATGTTGAGAGAAACAAATACAATTGCTTCAAAAGCAAACGATGCCAGTTGTTCGCAAGATGTAGTACAAATAAAAACATATTTAGAAAAAATACGCGAACAAATTCATAATATTGAATGAGCACTTAATGTCAAAATTTACACCAAAAATTATTATAGTTTCTGGTCCTTCGGGAGTAGGAAAAACTAGTATATGTGAAACTATTCTTTCTGAGAATGCAAATATTCATCGTTCAGTTTCTGCTACTACAAGAAACAAGCGAATAGGGGAAATTGATGGTCACCACTACTACTTTATTCAGCGCAATAGTTTTGTAGAAAAAATAAAAAATAACGACTTTTTAGAATACGCATTAGTTCACAATAACTACTATGGTACACTAAAACAAAGTATTGAAAATGCCTTTAGTCAGGGACAGCACTGTTTAGTAGAAATAGATGTTCAAGGCGCTGAACAAATAAAAAAGAACAAAGATTTCGAAATCGTCTCTATTTTTATTGGTTTGTCAGACATAGACCAAATTAAAAAACGTTTAGTTCTTCGCGGTAGTGAAACGCAAAGATCTATACAAACACGAATGAATAATATGTTAGCTGAGTTAGAAAAAAAGAATCAATATGACTTTTATATAGAGAATATTTGTTTACAAAACAGTATAAAATCTATTAATAAAATCATTTTCGATATCTCATAACAGAAATGCGTTGTTACAAATGAGACGTATTATCTGAATTTCAATTGAAAGGAACAATATGGAACGTTTCGATATGGAAGAGTTATATCAAAAAGTAGGTGGAATATTTCGTTTAACAGTTCTCGTTCAAAAAAGACTAAAGCAATTGAATAGCGGCGCAAGACCACTTGTAAAAGCAGAATCCAAAAATTTAAAAGATACTGTATATAAAGAAATTTTAGAAGGTAAAATTCAACTAGTTGCAGATGAGTCCGATGTAGTTGAAGTGCAAGAAAGAAAAGCAACTGACGCTGTAAAAGATATGTTTAGCAAAGCTAAGTCAAATAATTTTAAACTACCATCTTTAAAATAGTATTAACCTGTCACTACTAAGTAACCGCTGTTAATCGAAGACTTAATCTATCTTGAAAAGAATATCTTACCTCCATTGCCACCCTAAGTAAAATTAAGGATGACAATGGAGGTTAATTGTAACTACAATTGTTTTATCTGAAATGGTATACCATTTCAAAAGACATATAAACATGAAAGGTGCTGTTCATGCGAACAAGAAAAGCGTCTCGTAAAAAAAGCTTATCTCGAAGCAAAATAAAGCCTCCGGAAAATCGTCCTAGTACAGTAATACTTGAAAAGGTAAAAGAAACCGGAAAAACAGCAAAACATTTAAAGGGATATTCTCTTAATACCAAATTTGCTATCGCTATTAGTACACTTTCCGTTTTTATATGTGCTTTTTCTGGTTTTATTGTTTATTTTAAAACCAAAACCTCCCTCATTGAAGAAATCAATCGTAAAGGTGCAGCTCTAGTTAAAGCTGTTGAGAATATAGCGCTCGAATATGCAAGCGAAGTACAAAAACACCCTGAAGAAGAAGAAGCCACTAGAGCAAGATTCGAAAAATATTTAGAAAATATGTCTTTAGCAAACGATGGTTCTCAATCATCAGAAATTTTCGGTATACTTCTTAAAAGTAACTCCTCTGACATTAGAAGTTTAGCAGACTATGGTATTTCAGGAGGCTCAAATGAAACTTACTACGAAAAACGCGGTGATAATCTTTACGAAACAAACATCACTATCGTAAAAAGTTATATGACAAAACCAGATAAAAAAACCTATCCTACTAGATCTTATAAAAAAGATGTTCTAAATGGAAAAATGACGGTTTATGTTACTCTATCTGAGTATGAAATCAATAACACTGCACAAACCATATTTGTCAGTATTCTTTTTGCTTCCGTTTTGGCTATTGTTGTTGGAATAGCTATTTCATTTTTTTTAACTTCACGCATTACAAATCCTATTCGAAAATTAATGAAAGACATAGAAATTGTTGCTCGTGGTAAGTTAGAACATCGTACTCACGCAACCTCTAAAGATGAAATTGGTGTTTTAGCACATACATTTAATGTTATGACGCAAAATTTGCGAATGGCACATAATACCGAGTTAGAAAATCAAGCACGAGAACATGAACTGCAAATAGCCAATGAAATACAATCGAATCTTTTACCTAAAACGATTCCCGATATACCAGGATACGATATTGGTGCTTTTTATCATCCATCAAAAGAGGTAGGTGGGGATTACTATGATTTTATCGACATTGATGAAAAACATCTAGCGATTACAATTGCTGATGTATCAGGAAAAGGGGTTCCAGGATCAATGGTGATGACCATGACTAGATCTTTAATTCGTATGCAAGCAAAGCGCAGTTTATCACCTTCAGATGTTTTGACAGAGGTAAATCGTGTAATAGCACAAGATATAAAACGTGGCATGTTTGTTACTGCTATGTACTGCATTCTAAACAAAGAAACTGGCGAACTGAAGTTATCATCAGCAGGACATAATCCTGCTATCTTAATTAAAAGTAATGGAGCATACGAACTACTCAATACTAAAGGGCTGGCTTTAGGACTAGATAAAGGAAAGATTTTTGCTAGACAAACACAAACGATTACGACTAGATTGAACCGTGGAGATCGACTCGTACTTTTCACCGACGGAATACCAGAAGCAATGAGTCCTCGAAACGAAGAGTTTGGTGATGATAAATTTTATCAGTTGGTTAGTAAAAGCTGCAATTTAGAATCTAAGAAATTCGTATCTAACATTGTAAATAGCATTGCAAAATGGCGAAGAAATGCTCCTCAGAGTGATGATATTACAATTGTCACACTAAAGCATTAAATATTATTAAACGGTAAAACGCTACTTTTGATCAATTAAGGCGCCCTACTCAAAGAAATTTCCTGAAAAAAATAGAAAAGTGTATTGTTTATTTGGGTAAATTATTATATATTCTTTCTAGAGCATATCCTAATTCAAAATTACTCAAATTCTGAAAAAACCTGAAGAGGGATCCTCTAAAAATTTACCACAAGTGCAGTCTTTAAAATCATTGCGGGTTAGCTTAACAATTGTACTAGTATGTGCAGAAAATAAATACAATTTTTTAGAAGGCAGGCTAAAATGGGCGAGTTACGCATCGAGGCAAAACAAGTCGGGGAAGGAATAGCTCACGTAAAAGCTATGGGAACTCTCGATGCCGAAACATATGAAAAAATGGATAAGACAATAAAAAGTCTTTTTACTAGAGGATTCTATAAATTAATTGTTAATTTAGAACAAGTATCTTACATCTCAAGTGCTGGCGCTGGTGTATTTATTGGAGTTGTAGGTACTGCACAAGAAAATAATGGTCACATACTTCTTTTACGCCCAAGCACTATGGTTCACGATGTATTTGATGTACTTGGACTTCTTGAAATATTTCCATCTGCACAATCACTAGATGAAGCGACAAATTTTTTCCGTAATAACCTCACTCACTAACTAAATCAATTTTAAATTTTCTTATTTAGTGGTGTATCTAAACTTTACTGTACTACTTATAAGAAACCGAGATCTGGTTTTCTATGTCTAAAAATTTAGTAACTGTAATTATTCCAACATTTAACCGCGAGTTATTTATTGGAAAATGTATTGATGCTGTACAAAAACAATCACATAAAAATATAGAGCTTATAGTCGTTGATGATGGTTCTACAGACAACACACCACAAATACTATCCCAATACAAACAACAAATAAAAGTAATTACCCAAAAAAACATGGGCGTTTCTAGCGCTCGGAATATAGGCATCGCAAATGCAAATGGGAACTTTATTGCTTTTTGTGATTCTGACGACTACTGGCTACCTAAAAAAATACAACTGCAACTTTCTCTATTCAACCAAAATCCAAATGCCATGCTTTGCTATACAAATGAAATTTGGATCAAAAATGGCCAGCGAATTAATCCCAAAAAAAAACACCAAAAATTTTCTGGCCATATTCTCAGTAAATGCCTAGAAATGTGCATTGTTAGTCCATCTTCTATTATTATGCGCAGAGAATTCTTTAATGAAATAGGTAATTTTGACGAAACTCTACCTGCTTGTGAAGACTATGATCTTTGGGTAAGGGCTGCATTAAAATACCCTTTCTTTTACATAGAAAAACCTCTTATTATCAAGAATGGTGGTCATACAGACCAATTATCTCGAAAATATTGGGGAATGGATCGTTTTCGTATTCAATCTTTGTATAAGTGCTTAAAGAATGAAGATTTAAACAATGATCAACGAGATTCAATAGTGACTATCCTTACGCGAAAATGTGAAATTTTTATTCAAGGGGCCAAAAAAAGAGGCAAGAGCGTACCAGAATACGAAAAAATTTTACAAGATATTGTAATAAAGGATGGATAATGTTATTGATCGCTACAAATTTGCTCATTTTTTTGGAGGAAATATCATGCCCATCGAGAAAAAAACCACAGCGAAAAACAACTCCATAATTGCCTTTACTTTACTTACACTGAAACTGATCAGAACTTTTTAGAGACTCGTTTACCTTGTGTTATCTTACTTCATTGAATGAGGACAGGCCCTAGATAAAAAAATATATTATTGGTTTTGGAATGGTAGAATTTTAACTTAAGACACTTACTAACTTTTTTCATTACCAGTAACAGCATCAATATTACGCAGTAATCCAGCGCGTTTGGTTCTTTTTATAGGGCTTTTACGATGGTTTTTGCTAAATTCTTCTTGGGTGATGGTCGAAAGTTCTTCTAGATTTGGGTTAATGTTGTGTGGGCGAGGCATGAAGCGCTCTTCCTCTGTTTCTTGTGAGAATTTATTGTTCCATGGACAGACGTCTTGGCAGATATCGCAACCAAAAATCCAGTTGTCCATTTTTGAAGCTAGGTCTTTGGGGATATCAAATTGAGGTTTGAGTTCTATCGTTAGGTAAGCAATGCATTTATTAGCATCTATTATGTAAGGATCAACTATTGCATCCGTTGGGCAAGCATCTATACATCTCGTACATGTTCCACAGTGGTCACCTATTGGTTCGTCATAATCAAGTTCACAGTTTACAACTACTTCGCCCAAAAACATCCATGAGCCGTGGTCGCGACTTATTACGGTATTATGTTTACCCAGCCAGCCAATTCCACTACGCACCGCCCATACTTTATCCATGATAGGCGCGGAATCTACAAATACGCGCCCAGAAATGTCTTCGTTTAGTGTGCAGATAAACGCGAGGAATTCTTTTAAGCGTTCTTTCATTACATCGTGATAGTCATCTCCCCACGCATAGCGAGATATTTTTCCTTGTGCTTTGTCTGCTGAGTGCTGCTCTTTTGTGTAATAATTCATTGCCACAGATACAATAGATTTTGCTCCAGGAACTAATTCGCGCGGATCCACTCTTTTTTCAAAATGATTTTCCATATACTGCATTTTTCCGTGGAAACCATTTTTTAACCATTTTTTGAGTAATTGTTGTTCTTTTTCTAAAAAATCCGCCTTGGCGATTCCGACATGACAAAAACCTAGTTCTAGAGCTTTCTCTTTGATCTTTTTACTATAGTGTTTTTCCATATTAAAATTTAACAGATAGTAAATCTTTTTCTTGTAGTTCGCTACAAATTTCCTGGCAATTACTATAACTACTCAGCATTTTTTGCAAAACTTCTTTCGCACCTTCTGAAGCATCTACTCCACCCACATCTATCTTTTCTTCTGCGATTTCACCCGTAAGCATTTCGTAGAAAACAATAGCTAAATCGCGGATATCTTTTATAATCGGGCTGCGATTCGCTTCGTCTTTTATTCCCCAACGATCGCGAAAAGCCGCGCGATGGAGTTTAGTATGCAGTTTAGGTTTATTATTATTGGAAAGTATAATACTTCCCGAATGCACGCCACAATGAACAATATTTCTCTCATGCAGGTAATCTAGAGCTTGTGATGTTTGATAAACTATGCGGCAAGCAGTGGGTTCGAAATAAGCGCCACAAGTAGAGATTTCTTTTTGAATAGAAACACCATTTACATATTCCATAACATAGTAAGTTTTGCCATCTATAAATCCAACATGGTGAACATCAATAATGTTATCATGATTAAAATCTACTGCTTTAGCAAAATACTGTTGAAAATTTTCAACAAAATCTTCAGGAAAAGGAGTCTCAGACTCTAAGACCTTTAATGTAAGAGGAATACGCCCGCGTTCTCCACGAAGCTGTTCACCTTGGCGGAGTGTATCACTTCCCCAAAAGTGCTTGTATATCACATTTTGAAACAACTCATTATTCTGTAACTGATTCATCAGTGGTGAAATAAGGCTAGGAATTTCCTCTGCAACATTTTGCACTTTGTAAATGATGCCATATTCTCCGCTGGTTATTTGTTCTATTACTTTATAGTTATCAACTGTGTTCATCACTTGTAATTCCTGCTATCTTCATGGAAAAACTGGTGGACAAGACTCATTATATTGTTCTGTCCACCAATTATTTTAACTTAGGAGTATTTTCTCTATTCAATAGAGAAATATCCTAAAAATCGGCAAATTGTTCCTGCAAATGTTTTAGCTTATCCAATTTTTCCTTACTTTCTTGTGCCTTAGCGCGTTCAGCAGCAACGATTTCAGGCTTGGCTCGCTCAATAAAATTACGATTATCTAATTTTTTAGTAACACTTGCAATATATTTCTCAACTTGTTCTATTTCTTTTTGTAAACGTTCAAGTTCTTTTTTTACATCGACAAACTCATGAATATCAACATAAATTTCACAACTAGAATCGAGCAAGGTTACCATTTTCGAGGGTTTTTCCTCTTCGTTTTCTATTATCTCTAAACTCTCTAAGTTAGCAAGTCGTATAATACTACGATGACTTTCTTTATCCGATAATAAAGACTTAGCTAATTCGTTTTTAGCAATAATATATCCACGAATTTTTTGACCAGGTTTAATAGAATAATCTGCTCGTAGAGTTCGAACAAGGGTCACAATATCTTGTAATTTATTAAATTTTGCAATAATTTTCTGTAAAGAAGAGCCAGGCTCTTTACTTTCTGGAAATTTTTCAGTAATCAATAGCTCTGATTGTGGACGTCTTTCACCCCATAATTTGCTTTCGGTTCCAACACCAAGAAGTTTATTCCACAATTCTTCGGTAATAAATGGTGCTATAGGATGAAACAAGCGTAAAATATCAGCAAAAGCGGTGATCAAACAATGCTGTGCTGTTTTTCTTTGTACGGCATCTTCTGATGTTAATCTTGCCTTACAAAGTTCAACATACCAATCGCAAAAGTCATTCCAAATAAGTTGATAGTATATTTCGCCCAAATGAGAAAAATCATATTTTTCCATATTCTCGCGTAGCTTATTTGTAGCGAGTTGGATCTTGCCTTGCATCCATAGATCTTCATCGCTTATGTGAGCTGAAAAATCAACGTTATCGGTACTTTGTTCTTGGTCAATATACATAAAAATAAATCGAGCCGCATTCCACAACTTCGTCATAAAGCGACGACCAATATCGTAAAATACATCGAGCGATAGGCGAATTTCTTGGCCTGTCGAACATTGATGCAGTAGTGTATAACGCATAGCATCGGCGCCAGCAGCCTCAAAACCATCCGGAAATGTCTTCTCAATTTGTTTTAAGCGCTGCTTTATATCGGTAGGGCGCGCTTCCATTACCGGTTTTTTCAAATCGTCAAGTTCAGCACCGCCAATAACAACAAGAGGATCAATTCCATTTCCTTTTGATTTACTCATCGTCTCACCTCTACCATCGAGAATTGTCGGATGAATATATACATTTTCATATGGAAATGTATCTTCAAATTTGAGAGCACTAAAATTCATACGCGCAACCCAAAAGAAAATAATATCTTTTGCTGTTGAAAGTGTTGTAGTTGGAAAATAACGCTTAAAATCAGAAGAGTGATCAGGCCATCCTAATGTAGACATTGGCCACAATGCAGATGAAAACCAAGTATCAAGTACATCATCTTCTTGTCGCCACTCATCCGGTTTATCCATTACTTGTTGTGGAGTTTCTTCACTAACAAGTACTTCACCTGTTTCCTTGTGATACCAAGCCGGTATACGATGTCCCCACCAAATTTGTCGCGAGATACACCAATCACGTATATTATTAAGCCAGTGAAAATATACCTTATTCCAACGTTCTGGTTGTATATTTAGTTCACTATGGCGTTCTAATGCCAGCTTAGCAAGAGATTCCATCTTAACAAACCACTGCTTTGATAAGCGGTATTCAATAACTGCTTTAGAACGATAAGACCGACCTAAAGGTACTTTATATTTTTGCTCTTTGTCTAAAAGCTCTTGTTCTTTTAGATTTTTTACTGCTTCGCGACGGCATTTATAACGATCTAAACCTCGGTAAGCTTCAGGAACGAAATCATTCATTGTTGCATCTTCGTTCATTATGTTGATAGGTTCAAAACCATGACGATTTCCCAACTCAAAGTCGTTTGGGTCGTGGGCAGGAGTAATTTTTAAACAACCTGTTCCAAATGCTTTATCAACATAATCATCAGCAATAATAGGGATTTCTCTCTCTGTTAGCGGTAAACGCACTTTTTTCCCTATATATTTTTGATAGCGCTCATCTTCAGGATGAACAGCAATAGCAACATCACCAAACAGAGTTTCTGGCCTCGTTGTAGCCACTATCAAAAATTCATCTTCGGTGCCAATAACTGGATATTTTATATGCCATAAATGTCCAGACTCACCACCTTCTTTTGTTTCCACTTCATCATCAGATAAAGCTGTACGATCAACCGGACACCAGTTTACAATACGTGTTCCTTGGTATATAAGGCCCTCATCATACAATTTTTTAAACGAACGATTTACCGCACGCGACAAACCTTCATCCATTGTAAAACGAGTGCGTTCCCAGTTACAACTACAACCCATTTTTCGCAACTGATCGAGAATAACATTTCCGTACTTCTCTTTCCATTCCCACACATATTCTACAAATTTCTCGCGCCCAATTTCGCGATAATCAATTCCTTGTTGATCGAGCATTTTTTTCACAACTGTTTGCGTCGCAATTCCAGCATGATCTGTTCCTGGAATCCACAGTACATCAAAACCGCACATTCTTTTATAACGAATGAGCATATCCTGAATCGTATTGTTTAGCGCATGTCCCATATGTAGACGTCCAGTAACATTGGGAGGCGGAATAGCAATAGTATAGGTCTCGGCTTTTGCTCTTTCTTCATCTAAAACTGTACCATCTGGAGCAAACGCCGCGTCAAAACAACCTTCGTCCAACCACTTCTTATAAATCTGCTCTTCAACTTCTGAAAAATTATATCTTGGAGGTATAACTTCGCTCATAACTTTATTCCTTATAGGCTCTCATAACTTTACAATAAATTTCAGTATATCATGTACACTGGCCGACTTTAATTAAAGTCGTAGGAGCCTTATCATTTCTTGCTTTATTTCTGAAATTAATTTATTAGGGCGTGTCGACACGCCCTATTGTACAGTGTCAAAAACCGATAATCTACTAATTTTGTTGTAAGCTACTCAACTTTTCCCAAAAATCAGGGAAGGATTTTGCAACAACGCTAGGATTCTCAATATATATACTGGCAACACATCCAAGAAGTGAAAATGACATAGCCATACGATGATCATCATAAGTACTTATTTTCACTTCATTCAAATGAGAACCACCAGTAATACTCATAGAATCATCATCGTAGGAACATTCAATACCTAATTTTTGCAATTCATGACACACAGCTTTACAACGATCTGTTTCTTTGTGTTTGAGAGTACTAAGCCCTGATATTTTAGTTGTTCCGTGTGCAACAGATGCTAATACTGCTAGGGTTTGTGCACTATCGGGCATTAAAGTCATGTCGCAACAAATGCTTTGTAAATCATTATTATTTGCCACTTCAATCCAGTTCTCTCCATAACATATATCGCAACCCATTTCCTCAAGTAAACTTACAAAACCAATATCACCCTGAGCGCTGTTTTTCGAAACATTAAAAACGCGAATTCTACCGCGAGACAGCGCCGCTAATCCCCAAAAATAAGTAGCTCCTGTAGCATCTCCTTCGATATTGATTTGTTGTGCTAATACTTGCTGTCGAGAAATTTTATAAATGCTTTTATTTGGCTTGTCTACATTTACACAGAACATTTTCAAATATGACAATGTCATATCAATATACGATTGAGAAATTTCTTTTCCGCAGATTGTTAGATGCAAACCATGAGGAAACGCAGCTCCACAAAGAAGTAAAGCACTAACAAATTGGCTACTCATTGTATTATCAACGGAAACTTGTGTATTTACCTTATCACTACTAAAGCCACGAACAATAATAGGCGCACATCCATCCTTATCACCATACTCGATTACCGCTCCTAAACTACGCATTGCATTAACCAAGTCGCCTATTGGGCGCTCATGAAGACGAGGTGTTCCTGAAATAAAAATTTCTCCACCAGCGATACAACAGAGCGGAATTAAAAATCGTAAAGTAGTGCCTGCCATTCCAACATTAATTTTACCAAAGTAAGGAGCTATATCACCATTTGTTCCGAAAATACGTAATTTTTCATTGTCTGAAGTTATACCAACGCCTAAGTTTCGCAGTGCTGCAATCAATAGATAGCTATCATTGCTTTGAGAGTAATTGTGTAATATTGTTTCTCCTTGCGCTAGTGCTGCAAGGATGAGTCCACGATTAGTATAGCTTTTTGAACCACTAAGATATATTTCTCCTGCAATATTTTTCGATAGATTTACTTGTTTTGAATTATCCATAGTTAAAATGGCTTTTCGCGATGAGGAAACGCCACGGGCCGCGAAGACATACTAGAATTTTCAATAGAATCAATGACATTATAGTAACTATCAAACCGAAATTCTTCTATTTTTCCTTGCTGTACAGCCTCTTTTACAGCACATGAAGGTTCGTGCGTATGTGTACAACCACGATAGCGACAATTCTCAGAAAATTCTAATATTTCGGGGTAATACCCGGTTATTTCAGCAACCGACGTTTCCCATAGATTTAGTTCGCGAATTCCTGGGGTATCAACAACATATCCGCCAATACACAAAGGATTCAAAGTCACACTCGTCGTAGCGTGACGACCGCGACGGCTTTTACGCCCGATATTTTTTGTTACCAAGGTTAGCGTCAAATCTGGGTCTATAGTAAGAAGTAAAGAAGACTTCCCAACACCCGAATGACCAGCTAGAGCAGTAGTTTTATCTTTTAAAACGTCTTTTAATTCATCCAAACCTTGGCCAGTTTTTGTGCTCGTACAAACGACCTTATACTCTAAATCTCGGTATGTAGCAATCACCTTTTTTATACGCTCTTTGTTTTTATCTTTTTCTAACAGATCCTGTTTATTAATACAAATAACCGGTTCTAAATCACCTTTGATAGCGGCAATAATAAAACGATCAACTATTCCAGGATGAAAAGGGGGGTTGTGTGCTGCAGCAACAATAAGTAACTGATCGACATTACTAGCAACAATTTGCTCTTTTTTGACCGCCCCAATTGCGCGACGAGATAACTTAGTATTTCTAGGTAACAGCTCTTTTACGATGATTTCTTCGACTTTGTCTTCCATAAAAAGAACGCGATCACCAACGCAAAGGGGCTTTGAAGTTTTCGGGTCAACTCCAACAACTTTATAGGGAATATGTGCATGATATGTATTTTCATTACTGTGAATCTGGCATCTTTTTCCATCCACTCTCGTAACAACACCTTTTTTCAAATCCATATTTATCCTTATTTATTGTATAATGTACTATCAACAATACTCAATATTTTACAGTGCGTTGGCATTTAGGTTTTGTATAATGTCAACACGCCTTAAATGAAATACAAAATTTTAAGTATAACATTACTTTCATATGTTTAAAAGTAATCTCTCAACGAAAGGAAGCTATCGTAATGCGCCAAGGACTCTTACTTGTTTTTATTCTTATGTCGTTAGTGTCTTGTGATAAAAGTAATCCATCGCAGAATATTGAACCACCCAAAAATACATCGCAAAATTCTAATTCACAACAAAATATAGATGCTGTTGCTCCAAAAAATACAGACGCAGAAACCACATCTGAAAAATGGAGAAAATTAGGCATTTGCCAAACACCTAATCAAATCAAAGGCCACGGGGGGAACAATTGTATCGTTGTAAAATGGAAATGTCCAAGGTGCAAGAGCAATATAGAAGACCTCCTCTGGACAATTTGTAAAAATTGTTGCCAGGAGTTAGAGGTGTGCATCGTGTGTAATAAAAAAGCAAAGAATTAGAATCAACGTTTACTTAACCACAACTTCAAATCGGTTTTCAAATCTGCACGTAACAATTTACACGCCGCTCTTCAATATATTTGATAACCAAAAAGAACATATCCTACTAGCTATTATATTCATGAACATGCACAATGTTCTGATGATTTAATTTAGCCAGTAGGTTAGACTTTCTTTCAAAGCGAAAGTCTTGGCCGTCATAATCACTATTCATAACTTTAATAGTTACTGTTCTTTGCAACTTGTTATCATATGCCTTATAAACCCAGCTCTTCTTAAACTTGATAGTGATCCAATTCTATGTGCTTATTTTCAAAAATACTAATCCGCTGGATTCACGACTAGAAGTATTTGTATTACTCGTTATTGTTTCTTGCTATGGTGAAGTTTTTGTTGCTCCTGGGAAGATAAATCATCAAAAAGACTGTCGTGAAAAGGATCATAATCTGTCATTTAATTACCTCAACAACATAGTAACCACAGTTATTACTCTACTTAAAATCATTATTTATAACATTTACAAATCGCTTAAAAAATAAAAAAACAAATTACAACTACTTATTTGGCGATGTTGACACATCGTTCGATGATAGAAAAATCTTTTCCATTAAAAACGAATCTGTTATGATACATAATTAAGTGGCCTGACAAAAATAGTTACCCAACCAAACGCAGGAGTTTTATTTTCTGGCGCAACAAAGGCACCCAGCTCTAGCTGAGTAACTCAAGTGCAGCAAAGCGAGAAAATAAAAGAATAAATTTCAATGGGTAAATACTTTTCGCAAGTCTCTTAGGTGGCCTGGCAAAAGTAAGCATTTAGCAACTAATATTTTTCCTACCTCACAAATTACTTACTTTCGTCAGGTCTCTTATCAAGTGTAAATAATAAAAATATTTGGAGTTTTATTAATGAAGCAATTTCTCGCAATTCTTTTCATCTCGCTTATTACTTTTGGCCTTGTCTGGGAACCACAAACAGACGAAGTACCAGCAAGCGATGTGAAAAAAGAGAAAAAAGAAGTAGATAAAGAAGTAGATAAAAAAGAAGAGAAAAAAGAAGAGAAAAAAGAAGCAGATAAAAAACCTGCTAAGGATGCAAAAGGCAACCCTCTGTATGTACAAAAAAAAGATGCAGATGGTAATATCGTATATGCTCGCCAAATGGTCGACAAAATTATTGACGACGTTGTCAACGAGACAATAGCCCCTTACACCGGAAAAGTTGTAAGTGTTATATTCTATGCCGTGTCTATTAGCACATCGCAGCAACAAGAAGTAAAAGACGAACTCATCACCGATAAAGATGGTAATCCTGTTTATTTAGAAAAAAGAGATGCTAAAGGTAAGCTAGAAAAAGATGAGAGTGGTAATCAAATTTATGTTCAAGAAACCAAAACGGTTGTTGAAGTTGACGAAAACGGCAACCCGATTTTTGAACCTAAAAAAGATTCTGATGGCGAACCTGTAAAAGACACAGAAGACAACATTATTTATATTCAAAAGAAAAAAGAAGTCCTTGTAACAGATACTGATGGTAATCCTGTTTACGTCCAAAAAACAAAATCTGTTCTTGTAACAGATGCTGATGGCAAGCCTGTTTACGTCAAAAAAACAACATCTAAACCTGTTGTAGATGAGAATGATAAGCCTGTTTACGTAGAAATGATAGACTCAGAGGGTAACATAGTAAAAGATGCACAAGGCAATCCTCGTTATGTCTGGAAAAAAGAAAAGGATGACTTTGCGATTGACGAAGACGGTAATCCTATTTATGTACAAAAAGTAGATACTGAATTTGTAAAAGACGCTGAAGGCAACCCTGTATACGCTACAACATCAAAAAAAGTGCCTCTTGTTTTGATCTGGCTAGTAGTTGCTGCTTTAGTCTTCACTGGATATATGGGATTCGTCAATATTCGCGGATTTGCAACATCTATAAACATCGTACGTGGTGTATATAGTAATCCAGACGACAAAGGAGAAGTATCCCACTTCCAAGCGCTCACTGCCGCACTGTCGGGAACAGTAGGACTTGGTAATATCGCTGGAGTAGCTATTGCTGTTTCTGTTGGTGGTCCTGGAGCAACTTTTTGGATGATCGTTGCTGGTCTTATTGGTATGTCCTCTAAGTTTGTAGAATGTACCCTTGGGGTGAAATACCGCGAAGTAAACGAAGATGGTAGCGTTTCTGGTGGTCCAATGTATTACTTAAGTAAAGGTTTACAAAATAAAGGCTTAGGCTATATTGGAGTTCCACTGGCTGTCTTTTTTGCGCTAATGTGTGTTGGTGGTTCTTTGGGCGGTGGTAATATGTTCCAAGTAAACCAAGCATTCCAACAATTTCAAACAGCCACAGGTGGACAAGATAGTTTTATTGCTGGCTACGGGTGGGTTTTTGGCTTAGCGATGGCTGGTCTAGTTGCGATTGTAATCATTGGTGGTATCAAAAGTATTGCCGGAGTAACTGACAAAATAGTTCCATTTATGTGTGGTATTTATGTCATTGCTGCTCTATCAATTCTTTTCCAGAGATCTAGCGAAGTGCCTGCGGCATTTAGCCTTATTTTAACAAGTGCCTTTTCTGCCCAAGCAGCATTTGGTGGTTTTATTGGCGTTCTCATTCAAGGGTTCAAACGTGCTGCATTCTCTAACGAAGCTGGTATCGGTTCTGCATCGATTGCGCACTCCGCTGTAAAAACAAGCGAACCTGTTACTGAAGGACTTGTCGCTCTATTAGAACCATTTATTGACACCGTTATTGTTTGTACAATGACAGCTTTAGTTATTGTAATTACAGGTTCTGTTGATGCTCACACTGGTTTGTGGTCGCCTCTACACAGTGGAAGCAATGGTATAGAAGTTACTTCCGCCGCTTTTGCTAGTGCTTACACCTGGTTTCCAATAGTTCTTTGTTGTGCCGTTATTCTCTTTGCATTCTCAACAATGATTACCTGGTCTTATTACGGTTTACAAGCTTGGGAATACATTTTTGGTAGAAGCAAAGCCGCGAATGTCAGTTACAAAGTACTATTCTGTGTATTCGTTGTTATTGGGGCTTCAATGACCCTAGGCAATGTTGTTGATTTCTCTGATTCGATGATTTTTGCGATGTGTTTTCCAAACATTATCGGATTGTATCTGTTATCTCCAGAAATCAAAAAAGACTTAGCATCGTTTATGAGTCGCGTACAAAGTGGCGAAATTAAAAGATATAAGTAATGCAAAACAGAGTGCTTTAGAGCACTCTGTTTTCTCCATCTTGTTATCTCATCGGTTTAGGTCCAGCAAACATTGCCATAGTAATAAACAATCCTCCTGCCACATATCCAATTATAGAGTAAATTGAAATATCTTTAAATTTAGGCTCTATCCCTGCGGTAGCCATAATAGAAGCTCCAATAATAAACGCCGCACCAATAATACTATAGGCAATTCGTTGAAATATTTTATCCAACTCAATTAAATCGCGGTGGGTCGCCTCGTGCTTAATTGTTAATTGCAATTTTCCTTTTTTTAAACGACGCATCAATTCTTTTAAATCAGAAGGAAGTGCTTGCAAAAGATTGTAAAGTGTCCATAAATTAAAAAATACTTGGTTAAAGATATGTTTTGGAGAAATTTTTTGGCGAATAATTTTTTGTAAATGAGGACTTGCCGCTTGAATAAGGTTAAATTGCGGATCAAGATCGCGACCAATGGCCACGATTGTCGCCATTGACTTAACAAGTAACATAAAGTCTTGAGGTAAAATAGCTTTGTGTTCACGAGCAAGACCAAACACATCTAAAAAAACTTTCCCCATATCTAAATGCACTAGTGGTACACCCAAATAGCGATCAAGCAGCTCGAGAATATCTGTTGTTACTTTTTGTTTATCAGGCATTTCAGTAAAAACGCCTATATCAGAATATACCTCGACAATGAGCCTAATATCTTTTTTTACAATGGCAATAATAACTGTTGATAATTGATTTTTCAAATCATGAGTTAAATGACCAACAGAACCAAAATCAATTAGGTTTATCTTACCTGTAGAAGTAACTAATATATTACCAGGGTGAGGATCACCATGAAACAATCCCTCTACAAAATACTGCTGCATAAATGAAGAAGACAAAACCCGCGCAAGTTTTGGTAGATCAACACCTTGTTGTCTTAGTGTTTCTATTTCACCAATATTTACCCCTGCTAAGCGCTCTAATACAATAATATTTGTAGATGTATAATCCCAATAAACTTTCGGACAGCTTATGAGAGGGTCATCAGAAAGGAGAGTACCAAATTTTTCGCAATAAGAGGCCTCTAAGGTAAAGTCTAATTCTTTACGCATATTTTTCGCAAATTCTTTGACGATGCGCGTTGGCTGTAAAATGCGTAGTTCTTCAATATAATACTCGATGAGCTCCGCAAAAAATTGCAATATATCAATATCAGTGGCAATAGTTTTTTCAATACCTGGTCGACGAACTTTAACAATTACAGGTGAACCATCTGGCAGTTCTGCAGTATGCGCCTGCCCCATAGAGCCGGAAGCAAGTGCTTTATCTGAAAAGTGCCTAAAAATATTCTTTACAGGTCGATCAAACTCATCTTCTATTGCTAAAAATACTTGATCTACGGGAAAAGGAGGTACTCTATCCTGCAATAGTTTAAATTGTTGAACATATTCATCTGGAATGATATCAGGTCTTCCGGAAAGAATTTGTCCAAGTTTTACAAACGTAGGGCCTAGTTCTTGTAATACAGTGCGAACACGTACAGGCATCGAAGCTTCGGTTAGCAGTGTTTTTTTTCGGAATAACCGCAATTTTCCCAAGCCAGGAACATACCTTATCAGGTTCAAACGTGCTACAAAATGTCCAAAACCATGCTTTGTTAGAACTTGAATAATTTCTTTGAGACGCATTAAATTGCGATATGTGCGTTTGAAATTGAGTATTCCCATATTTTCTCTTATTCGGTAACATTGAACGATGAATTAACTTTTACTAATACTTTTCTCTAATTGATGACGTACCCTAAATAACTTACTTTACAACCACTATACCAGCTTTTCTATTATTACTTTAGTAAAGTTATTTATTTTTCTAGGACCAACAAATATTACACTGTTATTAGTCGAAATAGCAAATAACTTATTTCGAAACACAGTAAGCGCCAATTAATTAGCACCTATAACTTTAAAAACATCTATTGTAACAGATTTATTAGTATAAGAGTAAACAACAGCAAACAACTTCTTATCAAACACAACAAACCGGGGACCTAGAACTGCGACAATGTAACATATTTGCAAAATTCTATTGTAAAAAATACAATGACACGAAAGTTATATAAATAAGGTACTGCGCGCGTTCTAAAAAATTATTTCCGGTAAATAGGAACTTATTTTACTAGTTTACATCTAATTCAACGGCATAATGCCGTTAAGTTAGCAACCAAACATACAGTAGTCATTCGAACCCCAAATTATACACATCCAAATGGAGAAAATTTCATGAATAAGAGTATATGTATATTTCTATCACTTTTGTGTATTCTTCACAGTGAAACATTTGAACAACATGGAAAGATAGAAAAAGTTACTTTGTATAGAGGACAAGCATTAGTAAAACGTACAGTAACTGTTAGTACTACTCCTGGTCAGCACCAGCTTATCATCAATGATTTACCAGCGACAATACAATCCAAAAGTTTATTTGCAAACGCTAGCAATGACATAAATATTCGATCGGTGCGTTATACAACAGCTATAACAGCAGACTTCCCTCAAGAAACATTCCGCCAACTTAGTAACGAACAACAAGAGCTAGAAAAAAAAGTACGTCTACATCAACATCAGCAAAACTTTATCCGTACACAAGAGCAATATCTAGCGGGCTTAAAAAATTATACCATTACAGCTACTAAGGGAGATATACAAAAAGGTTCGCTAAATCCTACTTCGATGGCTGAAATGTTAAACTATATTTTTAAAGAAAGCAAACGATTAAACGATGAAAAGCTTGCTATTAGCGAACAAATGATTTCATTGAAAAAGCAAATTGCTTTTATCAAAAATAAAATGCGTCAGGTCTCAGGACAAAACTCAAAAGAAGTAAAAAAAGCGGTTATTTTCTTTGAAAAGAAAAACAACGGCAGCAACTCACAAATACACTTGAATTATCTAGTAAACAATGCTACTTGGTCGCCGGCATACAACGTACGTACTCGAAGCAGTGAAAAAACAATTAATATCGAATACAATGCACTTGTTCAGCAAACAAGCGGAGAAAACTGGGATAATGTAGAGCTTACTTTATCCACAGCTTCCGTAGAAATGTCTGCCGACGCACCAGCTTTGTCTATTATGTCTCTTGAATTGCAAAACAATACATCAGCATGGACCAACGACCAAGTGATCTCCAACTACACACAATTCAAAAATGAACAAGCCAAAATACTAAAATCGCGAAGTAAACTTACACGTAGTCAACAACAACAAAGTAATAACAATTTGAATGCGACTAGTAACAATATTCAAGTCTTAGAATTGTTGGGTTCAAATCAATTCCGTCGCCAAAAAATGCGCACAGAATCGGTATTAACAGTACACTATAGTATACTGGGCAAGGTAAGTATTGCCAGTCGTAGCGATCAACAAATGGTGGAAATCAAAAACCTAACGCTAGGCAAAGAACAATATAATATCACCATACCACTGCTCTCAGAATACGTCTACCGCAAAGCCAAAATCACCAACTCTTACGAAAGTGCCTTGTTAGAAGGAAAAGCAAATATTTATTTGAATAGCCAATTTGTAGGGCATTCCTTTGTACCAATGACTGCTAAAGGACAAAAATTCACCATTGGTTTAGGAATAGATACGCAGCTTCGCGCAAGTAGAGAGCTCTTATCTAAAAAAGAATATGTACAACGTGGAAACAAAGTTATTACAGTATCTTACCGTCTTTCATTTGAAAACTTCAAAGAAAACGTAGTTCCTGTTAGAATATACGATCGTATACCAAAAAGTAACGAAAACTTGAATGTCGTTTTTAAATCAGCTACTGAACTAAGCAAAGAAACACGGTACCAAAAAATATCCAAAGGTCACGGTATACTCCGCTGGGACGTCAATATTCCCGAAGGCAAAAAACTGCAAACACCGTACAATATTGACTATACTTTACAACTAGAATTTGAAAAAGGAATGGCAGTAGTAGCGCCTTTCTTACAAAACCAAAACAAGTACCAACAAAAACAACGTCGTAAAAAATACAACAAGAGCATGCTTGAACAAAACATGTTAGAAGAAGACTTTCTAGAAACAGAGATATTTGAACAACATTAATCCAATTCAAATACTTACGGAGAATCTAATGAAAAAGAAAAATATCGCGTTAAAATCACTAGCAACAATTGTATCGCTGCAAGCATTAGTTGTTTTTCCTGTATGTGAGCAAACAAACGACACAAAGCAAGCAAAAGTAAAAATCAAATTTACTCCTAATTCTGAAGGAGCTAGAAAATTTGTTAAAGCTCTTATCCAGTCTATTGAGCAAAAAAATACAGAGCAACTTTTAAGCTACATTCATCCTTTACATGTACAAAAAGTAAAGGGATTTAAATCTTGGGATGATCTGCTACTACGCTTATCAAAACTGGAGAATTTTAGCCTCAATTCAAACAAGGCTATTTCGCCTACTTTCTTTCAAAAAGCCAAACTCTCACTAGGAGAAAATGTTTATAAACAAGAAATAGCAAAAGCTTCTCCTAAAGACATAAAAAAAGCACAAAGTCACGAGCTACTCAAATATGAAAAAGTGAGCATCGAAAAATTCATAAAAAGCACTTATCGTTTTTCAGATAGTACCTCGTCTGTAGATCTGTACTGGAACCAAGAAAAATTTCTAGTGCTAAATCTCTTATCTCGTCGACCACTCAAAACAGTAAAAGAGACAAACGACAAGAGTTGTGCTAATGATGCTTCTTGCGCAGATGATAAAGCTTGTGGTAGTGATGCTTCTTGCGCTGGAGATCAAGCTTGTGGTAGTGATGCTTCTTGCGGAGACCAAGCTTGCGGTAGTAACGATAAGGCTTGTGGTAGTAAAGACGATAGTGATAAAAAATGTGGTGGTGACAAAGCTTGTAGTGATAAACCCTGTGGTAATATTTCTAGTTAAAGTTAATTTTGTCAACCTCTAAAACTGGGCAGCTAAAACTGGGAGTAGGATTTACTCCCTAGTGTTAGCTGTTCAAACTCATTAACATTCGCTCATTTATAAAAATTGCTGTATTTATAAGTTCTTCAAAATCTTCTTCTTTTGTCAATATGTTATGTATAGACAACAAAAACAGAAACCTCTTCTTTTGTGAACAATCAATTTCCAACTGGTGCTTTTCACTCATGTTAATCAATTTTTGCTGGAGAGTCTTATTAAACAAGCGTAGAGCAAAAAGATCATTTTCAGAGTACAGATGAAAACAACAATCAAAATCTTTAGTAAGGTTGATTTTCCTACGAAGATGTAAAAGTTTTGTTGCTACATTTTTACCTTCGACTCTATAAGTATGATCCTTGTTAAAATTATCATCATAAAACTGGATATAAGTAAAAGGTCCACGATCTCCATTTAACGCTGAAACAAAGAACTCAATATTGTTATGTTGAAAACTCCACTGAGGATAAGAAATAAAACCGCAAGTCACTGTTCCTCCTTTTTTTTCTGCAAGCCTTCGAAAAATATTTTCAATTTTTTTATTCTCTTGATAAAACAAATAGAGACCAAAAAAAGAAGCACAAACAATCACCCAAAAAATAGTCATAACTTTCTTCTATTCAAAGCCGTTTTAACAAAAAATACTGTATTGCAATTTATTTAAATTGCTTGCTTGTTCTCATATATTCTTTTGTAGGGCTATATAAATTCCTATAAAAATAGAGAATGTTGCAAGAATCCAGTTCTTTGTGGTAAAACGTTTTATGTGTTGTTTTGTCATAATCTTCTCTTTAAAAAATCGAGTCAGAGCAAAAATCGAAACTATTTCCATAGCAAGAAAGGAAAACAAATTGAAATTAGTATTTATATTTACAATCCTAATTGTTATAGCAAAAGCCGATTTCGACGATACATTAATTCAACATTTAGAACTAGGCGGAGAATACAGAGTTGAAGCTCTAGAAATAATTGCAGGAACAGACCACAATTATGATTTTGTTGCTCCTCACTTAGTTAAAATTATAGAAAATGACAAAAGCCATTATAATATTTTGAGAATATTTAGGATCATTAAAAAGCCTGCACACGATAATCTAAAGTGGAAAAGAACATTTTTGCAAGTCATTGAAAATCCATTTTTAGACGAAGAACTGAGAACAAATATTCTTGGTGTTATTACTGAGTCGAGAACAAATCACGCAGAGTTTATAACTTTATACTTATTAAAAATTTTAGAAGATGATCTTGATTTTAATACTGATTCGTGGATTCAACAACAAATAATGTATTCAATTATAAAATTGATTATCAATTACAGACAGAGTTTAGAGTGCTATCAAAAAATAGCAAAAGTAATGTACTTATCTTTGATATCAGAGTCGTGTCAAGATGTTGTAAAATCAACAGCGGCAAGATGCTTAGCCACAACAGGTATTCAAGGAGAAGTATATCGCAAAAAGTTCTTTAAATTGAGTTTGCAACAAAGAAAATTAGCTCCTTTTGCGATTCATATTCTTTCGAGTACAGATTTAGAAAAAAAACAAAAGATAAAATATTTTAAGTTAATTTTTTCTAAATCAGAAAAGAAAATATTACTACAAACCTTATCTTCTTATAAAAATGACAACGACACCTATTTTCCACTTATTGCGAAGCTATTAGATAGAACCGATAATGAAGTAAGAGGCCAAGCATTCAGAACTTTATATTTAAATTACATTAAATATTCTGAAGAGAAGTACATTGATTTTATCAAAAAATATCAAGATGACTATTGTCTAAAACAGATAATTATTGAACTGTTTGCAAAAAACGGGCGAATTCCAAAGGAATTGTTACCTTTTGTACAAAAATGTTTGTACTCAAAAAGCAAAAAAACAAGATTTTTTGCATTAGAGTCTTTGAGAGAACAAACAAACGAAAATGGACTTAGAATAATAAAAAATTTTACAAAAGTGTATTCTGATCAGCAAAGTTTAACCAAGGTTGTAAAATTACTAAAAAATATGAAAATTGCATCTCCGAAGAAGGGGTTTGTACTAAAAATAGAAAAAGTACTTGAAAGAGTAAAGTCCAAGTTAAAAAAGTAATGTTCAATAACGGTGACAGACTCATTGATGAAAAAATTAGAATTTGAATGTATTAGAGTAAAAATTGTCTAATTATTTATTGCTTTTTTACTTCGAAGAGTATCTATTTATAGATACTCATTCTACAAAATGTTTTTATTACTAATTTAGTATCAGTGGTATGGAAAACGAGAACAAAAATTTATGAAAATTACTTCTTATAACTCTTTTATTTATCTGTAGTAGTTCTAACAACTATTCAACAATTATTGACTCGGAGGCTCAGCTACTTAATTGCATATTTTACATTGAACTTAACATGACAAGGAACAACGTTACCAAACATCCAAAAGAGTGGAAATGGAGTAGCTACAGTCGGCACACAACAGGTGAAGGGCTTATCGATGTTGACTATCATGAAATTTATATGAACCTTGGTAAAACCATGAAGCAAAGGCAAAAAAAGTACATTGAAATGATGGAGGAAAGAATGAAAGAGAGAGGGTTACTTACCAAAAAACCTCAAATGACATATGTGCTCAAGAAAAGAAAGAATTGAATACTGAGAAGACCTAAAACTACAATTTTGTGAATGAATTTTGGAGTTTGCGATGAAAAAACGTGTAAAAGGCAAGTCGTTAAAGGAAATACAGCCCAATACGACGTACATGGGTTGTACGTTTTATTTAGATTGTGTCGATGGCGAAGACTTTGTGGGAACAGAGTTTGACAACTGCTCTTTTCGCGGAAGTTTTTGCGATTGGGGTCGAGATGAATGTGGCTTGTGGATGGGTTTTACTTATAAAGATGTGCATCAAGTAATGAGGTGGATCAGACCAGGAACGTTTATGATGGGCTCCCCAGAAACGGAAGAAGATAGATACGCAAATGAAGTTCAGCATCAAGTAACGATTAGCAAAGGGTTTTGGTTCGCAGAAACAGCATGTAGTCAAGCATTGTGGGAAGCAGTGATTGGGACTAACCCAAGTCAATTTAAGGGGAAAAAGTTTCCGGTAGAGACGGTAAGCTGGGATGATTGCAACGCGTTTACTGAGAAACTAAACGAGCAAATGAAAGAATGGCAATGTTGTTTGCCAACAGAAGCGCAGTGGGAATATGCATGTCGCGCAGGAACAACAACAGCGTTTAGTTTTGGCGACAGTATTACTAGAGATCAAGTGAACTATAGTGATACTGAGTATGGGACAGTAGAAATAAAATCGCTACCTTTTAATAATTGGGGACTATATGAGATGCATGGCAACGTAAGTGAGTGGTGTAGTAATTGGTATGACGAATATGATATTTCCATAACAGTAGATCCTGTTGGTCCTAATGATGGCACTGGCCGGGTCATACGTGGTGGTAGTTGGGACTGCCCGCCCTGGTACGTGCGTTCTGCATACCGCTTCAGCGTCGAGCCTTGCGGCCACGACCGCGATATTGGCTTTCGTTTTTGCCTGAGGTCACAGTAGAGAGCGGAACTCTGCAAGAAAAATGTATAGGAGATGGTGGAACCGTCGACAAAACATTTCGAAAATGAATGAATATTCTTTATTTGCTGAGGTAGGGTCGAAGGCTGGCGCATTATCTTTAGGTAAAAGGTTTTTCCGTTATTGCTCTTTCGATTGCAAAAAGAGTTCACATATTTTACCATTGTTATGTTTCCAGCAGCCGCTCGGTCAAACGCAGCGGATGGATTTCCCGTGCTGCGCTTTCCTAATAGATTTTGTATCAAAATTTATGTAGCTTATCAAACTGTATGGCTTTCAAGATATACAAACTTTGTAATTGGAGAATAATCCAAGTTTTGTATAAAATCCTTACTCCACCTTTTCCAGCCAATTCCTTTTCTTTTACTTGCACGTTGCATATGTTTACGGACTTTGGTGTTAATCCAGTCTTTTACATATGAGAAGCATCTAGTAGAGTTTCCAAAGCGAAAATAGTTTACCCATCCTTGGATAATAGGATTTATCTGATCAATAACATCCAGTATATTTCGTGAACAGTTTATTTTGAAAACGTTTTTCATTTTCCTAATCACTTTTGTTCTTGCACTCATTTTCGGCGTTGTCAGAGGAAACCATTTACCTTTCTTCTTTTATATCGAAGCCTAGAAAAGTTATTTTATCACCTTTTCTCAAGTCTGTTATATTGGTCTTATCTTCGTTCACCTCTACTTCGATTTTGTGCAATTCTTCTTTTAGTCTTTTTTGTTATTGCGTTGATTATTCATCTTTGACTCGGATGAGAACTGATCAATATCTTTATATCGTCGGCGAATCTCGCGTATTCGATATTCGAATATTGGCCATTTGTTGTTACTGTTTTTTACTACCTCTTAGGTCGACTAGTTATTGTATTTCCTGTTTTTCCTATATCTAAGTACCGTTTACTGGCCCAGGCCTGACACTTTTTTAACCGTTTTAGTCTGTGAATTTTTCGTAACTGCATACTATATCTTTTGCTCTACCTTTACCTCCATTTTTGCCATCGCTGCCTAATGATGTTATTTGAAAATTTTTTCCTTGATAAGTATAACGATAACTATTTCCCACCGGTCGTTTCTTCGAAGTAGTTTTTTTACATCATGATATTCCTGATCAAATAAATCATTTATTGTTCTAGGCATCGTTCGAAATTTTATGTAATAGGTAACAATGGCAATGTCATAAATTCCACTATCAGTTCTAACACTAGCTACTTTGGAATAATATAAACGATTATTCCAAATATACTTAGTAAACCAAAGGAGAAATATCGTTAAAATAATTACTGTTCCAATTATGAAGTTTTTCATTCATTTTTCCCATTACAACATTTACCTTTTATAGAATTATCCATGGCACTAATAATTTTTTTCATCTCTGCTGTATTATTCAGCGTTGCAGAAAACGATGCCCAATAAATAGAATCTATCTCTGGTAAAGAAACTTCTGCTCCTAGGGCCTTTTTCTCACCTTGAGAAATGAAAAAAGCTTTTTCTAAAATATCAGCTTCATGAGCATTTTTACCTAATTTTTTACTTGCTCGGTACAGCAGATCTCCAATAATATGCCATTTTCTTATCAAAAGAATCGCGTAAGCTTTTATTAAAAAATCGAGTCAGAGCAAAAATCGAAACTCAATTTAACATTTTTGACCTATTTCCGAAAAACATACCTTCACCTAAATCGAGAAAAACAGACAGGTTGAAATCTTCGTGGTAATCCATTTTTTTGTCTAGTACAAATCATTTTACTAATTCTTCAAGTTGTTTTGGCGTTTTTCTTTCAAGTAATAATTTAACTTTTCCCGGAGTATATTTAAGCGCTTTTTTGGCATATTTTTTTGCTCTTTTTGTATTCCTTTGCCATGCGTAAATCATGGCAACAGTGTGAAGGTGTTCTTCATGTGGTGATTGAGATAGGAACTCTATATCTTGTTGTAATATTAAACTTTTGTTCTCTTTGATATATGCCTGTTGTAGATATGAATGAAAAAAATAGTATCCTGTTTCAATTGCTGGTAGACTAGCTTCTTTTTGTAAGAAATCTCTAATTTCCACAGCAGCCTTTTCTCCTATTTTCCCTAGTGCATTTGTTACAGATTTTCTAACAGCTAGATTTTTCTTTAAAAGACCAATAAGTTCAGCATTTTCATCCTTTAAAAGACCAATAGGTGCAGCGTTTTTGTCCTTTAAAATACCAATAAGTTTAGGAATAACTCTTGCTCCTAAGTTTCCCAGTGCTTTTGTTGTAGCTGTTCTAATTATTTCATCTTCATATTCATCTTCTAGAAAAAGCATAAAATCCTCCACTACAAAATATGCTCTTTCTCCTATTCCTCCAAGAGCTTCTATTACATGCAATTTCATATTTTTTTCTTTGAGAAGAGGGGTAAGATGTTTCACCGCAGGATATGCTTTTTTGCCTATGACTCCTAACGTTTCGACTACAGACTTTCGAATGATTTCATTCTCACCTACACGAAGAAGAGGTATGAGATGCCCCACAGCAGAAGAAGCTTTTTCTCCTATAGCTCCTAATGCCTTTATCGCCGATCTCTTAATCATCTCGTTCTCATTTTTAAGAAGAGGAATGAGATGTTCTGCAGCAGGATATGCTTTTTCTCCTATTTTTCCCAGCGTTTCTACTACAGACTTTCGAATTACCTGCTTTTCACTTGTATTAAGAAGGGGAATAAGATGTTCTACAGCAGAATATGCTTTTTCTCCTATAGCACCAAGAGCTTCTATCGCAAATTTCTTAATATTTTGATCTTTATCACTAAGAAGAGGAAGAAGATGTTTCACCGCAGGATATGCTTTTTCTCCTATTTTTCCTAACGTCTTTACCGTAGACTTCCTAGTTATCTGCTTTACATCTTTACTAAGAAAAGGTATGAGATGTTCTACAGCAGGAAATGCTTTCTCTCCTATAATTCCAAGAGTTTCTATGGCAAACATCTTCACATTTTGATTTTTATCGCTAAGAAGAGAAATAAGACTAGAAACAATTAAACCTAACTTTTCTTCTTTTTTTAGAGCTTCTAGTACATAAATTCTAGAATATTTATCTTTTAGAAGGGAAAGAACAAGAGGAATTGCTTTTTTTCCTATTCTTATCAGAGCTTTTGCGGCAGATTGTTTGACAACTTCATCTTCATCTTCGAAAACAGAGGAAAAATGTTGCACAGCAGAAGATGCCTTTTCTCCTATAGCTCCGAGCGTTTCAATTGCAGTTTGTTTAACAGTCTCGTCCTCATCATTAAGAAGAGGTATAAGTTGTTCCACAGCTAGATGGGCCTTTTCTCCTATTTTTCCTAACGTTTTGGCAACATATTTTTTGACGTATTGGTTTTTATCTTTAAGAAGTAGCGTAAGTTCCTCTACAGCAAGAAATGATTTTTCTCCTATTTCGCCCAACGCTTCTGCTGAAGCTATTTTAGTATTCACGTTTTTATCATTGAGAAGAGCGATAAGAGAAGGGATTGCTTTTTCCCCTATATTTCCAAAAGTTTTTGCGGCATGTTGTCGCACATATCCATTTTCATGCTTTAAAAGAGGAATAAGAAAATTAATTGCGAGATCTGTTTTTTTTCCTATTCCCCACAGTGTTTCTTTTGCAAAAAATCTAACATCTCTATTTTTATTTTCTAAAAGAGGAATAAGATCGGGAATTATTTCTGCTCCTATTTTTCTAATCACTTCTTTTGCATAAAGTCTCACACTTTCATCTTTATCTTCTAGAAAAAAATATAGAAAAGAAATCGTTGAAGTTAAAAAATCGTTTCGTCCTCTAATTAACCACTTGTCCTTTGAAAGAGAAATTAAATATGGAACAGTTCCCCTCCATATTCTTCCTAAAGCATCCGCTGCACGTTGTCTAATTTCTTCATCTTTATCTTTCAAAAGAGGAACGAGATGCTCTATCGATGAGTGTGCTTTTTCCCCAATGTTTCTTAATACTACTATTGTTGATATTCTAATTTCTTTATTTTTATTTTTTAAAAGAGGAATAAGATATTCCACTGTAGGATATGCTTTCTTTCCTATCCTTCCTAAAACTTTTAATACGTAATATTTCACCAAAATATCTTGGTTTTCAAAAAGAAAACCAAGATCATCAATTTCTTTTTCCACTATTTTTTGTAGAACTTCAACCGCATAGTGTCTTACAAAACTATTTTTACTTTTGAGAAGAGGGAGAACACTTGGAATTACTCTTTTTCCTATTTCTCCCAAAGCTCTCATAGCATTAAGTCTTACTAACTCATCTTTATCTTTTAGAAGGGAAATAAGAGAGTTTGTTGCCAAATGAGCTTTTTCACCTATTTCTCCCAAAGCTCTCGCGGCACCAAGTCTTACTGACTCATCTTTATCTTTTAGAAGGGAAATAAGAGAGTTTGTTGCCAAATGAGCTTTTTCACCTATTTCTCCCAAAGCTCTCGCGGCACCAAGTCTTACTGACTCATCTTTATCTTTTAGAAGGGAAATAAGAGAGTTTGTTGCCAAATGAGCTTTTTCACCTATTTCTCCCAAAGCTCTCGCGGCACCAAGTCTTACTGACTCATCTTTATCTTTTAGAAGGGAAATAAGAGAGTTTGTTGCCAAATAAGCTTTTTCACCTATTTCTCCCAAAGCTCTCGCGGCACCAAGTCTTACTGACTCACCTTTATCTTTTAGAAGAGAAATCAAGTATTCCACTGTTAAATGTTCTTTTTTTCCTATTTTCGTGAATGCTATTGTTGCCAACCTTCTTATATATATATTCTTATCTTCTAAAAGAGGAATCAAATGTTCTACTGCTAAATGCGCTTTTTTTCCTATTTTTCCCAATGCTCTTATAGCAAATATTCGAATAGTCTCATTTTCATCTTTAAGAAAAGGTATGAGGTGCTCTACTGCCATATATCCTTTTTCTCCTACCTCTCCCAAAGCCCTTATGGCAGATTCTCTAATATCTTTATCTCTGAGAAGAAGGATAAGACTAGGTACAGCTCTTTCACCAATTTTTCCTAAAATCTCTTCCGCATAATACCTTGTCATCGTGTCTTTATCTTTAAGGAGAATAATAAGACTAGGCATTGCTTTTTTTCCTATTTTTCCTAAAATTTTTACCGCATAATACCTTGCCATAGGATCCTCATCCTTCAAAAGAGGGATCAGGTATTTCACCGCTAAAGGTGCTTCTTTTCCTATTTCTTCTAATGTCTCTGCCGCCCAATAACTTGTCATAGTATCCTCATCCTTTAAAAGAGGGATCAGGTGTTTCACTGCTGAATGTGCTTCTTTCCCTATTTCTCCTAATGTCTTTGCAGCAGATACCCTAATACTTGCATCTTTTTCTTTAAGAAGAGAAATAAGATAAGGTACAGCTTTTTTCCCTATTTTTTCCAGCGCTTCAGTAACAAGTCCTTTATATTTCCCCTCTAAAAGAGGCAAGAAATGTTCTATTGCAATATGTGCATTCTCTCCTATCTCTCCTAAAGCGTGTATAGTATTACACCTTACTTTAATATCTTTATCTTTGAGAAGGGGAATAAGATGCTCTATTGCTATATATGCTGTCGGTCCTATTTGTCCTAAAGCTCTTGTCGTAGCTCTTCTGATATCTAAGTCCTTATCTCTAAGAAGAGGAATCAAATACTCTGCTGCGGAGTGTGCTTTTTCACCAATTTTTCCCAAAGTGCCTATAGCAGACTTTCTAACAACATATTCATTTTTGCTTTTCAAAAGACCAATGAGAGTAGGTACTGCTCTTTCTCCAAGTATCTCTGCCGCATAAAACCTAGTACTTTCATCTTTTAAAAGAGAAGTAAGATGTTCTACTACTGGATACACCTTTTTCCTTATTTTTTCCTTTAATACTGATGTTGCAAATCCCTGGCAATATCTATTTTTACTTTGCAAAAGAGAAATCAAAATATAGATAATTAAATCATCTTTGTGCCACACCTTGCTTAACATAGAAATCACAATTTCTTTTGTTACCTTATCCCTTTCGGAAATAGAATAAAATATCTTAGCAATAAAAGGCTCGATTAACTCTGTTTGCTCTATAAACAAAGCCACTTTTTTTCTTACAATAGGCGCTTCTTCTTCGTTAATTAACGTACCATAGAGATCCTCAAAGTTTTCCATTATTAAAATAGGTAAGAAAAAATTTCGTTCTTCTTCCTTCAATCTATGGATAAGCACGCATAGCGATTCTTTTTTCCAAATGCGAAATGGGAATAGGAGATGTTTTTTTTGGTTTATTTTTTTTTCTTTTTGTGCTCGTTTTAATCTACTTATAATTTCTTTCCAGGCGATGTTTTTTATACATTCAAGATCTTGTGACGCGAGTTCTTTTGCATTTTGATTTTCTTCTTTAAGTAGCTCTAACAGATTTTCTAATTTTGCACTCCCGAAAAACTCTAAAATAACTTTTCTAATCTCACCATCGCCTTTATATCCAGCTTTTAAGTATCCCATAAAATGATTTATAGTGCTTTGTTGATTAAGCTCAATAAGTTTTTTTACCGCTCGCTTTCTCTCAAACTTAGTTACAGTAGTAGGAGACATTAGATGAGTTGTCCACAAATTTATCTGCGCTTCTATTGTTGCTTTTTTTTGTTTTTCTGTTGCTTTATTCGCTTTTTTTGTAGCCTTATTAGCATTAATCCACCCAACTATAGCAATAAAGGCAACGACTATAACTGCTGTACTTCCAAATAATAGCAAAGACTGGAGCCTCTTACTTTGTACCTCTCGTTCCCTTTGCTCTAAATCTCGTTGTCCTTTACTTTTTTCAATAAAATTCTGTTGAGATTTGCTTAGGTCATCGTTTCTTAGATTCAAATAACTCAAAGCATCTTCGAGAAGGCTCCCTCGTAAAAGTATTTGCGGATCTTGTTCTTTTTGTTTCCATTGAGCAGCGGCATCATCCAGTCTTTCTCTCCAAGATAGAAAATCAAAATCTAATGAAATCCATTCTTTGAGCCGTGGCCAACTGTTGATTAGAGATTCGTGGGCAACTTCGATCACTTCTGTTGCTTCTTCGAAAGCATTTGCTGTATTCAACTTATTTGTGACAACTAAGCGCGCTTCTTTAGAAGCGAATTTCAATAGTAAATTCCAATTGTCATCCCCAATATCTTGTTTTGTAACAAGACGGCGTGTGTACTTTTCATTCTCTTTCACATGCACTAGTTGATTAAATGCTTTAAAAAGCTGTTTTTTTTCTTTTTCTTGTAATTGAGAATATATTTTTTCCGCACGCGAAACTAAAAACCCCTCTATTCCCCTAATATTTTCATTTTTTCCCAGTTTTTCCATAGAAGAAAACTGTAGTTGGTTATTCTTCCTATTTCTCCACAGAACATATAACGCAAATTCGAGCAAAGGTAAATTATTTGCCTCTGTTGTTATTCGGGTAATTAGGTACTTTTTTAGTGCTTCTTCGATAGTAACATTGCTCTTTTGTAAGGGACCTTCGATCGCAGCAACAATGTCCTTCTTTTCCATAGGAGAAATCACCCTGATTTTTTGCTCTATTGCTTTGGCAAATGGTTTATAACAAGATGCTTGGTACAAAAAATCTGCTCGCATTGTAATTACAATCGAAAGATTTTTTACTGGGGAATCCTCATAACGAATCATGTCTAAAAATTTATTGCGTATAATACTATCTGTCGTTTGTGTGTAAATTTCCTCGAATTGATCGATAAAAATGAAAAGTTTTTGGTAGGAGTGAGGATATTCTTCAAGGATCAGCTGGGTCACCTCCCTCTTAAGAGAAAAAGGATCGTCGGCCAAACTTTTTGCTAATGATTTAGCGCGTTCGCGATGGTGTTCTCTATCTTGAACATTTACATAAAGGGGGATTAAATTCGAAGCTAAATTAAAAAAAGGAGATTCACCTGGACGGCAGGAGGTAATAATGTATCTTTCTGTTTGGCGTAATTTGGGAATCAGACCTGCATAGACGATTGAGGATTTTCCACTACCAGAGGCTCCGACAACAACGACCAAAGGTTTTTGATTTTTGTCGATATCAGCAAAAAGATTTTGTTCATACTCTTCACGCCCAAAGAAATATTCAGCGTCTTGTTCAGTAAAATGTTCAAGACCTTTATAAGGGCAAATTTCGTCCGAAGAATTGGATATATGAACTTTATTAAACCAGCTTTTTGTAAAACTAAGATCCTGCAATTGCCAAAGCCAATTATCGAGCTTTCCACGTTGATCTACATACTTTATCAAGTTGATAAAATATGCGCAATTTGTCGTTGCAGAAGGGATTTGTTCGCAGTACAAATTGATTTGTGTAATAGCTACTTGAGCCGCTTCTTTTCCTAGATAATTCTCGACGCAATCCTTGGCTAACCTAGCTATTTGTTCTGGTGTAAGTGTAGGCATTCTTTATACCTATTCATAAAACAGACCTTTAATGTTGTCCTTTGTTTTCTGACAAATGTACATTTTTTGCTGTGGCAATAACTATCTTTCTTTTCTGTAACAAATATGTCGCGTACAGTTCAGATTATCCCAATAATTTTATTCTGCAAAGCAGCTTAGTATTGCAATTATTATGAGTAAAAAGTACTGTATTTTGAGTTTGTGATAAAAATTAGATGTCAGAATATATCCATTCAAAGCTTATTGGTTATAAATTTGCATTTCGCGAATAACTACATCACCAATCATTTCTGTGCCATGAAAACTGAATATTTTTTTAAGTTGATAAATTTTGCTACATGAAAGATTTGATTAGAATACTCTAATTCTTACTATAAGAATCAGAGTATTCTCAATCTATAACAACTAGTCTTGCAATCCATTATGAAAATTAACCATAGAGAATTTATTGAATGATATATTTTCTATAACTTTGCTACGACTATTATAACGAACATATTTTACATCATGTAATGGAACGTAAAACAGTTGACCATCTAAGCCCCTCTGAAAAATAACTGTTGGGCTCACCGTTGGATAACTCACATCAGTAACTTGTTTTATTGTACAAGATCCTGTACTCGGTACATTATATACTTCTTGACCTACACAGGCCTGTAAAAGACCAGCCACATCGTAAGGTACTTCTTGGTCATTTGCTTGCGCTTTTCCGTCCATAAAAAACGAAAAAGTAGTGATCACAGCAACAAAAATTATAAATGCGGAAACTTTTTTCATTAGAACCTCCACCTTGTGCACAAAACACAATATTAAACAAAATAGCTATGCGATTGAAAAATATAAAAGAATAAGCAAAGTTTGGTTGCGACGTAGCAAGTCAAACCTTACTATTTACACATAATGATACAATTTATTATACAAATTTTTCTATACAAGTACAGTTTTTCTAAACCTCAAAAACCCACAATACTTAATCTTTAGAGTTATTCTGTGGTAAAGACTTATATAACGAGGAAAGATCTTTAATTTCAGACAAATCCTTATGTGACACGTCCAAAATCAAAGAATGTTGCTGATAATAGTGTACAGTATTATTCTTTACTCGCGCGTTTAGATAGGTATCTTCTGCACCACCTAAATCGAGAAAAATAGACAAACTGGAACCTCCGTGGTAATGGTTACCTCCGCTTGCTCCTGGCCCTCTTTTGGTTAGATATTCATCTTTACCACCACCTTCCACAAAAATACAAATAGCGTTGTGGGCTGTTGCTCCTTGGGAAAAGCCGCGGGTACCGGTATAGCGATCATTTCCGCTACGATCGACGAAAAGAGTAATGCATTCATCCCATGCTAATCCTGCGTGTACAGCGTTGCGGGTAATGTAGGTATCGTTTCCACCTTCTTCAATGAACGTACCTAGAGCTTGGTGGGCACAAAAACCTTGGGCATAACGGCTTCCTATGTAGATGTCATCGTCACTTCCTTTGTCATTTTAAATGCCCCAGCCATAATAGTAACCACCGCCTTGCGAAAAGTTTCCGGCTTCGTATTTGTCTTTTCCTTGGGTGTCTTGCAAAATGCCAACACCACCACTGGCATATCTTCTAAAACCAATGCCAAATCCTTGGGAGTAACCGTCAAAAATTCCGCGATTACCATAACCAGAAGGCTTTGTGCCTTTGCAATAGTAATGGTCGTTCCCTTGTTCGTTGAATAAAATACCTACGCCAAAAGGCATACCTACTCCTTGCGAAAGCAAGTGAGATTCATAGCGATCATCTCCTCGTAGATCTACGTTCAGAGCAATTCCCCACAAAGCTGTACCTTGGGCATGGCTATGTGCTCGGTAAATATCCTTTCCTTGCATATCTAAAAGTACTCCTATGCCAACTAACGAAGTACCTTGGCACCAGCGTAGCCCAACATAGGAGTCATCTCCTTCTAAGTCTCCTAAAATACCTATTCCTAGATAACCTGTTCCTTGTGCGTAATCAACCGTTGATTCGTATGCGTCATCTCCAGCGAGGTCAATTAAAATCGAACAGCCTATTTCGGATGTAGAAGAACCAGAATTATTGCTGTAAAAATCGTTACCACCTAAGTCAATGAGTACCGCTACATTTTCATCCTTATACCAATGATCTTTTATACCCCCAATTACAATACTTCCATATTTTGTTTGTCGCTCTATTATTATTTCTTGATCGATATCAACATCTGATTTTATGAAGTCTTGGCGAAGGTAATTTGTGTAATTTGATGAAAGTAACTGTTGAAGATGTACAGCTGCTAAATATAAATAATGATAATCGACTTTTTTTACTAGTTGCAAGACTTGCGCATGCTCATCGTGTACAGCCGGTTCAAAACTATCCATTTCTAGGCTAGGTAATTGGGTATAGAGTACCGTCATTTCTTGTTGCGACAGGGCAGAAAATGCTTTATTTCTATATTGATTAGCTGTCGTTAAAACATCTTCTATTTGATCTAGATGCTGTTCAACAGAAATACCGACAGAAAGTTTTTGTACTGAGGTCAATGGAGGTTTTACACACAAGAGTTTGATCGCTGCATTGAGTTGCGGCATAAATGTCGATTGTTCTTTTTTCTTTATTACTGTACTCGCCAAAATATCTGTGGAAACTTTCTCCATCTGGAAAGGGTTACGATGCAGGTAGTCAATCTCTGGAATGCGAAAAATATCTGTATATTTGTGGTTGATAAATTTTAAGCGTTTTCTTAGGTCTTTATAATCTGTATTAATAGAGTAATCAGTTATCAACTTGTTTGCTATTTTTTCTAACAAAGTAGTGGAATCTGCTAATTGCGGGTGAATATCTTTATCAGTAACTAATTTTTCCTCCCCCAACCACTTTACTGTTCGTATTGGAGATTTGAATTTACCTATCACTGCCGAAATATAAATTGTCGCGGGAGATTTCCCAGCTTTGCCAAGATACAAAGGAAAATAACTCCAGTTTTTTTTATAACTCGTGTGAGTAGTACCCTGGTACTCCATTTTATCCTTTTCTTGACCAGCGTAAATATCTACCTTTGTTCCGCGTGGAAACCCTGCCGACCCTCCTTCAATATGAATGCCTCGTTTATAAAAAAGTGTGTGCTCAAATGGTAAACGAATATTTACCCACTTTTGCGACGTTAGTCTATGAATCGAAATAACATTTGATTTGTAGGCATCAATCTTAGCATACACTTTGGCGTGAAGATCTCGTGGAGGATTCGCTCTGCCGATAAATGCGGGAAAAAACGTCCACTTCCCAGCTGCATCTATTTTCGTTATTCCTTGAAAATATTCTTTTTTTTTAACCTCAACATATACCTTTATTGCCGTTCCTTCAGTAAACCCCTGTGATGTACCAGTGACACTAATTTTATGTTGTTCAATTGTTTGATTCGCAGGAATAGTTATATTGATTTTTTTTTCTAATGCTCCTAGTTTTCCCAGTAGTAATATTCCAATCGCAACGATCATCACTTTCGTATTCATTTTTCTACTTTCTACTTTAAACTTAGTTTTTATCTAAACAAAATTTCAAATTTCCTGCTAGCTGAATAACAACTAAACCCATTCTACATCTATCCGACGACAAATCTCTTGCTTTTGTTTTTCATTTAAAGAGTCACAACCTCATTCTTTTAATCGAGTGAGTTCAAATAGTTGTTTGGAAAAACTTTTGATATTGTTGTAATTCAAGTTGAGTTCGACTAACTCTGCGAGTTGTCCAATCTCTTTAGGAATTTCTTTTACCTTATTGTTTGCTAAATACAAAGTGGCAAGATTTTCTAATTGGCAAATTTCCAAAGAAATTTCACACAGATTGTTACCTGAAAGATCTAAGTACTTCAGCTTTTTAAGCTTAGTGATAGTATCTTGTGTTACTTTGTAATTTTTCTAATTATCAGATTCACAACTTAAGTAAATAATTCACTAGTTCCTCTGTGTATCTGGTATCCAAATATTAATCCGTTTCACTTTTGATAATTTTTATTTAGAAATTTTCAACTTTCTTGAAACTTTTTTGTAGGTATCTACGAATATGACATAAAGATATTTTTAATACCCAAATCACTCTAAACAATAAACTCTCAGGAGAAAAATTCATGAAACTTATACTTTTCGAAAAAAGAAACACTCCCCCTAGATTTCCAAAACCTTTCATTTGTATAGCTCTTTCTCTCCTTCCTCTAATTTTAATCGGCCAGATAATGGAATATCCTCTAAATTACTCTATTCTTAGTGTTGTTGGAATAACTTCTGGTTCGAGTTTATGTTGTATTTTTACTATTAATTGGCTTGCTCACATATTTACTAGACATAAATTAGTTTCAACCGGCAGAGCGATCGTTTTTATTATAGTTATCATAGTAACTCTAGCTACATTTATCCAAGTTCGTCAATTTTTTCATATCGAAGCCAAAAACTATTTAAACAAAACTTCACAAAATGCTTCAGATATGGTATTTGTTGCTAGTTTAAAAAAAGCAATTGATGACTTAAAATATTCCAACTTTTCACATATATCTTTTGATGTTAACTGTATAAGTGAGATTGAAGGCATAAAACCATACTGGAATAACAATGAATTTGAAGACAGCTTCAATAGAAGAATTAAAATCAATAGCCCAAAAAGCCAAATAGTAAAAGGATTTTTTCAACTGCTTAAACAGAAAAAATCTTTTTTTAACACTACCTTGGAGTTAACAGCGATAGTAAAAACTTCAGGGAAAGGAATATTCCAAATCTCCAAACACACAACATTTGGGAACAAAAGTTTTTCACTTCAAGAAAAAGAGCTGCACAAACTTTTTATTGATTGGAAAGTAAGAATTATCAGCTGTAGAGGAAAAGAACTCTATTCAAGTAAATGGATAACTTTTCCAGATAATAATTTCAACATTGAGTTCGGTTCGGAATATGACTCAATGCAAAGGTCAGCCATAGCAAACTTCACTCAACAATTTTGCCAAAAATTAGGTATCAAAGCCAAAAAACTTTAACGTTTCATTTCAAGTCTGACGCCAAATCTTCAAGATATTTAGGTGAGATTGAAGGCATAAAACCATACTAGAATAATAATGATTTTGAAGACAGCCTCAGTAGAAGAATTAAAATCAATAGTCCAAAAAGCCAAATAGTAAAACGATTTTTTCAACTGCTTAGACGCATCCTCATTCAAATAAAAAGACGCGACTGTGGCCTTGACTAATAGGGCCTGTCATCATTCAAAGTGTTTTTTCGAGCCCGAGCCCATTTCCGAGCCCGAGCCCGAGCCCGATTTAAAAGCTTTTAATCAAAGAAAGTAAGCATTGTTACAATTCGTAAAAAGTTCTGTTTTTTTACCATCTTTAGAAAGTTTTCGGAAACGGACTCGGGCTCGGAAACGGGCTCGATACTTTTTGTAGTATTAACACAAGGCAATGGCACCTGTTTATTCTCACCGGCCGAATGATGACACGCCTTAATAAAGTGGCAAATGATACCTGCTAATTTCTTTTTCATTATGATCAGTCCGATCATCGGTGGTGGGCTTAAAAAATTATAGATATTCAGTTACTGGATCGCCTGTCCTAGACAGGCACTTTTCTTATCATGAGTTGATATTCTAAGTTGGTTATTGGCTCGCGAAAACATCCTGCAATTTGATAATTTAGTCTTTTGTAAAAACTTATATTGCGGCTGGTAAAAGTTTCAAGATAAGTTGCGATTCCCAAACTGTCAGTTTTTTGCAATATACTTTTAACTAAATTAACTCCAAGGCCTTGTCCTTGAAACTGAGGATGCACACCAACGATAGAAAGATACCAAGATTTTTTATCAAGTAACTGTTGCGATTTATCATCCATAAATCCACTGATACTTTTATAAATTTCCCAGCTTTTTTTCCCCATTTGACCAAGAATAAACTGTTTCCTTTCATCATTTTTTTGTATTTCTAATTCTTTTCCCAGAGGTTTTCCCCAAGTAGATGCTCCATAATATTCATTTTCTGGAAGATATAATTCCCCATATTTTTTAGCTTCTACCATTGAGAAGTCCATATATCTAATAACGGCTTCTTTTTGATTACCAACATCTACAGATTCTTCTAAAATTTGGAAATAAGAATTACTGCAAAGAGAGTAATATAAAGATTCTGCGTGTTTTCTATATGTAAATTCCATCGATAACCCCATAAACGAAAGAAAATATTCATTTTCTTATAAAACCTTAAAATTATACCTACATTTCAACCGCAATCCCAACTATAATATTTACAAAATCTTCCTGTTAACAGAAAACTTTTATACATTATATTTATGCGACTTGCTCCAGTTGAAATAATAATCTTGCGACGGGTATTAAAGGATTTGTATACTAATTTAGCTTTTTCAACTGGAACAATTATATTGTAAAGTAAACCACCTTATCTGAGTGATTTAATCACTTCTTACGAGTCTGGCTATGTTTCTTGATAAAATCTCTGCTTCTTTTTGCTGTTTATCGATATTTATTTCACGAAGACGTTCAATTAACCAACTGTAATGAATTAATCCATCCCCAAATAATAGCTAATTGCCCAACTTGTAGGTCCTTTTCTTTAGTCATAATTTTACCTTTCTGTTGGTAAAAATTTCCGTGCTCGGCCTTGATAAGTGCAGCTTTAGTTTTGATGTTGGGACTTTTCGCGAAATTTGTAGCGGTGTTAAACTCCTAACAGGTTACGAGCTAACAATCCCGTAAAAACTTACTTCCTTCTGGAGTAATTTCATGACACTGTTCCGAACCCCCCCAGACGCGACACCAACTCTTCGCGATCAATTTTGTATTGGAACCTTCCCCCTCAAACCAATAATAAAATCCTCCATACATACCTGGAATAGGGAACCATACTCTTATCTCTTCTTTTTCAAGTAGATGAGCTAATTTGGGGAATATAACCTCTTGTTCAATAGTTTTAATAGCATCAAGAGAAATGATTTCAATAATTCTGGAGCGAATAAGTTTGTAAAAATTTTCTTGAATTCGTTCCAAAATTTCAAAAGGTATATCTCTTTGGTACATCGGCTCTAATATTTCCAGCAGATGATTATGTCCATTTTTTTTGGCGATATCAATTGCTCTTTCACCGTACTTGTTTTCCAATGTGCGCAGCGCTCCTTTTTCCAACATTTTTTGAAAAAATTCGATCGGTGCTCCTTTGTAAGCAGCATAGTGTAGTGGACTATAATCCATACTTTCATCTACAAGCATGGTTACAAATTCAAACCATTCATCATCAAGAATTTCTGCTGCTGGTTGCCAGTTTTCTGACTTTATGTAATCGATAAAATCATCTTGCATAACATTAACACTACTGACATATCCTCGTGTAGTAGTACCATCCCATGTAATGCATAAAGGCATTTCTTGTGGATCGAATTTACGTTTTTTATTCCGCATAATTTTTTATCTCATATCACGTTGTATTTTACAATATTAGCAAATTTAATATTACTACCACTTTTTAGATTTATAATAATATAGTGTGGCAAAAAACTACTTTCCGCACTATATTATTATAACCCAACCTCTTTTTTTTTCCTGTAAACCAATACCCAAATCTTCCTCCTCTTTTATAATACAAAATTCAAAAAATATACAAAAAAAACGGACAACTGTAACTCCAATCCACACTAGTTATTTAAATGGACTTCATTTACTTTTGCTTCATCATATTTATTTCACTTCTATTTACTTTTTGAAAAAAATTATACAAAATAGAGATTCTAGATTTAGATTTCTTTTTACTTCGACCTACAAAATAGTTTTGATAGATTGCAAATATAAATAAACATTTATGATTCCAAGCAAATTTAAGACTCGGGCTCCAAAAAATAGGCAATATTTTTGAATGATGATAGGCTCTAATACCACTTAAGAGAAATCTGTACTCAAAAATTTTACAACTTTTACAAGGAGAAGAAAATGGATCTCCAAAGGCCATGCTCCACACTTACTATAGAGCTAATAAAATACATACAACAAAACCCTGAGACCATAAGTCACATGAATAAATTTTTATTAAAATACCAGGACGCTATTTTTAACTTTGTTTTATTTACAATTGGAAATTATCACGACAGCCTAGATCTTACCAACAAAGTTCTATTAACTCTTTCACGCAAAGTAAAAGAAATGAAAAAAAAAGAGTCTTTTAATTTTTTGGTAATCAAAGTTATTAAAGGAGAAGTAAGAAACTATTGGCAAAAACAACACACTCACAAAATGAAAATGCTAAAGCGAGCAATACTACACAATAATGAAAAAATTTCCTTTTTAGAAACACTAGAAAGTAACGAAGCCAAAGCCGGAGAAATACTCGATTTTTTTGTTATTCGCGATATTATCGAAAATTCTCATGATTCATATATTAAAGATATATTTGCGCTGAAATACCGCGATGGAAAAAGCCTATTAGATATCGCTCAGAATCTTGGTATTAGTAAACATCAAGTAATAAAATCTTTAGATTGTTTATACAAAGAAGTAACAACAATTCTAGGAAATGTAGATAACTAAACCCAGAAGAAACGAGGATAAAATCTTGAAAAATAGAGTTATTTTTTATTCTACGATGTAAAATTATCAAAAAAAAATAGTCCTCTTCCATAAAACATTCTCTTGGGAAAACAACAATATACAAATAGATGTTATACAAATCTTTCAAAGGTATTGTTACTTTTTTGTATTTGAACAGATTCTTGCTTGCTTCCAATAAGTCTTGCTTTCTTTAGCAAGCTACAACTCTATTACTGTTATTTAACCACAGAATTTTCGCAATTTCTCATACCATCCATTGTAAACATATCTGAATTACTGAGATACTTCCTTCAGAGAAATTCCCATTAATGATAAAATTAGAATCACAATTTCTTCTATTTTCGTTAACAAGCACATTTTTTTTATAAAAAGCAGACAATCCCAACTCCTACCCACACTTTATTACTAGAGGTGAATATTAAATGCGAATCTCGGAAGTTCTACCAAACTGGAATTCATCTCGAATGTTGCCAATATTTGCGATATATACGATGATGTTTTTGCACTATTGACAGTTTACCTAAATTATCTTGTATTTTTACGGAACGGACTCCGGCACAAGTCGCTAGAATAATGTACACAGCAAAATTCTGGTTGTTGCTATTTTAAGGAGATATAGATGAGTAATTCTAAAAAAGATGCCGACAAAATATTACAAAATTGCGCTAACTTCTTTTATTCTATGAAGCCAAACGAAAATGACAGCCAACAAAAAATTTCTACTCAACTAAAGACTAACGAAAAAAACAAAACACTTTCTGTTGCAACAGACCCTTTAAAATCAAACCAGGGCAGACCAATACAACGTATAGGTCGTTATCAGATTATTCGCAAGTTAGGGGAAGGAAATTATGGCCAAGTATTTTTAGTTAAAGACCTAGAGTGGAAACGAGAGCTGGCACTCAAAGTTCTTACTGGAGGCGCTATGGCTAATGAGATATCGGTTAAGCGTTTTTACCGCGAAGCGCAAGCTATTTCGCAATTAAAACATCCTAACATTGTTGGGGTATACGAAGTTGGAAGGGATAAAAGTAATCATTTTTATACAATGGATTATATTTGCGGACAATCCTTAGCAGATGTGCTACATAAGGAAAAGCGTCTAAGTGCACACAGAGCAACTCGCCTTATGATTAAAGTCACTAAAGCCGTCCACTACGCGCACCAACAAAATATTATTCATCGCGATATAAAACCAGATAATATTATGATCAATAATTCATCTGAACCATTTCTTGCGGATTTTGGACTAGCTAAAGCAACCCAAGGAGGTACACGACTGTCTAAAACGGGCGACATTAGCGGAACACCAGCATATATGGCTCCTGAACAAATTTCAGGTAAAAGCCGCCATATTGCTGAAGCTGCTGATATTTATAGTTTAGGTGCGACTCTATACGAAATGATTACTGGGCAATTACCTTTTCCTGGCAAAAACACTATGGGAGTCTTATATCGCGTTGCTAATGAAGCTCCACTACCACCTAGAGAAATCAACAAGAGTATTCCTCAAAATTTAGAATCCGTTTGTTTAAAGTGTTTAGAAAAAGATCCTAAAAAACGTTATTCTACAGCTTTAGAAATGTGTGAGGATTTAGGAAGATATTTAAATGGACAATCCATTAGAGCTACTCGTTCTAAAACCCCCAAAAAATGGCTACTACCATATAGAATTATCGAAAAAATTTTATTTGCTATTGTTATTTTAGGTTTTATTGTTTTTATACAACACCAAAGTGCAGAACTTACAGATAAGCGTACGCGAGTCAAAAACATCGAACAAGAGAGAGACAATACTTTAGGTCAAATCAAAAACATCGAACAAGAAAGAGACAATGCTTTAGGTCAAATCAAAAACATCGAACAAGAAAGAGACAATGCTTTAGGTCAAATCAAAAACATCGAACGAGAAAGAGACAATGCTTTAGATCAAATCAAAAACATCGAACAAAAAATCAAAAAAAGTATGGCGCAACAAATCAAAAACCAGTCGGAACATATGGAAAATTTTATTCCAATGGTAAAAGGATTAACAGGCATAACCCCCAGAGATATGTTTCTATTACCATACTTTGTAGAAGTAGGGAATCTTCCTAAAAGATTAAAGACAATAGATCACTTTAATTATGCCTTAGGCTTCGCAGCTATGGGGGCAATATCTAAAGAGGATAAAAGCTTTACTTCTCTCATACGAGGAAAAGCATATTTTCTATTCTACAAAAAAGAAAAAAAACAAGAATATCTAGAAAAAGCTATTAACGAATTTGATAATGCTATAAAAATAAACAACAAAGAATACGAAGCAGCAGTATTCGGATATAAATGCGCAGAGATTATAGAGAAATCAAAGAAAGCATCAAGTTTTATTGAATGTTTACCACCGAAAGGAAAAAGTGTATATTTTTATTTTCGCGAAGCTATAAAATATAAAAAATTAGCACTCACCGAGAAAAACAAGAAGCACTATCAAACTAGCATTAAATATCTCGACAAAGCGCTCAAGAAAAACCCTGACATGAAAATAGCACTTCTTGAAAAAAAAAGCATCTTGCAACTTACCAGAAACTAGATCGCTCCAGCTCGAATATATTTTAAAAGTAAATCGTCTTATAGTAGTTGTAAAACTACTTTCTACGTAGAGTATTTCGATAGCCCCAAACGATCAGGTTCTTATCCGTACTACCAGATAAAATATATTGATCATCGCCAAAAAATTGTACAGTGTTTACGTCGGAGGTGTGGTTTTTAAGTACGAGTAACTGTATCCCTGTTGGCAAGCTCCATATACGAACGGTATTGTCCTTAGAGCAAGAAACTAGCCTATCACCGCTTTTATTAAATCCTAAACTTTTCACTAAGGTTTTATGCCCTCGGATATCGAGAATTTTTTCTCCTGACACAAAATTATACACAGCGATGTGACTTCCCGTAGCAATAGCGATTTGTTTTTTAAAAGGACGAAACATCGTACTGCAAATTGTATCTTTCGCAATAGAGAATTTGTGCTTTTCTTTTTGTGTTGTTGTATCATAGACAACACAAACCCTATGGCCCACTACCGCAAAGTATTTTCCGTCTTTAGAAAAAGTCACTTGTTTCGGAGTATATTCAAACTTAGATTCGCATAACATTTTACGAGAGTTCAAGTCAAAAAGACGCACAGAACGATCTCCTTCAGAGATCATCAAATTGCCATAAATATCAAAAGAGCGTACATCACTGCGAAACGCTTGAAATTTTTCGTTTTTGTGTGAATCGATATCTGTCAACTTAATATAACCGTTGCTGTGATTGGAGACAATGTATGTCCTATTTTCTATATCGACAAATTTACACGCGCGCGCATCACTATAACAAGGATAACGTTGAAGTAACTTATGTTGCGACAAACTATACAAGTAAATGAAATGCTGCGCAGCAATTGCAATCAGGTTTTTCTCCGGATGAATGTCACAATAAAAAATAGATGTATTCATCGTAATAGTGCGCTCGCCGTTAATAAACGGATCCCATATTTTCATACTACCATCGCGCGAAGTTGAAATAATATGATTTGTACCGCGTATATAGGAACAAGAAGTAACGGCGTCGGCATGTCCACGGAAAGTTCTCACCAAAGTTTTATTTTCGATATCCCAGACTTTCACTACATTATCTTCTCCGCCGGAAAGAATATATTTATTATCCGCGGAAAAATCCAAGCCGTAAATAATTTTAGTTACGCGTTTAGTTGAACTGTCATGTTCTTGCAATGTTTTCAAACAGCGACCATCTTTCATGTCCCAAATTTTAATTTGAGAATCGTTCCCTGCTGTTGCCAAGTACTTGCCATCATCACTAAACCTACAAATGCGCGTCATTCCTGGATGTGTGAGTTTATATACATTTGTTCGCGTTGTAATGTCGAGTATATGTACTTTGTCAAATGCTCCGGTATACGCAAGCCAGTTTTGTCGCCGTGGGTGAAAATTTCCATAACGTATATTTTCGTTTTCTTCGTGCTCAAAAATCTTTTGCTTGGTAACTAATGAGAAAAAAATGATTCTTTTTTCACACACTATCGCCAGAATATCCTCGCTATTTATAGCTAAATGCCGAATGCGACTTTTAAACTCCCAACGTTTCTCTTTACGTTTTGTCAGCATATTCCACAGGGTAACAACCTCATCATCAGCGACAACTAAATACTTTCCCTCATTGGTAAATGCACCATACAATGCATCATCATCCTCCATTTCTAAAGTGAACATTTCTTCTTCCAAAGACAGTGGCCAAATTTTTAAACGATTTTTTTCCAAAGAGGCAATCATTTTTTGCGAATAATTTATGGCAATCTGCCCTGACTCGTGATGTTTGCGACTTCGCACTTCGTTGTGACTTTTTTCGCGCAAATAATACCATTCCCAATTGCGCAAATATTTTGGACAGTATTCTGTCGAGGTGAGTAGTTTCTCTGCTAGCGCAATATTGTTATTACTCAAATAACTATCACTCATCGCTATAACATACGGATAAAGACTTTCGCGTGAATTTTTACGTTCTTGTTGTAGTTCTTGTTGCTTTTTGCCCAATAATTCTTCTTTTTTAGATATCTCACCTTCTTTTTCGTTTAGTTTTCGCATTAGTTGTTCTTCGCGCTGCGAAAGCTCAATTTGTTTGCGCGTTAATTGTACACTAAAAAAGATAAGAAGCAGAACTATTGCCGCGGTAAAAAGAGTCACTATTGTTGCAACAACAAGGTTACGTCGCCACCACTTGGCGAAGTTACTATACATATTCGGTGGTTTAGCGGTGATAGGGCGATGATCTAAAATGTTTTGTAAATCTTGGGCAAAAGCATGTACGCTTAGATAGCGTTTTTGAGGCCTTTTCTCTAAACACTTTAAACAAACAGCTTCCAATTCAGGAGAAATTTCAGGATTCAGAACTCTTGGGGCTACGGGCTCAGCATTCATTACTTGGTATAAAATATTTACCGGCGTTTTTCCTTGGAAAACACGCCTCTTAGTCAAAGCCTCGTATAAAGTAGCTCCTAAAGAATAAACATCTGTACACACATCGAGCTTTTGCTCATGGACTTGTTCAGGCGAAGCATATGCTGGTGTTCCCACAAAATTACGCGATAGAGACAAATCACTGTCAATAATCTTTGCCAGACCAAAATCCATTACTTTAGGTATATTATTCTTCGAAAGCATTATATTTTCAGGTTTTAAGTCGCGATGAATGATCTTATTATCATGTGCAACTTGTAACGCTGTTGCTGCTTTTATAAAAATAGTGATAATTTCTTTTTCGTTTAACTCAAAATTTTTAATGTAGTGGTCTAACGAATATCCATTAACATACTCCATCGTAAAATAATTCGCCGGACTTTCACCAATTTCAAATATTTTTACTATGCCAGGATGATCGAGTATCGCAATTGCTTTGGCTTCTTGTTGAAAGCGCTTAATTAGGTTAGAACTGACCCCTTGTATAATTTTCAGAGCTGCATGGCGATTCAGCTTGTGGTCAAAAATTTTAAAAACAATCCCCATACCACCGCGACCTAGCTCTTGCTCTATTTTGTAATGTTTGAAAAACGACCCAACACTAAATGTTTTATCACGTTCACTTTGCGAAAATAGATCAACAGTCTCTTGCTCTACAAACTCCAAAGAAACAGCATTGTTTTGTATTACTACTTTGTATTCATTTTCTAAGGCCGAGTATTGCTGTGGATTGATAAATTTTCCATATAGAAGTACTTGTGCTAAAGAAATTTTTTGTTCGCCTTGTAAATGGCTTTTCTGATAATCAAGGCATTTTTTTAAATCTTGCTGTTGTAATCGCGGACCAAGTTTTTGCCTCACAAAATGGTCAAAATTCATAAAAACCTCTACTTTATACTTTTAGCTAACGTAAATCAGACCAAAATAACAGTGACAATCGCACAGGTGTCGTCTAGTCATCTTGCGACGAATAAATCCACGGAAACGTTTCTCCGTTATTCAAACTATCCATTTCAAGGTACAATGCCTCACCTAAAGAACCAGGGCAATTATTCTCTTTTTCTTTCATTTGTTTCGCTATAAATTTAGCCATATTTAGCAGTTCAGGATGCCTCATTGCCTTTACAATATGATGAGTGTAAATAGGCAGTCGTTTTTTAATACAGTAACTAATGTCTTTTTCCCACCTACTCATTATATGTTTGCAGTATCTTTTAGCTTCTTTCGGATGTTCATCAAACGCCATTAAAGCAGCAGTTACTACAACTCGACTATGTAAACGCCACTCATCTAACACTTCAAAGGCTCTTTGTCGTCTGATTTTCGTATTAATACGAACTCTTAACACAGCCGCCCTTTCTCTACTACTTACACGAGGCCAATCTTTCGTCAATTTCTTCATGACGTAGTCTTTTGCCTCTTCTCCCAGTACATTAAGGCAACTACAAATAACTTGAGGTTCTCGACGTTCTTTAATTAAGCGCCGCGCATCATCCTTTGCTTCTTCTCCTAGCAACTTAAGACAACTACAAATAACATCAAAAGATTGATGTTCTTTAATCAAGCGTCGCGCTTCATCCTTTGCCTCTTCTCCTAGTAACTTAAGACAGCTACAAATAACCTCTTTGTCTTGATGTTCCTTAATCAAGCGCTGTGCATCATCCTTTGCCTCTTCTCCTAGCAATTTAAGACAACTACAAATAACTTGGTATTCTTTATGTTCTTTAATTAAGCGCCGTGCATCATCCTTTGCTTCTTCTCCTAGTAACTTAATACAGTTACAAATAACTTCTTTGTCTTGATGTTCTTTAATTAAGCGCCGTGCATCATCCTTTGCTTCTTCTCCTAGCAACTTAAGACAACTACAAATAACATCAAAAGATTGATGTTCTTTAATTAAGCGCCGTGCATCATCCTTTGCTTCTTCTCCTAGTAACTTAATACAGTTACAAATAACTTCTTTGTCTTGATGTTCTTTAATTAAGCGCCGTGCATCATTCTTTGCTTCTTCTCCTAGCAACTTAAGACAACTACAAATAACTTGATGCTCTTGATGTTCTTTAATTAAGTGCCGCGCATCATCCTTTGCTTCTTCTCTTAACAAATTAAGGCAGCTACAAATAACATCAAAAGATTGGTGTTCTTTAATCAAGCGCCGTGCATCATCCTTTACTTCTTCACCTAGTAACTTAATACAACTACAAATAACTTGAGGTTCTTGATGTTCTTTAATTAAGCGCCGTGCATCATCCTTTGCTTCTTCTCCTAGCAACTTAATACAACTACAAATAACTTCTTTGTCTTGATGTTCTTTAATTAAGAGCCGTGCATCATCCTTTGCTTCTTCCCCTAGTAGCTTAATACAAATGCAAACAATATGAAAATCGTTATGCTCTTTAATCAAGCGCCGCGCATCCTCCTTAGCTTCTTTTCTTAACAACTTAAGACAATTAACTAATGTCATTTTAGCTTTGTTTGTTTTGATTAATTGAAAAGCTATTTCTTTTGGTTTTTTATCTAATAACTTGGCACAAATGAGTGCGCTACTCCAAGGTAAAAAGGATTGTTTGTAAAGAACATCCTTCGCTATTTCTTCTGCTTGTTTTTTATTATCGGCATGTTCTAAATGAAAGGAAAAATATCTATAAAAATAGTACGGCGAATTAGCAGGTATTGTGTTCCAGCCGCTTGGATATTCCTTTTTGTAGGCATCAATAAGTTTTTGATGTGATTTTTTTTGATCGCGTTGTTCTAAATGGACATTTCGATAATGCAAATAATCGCGTTGTAAGTCGTGTAAGATTACACTATTTTCATCGTGACGAAAAATTAAAGAAGAATCAAGTAATTCATCGACAACCTCCAGTGCATCTCTACCATCAAGTTCTTCTTGGCGCCAGTAAATAGCTAGTACAGACTCAGGTATAGGGGTTTCTTCGGGAAAAATCAGAAGTTCTAAATAACATCGTTGGGTTGATAATGGTAGAAATTCGACACTAACATGCAACGCTTTAAAAAGATTGGGGTATGGATAGTTTGTAAATTGATTGCTAATTTTTTGCAATTCAGCATTTTGTAAACGTTGTAAAATTAACCGCCAACGACTGCTAGGCTTTCCTTTTAACATTGCGCCAACGATACTGATAGCTAGTGGTAGACCACCACACTCTTCTAAAATTTCCGAGGCTTCAGCTGGTATAGTATCACTTGTTTTATCTGATTGACAGCATAGCAATTCTAAGGATTGTTGCTCTGACAATAGACCAACCTCGCATTCTTTTGCTCCCACGGCTTTTGCTATTTGCAAGTGACGCGTGGTAATTAGTAGTGAACTAAAAACATCGAAATACGATAAATCTTCTATTCTCCAAACATCATCCACAATAAGTAAAATTTTCTTATTGGCTAAATTTTTATTTAACAGTTTCTTGCCGCGCTTGGGGTTTTGCAAAGCGATATCTGGTATGCCAAAATACTCTAGGATATCACTCTGAATTTCATGAATATTTGGTTCTTGCCCCAATGAGATCCAAACAATTCCATGTTTGAAAACACTACGCACTTCATCGGATCTTGCTAATGCTATTGCCAGAATGGATTTACCTATTCCTCCCATACCTTGAATACCAATAGGGTTAGCGACTCCTGTGATACTTACTTTTTCGGCCCCTTGTAGTATTGAATCTAAAATAGGAGTTAAATATTCGCTGCGTTCTATGTATTTAGGAGGAAGATATGGTACATTGTACAAACGTGCTTTTATTTGTTCTAACTTATCATTATCAGTATCTATGAAATTTTTCTCTAATTCTAATCCTTCGCCAAGCGCTACTTGATAAAATTCATTTATTTTTCGATGATTTACTAGATACTCTACGACATTTTTACAATAAGTAACTGAAAGGTTTGATTCGGGTATATTTTTTGGGTTAATGTTGATTTTCATCAACAAAGAATGTAATTCCTCTTTAGATATATCATTTATTTTTTCTGCCCGTGAAATTACTTCATTAGGCTTCATGGGCTCCATACGCTTCTCCTAGGTTAATATATAACTTTTTCTGATGCACTTTAGAATACACTCAAGATCCATTTTGTGAGGCTATGATATCAGAAAACAGCCTTGTTATATAATATAGAATTCAAACATTACAGGCAAGAATATGTTTTGACAACAAGTTAGGAACAGCCAAAATCAAATTTTCGATCACGACAAAAAATAACAATAAAATCTCTCGATAATCTTATATTTATTGGGCTATTTAAGATAAAAATATTTTGCTAAGATCACAAAAAAGTATAAAATAAGGGACATAACTTGCGTTTGGAGTAAACAACAAACAAAACGACATAAAATAGATCATTACATTAAGAAATAAAAGTGGGCTTATACCACAATACCTGAAAGTATAAACAACATGCTTAAAATTATTGGGGCTGCTTTACCAAGAACAGGAACAATGTCTGTTAAGAAAGCATTTGAAATTCTCGGAGTAGGCCAAAGTTATCACATGCACGAAGTGTTCTTACACACAGATCACGCTGCCATTTGGAATAATATTCATAACTCAACTGTAGACTGGCCAAGTTTACTTAGTGGATACTCTGTCACCCTCGATACTCCAGCCTGTCTTTACTGGAGAGAACTTTATTCTGTTTTTCCTCAAGCAAAAATTCTCTTGTTACAACGCGATCCTGAAAAGTGGTACGATAGTGTCTACACAACAATTTATCAAGTCATCCAAAAAAAAGATATAGAGACAAACCTGCCTTTACAAATGGTAAAAAATTTATTTTTCCTACAATTCATGGAAGGGTGTTTTGAAGATAAGGCATTCGCTATTGACAAATACCATCACTATTGTCAGGAAGTAAAAGATATAATACCAAAAGAAAAGTTACTCATTTATGAAGTATCACAAGGATGGCAGCCTCTTTGTCAATTTTTAGGATGTAATATACCTAACGAAATATTTCCTCAAAAAAACATTCGCAAAGAATTCCAGCGGCAAAATAATATAAAATGATAAATAAGTAACGCGAAAAGCTCTTTTACAATACCAAGATCGAAATAGAATCAGGTTTTGAGATAGTTAGTAATACATAGAATTTGAGAATTACAAAATTTGTGGAGTTTAAAAATGAAAGACAAAAACCTTATGGGCTGGACTAAAATCATTGCGATCACAATTATAACAACAATTATAATGGGCATTACCGTAGGAGTTTTAGGAGATACACTCAATCTAGCCTCAAGTATACGTACAGCAATTATTGGTGGTACAGCAGGACTTACCGCAGCATCTTTAATCACTTATCGCAACAAGTAACATATGGCAAAAATTGTCATTACCAAAAACTTATACAGATCAGGATAGTAATGACAAAATCACCCAAAATTAAACTTTCGATCATGACAAAGAAACAAATTCCCTCTTAACTTGTCGTTGGCACAAATATCACCTTAATATAATACCCAAAATTATTTTAAATTGATGACAAACCTTAAACAATCGGATAGTTTGTACAAAATTAAAAATTATTTTACATTTCAAATACATGGAGATAGAAATGAAAAAAATACTAACCGTTATTTGTGCTCTAGCTATCATTGCTACTGCCGTTATTGCAGGTTTTGTGATGACTGGTGGCGATATTGGCTTTTTAATCAAGCAAGGTATTCAGGACAAAGGCTCCGAGGTCATGGGCGTACCTGTTACTGTTGAAAACGTAGATATGCCAATACTAACTGGTATAGGAAAAATAGAAAATCTCATTATTACCAATCCACAAGGTGAAGAGTCAGACTACACTTTTAAGATGGGTATTTTAAATATAGAAATCGATCCAGAAACCATAAAAACAGAAAAAGTACGCATAAAAAAATTAATTATCGACTCTCCTGAAATTTCATTTGAAGGAGACATCAAAAATAATAATATCATGCAACTGCAAAAAAACATACAGGCAAACAAAAAAGACGAGAAAAAGAAAGAAAAGAAAGTACAACTAGATTATTTGAAAATCCAAAATGGCAAATTGAAATTACAATTTAAAGGTCTGAAGTCAAAAACGATTACATTAGCTGATCTAGAATTAGAAAATATTGGTAGTGGTGGAGATACTTCGATCTCCGAGATGGGTCAACAAATTATGCGACAATTTCTAAAAATTATTACCGCTACCTTAAAAAAAGAGATGGGTGGCAACATTAAAAAAATAAAAGACAAGATAAAGCCTCCATTCAAAAGACCAGGCCCTTTTGGTAAATAATCTCTATTTAAAGGACTTATATGGATTTACACATTGAAAACATGTACGACATTGACATTCAAACTCCTTTGGATCGTCAGGGAAAACCCCTTGACTACCAAGCAACAATCAAAATAATAGAGGGAAAAATAGATACACAATGTCCAATGATAATTACTAGTGATCTTCATAGTAATACAAAACTTGTGCTTGATTATCTCGAAAAAAAATTAGAAAAAACCAAAGAGTGGACTTTTATCAGTGCAGGAGACATGGCTGGCAATGGTAAAAAAGGTAGTAATGGCGATGCTACTCCAAATTTACAGTGGGCGCAAGGATTATTCCGTCGCATTTATTTTGTTCAAGGAAATCATGATTTAGAATCATCTATCACAAAAAGTATGAAAAACTCGGATGGTACATACTGCCATATTTCGCGAAGAATTCAAGAGATTGAAGAATTAGGATATATCGCTGGCATAGACGGCATTATGTCGACAAAAAAAAAGCTGCACCGTATTTCCCCTAAAGAATACTTTAGAGAAATAAAGCGTCTAACAAAAGAAAAACTAGAATGGTTAATAACCCACGAAGTTCCTTGTATTCCCTCTATTTCAAAACAAAAAAAAGGTAGCAGTGAGTTAGCTAAAATAGTTATAGAAAATAATGTCAAACATCATGTTTTTGGACATTGCTACTTTCCTCATTGGCACGGGACTATTAAGAATAGTCGGTTTTTGGCGGTAGATGGTCGGGTTTTATTATTACGTCCCATTTAACAAATTCGAATTTCGTAAAAAACTTTACTAAAAATCAAAACACAATATTACTTTCTACAAACAAAATTTTTTTATTCACAAGGTAATTTCCTACTCTTAAATAAACAAGCATAGATACGTCCCCACACAGTTTTAGTAAAAAAGATTAGGCGTGTCGCAATTTGACAAAATTTGAAATCGATCCTGGTCCTGTTCCCGAAAATAAAGCTCGCGAGCTGTTTCACTAAAATTGATACTGTAATTTCTATTTATTTCAGGAAGCTATTTGCACAATTTCTCTATACTTTAAAAAAAATGAACGAACTTTTCAGGAACAGGATCAGGATCGAAAAGCCCATAAAAACAGATTCAGCTTTATTATTTCAATTATTCTTCTAAATGTCGGCACCCTAGTTTTAGTCTCGCAATTTGAAAAAAATTTGGAACTTTTTGTTTAGATAAACGACAAACACTTTACCTAGAATTTATTTTAGTGTTATTTGTTAGTAATGCCAATACATAAACATCAAAACACTTCAGGAGCAATAAAGTGAAACAAGTTGAATTGCAGAATTTAAATTATGTAGAGAACAACACAGTATATCGAAACTGCACTTTTGGCTATCTCTATGCCTCAATCGAAAACATCTCTTTCATTGACTGTAACTTCGAAGACTATGTGGAATTCACAGGTTTACTTGGTTGTGAATTCAAAGGTTGTGATTTTCTAAATAAAGTTGTTTTTCGTATTCATCAAGAAATTCCGGAGCACCTAGCAGATTGGTTTTTTATCACTAACTTAGTATGTGAATATCTAAAAAAACTCCCAAAGAATCTTAGTAAACTAAGCTCTTTGAAGAATTTCACTTTGCATATGTGTTCATTTGAATCTCCTCCAAAGCAAATAGGTGATTTAACTTCTCTGCAATCTTTGTATTTTTGTGAGAGTGATATTAAAGAGTTGCCAAAAGAAATCGTCAACCTACAGTCTTTGGTAACTCTCGAAATTTGTAACGAGACCGAAAATTACCCTGGGCTGACTAATTTACCACCAGAGATTGGTAAATTGGCATCCTTAAAGAGATTAGTATTAGGGGATCTATTTTTAGAAAATATACCAAAAGAAATAGGTGAAATTACATCACTTAATACTCTTATAATAGATGTTTGCCCCAATGTAAAAAAACTACCTGGAATAGATAAACTTAAATCTCTAAAACACTTGACAATTAATATCGCTTATTTAAAAGAATTACCACAATGTTTAGATAATTTAAAATCTCTTGAGGGACTTCACTTAACCAAATTATATGGCCAAAATGAAGAACATAAAATTCCAGAAGTATTAATTCGGAGCCTGGACAACCTTACACTTTTAGAATTAAGCTGTCTCAATAAACCACAAGAGTTCTTAAATGAAATAATAAAAGAACTAAGTCATATCAAACACCTAAATTTTTATGGTTGTATAATACCTGAGAAGTTCGATGCATTAGAAAAATTTTCTGTTACAACCTTAGAGTTTTGCGAATGTCAAATAAACGAAGTACTGCCAAGTGCAGTAGGCAATGTCACTTCTCTTACCTATCTAAATTTACACGAGTGTTACAACATTCAACAACTTCCCGAAGAAATTGGAAATTTAAATTCTCTAACTCGCCTTGATTTTACTAACAACTCATATAATGATCCACAAGAAGAGCTACAAGAATTACCAAAAGAAATTGGAAATTTAAACTCTCTCACTCATTTGTCTTTGACAGGATGCTCTCAATTAAAAAAATTACCTAAAGAGATAGACAATCTGCATGCTCTTACAGTTATCAAAAATTAGATAAACCACCTAAAGAAATTAAAAATCTAAGTTCTCTAGTTCATTTAAATTTATTACAAAAATATTAATTGTTAGTGGCTAAGGTTTACAACTTATACCTATAATGAGAAATAAATATTTTGCGTTTAGGTCTGTCCCAAACGTCATTTATATTTAGGTCTGTTCCGAATATCATTCAATTGGGCGTGTCCAAAATGAGTGATGTAAGTTAGTTTAACTCTCAATTACTAAAAATGAAGAACTAAGCTAAATTTAAATAGACCTTTTTATTTGTATATACGCCTGTCTTCATAATAAAGGCCTGTCATTTTTTTAAGGTCTGCCCCAGGTCTGTCCTTCTTTTATCTCTTTTTCAAACAGCGTAAGTGGTGCTTTTTTTAAAAACTGTCTTTCGATGCGATATATCTGTTCAAAAATTCAAAAATTGTAGTTTTCAGGTAAAGTTAAATTTTGTAGTAACTCCAAACTTCCAAAGTATGTTTTCTATTTTTATTTTTAACCTAAATAGGTTGAAAGACATAATTAAAGAAAGACTTTTGTTTTCTGTTTACATTTTTAAAATTTCCCGAATAGTTTTACCAAGCTCATCAATAGTGTAAGGTTTTTTTACATAAGCTTTCGCACCTAATTTTAGAGCTTCGTTAAACCTATCGTTTTTACAAAAGCCACTTACAATAATCACTTTTTGTTGTGGTACAATTTTGAGTATTTCTTGGTATGTTTCTAAGCCATCTATACTATTTTCCATAATCATATCTAGAAGTACGATGTCAAAAGTGTGCTGCGACAAACACTCCAAAGCTTCTTCTCCACAAGAAACTGTTTGTACTGTATGTCCCAAAGAAGTGAGAATATTACTGGCCAACTCCCTTTGTTCCTTAACATCATCGACCACTAGAATATTTTCTGTACCTTGTAAATCCACATCTACAACAACAACTTCCTTTTCAACATTTTTGTGTAATGGAAAGTAAACCGTAAAACAAGTTCCTTTGCCAACAACACTATCAACATCTATGTAACCGGCATGGTCTCGAATAATACCGTAAACAATAGCCAGCCCAAGGCCCGTTCCTCCATTATTTAATTTTTGGCTATAAAAAGGTTCAAAAATTCGATCTAAATTTTCTTTTGCAATTCCAATACCTGTATCATCTACCTGCAGTACGATATATTTACCTGATAACATATTATTACTTTTCGCGGTGATTTCATCTAAGTCAATCTGTGCCGTCGTTACCTTTAAAACTCCCTTTTCAGCCATAGCATGAAATGCATTACTCACTAAATTCATAATAATCTTAGAAATATGTGTTTTAGAACCAAGTATATACAATTCGTCTATAAAAAGTTCCAATTTTACTTCAATCTCAGGATGTGTTTTTTCCAGATGCTTCAATGTTGAAGAACCGAAATAATCTAATACTATTTGGTTTAGATTGAGCGATTCCATTTTATAATTTTCTTCTCTAGCCATTGTCAGCAAATCTTCAACAATCCGCGCGGCTAACATACCGGAATTTTTCATATCTATCAAGTACTGTCTAACCGGACTATCTTCCGGAATTTTTCGTAATATTAAATCGGGATAGCCAACAATTCCTCCAAGAATGTTATTTAAATCGTGCGCCACTCCTCCTGCTAAAACTCCTAGCCATTCCACTTTTTGTGCTCGGTTTAATTTTTCCTCCAACAGCTTGTTCTTTGTAATATCTTTTACAACCCCCTGAATACTTGCAATGCTACCGTCTTTATTCTTAATGCCATAACAAGATTCTTCTACCCAAATTAATTCCTGTTCAGGATTTCTTATACGATACTTCAAAGTACATTCTTTCCCTTGCAATACATCTGAACGCATTTGTTTAAAGGCATCTTTATCATCTTTGTAGACGCTATTTTCCCAAATTTCTGGAGATTGTAATAGGTGATGTTTAGATATACCCAAAATATTATGAATAGAGGGACTGACAATGGTAAAATGAAAATTTAAGTTACAACGATATATCACATCTCGCGAATGTTCAATAATCGAATTTTGCTGCGAAGTAACCAACTTTTGCTCCAATAGAAACCGTTCTATAGCAAAAGCAAGTTGCCTGCCAACAGCTGTCATTAAGTCTAGGTCAGCGCCATCAAAATTTCCTGGATTTCGAGAATCTAAATAAATAACTCCAAAAATTTCATTTTGTCCTTCAATACAAGAACACAAAACACTGCGTAGTTCTAAATTTTGAATGGAAGAACGCCCGAAAAATTGCGCATCTGTTTGTGCATCGGCAGAAACAGTGCCTATTCCTTTTTCTATCGTTGTTTCTAATATAAAATTACTCAGCGAAAACTCCGTTTCGTCAAATGCATAATCTTTGTAGTTGCAATATATGTATTGATGTGTTTTTTGCTTACCATATGGTTTAAGAACAATACAACCTCTATCGCAATTTAACATAGCCAAAGAACTTTCAAGAACATTTTTACAAAGCAATACGATGTTTTGCGAATTTAAAATCTTTTTACCTACTTCATGTAAAACTAAGAGATGCTTACTTGCTTTTTTCGAGTCTAAGGTAAACGTTGGCTCATTTTTCTCTTTCAAATACATAATCTGAGAATTGTGTACTTTCAATTTCAATTCAACTATACCAATCGTTACAATATCTCCTACTTGTAGTATAGTTTTAGTAGATATTTTTTTTGCATTTACCTTTGTGCCATTACTACTACCGTTATCCTTTATCCATACTTGATTTTTATCTAACCAAATATTACAATGTTCTCTCGAAATTCCATCATAATCAAGCTGGAAATCACACCGAGAAGATCTTCCTAGTACATGAGTTGTACCCTTTTCTAAAGAAAAGGATTTTGTATAAACTTCATCGACGAAAGTTAGTTTAAAATTCATAGCTGTTATTTTCCTTTGTAAATCTGAGAATACCAAACACAAACTTTCAGTTATGGTCATCTACTAGCTCTGGTACGAAAACGATAGGGCTATAAATGCCCCCATCAAAGCAAAAACTCTTTTTACAAAAAAACTATTGTTTCCTCAATAAATCATTAGCTAGAGAAAGTTCATATCCATAAATTAAATTTTCTATAGCCGAAACATTGTAAACGGTTATGCTTTTGTTGTAATAAGTCTAAACACGAATGTCCATTTTACCTTGTAAAGTTTTTAATATTGACAACTTGTAAATCTACCTTCACTCTCATGGTATTAAAACGATAGAAAAAAGCCAGAGTATTTTAAATAAGCCAAGTTTCTCAGTCAAAACCTCTAACGAAATCTGCGTGGGATTTACTGAAATAACATAAAAACTCTTATTAGAATGTGTCGTAAGCCTAATTGATTCGTATACTTTTTGCGTTGCAAAATTTCGCTTACCTTGCAATATTATTTGGTTTTAGATTACAATTCCGTAACCTTTCCAATATATTCTCCGCATATATCGCAAGCTTCTCATTATACTTCATCGCAGCGTAAGCCGAGGATGTAGAAGGTAGTGCTTTGGTGTATATATCGATATCGCTATTTGATTTGAGATACACTTGTTGTGATTTTTTGCCATTGAAGAAAATAGTATTTATCTTTGGGTATTTAGTTAGTAATCCTTTAATGTCGTTACTTTTCATTACTTGCAATTGACTATCTGCTGAATTCTCGCGCTCACAGATATGCACTGAATCCCATAGGGCAATTTGTTTTTGCAAGACAAGTTGTTTTCTTTCTTCGTTTTTTTGAGCGTCCGCTGTAAAAATTTCATTTATAATTGGCCAAAATTGATTGCGTTTATTTGCGTAATAAAAATCGTATTTGATTGATAATACACTTGGAAAAGAGCCTAGTATAAGAATACGACTGTTATTGTTTACTATAGGAAGAAAGGAGCTTTCTTTTTTTAGCATGTGATTTACATCCACAGAAAAAATATTGGGTTTTTAGAAAAAATTGAACCACATTCGATTTTATTGGTTTTATCAAATATACTTTGCTACCAAGCTATAATAGCTTATTATAAAGTAGTCGCATTGTACTTGAACATAACTTAATTCTATTATTTTGGAAAAATATATGAAATCTTTTGAACAAAAAACCCATTCGACTCCTCAAGAAAAAGCAATCTTGATGGGCGTACAACGACCAAAGGAATTGCATTCCTATCAGGCGCCGCTTACAGAATTAGCTAGTCTTGCCGACACTGTAGGTGCTGAAGTTGTTGGTAAAATTACTCAGCGTCGTCATAAGTTTCATCCAGGAACTTATATGGGCAAAGGTAAAATTTATCAAATGAAAGAGCTTGCAGAGGCAAATGATGCAACACTGATTATCTGCGACCATGACCTTTCTCCTGGTCAATCTCGTAATATAGAAGAGATGACCGATATTAGAGTTATTGACCGCACAGAACTTATTCTCGATATATTTGCACAACATGCAAAAACCAAAGAGGCTACTCTACAAGTGGATTTGGCGCAACTGGAATATGTTATGCCGCGCTTAAAACGTATGTGGACTCACCTTGAAGGTTCGCAAGGTGGTATTGGTTTTCGTGGTCCTGGGGAAAAGCAACTGGAAACAGATAGACAAATTATTAAGAAAAAGATTGTTGATTGTAAGAGCGCCATCAAAAAAATCCAAGAACGAAAAAACCGCGAGGTAAATGCGCGCAATCAAAAGTTTTTTACTGTTGGCTTAGTTGGCTATACAAATGCTGGTAAATCTTCGTTAATGAACGTCTTAACTGATGCAGATGTTTTAGTAGAAGATAGATTGTTCGCCACTCTCGATACTAGAACGCGTTACTGGGATTTGGCTCAGGCACGGAAAGTACTTTTATCAGACACTGTCGGTTTTATCGACAAACTTCCTCACCACCTTGTTGCATCGTTCCGCGCGACACTAGAAGAAGCAGCGCAATCAGACATACTACTACACGTTGTAGATGCTTCGCACCCCGATGCTGAAAAACAGATTATTGTCGTAGAAAGTGTACTGCGTAAGATGAAGCTTCACGATAAAAATGCATTGATCGTTTTTAACAAGATAGATTTAGTCGAAGATCCTGTCGATTTAGAAAATCTAAAACGTTTACATCCAAACCACGTATGTATTTCAGCCAAAACCAGGCAGAATATAGATTTGTTTTCCACACGTGTGCTCGAAATATTTGAATCAAATATGATTGAAGTCAAAGCTGTTCTACCAGTACAAAACGGAAAGCTTTTGGCATGGATTGGTGAATATGGAAGAATCATAGAGCGCGAAATTAAAGAACAAAGTATTCACATGCGAGTTTCACTGTCGCAAGCAAATTTTGAGTGGTTTAGTAAACAATATGGCGTAGAGATTCTCGCTTAGGTAAATTATTTTGAACGGAATTAGGAATGATAAATTAAAATGATTGGCGGGAAAAAAATAGGAAGAAGAACAATCCAAATTGTTCCTCCTTTAGGTTGAGGGCGTGTGGTAACGCCCTAACTTTTAAAACGGAATTTTTGCCGTATAAAAAAAGCAGACAATATATACATTATTCCAGAAATAATGATTATCGTAGCACCAGAAGGAACATCATATTCATAACTTACACCCAAACCACTAATAACAAATACAATGCTAAGAAATGTCGCAAGTAACATCATTTGTCCTAAAGACTTTGAAAATTGCGAAGCTATTCCTGCCGGTATGGTAAGGAGAGCTATTACCATCACAATCCCAACAACTGTAACAAGAAGCACAACAGTCATCGCTGTAAGACATAGTAGTAATACATAAAGTCGCCGCACTTTTATCCCGCGCAACTTTGCAAAATGTTCATCGAAGCAAATAGCAACAAGACTTTGGTAAAACCAAAGGCATAGGACAACGATTATAATATCTAGTACGGCAATAATTTGTAAATCTTCATAGGTTACGAGCAAAATATTTCCAAATAAATATGTCATTAGGTCTTCATTGTATCCCGGTGTTTGCGAAATAAACATAACACCAACAGCCATACCAACAGCCCACATAACGCCAATAATAGTGTCTTCTTTTTGCTTATGCCAAAAACGCACATAGCCTATAAAAATAGCTGCGAGAAGTGCGAAGACAACAGCACCGTACATCGGATCTAAAAACTTCCACCCATGAACGATATTCAAATAGCGGGCAATACCTATTCCTCCAAGTACAAAATGCGATATTGCACCTGCAAGATATGAAATACGCTTTGTGACAACAAACGCTCCAACAACGCCACACGAAATACTTGCAAGTATCCCTGCTATAAGCGCATAACGAAGAAAAGCAAATTCTTGTAAAGCTTGGATAAACTCAAACATTTATTTTCTCTTGATACCAATTTAAAAAACGTTGTTCTTCGCAATTGTGCAGCGAAAAAAAATCTACACTTTTATTTACAAATAAAACAGACTTAGCAAATTTAGGAACGTTAGAAATGTTATGTGTAACGATGAGTACGGTGTAATCCTTATTTAAATCATGCAGTAAATCGTAAAACAATTTTTGCGAGTGCACATCCAAATTTGAGGTTGGTTCATCAAAGACAAGAATCTTGGTTTCTGTTGTCAAAGCACGTGCAATAAGAACACGTTGTTTTTGACCTCCAGAAAGAGAAGGAAAAAACCGCTCCACAAAACTATCCATGTGCATTTTTCGTAAATTCTCTATCGCAATTTGCTTATCTTTTTTAGAAAACCATGGCCATTTACTTACCCCAAGCCTTCCAAGTAAAACAACTTGCAACACTTTTATTGGAAATTGTTCATCGTAATAATTTTTTTGAGGTATGTAACCAATATGTTTTTTTACCCGAACTGGTAGATCATTACAAATTTTTACGATACCCTTAGTGGTGAATAGTTCACCACACAAGATATTTAGCAAAGTACTTTTGCCACCACCATTTGGACCAACAATTGCCACACAATCTTGATTATGTACATCGAAGCTCACATCTTGTAGTACGTTTTCTTTGTCATAAGAAAAAGAGAGGTCTTTTACGCTTATTAAGCATTCGCTATTTTTGGATTGTGTCATGATTATTTCAAATACTCAGCTATATTACTTGCCATAGACAGTAAATTTTCAGCATAGTTGTAGGCTAAAGGATCAAGAGTTATTGTTTTACATAAAGACACTCTTTTTTGCGATTTGTAGTACTCTTCTAAAGCTAAGAGAATAGCATTGGGTGACTTGCCCATAAACTGTTTTTGCACAAAAATAGCACGTATATTTTGTTGTTTAGCTCTAGAAATTAATTTGGCAAGATGTTTCGCCCCAGGACTTTTCCCTTCTGTTTCTATCGCCATTTGTTCAAGACCATAACGATCGCAAAAATAACCATACGAAGGATGATAAACCCACATTATTTTTTGAGAAGTTTCTTTAAACAATTGTTTAATTTTTTTATCTAGTAAGGATAAATCCTCATTAAAGATAATAAGGTTTTGTGCAAAATAGTCTTTTTGTTGCGGGAGCAAATCCGATAAACTGTCCGCTATTTTTTGAGCTTGTTTTTTTACCAATAAGGGATCTAACCAAATATGTGGATCTTTACCACCATCGTGGTGATGGTGATGATCATGATCGTGATGATGATTTTGCAAGTTTCGTAGTTTGATACCTGAATGTGTCTTAATAATCGGCATTTTATAGATTCGCGAAAGACGCGGTATAAAAGACTTTTCAAAAGGAACACCAATAGTGAAAAAGCAGCTTGCTTTACTAAGTAAAGTCAACTGTTTTTGCGTCGGTTCATATGTTGCTGGAGATTGTCCTGGTCCAACAAGCACTTTAACATCGACAAAATCACCACCAATCTTTTTCACAAAATACGATTGAGGTAAGATACTAACAAAACAGACGATCTTTTTCTTACTATTTATATCGGTAGGTTTATCGCAGGATGCTAAAATAAAAGAAACAAATATTATTAGCAAAACTTGTAATCGCATCATAAATATCCAGATTAAAATAAGTTTTTAAGTGACCCGGCAACTACTTAGTAGCCTTACGGTAATTTTGCTGTATTCTATAACAAAAGAACCAATGATGCAAAAAATATCTCAAGTAACAGTTGTATTTGCCCATATTTGTAAATAGTCTCTGATTTGCGGCGCATTGGTATTTACAAAAGGAGTGTCAGAATACTCTTTTGCAAGGTAAGCTTTTATTTTTCTGTATTGAGGTGATTTTATTTTTTTATAAATAAGTTGTTGAATGTACAACAATCGTGCATATTCATTGCGTTTTTTGCCAACATCTCCCTTGGCGTTTATAGCCATTAGATGTTTTTTCGCATCTTCTAAGAATTGTAAGCTCTCATCATATTTTTGCATTTTAAAATAACAGCGTCCTATTCTTTCTAATGGAATGTAGTCATTTTTATCAGAAAAATAATTCTTATATTCCGCAATTGCTCGTTCAAAATTACCATCAATTTCAAAAGAACGCGCTTTTGAGTATTCTTTCTGAATTTCCCCACTAGGAGGAGAAATTAAAAACTCTATTGGCTTAAACATAGCTTCCCCAATAAAGTGGATGAAAAAAAACCACCATGGCGCCGAAATCACGGCAATGAAAACTACATTTATAATAAGCTGCGCCGGATGCGATAATTGCATACTACTAACAAATATAATATTTAATGTTATAAAAATGATTGTACCTATAAGACCCAGAAAATGCTTATTACTAGTCGATACTTTAAACATATACGAAAAAGCGATACCCATTAATATTTGCAAAATACCAATAATATACTGCATGAAAGTTCCATTCTTATTCAAAAGCGATCTATACAAGACCTGCTCAATTAAATGAGTGCGATATAGGAATAGCCCTTCTACCGCACTCTACAAAGCTATTACACCTGCGGTTCTGCGTTTTTCACTGCTTCGCTAACACCACTTTCGTATGCTGTAAAATTTTTGCGAAATAGATGTGCTAGTTCTTTGGCTTTTTGGTCATAATTACTTGGATTAGACCAAGTTTTTCTTGGCTGTAAAAGAGCTTCGGGAACATCAGGGCAAGAAACAGGTGTAGAAAATCCAAAAATAGGGTCAGTAACCGTTTCTATATCATTTAATTCACCATTATTGATAGCGTTTATAATCGCTCGCGTTGCGCGCAAACTAATACGAGCCCCTTCTCCATAAGGTCCACCAGACCACCCCGTATTCACCAACCATGCTTTAGCACCATGCTTTTTCATTTTATCAGCTAACATTTCGGCATATTTCCCTGGATGCCAAACCAAAAATGCTGCTCCAAAACAAGCAGAAAAAGTAGCTTCTGGCTCAGTAACTCCCATTTCTGTGCCAGCCACTTTAGCAGTATAACCACTAATAAAGTGATACATCGCTTGCTCAGGACTAAGCTTACTTACAGGAGGTAAAACTCCAAAAGCATCGCATGTTAAAAATATGATGTTTTTTGGATGGCCACCAACACATGGAATTTTTGCATTTTTTATATACTCTATTGGATAAGAAGCACGAGTATTTTGAGTCAATTCACTGCTTGTAAAATCTACTTTGCGATCACTTTCAGAAAAAACGACGTTTTCAAGAACCGTACCAAAACGTATAGCTTGATGTATTTCAGGCTCTTTTTCTGCTGTTAGATCAATACATTTCGCGTAACATCCGCCCTCGATATTAAAAACACCATCATCAGACCAACAATGCTCATCATCACCGATTAGCTGACGTTCAGGATCGGCAGACAAAGTTGTTTTTCCCGTTCCCGATAGCCCAAAAAACAGTGACACATTCCCGTTGTCACTTTCATTCGCAGAACAATGCATTGAAAGAACATTTGTTTTTGGCATGATGTAGTTCATAATTGTAAACACACCTTTTTTCATTTCACCAGCATACTCAGTTCCAAGAATGACAAACTCTTTACGATTAAAGCAGAGTGTAACACTCGTTTTAGAGGTCATTTTTGAAGTGTAGCGATTTGCAGGAAATTTTCCAGAATTAAAAACAATGTAATCCGGCTCACCAAAATCACTAAGTTCTTCTTGTGGAACGCGAATAAGCATATTATGCATAAATAGTGCATGATATGCCCTAGTACATATAATGCGTACTTTTATGCGATATTTAGGGTCCCAACCTGCGTAGCCGTCTACTACATAAATTTTGGCGCACGTATTCAGATAATCAATAGCTCGTTCGCGGTTTACTAAAAAAATTTGATCGTCCAATTTTACATTTATGTCACCCCACCACACATCATCACGAACCTCTGCATCATCAACAATACGTTTGTCTTTTGGGCTTCTTCCTGTTTTTATTCCTGATGTCACAGCTAATGCGCCACTATTAACTATCGCAGACCCTTTTTCTTGAGAAAGAGCTTCTTCATATAAACGTGCTGGAGATGCATTACGAATAATATCGGTAACAACGATACCATACTTTTCTAGACTAAAACTCATTTTAAATTTCCTTTTACTAAACATTTTTCAAATTTAGGGCTACGAACACGGTTTTCTCCAGTTAAAGAAACAATCACGATCCAACTAAAGCTTGTAAGAAACTCTTTCCGCTTATATCTAGTTTTTTATCTAAAACAAAAGAGATACTGCGTATACGGATATTTCCTATTTGCTGATCAATAGGATTTTCTAAAATACAAGGATATACCAAAACCGCTTGCGAACATTTACATAATTTTGCGTAAGAAATCAACTGAAAAATATCTGAGTGAGGAGGTTTTTTTACATTTTTATACTTAGTATCGATAACACAGAAGGGCATATTTTTTTTGTACAAAACCATATCGATAACAAACAAAAAGCATTGTTCACCTAGTAAAATTTTTTCTTTTGTTGCTAACCTTAAGCCACATTGTAAATTGCGTCTCAACCAATTAGCGACAAATTTTTCGTATAGGTAAGGCATGTTCACTAAAAAAGAGGTAATTGAGCTTGTGCCTTTTCCTTTGTAAGGAGCTGTGTGTGATAAAAAGAAACGACATAAAGCGTGAATTGGTTCGTAATGCGCATTTAAACGATTATAGTGATAATCTAGTTGTAAGTGCGAAAGAATCTTTTCTGTTGCAATAGACACATTTTTTACGTGCTTACATAACCAGTAATACATTTCGCGAGCCTGTTGCTGTACTTGAGCAAAACAATTAGCATTACACAAAATAACTCTCAAGGTAGCTATTAAAACTTGATTATCAAAATTATCAACAGTGGAATCGTAGAAACGCACTCGCGAACAGTGTTTTTTTTTCCAGTCTTCATTCAATAATATTTTTCCACGAACATGTGGCAACCATTCTTCTTTTTCTTTTATAGATCTTGCAAGGCCAAGATGCTTTATCTTGCGAATTTTTACAATGAGCATTTGTGCTAAAAAATTATAAAATGCTTTTACTGAATTACACTCTACTAAGTGATCAAAAACACGTAAACGAATATCAAAAGCACACTCTACCATTTCGAAAAATTGCTCAATATCAACTTTAGGTTCAATAATAATGCTTCTATCAGAAACAGCAAGATAACCGACCCAACCTCTAGCAGTTATTTTCCAACGTTCTTCGTTTTTTATGCTAGGAAAATCGACATTTAAATAACTAGAGTATTTACTCCATATGGTTTCAGCTAAATGCGGAGCTAAAAGATTTTTCGCAAGAAAAACGGTTTCATATTCACGCATTACAATATCCGTTGTCAAATCTGCATAATTTTTTTGCAAATTTTGCTCCACCTATACTTTTCCACTCGATGCAATTCATTAAAAAAATACTCTTCTGTATATGGTTCTATTTGGAAACGCCAAATGTTTTCAATGTGATCGAGTAAATCATTTATCAAAAAAAATGAAGTACCAATTTGAAAATTCTGATCGGAAATCTCTTCATTTAAACTTTGTAATGTCTCAATCAAGACTTTTAGGTTACATTTTTTACGATACTTAAATTTACGTATTAAATTATAATCAGGATAAAGAGGTATAAACGCAAAACGACGACGCAACGCATAATCTAAAATAGCAATAGATTTATCTGCGGTATTCATTGTACCAATAATATATATTTGCTCAGGGATTGTAAATTTTTGCCCTGAAAGTAATGTAACACTGCGATTACGATATTCTAATAGGTACATTAGCTCACCAAATACGCGATCAATTGCACAACGATTGATTTCATCTATAATTAAAACACTTGCACAGTTATTCCTTTTAGCTTCGTCGCAAAAATTTATAAAAGTGCCATTCGTTACACTATAAGAACCGTTTTCTTGAGGGCGTAGTCCCTGAATAAAATCTTCATAACTGTAACTACTATGAAATTGAACTGTTGTACACACACCTGTAGCGTTACTTAGAATAGTTCGCGCAAGACGCTCTGCTAAGTACGTTTTTCCTGTTCCTGGAGGGCCATAAATAATCGCTTGTTTTTTGTGTTTTATTGCTTTTAACCACGTTGATATTTTTTTAACACTAATATGTGTGTCAGCAGCGCACTGTTTGATTGTATAATTAGGTTGCGTTTCGTTAATTTCAAAAGAATCATCAAAAGAAATTAAGTACTCATAAATATTACTAAACGTAGATAATATGCGTAAAATAAACTGCTCCCTGTCGGTAGAGAGAACTTCCTTTTTCTCCAATACAGTAGAAAGCTCTAGGTTATTACCAGGGTTTTGTAACCATGATTTGCATTTTTGTTCTAGTTTTGTTTGCGCCTTAGAATTTATTTTTTTAGGTAAAGCCCATGGCTTCTCCTTATTATAATTTCCTGAGCACAAACCAAACTGTATCATTTCGTGATTAATCCACATAAACAGTCTGACACTGCAATTGTCGCCACTGAAATTAAACGCTCCCCAATAAAAATCGAGATTGCGATTATCCTCTCCTGAACGACAAAAAACATCTTTATCTGTAACTAATAAATTCCTTAGTGCTAGAGGTAACCGCATAGCTACCTCCGAGAAAATGCTTTGAAAAGGATCCTGTACTGCATTACTAAAAATTTCGCTATTTGCTAAATAAAAATCTACACTATTTTCTTCATGTAGAGTTTTTAGTAGTGTAAAAGTTTCTACGCTAAAATAATCATTCGCAGAAATCATAATACTCCTCAATATAAATCGGTAATCAAACCTTTTTTTACCACGCAGCGATATTTTTCGTCACCTAAAGGCATAAGAATTTTTTCTTCAAACATATCCTGTATAACTTGTGGTACACGGCGCCAATTTTTATATACTTCACCACTGTGATCAACTAAAAACAAGATTCTATTGTTATAACGAATACCAAAGACAAGATGTTCACCTGGTTGTTCAATAACAAAAACGTGTACCAAGGCAGTTTCATTCCCAGCAACAAACCCTTCTAAATTACGTCGATACAGCTCTGTCATACTTTCATCAACATGTATATTTACAGATGCGACTTGTTTAATCTTAGACTTTTGCCCGTAATAAGAGAGAAACATTTCGCTACTAGTAGTAATATCTGTGCGAAAATCTTTGTTTTTCATGCGCGCTTCAAAATTCATTGTATCTGCCATTGATGCCGATTCACTTAAATCGCCTTTTGTGTAAGCAAAAACAGCTAATAATATACTAAATCCGATACCAATAAATGTTAAAAACCGTAGCATATTGTGTTTGCCAGATAAACTTAATGAAAAAGAAGTTGTGACCATCGGCATCATAAAACTAATGATCATGAAGAACAAAAGAAAGAACTCCGCAAGAAGTACTCCTAATGCTTCTTGTACATTTAGATACGGAGGGTAAACAGAATTATAAGAAAGTACTGTTTCCAAAATTAAAAGAGCAAATATACCAAAAATAATACTCTTATATAAACTAAACTCCTCACGCGTTTTCTTCGAGAAAGGCATAGATAAAAAGCCAAAAACAAAGTAACCCACATAAAATAAAAAATTGCGCGGTTTATTTTCCATGTAATAAGCATGTAGTTTTTTAAATGTACTAAGAGCATCACTAAGTAAAGGAATTTTTTCTATCTCAGGGTGAAAGTGTATTATTCTTTGCACAGAATAAATAAAACTAGTTGCAATTAAAATAACAGCCATAACCAAAATCAGTTCCCAGTTCCCTTGAGCAAGGGCAATGTAAGTGAACAACATTGGCGCAAAAAAGAAAAACATGAGGCGAAAAGGAAATTCAAGATATGACTTCCAATCCGACTTTCCAGCCCACGGAGCTAGTTTTTCTTCGAATACAATAGCCTCATCTCCACTCGCTTCAGCAATTTTTTTAGCCCACTCCGCCTGTACACGTAACTTTTCAGCTAACTTCTCACGCTGCTTTTTCACCATAAAAGGGATCAAGAAAAAATCTATTCCCCAACCCATAAAAAAGAAACCAAAAGACACCATATATACACCACCGCTAAACCACTTCCCTAGATAAAAGCGATGCATTCCCATCCACCCACCAAATAACCACGCTAAGTACGCTTTTACATATGTTATTTTTTGGTGAGCTTTTTCTTCAAAATCAACATTAGAATCCATATACTCTCCTACTCGACCAATCACAGTAAGAATTACAAATAACTACAAACTGGTAAAACATTAAGGTGCGTAAATTTTGTCTCACTCTGTGTTTTACACTCCCTAAAAAATAAACCGCAAACAAGTAAACTTGTTTGCGGTTTGATAAAAATTTTACTTCAGACGACCAGTAGAAAATTCAGAATTACCATTGCCTTCTTCATCTTGGGCGTAGCCTTCAGGTACAACTATACTTGTTGGTTTTTCATCTACATGACCAACAAAATACCCCATACCTTTGCTTTTATTTGGCGCCGCTTCATAGACTTTGTTGCGTTTACCATTGATAGTAAATTTAACTTTACCACTGGTAACAAACTTCTCACTGTGCCCTAGGTCATATTGTGTAGCACCTGGATACTCCAAACGAAAATGAATTTGGTTACCTTGTGCATAACAATGAGAAATCCACAAGCTTTTTGATGGAATAACTTCAAACTCATTAGAATAACCAGAGTAATCAGTATAATTGCCCCATGCTCCTTTTGCGCGCCCACTATGGTGTATGCGGTAAACACCAGGAACTGTGTCGCCAGGAATATCCCACATAATACGAATATGTGATTGATGTCCTCCGGCTTTTTGCCAGAAAAATGCTGTATCTAAGTCGTAGTCATACTTTACAGCTTCCCAACCACTTTCTGTTTTGCGTTCAATTGTAAAAAATGTATCATTGGTTTTGAACGTATTACGAGGATTTGCTCCCCAAAATACCATTTCTGCAACGCTAAGTCTTTCTACTTGTTGCGGCATCTTTTCAGCAACATCTCCATAATTTCCCCAGGTAGGAGGCATGTCATATGTTGATTCACCAAGTAAGAGTTGTTGTCCAGTTAAATCTTCAGGAGTCGGCCCATCAGGAACTTCGCTATTATTAGCAAGTCCTACAGCTAGTTCGTTAAACAACTGTTGATAAGCTCCACAGGTCCATTGACCGAAAAGAGTAGAGCCACCTTCATAATGTTGTTGATTATATTCTTCGCGAGTAGATACGTAACTTGCAAAAGCATTGGTTGGGGAAGTGAGTACCAAAGTGTCTACTCCCACTTTAGCCAATTCATCTGCAGCTGCTAAACGAATACGACGCCCAGCATGAGTAGTTGTTTCAGCTGGTAGACCAAAAACCGCCACTTTTCCAATAGTAAAAAGTTGTACAGAAAGAACATTTGGTGTCCATGGAGCAGGTAATTTTCCTGTTTCTAGAAAAATAATTTTGGTACCGTGTGTTGGATCATATTTACCTTTGTATAGACCTTCTTTTATGTAAGGAAGATCACTAGGTCCATCACGTTCAACACCAGCAGTAAAACTAATTCCCATTGCGCCAAAAGTGGTTTTGTAATCGCGTAGTCCATCAGTATACTTTGCTTTTATTGTCATCTTTGAAAAATCAGAGTATCTGTGGCGATAATCTACACGTGGTTGTAGTTCTGTCATTGCGCTGTTGTACAACTCCCACGCTTTACTGAATTGTTTTTTACCAGAAATAGCACAACTTGCATAATCGTTAATTCCACCACCATCCATGTTTCCAACAATATTTGGGCTTACATCACCAAGAGCACCATTTGCAAAAGCAGCAACAAAAGTATCTTTTTTCTTATAGTCTGTGCCTTTTTTCATTTCGAAATAGCGCTCAGCCCAACCTTTATTATCACTACTTATTAATCTATTAGTATAGCGATCTCCTTCGTCATTTCCATAGTCAGGATGTGAATAATAAACAGAAGTAGTGTGCACCCCAAACCACGAAATAACACCTATTTCAGTACCATCCATACGCTGGAATTTCAATACAGTCATTGTTTTGTCAACAGAATCATGTTGATTCGCATCTATATTTGCCTCATACGCTTCTAAAGAGCGATTGATAGATGCATTTTCAAGTTTACCTTGCGCCATAAAAATACGGCCTGGTGCCACATTGTCATGCGCGCGGGTAATCGCTTCGCAAATCCCATCAACAATTGTATCAAAGTTCTTTTGGCTAAAACCTAAAATATAAGTATAATAAAGTGTATACCACGCATAACCACCTGGTCCACTGTGAGTATGATTTGCATTTAGCATTACATTTTTTGCTGAATATAAATCACCATATTTTTTCTGTAATTTTTCAATAACTTTCAGCTTTACACCCTGTTGAATAGCCAATAAGTCAGCACATACAAAAACAACGCGTTTTCCTGACGCTTCAACAACAAACGCACGCGCACGCAAACGAGTATGAATACCACCCGTTAGCATATCTGTACGTGCAAAACCTGCCATGGTCACATCACCTGCAGGTCCTGTAACATCATATACTCCTGTACCAACCTTAAAATTTTCAGCAGAAATACAGGTAATAATTGCGACTAGAATAACTAAAAATTTTTTCACTATAATCTCCATGTAAAGGTTCAAAATTGTTTGTCTTCGAAATGTATCGTAAAGAAAATATAAGATACGCCCCAAACAAATGAACGTTTGCAACAACTTGTTGTTGTCCTGCTCTGCGTAATTTAACCTTACCAAGTTATTATTTAATATAATCTATTGCCTATAACAGACGACGGTTTTCATATAAAATAAACGACGACTATCACACAACAATATTTTTTTATTATTAGCAAGTAACTTGCTAATATAAAATATACTCTAATTTAAAGTAAAACTTTTGTCAAGTTACCTGAACGCGTCTCTATTTAGGTTTTTGTAACATAATTGAATTATATCTATATAAATAGGGACACTCCTTAAGTAGGAGAAACAAAAGCCTACAAATTTTTAACAACATCTACTCGCGAAAAAAGTAGATGAATTTCTAGCAACGGTAATGTATTTTTGCTATATTTCTAAGATAGAGAGTGTCAATATCTAAAATAACTCAAGTTATTCAATTTAGAAGTTCTTGCTAATCCGAAGTAACCGACAGAAATATTTTTACTGGTCACTTAAAACAATAACAAGGAGAAAATCATGACTGAAGGAGCTTCTTATTTTGATCAAACATTTGAAGCTGATCAGATGTTTTTTGAAGCCGATCAAAAAATCAAAGATGGCCACTTTACAGATGCTCTAAAATTGTTATATGAAATAACAGATCGTTTCCCTGAATATGGTAGAGCTTACAATCACCTAGGCTATCTGTTTGAAACAAAATACCAAAATTATAATAAAGCCGAATTTTATTATCGCACAGCTATCGATTATGCTCCAGAGTATCCAGCAACATACTTAAACTACGCTGTTTTATTATCTACATGTCAAAAATTCGCAGAACTAGAAGAGCTACTCAACAAAGCACTAGAAGTGCCTGGTATTAACAGAGAAAAAATCTACTGTGAAATGGGTATTATGAAAGAGCTTCAAAAGAAATATGACGAGGCCATTAAATGCTTCAAGCAAGTAATTGTTTATTGTTTAAGCAGTAAATCAATTGATTTATATCAAAAAAATATAGAACGATGCTTAACGAAAAAAGATATTTGCACAAAATATTAAAACATACTATAGAAACCACTTTAAATAGGTCAGAGAAAAGAAAGCGAAAATATGAAAAAACTAATGGTTATTTTTGCAATTACAACATCTGTGGTATTTGCAAACGTTATTGATCAAACCCTAGAACAAAAAATAGAACGTGATCCACAACAATCTGTCGCAGTCATTATTGTCTTGAAAGATCGTCTCCAGTGCTCTGAAATCGTTAGCGAAATGGCGATATCTAGTTCCGCTGTAAACTTTCACTCCACAGTTGTACAAACAATGAAAAACCGCGCACAACAAACACAACATTGGCTACATTCACTTTGTGCTACGCGTAAATTTCCAGTGCAAAACTACAAATCGTACTGGATCAGTAACATGGTAACAATGACAACTTCTCCTGCGGCTATTCGCGAAATAGCTCTGCAACCTGAGGTAAAGCATATTTTCTTCGATAAAGAACATAAGTTCGTTCAGTATTTTGAAGGCACACCACAGCGCAGCACATGGGGATTAGAAAAAATTGGTTCAAAAAAAGTAAATGAAAGTGGTAATACTGGTAAAGGTGTTCTTGTTGCAGTCATCGATACTGGAGTAAATTACTTGCACAATGACCTAAAGGACCGTGTTATCAATGGTCGCGATTTTGCCAACAATGACGACGACTCCATGGACGACAATGGTCATGGAACGCACTGTGCTGGAACTGTAGCAGGAACAACATTCGGCGTTGCTCCACAAGCAACAATTCTTGCCGTAAAAGTTATGGCTAAAAATGGTGGGGGTACTTGGGGAAATATCGCTAGCGGTGTTCAATATGTCGCAGAATTTAATCAAAACGGCCAAACTGTTGATATTGTAAGTATGAGCTTAGGAGGACCGTCTCCAATAAAGCAAGTTTTACGCGACGCTTTTGACAATGCTCTTGTTCTCGGAATTCGTTTTGCTGTTGCAGCAGGTAACAGTGGGCACTTTAAAAGTACGATTGACGCTCCCGGAGATCAAAAAGATGTCGTCACTGTAGGCGCAACTAATTTTCGCAATTGGATTGCTCCTTTTAGTAGCCGTGGTCCAGTAATTAAGTATGGAGAACCATACATAAAGCCTGATATCGTAGCTCCAGGAGTAGATGTGACATCTTGTTGGATCGGTGGCACTGATAACACCCGCACAATCTCAGGGACATCAATGGCAACTCCTCACGTTGCTGGTGCAATGGCATTACTACTATATTATCAACCTAAAACAAAGCAAAGTGTTTTACTCAAGGCACTAGAAGTCACAGCGCAAGATTTAGGAGACAGTGGTAAGGACAATAATTTTGGAAGTGGCCTAATTAATCTACCTCGTGCTATTGCAAAACTCCCTACACTACAACAAAATCCATAAAACTCTTGTAGCTTAGAGGTTATAACCTCTAAGCTACATAGGTACAATCACTCCTTCACTTTTCAACAAAAAAGTCCATCCTCAGTAACAACACTAGCCAAGAAGTCAAAATATCATTCTATAAAATATAACTATAACAACCATTTGAATTATTGTGTTTTACAATATTTAAAAGTTAGTACAATAAAAAAATGAGGTATTTAAGTGACTTGCTTGACAAAAGTAATACTCGCTCTCTGCAAAGCATTATTTTCTAGTACAATAGGTGCACAATTATAACTGTGTAGCTAAAGAATAACAAAAGCCAATGGGTGAATATACTTTTAACAAATCATTCACATATTTAACAACGCTACGACGAAATAACCATTTTGATTGTTTCGTTATTTATACTGAAGAGGCTTATATGAAAACTTTTATAACAATAAGTGTAATCCTTGTATTATCACTAAATATTTTTGCAAACAACTGGCAAAAAATCTCACTTCCTGATGATACTATTTCATTTGCTAAAGAAAAAGAAGGATTTCCTGCGAAAAAAATTTGGGCCGGAACAAAAAGTGGTCAATTATTTTCATCTTTAAAGGGAAAAAATTCTTGGGAAACAGTTAATGTAAAAATGGAAAATGGTATTGATGAAATTGCCATTTTCAATCAAATGATTATTCTCGGTTCACATCATAAGAGTAACAACAATTCAACATTATTACTTCTTTCTAGTGATCGCGGCAGAAGCTGGTCGCGAATAGATCAGGGCATTACTTCAGACTGGCCCGACTTTGCAAGAGGAACAGTGCAAAGTATATCTATCGATGCAAGCAGAATATTTATTGTCCTTAGTGATTTTCGACCTCAGCATCCATCATCAAAATGCTATCGTTCCGATAATGGCGGCACAAGCTGGTCATTAGTTCATCAAACATTTGATGACCACAGTATTAACGTAGTTACCACCGACCAAAATGGGGATGTCTTACTCGGAACAAGTAAAGGAGTTTTGCGCTCTAAAACAGGATATGGCGACTGGAAAAACTTAAATGTCGGTTTTTCTAACGTACCACAAATACGCTTACTCAGTAACAACAATATTACTGGTGAACGTTTTACAGGAACTTCAAGTGGTATATTTAAATCGTACCAAGAAACACCACAATTTCCTAAAGGTAGTGACTGGAAATCTGTATCTTCTCATAAATCACAACGTTCTATCGTAGGGTTACACTTAATTCACAATTTCTCTACTTCTACGGCAGTAATGGGCACTCACGAAAGATCAGGAATGGGTGGTACATTCTTTTCCGATAGTCACGTATTTGTAACTATGGATTCACATAATCCTAAATGGGTAGAGGTTGCTCTTGGTAGCTTAGCTAAAAAACCTTTAAATAACATAATCACTGATGGTCGCCATGTTATAATTGCAACTTCAGAGGGAGTATTTAAAAGCACAAAATCTATCTTTGAATTTTGGCATAACCCATAAGTACAAGAAAAAGAAAAAGTAAAAGACACAAAACCGTGCTATTCTATTTTTGAGATTGTGGCTATAAACCAGATCTCTACAAAATTAAATATGATAATACCTCATTAACTTCATGCTGTGTACATTGAATAATCATAAAGGTCAGAGAATAATAGCAGGTAATAACTTGAATTATCATAATCAAGCGTACACAACCACAATTTTCAACTGTTTAAATTACAATAATTTTTTATATTGCGAAACACATAATTTTGTACAATAATTATTGAGTAAGTAGGACGTGTCATCAATTAGAAAAAAGTGCATTTTCATTTGTATTCTATAATTGATACAACCTCTCGTAATCGTTGTAATAATTGTCATTGTTACCGTGACCATGGCCATTTTTTGCTCTCTTATAAAGGAGCTACAGATATTTTTCTTTAAACGCGATTACGACTACAACTACGGCTAGGGTCAAAGTAAAAAATAATCCGAACCAAACAAAAAAATTATACAGGAGATTTTAATGAAACTTTTAACATGTTTTGCCTTTGTTGCGATAATGTTCGCTACAACTATTTCAGCAGATGAGTACAAAGTTGACGCATCGCATTCGATGATGGCTTTTAAAGTAAAACACCTTGGCGTAAGCTATACCCACGGTCGTTTTAACGACTTCAAGGGTAACTTTACTTTTGACGCAAATGACACAAGTAAAAACTCTATTTCTATAAAAATAGCTGCAAAAAGCATCGATTCTAATAGCGCAAAACGCGATGACCATTTACGTGGAAAAGATTTCTTCTTTGTGAAAAAGTACAAAACTCTAAGTTTTGAAAGTACTTCTTTCAAGAAAAAAGAAGGTTCAAAAAATGAGTTTATCGTTGAAGGCACTATGAAAATGCACGGCAAGAAAAAGACAATAACTGTTGACGCAAAACTTGTTGGTGAAGGCAAAGACCCTTGGGGTGGTTACCGTTGCGGATTTTCTTGCTCTTTTACCATTAAAAGAAGCGATTTTGGTATGAAATATATGATAGGTGGTATTTCCGACGAAGTGCATATTACGGCTGACGTTGAAGGAATCCGCAAATAAATTATGAATCCTGAGTTTTTAAAAATGCAACTATTCGGGGCTATAATTCCAGCGACAATTTGCGCTGTGGTTGTGCTTATTTGCGCACGGCCTTGGCGCGAAAATATCCATAGTTTGCAAAAAAACGCTTATTGGAGTATTGCTTTAGGATTGGCTGGAGGATATGCTTTTGCCTATTGGGCAATCGTCGGAGATATTCCCAGTTTCCCCGTTAACTTAGAAGACTATGAGTCGGATAGTTGGTTAATCTACATCTCATTTATACTTGCGCTGCCGGCATTCACCCATAACTTTGTAAACAATAATACTTCCAAATTTACCTTCATCGCTATCAGTGCATTAGTGACAGGGTGGCTCATTGTTCCAGAATGGATTGTCGACGAGGGAGAAAGTAGTGCACTGCTATGGTATTGGCGTATAGGATATGCCGCTACAGCGATAGCTCTCTTTGCTATTTTAGAAAGTTTGACCAAAGTAGTAAAAGGGAAAACATTTTCATTAATTTGCTTTTTTCTTGCTGTTGCGTGTAGTGTCGTCTTAGTTCTGTCGGCAAACGCCAAAATGGCGCAATTGTGTGGAGCAATTTCAGCCATGTCAATGGCGATGTTTGTAGTAGGAATAGTTTTTCGTGAGATTTCGTGGTCAAGTAGTGGTGTTTATTTCTTGGCTATTTTACTTCCCGGCCTACTTGTAAATGGTTATTTAGCAGCAGATACGCCTTTGACTCCATTTACATTAGTAATTTTTGCCCCTATATTTGCGTGGGGAGCACAACTAAAAGCAATTCAAAAATATCCTCCTCTGGTGATTTCACTAGTAAGTATATTTTTTGTATTCATACCAATTTCCATCGCGCTACTCATCGCTTATCAATATTATGTTTAGATTTTAAACGTAATATACATGATCTGCTAAACTATGTTTAGCAGATTACTTCCAAAACAATTTGTAGTTTGTTCTTAAAAGCCTTATAATAAATACAATGCTGATTTAAAGTGAGCCACAAAAGTTTTACATACCGAGACAATATCTCATTTTTAATCCTTCACAAATAAGTTACTTACAAGCATCAAGATTTAGAGGCTATATGGATATTTCTACGCAAATTTTGCAAAAAATACAAAATAAAAAAGCCGTATTTTTTTGCGGTGCGGGCATTAGTTTAGAACCTCCCGCTGGACTACCTAATTGGAAAAAGCTACGTGATTTCACCCTTGAATCTATAGCCGCAAAAAATGAATTACTTTCGCTATACTTACCACCATTACTATCTACACCTACAATTGCGGAACCAGGAGAAAAAGGAATTACGCCGGAGGTGGTTGCTTCAGAAATATCGGCGAATTGCAAAGGGTATTTTGAATCATTTCGCGCTTTAAAAGACGGCAAGCCCAATATCAATCATATGTATTTAGCGAAAATGGCAAGTGAGGGTCTTATACGTCATATCATTACTACAAATTTTGATACATTTATCGAAGAAGCTCTAAGCAAAGAGAATGTGCCTTTTTACGTTTGCCGTACAGAAGAAGAGTTCTCTCTATTTGATGAAAAACAAGAAGTCATCGTTCTAAAGCTTCACGGATGTATAACATTACCTGAAACCATTACATCGACAGTTGAACAGGAAGCAAAAGGTCTATCGTTTATAAAAAGCCAAGCAATTCGTACTCTCATAGGACATTATAGCTTTATCTTTTGGGGGTATAGTGGCGCAGACTTAAAAATAGATCTCGACTACTTACAGTTAATTTCATGTAAAGAGAGAGCACAAGGTTTTTATTGGCATTTTGTCGAAAAAGACGATTTTGTCGAAGAAGTGAATTCTAATGTCCAAAAATTAGTAGATATGTACGGGGCAAGAGGAGAAGCGATTCATGGTATTTTCCCTCAAATATTCAAGGGGCTTTTTCCAGAAGAATCGCTTGTAAATATTGACTGTACTTACGAAGAACAGCAAGAATGGCAAAAACAAAAAAACCAAAAGCTCAAAAAAGAGCTCAAGGACTGGGCTGAAATAAACGTACAAGAATCAGAAGCTTGCACAATTATAGGTAATTTACTCTACCATAACGGTCAACTACAAGAAGCGCATGATTGTTATGCGCGTGCAATTGATGTGTGTAAAGAACGCGGAAATAAAAGTGGGCTAGCAGCATCTTTAAGCAACTGTGGTGGTATTTATCGTATATGGGGACAATACGATAAAGCACTAAGTCATTATCAACTAGCCGAGAATATTGCTCGCGAACAAAACGATTACGAAAATTTGTGTGTGTACTTGAATAACATAGGTAAAGTGCACCGTGTTAAAGGCGACTACCTTAATGCAGCATCTTACTACAAAGACTCAGCCAAATTAAACAAACAAATTAACAACGGAAAAGGCGAAGGCATTGCTTTAAACAACTTAGGCATGGCACATTTTTACATGGAGGATTACGATAAAGCCCAGCTGTGCTACGAAAGTGCCTTACAAATTTCCCAAAAAGTCGGAGACAAACAAACCGTTTGCGCGCAACTAAACAACATTGGAAACATACACGGGCGCTTAAAGGACAGTAATAAATCTTTGCACTATTACTCCAAAGCTCTAGACATTGCATTAGCGTTAGGAGATAAAAATAGTCTTATTGTCTGTTGGAATAACCTAGGAGTTACTAGCAGGTTACTCGAAAACTACTCACAGGCAAAAGAGTATTTCTTAAAGTCATTACAAGCTTCTCAATTTACAGGAGACTTAGTTAACGCAGCGACCACAAGTAAAAATCTTGCCATTGTATGCGAAATGGAAGAGCAATATACACAAGCAATAGATTTTTATGAAATGAGCATTGGTTATTTTCGTAGTTTACAAGATAACGAACAAGTAAACAAAATACAAAATCGTATATCCAAACTACGCATGAAAGAAGATGTAGATGATCTACAAATGCCTAGCAGCATTTTACATGTAGAAGAACCTCTTTCGAGAGATGAGATTTTATCAAAATTACAAGTTAGTGAAACTGATCTCGATGAACTGATGCAACAAGGAAAAATATCTGAGTATCCTACGCCGCAAGAAATCGAAGCTTTATGTGAACAACTCATGATGGAACAAACAATTGTAGTTCCGGTTTTTAATGTAAGTCCAAATGTAAATACTTACACGGAAAATCCTCAACAAATAGAAAAAGCTCGTGACAGAGCAATGAGCGATTTGCAAATAGAACCTCAAGAACTTTTAGTGCTTATTCAACAAGGTAAATTATCTAGTTGCCCAACAACACAAGAAATTGAGGACATAAAAAACGAGCGCATGATGCAAGCGACAATGGTCATGAGTTCACAATTACCAACTACAATAAGCTCACTCGGCGATGCTAAAAAAATAGAAACGACAACAACCAAAAGTCCATCATTACCAACTGCAACAAATTCATTAGGTGATACTGAAAAAGCGCGCGAAAAGGCAATGAGCAAACTACAAATAGATCCTCGTGATCTAAGCCATCTCATCCAAACGGGAAAATTATCGACCTCACCAACGGACGAAGAAATAGAAAATGTAAAATCCGAACGAATGATGCAACAAACAGTTGTTATGAACAATTTTAGTATATCAAAAGAACGCGAAGCCTTAAATAATCTAATGAACTCTGAATTGTTTATTAGTACTCCTGAGAACATTCTACCTTTTGACACAATTGAAGATACTGAAGAAAATATAGAGCCGATTTTTATTATTAATCCTTCTGACTCAGACGAAAAATCCGCAGAAAAATTAAGACAAAGAGCAATGAACGAGCTACAGGTAAATGAAGAAGAATTAGAACAAATGATCGTGCGCGGTGATATATCAGCTATTCCAACTATGCAAGAAATCCAAAATTTAAAAAACAATATGATGATGCAAGAAACTATGCACGTAGCATCTTCTCATATGTCAGATAGCATAAACCTTCAAATGCCTACTTCGTCAGAAAAACCTCATATGGTTAGCCAAATGAGATCAATGAGTTTAGAGTTTCCCAAAAAATCAAATGAAAATCCGATGATGGAAATACAAAGGCGGCTAGACGAAATCCCTCTACCATCTTTAGATGATCTTGACAACGATGAAGACTAATCCTCTGGAACATTGATTTTCAACCGAAGCTCAAACGTAGAAACTTTACTGATTTGCGATGCCCGCATCGGCTAAAGCCGATTACTCCCCCACGGGGGAGTTTACATATATCAAAAAGAACTGAAAAAACACAACCTCCGTTTGAAGTACTTAAGAGCCTGTTATAAAATTATTTTAAGGCGCTAAATTGCTCCTTTTAACTTCCAATTTCGTTATTTTTTCAAAGAAACATACGTAGGTTTTTCGTGGGAGGACAGTTGGCCTAGCCAAGCAGGAGGGTATCGCAAACCTTTGTAAATTCTACCTCTAATATAATGTTTGCCATTTTTGTAAAATGAATTACAAGCAGTTTACTCAAAATTCAAATCGACAACAACAGGATGGTGGTCCATGTCACCGGTTTTTACATTTAAAATAGGGCCACCTCGTTTTACTACAAAACCACTAGCAAAAATATAATCTAAACGCCTATCTGGTTCAGCGGTATTTCCGGTTAAAAGAGTTGTGTCCTTAAAAAACTTTGCAGCATAATTATAAGTCTCCACATCGAGCTGTTCATTATCTGAAAACAGATCATGGCGCTTATCAAGACCGATATCAACATTTAAATCGCCTGCAAGAATTTTATACTTGGTTTTCTTTTGGCGTAATGTATCAGTAGCATAACCAATAACTGTATTACGACGTTTTGCAGAATAAGCGCTAGCGTGTAAACCAAGTAAAGAGACAACGCGCTTCTTATGATAGTAATCACAGATAACAAAATGTCTAGGTTCAGCAGGAATAGATTGCGCATTGCGAATAAATCCGTTTTTAAAAAAGATAGCCGTTTGGCGATTAGAACCTTTGGCTACAATAAAACGCCAACCGCGAAGTTGATAAGATATGCTTTCTGCTTGGTGGCGACCTACTAATTCTTGTAAAAATATAATATCAGGCTGTAAACTTTTGATTGTATTAACAATGCGCGGAATGAACTCATAACGAAGTGCATTACCTTTCTCACCGGAGCTTCCTCCAACATTCCAAGTAATAACTCGCAAATCTTGTTTATTCATCTTCGAAAATCTATAATGCTTTTCAGTGATTTGCGAACTTGTGTAAGAATAAAAACCCATAAAAATAGCGAGGGACCACAAAACTATTTCGGCTTTCATATTTCTTCCCTTAAACGAAAACGACGATAAGCCAAGGCAAGGAAAACAAAAGTAAAAGCTAATATTTTAGCCCCATCTTGGAAGATCTGACCCCACAATATTTCTTCCCGAAAAGCCTCCCGCCAAAATCCCATATAGGAAGTAAAAAAATAAGGGCGTAATTTTACAAAAAAATGAATTTCACTCATCACATAAAGAATTAAGTACAAAGCAATAGAGGTTGATACTGCATTTAGAGGATTGCGAATCCAAGTAGACAAAAGAAAGCTAAGAGCTAAAGGAGCACTAAGTGCGACACTCGCCAAAACCCAAGCGCAAGCAAAAGAATTCAACGCTTCGCTTTGCGAAAGACTTTGATGAACATGACTCATCTGCAACACACCGGGATAGAGATTTAAAGTTCCCCAACCAACAAACACTAAACCTGTGAGTAAGGCAAACGCCAATAGATAACCAACTAAAAAAAACAAATATGAAAACGAAACAAATAACTTACTAAAAAATATCTGCGAACGCGACAAAGGGCGGGCAAGCATTAAATACAAAGTGCGATTATGAGTTTCTCCCGCAACCTGTGCTCCTCCTTCGGTGGCAGCAAAAATGGGGAGAACCATCATTACTGCAAAGTAAAAAGCATACAATGCAAAAGTAAGTCCATTAAAGTAGCTTCTATTTTCAAAAGTATAGCGAAAATTTACCTGTCCACCTGTTTGGGTTTGAGCGTATGTATAAAAACCAAACAAAATAAAAAACAGATACAGAATAATCGATAACATTGAATAAAAAGGGCGATGAGAGCGTTTTAGTTTGTGATATTCAAATTTGCAGATCATGTTTTTTCCTTTTGCGACATCGCGCGTAGTTCTTTCAAAAAAGCGTCTTCCAACGAAATTTTACGGTGATGAAATTCGCACAATTTTATATTGTATTCCTGTAGTTTAACACGCATTTCTTCTAGGCTAATCGTTTCAGCAGGCAATAGAAATGTATCACTACTTGCGATTTCCATTTGAGGAAACATTTGGGCAATGCTTGTCGTGTCACCTTCTATTTTTATTTCGAGCGTCGACTTTTTCTTCATTAACTTTGTTATTTCACCATAAAAAATAGTTTTGCCTTCATGAATAAATAAAACGCGATCAGCTATTTTTTCAATTTCTGACAACAAATGACTAGAAAGGAGAATCGTCACTCCATGCTCATCGCGCAATCTACAGAGTAGATCGCGAAGTTCTCTTATAGCAAGAGGATCTAATCCATCTGTTGGTTCATCTAAGACGAGAAGTTTGGGCATAGGGAGAAGTGCCTGAGCCAAAATAAGGCGCTGACGCATACCAAAAGAAAAACCAGAAACGCGATCATCCAAACGATCTCTAAGGCCTACAAGTTTGAGTACTTTAAGCATATCTTCGCAGCTAGGGTGTTCTTGTTTTGGCAATCCTAAGCGCACTAAGAATTGAATATTATCCCAAGCAGTTAAGTTATCATACAGTGGTGGAGGTGCAAAAGCAAAACGCACCTTGCGCATTACAATTTCACGTTGAGAATAAGGATTACAATCAAAGACTGTTATTTTACCCTGCGTTGGTCGCAAAAAACCGGCAAGAATTTTAAGCAAAGTACTTTTTCCCGCACCGTTTGCTCCAACAAGGGCAAGTATTTCACCTTTATAGATATCAAAATCTACACCCGCTAACGCTTGGCGTTTACCATATACATGATGTATTTTTTTTGCCGTCACTAGAATATCCGTGGATTCCATTCTCATACCTTTATAAATATTTTTTATGTTTTATGCTGTTTTTACCATACAATTGTTATCAGTAATTTGCAAAACGATTCCCGAAATAGTCAAAGGATAAAATATGAAATGGTTACTTTTACTGTGCGCTTTTATAATGCCAATTATTGCCCAGATCGAATCTCTTCCTCTCCCTCCGGAAATTCCGTGGCAAGGAAATAGCGAAAAATTAGTTGTAGCAAATGACCACTCTGAAATTACCCCTATAGAAAAATCTAAATTTGCAGTAACCCCACGTTACGAAGAAACAATAGCGTGGATGCACAACCTAGCAAATAGGATTCCGCAATTCCATATGTACTCTATTGGCAAAAGCGATGAAGGAAGAGAAATTTGGATGCTAGTTGCTTCTAAAGAGCAACTATTCACTCCGCAAAAAATAACCAAAAGTGACAAAGCAATTTTTCTCGCACAAGCAGGTATTCACTCAGGTGAGATTGATGGGAAAGATGCAGGAATGATGCTTCTACGCGATATGGCTTTTCGCAATAAAATGGATCTCTTAGACCACTGTCATCTACTATTTATCCCAATATTAAGTGTCGATGGTCACGAAAATTTTTCTCTATTTAATCGCGTAAATCAACGTGGTCCACACAAATGTGGCTGGCGTACTAATGCCAAAAATCTCAATTTAAACAGAGACTACGCAAAGCTAGATACTCCAGAGTTACAATCTCTGATAAAAGTGATCAACAACTGGAAACCAGATCTCTATTTCGATATTCATGTAACTGATGGCGCAGATTATCAATACGACATTACTTTTGGTTACAATGGTGGAGGCTTTATCTCAACCGAGTGCTACGCCACCAATATAGCGCAGTGGCTAAACAAAAAATTTACCCCTCATGTCTCTACCGATCTCTCAGCGTCAGGGCATATTCCTGGCCCACTGGTATTTGCAATGAACGGTAGCAATATATACGACGGGGTCCAAGATTGGACCGCCTTACAACGTTTTTCTAATGGTTACGGAGATGTACGTGACCTTCCGACAATTCTTGTTGAAAATCATTCACTTAAGCCATACAAACAACGCGTATTAGGAACTTATATTCTTTTAGAAAGCACAATGAAACTTCTAGGAAAAGAAAGTACTTCTCTACGCACAGCAATAAACAAAGACAAAAAACAACGTCCACAACAAGTAGTCATAGATTGGCTTCCTGATGTTAAAAGCGAAAACACTGACTTTCGTGGCGTCTCTTTTACCCATAAGCAAAGTGCAATTACCGGCAGCAAGATAGTCCAGTGGACAGGTAAAGCAGAAGAAATGAACATTCCTGTATATCGTACACCAGGAGCAAAACACAAAGTAGATCGTCCAAAAGCATATTGGATTTCACCAAGCTGGAAAGAAGTCATCCATCGCCTGAAAATTCATGGAGTAAAAATGGAAACCATTTCGCAAGCCAAGAAAGTGGAAGTAGATATGTATAGTATTACAAATCATAAACTGGGAACACCATTTGAGGGACATATTCAGGTAAAAAATGTAGAAGTGAAAATGCAAACAACTCAAAAACTTTTTCCAAAAGGTTCGGTAAGAATTTCAACGGACCAAGATCTCGGAGATTTAGTCATACTACTCTTAGAACCAAAAAGTCCCGACTCGTTCTTCCAATGGGGGTTTTTCTTGGAAATCTTTCAACGCACAGAATATATCGAAGCGTATGTAATGGAACCACTAGCACAAAAAATGCTAGATAAAGATCCACAACTAGTGAAAAAGTTTAAAGAATACTGCGCCGAAAATCCCAAAGCAGGCGCACATCAAAAACTACAATGGTTTTATCAACAAACGCCATATTTCGACACGCGTTGGCAAATGTATCCTGTAGGAATTGAAAAGTAAGATTTAGCTTGTTTGACACCATAGAACAATAAATATAGTTAAATACTCATGTATAGCGTTCCATCATTATTATTTTGCGGTAATAATGCTCTTTAGTTGTTACCGCAAAACATATACGTGTCGAACACTATAACTAATTGTGCAATCGTATAATTGCTCCCGTCTTACTTTACTCATACAGAAAATGATTGTGGATTTGCTTTTTGGTAAAGATGCTTATATTCTTCTGCTATTTCATCTTTTAGAAAATCCCCATCTTTTAAATAATCATAAAGTTCACCATAATGACGTACTTCATTAAAATTCAAACGACGCATTAAATGATGAGGCTTTAATTCATTTGGAGAACTCAATCCCATTGCTCCTAGAATTTCACCAACACCATGCACAGTACCTTTATGGTAGTTTGCAACACGTTGTTTCTTATCTTCAACAACAATTCCTTTATAAAAGCGTGCTTTTTGCGTAGCAACTCCACTTGGACAATCATTACTATTGCAACGTAATGCTTGAATACAACCTAAAGACAACATCATACCCCGTGCGGAATAACAAAGATCAGCCCCCAAAGCAATACGTGAGACAATATCAAATCCAGAAATTATCTTTCCACTAACAATTAACTTGATTTTGTCTCGTAGAGAAAAACCAACAAGAGCATTATGCACAAAAATTTGAGCTTCGCGAAGTGGAGAACCAATATGGTTAGAAAATTCAAGAGGAGCTGCTCCTGTTCCACCTTCACCACCATCTACAGTGATAAAATCTGGAACAATTTTGCTTTCTATCATTGCCTTACATATAGCCAGAAATTCAGACTTTCTACCAATACATAGTTTAAAACCGACAGGTTTTCCATCTGATAGATCGCGTAACTTCTGTACAAATTGTAAAAGTTGTATTGGAGTAGAAAAAGCTTTGTGCCCAGGAGGTGAAAGAACATCTGTTCCCATAGGTACATTACGAATTTTAGATATTTCTTCCGTAACTTTTGCTGCTGGAAGAATTCCTCCGTGCCCTGGTTTTGCTCCCTGAGAAAGTTTAATTTCTATCATTTTCACACTATGCTGCTGAGAATTTTTTTGAAACAACTCTGCACAAAAATTACCATCTTGAGTGCGACAACCGAAATAACCGGTTCCAATCTGCCAGATCAAGTCTCCGCCATACTCAGAGTGATATGGACTAATTCCACCTTCTCCTGTATTATGGGCAAAATTTCCGATCTTGGCGCCCGCATTCAACGATAATACCGCAGTCTTACTGAGAGCACCATAGCTCATCGCCCCAATATTAAAAATACTTGCACTATAAGGCTTGGAACAATTTCCTTCTCCAATGACAACTCTAAAATCTTCTCCATTATATTCTTTTGCCATAATCGAATGATTTACCCATTCATAACCAACTTCATAAACATCAGATTGTGTACCAAAAGGAAGAGTATCTAGTTGCTTTTTTGCTCTTTGATAAACAAGAGAACGTTGCTCACGGCTAAAAGGAACGCCATCCTTATTAGATTCAATGAAATATTGATTTATTTCTGGTCGAACCATTTCCAGCCAATAACGGAAATGTCCAGCAATAGGAAAGTTTTTCAAGATCGCATGTTTAGTTTGCAACATGTCTTTTACACCTACGGCAATAACTGGCAAAAGCACAACAAGAGACCACAAAAACCATGGAAAGAAAAAATAAGAGACCCCACTTAACACTAAAAACAATGTACTTACGATCACAAACTCTTTTCTCATTTTTTTCTCCTCAAAAGCTGTTTTTGTCCTGTTCTCAGATAAATGCAAAAATCCAATCTCAGCAAATAATTCTGCTATCCAGGTGTTCTATCTAACACCAACTAATCAATTATTTGTATACACTGGTTAATTCATGTAAGAATAACTAAATTTCATTTCTGTTATAACATATTTTTTGGCAAATAATTAAGAATATTTACTAAATCAAAACTCGCATATTTAACTACAAAACACTCTATTATTAGAGTAATCAACGAAAATTTAATATCTATATTTTGTGATAACCACAGCAATTCTAGATGAAACCTCAATATATTCTTTTATTCATTTTGCCTTTTGTACTTTGATCAAATTCCTTTCCCAGTGGCCAATAACTTCATGCATTTTCTCTTTGAATTTTCCTGCGAGTTTTGTCCTCATAATTGATGTTGGTACAATCCATGGTTTTTCCGCTTTACAATAGTGCCACACTGATATTTCATAATTATTTTGTTTTCGAACAATGTAATACCTAGTTTTTATTGACTTTATTCTTGTACCGTTTTCAATAGTATTAGCAGACACAGAAAGTAAAATAAAGTTTTTGTATCGCCCTAAATGGTTTTCTAGCTTTATTTTGTCTTTTTTGTCATACGATTCTTTTGTAATCGCACCAATAACCATTCCATTTCTTTTAAAATATTTAGGCACTTGCTTCCATTTTGAATTACTAACTGCACTTTTTTCTAATTGCTTCTTCAAAGCAAAATAAAATTCCGTTATGCTGGTTGCATGCCTGTTTATTTTACATCTTCCTACAATATACGCGTGGTAATTAGACTTTTGTAAATAAGAGTTATCGGTAACCTCAAGCCCTTTGTCTAGCCACTTTAGTTCTGCTTTACATGAAAATAAAGAAAATACTATAACAAAAAAGAATATTCTCATTACTGGATTCCTTATAAAAAATGGTTTATCCAATCAAATGTAGTAACAATTTATTGAATAGCAAACTGTATTCAACAAAGCGAAAAATTATCGGAAACTTGCGTATCAAAGAAAAGAAGGCTGAAAATATCGGATTCATGTAAAATCACTACTAAACATTTCATCGCAACACCTTCAGCTATTTGTCACATAACAATCTTCTTTTTACGATTTTGTAATTTATTCTGGTTTGTGAAGATTAACAACACATAACACAGTAGCACCAATAATCCAATAAAATAAAGAGTCTACACCACTAAACCCAAGCAGAAATGGCGCAACAACAAATACAACTCCAACTATAAAGTCTACAGCGAGATGAAATTTGTATGGCAAAACACGAAATACACCTAAGAAATGATCTGTAAATATTGTTAAAATAAGTGCCGCAACTCCTGTGCAAACCGAAAGCCAGAGAGCCAAATCATGAGAGCCGCCAAGTTTAAATAAAAATGGTGCACCCATAAGAACAACAGCAACAGGATAATCTAACACTGCATGAATCTCTTTTGTAATAAACCGTATACTCATAACATAACTTTCTTAAAAAATAAAAAATCTTATTTTAAAAACACTACACAAAGTAGACAGATCTGTCTACTAAGCATATGTTACAATTTTTCTCTTGTCAAGCGTCATCAAAAAATAAAAAAGAAAAACCACAAAAACGATTTAGGCAAATGGGATTTAGATACATGCTAATCAAGGGATTGATTTAATTTTTATTATCGCAAAATTTTATCCACATACTTTGCAAGAGGACACTGTGATAACAAAAATTCAATCAATAAATCACTTAAATGTAACAAGCGATAAAAAAATATGAAGCGGTGAGGTGCTCCCAAATATGATCTGGGATATGCAGTTAATAATTAAGAAGACTATCGAAGCAGCTCTATCAATGGACCAAAAAACACAAGGCAAATTAGAAAGATAAAATCTAGCCAAAGAAATATAAAACTATCTGCCGGTGGACAAAAAAGGGAGTATGGGCAAAAATATTCAAAGCATTATCAGAAGATTCGGATAACGAGTATGCGATGATTGATTCAACTGTAATCAGGGCACATCAACATAGTGCAGGTGCAATAAAAAAAAGATCAAAGCCAAGCAATAGGAAAAAGTAGCGGAGGATTTAGCACAAAAATACATGCTATATGTGATGTGTTAGGGAACTCTACAGATTTCTCTTTGACAGCAGGGCAAGTACATGATTTAGTGGGAGCAGATATTCTATTACCTTCTATCAAAGCTAAAGCGCTACTTGCTGACAAAGCTTACTATGCAGAAGAACGCGTTATTCAAAAATTAGAACAAAGAGATATTATTGTTGTGATTCCTCCGAAATCTAATATTCAAAAGCCAAAAGAATGCGATAGCCACCTTTATAAATCTCGCCTTCTGATAGAAAATCTATTCTGCAAACTCAAGCAACATCGAGCTATTGCTACGCGGTACGACAAAACTGCTCAGAATTTTTTAGCGGCTGTATACTTAGTTTCTTGCATTATTTGGCTTCATTAGCTTGAATGATGACAGGCCCTATTTAAAAAAATCTAGCCAAAGAAATATAAAACTCTCTCTTTAAACTCTAACGTTTTCTAACATCACTAGGTAAAATACCAAAAAAGCTCTTAAATTTTTTGCTAAAACTAGAAATTGTCTGGAAACCAACTTTTTTACAAATTACCTTGGTTGGGAGATCGGTTATTTCAAGTAACACCATCGCTTTTTTCATTCGAATACTCGTAACATAATTATTAGGCGTTGTTCCTGTTAATTCTTTAAATATTTTATAAAAAGTAGGTTTTGACGTGTCGAAATTTTCTATATAACGATTCCAATCTATTGCTGAATCGTAATTTTCTTCAATATCTTTGATTACCTGTAAATATTTCTTTTTCGATCGCGAAACTTTTCGTCGATCTAAAATTGTGCCTAACGCAGAGATAAACAAGCTTTCTGCAATTCTAGCTGACAAAATCTCATTCATCGGCTCCTCTTTACTTACTTCGATCAAACTACTTCTTAAATGTTTTTGCGCATTATTCATATTTTTCTTTTTTAAACAAATAATCGGGGGTAACTGAGAAAAAATTTCTTTTACTATCTCACCATAAAGAGAAATTTGTCCACAAAGAAGAAACGCATCTGCTTTCCCTTTTCTATTTTTTATGCTCAAATAATGTTGTGAACAAAAAACAGCATCGTACTTATTTTGTGGCTCTAACGAATCTCTAATACCATGGTTTCCTTTTGTCACAAACACAATATCTCCAGGTTCTCCTAAAACGAGCTCATCTGAATCTTCATCAAAAATATAACAACGCCCTTTTTTGATAAAATGAAACCGCACCGTCTTTTTGTTACCAGGAACAGCTATATTCCAAGGACTAACAAGACCAATCGTGTAGTAAATTAAACTTTCAAATCTAATCAAATGAAACAAATTTTTTTCCTTTAGAAAAAGACAATTGATTTAACAATTTAGTTCTCGAATCTGGCTCTTTATTTTCAATAAAGATCACTTATAAAAGTTGATACGTTTAGCGTCAATCATATCAAACCTATAACTTATAAATCCAACATTTTCGTTTCAAAAATCAGACGACAAAATTCTTTTAGATTCCCCAAGATATCTCCTTTACAAATGAACAACTAATTTTACAAAATAACAACAATTAACGTTTGTTTGCATCTAATAAATCGATTATAAATCATGTTGTTAATATGCATCTCAATAAAAATTTTCGTTATTAAGAATCAAGGAAAAAAAATGAAAAAAACAATAAAAACAATACTCTTATTCATAACAATAATTGCGCTTTGCATAGCAGCTTACATTTGGCTTTCATTATCATATGAAGAGAACATTCGATATCCACAAACGTTTCCAACAGTGAGCTCTTTTTCAGAAATCAGTGTAAATTACAAGCATATCTGGGACAAAAACTCAAAATCACATGCATTTACAGGCGCAGCGGTTATAGATATAAACAACGATGGAAAAATGGAAATATTTATCGCTGGGGGTGAAAACCAAGATGATGCTCTACTTAGCTATCAAGATAAAGAGCTACGAAATATAATCGAAAAAACAGGCCTTTCAAATAAAAAAAATGCCACATATGGAGCCACATCTTTTGATATGGATAATGACGGAGATGTCGATCTACTTATAGCTCGTAATAACGGCATTTGGCTTTGTCAAAATAATAATGGTTTCTTTACAAGTAATGTTCTCGATATTTCTTTACCACAAAAGACCATACCTGTAAATATAGCTGTTACAGACTTAAATAAAGATAATTTTCCCGACATTTATGTAAGTACATTTGTTTCTGCATCTGCTTTTGTGGCTGCAACTTTTAACAAACCACAACACGCCAAAAAAAATATAATGCTCCTTAATAACGGCGATTTAACATTCACTGATGTAACAAAACGAACAAAAACCGCGGGTTCTCAAAATACATTTCATTCCAGCTTCATTGATCTCAATAGCGATGGGCATCAAGAATTAATTGTGGCAAACAATACAGGTCAGATAGAAATATTCATTAATAATGGCAATCTAAATTTCAAAAAATTAAAATACAATTCAGGATTAGGTTTCTGGATGGGACTTGGATGTGGAGACATTGATGCAGATGGAGATCAAGACTTATTCTTTAGTAATATTGGTTCTTCTATTCCTACCAATTTAGTAAGAGGAGACTTACTTCCACGACAAAGCGTTGAGCTAGAGTGGACAATTTTACGCAATGAAGGCGACTTCAAGTTTTCAAATGCGACAAAAGACTATAAGCTAGACGGCTACGGTTTTGCTTGGGGAGGGGTTTTCGAAGACATAAACTTAGACGGCAAGCTGGATCTTTTAGTTGCACAAAACTATATAAAATGGCCTGGACATAAGGTAAAAAAACTACCGGGAAAAGCATTTCTACAAATAGAAGAAAAGACCGCAGCATTCTACCATTCTAATGATCTCAACCTTAATAATCCATTCTATGGTCAATCACCTGTTATTGTTGATTTAAACAATGACGGTAAAATGGACATTATCTGGATTAATATGAACGGGCCTGTTCGTGCTTTTATCAATAAAAGTACTGATAATTTCTTGAAAGTTATTGTGCCTGATAATTTAAAATATTTGGGTGCAACATTATATGTCGAATTCGAAAATGGAAAAAGTTACAGTAAACAAGTTGTTGTTAGTACTGGTTTATTAACAGATCAATCACCAAATATATTTTTTGGACTCGGAAACAAAAAACCGAAAAAGCTTATTGTACAAATGCCAAATCAACAAACAGTTGAGCTTACGACTTCAATGAATAACACAGTAAAACTCCCTTAAGGTCTATCATAGTTTGAGCATCATAGTCATGTAGAGAACAGTGGTTATACAATATTCTGTGATTTAGGCATAGTATTTTCGACTAAAAGTCGCTCCATTTTTTGATACCAATCTCGTATTTTAGGTCTATTTAGGAAATAGTTAGAATCTAGAAGACCTAATTTACGTGGTAATGCGAATTGTGAATAAACAAAAATGTCGACAATGGTTATGTGTTCGTTTTTTATTAAAAATGGACCTAAACTTTTTTCTAAGTGATCCAGGCATATTTCTCTTACTTTTGAAATTGACCCGCGTTTCTTTATATTTTTATATATTTTCTTTATAAAAGGAGCATATCGCAACACTAATGGCCATAACAAAACAACTGTAGAAGAAAATTCTCCTTGAGTTGTTTTCTTCACCGTTCTTCCTAACTTCCAAGCATTGTATACACCTGTTAGATTTCTGGTAGTGGGATATACACTATAAAAGCTTAGCGGAATAAGAGTTTCTGAAATCCAGTGGTCGAAATCAGCGACTTGCTTTTTTAGATTTGCTGGAACTAGAGGTTTATCTGGAAATTCTTCATCTAACCATAGACAAATATCTGTCGAATTAGCAAACGATTTATCATCAATTGTCAACACTGGCACTTGTTTTCCAAATGGTAATTGTTGTTTCATTTTAAAAGGATTTACATAAACGGTCTCAAAAATAAGCTGTTTGTATATTAAGCAGTAGTATACTTTTGCTGCATAAGGACTAGTTTCCATAGTATAAAATGTTATTTTTTTCATAGTTACTTTTCCATAGAATATAGAAAGCTTTTCGTAAGGAAAAAGATCAAGGAACTGTATATCACACATCTTATTAATCTGATCTATTCTATTTCCAAACTCATGCCTCAAACAACAACTGGTTTCTCACTATTATATCGTCTTCTGACAGACATATGACGTTTATTTTACAATAATTTAATTGATAACAGACTCTAATGGCAACTAAATCAAAATGCGTGACTTTATTCCGTATTGATAAGTATCAATTTTCAAAGTTATAATTAGCCATTTGTTTAATTCCCTTTGTCATTATCATAATCAACAATAACCAAACTTGTATCTTGTTTTGTAATTGCGATAATCCCTAGAAGTCTTAAATTATGAGAAACTAGTCTTACCGCAATCCAATCGCTTTTTGGTATATTAAATTTGTTAGTTATTTCGGTCATCAAGCCATCTCGTTTATCAATAAACTTGAATATTTTTTTCATCATCGAATTTACAGGCGAAAATGTGCGATCTATGCGAAAGATACCATCGTTACCACCTCGACTTCGCGACGCTTTTATATCAAAGCCGTATTGAGCGTTTTTCAGTGTCGACAACATTTCTCGCGATTTCCAAATCTTGCCTTTCTTACAAGATTTCATTAACCTTGCAGTAATAAAAACTTGTAATTCTCCGTGAGGAGTTACAAATTTTTCAAAAAAAGCTATTGATTCTTTTTCTAAATTGGTCTCCAAAATTTGAAGTTTTTTCTTTATTTCATCTAAACTCATAACTACTCCAAATAAAAATTATTTTACCCAACACCCCCAGACTTGTGATGAGTAATCATATTGTAAACGCATAATATCTAAAAAATGACTATTTCAATATCAGTAAAACTCGGCGCTTTTCCTGTTAAAAGCGACAAAAATTCTTTCGTATCCCATAACTATATCTCACCCATTTTTGCTGTTTTTTAACAAAAAGCATCTGTGATCGTTTTTTGAAAATACTTTGGTTTTGAATAAAACCTTCTTCTAAAACTTCACTATGCGCCATTATTGGCGCTATTTTTTTATAAACTCTTGTTTGCGCATTTTTTAACTCTTTGTCTACATCAGCGAATTGTAAAATAACGTCCGCACATAAAATTCCGTATATACAGAACAAGAAAATAAATTTTTTCATAAAATTCTCCCTAAAATAAATGTTCAATTCATCATAGCATAGAAAAATTTTACGGCAATAATTTATCAAAACCTAAGGGAGTTCGAGGTTGCCTGTCAAGTAAATATATGTTATCTTTCGTTGTGTAAAGACTAACTGCATACTAAGAAAAAATACAATTTCATCAAGACTAACAAATTGAGATTAAGACTGATAACATACCTATTTAAATTGATGATTTTACAAACAAAGAAACATACAATAGTTGGCTTACAGGAAAAATCTTACCCCCATTTAGTTATTTTATATAAAAATCCTAAATGGCAAAAAATCGTTATGAGTATTTTTTATCACTGGAAAAAACAAGCTATTCCTGGTTTAGAAATTTTAGCCAAACAAAATCCCACGTATGCTATCACAATACAGAAAATAATTACCAAAATACAAAACAAGAAATAATCATTTTAGAGCGCACCGCCTCTTAATTCTAAAGAATTAAGAGGCGGTCACCAATCAAATTGACTTGTAAAAATTCCAAACGCCTAAAACTTCCTTCCGCACCTTTTAGATCATTTCCCATACTCTAATCTTTCCGCTAAATAATTATTCAAAGCAGGTAGCACTTCTATTTTTTGTTGCGTTACTTTTATGTCATAAGGGATGCGGTGGTATGCGATTTTTTTACCATCGTATGTAGCATAACATGCGCGACAATCTCGATCTCGTGGTTGTCCTACTGAACCCACATTACATACTATTTTTTGATGCGGATCCACTTCCCATTCATAGTCAAAATTTTGAATAGAAAACCATTCACTTCCTTCTGTAATTATTCCTGGAAAATGAGTATGTCCAATAAAGCAAATTTGTTCCACTAACTCAAAAGCTTCGCGAATTTTTTGCGGTATTTCACCAAAAATATCCTCCGTATCACGCTCCATCAAATACTCCATAGGATCTTGAGGACACCCATGAATAAAAAGTAATTTGTCTTCTGTGTGAGAAATAGGTAAATTTTGTAAATACTCCCATGCTCTTCTTTTGCGCAAAGAACTACAAAAAGAAGGGCGCATTATTTTCTTAGTCCACAACATAGCTTCTCTTGCAATCGTAGTTACACCAAAAGGTCCATCAATTACACCTTCTTCATGATTTCCTTTGATAATGACTTCGCAATATTTCATTGCCTTGTTAAAGCATTCGATAGGCTGAGGACCGTAGCCTATAACATCTCCTAAGCAGTATATCGCATCTACATTTCGTCTGTGAATATCTTCTAGCACTGCATCAAATGCACAAAGATTACTGTGAATATCTGAAATAACAGCTATTTTCTTCATAAAATCATCCTTAATCTGAGGTTAAGTAACAAACTAAGTGAGCACAGATAAATACTTTTGGCAAATCGCTTATTGTGCTAATCGATTGAAGAGCGCAATAAACTCTGATAAGGCAATAACAATGCCAATAAGAAAAAGTGTTAGACAAATTTGTTCCTAAGTTGCTATAAACAAAGAACTAAGAAAATAAAAGTTTTCAAGATTTGTGGGAAATGCTAAAATCGAATCACAGTTTTTGTGATACTTACTCATAGAAATGAGGACGATAATGCTAAAAATGTTTGATGAATTTTCTCAGCGAAAAAATATTTCCGCGATTTTGTGTGTCTCTACAGAAAACGACGTTATTTACAATTTCAACTTACCACAGCAAAATTCTCTACACAAACAAGTACTACACTTATTAAAAAGAGTAACAAAGTTAAAACAACCAGAGCACTGCGAGAATGTGAGTGCTGATCGTTTGTTCAAAAGTATGAATTTTTGTGGAGCCTTTACTTGCCTACCTCTTATTGCAGAAGAGGATATTGTAGTTGGGGCAATTTATATTGCATCTTCGCAAACACTCCCTACCGAAGAAGTTTCTCGTTTTGTTACTGTTGTTACCAGTAGTTACTACGAAATATTACGCCAACAAACCAAAAGTGAGATAGAGTCGCAAACCACAGGACTTTCACAGCGTCTACAGCGCTTTCTAAGTATGGGAATGAGTTGCGAGGGGAAAAAAATAGTAGGCATTGATCCTATTATGGAAGAGCAAGTATTCAGTGCTATCGAAATGTTTAAAACCCAAAACTGCTCTCCTGTTCTCATTTACGGCGAAAGTGGTACAGGGAAAGAGCTCGTTGCCAGTGCCTTGCACTATCGCAGCGAGCGCGCAAAACAGACTTATCTTCCCTTCAACTGTGCAGAACTAGCAAGTAGTGATCCACAAATGCAGCGTATTGAGCTGTTTGGTTGCGTCACAGGGATTGCAACAGGAGTAACAGCAAGGCAAGGATTATTTACGCTTGCCAACAAAGGAACTCTATTTCTCGATGAAATTGGTATGCTCAGTAACGAGGCGCAAGGCCAACTACTTCGCATACTTGAAGATGGAAAATTGCAACCACTTGGAAGTAAACAAACTTGTCAAGTAAACGTACGTCTTATTTGCGCCAACAACAAACCTCTCCAACAGCTTGTAGCCGAAAATACATTTCGCGCCGATTTATTCTACAGATTATGCTCATTCATGATCAACATACCACCGCTACGCCACCGCGGAATACACGATCACAATTTACTGATGGATTACTTCATCGACGAAGAAAATCAAACCAATAGTGCACACAAGTCTATTTGCAATTCTGCGCGCCGTTTGTTTTATACTCATCACTGGCCTGGTAATGTCAGAGAATTGCGCTCTACAATTCGTAGAGCTTACTACAAAGTAAACAAACCAAATGGCATCATAAAACCACAACACATTGAATTCGTTACACATGAAAATCATAATGAAAAAACTTTGCCTGTTCTCTTTCCCCAAGGTGGCACACTTAAAGACATCGAAAAGCAAGTCTTTCTTCAAGCAAAACAGTGGGCACAACGAAACCCAAAACAACATACACAAAACAAAGCAGCACAAATACTTGGAATACATGCAAACACAATGACCAAAAAGTTACGTGATTATGATATTAATTGGCCTCGGAGTTAATACTATGTTAGGGGAAACAATATGCTTTTTGGTGAAATCGCTATTAGTAAAAAATGGATTACTCAAGGTAAACTAGAAGAAGCTTTGGAAATTCAGAAGCAAAAAAATAGTTGGCTAATCGGTGAAATTTTATGCTTTTTGAACTATCTAAAGGAAGAACAGGTAGAAGAGCTACTCAAAATACAAAATAATTCTCATCGTAAAACGAATGCAAATGTTTATTTTGGACGGTATAAAATTTTACACGAAATAGGACGCGGAGGAATGGGGCGCGTTTTTAAAGCACACGATCCACATTTAGATAGAGAAGTTGCGCTCAAGGTTTTAAAATATGGAGAAGGCGCTAGTGAAATAGAAATAGAACGCTTTATTCGCGAAGCAAGAGCAACTGCTAAACTACGCCACCCTCATATAGTTACTTTATACGACATTGGCCACGAAAATGAACAGAATTTTTTTACAATGGATTTTATTTCTGGAGTTTCATTGAGAGATTCTTTACGCAGTAATCCTCTTACGATAGAGCAAATCATTGTAATTATGATTAAAGTTACTCAGGCAGTAGGGTATGCTCATAGCTGTGGAATTGTACACCGCGATATAAAACCTTCAAATATAATGCTTGACGAAAATAAGGAACCCAAAGTAATGGACTTTGGTTTGGCAAAGATGAATTCCCATGACAGTATATCTAAAACAGGAGATGTTCTTGGAACTCCAGCATACATGTCGCCAGAACAGGCTAAAAGCGATATTGTTGACAAGAGAAGTGACATTTATTCTCTAGGTGTTACCCTGCATGAACTCCTCACAGGGCGTCCACCTTTTATTGGCACATCTTATCTCGATGTGCTATATCAAGTAGTCCATCGTGAACCTTTATCTCTGCGCAGTTTTTCGCCGCAAACCCCTATAGCTGTAGACGCTATTTGCTTCAAATGTCTAGAGAAAAATCCGCGCAAACGCTATCAAAACACCGCTGAATTTATCAAAGATTTGCAACATTTTTTGCATGATAAGCCTGTATCAGCCAAGTGGAACAAGTGGCGCAAGATCAAAAATTTTCTACACTATAGAAAAACTTTAGTATTCATAATCATTGTTTTGGCACTTGTTATTGTTGCACTTACCACAGTTGTTATTTATCAACACAAACAAATTCTACAATACAAAAACCTCAAACATAAAACAAAAGACTAGAACTATTATTATTTGAAGTATTACCTATTTTTTCGAGCGCTTTACATTATAAGAACACGGAACATTACTCCAATGGTCCAAATTCAAAATCAAGCATATTCATAATTTCTTGAAAACGTTGGTATAAATCTCCCCAACTATTTCCTCCCAAATTCAGTACTGCGTATTTATAGCTGCCTGTACTTTGTACTGTATCTGAAAGTTTCTGTCCGACTTTATGCTCAATTTTCAAAATCATATCTGGAAATTGCCGCTTGATCTTTTTTATGTTTTCCGAAGAAGGTATACGACGCACCAGTTTATCTTCAAACAAACGTGGAGTAAATGTTGCCGCCACTTTAAATTTCCCTATCGTACTTGGAATATTAGGCTCGCGGCCCACAGCAATATCCAAACACATGTTATAAGTATTAAGTCCATCTACTTTTTCAAAATAATCCGCTGCAGCGAAAAACATTCTTGGATTTACTTCAATTATATCTATTTTATCCCGATCTTTGTCATAAAACATCTCAATGTTAAACATGCCCTGTTGATACTTAGTGTGCAACATAAAAGTTTTTGCCATGTGGATCATTCTATCTTGGACCTGTTTCGGAAGTTTTGAAGGATATTCAAAGCTATGAAAACTTTCTTTGCCAGGGTATGTTACCGAATCAACAATTCCGGTAATAGAAACATCACCATTCCATGAAAATCCATCTAATGTTACTTGTAGACCACCTAATACTTCCTCAACAATAAAGTGGTTAGCATCGATACAAAATTGAGGATAATGCTTTAATGCATCATTAAAAGGTTTCGAAAAAGATCTCAATTGTTCTTTGCTTTTATCAACAAAATTATGTAACTGTTCTTTGTTCTCTATCCTTGACGCTAAAAAGGAAAAAACCGATTTCACAGGTTTAATAAAGCAAGGAAAACCAAAATCCCAATCATCGAAATTTTGTTCTAAAGAAAGAGGCATAAAACGAGGGGTGTTATCAGGTAAGCATTCCTGTTGTAGTAATCGACTGTAGTATTTATGTTGTAAAACTATTGTAGTTTCTGGTCGGCATGTCGGTAATTGCCACTTAAAAGCAAGAATAGCTGCTACTAACATCCCAGGATAATCTTGGGTACAAATGACACCATCAATATCTTGATATTTATTTGTCGTTTTTTCGATAAAGTGATCAATAGAGAATTGCTCTAAATGAGCAACAATATCACCACTACCTTCAAAAAAGAAATTGCAATCAGGAAACCTTTGTTGGGTCAGAAAAAAAATATCATAATCGTTGGGAAATAAAACAAGTATATTCAAATTTGACTGTCCCCTACAAATATTATAAAAGAGAGACGACACAGTAAAGATTATGTAAGAATATGGATTGTATCTAAGTGATGGTACGGGGTTTTAATTTCGAGCAGTTGCAAGTTAAGAGCGATAAACTATACGAATAAAGAAATTATTCAAGGACACAATAAACAACCTGTTACAAAATTGGGCTTAAGCAAAAAATAATAGAATTTTTATGATTGCATCAGAGTCTAAAAAAATTCTGTCACAAGCACAAAATACATAAACTTGCAATAAATAACCATTTTGTAACAAGCTCTTAATTCAAAATATCATTTAGATGTTATTTCTTTTCTGCGTTTTTAAACTCAGTTTTCTGATCTATTTTTGGCAACTCAATTGATGACTTCCCATCAACTACTTTAACAAAACCAGGGAATAAAAAGTCTAAAAGTTGTTGCGCTTGGGCTTTATTCGAACCACCATTACACAAATACCATTTGTTCTTATTCTTTGAAGTTGCGATCATATAACCTTCAACCGATATTTTCATATCAGCATTCTCAGTAGTCATATGTGTAGGAATAAAAACAATGTACTCTACAACTTCTTTTTCTACCTTGTCTACAGTTTCTTTACTCATATGAGTATAAATACTTGTTGGTTCATGAAAAACATAAGCAAGAGAAAAACCAGATGCCGCTTGTTGCTCCATTGCTTGCTTTGTCATCGTAATTACATTCTCCACACCACCAATAACTTTGATGATTTTAGGGTGTGTAACTTCTCCAATATATTTATAATTTTTTTTGTCTAACTCATCCTTCATTTTAACAGCTTCATTTTTTACTTGTTCTGCTAATTTTTTATCTATATCTTCTGCGAAAACAAAGTTTACAGCAAAAGCCACAAGAAGTATGGCTAATTTTTTCATAAAAAATCCTTCCAGTATAGTGAAATTTTAGCGACATATCCAGTTTTGGATACCATCGTCAACAATTAATTCTTGAATTATTTTTGGCAAATATTCTAGTAAATATTTTTTATTATTTACAACAATACTTGATTTTGCAAAATCGATTTCAACATTTGTTTCCAAACGAATAGTTGTTTCTGTGTGTTTTTCCTGCAAATCACGTACTAGTTGCGGAGCTTCTACAACTAAAAATCCATTATTAATAGCATTGCGTTTGAAAGTTTGACTAAAAGAGCCTGCAATAAGCATTTGTATACCAAAATACTTTAAGGCTGTCGCTGCCTGTTCTCGCGAACTACCTGTTCCAAAATTAAATCCACAAATAAGAATATCACCTCTGCGCGCAATTTTTGTAAATCGCACATCATAATTTTCCATCGCAACTTCTGCTTGTTGTTGTGGAGAAAAATGATCTATATAAGTATATTTCCCAGGATAAATTCCGTCTGTATTTATGTTATTTTGAAGACATAAAACACTTTTACCTTGGTACTTTTTAGGAAAGCGATCAATAAATTCGCGATTCTCAACGATGTTCGTTGTCGTAATTGTTTCTGAGAAAGCCTGAATTACCGGACGTGCCTTTATTTTTTGCGGAGAAACAATTTTTCCTGCTACAGCAGATGCTGCAACAACAGCAGGAGAAGATAAATAGACGTTTGCTGATTTTGCCCCCATACGCCCTTTGAAATTTCGATTCGTGGCAGAAATAGCAACCTCATTTTCTTCAAGAATACCTTCACCAAGACCAATACATGGTCCGCACCCTGGGGGTAAGATATAAGCTCCAGCATCTAGAAATACTTGCCAATCTCCGCAGCGAATGCTTTCCTGTTGTACTTCCTCTGAAGCAGCAGACACATAAAATTTCACATCGCTATGTATTTTTTGTTTTTGTAAAAGGTGCGCTGCCTGTGCAAGATCTTCTACCCGACTGTTTACACAAGAAACTAAATATGCTTTGTTAATTTGAATATTGCGCTTCTCAAGATCAGCAACAGAGGTCATTACTTTTACTGAATTTGGCCCACTCACATGGGGAGTGATTGTACTTAAGTCTATTTGCAAGTATTTATGATAAATAGCTTTGGAATCTGAAGTTAACGGTTTTTTTAGTAATTCATTTATACGCTCAGGAGAAATGCGCGAGTGTAATTTTCCATTTAGTTTTTTTTGTAAAAAATCAGCTCTTTTGCACAACCAAGAAATTGTATTACTGTCTATTGGAAATAATCCAACAAGAGCACCCCACTCAGTCGTCATGTTGGCAATTGTCATTCGATCGTGAATAGCTAATTCACTAATTCCTTCTCCGCAAAATTCAATAGCGTAATTAAGCACTTCATCTTGATTAAAATAACCGCAAAGAGCAATAATTACATCTTTTCCAGTAACACCTGGTAAAAGTTTTCCAATAAATTCAACTTTTGCCACAGGAGGAATTTGCCACCATGTGTGTCCCGTTCCCCAAATCACTGCGGCATCAGTCCGAACTACCGGTGTTCCCAAGCATCCTAAACCACCATACATGTTAGTATGACTATCAGATGCAACCACAAAAGTATTTGGCCAAGCATACCCTTCTTCGCACATGATTTGATGACCAATTCCCGTTCCTGCGCGATAAAAATCGATATTGTGTAGGTCACAAAATTTTTCAATATTCTGATATTTCTGTTTATTACCGATACTCTTATCTTGAATATTATGGTCTAAAGCGCACACTACTTGGTCTTTTTGAGCTATTTTTGTAAAGCCCATGTTCTTAAATTTAGGTATAATGGCACCAGTATTATCATGTGTCATTATATAATGTGGTTGTACTTGAACATAATCACCACTATAAACTTTTTCATTTTTATTAGTGGTGAAATTTTGGGTAATTTTTTCAATTAAATTTTGAGACATATAATTCTTACCTAGATTAGTCGTGGCATAAGTTCCAGCTTGGTCTCAGCTTGTTCTTTCAAACTTTTCGCACCATCGTGTTGCGGTTTCAATTCTTGTATGCGCGAACATATATGTCTTACTTCGCCATAATTTCCATGAGTAAGACTTTTCTTTGCATAAGTAAAATAATAATTTACCGCCTCTTCATATTCACCTAAACATTCGTATAAGTGAGCTATTTCCATATACTGAGCGCGTTCTGTTCCAGGAGCTAGTTCGATTACTTTTGAAAAAGCTTCTATCGCTTCCTTGTGCATACCAAGAGATTTAGCCAAATATCCTACTAAACGATATTCTTCTACCGCGCGCGCATGTCGGTGTAATTGACGCAGTATATTTGCATGACAATGCCGTGCATGTAAATTAAATGGATCTATTGACAATAGTGATTCAAATGCTTCGCGCGCTTTACGTAAATCACTTCTATCGTAAAAATGGGTCCCCAAATCAATTAATTCCGCAATAGACTCCGAACGCCTCTCCATCTGAAACAGTATACTGGAAAGAAGCTTACGGTTATTAAAGTCATCTGGATCCAACTTAATTAACTTACGTAAGCGCGTTACTAAAGAATCCTTATTGTCAGATTTTTTTAATAATTCAATATTTTCTTTTAATGATTTAATCGCTTCTTCTATTTTCTTCTTATGAACATAAGCTTCGCACAGCCAATCGCGAGCAATAATTGATTCTGGCTCGTATTTTATAATCCACTTACAAACTTCGATCAGCGCATCTTCAGAACCGCGTTCATTGCCTTTTGCATCTTTCATTTCGCTAAAAATCGATTTCCCTAAGTTTTTATATTGATCAACAGCCTCATTGTGTTTATTTAGTTTAATTAAACCATCGCCTAATTCTATTTGCGCATGGAAATCATTGGGATTAATAGCAAGTATTTTACGGTACGCGCTAAGTGCCAGTTCTGGCTTTTTTTGCTTATTCATTAACATCGCAAGAATATAATACACGGAAATAGCATTTTCTTTGTCGCCCATCTCGATATACAAAGACGCCATCAATTCTAAGTTACTAGAGCTCGAAGGATAATTTTTATTCGCTTCGTCTAGTACCATAATCGCCTTGCGTTTATCTTTAACAGAGATCTTACGCGCATAAACAGCCGAAACTTCAGCGGCTTTTTCTAACAAACTAGATTTGTAGTAACAGTGAATTAGTTTTTCGTATGCCTCAAGGTTGTCGGGAGAGAAATCAACAACTTTGTTATATGCTTTTGTTGCTTCCTCGTATTTATCTTCATCGAACGCAATTTGGCCTTGTTCATTGTATTTAACAGCCGCTTTCGCAGTTAAGCCTTTTTTGTCGTAAGCACGCGCAAGCCAACTGATGGTTTCGTAATCTTTGTAACCTTTACTTTCCAAAAGTTCATAAATAGAAATACACTTTTCGCCATCGTTTCTAATTGAATCTAAACGCGTCATTTTCGCTATTTCATCTACAGTTTTAAGTCGCACTTTTTCGGTTTTGATTAAATCAGACATTATTTTCATACCCTGAAAGTTCGATAAACGAACCAGAGTAAGAATTTCGTCAATATTGAGTTTGCCGTCTATTTTGTCAAAAATTCTTTTATCATCTTCACTTTTACTCTCACTTTGCGCAACTACTTTTGCAGGAATGTCTTTTGTTGTTGGTATGATTTCTTTGATCACTTCCCACTCATCTGCGCGCCGAGCTGCTTCCATTAACAAGGCTTCAAATTTAATATTAATCGGTAAGTTGACAAGGTCGAGATCAAAAACCTCTTCACTAAGCTCATTTTGCATAAATTCGCACTTGATACCTTCCCAATTTAGAGCATCGTACAATTCTTCTTCTATTTGGTTGCGACAAATATTGGCTAGAAAATTTTCATCTTTAAATTCATCAGGAACACTTTCGCAATTGCGTAAAGCATCAAGTAACGAAGTAATCATTTCTCGTTGTTTAAAGAAAATAGCGCGCAAAGTTTCTTTGTTGATTTTGTCGAAATTTCTTAGGCTTTCAGCCAGAATAGATTTTCCGTGAGCGAAAGCTAAAGAACGGATCATACCTTCTTTTAAGTAAATAAATATTTCTTCTTCATCGTTTTCAACCATCAATGTCCCAGTTTGGGATGTTTCGTGGATCTGTTTTAGTACAACAGGAAGTATCTCTAATTCACTCATTGGTTATTCTCCTTGGTACATATCCTCACAGCATCGTAGGTGTTCAGTTAATACATTTTATATTAATATTAGGTTCCTACCGAGCCTTTTGTTTACCGACATTTTTCTTTATAGATGACCACGACAACTTGCAGCGAAATAAAAATTTGTCGCATTCTATTTTAACCACTTAACTTCAAGACCTAGTTCTCTACGCAATATACTGTGTTCTTCTGATATGTTGAAACAAAACAACTCTTTTATCATATCTATGTATTTTGCATCTTGAAACTGGCTTACATCAATATTTTTTATTGCACAGTATCCTTCCATTGAAGACTTTAAAGAGTCTGACATTAAAAGTCCACAGTTATTTGCTGCTTTTTCTAAATTCAAACGGAAGATATTTGTGTCTGCTTGAAATACTTCAGTTAGAACGTCCATGCGTTCTTCTAGTTGTTTTTTTATTTTTCTTGGCAAAGAATTTCTCAATTTGCGCATAATAGTTTCTTGGTTTTCAGAAACAGGCTTCCCCGTATCAGCAAAAGACTCAACGACAACAGATATATAATTAGCGTATTCTTTATTAGTCAATTTATACGCCATAACCTGTTTGCGAGCAGCATAAAATAAGGTACGAGTTAACACAAACTTTTGCGCTTTTTTGGTTAACTTTCTCCACAAAGATAGTCCTATAACAATACTCACCGGGTTTGTATTTTCTAAATAAATATCGCTGCCTTCATATGTATACACACTCACTTGATCAAGAGATAAAAATTTTATTATACGATGTATACAATCCTGTATTTCAATTTCTTCGTTACTTTTGAAACTCTCTTTTTTTTCTAGTGAAGGGTATTTGTCCCAAAGAGGAGCAAAAGCTTTGTCTGTGTACATATCAATAGAAGACATCACATCATAAAGTGTTCCGCGTGATGCCTGAGGAATAAATTTATCTTGAGTGACTGTCTCTAACCAACCAGAAGCTACTCGGGGAGTAACGCTTTCAAAAAAGAGTTTTTCTTTTGGAAGCAATTTTCCCAGTAAAGAAGCAGCTTGACAACACAAATACATCCTATCAAATAAGTTGTCTTTTTTATACAGGTCAAATAACTTGTTATATGAATCACGACGAAAAGGATCTTTCAAAATTAAATAAAAATGTTCAGTAGCAGCATTTTCCATCTGCTTTTTATCTTTTGCCCAGATATTCGCTAGTGCGGCATGTGCTTCAGTATGATCAGGATCAATTTCGCATATCTTTTCATAAATTTTTGCTGCTTTTTGTGGCTCTTCTAAATATTTTAAATAGCAGAGGGCTTGTATACTAAGTATTGACTTATACTCTTCATCATCTTCTGTAAAATTTTGTAAGTATTTATTACATGAGTCAATAGCTTGTTGATATTTTTCTTCGTGAATAGAAATTTTTGCTATTTCATGAATTGCTTGGAAATTTTGCGGCATAATCTGCAAGGCTTTTTCATAAAAAGGAGTCGCTTTTTCTGGATCACGTCCTCCTTTCCAGTGTATTTTTGCCAAAGACATAATACATGAAACTTTTTGAAAATTATTTTCACACATATCCATTTGTTTTTCAACATATGATTGAGCATTTTTCCAATCTTGCAGTTCACAGCTTACAGCGATATATTTCTCTAAAAAATCAATATTATCTGGGGATTGTTCGCAAAGTTTTCCATATAAATTTTGAGCAGCAGACCAATTATCTTTTCTTTCGTGAATAACAGCTATTTTTTCTATTGTATCTTTATCGTCTTGCTCTTTTAAGCTCAGTAATTTTTCGTAATGTTCAAGAGCAAGATCCCATTCACATTTTTCAACATTTAATCTTGCAAGGCCTTCAAGCACTACTATTTCATCGGCATTATCTTTTAGATGTTGAATATAACCATCAATAGCTCCTTCCGTCATCCCCATCTTATCTTTTATAATCGCTAAACGTAACGAAACTTTAACCATATCAATTTCATTGTCACGAACAGGAGAATTTTCTAGTTTCATATAATATAACAATGCTTCATCCCACTGAGAATTATCATAATATAAATTTGCTAAGCGATCTAAAGATAATGGATAGTCAGGAGTATTTTCTAATGATTTTTGGTAACATAAAATAGCTGCTTCGGTATCTTGCAGTTTATCTGCAATATTTCCTAAAGTATAGTATATTTCATGCATTTTGTAGTGGTCAGAAGAAAGATGAGTTAATTGTTGATATAGATTTCGGGCAGCCATCCATAGTTTACAATCGTAGAAAATATCAGCGAGGTTGTAAATAGCAAGTGTATTTTGGCGATCATACTCTATCGATTTTTGGTAGTAGTTTTTCGCTTGATCCACGTCCTTTAATTCATCAAAATATACTTTGCCTATTTGGAAAAACAGTTGACTAATAAGTTTACGATTGCTTTCTTCTGCAATTTGTCTTTCTATTGCTACTATGAATTCTGACCAGTTTTGTAGTTTATACCAACACTCTGCCAATTTTTTAAAATTTTCCTTATAGGAAGGCAAAAGCTCTGATGTTTTTTGGAATTCTTCTATCGCTTTTTCTATCGATTTTTCTTGTAAAATACATCCTATTTCAAAATGTAAATCAGCTTGCTCTTTATTCGTTAAATCTATTTGCAACAATCTGCGATTTGTTCCTATCAACAGCTCGTTGTTGTGTAAGTCTCTATACAATTTTTGTAAAGTAAAAAGGGTTTTGCTATTTTCTGTAATTTCAAAAACTTTTTCATAAGCGTCTATCGCTCTTTCTTGAAATCGATCATCGCTTTGATAAATTTCACCTAATTGTTCATATAATTCTGCTTGTTTTTGGCGGTCTTTTTCAAGAAGTATAGCCTTTTCAATAACATTTCCTTGCCCCTCGATATCATTCTTTCTTTTGTATAGCTTCTGTAAAGCTTCAAGGGCCTGCTCATTTTCCGATGAAACTTGCAGTACTTTTTTAAATACATCTTCTGCTTCGTCAAGTTTATTTAGTTGATGATACAAAATATTTGCTGTTGTCAGTTGCAAAGGAATAACTTCTTCTGCAATATTTGCTTTTGTTGCTAATGTGATTTGTAACTTATAAATATCAACTAAGTTTTCATAGTCTTCGATATAATTGTACAGGCGTATAAGAGCAACGATTGCATTATTATGGTGCGAATCTATTTTGATAATTTCTTTATAGCAAACAATTGCTGCATTATTTTCAAATAGACGATTTTCCCACACAGTGGCCATTTCACTCCACAAATATATTTTGCGATTGTGGTCACCGATAATTGAGATTTCTTGGTGGCATAAATCAATATACGGTTCAAAATATCCCCAATTCTTATAAAGATGCTGTAGGGTATGAAGTAAATTCACATCTCGCGGATGAAGTAAGAGAGCTTCTTTATAATGGTAAATAGCATCTTTCTCTAAGAATATGTAATGTTCATATGTACGGCCTAAATCTATATGAAGATTACATCTATCATTTTTATCTTTTGCAGAGAGTAGTCTTTGTTGTTTTACTTCAACTAAATTTTCCCAGTCTCGTTGCTGTTCGTAAATCGTTTCGAGAGCACCAAGAGCTTCAATATTATCTTTATCTAATATCAAGATTTCACGATAAATAGCAATCGCTTTGTCCGGATCTTTTTCTTCTAGGAATAATATATTTCCCAACTCACATAATAAGTATGTTTTCTTATTATCAGCGCAACGCTGTATCATTTTCTCTAGTAATTGACACAACGACGTATAGTCTTTAATCCCTTTAAGCAAGCCAATTGCATGTTTTGCTGTTGGTTCGTGGTAATGATCATCAAGCACTTTTAAATAATACTTTACAGCTTGATGAGGATGCGCTAGTTTTTGCTCCCAGATACGCGCTAATTTATAGTAAAGTGTTGCACGTTCTTTTGAAACCTTTACAAGCGCAATCTCACGCATTAAATATTCTACAACACTCGTCCAATCTCTTTTCGCCTCACATAATTTCCGAATACTACGTAGCGGAGCTGTCGGTAAATCGCTATCTACATCGTCTTCATTTGTTAGAGCTAATTCATAATATTTGATTGCTTCAGTTGTGTTTTTTAATTTCTTTTCGAATATAGTACCCATTTTGTAAAAGAATTCACGTTCTTTTTGAGGCTTCTTGACATAGCGAACTCGCAGTGAATACAGTTCTATTAACTTTTGCCATTCTTTTTGTTTCGTATACAACTTTGCAAGAACATTAAAGATCTTTTTACTTTGAGGTTTTAACTCCAATGCTTTTTGAAAATGAACAACAGCTTCGTCAAAGTTCTTTATTTTGTTTAATTTTAAACTACCAATTTCAAAATGCAAATCAACTAAACTGTCTATTTCGAGAGTAAAATCTAACTTCTGATTTAATAAATTGATATATTTAACAACATCATAATCATTTCCGTAAAGTTCCTGCAATTTCTCTAATAGGGAAAGATCTGTACCAAATTCATCAATCATATTTTCTAAAAGAAAAATAGCCCGATCTTTTTTCTCTAGATGTGTTTGATAAATTTCAATTAAATCTAGATACATTTTTCTTTTTTTCTGTGGCGCAAGATGTTCTAGTTCTTTTTCTACATACTTAGCGTATTCTTCCCAGCGTTCTTGGTTGCGAAGTAATGTTTTTAATCGATCAAATATTTCGCGTTTTTCAGGAAGCGTTTCATGTGCTTTTATGTAATATGTAGTAGCTTCAGCAAAATCTTCAAACTGTAATAGTGCAATTTCTGCAAGCTCTTTTTCTACAAGAAATAAACGTCTCACATTTTTTTCAATAGAAAGTTCGGCAAAAAGAACATGTTTTAACTTATCATATTGTTTTCTTTCGCGGTATAAATTTTGCAAACCTCTTATTGCAACTAAGTTGTTAGCGTCTATTTTTAGAACTTGCAAATAATGAGTAACAGCCCAATCTTTTTGGTCGAGGTTTTTTTCAAAGAGCTCAGCGCAAAAAATGTGTAGTGCTTCTTTTCTTTTACGCGAAATACCACCGATGGCTAATTCAGCCAAATACGATTCAGTAAGCGCTTCAATGTTACTTTCTTTTTGGTATACGCGTTGCAAAGATTTGATTGCTGGAAGATGATCTGGAATAACGGTTAATGTTTTCACATATATTTTTGCTGCCGTTTTTTGATCAAACAATTCTTCTTCGTATATTTTACCTTGTAAAAACAAAAAATGAGCGCGATCAAGATTTATTTTTGCGAGTTTCTCGCGTTTGCCATACAGATTTATTAGCTTTTCCCAATTTTCTTTTTCTCTGTATATAGAACATAGCTTTTCTTTTATTTGGATATTATTACTATACTTTTCTGATGCATCTTCTAGTATCGCAATGGCCTTCTCTGGTTTCTCTAAAAAAGATTGGTAAATATTCGCTATTTGCAAATCAATTTCTGCATCCCCCAGAAGTTTTTGTTTTTTAGTTAGAACATCAATAAGCAGTTCATATTTTTTACTACTCAAACTTACCAGTTCTAAATTTTTAAGAGCAAGCAAAGAGTTACAATCTAGATCTAGAGCTTTTTGATAGTATTTAACGGCGTGATTGTAATCATGTAAATGGTGAAAATAAAGAAGACCTAACTCTATATATAGATCATGCTGATCGTGCACTTCCGCTAATCCAATTTGTTTCTTAATAATATCAACAATTTTACTATAATCTAACTTAATTTTGTGTAGCGATTTTAGTTTTTCAAAAATCTCCATTTGTGTATTTATTTTCAGAGCTTCATTGTAAGAGTCAATTGCTTTATCAATGTCGGGAATATAGTTAGCATATATATCTCCCATTTGCTCGTAAATTTTTTGCTGCTTTCCTTTGGCTAGCTTAAGCGCACAAATTTCAAGGATTTTACTCCAATCACTTATTTTATAACTTACTTTTTCCAATTTATCGATTAAAGATGCATCATTTGAATGTTTCAACATTGCAATATACAATTTTTGCAATTTATAATTATCATCAATGTATTGTTCATAAATATTTGTTGCTTTTCGCAATACATCTAACTGTTCTTCTTGGGCTAATTTTTTCGCGTATAAGTCGCACAGTTCTCGCCACATCTCTTTTTGCGCATAACAAGATTCTAAATCATCGTATGCTGCTGCAAAATCTAGGTTTTGCCATTTTTGTAAATATGAAATCTTAACATCAATATCTTCATTCAACTCAGTTAAACGCTTATATAAAACTCGACGTTTTACATCATCAACTAAAAAGGTCTGTTTATCTAAATTGGCAATTAATTTTTTCTCTATTTTATTTGAGTTGTACAATTCTTCCAAAAGAAGAAGCACTTCTATATTATTTGGCGACCTTGTCAATGACTTTTCGTAAAAAGAAATTGCTTGTATACTTTTGTTTTCAGCAATATATATGTCACCAATAGAACGTTCTATTTGTGCTGCAACATCTTGATCTTCAAGAAGAGTCACTTCTTTTTGCAAATAACTAATTTGTTCTGTCGTTTGTTGTAAATCTTTACAAATTTCACTTAGTTTGCGTATAGTTTCAAGTTCTGTTGGCTGTAGGTAGTGCATTTTAATATAGTATTTTTTTGCAGATACAAGATCAGATAACTTTTCTTCATATACAGAAGCTACTTGTTTGTAAAGATCAACAATTTCTTCTGCGTAAGGCTGAAAAGCTGCTTTGTTTAGCAATAAGTCAATATAGTTTTGCCAATCACTGTTTCCAGCATATTTTTGCAACAAAAGATCACTTGCAGTCGCTTCGTCAGGTTCGTAACATAAAATTTTTTGCAAATGATACTCTTGTTTTTCATCGTTATGCCCATCATATGCTTTTGCTAATAGGAAATGTAACTCAATACTTTCTTGCTTGTTTTCATTAACAGCAATTTCTTTCTCACCAACAGAAATCACTTGTTCTGTATTTCCCATTTTTTGATACAAATTACGAAGAGATACGTAAGAAGGTAAAAAAAGAGTATTTGCAGCGATTGCTTTCTTAAAGTAAACAATCGCATCTTCATACTGTTGTAGATGCTCTTCGTATATTTTACCGATTTCGTGATAACGAATTTCTGGATCTATTGCTGTTAAGCGAATCTCATCTTCAATTACCTTGATTAACTCGCCATAGTCTTTACTTTCCGTATATTTATTACGCAATTGCAACAGAGCTTCATTATGATCTCCTTGAATAGCCATTACTTTTTGATAATAGCTACTTGCTTCTTCTTGCTGGTTTAGTGATTCTGATAACAATTTAGCAATTTGTATATAAATAGAGACTCTTTCGGCTAATGAGCTGTATTTCGATTTGTGAACAAGAATTTTAACTAGCTGTTCGTAATTATGCAGAGTTTGATAGGTTTTTGTCAAATAATCAATGGCTATACTATCTTGAGGTGATAATTCTAAAATGTTTTTATAAATTTCGATTAAACGATCAATATTCTCTTCACTTTGCTTACTACTTTTCAAATCTACAGCACAGCTATGTAATGCATACGCTTTTTCTTGTTTACTACTCAACATCACAATTTTTTGTTTTTTGTATAGATACCATGCGTGAGTATTATCTTTTCGCCATAAAACGTCGCAAATTTTTTCAATTGTATCGAGATCAGGTTTTAGCAACAGTGCTTTTTCATAAAATAAAAGTGCTGTGTCTAATTCTGAAAAGTGCTGATCCTTTAAAGATGCAAGTTGTAAGTAAGTCTTCGTTTTTTCATCTTTATGTTTTAATATATTCAATTTTTGGTTCAAAACAATGACAAGATTTTCAGGATCATCCTTGTATATATTTTGTAAACGTTCAACAATTTTTTCTTGGTAGTGCATTCCAACAATTTTCCGATAAGATGCCGCTGCCTTATGATAAAACTGTTGCTCAAATTGTAATTCAGCCAACTGAAAATAGTAACGATCTTTTTCTTCTGGTAGCTCACCGAGTTCGATGAGTGATTGCAAAATATCGCCATGTTTTTCATGTTGTTGTTGCTTTTCATATATATCTAAAAGTCGGAATAAAGTAATCTTATTTTGCGAATTTACTTTCGCGGCATTTTCGTAAATATTTGCTGCAGATTGCAAATCTTTCAATTCAAGAAAGTAAATATTTGCTATGTTTAACAATAGTTCTTCTTGGGTAGCAACAGACGATGTGTGTTCAAGTTTTTTAGAGTAAATATCAATGAGTTTTGACCAGTTTTTTTTATTTTGATAGTGCATTTCCATTTCGAGAAATGCTTCATCCCTTTCCGGTAATAAACTCATACATACTTGTAATACCTCAAGTGTCTGTTCGGAGAATTCCTGATGCAATTTTTGCAATCTTACGGCCTGGATGTAATAACGATATGCCTCACCTTTAGTCTCTGTTTTAATAGCATTTGCATGATCTATATGCAAATGAATTAGTTCTTCCCAACATTCTTCTCTTGTATATTTGTGTACCAGCTTGTCAAATATCTGCGTATCATGCGGAGCTTTTGAAAATTTTTGTTCTAAATCATCCATAGCCATTGTCCCAAAAAATTACGAAGCAACTATTCCCACATAAATATAACAAACACCTGAAGTCAAAGATTTATACTTCACTTCAGAAAAAGCTTGCGTTTTTTCCATAAGAGCCACAAAGTTTTTTCCTGTAGGAAACTGAGCCGATGATGTATTTAAATATTTGTATGCTGTTTTCTCTCCACTAATCATACCACCAATGAAAGGAAGTATATATCCGCTATACAAATTAAAAAAAGGCTTAATTGGCCAATGTGGTTGACCAAATTCTAAGATGAGAACTCGTCCTCCAGGTTTTACAACGCGCGCCATACTTTTTAGGCACTCTTCTGTGCAATCAACATTACGTATACCAAATGAAATTGTTGCTATATCAAAAGAATCATCTGCAAAAGATAGGTTTTGTGCATCTTCTATTTGCCATTCAATTTCAGGGTACTTTTCTTTAGATTTTTTTTCCGCAAGCTCAAGCATTGGAGCGCAGAAATCAGAACCAACTATTCGTCCATCATTACCATTTTTCTTATAAAAAGCAATGGCAACATCGCCTGTCCCTGTTGCACAATCAAGAATAGCATTACCTTTTTTTACTTGACTCATCTTGATAAGTGTACGTCGCCACAAATGATGAATACCTAGAGAAAGAACGCTATTTGTTCTGTCGTACGTACCTGCGATTTTTGAAAACATATCGTGTATTGTTTTACTCATAATCAGAAATTCCTAGGATGTATTATTTATTTTGGCCTACTTTTGTACTTCTTGTCCTGATTTTAAAGCAGCAAGAGGAATTGTCTTACTTATCGCAATTGTCTCTCCTGAATCAACTCCTGAGAGTATTTGAATATATTCTTCGTCGTAATATCCAGTAGCAACACTCACGGGATATACAAAAATTTTCTCTTTTTTATACAAGACTTTGCAAAGCATTGCTTGGTTTTTTCCGCGAATGTCTTTTTCAAAAAAAAGAGCACGACGCTCAACCAAAATACATTCAGGTATTTTAGTTAGTGAAAATATTGCGCGTAATTTCATTCCAAGATTAAGAGGTGTCTTTATTGATATTCCCAGCTTTACAATCTCACCGTTAACAACAACACTGCGGATTTTTCCTTTTTCCTCTTCGTCGTTAGGTAAAATAACAGTCACTGTAGTTTCAAGATTTATTTGTTGGTATTCTTTTTTACTTATCTCTACTTGAAGTTCATTTACTGTTGAATAATACTCACCTAAAACTTGTCCAACTTCTACATTTGCGCCTGCTTTTACATAAGAACTATGTAAAATTCCTACAAAAGGTGCATTTATAGACATATTTCCTGCATTTTGATTGCTCTGTGCAATAATATAATTCTGTTGTGCTTTTTGTAATTCTAACCATACACTAAAAGCATTATACTTAACATTTTTGGCAAAATTCCCGATATCTTTTTGCCAAGCATTTCGATTATTTTCCAACTTGCGATTACTTTTGCGATACATCTCCGAAATCTGAGAAATTTCCTTTTGGGCTTTTGCTGGCAAGTTTTTTATTTTCTTTTTTTGTAACTCCCAGGCTAATAAAGCCTGTTGTAAATTGATTGATTCTTTTTCACTTATTTTCCGAGCACTAATGTGCATAATTTGCTGGTCTTTATTTAGCTTTTTATTTGTAAGTAACTTATCTATTTTTCCGTTTATCGGACTGATAATTGTTTGAATTTTTGCCGGAGAAACATCTCCCATAATCGAAAGAGTTGGTAGGAGTTCATCGCTAACTGTTTTTGTTGTTTTTATCTGTGGTAAGTCAGAAGGAGTATTTACTTGTAGTAATAAAAAGCTGTTGATAGATACAAGCATAATAATCACTATAAACAAGCCATAAGAAACGATACCTGTCGTGCTTTTTTCGCGACTACGTATGTTTTGAATTGCCTTTACTGGCGAAACAGGTTCCGGTTTTTTCTTGTTTAAAAAGTCTTTGATATTTTGTTTGGGGGCTGTTGATGGGCCAAATAAAATATCTGGTTCCTGCGGAATTTCTTCTGTCAATGATGCTGCAGAACGTCCTTGGGATTGACTAACAAAGAGACTATCAAAAGAAACATCAGCCGACTCGTATAAACTCTCATCGGCAATTTTAGGGTCTTGTTCTTTACTTTGTACGCGCGAAGTTCGATACTTTTCAATTTCATCTGCGTCGAATTTTACATTGTTTTTTTCAGAAGGATAAGCTTTAATTCCGCCATCTTCAATGATTTTTTTAAGCTCACCTTCGTCAACTCTTAGCTCTCTTAAAGCTTTGCGCACTGAAACGTATTTTTTTTGCTTGTTTTTATCTGTACCCATACTAATTCCTATAGAAACTATTGATGGCAATCCGTAATTGTCTCACAGATAGCGTTCCTTATCGCCTACATTAAACACTTTAGAGCCTACCCGCCAAATAGCTTTGTTATACAAAAGTTATTTCTACAGCGACTCTTCGAGACATAATTAAATTATATCTCCAAGAGCCTATTACAAAATTAGTTGAAAGTGAAAAATTCTAGCATTTTAGCTTCTATAGGTATTTTTTAGCGCAAAGTAACAATTTTGTAATAAAAAAATAACTAAATTAGAAGTTAAAAGGAACAATTATGTGCCTTAAAATAATTTTATAACAAGCTCTTAAACCTCCTCGCGATTGAGTATTTCTTGAATAGCAGTATTCGCTCTTTCACGAATAAGAGGTTCTGGATCTTTCAAAGCCTTGTTTAATAAATGAATTGTCGATCGCGATCCTACTTCTATTAAAACTTGAATAGCAGCAAAACGTACTAGTGGAGCTTTATCTTCAAATGCAAACATCAAGGTAACAATTGAATTTTCTCCTTGTATACGTCCTAATGCAATTACCGCTCTTTCTCGTACGCTAATATCAGTGTCATATATAGCTTTCATAAGTGCAGGAACAGCTTCTCCTGTTCCTAAATGAGAAAGAATACGCGAAGCTATTTTTTTTACGACTAAACTATCATTTTCAAGAGCTTTCGCTAAATATCCGGAAGCTTTTTGGCCATATAAAGCCATAGATTCAACCGCTTCACGACGAACTTCCCAATCTTTGTCTTCTAGCATATCAAGTAGTGAATTTAAAGCTTTGTTACTACGTATTTTCCCTAGAGCTTTTACGCTTTCTAAGCGTACAGATGATTCTTTATCTTTTAGCGCTTCAATTAAGATTGCCGTTGTACGATGATCTTGTATTTCCCCAAAGGCTTCCACCACTTTTTGTCGTACCTGCGTAGAAGGGTCATTCTTTGCATTAGTAAGAGCTCGCAGAGCTTCTTCTGATTCAATATTCTTTATTACTTCAACAGCATTATAACGAATTTTCTCATCAGGATAATACAAAGCTATACATAAAGCAGGCATTGCTAAGCTTCCCAAATGTAAAAAAAGATCTGGCAATTCGTATTCTTCTTTATCGTTTTGCAATAAAAAGATAAGAGCCAATATTACAGGATTACCAATCTCGCGTAATGTTGATATTGTTAGATTTTTGAACTCATCAGGTTGCGTTTGATAACTTTTAACTAAACCATAAACAATACGTAGTATATCATCATTATTAGTTCCAAGTTGAATAATCTGCATAATTTCAAGTTGATCATGTATAACATTTAGATCATTTTGCGAAGCATTGCCAGTATTTTTAAGATTTGCAACATAATGTTGGAAAACAGGTAAGCATTGTTCCATATATATAGATAAAATCTTGGAACAATCAACAGAATGATATTCGTATGAATTGTCTTTACGTAAAATATCAACAAGTAACTTCACATCACGAAGTCCTAAACCTGCTAAAATATTAGCAAAGTCTTTATTCGGCGTCTGCGATGATAGCAATTGTCTAAGCCGGTATGCAGCTTCTTTGTCTTTATTTTCGTCTCGCAATATTTGCAAGATCTTTTTATAGAAATTTTTAAGTAATTTTTCTGACATAATAGTCTGGTAGGATAGGAATTCAAATTAGATATATACAACGTGGTAGGTTTAGGCACTAAGTGTCTAAAAGAACCAAATTACAAGAATGAACGACGATATGCTTTAGGGACACACCCTATTTTATTCTAAGGTTATTTTCGTTGAATGTCAAAGGAAAACTGCGTTGTTTGCGGTAGCGAAGAACAAGAAGATTTGAAAAACAAGCGATTTATTCAGTCAAAGATCTAAGTCCTCTCACAAAAGAATAAATAACATTTACAATTGTTATATTTATAGCACATCTTAAATAAGTTTTACAATTATTTGCGAAGATAGAGACGGTCTCACACCGCCCCGATCTTCACTTCATTTTAGTATATTTTGTTTACGCTAAAAATTTTACTTTTCTTTACTTTCCTTTTCTTTATTCTCAGGATAGAGAACTAGCTCAATGTAATTATCCTCTGTAAAGTATTTTTGAGCTACTTTTTGTAAATCCTCTGCCTTTAATGACTCGATTGTACTTCTAGCTTGCGCTGGATCTTGTAATTCAAGCCCTAAAAAGTCAGAGATATATAAATGAGAAAGCCAATATTCATTTCGCTTGAGATTTACTTCAAGTTCACGTAATTGTCCTTTGATCACTTTGTCTACATTTTTCTGCAAGGGTCCATTATCGCGCACATCCTTCAATAAATTTTGGAATGTTTTGATTAGCATTTCCGCATTTTCTGGAGCACATGGAAAAGAAACTGACATAAAATAGCGCTCACTAGGGTATTTTTTTACACGGGAACGCACGCCACCAGAGTAAACACCTCCTTTTTCTTCGCGCAAGCTTTCGATCAATCTAATCCCAAGTACTTGAGCAAGAGATTGCATTTGATGGCGAACTTCGGATGTGTACTTTTCTAGTTTTCCACTATAAAATAAATTTACAAAACTCCGTGGAGCAGAACCACGATAAAAAGATTTCTTTAATACACCTTCAGGAGGATAAGCTCCTAAATCTTTAAAATTCTCGTGCGTAGCATTTCCAGAGAGGCTACCTAAGTATTTTTCAATAAGTGGCTTCATCGAAACCACATCAAAACTTCCCACAAAGAAAAATACAAAATCTCCAGCGTTCGAGAAACGCTCTTTGTACACGCGTAACATTTTTTCGTGGTCTAATTTTCCCCAGTGCTCTTCTGTAGGCAATAAATAACTGCGTGGATGGTTACTTCCAAGAACTTTGACCACTTGGTCATTAAAATAACTATTTGGATCTACAGCCATATTTTTATACACAGCTTTTTCTTTATCGATAGTGGCCTTGAAAATATCTTTGTCCATTCGCGGTTGGGTAAACCACAAATGTGTCAATTGCATAAGAGTTTCAAAGCTATCAGGGCTAGCGTTTCCTCTTAGTCCTTCAGTAATACTATCGATAAATGGAGTAACAGACACTGATTTTCCTGCCAAAGCCTTACTAAGTTGGCCTCTACTAAAATTTCCCAAACCACTTTCAGAGAGTACGTTCATCATTCCAGTTGTCGCGAAATAATCTTTATCGTCTAGTAAAGATGTTCCACCTGGACTTTGAGCATACATTAAAATCTCATCATTTTTAAATTCTGTAGGCTTGAGCACTACGCGAATGCCATTTGCAAGAAGCAAATGCGTTGTTTCTGTTTCACCGTTTTTTGACTCTTCAATTATTTTCCCAGAGATAAGTTCTTTTTTAAGAAGTTCGGTGTCTATTTTTTCTTCTTTATAAGCTTCTAATTCTTCTTTTTGTGTGGCCGTAATTGTATCGAGAATTTGCTTAGATGAAGGAAGTTCTAAGCCTGGTTTTTCAGGCGCCATAACCGCAACAACATTATCATCTTCTTTGATCCATTTTTCAGCTAAAGCATTTACTTCTTCTAACTTGATCTCAGCAATATAACGCTTATGTAGTTCATATTCATATTCAATACCAGGGCAAGGAGCTCCATTAAGAAAATGATCGACATACTCCGAAGCAAAACGTTTTGAAGAAGTTTTACTTCGTTCGTTGTACGCCACGCTGTATTGCTTGAGCAAATTTTTAGAAGCAATAATTAATTCGCTTTTGGTAAATCCATGTTTTTTTACACGCATGTTTTCGGTAACCATAACTTGCGTTGCCCGTAAAATATTTTGTTCCGACGCCGCGGCAAAAACTTGATAAGCATCTTTACCTCGTACACCAAACATATTACCATAGGTAACACCCGAAAAAATAAAAGGCGGATTATTTTGACGCGTAATTTCACGAAGACGCACATTCATCATCATTGTAAACAGAGAGTGCTTAATACGTTCACGATAGTCTTTTTCTGTCACAAACGGTGTGGTTTCATGATTGAAAAGCAAAACAATTTGTGTATACGGCATCTCTTTATCTGTGACTACAGCAACACGCGTTCCTTTATGTTTCGGAATCGAAAAATTAGTTCTTTCTTTTACTTTCTCAGGCATCTTAATACGTGAGAAATGATGCTTAATTTTTTTCTCAATTTCATCAACATCCATGTCGCCCACAGCAACAACAGCCATTAGGTCTGGACGATACCAATTGCGATAAAAACGAAGAAAGTGTTCGCGAGTAAATTTAGAAAACACATCTTTTTTCCCTATGGGAAGACGATGTTCATAACGAGATCCAGCTAAAAGAGTAGGCAAAAGTTTTTTAAGTATACGCATTTGCGCTCCTTGCCCTAAACGCCACTCTTCAGTAATAACTCCCACTTCTTTTTCGATTTCTTCTTTCTCAAAAGAAATATTATGAGCCCAGTCCTCTAAAATCTGAAAACCCTTATCAACAATTTCCTCACTATCACTTGGGATAGGTAAAATATAAACTGTTTGATCAAAGCCAGTATAAGCATTAAGGTGACTACCAAATTTTACTCCAACGCTTTGTAAATAATCAACAAGTTCATTTTTCGCAAAATTCTTTGAACCATTGAATGCCATATGTTCTGTATAGTGTGCTATCCCTAATTGATCATCATCTTCAAGAATAGAACCAGCATCTACAACAAGCCTAAGGGTAAGTCGTTTTTCTGGCATAGTATTTTTTTGGATATAATACGTCATTCCATTTTCGAGTTTACCCATTCGTACTGCAGAGTTAAAGGGTAGTTTGGCATCTGCCGTTTCCTTTTGTGCGTAAAGCAAACAAAAGCAACTAGACAGTGCAAGTATGCTTAGAATATATTTCATAAAATTCAACCTTAAAAGATAAGACCTAATACTAAATAAATAACGCTTGCAATAGCACCAGTTAAAAGAGCATAAGGCAATTGTGTTTTTACATGATCAATATGATCACACCCACTTGCCATAGAAGAAATAATCGTAGTATCAGATATCGGAGAACAATGATCACCAAAAATTCCACCACTAAGAATAGCTCCTACAACTAGATGAATGTTCGCATCCATTGTCCCAACAAGTGGAATTCCAATAGGAATCATAATGGCGAATGTTCCCCAAGATGTACCTGTTGAAAAAGCAATGAATGCAGAAACGCCAAACAATAAAAGAGGTATTAGTTTAGGGCTCAACCACTGTTTCGCTACTTCAGAAACATACAACCCTGTCTGAAGTTCTTTACACGTTGCTCCTATAGCAAAAGCAAGAACCATGAGCATTGCCAAAGGCATTAATCCTCCCATACCTTTCACAACCAAGTTCATAATTTCATCTATTTTCATTATCCCTTGTATTCGGTACATAAAAGCAGCAACAGTGATCGCTGTCAATACTGCCCAAAATACAGAAGTCGAACCAGAACCGCTTGACAATATATCGAAAAAAGATGCCTGAGTAAGAGCATTTTTCGCTTGCAGTGCAGAACTTCCGGTAATCCATAATCCCATGGGCATCATAATTACCATTGTTGCAATTGGAATTAGCATGTTTCTAGCGCGCGAGGTAATGCCTTCTTTTGCCTCTAACGACATAACATCATCGCTAACTAAAGGTTCAGAATTATCATTAAGAACTTTTCCTTCTTGGGCGCGCTTTTCAGCAGCCGCCATGGGGCCAATATGAAAGTCAAAAAGAATTACAATGAGAACCATCGCAAGTGCTAAGATAGCGTACCAGTTAAATAAAATAGATTTAAGAAGAACAACAAAAGCCCCCTCCACTCCTTGTTTAGAAAGAAGCCCCATGATATAAGCTCCCCAACCATTTATGGGAATGAGTATACATACAGGAGCTGATGTAGAATCACAAAAGTATGCTAGTTTTTCGCGAGACATTTTTAAACGATCGAATATTGGACGAAAAATAGATCCAACAACTAAACATGTAATAGAGGACTCAACAAAGACGATAATTCCTGTGAACCATGTTCCAAGTCCCGCACTTCTTTTACCACGCACAAGATTGTTATTGAAAATCCAATCAATAAATCCACTTACACCGCCAGAACGTTGGGTTAGAGCAATGAGCGCACCCACCATTGCCGAAAAAATAATTACTTTTGTATTTCCACCATCTTTAAAAACAGCAACACAAGCTTCTAAAGCATCGTGTAAGCCCAGAAGAAAATTGCCTTTTGCTAATATAGTCCATCCCATCCAAATTCCAGCAAAAAGAGATATCAGTACTTGGCGCGACCAAATCGCCAATATAATAGCCGTAATTGGGGGCAGTATTGAGAGCCAATGTGGTTCCATGTAACTTCCTTTTTTTATAATTCCACAAAGAATTTCACTGTAAGAATAACTATTAATACTGCTCTGTCATCCTTTTCGAAATCAAAGATTCAATCACAAAGACCTTCAAAATAGGTTTCATAATTGTTGGTTATAACCTAAATGTTCAAACTCGTCTTACACCAGGATTCCGGCTTCACTATCATTAAGTTAAGAAAAATTTCTTTGCCAAAAATTATTGAGCTTTCACTCGCCAAGAGCCAATAACGTGAAGTATTATCGTCTCAAATTTTTTATTTATAAATTTGCGATAATTGCATCGACCATTTGTATTGTACTTGCAGCGCCATTCTTTACAACATCTTCACGACCGCGCATTTTTTTCATGTCATAAGTTTGTACTTCACAAGTAGAAATTGTTTTTGCAATCGCATCCTCTATTTGTTGTGCTTTTTCTCGTTCATCAAGATAGTCAAGCATCATCTTTGCACTCATTATCATAGCAATAGGATTAACAATAGATACACCATAGGCTTCATATTTAGGAGCGGAACCATGGGTTGGTTCAAAAACAGCACAGTCATCACCAATATTAGCGCTACATGCAAATCCAAGCCCACCAACAAGCCCAGCAAAACCATCGGAAATAATATCACCAAACATATTACCTGCAACAATCACCTCTGTATCTTCTGGGTTTTTTGTGAGCCACATCATTTGTGCATCAATATTGTTTGAATAGAGTGATATTTCAGGGAATTGCTTCGCAATTTTTATAGCCTCTTCTTCTAGCATTCCAGAAGTCTCGCGCAAAACATTTGGTTTCTCACAAACAGTCACCGATTTGTGTCCATATTTCTGCGCATATTCAAATGCTTGTTTTATGATACGTCGGCAAGCATTGCGACTAAAAACCCGTGTAGATATAGCCAAATCCTCCGCTGGTACCTTATTAAAAAAAGACATTCGCGGATGCCTTTCTAATTCATTTCGCAATGAAAGAGGAGGATTTGTCCATTCTACTCCAGCATAAAGCCCTTCTGTATTTTGACGGAAAATTACAGCATCAACTCTTGGTTCATCAACCCCTCCTTCTTTGCTGCGGCGTATAAAATTAAGAGGGTTGCCTCTAAAAGATTTACAGGGACGAATACAAATATCTAAACCAAAATGTTGACGAAGTTTTACAATCGGGCTAAAATAAGTTAACTCTTCTGTTTGCAAATGAGGTGCGAGTTCTTTTTGTGCTTCATTATTTGGTTTTGATGTTATTGCTCCAAACAATCCAACGCGATGTTTTTCAATAAGATCAATGGTTCTTTGCGGTAAAGGATTTCCTTCTTGGCACCAAAAATCCCACCCAATATCCGCGTGAACATAATCAGCCTCAAACTCAACGGCTTTCAAAACACGTATTGTCTCTGACAAAACAACTTTACCAATACCATCTCCTGGCATAGTGACAATAGTTCTCTTTTGCACAAAAATTTCCTTTCTTTTCGTTAAAAGTATAGAAACGCATCCTAGTAATTACTTTTACTATTCAAACGTTTTCCCATCGCGCGATTTACAGCGGCATCTTCCTCATTTCCTAATAGTTCATGAATCTTAGCGCGCAAAAAATAATAATCCGCCACATCAGGATTTGCAGTAATAGATTGATTACATTCTCGAAGCGCTTCTAAGAATTTTTTCATATCATAGAGAATTATCGCTTTTTCGTAATAAAATTCAGCTTCGGATCTAATTTCAATGGCTTTATCGAAATCAATGAGCGCTTCTTTAAGCATTTTTAACTCGCTATGCACAAGACCACGATGAAAATAAAACATAGCTTCTGGCGAAATAGCAATAGCTTTATCAAAATCTCGCATGGCTTTTTGCAAATGATTCTCATAAAAGAACGTACGTCCTCTACTATGGTATGCTTGGGCATTCCGTTCGTTGAGGCTAATTACTGTAGTAAAATCATCTATTGCTTCTTGCCATTTTTTTTGGGCGCGATAAATCATTCCTCTGTTATAAAAATACTTATCCTTACCATCAAGTTTGATGGCCTTGCTGATGTCACTAAGTGCTTCGGCTTCATTTCCTACTCGGTATTTTAGCATAGCGCGCTTGTTAAAATAGCTAGATTCGTTAGGTGCTAACTCTATTGCTTTTTCTATATCGGAAAGCGCCCCTTTGATATCATTTTTTAAACGCAAAATTAAAAGGCTTCGTGCTGCGTATGCTGGAGGATAATTGTTTTTTATTCCTAAACATCTATTAAAGTCGCGTAAAGCCTCTTTATCTTTACTTGTTTTTACATACACTTCACCCCGGTAAAAATAAGATAAATAATCGACATTGCCAGAATCGATAAGTACATCGTAGTCTTGTAGTGCTTGAAAGTACTTCCCTATTTGACTAAATGAATGGCCGCGTTCGCGATAAGCCTTCCATAACCGAGGATTTAAACGGATTGATCTTGTATAATAAAATGACGCTTGCTCAAAGTTTTTCTGTTCTTTGTAGCAAAGTCCTAAATAATAAAAAGTTTTTGCCGATTCTCTTTGTTGCAAAGATTGTTTGAATGTTGTCATTGCTTCTTGGTATCTATTCAAATAATATAGACAAATACCTTTTTGTAGAAGTAAACCTTTGCTATTGATAGAATTCTCTGCTCGCATAAAACCTTGTAACGCTTTAGTATACTTCTGTTCTTTTAGATATATTTTTGCTAACTCGTACCAAGATTTTTGATCTTGTTCATTATACTTAATAGCTTTTTTGAAAGAGAAAGAAGCATCTACCGTTTTGTTATTGTGGAGTGCAATTATTCCCAAATAATAGTGAGTTTCATTATTCTCGGCGGGAAAACTCTTCGTAAGTTGCTCTACTGCTAAACGCAATTTACCTTTGGAATACGAAATCTTCGCTAAGCCAATCCATCCTTGATAAAAATGCGGAGATAATTCTAGAAGTCTCTCATAATCGCTTTGAGCTAGTGCTTGTTTGTTAGCTAAAAAATAACTATTCGCACGATAATAAAGTGCCCAAACACTATTAGGAAATAGCGTAATTACTTTTGTAAATTCGTCTATTGCCAAATCGTAATTTTCTAAAAAAAAGTAACATTTACCACGATTATAGAATATATCTACATCATCTTTACCAAATGTCATTGCCGCATTAAATTGGCTAATAGCGGAGCGATATAATTTTCGGTAAAAGAAACATTTACCACGAAAGAACAGTGTTTTATAACGCATATTTTGTTGTTTATGAAGAGACAATAAGATCGTTCGAAATATCTCGTTAGCTTCTACAAATTTTTTCTGTCTGTATAATTTATAAGCATATTGATATTGTGTATTATAATCTTGAGCTACTACAAAATATACTAACGCACTCAATAAAATTAGATATCTCTTTATCATAAAAACCTCTACTTTTTGCGCGACTGAATTTTAACTAAATAGCGGTCGAGTAAAAAAATATATTTTTCTATCTCCAACGCTTCTTTCTCTAAACCACACTTCTTATATGTTTTTTCTTTTATGTGTTGTAAACGCTTTTTAGATTGAGCACAAACATCTTTTACATAAGGCATAATTCTTTGTATATGCTGATATTGACGGACATTTGTTATATAACGGTGATACGGATATACGTATTCTGGCGTTTTTAGTAAAAGTGAAGCAAATGTATAATTGTAAGTGACATTTTTATGTAAATCTTTAGTATATAAAATACTAGGTACATAAATTTCACAATATAAAAAATGTAACCTTGATATAAACCTTGGAGCAAAGTCAGAGTAGCCACTGAATAAATAGCACAGCTCAGCTATTTTTCGCAAGTGCTCTTTTTTTTCTTCAATAGTAAACAATGACTTTATCTTTTTTATACGCTCTTTATAAGAAACAAAACTCGTGGGATCAAGTAGCTTTTTCAAAGTAAAGCCAATAATCTTTTCATAAAACAGACATGTCACAAAATCATCTTCTAAACGATTATTACTACTATTTACTTTGCGATATAAACTGTCTAAAATTTGAAAAAATTGTTTTGCCTCACTTTGAACATTGCGATTAAAAAATTGTTTACAACGGATAATTCCAAATAAATACAAACCACAACGACGCGTAGCATCTCCAGGTACATTTTGCTTATTAATTTTTTCCGCGTCTTGCTTAGCTAGAACAATCAACGTGTCTAACAACTCTTGGTAAGCCTGATCATTATTACTAGTTTCTCTTGTAGAAAGAAGAGACACTTTGTAGCTTGCTTTTTCTTGTAAAACAAGTAAACGATGTTGCTCTAGACTCCACAAAGCCATGGTTGCGTGAATGTCCTCAGTAATGAAAAAAAATTGATTGACATTTTTCTGAATCCAAAAAAAGTCAATAGTATCAAGTACCTGTCTTCGAAATTTTATAGATATACTAGGGTGAGAAAATAAGCGATCAAGATATTTTTTAGATTCTACATTGAAACGCTTTTCTAAAAACCACTGCTTAATAGCATTGAGAACTTTTTGTTGATTAATATTAATTTGTTTCGCATTTTGTTTTCTGGCGCTTGAAATTAAATCGAAAATTGCCGTAGATAATAGATGAGAATGTTGATCATTTTTTTGAGCAGAAAGTTCTGTAGCCACAGAATCTTGTTCTGGTGATGGTTCTTTAGGAGTTTCTTGGGCTATTTGCCAAATTATAAAAAACAACAACATACAAACGGCTCCACACAATACCAAGAGAAAATTCTTAATTACACTTTTATTGCGTGCTATTTTGTGAGAAATGCTTTGACTCATCAATTGACTTTGAGAAAGCTTACCACGACGTGAACTATAAACTTTTCCTAAATCAATAGCCATGCGTTTTGTTGAAGAGTAACGATTTTCTTTGTTTTTAGCAATTGCTTTTAAACAGACATAGTCTAAATCATTAGGAATACTTTTGTTTATTTCGCGAGTACTAACAGGCGTTTCATGAACAATTTGATATAACATATCTACAGATTCGCCCTCAAAAGGGTTACGACCTGTAATCATTTCATAAAGAATAACCCCCAAAGAATAAGTATCAGAACGAGCATCAATTTCCTTTGTTCTACCTGTTGCTTGTTCTGGAGCCATATAACTTATCGTTCCAAGTATTGTACCAGTTTTAGATAATTCTCTTTGAGTATCGAGTATTTTAGCGATACCAAAATCCATAATTTGCGGCTCGCCATCATTATCGATGAAGATATTACTTGGTTTTAAATCGCGGTGAACAACATTACGTGCGTGTGCAAAATGAATTGCTCGACATATTTTCTCCATTATTTTTACAATAACTCGCAAAGAAGGTTCAGTTTCTTTTCGCCAGACATTAAGAGACTTTCCTTTTAATACAGGCATTGTGTAATAGATAAAACGATTTGTTTGCCCTGCATCGTAAAGTTCTACGATGTTTTTATGCTTTAAACGATATGTGGTTTTAATTTCTCTTATAAAACGTTGAATTTCAATATCAGAAGAAGTACCTTTTACTATACATTTAAGAGCAACAGCTTTTCCTTCCTTGTTAACCGCGCGAAAAACTTGTCCCATTCCTCCTTGGCCAACAATTCCTTCTATACGATATGGTCCGATATAATCACTAAAGTTTTGTTGTGTAGGCCGGTTTGAGTAATCCATTTCATTCTCCTAAATGGTATTTCTTACCATGTTCCTTAAACATAGTTTTCATCGTTGAGGTATAACAAAAGATACCCACGCGACACATATTTCTTGCAAGGATTAATAGGATGTCCGCTACGAGTAAGTAGTGTAACTGTTTTTTTAAAAAGCTGACGCTGCCCCCAATTTTTTAAATATAAACTTTGATGATAAGCAGATTTCCAAGCAACAAAAAAGTCGTATATCTTTTCCCCTTTAACCATGCACTCTATATAGTTTTTTGGTAACACAGTTTGAAAAGTTTCAGGATGGAACTCACAGTGAAAATTTGTTGAAAACACAATAGCTTCTTGGCGTAAACATCCTGATATCTTACGAAATATATTCGCTACCCAAATGCGTCCAAGAGGATCAGAGGTTCCTTCTATAACGAGGCCACCACTTGTAATATATGGCAACATTGCACTATACGCCTCTTTGAATTGTTCTTTTTTGTACTGCCTCAAGACATTGAATGCACGTAAAACACTAACTTGTTCTTTATCTTTTTCAATAGGTAGATTAAATCCACCATGACGAAAATCTATTCTTTTATTTTTAAATGTAGAGGCATTTGCAACACGCTTTTTGTCAATTTCAACACCGACAACAAACAATTTATCATTGACGATATGAAAACGCATAGCACTTTCTACTGTAGTAAATGGATATTCTCCGTATCCTAAATCAACAAAAACATTGCAACCACCAGAAAATTGCTTTTGTAGTAAGTTTTTTGCGTATATAAGAACAAAATTATCAACGCGACGCAAACGATTCCTTGTGGTCTTTCCCCGTGTTTCGTGGCCTTGGGGACGCACAGACTGATAATGTTTTTTATCTACCATATTGTAATAATTCGCTTCCGATGTGCAAACATTTTATACTTTTTGAGACTTGCGGCATGAATACGTGTTACTTTAATTTACCTTTAGCCGCAAGCGCTTTATTGTACTGTGAAGAGTTGTTGGAGGTACACCAAGAAGTTCAGCTGCTCCATTTTTTCCTGAGATTTTTTCATTACTTTCTACTAACGCCGACATTATTTCTCGCGCCATTGCTTTTTCTAAACGGTTGAGATCTTCTGGCATACAAAATCCTTTAAGTTTAAAAACGCGTGGACTCTTAGAAAAATCTTTTTTATTCGTAAGTGGTAAATACTGCGGAGTAATGCGTTTTCCGCGAGCTAAAATAGCCGCACGCTCTAGAACATTACTCAATTCGCGTACATTTCCAGGCCAAGAGTATTTTTCTAAAACATGAAGAGCTGCTGTTGATAACTGTAAATTAGGCATAGACCAACTAGACTTTAGTCTTGTTAAAAAATATTCGGCTAACAAAGCAATATCTTCTCGACGTTCATTTAGACTAGGCAAACAAATAGGAAAAGTATTTAAACGATAAAATAGATCTTCGCGAAATCTACCTGCTGCGACTTCTAGTTGCAAATTCTTATGCGAAGCAGCAACTAACCTTACATCTGTTTTTAAAGTAGTGTTACCGCCAACGCGTTCAAAAGTTTTTTCCTGAATCACTCGCAGTAACTGTGCTTGAGCTTGGGCGGGAAGATCAGCAATTTCATCAAGAAATAGTGTTCCACCATGCGCCAACTCAAATCGACCTTCTCTTTTACGATTTGCTCCCGTAAAAGCGCCTTTTTCGTGGCCAAAAAGTTCACTTAAAGCCAGTTCTGGAACAATAGCAGAACAATTAAGCGCGATAAATGATTTCTGAGAGCGCATTGACCATTGGTGAATTGCATGAGCAACTTGTTCTTTTCCCGTACCTGTTTCCCCAGAAATTAAAACTGTTGCAGGAGTCGGAGCTACTAAACGTACTTGATTTACTACGTTGAGCCAAGGAGTAGATTGTCCAACAAGCGCAACTCCCTTAAGTGTACTTCGCAAATTGGCATTTTCTACGGCAAATTTTTCAAGATTACGCGATAGATCATTTGCTCGTTCTTCTTCGTACATGACCTTAGCTGCAAGATGAGCAAAGCCACTAATGGATTTAATAAGATCCTCGCTAAAAGCATCACAAGTTACCACATCGATAGTTAAAGCACCTAACAACTTTTGATCTATTCTCAAAGGTGCCACCATACACGAATGATCAATTGGTAAATCAAGTACATCAGAGTAGGTATCTTTATCGTGTTCTTCGTGATCTTTATGGATAAGAACACTTGGTTCCTTGAGTTGTAAAGCTTCACTGAGACTTATGCGATCATGTAGGGACACCCGTTTATTTTTCAATTTAGGAACATTTAGAGGACCAGATGATGCCAAAACGACAAGCGTATCATCATTTTCAAATTTAAGTATCGCTGATAAATCGGCTCGTAGCACTTTGTTTAGAGCCTCTAAGATCTCGTGCAGTGTTGCAATATTCACATCCACCCTCTCTTTACACAATTTACGATATATAGTGATGTACGATATGCAGCTAATTATATTACGATATATCGTAAAGGATCAAGTAAAATAATGGAAGGCATGACTTATAAATAGAAGAAAAAATAAAGTTTAAAGTAATTATGATACGACAGTGGTCGAACCAAACTTCTGCTGAGCTAAATTCTTTATAGGAAAAGTTTACAAAAGCAAATATATTCTATTGCTAAAATCGATTGTAAAAATTATGATTACGGTGAGGACGTATGTTTGGCATGAGATATGCATAGTAGCTACTAAAACAACCATATTAAAAAGGAACAACTACAATGAACAGATTCTTTCTTTTACTTACCATTTTGTTTTTACTAATTGCTTGCGGAGAGCAAAAACCAGCACAAGATGATACAAGTAAAACAAATAAAAAACTCCAAGAAAAAGCGCAAAAATTACAAAAGTCAGCCTTAGAAGTTTTTGGTGTAATACCAGACAAGATGCCTGGCAGTGAAAATGACACCCAAGAATTAATTTCACTTGGTGAAAAACTTTACCATGATACAAGACTATCAGAAAACGATACAATTTCTTGCAATTCGTGCCACCGTGTAGATAATAATCTTGCAGGTGTAGACAATCTTCCTACTTCTCCAGGAACAAAAGGACAAAATGGAGATCGTAACTCGCCAACAGTATACAATGCAGGTTTTCACTTTACTCAATTTTGGGATGGCCGTGCAAAGGATCTAGTAGAGCAAGCCAAAGGTCCTATTTTAAATCCTGTTGAAATGGCAATGCCAAGTGAGACGCATGTAATTGAAAAGTTGGATGGTATAAAAGAATACGAAGATTTATTTAAAAAAGCATTTCCTAAATCAGAAAAACCTGTCACTTATGACAATGTTGCTATTGCAATCGCAGCCTTCGAAAGAACATTAATTTCGAAAGACCGTTTTGACGATTTTCAAAGAGGTGATTTAACAGCTCTAGACGAAGATGAACTAATCGGCTTAGATAAGTTCATAAAAACAGGATGTATAACTTGTCATAAAGGTCCACTTATGGGAGGCGATTCTTACAATAAAACTGGTTTGCTTAATCCATATGAAAATACGAAGGATCTTGGACGTTTCCAAGAAACGAAAAAAGAAGCAGACAAATTTTTGTTTAAGGTTCCTTCCATGCGAAATGTTGCTCTTACAGCACCCTATTTTCATAATGGTCAAATCGAAACATTGGAAGAAGCTGTCGAAAAAATTGCCTATTTGCAATTAAATAAAAAACTAAACAAGCTCGATATCAATTATATCGTAAAGTTTTTAAAAGCTTTATCAGGTAAAAATTTAGAGGCAGGACCTGCATCAGAAGAAGGCGAAAAAAAGAAGTCTAAATAATATAAATAATACAGGTTCTAAATATTTTAGAACCTGTATATTACAATCTATGTTGTACTATCCAAATCTCTCAAATTTTGACCTGTGTATATTTGACGAGGTCTCGCAATTTTTCGGCCTGGATTCTTTAACATTTCGCGCCACTGTGCAATCCAACCAGGTAAACGTCCAATTGCAAATAAAACAGTAAACATGTTAGTAGGAAAACCAATAGCTCGGTAAATAATACCACTGTAGAAATCAACATTAGGATACAATTTACGACTTGCGAAGTATTCATCGTTTAATGCTGACTCCTCTAATTCTTTTGCGATTCTAAGTAGAGGATCGTTCACACCGATATTATTTAGAATTTCGTCGCAACTTGTTTTGATGATTTTAGCACGTGGATCAAAGTTTTTGTAAACGCGATGCCCAAAACCCATCAAACGGAAAGGATCATTTTTGTCTTTTGCTTTGGCTAAGTATTTTTGAGAATCTCCACCGTTGCGCTGAATGTTCATTAGCATTTCGATTACTTTTTGGTTAGCTCCACCGTGTAGCGGTCCCCAAAGAGCGCAAATTCCAGCGGCAATACAAGCAAATAAATTCGCTTCGCTACTTCCTACAACACGTACTGTGGTAGCTGAACAGTTTTGTTCGTGATCTGCGTGTAAGATAAAAAGTTGATCAAGGGCCTTAGCAATCGCAGGTTGTACTTGGTAAGATTCACAAGGAACTGAAAAAAGCATATGCATAAAATTCGAAGCATAGTCGAGATTATTATTAGGGTAAACTAAAGGTTGACCAATAGATTTTTTATACGCATAAGCCGCCAAAGTAGTAATTTTGGCAATTAAACGTACAATTGTCATATATACAGCATCTTCATCATTGATATCGAGTTCATCTTGGTAGTATGTAGATAGAGAACATATTACTGATGATAAAAGAGCCATAGGGTGTGCAGTGCGAGGAAAAGCTTCATAAAATTTACGAATATCTTCGTCTACCATCGAATGTCTCATAATGTCAGAAACAAATTTTTCGTGCTGTTGTTTTGAAGGTAGTTCGCCATATATTAATAAATATGATACTTCTAAAAAGCTAGATTTTTGGCAAAGTTGCTCGATGGAATAACCACGATAGCGTAAAATACCTTCTTCACCGTTAATAAAAGTAACTGAGCTTTGGCATCCTCCAGTATTTGCAAATCCTTCATCTAAAGCAATAATATTAGAAGTAGCACGTAACTTTCTTATATCAACGGCAACTTCTCCTTCGCTTCCCTTTATAACAGGAAGTTCGTAAACTTTATCACCAACTTTTAACTCGGCGTTGTCTGACATACTTATTGCCTTCCGTAAATGCTTTTGTATTTCCCATTAGAACATATCATTTTTACAGATAGTTAAAATATCTGGTTATTCTATTTTTTCTATATCAAAATTATTGCAATAGAATAGTATCCATTTTACTACTTCATTGATGACACCTAAGACAAATACAAAATAACCGTGTTTTATTTAAGGGGTTTGAAAAAAATCATACACAAAATGATATGCGATTTTTTTTCAAACCCCTTAAGCGAACGCTTGTGCAATAGCTATACAAGCTCGCAAAATTAATATGATATCTTTTTATTACAGTAGTGTCAAGCAAGGTTATTTGCCTAGGGCATGTCCATAAAGAAATTATTAGGAAATGGAATACAAAATCATTTATAATAGATGTGCTCTACGAATTCTAAGTGGTCTAATTATAAGTTGTCATCAGATCACTTAAGTAAGTCACAAGAAATTTTGCAGACTTGCTTAAATTTAAACTTAAAATTTAACAAAGGACAGCATGATGAATTTCAAACGTATTTTGTGCTACATTGCTTTTGTTGTTTGTAGTACCTTTCTCTTTTCTGATGTAGAAATTTATTTCGCACCTAACGGTGGGTTTGCAGAAAAGAACAACAAACGTACAATTACTATGGTAGATGGTAAAGAAGTTACCGCTGATTTAAATAGTGCTTTAATCGACATGATTCAACGCGCTCCCAAAAATGGTCAAATAAAAATAGCAATGTATGCTTTTAGTCATAAAGAGACCCTAGATGCTCTTATTGCTGCTGCACGCGATCGCGGTATTAAGGTAAAGCTTATCGTAGATGCTTGTGCCTCTTGGACAACAGAAATTCGCGATAATCTTAAAAAAGCTATTTTTGCCGAAAAAGAAACCGCAGAAAAAGAAAAGCGTAGTTTTGATTTTCAATTGAAAGAGATATTTCCAGAGGTAATGAAACAGCGCGAAAGAACGCGTGTTCTCGACGATGGTAAGGTTATTTTTGGGACTATGCACGAGAAATTCGGTATCATATATAAACCGGGCAGCAAACTACCTCTACATGCTTTTTGTGGTAGCGCTAATGTCTCGTGGGGAGCTGGTCATCTATTTGCTGAAAACCGCGTTTTTTTTCGCAACGAACCGTATATTGGCTTACAATTAGCAGAAGAATTTTCACGTTTGTGGAATGAATATGGTACTGAAACCACAAAAAACACAGAAAGTGAAAGACATTTACCTGTTGATTCTCAGTGGAGTGGAGTACAAATTGTTTCTAACTCAAAACCAATCGACATCGAACACTACCAAAGAATAGACGATACTTTAACGAATATTTTACGTAAAGTAAGTGCTGAAGGTGGAACTATTGATGTAGCAATGTTTAGCTTTACACATTATAACTTAGCCAATACTCTACTTTATTTGGCACAACGCAATCCAAAAGCAAAAGTACGCATTCTCTTAGACCAAACTCAAATAGAAAGCGACGAAAATCACCGTGGGGTCATGGGGCAATTTATGGAAAACAATGCTTTCTCACGCAAGCTAAAGAACTTTGAGATTCGTTACAAGTGGCGTTCTAACGCTTTCGGATGGGACAGAGAAAGTAAATCGGCAATGTTAATGCACCAACGCAATTTATTACTGCATCACAAATGCGTAGTAGTTAATGGAAAGATAATGGGGCTAGGAAGTTACAACTGGTCTGAGTCTGCCGAAGTGCGCAACTTCGAAAACATAATGGTCTTTGACGGCTCAATTCCCAAAGCTCAAAATGTAATAGATCGTTTTATGGCAGAATTTAATTTCATGTGGGATCGTGTACGTCCAAAAGAACCTGGAAAACAAAAATTAACCAACCCTCAAGTAATTGAAGGCTATCGCGGACGTTACCTAAAAGGACGTATAAAGAAAGCATATAGCAGTGTTATTTGTCGGATAATAATGGACAAAATGCATAAGAATCGCAATGGCTGTGATCTCGAAAAACTAATTGCTGAAACAAAAATGGATGAAGAAAAACTACTTCCTAAATTAAAATGGTTAGAAGATGTAACTCTGATTTACGAAGTAGAGAAAGACGGAAAAAAGACGTACCATCTTTCTGATTAATACACCAACTTAGGGAGGTGGTTGAAAATAATATACCGCAACTAAGTAACCTAGCAAAAGTAGTTATGATAATTAAAACACCTGAAAGATAAAACTTTCAGGCGTTTTCTTCTAAACAAAATAAATTAGCGATTTTTATTTCTAGAGTTTTGGTACCACTCTTTCCATCCATCTACCACTTTTCGCCTCTCCTCAACTCCTACATAAAACTGTATATCACCAAAATTTTGTCCTGTTAAATCCTCAAGTATAAAACAAGCTCCTGACTGTAAATACCAATCTTCTTTCTCTAAAACTTTAAGTAGTAGAGGAAATGCTTGCGGAACATTTTTGTTTCCAATTAAGTAATCTAGAAGTGGCACAACATTATATTTTTTCTTACGCAGAGCACTAAAAAGCCAGTGTTTTATTGGTAGCTTTTTATTTTGCTCCCACCATTCATTGTATTTTCTTTTGATATTACCTAGTTCATAACGAACAAAAGTAAGCTTAACAATATACTTTCTAGCTGAAAATTTATGACGTGGGTGGTCTAAAGCCTCTATAATAATTGGAATTGCCTTTTTTTCCCAAAATTTAGTGAGTAAAAATGCGGTTTCAATACGAACTTCTTCTTCTTTGCTTTTTAACAGCTTACGTAAAGATTTAGATAGTCTTTTTGTTTGGTAACGTTGTAACGTTTGTAAAGCTAAAACGCGCGAAGTGGTACGTGTTGTATCGTTATGTGCTAGTTTTAATAAAGCCTTAGTTACTTTATTATTACCTATTTGCGATAAACTCACCGCAGCAACACGGCAAACTTCTCGAGAGGAATCGCCATTCATAAGTGCCACTAAACTCTTGATAGCAAGATCGCTTTTTATATTTCCTAGAGCTTGAGCAACGGAAATCCGTAAGCTTTCATTGTTAGCTTGCAATTGTCCAAGTAATATTGGCAGAGATTTTTCTTCTTGTATTTTTGCCAGTGCTTTTAAAATAATAGCGTTAACAATTGCAGTTTCTCGGTTATTTTGTAATGTATCGGTAAGAGGTTCAACAGCTTTTTTCACTTTGAGTTCACCAAGAGAAAAAATCACAGACTGTTTCACTTCGCGACTTTCATCATTTAACATACCAAGAAGATACAAATTTGTAAGTTCGTTTTTCGGTAATTTTGCTAAAGCTTCTACAGCCACACTTCGCAATGTAGGGTTACCATGTTTTAAATAGCGCGTCGCTATTCTTCGTGACCCGTTGGTAAGTAAAAATTTAATCAATGTTCTAGCGCGAGCGGAATAATTTTCAATTAGATACTCTACTAGTTTTGTAATTGCAAATTCTTTACGTGAAAGAGCAATTCCTTTAATAAGAGCAACACTTCTATCATTGAGTTCTAGTTCTGTACGAATATGAAGTAAAGTTAAATCAGCAGCACCGTTAGGAAGATTTTGGTCTTTTTCCATCAGTTCATGAAACAACCTCGCCGCCGCAAGTCGATCCTTTGGTTTTAACCACCCATAAGAATTGACAATCATTTCTTTGAGCTTTAAATTTTTGTCTTCTTCATCATCTAAACGACGAAAAATGCTTTTATGAAGTCTGTACCACGATAACCATTGTGGGTAACTATGGTTATCCCAGTAGAGTTGCCACACATTATTTCTTTCGAGGGATTTTATTTTTGATATAAGGGGTTCAACAACTCCGCCTTCTTTGTCATATGAAGTAATTTCTTTTACCAGATTTTTGACTTTTACAGTAATAACGTGATAATTTACATTCGCAGTGCGAGTTCCGTATACAGTCTCTAACTTAAAGAAATCCTCTTCTTTGAGATGGTTCAAATAACCAATCATATCCTCTTCATCGAGAACAATAACGCGATCGTAACCATCACGTTTGCGAACACTCTGAGTACTAGCAACAAAAAGCACACTTTCGTTTTCAGGTCCACCAGTTTTACGATAAGAAATAGATGCCCCATCGATATCGCTTACAGAAAAACCCTTCAGAAGACGTATAGCTTCGAAACGGCCATTATTCTGGTGCCACCAACCCCACCAATCTTTATCTGAGTATCCAAAATCTTGTCCAGTGAGTTGTTTGAGCTTTGTATAAGCTATCTTACGTAAAGCAGCATAATCTTGATAGTAAACGCGCCCCATAACACTTTCTATGAGTACTGGTGCCAACTGTTTATTCATTAATTCGATAATTTCGCGATTATCTGTTTGAAAACCAATATTAACAAGTCCAACAGCAGCGGCACCTCGAACGAATTTTTGATCATAACGAACAAGGAGTAAAAGCCGTGGTATCCAAAAGTCACTAAATAATTTAAGATTGAATGTATCTTCTTGCATCGTAACAGCAACAGTAACGTAACCCATTAGACGCTTATTTTTAGAATTCACCATGTCGAGTAGGCGATTGCGTATAACATCGCTATCTTTGGTGCCTAAAATTTCTGCGGCCTTGTAAGCCACTTGCACTGCCGGATCTTCTAAAGCCTCTATAACAAAATCAATTCCCTCTTTGTGTTCTATACGCGACGCTAAATCAACAATATACTTTCTTGTTCCGGCATATTTAGAAGCAAAAACTTCTTTTAATAAAGGTAAATGCTCTTTTTTTGTAATCGCTGCAAGCGCAAGAAAAGCAGGGTAACGACTTGTCTGAGTAGATGCTTTTAGAAAATCTAAAATCACTGGATACGCGCGCGTTTTATCAATAAGGATCAAAGCACGAAACAAAGTGGAAATTCGCGAACGCATTTCTCTTTCTAACGCCGTAGACGATATCAAAGAAAAAGCTTCTTTTGCTTCCATTTTTCCTAAACATTCAGCACAAGCTTCTTTAGTATTTGGCTTACTCTCTTTCAAAGCGACAAGCAAAAAAGGTATCGCAAATTCACCTTCATTATACAATCTTCTTAAAGACCTTTTCGCAGCTTGCGACGGCCATTTTTCCAAATCTGATATCCATGCCTCTACTTGCTGAATTTTTCTCTCATTGAGATTTTTTTTCTCCTCGGGCTTTTTATCTTCCTGAGAATACAGATAAGTACAGAGCAGTAGGCAAGTTAACATTATTAGTTTGATTTTCATCTACATTCTCCATGCAAATTCTTCATAAATACAAATTACACAAGCATTTAAAATTTTCGACATTATAGCACACGTCTAAAACTCATCCAAATGTTTTCATTACTATTATGATAAATAACTTAAGTTGCGACCTAAAAATAACAAGAAAAAGTGAAAGCGAGAACAAAAAGGACAACTTTTAACTCAAATCCATAAGAGGTAACAGCATGAATTTTCTTTGGAAAAAAAGAAGTGATCTGACTAAAAGTATTTTCAATCCTTTTACGGGTAACCTTTTGAATAAACTCAGTAGCTCCGGAAAAAGCCCTTTTAGAATTTTTCTTTCTCTGAGGTAAGATAGAGACATTAAGAGCATCAGAAACAATATCTTCGAAAGAGTAATCATTGTAAGATTTATCAGCAAAAACAAAAGAGTTTTCAGGGATATCTAATTGAAATTGTTTGAGAACACGACAATCATTGCAGCCACCAGGAGCAAGCAAAAACTCAACTGGTAAACCAGTTTTGGTGACGAGCATATGAACCCGCAAACCGAAAAAATAACGACGTTTGCTTGCAACACAACTCCGATGATCTTGTGTATTGTATATTTTGCAACGACTAATGCGAATATTGTCACAGACCGGAATAGGGAAACTATCTATGATATAATCTCGCAGATTGTTTCGCTTACTAATTTCAGCAAACAAATGAAAAAGAGAAAGCCATACACTTTCACCAATAGCACGTATGCGGCGATTGAAACGACTTTTACTTAGCATTTTTTTGATGTAGCCATGTTCAGCTAAAAAATTTCGTCCTTTTTCAAAGTTGCCAGAAAAGTAGAGCATAGAAACTAATGCTGTTGTCATAATTTCTGAATTAGTCATTTTAACTTGAGAATCTTCTACAATCTTGAGTGCTTGTGTTATCTCATCACATATACAGAAAACAATTATAATTTCTTTTTCCATGACTTTCTCCTTCTTGTTTTTCCTACTTTAAGAGAAGAGTCGTTATAACAGTATAAAAAAACGATGTGTGCAATTCGATTTTTGAGGTTCGTGGTCGTGGATCGATATTCCATGTGCGAAAATTAGACTATTAACTTTGAAAGCATACAAATTATTCTATAGAGTAGTTTTTTGATTTTCTCTTTTTCTTTTGAGTCTATTATTTGGGCTATCTTAGCAACATCGAATACTGCACTACATTCATTTGCTGATGCTCTTGCTATAGAGAAAAACCTTGCTTTCTCTTTTTTGCTAAATTTGGCATTGCCTTCTGCTATATTAAGAGGGACTCAAGGCGATGCTCTTTTTAGCTGATCCTTTAAATAGCTGTAAACCTGATGGCATTTTCTCCATCACATTAAATGTTTCTTTTGTATATTCTAGTGATTCTTGATATACATCTAATTTTTCATGATTAAAATTCATTGCATTACCCTTACTTCGTGCCATGTGCCACGACTGCGTCTCACGAGATTCGAACCGCGCACATCGAATTTGTAAAAGTAATTATACCAGACTATACGATAACTTTTATAGGTCGCAACTTGGGTTAAATAATAGACAAGATCAATGGAAAAAAATATTTAATTAGGGCATATCGACATTTTAAATCGATCTCAAACCCAAAATAAATGTTTTTGGAATCAGGATAGAGAACGTATTAAAATCACAATTAAAATCAGTCTAGTCGCCATTCGTATAAAAACGCTTTGCACTTAATTACGGCAAGATCACCGCCGTAAGAATCGTCTTGTTTATCACCATCTATTAAGCGCGGTTTTTCTGCGTTATTTAGGACAAGGCATGATGTTATCTTATGTTTTGCTAGTAATTCGCGAATGAAAGGCATTACATCTTTACCTAGTTTCGCTAGGCGTGCATTTTGATAGCTATTGGCAATATTTCTTATTTCAAATCGCGATGCAGGAGTGGCACTCAAAAAATAATAACAGTTCTTGAATTTTACTACATCAATAATCTCTTTGTCGTAATTTGAAAAATCGTAGAATATATTTTTTAAAGCGTTAAATTCGGAGGTATTTGCAAATAGTTGCAGCAATGAATTTTTGCTTTTTTCTTTTGGTATTTTTTTGATTTTGGAGTCTGCGATTTTAGTGTTTATTGATTTTTTTTTTGCGGTAGGAAAGATTAAGAATACTAAAAAAAACGCAATACTCAGGTAAATAGTGCTAAGAATTATCTTTGAAAATCTAACTCCTAGATAACTAGACGACAAAGAACGCTTTGCTTTTATTGGTTTCCCAAGTGAAAATTTTTTGAGATCTGCGACAAGCAATTTGGCATTAGCATAACGATTTGCCACCTTTTTTTCCAAGCACTTTAAACAAATTGTCTCTAAATCGATAGGGATTTTCTTGCTGTGTTTTCTTGGCGAAAGAGGCTCTTTCTCTATAATTTGTTGCATCATTTTGGAAGCTTTACCGTAGAATGGGCGTTTCTTTGTCAATAATTCATACAATATTACCCCTAGAGCATAAACATCACTGCGTTTGTCCACTTTGTTTGCAAGTACTTGTTCGGGAGACATGTAAGCTATCGTTCCAAAAATTTCCCCACTACGCGATAGTTGTTTTGCGCCTTCCACTTTCGCCAAACCAAAGTCCATCACTTTAGGTTCTCGTCCGTTCATCATAATATTCTCTGGTTTTAAATCGCGATGAATAATCCCATTTTCATGTGCATAATGTACGGCTTGCGCAACTTTTTGCAAAATGCTCACTATTTCTACTAATTTAAGACGTTTATTCTCAACATAATCTTTCAAATTTGTGCCTGGAATGAGTTCCATAGTAAAGAATGGATATCCTTGGTGTTGTCCAAAGTTATACAACTGAACAATATTAGGATGATTTAGTTTGGCCATAGCATTAGCTTCTCGATAAAAACGAGCAACATCTTTATCAGTAATTTGTTCACCACTCATCACTTTTAGCGCAACATCACGTTGTAGTTTTTTGTCAAAGGCTTGGTACACTTTCCCCATCGCACCTTGCCCAATCATTTTTTGTATATCAAAAAATTGAAAATCACTTTGACTCATGCTTTTTCCTCAAAGATGTGGTATATATAACTATTTCCTTTATGAAATATATTGTACGGCTATCGCGGTGCATCGATATACTTAATTTATTTTTACCCTTTTTTATATAATCACTAACGTTTAAATATTCTGCATGTGCATTTTGATATATAACGGCATATTTTTTACGAAGGACTCGCCCGTTCAGGTTGATATCAATATAAGTTTTGCTTTTACCATTAGACATACCGGAGAAATTTCTAAGCATAAAAATTACGTTATCATTAATGTCAGAGTTTGCTTCAAAAACAAAATGATGCTGCTTTCCAATACTACGAATTCTAATAAAATGCTTGTTCCAAAACTCAAGATTTCTTGGGTACTCCATGTTTATAGCTTTAATTTTATTAGACGAAGCGCTAAATCTGGCAATAACATTACGTCCATGCCCAGTTACTGCTTTGCGGTTTTTTCCCCACTCGCATATAAAAAATGGTTGTGTATTTGTTGTTTTTTGGTACAACCATGAACAAGAATTATCTAATTCAATAGTCATTTTTACAAAATTCACTTTTTTGCTTCTTGTTTCTTTAGGTTTTCGATGAATAATTGACCAATTTTTGAATAGCAGCTCTTCTTTTGTTACCCATTTGAATGTCGATTCGTTTATTTCACGTTTTAAGCCAATCCAGTACTCTTTTCCCCTATTTACAATAGACATAACAAAATTGCTTTCCTCAAGATCAGTAATAGTTGTTAGGTATCCACCAAGAGAACGACAAATTATGTCTGCTTTTTCCCACGAAGTAGGAGTCTTTATTATCATATAGTGATGCTTTTGATAAGTATAGAAATCACTATGCTCTAACTTTTGTTTTTTTAGCTTTTGTAAAATGTCGTTTTTCCAATTTAATAGTATTTGGTTTTTATCTACACTATGACTCGAAGTAGACCCGCTCCAAAAAATTACCAATACTCCAAGAAGAATCGTTATGAAAATAAAATGTTTGTAGCTCTTTATCTTTCTTTTTATACGCATCCACTTAGGAGAATATCCAATGATTGATGGCGGAGTTTCTTTATTTGCAAAATTGCGCAAATCAATGGCAAAATCACTAGCATTTTTATAGCGATCTTTAGGTTTTTTTTCTAATGCCTTGAGGCATATATATTCTAACTCTTTTGGAATCTTTCTTTTGATACGTGAAGGCGGAACTACTTCTTCATGAGTTATTTGAAACATCAAACTAATAGCGGTTGACGCAGTAAAAGGAAGACGCCCTGTCAAAAGTTCGTATAAAATACAGCCAATAGCATATATGTCTGCTCGTTTGTCAACTTTTGATCCATGTGCCTGTTCTGGAGGCATATACTGCAAAGTTCCAGCAACTTTACCGCTGCGAGACACATCTGTTGGCACATTGTTCATCTTTGCTAAACCAAAGTCAGTAATTTTTGGAACATCGCCATCCATTAAAATATTAGAGGGCTTTAAATCGCGATGTATAATTTTATTGTTGTGAGCGCATGCCATGCCTTCCGCTACCTGGGCAATGATAAGTGCTATTTTACTCAACGACAATTTTTTGTTACTGACATAGTTTTTTAAATCTCCACCACTAACGACTTCCATCGCCAAAAATGGTATTTCTTCAAAGACATTAGCTTCATAAATCTGCGCAATATTTTTATGTGCAACCTTTGCCATAGAGACAGCTTCTTGATAAAAGCGCTTGTACTTACGTTTATTATTTTTTGCTTCATCTTGAGTAAGCAGTACCTTGAGAGCTACAGAACGATTTAAATTTACATCTACTGCCTTGTAAACCTTTCCTTCTCCTCCTTGTCCAAGCGTTCCTAAAATTTTGTACTGAGCAAAACGTGACCCCATAAAATTAAGATCAATAGCCGTTTTGCCAAAAATATTCGGATCAACATTTTCTTCAAAGTCATTCGTCATTAGTGTGCCCCTTGAACATGCAGTATTTTTCAATTGTAATATAAAGTGGTCTGCTTGTTTATTACACTCTTTAATTGAAGTGACACTTTGATTTCATAGACATCACTAAGGCCTGTCATTATTCAAAATATTTTTTCAAGCCGATTTCAAAGCTTTTGATCAAATAAAGAAGCATTTCACCTTTAGAAAGTTTCGGAAGCGGGCTCGATACTACTCGCAGTATATATAATATAAGACAACGACATCTGTTACTCATCTGAGTAATCACACGTTTAACAACAGAGTGTTATCACTAGGTCACTTTGGGCACCGCAATAAGCACCACATCCTGATATTTCTATTATAAAATGTAAAATTTAAAAAGTCGAATAATCAATTAGGTTGTCTTGTTAGAGGTTATTACAAAATTATTATTTGTTTAAATTTTTAAAAAAATCAAAATAAAAGATTACACAATTCATAGTAAATAACTTAATATCTGTAATATCTTTTTATTTACTTAGGAGTTTTCTATGAAGAATATTGCTATGTGGCCAATTTTATTATACCTTTTGGTTGGTGTATGTCTAAGTGCAGACGATTGGTCAGTAGAAGAACGCTTACCTGAAAATACGCTTTTTTTGGTAACGTTCCCTGATTTACAGCAAAGTCAAACAGCTTTAGAAGAAACTAGCATTGCCAAGTTACTTCACGATCCACAATTACAAAGAGTAGCGACAGAGCTCATTACACCCTACCAAGAACTCATTGCACCTTACATGATGCAGTATAATCAAGCAGTGGATCAAGTGCAGCAAATCGCATTAGGAGAAGTCACTATTGCGATTACAGGGATGAATCGCGGCGGTCAGATACCAGTGGAAGCTGTGATTTGCGTAGAAATAAAAAGCGGCATGGAAATGGCGCAACAAGGATTGGCGATGCTCGAAGGTAAGGTTCAACAAGATGAACAGGGTTATCATGTTGATGGAATGGCTCATTTTAAGTTTATCGGTAATCACCTGGTTGCAGCTACAAGCATGGAGCTCTTGCAACAAATAGAAGTTGGTAGTGGTGCTAATTTAAAAAATAATGCCTCATACCAAAACACCAAGAGTAAAGTCCAAAAAAACCATATTCCTGGTGTTTTTATCTTCATAAATACACATCAACTCTATCAAACATTTTCTCCAATGATACCTAAGAGAGAAGTGGGCTTAGTTAAAAATTTAGGAATAGATAAACTAAATGGCATTGCTATGGCAGTTAACATTGCAGGAGATCATCTTCACGATGCTATATTTATAGATTATCCGGGTAATACTGTTATAAAAGACCTTGCAACAATGCTGCCTGTGTCTCAAGAACTTCTACAAAACATTCCGCAAAATGCTAGCTTAGTTTTAGGTTTAAATTTTAACCTAAAAGATTTTCTCAATAAATTTGAAAAATTAATTATAGCAGTTGATCCTTCAGGAAGAGAAATCAAAGGGTTTCGTCGAGAGCTTGAAAGTGGCAAACGCGAACTAGGCATAGATATAAAAAACGACTTAGGCACACTTTTTGGTGAAATAGGCTTATTTCAATATACAAACAATACAACAGGCCTCTTTCCTCACACAATTCTTTCAGCCAAATGCAGTGATCCTATTACTCTGGGGAAATTGCTTGGACTTCTTGGAAAAGAAGCAAATATCAGTTCGCACAAAACCAGTTATCGTGGTAATACACTTTACTATTTCTCTGTCAACGCAAAACGCCGTTGGGGAGGATACGCACGTGAAGACGAACTAATAGCAATGAGTCTATTCTTTGCAAGCATGGGTTTTTACTTCGACAATGGCTATATCTATATTGGAGAAGTGCACAGCCTAAAAGATTACATTCAACAACGTGAACAATCTCAAGATGGCATCACAAGCAGCAAGAATTTTAAAAATGCTATGGATAGATTATCAGTAAAAAATCCTTCTTTTCTCATGTACCAAGATGTGAGATCTTCTTTAGCAGCTTATTGGAATCTATTTCTTCCTATGCTTCGCAGTCTGGAAGGTTATGCACGCGCTGCCGGGATTCCTCTTGATACAGCCTTATTACCAGATGGCGAAACACTTGCAAACTATTTTTCACCTACAGGCATGGGTTTTACCACAACAAATGAAGGCCTTATGCTGGAATCCTATACTCATATGGGTGGGTTAAAACTTGCTGCTCTTCCTATTTTTGCTGTTTTTCTTATTGAAGAAGGGCTACCATATCGTCAACGTCGTCAAATTAAACGCAGTATTGGCCAGCTTGTAGAAACTCTTGAGGATATGATTAGGAGAATAAAGTGAAACACATATTGATTATTTTATCCACTGTTTGTCTATTTTTACAAGCCCAGACGCAAAAAGAATTTCATTTGTTAGACTCTCTTCCGCAAAAAACTCTTGCGGCTATTTGGTGCCCTGATGCCAAAGAAATGAAAGACGCTTTTTTAAAATCTGATCTCTACTTGTTATATACAGAGCAAGAAGTACAAGAATTTCTTGCACCAATGCGCGAAGTATTTGAACATCAAATTCGCAAAGAAATGAACCGTGAATTTCGCAAAATAAAAGAACAATCGGGTGTTGACGCCAACTTAGATACGTTTCTAAACGCTATAGTTGGGGAAGCGGTAGTTGCTGTAGTAGATCTCGATTTAAATAATCGTAGAATGCCTGTGCGTTTCGCATTTTCAGTAGAAGTTTCCGATGAAATACGCCAAATTATCGACAAACTGATTGCTCCTCAAACTCAGACCCAAAAATTAGGTGAACTTGAGATTCACACTGGACGTTTTCCTGGTTGTTACACATGGAAAAATAATACATTGTTGTATGCCAGTACTCCAGAGTTGATGTCAGAAATCAATAACAATAACGAAGGCCTTAGTTCTAGTACACAATTTCAAAGTGTAATGGAAAAAATCGCTCCTGAAGGAGAAGTTACCTCAATCGCTGGTTATATCAACAGCAAAGATGGTTGGGCTTTGGGAAAAAACTTTATTCCTCCTTTTGTTGATGGCATGTTGGGTCGCTCTGCTATCTACGATTTAGAAAATATTGGCTTTAGTAGCAATTTTTCTGGACGCGATATTCATTCGCATTTTTTCATGCATCTTCCCAATGGTAAAAATGGTTTGTTTAAATTAACTCCGACAACTCCGGTAGATGTAAAGACAAGTGCCAAAAAATTTCCTAAGGATACAATGGCATTTACTGTTGGCAATATGGATTTGACAACGGTCATGAACGAAATAGAAAAGATTCTTCGCGATGTTGATCCTGAAGGACAAATGGGACTAATGCAGCAATATGAAGGTGGTTTGCAATTTTTAAAGCAAAATGCCAACATTGATATGAATCAACTCGCTGATGCTCTTGAAGGTACTGTTACCCAAGGAGGTCTTTTACACAAGAGAGGAATGCTTCCTTCTTCTGTTGCAGTATACACAATTAAAAATCGCCAAAGTTTAGAAAGCTTTTTACAGTCACTGGCAAACACTATGGAACTAGATATAAAAAGCACTGAACAAAACGGACGCACCATTCACTATTTTAGTTCAAAACTTGGCCAATTAGGGAATAATCCTTTCGATCCTAGGCAGTCAATGAGAAATCCAGTGCAATACATTATAAGCAGTATTTCTTATTCTTTTTCAGGCATGTCTTATGCTATTGAAAATGATTCTTTTTACCTGAGTGATAGTGCGCAAGCACTCGGCCGTTATTTAAAATGGTCAGAAACAGACGGTCCTTCTCTCGCTGATAGCGACGAATTTGTTAAAAGCACAGAAAATCTAGATTCAAGTTGTACAATGATAATGTACTTTAATCAAAAATTACTTTTGGCGCGTTGGTGGAATACTGCACTACACTTTATTCGTTTAGGTGAAGGAATTTTGAAAAAACAAAAAATTCCTTTTCACAGCGCACTTCTTCCTTCTCACGATGTTATAACAAAGCACATTGGACGCGCAACTCTAGAATTTAATAATCCAGAAAATGGAATTTATTTTACTTATAAAGGGCAAGCCGAACTTGTAATTACTGGCTCTGTTGTAATTGGTGCAGCAATACTCATGTTGTTTTAGCACAATTAGAGTAGAGATATTTTATTAAGAAAAGTTTGTAGGACGTCCTTTATAAAAAGGACGTCCTTATTCATTTTAGTTACTTCTCTAATAAACTATAAGCAGTATTTATAACAGCCAACTGCAATTCCATATTATTTTCGATATCGAGTTTTTCAAGAACTCTAATGATTTGTGGTATTTGGATAGTTGCATTTGTAAGCATTTCTACAGCCAGTTTTTGCATGTGTTTGTCTTCTACTTGGCAATACTCCTGCAAAGCTTTAACAGCTTGTGAATTTTTCCCCATAAAACCAAATATTTGTAATAAAATTGCCGTAGCGTCTCGATCTCTCTTAAGTTGCGTTTGCAAAAAATCCATATCATTTTCTCTTGCAAAGCGCTTCATGCATTCGAGGCGTGCTTGCGGGCTGCCCGTTTTTGTTACAGTAAAAAGTTGGGCGCGAAGAGATCTCCAAAAAGAGTATGACATGCGTACTGCGTACAAAGCACCTTTTTTTGTTGCCAGTAAATCCTTAACAATACTAACGCTACCGCGATTTTGGTGATAATCGAGGGTGCGACCTGCAAAATGGCTGAGCGTAGGATTTGGGTCATCTACCGCTTCAACCAAGAAATCGACAGTAGAATAATCTATCCATGCTAAAGCGCGCAAAGCATAAAACTGAACTTTTTTTTCCATTAACCGCGGAATTAAAGCACGAATAATCGGTCCGTAATAATATCCACTGTCATCAAAGCCGTGAGAACCACTAATTCTGCTAATTGCAATGGCGATAAATGCTTTTATTTGCCAATTTACATCGCTATTTAATGCTTCGATAATACTTTGCGGATCTTCCTTTAAATATTTAGTTAATTTGCTAACAATAACAAAACTCATCTTAGTTGAGCTGCCTTGCAAAGTTTTTAATAAAAAAGGCACAGCTTCTTCACCTGACACCTTGTTTAAATAGTCCATCACATAATCAGGTATTTCTTTTTCGTAAATTACTTCACCGTTCAAAATTTTATCGATGGCAACTTTTAGTTCATGCCGCTTATGCATATGATCATCTTTATCGTGACGTATAAGCTCCAAAGAATCAATTGCTTCCGTGGCAAGTTCTCCTAGGTTTCCTAAAGCCACTACCGCTAATAAACGAATATCAAAATGGTCATCATATATTGCCTGCATCAAAGGTTCTAACATTGAAGGATCGCTTTTTACCTTTGTTAATGTTTTTATAGCAACTAAACGAATATTGGCATCTAGATCACTTAGTGCCTCCAACATTGTTTGCCACGATTCCTCTGGCATAAAACTAAGAAATGTAATAGCCCATAAACGTACTTGTGGATCGCGGCTAGTGCTCTTTTCTTTTAAAAAATCTAGAGTGACTTGTTCCTTTGCTGCGGCAAGTATTTCTACGGTCGCTTTTTTTACTTTATCATTTGTTATTTGAGGATAGGTTTTGACTAGTAGTTTACGGCCTACTTCGGATAACGGTGTTTTTTTGCGTAGCATGTGTATTACTTGCATTTGTTGCACATCATTTTTTTCTACGAAATTATGTAATAGATCTTTTTCCAAACTAAGTTTAGCAAACGTTTTCATCGCAAGATAACGCACCTTGAGTGATTTGTGCTCTAAAGCATTTTTTGCAATAGGCAAGACTTTAGGAGACGGAGATTTTTCATTTGCAGAAAACAGAGCAACAAGCAATTTAGAAGATATTTTCGGTAAAGACACAATATAATCAATTGTTTTTTTGCCTATATTACCTAAAGCTAAAGCAATTTGGTGTTGTACTTTTTCATTCTCGTGCTCTAATAACGAAACCATTTCCTCTAGGTGTTGCTCGTCTACAATATTAGTCATGATTTTGGCGGCATTTTCTTGTACGCTTTCATCATCGTACTCTAATAGAAACAATAAAGTCTCTATGTAAGAGTTATCGGCGATTTGCGACCAAGTATAGGCAGAAAAATCGCGGATAAGCGGATCTTTATCGGTTAACAAACTTACGATAATACCATTGTCTTCTATCTTTTGATTAAATATAGTAAGGGCATTAATACAGACAAGCTTCTGAAGCCTATTACCATCTTCTAGCATCTCAATCAGCACTGGAATTGATGCGGCTCCCATATCTTCAATAATACACAAAATTCGTACAAATATTTCCGAATTGTCATAACTCCAGGTTTTGTCTTGCAGTTCTTTAAAAAGACGAGGAAGCTCCTTGATACCCTTTTCAACTATAGCTGTTGACGCTTTTTCGTAGTTAAAATCATGATATAACTCTTTGTACGAATGCCCAACGATTTTTGAGGAATTTTCTCCTAAGCGATTTTTAACATACACACTTGCTGGAAACGGTATTTTTCCTTTTTCAAGTAATTCATCTAGGACCTTTCGTTCTATTCTCATTAAAGAACTAGTAGAAACATATCGTAAATCGGCGCTCTCACAAAATGCGATAATCTGTGCATGCATTCCAAACTTAGATAACTGTGCGATGATGTCGATACTTGTTAAAACACTTTTTTTATTATTCTCTAAAGCAGTTAATAACAGCTCTTTTGACCACTCACTGTGGATATCTCCGAGGACTTCAACCACTTCATTTTCGCATTCTGTTTGATCTTCAATCGCGCGACGAAATAGCTCCTGAGTATCTTTAGATTTCGGAGAAATATAAGCAAGAGCCGCGATAGAGCTGCAATGTTTTTGTTCAATATTTGCATTCACTTTTTCAGCAATTAAGTGCTGTTTCTTCATTTTAGATAATGCTTTTGCACTATCAGCAGCAATGGTTTTTTTATCAACACAATAAATACAAAAATCAATTACAGTTTGTTGTGGGGAATGTTTCTGCAAAAATCGCAAAACTCTAGACAAACGATACCGAGAAGTTTCGCCTTTGGCAAAAGCTAGTACACTAGGGGTCGCCTCACCAACGTTTTCCATGTCTTCTAACATTCCAAAAGCCGCCAATGCTACTCTTTTTTCGCTCAAGAGAGCACTCAACATTGCAATGTCAAGTTCACCAACTTTATCTAAAAACTTAACCGCTTCTAGCCGCACTTCTGGCGAAGCTTTTTTAGCTAAAATTCGCATTTTTTCGACAGCACTAGGTTTTTTTACTTCGAGATCTCTCAGTAAAATGATTACTTGTGTGAGCATTTCTTCATCATTACTGTCTAAAATTTCGCACAAAAAATCCACTGCATGTTGTTTTGCGTCACCAGACGCTTTCTTAACAATTTCTCCGACAACATCGATTGTGTTTTTGTTTTTGTGTCTTCTCGCAAAGGCCACAGTATGCTCTTCTAAAGCAACAAGACCATGGAAACAAGCATATCCCTTTCCATATCTCCTACCGTCAAGTCCTTTATATAATGTATCGAGATATTGAGGATCTTTTGCCGCGCCGATTAAATACAACGCAACAATCTGCTCTCTTTCTTTCGAAGAACGAAGCATAGCCAAAGCCCTATCTTTAAGCTCAGGCCAAAAAAGAGCGGTATTTGCAATGGAATAATTGTAAATATCTTTTTCAATACTCCAAGTTAAAATGGCATCAATAATTGCATCATCTTGTAAATTAGTTTGCATGATGATTTCACTATATGTTTGTAAAAAACGGTTGTCTATCTCTGGAAAACGAAAACTATTCCACGAACACAACACCCGGCGACTCATCTGCGAAATTTGTGGAGATTTTTTACTGAGTGTATTTATAGCAGTGTATTTATAAGAACCTATACACAGTAATGTCTTTATCACTTCGCGATCGAGATCTTTACCTTCACCAATAAGAGCTTCGACATCAACAATCAATTCGCGCGCTTTTTTCCCCATAGCGCGAGCTGTTTTAAGCGCATAGTCGCGATGAGGGCTATTTTTACTTTGCAACATTTTTTTCAAATAAGGAACAGATGAACCATATCTTGCAACAGCCGGCATCGCGTATTTGTAAAGCATATCATTTTTTAAAGCCTCAATGAGAACAGGAATAATATCCTTATCTTTGACTGGTGAACATGCCAAAGTCATAACTGCAGCACGCACTTTTTTGTATAAAATATCATCTTCAATACCAAGTTTTTGTTTTGGATTAAAATCGATAAAACGAAGATTCTTTTTTAATATTTTAGCAGCATAAGTCACTGCACGCGGACCTAAAAAGCTAACTCGCCGCGCACTATTGTTTGTTCCCCAATTTGTAAAATCATTCAGTTCTTCTGTTAAATGTTCGTCTAAAGTAGTTTGTGAAAAAACACTTGTGTATAAAAATAAAAAATACCAAAAGTATCTCATGTAACTTCCTTAAAAGAAAAAATAGTAGTGCGCATCAATTTGATGCGGTATTTTACTAAGTAAACGCGTGTATCCTCTCCCTGTGGGAGAGGAAAGCTTGCGTAGCAAGCGAGGTGAGGGCATCGCATAAAAAAGTATTCTTAGCTTTACAACTATGACGTTTGTAAAATACACAAACACGAGGTGTTCAAATTTATGAAAGAAAAGATAGTCAAAATCTCAACACAAGTTTTAACTCGAAAACCACACAGTCGATTTTCTGTAACCATAGTATACACCCAAAAAGTAAATATTTATGCATAAGCTATTTTTTGTTTAAATATTATAGCGATAGACTTTGTGAAAAATTATCAAAATTGGAACAAATAGCATTTTTCCTAAATAAGCTGAATGTGCAAGAAGGGTTTATCTCTCAGGGGACCTTTGAAGCTAAATCTATACTAAACGTGTTAAAACATTTATCTGATAATGGAAAACTTATTCGATTTTTATTGATATTACAAGAACAAGAAATTCACTTTGTTAATCGCTGGCTTGACAACGGCTCCTAGTAGCATGTTATAAAAAATAAAAATATTGTAGTGCGTATTTTCTTCCTTGTGGCATAATAAATAATGATTACTTAAATCATTATTTATTGATTGGTTTTGAAAGGAAAAAAATTATGCGTTTTATGTTTGCTCTTGCAATTCTTTGCAGTATGTGTATATTTGCTGATGAGGGAATCCGAATAGATGATAGCCCTATTAGTAAAGATAAGTATGGACATAGCTGGCACGTAGCTTCTAATTTTGATACGCCAGAAAGTACATACTATGATAAAGCTACCAATACCATTTATGTGTCAAACGTTGCAGGAAGCCCAACTGACAAGGATGGCAAAGGCTTTATCCAAAAATTAGATATTAATGGTTCAATGATTGATGCTTCCTTTGTATCTGGGCTTAATGCTCCTAAAGGAATGCGTATCCATAAAGGAACTTTGTGGGTAAGTGATATTGATCGCGTGATCTCCATAAATGTTAAAGATGGTAGTATCACTCAAATCATAGAAATATCAGGTTCGGCATTTTTAAATGATATTGCTGTCGATGACAATGGAGTTGTTTACGTTTCGGATATGATGGCAAATAAGATATTTAAAATTGAAAACAACAAACCTACCGTTTTCACTGCTGGTCCGGAAGTAGAATACCCAAATGGTTTACTTATCGAAAATGGTAATTTAGTTGTTGCTGCTTGGGGAAACCGCGGACGTAAAGGACGTTTATATTCAGTAAATTTAAAGACAAAAAATAAAAAGCTTATTACTGAAGAACCTTTGGGAAATTTAGATGGACTAGAACTAGATGTAGATGGCAATTACCTTGTGTCAGACTGGATTGCGGGTAAGGTATTTCGTATTCAAAAAGATGGCAAAGTAAAGGTTCTTCTATACGGCTTTAAAGGTAGTGCTGATCTTGGGTATATACCAGAAAAGCAATTATTAATATTGCCTAGAATGAAAGAAAACGCTGTAACGGCTTACGATCTTAGCAAATATCCTAAAGATTAATAACAATACTCAGGTTGCGAATTTCTGCCAACAATTTAGTGGTAAAGTTTAGTGGTCCGTTTGCAGAATTTGTTAGGATATAGAGCTATATCTTTTCCATTATACTCTTCAACAATCGCAACTTGAGTAAAATTACGAAAGGATATGTATGTCGATACAAATCAAATTATTGCTCAATGAAATTCCACATCATACATTGACAAGCCTAAGTTTAAATCGTGCGGTGCTGATGACTTCAGAAAATGGAAAAGTAATGATCAGCACAGATCTAAATCCCGAAACTCTGCGCGAAATTAATGGCCTAGAAGTACTTTCCGAAACGCGCCAAGAAGAGGAAGTGCATTCAATTACATTGACTGTGTTAAAATTAGATGAACAGTTGATGCAAGAAGCAACAGAACACCTACCTAATCGTTATCGACTCATTTCAGAATTAGATACTATTCTCAAACACAATAAACATGTTTATGCTGTATATGTAATTACTCATTATAATCCTCAACAAAAACCATGTGGTCCTCTAACTGTTAATATTGGAGGAGACTGCTATCGCAATGATGATGCTATTAAAGATTTGACTTCTATTTTGCGTCGTACAAAAGACCTTGCCAAAGCAATGCTAAAAAAAGCAGTGATGATTTTTCCTGATATTCCGGCACTTCACGGGGGCAAAAAAGGTGAATGGATTATACTAAACAGCGACGGTGAAAAAATTGATGGTATTTCCGACGAAGCAATTATTGCATTAGGATCGGCAATTATTCCTAAAGGAATACATTTCTTAAATAAATATAAAGAACTACAAGCCAAAAAACTTGGAATTTATGACGAATTTCCGAATAAAAACTATATGAGACCAGACTCTGGTTCTCCTGATGTGCTTTCTGGTATTTTTTGGCGCGGAGATCGCAAGGACAAAGATATCAATCTGTGCTCTGCCTGGGCAAAACGTAGCGTTGATCTACACGGAATTACATGCTTACCTCACAATCTAGGAGGAACCCTTGACCCTTCGGCGCGCCCAACAGGTTACGGTGTAGCAACAACAGCTATTGAATTAGCGAAAAATTATTACACCGAGCGTAAGGTAAGTGATTTAAAATTCTTGATAGAAGCCGCAGGAGGTGTAGGACGCAATGCTATTGAATCGTTAACCCAAATTCACGGTGTTCCTACAGAAAACATCACTGTTTTTGATCGCGCAGACGCAGCATGTAAATTTATGCAGGAGCGTTTTCCTGGAATCCATACCATTACTCTTGGACACAAAGATTTTTACCTATGGCGTCTTACAAATGATAACATCAACTATGATGTGTGGATTAATAATGGTGAAGGTGACAATACAACTCCACTATATATCGAGCAACTAATAGCACGAGGAGTGCGCATTTTTTGTGGTGGCGCAAACAACTTTTTAGAGGTCGCAACAGAGACCGAGAACTTACAAAAAATATTCTCTGCTGGCGGATGGGCATGGCCTGATTCTGCTACAAGTGCCGGAGGATGGACTCTTGCTGTTATTGACGTTATGACACGTTGCCAAGGCGAAAAATCTAATACCACTGACAAACAAACACAAATTTTAGACACCATTAACTCACGTAATAGTAAATTAATCCAAGATGTACTGGCTACATTTCCAGAAAAACCTTTGGGATCGGAACTTTGGGATCGCGTTGAAAAACTTATCCAAGAACGTGTCGTAAAAACATTGGGCATGGAATTTAGCCCTCAAGAAATCTTCGACCTAGCAGACACTTCAAAATGGAAGCTAACATAAACCGCCAAAATAAAATTTCAACTGACCGGCAAAATATTTACATCTAGTCCTAATTTAGAAGTTTATATCCCTAAACTTCTAAATTAGGCTTGTAGAGGACGGTGAAATTACCATGTTATCAGAACAAGAAAAAAAACTTGCAGATATACTTGTGCGAGGAGGCTTGATTTCTCGCTCGCAAATGCAAATGATTGTAGATGATATTTATCACAAACGTCAAAGTGGCAATGATACCCATTTAGCGCAAATGCTTTTGCAAAACAAACATCTTTCCCAAAATAAAATAAAGCTGGCTTTACGTATGGCTAGTGAAGAGCATATTCAAACAAAAGTTCAACCTCCACCTCTGAGAGATCTATCGCAGTCACAAATCATCAAAGCCACTATCTGCGAACAACAGGTTTTTGCAAATCGTTATTTCATAGAAAAAGAACTAGGCCGCGGAGGTATGGGAGTTGTTTTCAAAGCAAAAGACAATCGTTTAGAGCGAACTGTTGCCCTTAAGGTTATTTTAAGCAATCCTATTCTCAACGACAAAAGTGTTAAACGTTTTATTGAGGAAAGTAAAGCAACTGCTCAATTGAAACATCCTTATATTGTCAGTTTATACGGGGTGAACGATACACCAATGAACTATTTCACCATGGAGTTTGTTGATGGTGAACCACTGGAAACCGTGTTCAAAAGATTTGATATTCGTGGTTTGGCAGAAATCATGCACAAATGTGCAGAGGCTATTCATTACGCACACAACCACGGAATTATTCATCGCGATATTAAGCCTGCGAACATTATGATAGATAAAAAAAATAATCCACGTATTATGGACTTTGGCCTAGCAAAAAATCTAGAAAACGACGATCAACTTTCTCGTGAAGGAGATGTTCTTGGCACACCAGCTTATATGCCACCAGAACAAGCAAATGGAGAAAAAGTACAACCACGTTCTGATGTATATGCTCTTGGGGCTACACTTTATAAAATACTTACTGGACATGCTCCTTTCGAAGCGAACAGTTATTTCAATATTTTAAAAAAAATCATCAATGAAGAACCAGTTTCGACAAAAACTCACAAACCAAGCATTCCATCTGATTTAGACGCTATTTGTCTAAAGTGTTTAGAAAAAAGACCGCGAAAACGTTATCATAGTGCGCAAGAATTGGCAAACGACTTACAACGATTTTTACAGAATAAACCAGTCATTGCAAAATCTGTTTCGTGGTGGGGAAAATCACAGAAGTGGTTAATGCGTAATAAACTGTTTGCATCAATGCTTGCTATTATTTTTATCACAAATGTCGCATTTACTATTGGCTTATTTTTTGCAAATCGCAGCTTACAAGAAAAAACTGAACTTGCTTTAAAAAAAGAACGCGAGGCTCTTGAAATTGCAAAAATAGCAGAAGAAAACGCCCAAACAGCAAAAAAGAATTTACAACTAGCAAAAAAACACGAAACAGAAGCTAAAAAAAGTACCTTCGAAGCAAAGAAAAAAAATAGAGAAATGATCTATCTCTTGGCTGAACAGTACATAAAAGACGGCCATGGAGGAAAAGCCAACAACACTCTTATTGCACTTGAAAGAGAACATTCAAAACTAAATTGGGAGCATTACTGGCTGAAAAGCAAATCCGATGAATCTCATCTACATCTAAACCATAAAGTGCGCACTGCGGTTATTCATCCACAAGGAAACAAAATTATTACAGCCTACAAAAACACTTTAACAATTTATGATTTCGAGTTATATAAAAATAGTGTAGCAATGAAACGACAAAAGACCATTCATTTAGATCATCGTATAAAACATATGAATTTCCACCCCTACAAAAATTTACTAGCTATAGTGGCCGGTAGAGCTGTTTTTGTTTATGACACTGTAACATGGAAAAAAACACTGCAATTCCAAGTAAAAAGTAAGGTCTCAAGTTCTGCTAATCGTAGCTATTTTACAAAAGATGGTAAATATATAGTTGTTTGTTACAATGCCAAAAATTTTATACAGTCTCAAACACTCAGTCAAAGAAAAAAAGAAACTGTTGCAGAAGAATTGCGCAATAATATTATTATGTGGGATTTGTCGACACAAAAAGTTATATGGAAACTAAAAGCAAAAGTAGGTACAGCCAACAATATCAATGACATCGCTTTTATTCGCAACGAAAAACTAATTATTGCTGTTGGTGAAGTAGACATTAATGGCATTACTTATTGGAGAACTAAAAATGGTAAGGAATACTCTAACTCTGTGCAGAAAAAACATAGAGGTACCATCTCAAGAGTAGTTGTTCATCCTTCCGGCAAATGGTTTATCACGGCAAGCCGCGATCATACCCTTAATATTTATGGCGTTGAAAAAAATAATTGGATCACACAGTTGCGAGGACACAAGAGTGTTGTTCAAGATTGCCAATTTAGTCCTGATGGGAAATTTATTGCTTCTGTGGAAATAGATGGCCGTGTGATTATATGGGATTTTGCAAAACAGACAAAAAAGGAGATCCTCAATGGCCATTATGGAGCAATCTATCAATGTTTTTTCCATCCCAAGAAAAATTACCTTTTTACAATTGGCTCCGACGGTCTCCGCATGTGGAAAATTTTCAATGACAACTTATCGAAAAGAAACCCTTACCTACTAAAGCAAGATGACAAAATCATTTTTGATTGCCAAGTATCGTCAAAAAACAATTTAGTTGCCATTACCAGCGAATTAACAATGCAGTTACAGCTTTATGATTTTTCTGGAAAATCACAAATGCCAGAAAATAGCGGCATTCAAAAAGCTTTTTGGGGATTAGGCGTAACAAAAAAGTGTGCTTTTCATCCTACTAAAAACATTATTGCCAGTACAAGTAGTGTTGGAATTCCTTATCTATGGAATATAACTACGGGAAAAAAACTAGTCACTTTTTTAGGACATGGAAGTCTCAAGTCAGCAAGAACCTGTGTTTTTAATCGCGATGGTTCGCGTTTAGCTTCTGCGACAAATGATGGAACTTTAAGAGTTTGGAATACTGAAATTGAAGACATAAATAGCAAAGAACAAACACGAGGATCTATTTTTACCTTACAAGGACATCGAAATCGTTACAAAGTAGCCTGTTGTGCATTTCATCCGCATAAACCTATTTTGGTCTCTGGAGGTGGAGATGGGCTAAAAATATGGGATATTGACGAAAGCAGGATTCCAAACCACCAACAAAAATCTTATATCATTAACCCCATAAATTTAACATATAAAACTATTAGTAAAAAAGATATATATTCTTGTACATACAGTGAAGACGGTAAATATATAATTACTGGAAGTAGTGGTGAAAATGAAAACTTAGTATTGTGGAATGCTGATACTCTTGAAAAAATCACCGTATTTAAAGGCCACCAAGGTACGGTAAATGCATGTCTATTTATGCCTGGTTATCCAGAACGAATTATTTCAGGAAGTGAGGATCATACAATTAAAATTTGGGATATATCCGGTTTTCCGGCAGTAGTTGATAGAGCATTAGTAACTCTCGAAGCACATGAAAGAGGTATCACAACGCTTGCGATTACCAAAAACGGTAAACGTTTATTTTCAGGAGCAAGAGACGGTAAAGTTTATATCTGGGAAATACAGAAAGATTAAGTTAGAAAGTAAAATAATATGAATAAAATTAACTATTTAAAAGGAGATGCCACATCTCCACAAAGTACAGGAAACAAAATAATATGTCATATTTGCAACGACGTAGGAGGATGGGGAAAAGGTTTTGTTCTTGCCATTTCAAAAAAGTGGCCTCTACCTGAAAAAGACTATCGTGAGTGGCACAGTAAAAAAGAGAATAATGATTTTTCTCTAGGTAGCGTGCGTTTTGTCACCGTAGAAAAAGATATTCATATTGCAAATATGATTGGACAGCAAGGAAATCGTCCGTCTAAAGACAATCCTCCTATCCGCTATGAAGCTGTAGATATGGCGATAAGCAAAGTCGCGATCAAAGCTAAAGAGTTAAATGCATCAGTACACATGCCGCGAATTGGTTGTGGTTTAGCAGGAGGAAAGTGGGAAAACATAGAGCCTATCCTCAATAAACACCTTACAAATAATGGCATACCAACATATGTCTATGATTTTTCTTAGAGACTATTATGCATAAAATAACCATCTATGCTTTTTGTTTGTTACCCATTTTAGCAGGGATTTGTATATTTTTTCAAGACCACAAACTAGCAGAGATTTTAGGATCTATATCTCTTATTACGTGGTTACTACTAGTAATTCCCATCGGTATACTACAATCCTTAGAGTTTCTACAAAAACCCGAAAGCTACGATAGAAAATGGGTAAGACGTTTTATGTTTATGCCACTACTTGGATTATCACTGTTTAGTATTTTTGTTGGATGCGCTTTATTTATATGGATTTTGTATAACCTAATCAGTGGAAAACAACAAGGTTTCAGAGCTGTAGGTAGTGCCGCTCTTCCTTTTGCAATGGTTGTATTTGGAGCTTCTGTTTGGAAGACAATTACTAAAAAACCTAAGTAAATGACAAAACATCGAGCCCTGTAATCTTTATAACACCGATTCCAAAGCTTAAAACAAGGACAGAAACTAGTGAAACAAATGTTTTTTGAACCTGAACCCAAATTCAAAGCTTTTAATCAAACAAAGAATTGTTACAACTTACCATGAAATGTAAGCATATCAAAAGTCAAATGTTTAAAACCTAAAATGAAAATTCAAGAAAATTAATTTCGGCTTGAAAAACAAACATACGGATTTTATACTACACACCTCTACAACCATAATCTAGTAGCAAGATAGGGCCTGTCATCATTCAAAAATATTGTTTATTTTTGGAGCCCGATCCCAAGTTTTTACTTGAGCTTTGTAAAAAAAATTAAAAGGAGAACAACTCGATGAAATCAAAATGCCCCCCAAATCTTTCTTGTCGGCCATTAAAAATGACTTGGGAAGGTTTCTTAAACGCTTCACCTGAAAAAGTTTACGAATCATGGACATCAAAATTTGATCTGTGGTTCGCACATCCAGGCGAAATGTTTATGATTCCAGAAGTCGATAGACCATATTTTTTCTATAATAAAAATGAGTGGGGGCGACACCCTCACTATGGAAGATTTCTAGAATTAAAAGAAAACCAAATCGTTGAAATGACGTGGATAACAGGAAATGGTTCTGATGTCGGCACTGAAGGAGCAGAAACAGTAATTTGTATCGAACTGGTCCCAAAAAATAACGGGACAATAGTTCATTTCACTCATTCAGGTTTTGTAAATGAAAGATCTCGAGATGGCCACAAAGAAAATTGGCCTTTAGCATTTGAAGATCTTGAGAAAGCTATACATAATTAATTAGATAAGTCTATCACGTGATCTCTATCGATTTCTAACTTTCACATCAATCCAAAACGATCAACTAAAAAAAAGTTGTTAAGCGAACAAGAGGTATTTCTGAAATGAAGATTTTTGGCCACCTGTTCTAAGTGGTAGTAGTGGCCACACCCTTACAAATAACATACAGAAGGAACTATATTATGCGTACAAGTCAATTTTTTCTAACAAGTATTCTTCTAACTACCTTGGTAATTCAAGCTGAAGAAGTATCAGGCTACACACCAGAATGGTTAGCACATAAATCTTCAGTTATTGTTATTGCGAAACAGGTGGAAGTAAAACATACTAAGGGACCAGGTCAAGTATGGTTCATTAAGACAAAATTTGAGATTCAGGAAACAATCAAAGGACCAAATAGCAAAGGTGATCGTATAACTATATACGATTACATATATAACAAAAATAACAAAAATAACAAAAACAACAAAACACGAAACAAGTCGCCAAAACTTGTCTTTGCTACTGTTGCAGTAAATCGATTTAAATCAATAAATGGCAAACACATACTGACAGAGAGACATACATTCAAATCGTTGTATCCTACTGATAAACCTATTAGCAAGTTATTCACAAGAGGTTTCAAATCTCTAACTAAGTACAAAGACTTGTTAAGTCACACCCGAAAACAAGTCGAGTTTGAGAGGGAATTATATAAAAATTACTGGGGCACACTGCAGTAACGATTTAACTTGTAAAAATCTAAAGTAAGCAGCCATGCAAAAGTTTTCGGATATCATCCGAAAAAGTAATAGAATAGGTGGAGACGGTATTCTTTATCATAAATTTTATTTTTATACCCGAAAATTTATACTGGAGTACTTAGTAATGCTGAAAACCTAACTTACGGAAAACATACTTTTTTTATTTGAACTTTGTTTTATTATACGTTATAATAGTGTAAAACAAATAAAATTACTGTGTCAGGAAGAAATAAAATGACATGGATAAGTATTGGAAAAGTAGCAGAGTTTTTTGGTGTAACAACACAGTCAATTCGCGATTGGACAAAACAGGGGAGATTAGAAGCAATACGGACATTAGGCATAGAAAAAAAGCTTGGTATTGAAAACGAAAATAAAAAAACGATACTATATTCAAGAGTAAGTGCGCATGATCAAAAAGAAGACTTAGTGAGGCAAAAACAAGAGCTAAAGAATTATAGTGAAAAACACAAAACATCAAATGTAGTAGAAATATCAGAAATAGGATCTGGATTAAATTACGAAAAACGAGGTCTAAAAAAGTTACTAAGTTTAATACTAAATGATAATGTAAAGCAAGTGGTGGTATCTTATAAAGATAGGTTAATGCGCTTTGCAACACAAATATTAGAACAAGTTTGTACAGCGAAAAATGTAGAACTAGTAGTGCTAAATGAAAGACCAGAGAAAAAATTTGAAGAGGTAGTTGTAGAAGATGTTTTAATGGTGCTAACAGTTTATTGTGCAAAAATCTATGGACGGCGTTCACATGAACGAAGAAAAAAAAGACAAAATAAAAAACGGACAAGTACTGGCGTTCCCGATTCCAATAAAGAATAAGGAAGTAGCCGAAAAATTACGCGAAACATTGGCTTATGTACAAGAAAAAGCGAATGAGTACTTGGAGTTTGCGCACAAAAACAAGTTGTATAGTGTATTTGATGGAAATAACAGCAAGTATTCATACAAGGTGTTAGAGCCGATATTTGTAAAGTTATACAAAAAAAGTAAAATGTCAAGTCGGATCAATCGTGGAGTACTGGAGATTGTTGGGCGAACGATGCGCCAAGTACGAGATCGCATGCGAGTATTTGATTTACTGATGAAGGAAACAAATGATCCGAAAAAGTGGACAAACAAACTACTCATTAAAAATGAAATATTCGAAAAAGCAGATTATGTCAAAAACATCAGAGAGCAAGTAATCAATTATAAACGTAAACATCGAGATGTTCCTGAAGATTTTTACGCTTTACAGAAACCACCGAAAGTAAAGAAGAAAATACTGACTTACGCGCCTGATGATGGACAAGCGATAAAACTAACGAAAGATAAAGACAAAATAAAACTCAGTTTCAAAGTGATAGATCGCTGTGGTAAACAAATAAAATGGCGTTGGTTAGAAACAAATATAAAACTTCCCTCTTTTCTCGAAGAGAAACAAATAACATCTCCTGATCTTCGCTTTGATTGTGTTCATGGTGATTATTTGCCAATTCTTGACTTTAAAATCACTGTCGAAAAACCTAAAAAACAAAAAAGCGAAAATTTTATTACCATTGATTGGGGAGTACGTAAACTTCTTACTCTTTGTGTTTTTAATAACAAAGGCGAACAACTTTCGCAGCCATATTTTGCTAATTTTTGTGGGATACAAAGTAAATTACAACGAATTTACAAAGATATTGATCACTGGAAAAGCAAGCGCGATAAGCTTCTCCACAAAGATTCGTTATTCAAAAAATGTAATAGAGAAATTGCCAAAAGATGGAATAAAATTTCATTGATTAACAAAGAAATCTCACACACAGCCGCGAACATCATTGTCTTTTTTGCCAAACACTACAATTGCTCAAAAATCTATTATGAAAACCTAAAATCACTTAAATCTCGTGGTTACTCTCGTAATAAAAATCATCAAATAAACACCACTGTCCGCCAAAAAATTATTGCTCTGACTGATTATAAAGTCAGTCTGTGTGGTTATTCTTTACAAAAGCCTATTCATCCAGCAGGTACCAGCTCCATTTGCCCAAAATGTTCGCACAAAGGGCAACACTTTTCATCTTCTGATAACCACAAAAAACAACACAAATCTCTTCCTTGGTTTTATTGTCCAAATTGCACATTCTCCGCTGATCGCGATTATGTCGCGTGCTTGAATATTGCTCGGAAAGCCATTTTTAAAAAGAATCTCAAAAAATGTACAAAAACAGTCGTCTATAAGAAGACTCGTTTGCCTGATTCACTGTCAGGACGCCTTTGCTACAACCCATTGCAAAGGTCACATTTATTGTTTGTTGGGCTGGATACATTCTGTTTCCCTCTCTTCCAAAGTCGTACAAAAGAGTTTTAATTCTTTTAAAGGTACTATCTTTGGAATCCTTCGCGTATGAATGTTATCCACTACTTTGGATTTTTTAGTTTAAAGAGGAACGGTGGAAAAATTAGTAAGAGGTTGCTTGACGTTCCTTTTGGTTCTGAAGCGTTTAAAGAACTCTATTCTGGTAGCGGTTGTTATCTAAAAGTTCCCGAATATAAAAAGTAATATCTAGCCATCCAGCATTTGTATTGTTGCAAAAATAATCTCAAGGCGTTTTTGCCCTGACCATTCATTCTGCAAAAAGTGTATCGCGAGACATCGTCGCTAATAACCGTTTCTTCCGTTGAATAATTCAGAAATTAGCTTGCTCTTTCGGGCTTGAAAGATACTCTCTTTCTCCTCCAGTTGTAAATTTAATGTCGTCAACTGAAATATCCCAAAAATTAGGAACGGCATGTTGTCAATTTAAAAAGATAAATACAATAGAACGTTTGAGAGAGGATTTGTGAAGGCGAGAGATACTCGCCTTCTTTTATATATTTACAGTGTTACAATGCTTAAGCAAGCTCTTTGCGTTTTTGTACGAATAAATAAATGTAAATAATGTCAAAAATAAACACTAAAACGCCCATAAAATGCAAATATGGATCATTTGGATAGTGAATAAACATAAATATGGTATTTAGTCCTGTTCCTATCATCTTTAGCCACGCAACACTTAACGAAAATCCCACTAAGCTTTTTACTCGCAAGATAAGAGTTATATAACATCCTGAAATAAAAACGTTTACTGTATACGCCGATATCGCACCAATCACATGTTCATAGCCTGATCTTTGCATACAGTAAGTAGCTATGCCCCACGCAAGTGTTAGGAAAATACACATCGGTTTGAAGTATTTTTTCATTTCTGGTGAGGATACTTGCTTACTTCCGTATTTAAGTAAGTTATAAAAAATATATATATCTAAAAAGAACCATGCGCGGTAAGCGTAAACACATACAAGGCCCATATTGGTTTGGAAAACAAATGACCATACAAATTCCCAACCAAAATTTCCGCAGCCAGCAAGAAATGGCATTTCAACCACTTTGTGGCGTATGATATTTTTGATGATAATTGCATAGGCAATCACCCACAAAAAACACCCAGTAATAAATAACGTAAGTTCTGTGGGGGTATAGTCTGTTAAGTTTAACCACGAATCCATATCGTAAATCCTTTCTGTACTAACTTATCAATTAATGTTACAAAGCACTAATTAGCCCATATCTACCCATGATTTCAAATCTTCGGGAATTGTAAATGTTACTCTTTCTCCATATTCGACATTGATCATCCTTTGAAAGAGCGACATACTAAACGCATGATGATGGCCACGGAAAATAAGGTGGCGAAAGAAACGTATAGGCGTAAAGGCTACCGATAGTAACCATGGTAAACGAAGTACAACACCTTCAATGATTTTTCCACCCACAAAAAGTGGTAAAGCGAGGTTCTTGCAAGCCTCTTGTCCCATGAGTTTTTCCATATAAATTCGCGGTAGTGATTTCAAGCCAAAAATACTCAAATACCATGGAATCATATCTTCAAGCATCGCCAAATTTGCAGCGGCAAGGGATTTACCTTGAGGATTTTGTTCTACACCAACATAATGACGTTCTTGGTATAAGTCATAAAATCGTCCTGCATCTTCTATATCATCGGGAACATAAGCAAAGCTATGCGGTTCTCCTGGTGGGTGGATACCCATCATCACCGCAAAAACGCGCCAAGTATAAAAATAATCATTTTCTTGTTCCTTGCTAAGTTTATATCCTAATTTACGTAAACCTATAATAAGTAAGTAAGAAAAAGCGGTTATTGTACCAAGCATATCTTCATGGTTAATAAATTCTCCATACTTCGCGCGATATTCTGGCAAGTACTGAGGACAAATATGGCGTATACCAGCATGTAGTAAGCGTAATTTTTGAGCATCGATAACAGCCTTACCGCCTGCTTCAAAACCGTCAGCAGAGTTGACATTGATGAGCATTTGTAGAACCGCAAGCAAACGATGATACGGGTGTCTTTCTAGGTTACCTGAAAGATGTAGTATATGTGTAAGATTTGGGGCTTGATAACCTTCAGGTAGACTTTTTGTTAAAAGAACTAAAGCTCCGGGAAAAGCATGGTCAATAAAAACGGCTTCGCCGCGCTTTATTCTTTCTCTATCAATATTTTCTGGTAATTGGTTTGTCGCTTCGAAAAAAGCTTCCAACTCAGGAAAAACTTCTTTAGGAGGAAGATCATTATTTTGGTCTAACTTTTTAAAAACTTCTGTAGCATGCTTTATTTCGCCATCTTCTAAAATTTTTGCGATACTTTCGTCAGCCAAAGGATCGCCTTGGGTACGAAGATGATCTAAAAATTCATTAGTCCAACGTGACATATTATTCTCCTTTTGTTGAAGTTAACGAGTGTGCCCTAGCTTAAGATTTATATTTTATTTTGCAATGTAAGTGGCTTCACAGAATAGCTACACGAACACAGGGATCTTTTTTAGCGCGAAAACACGCGCTATAGCTATAATGAAAATCGAACAAAACTAGGGCGTGTCATCATTCAAAATATTGTGTGTTTTTTCGAGCCCGAGCCCGTTTGCAAGCCGTTTCCGAAACTTTCACTAACAATTTATCAAAGAAGCAAAGTTTCTTTTTCCATCGCAAAAAACTAGTATTGAACCAATAAATCACTTTCTGTCGCTCTCAAAAAGTTTTCGGGCGCGGGCTCGCAAACGGGCTCGGGCTCAATACTACTGGCGTATCATTAAATGAATCCGTTATATTTTTATCTGTATTGAATGATGACACGCCCTAGAAAACAAAAGAATAAACTTCAATGGCGAACCACTAAATCTATTGATTCAGAAAAATTCTCACTTAATTGACGCACTTTTGCTGTAGCTCCCCATTTCTTATAGCAACTTATACATTGCTGTAAATACATTTGAGCAACATCCTCAATACCAAGTTGTAAATACATATACGCTGCTAATTCGTTAGCTAGTGCTTGTTGATGTGTAAAGCCTGTTTTCTCCGTCTCAGCGATAGCTTGCTGATAAAACTTCATTGCTGCTAGAAAATCATGGCGTACTCTAAATATCTCACTTTTCACAATGAAATACTTATGAGCAAAATTTTGAGGACAGTTATTCTTCCATGTATTAAGTTTACCCAAGTTTTTTTTAATTTTTTTACTTACTTCAAATTTTTTATCTCGTGGGTAAAGAGCTAATAAAGTAAGAGTATAATAGTAATAGTACTCCGGCTCCATTATTTGACCAAACGCTCCGTCAATATATCGCTGCGCTTCCTTAGCAATTTTAAGCGCCTCATCGTAATTATTCTGTAAATATAATCTCTTCAGTTCTAATATCTGTAACCAAATAATTCCCGTTAGATTTTTTATATCTTGTTCATCGTCCTTGTACTGATTGATGCTTATTTGTTTTGTCATTTTATCTAGAGGAATATCACTAATTTGGGTAATAAATTTCTGTAACCCTAATGGAAAAAACTCCTGGGAGTTAAACCTCACATCTTCTAAAAAATCTAAGGCTTGTTGTCCTTTGGAAAAAAGAGAGTCTAGATTTTCACCTGAAAAAAAACATATAGGTAGTGGATGTACCGTGGCATATGAAGCAAATATTATATCTCCACTTTGCAAACTATATTCTTTTGCTTTTTGTAAGTATTGTAAATTTAAATTTAACTCTTTTGTCCAGTGGTTAACAACAGAACCAAAAGCAAAATAGACGCGGCCTTGGTATAGAGGATTATTATGAATTTCACTAAGTTCAATTGCCCACTCCATAAATTGCCGCCCTAGACCGTAATCACCTAAAATTTTAACATGACCAAGTAACATGGCTAAATAACCGTAGCCGTTAGGAGAATCAACAGAAACCCCTTTTTTCAGAGTAATGTTGACCATTTTTAACGCTGTTAACAAAGCATAAATTTTTCCACCATAGTATGTAGTATTCATGAAAATAGAAAGTAACTGCAATGCAATTCTTTGTTCTTCATCGTCAATTTTAGGTAAATCAACAAAGCAATGAGGATTATTTTTTAGTTTGCGTAATTTAGCTTTTATAGTGAAAAACTCTTTTGCAATAGTTTTCACGGGAAGTTTTTTTGACCAATCAATTCCCAAATAACTCAATCCTTTTTTACCAATTAAAAATGATTGATCCCAATTTCCCATGTGAGTATAAAGAATAACAAGGTAAACATGTACTTTAGCAATTTCTATATTGTCATTTGATTCATCAATCATTTGCAGCAATTGTTTTTCTGCTTGTTCAAAATCTTTGTTTAAATATGCAATTTCTGCTTCTTGTTGCTGTACTTTTCGTAGAAATTTAGGTTCTAATTGAATTTTATTTGCAAGCATTTTTATTGTACTTATATAGGACATAGCATTGTCGTAAGATGCAGAGTTTTTGGCACCAATTACCGCTTTAAAATTAAGTTCTGCTAGATCAAATTTTTGTATATTTTCGAGTACTTCAGTACAACGATTCCAGTAGTGAACTATACTAGACAAAGGGTAATTATCTCTATTTTTTGAATAATACAAACCAATCTTATAATTGATTTTTTGTTTAGTATCTTTATCTATAGTTTGATGGATACTTTCACGTACTAAATCGTGAGAAAAATGATATTTTTGTTCCTCAAAAGATGCGACCCAATGCGCTTGCGTTGCAACAAAATAATTATTTTGTAAAGAACTATTGATAAAATTGACAATATTATTGCGATACTCAGGAATTATCGACCCAAGCATTTCTGCTGAAAAATCATCACTAAAACACGCACATATTTGCAAAAACCGTTGTTCTTCTTTAGGTAATTGTGACGTTTTGATTCGCAAAGATTCTAAAACATCGCAGCTAAAATCTACTCGCTTAATATTCGCTATTTTCCAATTCCAAGAACGATTTTCTTTATCAAAAGAAAGTAATTTTTTTTGCCAAAGAACTTGTAGGAATTGCTTAGAAAACAGTGGATTCCCCATCGTTTTTTTAAATATTAATCTACTCAAACCATCTATGTCACTTTGGGTAGGAGATAATAAATGGCAAACAACGTTTTTTGTAAATTCTTCAGAAAGAGTATTTAGGGATATTTCGCAAAAGCCATGCTTTTTTTCTGATATAATTTCTCTAAGTTGCTTTGTTTTTTTACAATTACTATTTCTCGATGCAAGGATATAAAAAATTGCCTGAGGGTATCTCCCTAATATTTTTTCTAGCAAAGGTATAGATGCGTCGTCCATCCACTGAATATCATCTAAAAAAATAACTGTTTTTTGATTATTTGTAACTATGATATAAAACAGTCGTTCCATTGTAAGATAAAAACGGTTTCTTGATTCCTCTGGTGGTAATTTTGATGAAGGAGGCTGTTCGCCGACTAGATTCTCAAACCCTGGAACAGTCTCTACAACAACACTAATGTTTCCGCCTAATTGTTTTTTTATCTTTTCTCGCCATTTAGCTATATTTCCTGGGGAATTTGACAAAATTTGCGTACAAAACTTCTGGGCAATCTGAATCAAAGCATTTTGAGAACGCTCTTTATTGTCTTTTTGATATTTGCCAGATAAAAAGAATGCATCTTTTAAAAGAATTTGCGGTAATAAACTATTAACTAAAGTTGTTTTACCAATCCCTGGCATGCCGTGAATCATAACAATTTCATTATTACCTTCTAAAAAATTTAGCCAACACTGATGTAGTGTATTATACTCAGAATCTCTCCCATACAGCTTCTTTGAAAGGACAAGAGTTTCATACACATCAGGTCTATTATTTTCTGTGGCATTTTTACAAACCTCTAAATCATCTACTATTCCTTGGGCACTTTTGTAACGATCGTCAGGGTTTTTAGCAATCATTTTCATAATAATATCGGAAAGTACTGCAGGAATTTGCGGAGTTAGGTCGCAAGGCGGAATTACTTTTTGAGCAATATGGCTAATGATAAGATCGCGAACATTTTTAGAATTAAAAGGTAGTTTTGTCGTTAACATTTGATAAAAAACGATACCTAACGAATAAAAATCGGTACGATGATCTATAATTGAATCATAGTAATCACTTTGTTCAGGAGCAATATAGGCAACTGTTTTTTCGGAATTTGCTAAGGCAATAGAATTTGCTTCACCAGGATCTATTAATTTTATTTGTCCTATCAAAGATGTAACACAATCAATAGTTAAATACTTGTAAATTCGATTTTGTCTATGAATTTTTCTTAATTGCTTTGTTAGTAACAGCGCTTGCTCTATAAAATTTTTAACATCAACGCGAGTTTTTTGCTTAGGAAGTTCTTTACTTCCAACTACTAGCCAATCTGGAAAAAATTTTGTTATCAAATCATCTAAATTTTCAATAGGAACAACGGCTATATCTTGGCTTTGGTTTTGTATTTCAAAATAGTTATCTTTTGGTATCAAGAAATATTCAATAAACGATTCTTCACACACCAAATTAACATCATATAAAACATCTAGTTTGATTTGAACATCGGCAACCTTTTGCGTAGAGATTGTTTTGTAAGTTTTGGGCGTTAGGGATTCGTCGGGAATTTGATTGCGTAAAAAAGCACCACTTGCAACAATATTTGTTGGAAGAATAAGCTGATGAGGTTCTATTTTATCATTATTTTTATAATTTCGAACGGTAAGTGATTCCTGTTCGGCAAGTTGTCGAAGAGAAGAAAGAAAGAAAAGTATTGTAAAAGCAAAAGTAAAACTTTCACCAATAATTGGTTTATCGCGAAATTGCGCGAGAAGGGAACTACCCCATTCGATTGCCCATACTTGTAAACTTTTATCGACCTCTGTAGCAGATAGTTTGTATTTAGCTTGCCAATAGTATTTTACTATTTTTCGCGCATCATCAAGGCTACGAGAAATGGAATTATCATAATCGCTACCTTGAATACGTTGGTATGGTAATGGGTTATATGAAGACATACGCAGAGAACTTAACAATCCTGTTTTGTTAAAAGCCACTACGAAATATAAACGAAGCTGAGCATTTAATATGTGGGATCTCCAATGATGATAGGTAATGCTCAATCTTCGCAAGTAGTCACTGCGCCACTTTTCTAAATTCTCAGGAACTCCTTGTAAGCATGGTTCATCACTCTCTAGAAGAGTAATTAAATTATGAGGCTTATTGTCAGTTATAAGGTCAATATAGGCGTAAGTATAAGGAGATTCAGTTTCCATTGAAAGAGTATGAAGAAGACTAAAACTCGTATCTAATTCGTCAACAAGACGATCCTTGATATGCACATCTTCTGTTTCCATATACCGCAAGGCATCTGTTACTATGTTGAGAAAAATTTCTGCTAGTTTCAAAATAACCTATTTTCCAAATCAAATAATCTAAGGATTGATATGCTTAAAACTTTTTTGCATTTAAGAATTTTTTTGTGTAAAATCAAAAAAAAGATTAACATTGCTATTTATTTTCTTTTAATTTTGTAGGGTATTATCGAATCTCTATAATATATCCAAAGAGAATGGCGCATTACAGTTATTCATTCTGAAGGTTACTTTCAATGCAAGTCTTTAATTGTTCTTTTGTTTTTGCACGCCATAATCTCTGTGTTCTTTCTGAAACACCAGACAAAAGTAAAATTTCATTCGCAGATTTACCATCCACCTCTTTCCAAATTAAAATATCACACCAGTTTTCGTTCACTTTTCCCATACAACTATACAATATCTGGCGTAACTCTTTTTCGAGAATGATTCCATCAGGTGTTTCTATACTAATTTCTTCGAGAACTTCTGAATTTAAGTGTTTTTTTTCTTTATCGATATAATCTAATAAAATATTTTTAGCAAGTTTATAAATATAATTTTTAAAATGATCGACATTTTGGCATTTGCTAAGTATTTTCTCAATATTTTGCATAACTTTTACACAAACATCTTGTGTTAAATCTTCAGCAGTTTCAGGAGACATTTTTTTCTTGGAAAAATTATATAAAATTTTTTTATGTAGAAATGCAAAACATTGAGACTTTTGTTCTTTCGTTTCAAGTTCGAAAAATATTTGCCAGGACATAAAGTATCTTTCTTTTATTCATTCATCTAAAATTATACGGCAAATGAGCACCAAATTTTGATGTACAATTCCAAATGTTTAGGCATGAAGTTTCAAGGTGCAGTGAAGGTTTTTGCTATTGAGAAATTCCTTAATCGTAGTTATTTTGTTATCATCATTTGAAACAAAAAACTTTCCATAAGCGTTAACAATCAAGTTCTCTTCTATACGACTATTTGAATTTATCAAATCTACACGAAATAACGTCAAAAAATATCTTTGATTCTTAGATAGAATTTTTTCACTATTTACGCGAATATTAATTTCACCCCACATTTTTTCATCAGTCCACCGAAAAGCAATGGACAATATTAAAGGAACACTAACTTCAATTTCTGCTTTAGAAACAGGTATAGGAAGTAAGACTTCAGCATAACTACTTCCCATTTGGTATAAACTTGTAGCTGTAGCTTGTTTCACAGGATATAAAGAAACAATTCCTGTAGAATACGTACGAAAAAAACTAGTAGTGATATAATCATTTTGCTGCATCAACCATCGCCAATTTTTATCCACTGTTAAGTCTGTCTCTATTTTAGGACGATAATAACGATTAAGATAATAAGTAGCTTTTTGCTTTGTTTCTTCTAGGTAAAAAATTTCCTCTTCTTGCAACATACTTATTGCACAGTCAAACCAATCGATATGTAGACGTAATAGCAAAATTTCTTCATGTTCCTGCCAAGAAATTACATCTAAGTATTGTTGCACTAGCGAGGCATTTTGCAAAATTTCAATGGCACGTCGATAACTATTGATAACCTCATCGTAGTAAGGGCTCTCATCAATATTTTGTGTATTAAATTTTTTCATATTCATATTAATCCTCTGAAATTTTTGAAGTATCGCTATAGATAGAACATGTCGACATTTGTCTTTTTTATAATTAGACTGTTTTAAAGATCTCCATCATTATCTTTCTTTTTACAGAGCACATTTCCGATTTCAAAATGTCTCGCTACCCCTAAAACAATTCGTATTATATAAAAATCATCGATACGCCCTAATAAAATCTATGTAAGGTACAAAGACTACTTGTATAATTCTTCAAGAACAATCATGCATACTAAGTGATGTAGTAGCTTTTATCCAGCTCTCGCATCCTTCGTTTTATATTTATACTCCAAAAATAAAAAAAACGGCAAAAATTTTTGCCGTTTTTTTTATTCCTCCTGTATATAAGTGTAATAGATGCTACAAAGCTCAATATAAGGGAGAAAAATGTGAAGAATACATACGAGACAAAAATACCATCAATATTAATTGTAGATGACGACAAGTATATCCGAATTCTTTTAGAAGCTATTTTTGAAGAAGAGGGTTTTACTGTCAATACAGCTTCAAATGGCAAAGAAGCGGTTGAAAAAGTTGGGGTTCTTCAACCAATGATTGTCATCATGGATTTTGATATGCCAATAATGAATGGCGTTGAGGCGACGAAGAGCATATGCGAGAAACATCCACTTATTCCTATTGTAATGTTAACAGCAAATCGAACGCCTGAATTACTTAGGAATGCGCAAATAGCGGGCGCTACAAAGCTTTTTCATAAACCAATAAAAAATGAACACCTTGTAACGCACATACGTAAACTTATATATTGCGCTGAAACAGCATAACTCTTCGATAAAATTATTTATCAATAAGTGCATACCAAACATTTTGGTCTATAGCTTTATTGTTATTCGCAAAAAAACCTTCTATATTTTTAGCATTTTTGCTTACCGCCAAAAAAGCTGCCTGTGCATGTGGAATTTTATATTGAGTATAATTGTGTTGCTCCGCTGTATAAATTTTTCCTGCTGGTCCTATAACAAATGCACGTTTACCTGTTTGAGAATCTTTTGGCCAAGCATATATCAAGTAATATTTTTCTTGCATGTTTGTTTGTTGTGGAGTCCGCATTTCAAAATAAGAATCGTTTTCTCCAATAGCATAGACGTTTCCAGGAAGATAACAATAATAGTAATAGCCATGCGCAGTAAGCAAATTATTATGCTTTTCAAAAGAAGTGAGTAATGATTGTTCAATTAATTCGCGAAGAAATCCATATTCTCCTTTACCATCAATATCTTGATCAATAAAATTATTATCGCGAAACGCTACTTGATTATTTGAAATATTATACAAGGTCTCAATTGTTAATCGTTCATTGCGTTCAATTTTCGTTTCCAGAAGTGGAACTACAAAAAAAGCATAGATCTCTATTAGTGCAAGATAAAAAACTATCGCCATAATCACTTTACTAAGCCACAAAACAACTGCGTCGCTTTTAAGTTCTATTTTTGCTTGTCTTAATTGACTGTGGACCTTCTGTACTTTTGGATTTTCACAATCTAGTTGATCAAGATACATTTCGGCAAGTCCAACATCTCGATTATGTATTGTTACTTGCGCAAACAACAAATTGGCGCTTTGTTTTTGTTGTGTTGCTTGCTCATTTTCAGGCCACAGTTCTATGGCTCTTTCATATAAAGTTATAGCCCGAATAAAATTTGAATATATGCGATTGCGATCAGAAATTTCTAGGTGGTATTGGTGGCGTTTACCTATTTGCGTACGAAAAATAAAATATTGTAAATATTGACGCGCAATATAAAAAATATTGAAACTTAAAAGCCCAAAAAGAACTATCTCTGTAAGTTCATAAAGAGTCTCTGCAATAAAAATCAAACAAATAAAGATAACTCCATATACAACTCGACCTTTTTTAGATGAGCTGTACCACCAATACGGAAAAATAATTTTACCAGGTATATTAAAAAACAAGTGAGTAAAATTTGCAAAAAAAGCTCTCCACGAAAAATCTTTAAAAGACTTTATTGTGACATTATATATTTCACTAGCTTTCTTAGTAAGTTCTAAACTCTCGCGATGGCGTAAGAAAACTTCAATTGCTTTTTTAAATTCTTGTGCGCTTTGATAACGATCTTGCGGACGAAGAGCCATGGCTCTATTTACAATAGATTGTAGTTCTCTAGGTATAGAGTCATCAAAAACTAACTCTTTTCCAAGAATACTCGACATAATAGCTTCAAGTGGCGATCCTTTGTGCGGTGGGTTTTTCATCAAAATTTCATAAAGGGTGCTTCCTAAAAGATAAACATCTGTCCATGGACCAATATTTTCACCTTTTCCTTCAGCAAGTTCAGAAGGGATGTAACAAGGAGTTCCCATAGGAGTATTTATCATCGATTTATGAAAAATACCTGAGTCTTCACTGCGTTCTTTATTTATATCGAGCGCAATTCCCCAATCCATCACTAAGACTTCTCCAAATTCTCCCACCATGATATTTGAGAGCTTAATATCATTGTGAACAATCTCTTTACTGTGTGCAAAAGAAATGGCGTTACACACATCGAGAAGAACCTCAAGATACTTTTCAAGAGTATACTTTTTTGATATTTCTTTTTGTTCTGTCGTCTCGGGGTACAAAATAGATTTCCAGGAAACACCACGAACCATTTTCATCGATAAAAATAATTCGCCTCCATTGCCTTGCACTAGATCGTAAACCGGAACTATATTCGGGTGGTCAAGGTATGCTGTAACTAACGATTCAGCAATAAATTTACTTACCATCTCTTTTCTAGTGGTATTAATGAGTTTTTTTACCGCTACTTCGCGCTGTAAACTGTACTGGGTTCCCGAGTATACAATTCCCATTCCTCCGCGCGCAATTTCTTCCATGATATTGTACTGTTCACTTTGATATTGAGGACTTGGAGTAATGCCACTCTCAACTTCTGTGCAAGTAATTGGCTCATCAAACATCGTTTCTTCTATGTTAGATTTAGTGATAGCAGTGATAGATTCTTGAGATTTTTTATACGTTTGGCCAGGATCCCCCTGATCAAGAGTGGCATCACCTATCACTCTATTCCACTTTTTACGGATATCGTCCATACCTTTACCTCTACCTACTAAATTAATCCAAGTCTAGATCCCTATTACTTGCTAACTAATAAAACTCAAATACGAAGAGCTAATTTAGTTCCCTCAGAAATAGCTCTCTTAGCATCGAGTTCTTTCGCCTCTTGAGCACCACCAATAAGGTGGGTTACTATATTTGCTACAAGTAAATCTTTTTGTAGGTCTACAAGTGGCTCTTGGCCAGCGCATATGATGATATGTTCCACATCTAGCGTTTGCTGTTTACCTTCAATTGTTATATGCAGCCCGCTATCATCTATTTTACTATAGCTAACTCCAGTCAACATTTTTACTTGTTTGTCTTTCAAATTCATACGATGCGTCCAGCCAGTTGTTTTTCCAAGATTTGCCCCCATTTTATTTTGCTTTCTTTGCAGCAAATATATTTCCCTCGGAGAACCTTCTATCGTTTTTTTAACCCCTTCTGTACCTGCACGCTTTAAATACTCTCGATCAATTCCCCAACGCAATAAATATGTATCAACATCTTTACTTGGTGATTTTTCAGTATGAGCATGACTAAGATACTCTGCCACATCAAATCCAATTCCTCCAGCTCCAATAATTGCAACAGACTTTCCTACATTCTTTTCCAGTTTCAGAACATCGATGTAAGAAAGCACTTTCGAGTGATCAATTCCTGGAATGTTTAAAACACGTGGAACAACTCCTGTTGCAAGTATTACTTCTTCATATTTTTCATCAATAAGCTGTTTGGCTGTTACCTTTTTATTTAACTGCAAATTTACATTACTGAGCTTAAGTTGTTTATCAAAGTAACGAATTGTTTCGTAGAACTCTTCTTTACCCGGTATCCTTTTAGCCATATTAAACTGCCCACCAATTTCGCTACTTGCCTCATATAAGGTAACTTGGTGACCACGTTTACTAGCTTCGGTAGCGGAAGCTAGTCCTGCCGGACCAGCCCCAACAACAGCTATTTTTTTACTTTTTGACAATTTTTTTTCCACAAACTCAGTTTCGTAGCAAGCACGTGGATTTACTAAACAAGAAGCCATTTTTCCTTTAAAAATATGATCAAGACAAGCTTGATTACAAGCAATGCAAGTATTGATTTCATCAGCCTTATCCTCCATTGCTTTTTTTACAAAATGTGGATCTGCCAAAAAAGGACGCGCCATAGAAATCATATCAGCATCACCATCCTGTAAAATTTGCTCTGCTACCTCAGGAGTATTAATGCGATTAGTCGTAATCACTGGTACAGACAAATGTTCCTTAACTATACGCGTCACCCATGTAAATGCTCCACGCGGTACCATTGTTGCAATTGTTGGAATGCGCGCTTCGTGCCAACCAATTCCTGTATTTATAATAGTAGCTCCTGCTTTTTCAATAAGTTTACCAAGTGTAATAACTTCATCTTTTGTACTACCACCTTCTACTAAATCAAGCATCGACAAACGATAAATAATAATGAATTCTTTACCTACCTCTTCGCGTACTCTTTTAATAATCTCAAGCGGTAAACGCATGCGATTTTCATAACTACCACCCCACTCATCTTTGCGCTTATTTGTTCTTAGAGCAATAAATTGATTAATAAAATAGCCTTCTGAACCCATAATTTCGACGCCATCATATCCTGCCATTTGTGCAAGGCGCGCACAACGCACGAATGCGCGAATATTTTTCTCAATGCCTCTTTTACTTAAAGCGCGTGGCTTAAATCGAGAAATAGGGGATTTTATTTTTGAGGGCGCAACAATAAATGGATGAAATCCGTAGCGACCTGCATGCAGTATTTGCATAGCGATTTTGCCACCCGCTTCATGGACAGCCTGGGTCACGATTCTATGTTTCTTTGCATGGCCTTTACTACTCATTTGACAAGAAAAAGGCGCGACTCTTCCAGCAAGATTTGGAGAAACACCTCCAGTCACAATAAGCCCCACTTCACCTTTAGCGCGCTCTGCAAAATAGGAGGCCATACGTTCAAATCCATTTTTCGTCTCTTCAAGACCTGTGTGCATAGATCCCATTAATACGCGGTTTTTTAAAGTTGTAAAACCCAAATCTAACGGAGACAATAAATGTGGATACTTAGAATTTGTCATTATTCTGTCCTTTTCTTACGGGCAATTAATCTTGCAACAGCTTTGCTTGAAGTAATAATTTCTTTATACTCGATAATTTCAAATCCAATAAAAGCTTCTTTCAGTTCACCTTTTTCAAGACAATACTCACGTTTCATTTTACTAATTTGTAAATGATCAGTAGTAAATGTCTCAAAAATAACAACACCATCTACTTTTAAAGCCTTGCGTATTTGTGGAAATAAATCTCTTTGTAAATAATAAAAATTCACAATAACGTCGTAAGTATTCTCGGCTATTTTATATTTTGTTAGGTCTGCAACAACAGTATTTATCGTACTACTTCTCTCTGCCGCCAACTGTTGTGCTTTTTCTAGCCCTACAGCAGAAATATCTACAGCATCAACTTCCCAACCTTTTTCAGCTAGAAATACAGCATTACGCCCTTCTCCGGCGGCAATATCTAAAGCTTTCCCTTTTGGCAAATGCGAAATACTCTCTTTGAGGTAAAACGCAGGCTCTTTACCATAGATAAACTTATTATTTTTATATTTGCTATCCCATTTTTTGCGATCTTCATTAGGCGAATCCATTGAATCTCCCGAACAACTAATAACAAAAACACCAATAACAATAATTACTATTTTTTGCCACATGTATTATTCCCATCTTTGTAAAGTGCGTCTCAAATAAATTACAACTTCTAGAATTTTTTTTGAAAGGTGGAATGCAAAACTGATCGTAACCACGGCATATTAAATTGCTTTAGCTAACAGATCTTTTTAATAAGCTATTCAATGTCTATAAAGATTGTGGATTATTATATCGATTCCCATAGACAGCTACAAGGGACATCCCATATCTTTACGAAGGCGGATTCTACTTTTGTGGACTATGAGGGCTCATTTGCAACACCCCTTCTTTGCAAAACATAACTAGATAACAAAGAAACACCTCCAAAGAACACTAATCCAAGTACTGTCGACATAAACACTGCAGCAAAAAGATAGTCTGTTTTCATTTGTCCAGATGTAAATGTAATTAAATAACCTAAACCGTGGTATTTAGCGCCATAACCGGCAAAAAATTCACCAACAATGGCTCCAATCACTGACAAACCACTAGATATTTTTGCTCCTGTAAATAAATAAGGTACAGCATTAGGAAAACGAAGTTTAAATAATATTTGCGATGCTGAAGCATTATTTATTAAGAATAAATCAAGCCACTCTTTTTTTACTGCCAAAAGCCCCATTGTTCCATTGGTAATAATAGGGAAAAGACTTATAATGAACGACACTAAAATAACACTAAAAAAACCATTACCAAACCACACAACAATTAGCGGAGCTATAGCTACGATAGGAACCGTTTGTAAAAAAATAGCGTATGGATAAAAGCTTTGGCGTACTATTTTTGATTGTGAAAAAATGAGGGCAACACTAGTTCCTACTGCAAAACTAAGTAAAAATCCTCCGACAGCAGCAGCAGCAGTCAACAAAGTAGCTATTAATAAAGTAGAATAATTTTCGCTAGCAATTTTTAAAACGCGGTATGGACTCGGAACAAGATAAGGTGGAAGGGAAAACAGTTCCACACAACCTTGCCATAAAAATAAAAATAGCGCAAAAACAATAAGCGGGGGTAAAATAAGCGATGTATAATTACTTTTCATTAGTTCCCCCTCGAAGTAGAGAACTAATTTGCTGCATATAACGAACGAATTCAATACTAGAACGAAGCTGTGAAGAGCGCGGATAATCAAAGTGAATCTTCACATCAGCAATAATTTCGCCAGGGCGACTGCTCATAACAATAACACGGCTACTCAAAAAAATAGCTTCTGCAATATTGTGAGTAATGAATACAGTCGTCCAGTTGTGTTGTTGCCAAAATTTTAATAGATCTTCGTTTAATTGTTGCCGCGTAATTTCATCTAATGCAGAAAATGGTTCATCGAGTAACATTAAATTCGGTTCAGTAACAAGGGCACGCGCTATAGAAACGCGCATTTTCATACCCCCTGAGAGTTGACCTGGATACGCCATAGCAAAGTCTTCTAAGTCTACAACATTTAACGCTTCATAACTTCTTGCCATTTGCTCTTTTATTGGAATGGATGCGAGTTCTAAAGGAAGTCGAACATTGTCTACGACCCTTCTCCAAGGCAACAAATTAGCTTCTTGAAAGACAAGTGCTAGTTGTTGTTGGCGTTTGCGCGCCACAACGGCTGAATCTCCTGCAACGCTAATGCTGCCAATGTCAGTCTCAATAAGTCCTGCAATGAGACGAACTAAGGTAGATTTACCGCACCCTGAAGGTCCTACAATGGCAACAAACTCACCATTTGCAATGCTCAATCGAATATTCTTTAAAGCTTGAATGTTACTACTGTAATACATATCAAGATCAGAAATGGCAATCATTTGTTGCATATAAATACTTTCTGAGAAATTATTCTCCTTTTAGTCTAATCTTCAAGAATCATACTCAATGAAATGCGTTTTCGGTGCTTATCAACCGAAATCACTTTCACATCAATATTATCACCTATTTTGCATATATCCATAGGGTTTTTTACATAACTACGCGACATTTTTGATACATGGACTAAACCATCCACTTTTACTCCGATATCAATAAAAGCGCCAAAATCAATAACATTGCGCACAGTTCCTTGTAACTGCATATCTGGTTCTAAATCTTCCAAAGAAAGTACACCACTGCGAAATATAGGCTTTGGAAGTTCTTCTCGTGGATCACGGCCTGGACGCATAAGATTTTCAAAAATATCTTGCATTGTTGGAACACCAACATCAAGAGTTGTAGCAACATCTTCAACTTTTAATTGCTGTAATTTTACATTTATTGAATCACTATTAGTATGCAACTGATCTTTTTTAGACTCAACAACTTTTAATAATTTTTCACAAACCTTATAACTTTCAGGATGAATAGCTGTATCATCTAATGGTTCGCGTCCATTTTGAATTCTCAAAAAACCAGCACATTGAGTAAAAGTACTATTACCAAGACCAGAAACATCTTTTAGATCTTTACGCGATTGAAAACGTCCTAATTCTTTACGTTTTTGGATTATATTTTTTGCGATGCGGCTATTTATTCCAGCTACATGACTAAGAAGCTCTGCAGAAGCGCGATTCAAATCAACTCCTACGTAGTTCACACAAGAAGCAACAATCCGCTCTAATGCCTGATCTAACTGTTTTGCATTTACATCGTGTTGATATAAGCCAACTCCAAGACTCTTAGGATCTATTTTTACTAATTCTGCTAGAGGATCAAGAACTCTTCTTCCTATAGATATTGTTCCACGATAGCTTGCATCTAAATCTGGAAATTCATCGCGCGCTTCTTTCGAAGCCGAATAAACCGAAGCTCCTGCTTCACTTACTATAGCATAAACCAACTTTTGCTCAGATTCTGCTATAATATCAGCAGCAAGCTCTTCTGTTTCGCGGCATGCTGTTCCATTACCAATAACAATCGCATTTACTTGATGTTTTTTACACAACCGTTTTATTACTTGTTGCGCTTTATCTCTTTGGCGTTGTGGCTGATGCGGAAATACCGCGTCGTATTCTAGTAAATCACCTGTTGCAGAAATAACAGCAAGCTTACATCCACTTACATAACCTGGATCTATTGCTAAGAGACACATATCTTGGAGAGGCGCTTGCATTAATAAATTCCGAACATTTTGCGCAAATATATCTATCGCGTGCTGATGTGCTTTTAGAGTTAAATCACTACGAATTTCACGAGATATTGCAGGTGCAATAAGTCGTTTGTAGCTGTCTATTATTGCATCTGCGAGATACTCTGTACATTTATTATTAGTGTTATTCATTTGAGTATAGGTATAGCGCTTTGAAATCCGCTGACATATAACTTCATCATCAACTTCTATTTTTATTCGCAGCACTTTCGCATTTTCTCCACGGTCAATTGCAAGAATTCTATGTGCTGGAATTGTAGAAATCTTTTCTTGGTATTCATAGTAATCTTTATAAATTTCTTCTGAATCTTCTCCCTTTGTTGTTTTTGTAACATTAACAACACCGCTGCTTTGCGTATAGTTACGAACAATTGCTCTTATTTCACTATTTTCAGCAACTACTTCGGCGATAATATCCATTGCTCCGTCTAAAACATCTTCAATATTTGCGAGTTCATGTTCTTCATTTATGTATTTTTTAGCATCCTGTCGCGGGTCTATGGTACTATAGTTTAATATCTGTAATGCAAAAGGTTCCAACCCTTTTTCTTTAGCAATAAGCGCTCGTGTCCGTCTTTTAGGACGAAATGGCAAGTATATATCCTCTAGTGTTTTTAACTGAGAAGCTGCCGATATTTTTCGTTCTAATTCACTTGTCCATTTATCTTGTTCTTTAATTTTCTCTACAATTTCTTGCTTTCTTTTTTCTAAGCTACGTTGATAATCAAGCTGATCACTAATCTCCTGTATTTGTTCTTCATTAAGTCCTCCCGTAGCTTCTTTACGGTAACGAGTAATAAAAGGAATGGTATTCCCTTCATCCAATAACTTTACTGTACCTTCTACTTTTGTAGTAGATAATGTCAAATCCTTAGAGATTCTTTTTAAAATAGTTTCTTGCACAGTTCAATTCCTCTACTTATCTAATTCATAATGTCTTACAGCCATTTCTTTCAAGAACGATTTTACTTGAAAATAGGCAAATGCCAAAGTAAAGTGCCCCGTATTTACAAAGAGAGTTTCTGGACGACCTAGTTTTTTCCACAACTGTTTTTGATTTACTGTTGGCACATGATAGTCGCATAAGGTAACGATCATGGCCGTTTTCTCAGGAATAGTATATTGCGCAAGATAAAGAGGATCCCATTTTTCTATTTGTTTGAGTCCTTGTTGCAATTGACTATTAGCATCGTCCAAGATTTTTTTTTCATGAACATCTATATTGTTATAATAATCTTCTTTTAGCACTGGTGTACGCTGAGAACGTATTTGTTGTGCAATATGTTCCAACATCTTTTTACGCCAACGAACAACACGTATTTCTACGCTTTCGTTGAGAATATTAGGTATGCCTCCCGCTCCCATAACAATCTTGTAAGACGCAAAACCACGAGTAAAAGGAATACAGACTGCTGTAAGAATACCACCGTAGCTCGTACCTGTAATTCCAAATCGATTTTGATCAAAAAGCTTCTTTTGCTCTGCCCAATGTTTAGCGCGAAGTAAGTGGCGTACTGTTTCTTGATTAAAATCAATAAAATCTTTCGGTGGGCGCGGTGGATTTGTCTTGAAAAGTTTTTGATTTTGACGGATGATGATGGAATCTACACCAATAGGTGCGAAAATATTCGCGGCGTATAAGTTTGCAACAATCATTCTTTTTCCTGCAAGAATTGGCCATATAAAATCAACAGGCCGCGGGTTTTTTTTAGCTCTTTTCGAACGATACCATCTTAGATTCGTAATGACTTCATCATTTTTAGAAATGAAGACATCATAGAGATCGTAGTCACATTCACTAGCTATTTTTTTTTCTTCAAAGGTTAACGTTTGTTTTTCTATGCGAATCGAATTAGTTAGCTCCTTTGGTACTGGCTGCACAGAAATAGTGTTCTCTGGATCGAAATGATAGCGAGAAGTGCACCCTGCAAATGGTATGAATAATATTAAGAAAATACATTTCACGTTAAACACTTTGAACCCCTTATTAAATTTTTTTGGAAGCAACGTCCCTGTACACAAAATAATAACACAGAAAGGAAAGATATGCAAATAGCCAATTACAAGTTACACATGGTAGAAACAGGACGATTTGGTCTTGATGGAGGAGCAATGTTTGGAGTGGTTCCAAAAGTGCTATGGAATCGAACAAATCCTGCTGACGACAAAAACAGAATTTCTTTGGCTATGCGTTCTTTGCTACTCGTGGGAGAAGGTCGCGTCATTTTAATTGATACTGGAGTAGGCGATTATTGGCCGCAGAAATTTTGTGGTATATATGCTATTAATCATGAGCACTCTTCTTTAGTAAAATCATTAAAATCGCTTGGATATGAACCTAAAGATATTACTGATGTCATCATTACGCATTTACATTTTGATCACGTTGGTGGTGCTGTACGATTAGATGGAAATACTCATGTTCCTTTATTTATAAATGCTAAGTATCACGTGCAAAAAAATAATTTCCAGCATGCTAAAAATCCTTTAGAAAAAGACCGGGCCAGCTATTTACCACAAACATTTATGCCTCTAGTTGAAGACAACTTGTTATCTGTTATTGACGGAGAAAAAGAACTTTTACCAAATATTTATGTTTTACCTATTGATGGACATACCATCGCTCAACAAATGGTCAAGATTTCAGATAATAATGATACAATCCTATACTGCGCTGACTTAATACCAACAACATCGCACATTCCAACGCCATACGTAATGGCTTATGATTTATCACCTGTTAAGACAATTGAAGAAAAGAAAAAATACTTGCAGTTAGCTTGTGAAAAAAATTGGTGGCTATATTTTGAACACGATCCGAAAATTGCAATGACTACTGTGGTAAAAAATGATAAGGGTTTTGCTGTAGATAAAACGATGAATAATTTTTCGTAAGGGGAAAATATGCCGCTAGTAGTTTCCATACTTTGTTGCCTGCAAATTATCGGAGGTCTTTCCTTGATTATAGTAGCAGCGTATTCACATAAAACTTTACAGTTCAGCGTAGAAAAAATAAATATTATTGCGCAAAAACTCTCAAAAAAAATGAATGAGAAGTATGATAAGAAAAAAGTTGTCGCCGACAAAGATGTTCTATCGAAAGAAGAGATTGATAAAATCAACAATTACTTAGAGTATTTAGGTGACAACGTCAAATTGCAAATTACTATGTCATTTTTATCTCTTTACTTTATTGGTTCAAAAATCACAAGCCGCCCAATTATTCCTTTGTTCCCAACATTTGTTTTTGCAATGGTGAACGTACACGGTGGTTTTTCATTGTTGTTTGGGGGAAAAGAAGGCTGGTATTTTGGAATTTGTGCTTGTATTTATGCTCTATTACGAAATGTTCACGCTTTGGTATTGTTACCCAAATTAGCCAAGACACTTTCGCAAACGGTGTTTAAAGTCAATCAATTTTATATCAAATATACAATTCGTAGTTGTGTATTAATCCTACTCATTTATTACTTTTTCAGTCCAGAAGTTATGGACTACTTTTCTGTTGAGCAAGCCACAGTAGATATACTAATTATCATAGAAATAGCTGCAGTTAGTTTCGTACTATTAGACTTTGTTTGCTACAAAATACAGGAATGGACAACCTCGAACAATGAATCATGATAGCAATTTGATTATAAAATACCTAAACATTCAAATTTATAAGTGGATGATGTGAGTGGTGTTTATGCGGATGGGTTGTTTTGTTAAATCAGAGAAAAATTCTAATTCAAGTTAATGGTATTGACGTTTACAATTCTGATTATTGTGAACATCAATACCGCTAATTCAAAGTCTAAATTGTTTACAAGTTACTCTTTTAAAGAGTCAAAATTATAAGAAATAAAAATGTGAATACGCCTTAGGCGTACAGAAAAAAAACATTGTTTCTATTCTTCAATTTTTTTAATTTTGTCAAATCCAATACTTTTCAAGCGGTCTTTTAAACCACCATCATTTGAAGAATCAGATTTGTTTTTAGAGCTAAGATTTAAATGACTACTTTTAGTAAGAGATCCGCGAAATAACGTTGTTGTCTGTTTAAATTTATTTTTTTTGTTTTGTGCATCCGTTGCTGCACTTGAAAATAATTGATCAGCTTCGCTTTTTTCTTCAACAGCATTGTTAGTCTCAGTTTTATTGTCTAGAGGAGCTTGAAGAATTTGTTCCGCTTGATCTGTTTGATTATTTAAAGCTACGTTATCAATACTTTCTGTTTCACTAGCCATATCACTACCTCTACGTAAACTAATTTTATCAGTAGAAGTTATATATTTAGTTTCAGAAACATTATCGGCTTCTTGTTTTACGGTAAATGGCAAATTGTTTTGTCCAGATTTCTTTTCGCCAAATGTAGTTTGAAATTTCGGTTTTGTTGACGCTCCATCACCTTCTTTTTTGAATGACAATTGAAATTTTGTTTTTCCAGGCATTTGAATACCAGAAGGTGTTGTTCCTGCCATTTTTCGTGTTTTATCATTTGATTGGTTAATAGCACTTGGCGTAGTATTGTTTCGTGGACGTTTTCTTTTACTCTTGATATTTTCTTCCGCTTTTTTTAGTGTTTTAGAGGCAATACATTTTAGTGTTTGAAAAACACCATGTCCTTCAACAGCAATTGCTTCAAAAATATCAGCTTTTAATTCATAATTAATTGTTTGATTCATATAATCAACAGACATGATATCTGAAAGATCCCTTTTGTTATATTGCATAACAATCGGTAGATTTTCGACATCAATTTCAAGCTCACGCAAATTTTCAAATAAATTTTGCAGAGACTCCATATTCTCTTGATTTTTTCCAACTTGACTATCTGCGACAAAGACTATACCGTCGACGCAGCGAAGTACTAATTTTCGAGTTGAATTATAGTATACCTGTCCTGGAACAGTGAAAAGGCGTAAACGTATTTTTAGTCCAGAGATTTCACCTAGTTCTAATGGCATGTAATCAAAAAACAAAGTTCGATCTTGGTCTGTAGCCAAGGAACTCAGTCGCCCTTTATTCGTATTGGGTGTTTTTTCGTGTATAATTTCTAGGTTAGTTGTTTTACCAGATACCCCTGGACCATAGTATACAACTTTTATACTAACTTCTCGACTCTTGAGGTTAATTTCCATACTTTTCTCACCAAAGAAAGATTTGATTGCGATTATACACGCTATTTACAGTTTAGCGAAAAAGCAACAAAATTTCAATTTTATTTTATGAATAACCTCAAAGGTAAAGATAATCTCCTGCGCCAACACCCTCAAAATAAGTAAAATAGTCTATATTTTTTAAGGCGTCTGTTTATAATTCAAATTGCATTAAAACAAATATTCTTTTTTAAGTGAGTCGCAAAAAGTTTTGGTAGTCCATATCATGTAGTGATTAGGTCCTATTGACGAATTGCTGTTATTAAGATAAAGTGTATCTTCCAAAGAGTGTATTGAGGGAGATATAGAAATGTCAAAGGCAAAAGCGAAAAGAAAGACAAGAAGAAGTAAGCTGGTACTAACAGAACAGGCATGGAAAGAAATAGAGTATAAGTGAGTAATCTGTAGGTTCAAGAAATCTTAATCTTAATTCTTAATCCTAATATCCTAATCTTAATCTTTAAAAAACACGGTCTTTGATCAAAAGAACCAGCATTGAGACAATTGACCGCAGCATATTTTTTCCCAAATTAATTTGCTCTTTAGGGCAGCCCAGAGTATTGAAGTTCTTATTCAAGAAGAAAGTTACACTTCTAAATGTTCTTTCTTAGACAGTGAACCGATTAAGAAACATCAAAATTATTTGGGACGCCGTGTTAAACGAGGTCTATTTAGGTCTAAACAAAATATTTTGCTTAATGCTGATATCAACGGGGCAGCAAACATTATTCGAAAAGCAATCCCGAATGCTTTTGCTAACGGGATAGAGGGCATAGTAGTATTCCCCAAAAGGATCACTCCTTTTTAAATGAAAATTCATTAAATGTAATATTTGATAATGTTTTCGTGAACTATTAAGATACAGCGCATTGCCTGTATACCGCTGGTAAAGAATTCCAAAGACCTTGCGCTCCTTCTTTATCACGCTTTGCAATGTGAGCTCCAACAATTTCTTTAGTGTTGGCATCTATAGCTAACCAAATCTTATTGCTTTTCTTAGCAACAAAAGACCACATTTCATCACACTGAATTTTTAGAGGTCCTTTGCTTTTTTTTTACTTCTACCCTACGTGATACTGTCGCGTATTTTTTGTTCACATATTTTTGTAACCAAAAACTTTTATAACAAATTAGAAACGTTATTTGTTAATATTCTCTTCTAATATTTCATAAACTGTGCCAACACTGTAGTAACGCAACTCGCTCCATGAACCATCGCTTTGTTTTGTTCTACGGAACATCATGTTATAAACGAGAAATTTACCGCTCTCTGTTTTTTTGCACACCCATGCACCAATGTATTTGTAGGTGTTCCATTCCCAGATATTACCTCGCCATTTACCTTGCCTTTTCTCATTCCATGGAGAATTCACACTTATTTTTTTTATTACACTACTAGCAAACTCTTCTTTGCATATCAATGTTATAGTTTGTGTCACATTTTCCCACTTACTACCAGTGTACTTGGTTTTAGGAAAACGTGCACGCTCCAATTTTAACTTTTCGTCGGAGATCACTTTGTTTACCAACTTAGCTGCGTATTTTTCTAACGCAAAAATTTGCTCTTCTAGTTTTGAGGTCTCTAATAAAACGTCTTTTTTCGTTTGTGGTTCTACTCCCGAGACCAATATTTTAATCGCATCAATACAAGTATTTCCCCATTGTGCGTATTGTTTTATTTGGCCGGCCCATACCCTTGCGGTCATCGGGTTTTTGTTTTTCTCCGCTTCTTGCTTGAGAGAATCAGCAGAAGCTAAATATTCCTTTACCTGTTCATTGTAGTCATTTGTTCGCGAGTTAATTAGAGCTTGCCAATCTTTGTTCATCTTCTCTATATCTTCACATCCTGAAATAATTTTCCACCCCAAGTCTGTTTCTTTAAAAGCTTTCTGGTCTGGATAATTTTTATAAATATCTGCTACAATACTTAATGCTGGTGGTAGATCTGCATTTAGTTTAATGACAACATCGCGTATTTTGTCTATATCTGGTTCTCTCACATCAATTTCAACGTTTGTCGTTCTTAAAGATTTGTAAATTCGCTGTTGGTTCTCTTCTATGATTTTTGCAAGAGTAGGTTGTACTTTATGTAGGGCATCTTCTTTTTCTCGAAGAGCATTAAGTAATCCTTGTATTTTATTTAAACGATTGATAACTGCGACAAAGTCAGGGTGTTGTTTATCAAACTCTCCCTTGTAGTCTCGACCTATTTGCTCAAAATTTGTTTTTGCAGAATCTATAGATCGTTGAGCATTTTCTCTCGCGTTAGCCCAATTTCTAGCAAGAGTTTCTTCTGCACTATCAAGGTTTTTTTTAACTGCATCTAACTTGTATCGCACTTTAGAATTAAGTTTTCCGTAATTTTTTTTATCGCTTTGTGGTTGCAATGTCTCATTGGTGCTGTCTTGCGGTTTTTTACCAAAAACATCCAGTCTAGCTTGCATCTTTTTGATATTGTTTACGACAGCTACAAAGTCAGGATGGTTCTCATCAAATTTACCACTATAATCTTTTTTGATATGCTCTAAGTTTTGTTTTGTTGAATCTAAAGATCGTTGAGCATGTTGTTTTGCACCAGACCAATTTCTAACAAGTATATCGTTTATATTTTTTAATGACACAATCACTTGTTCTAGTTTGTATTGCACTTTGGAATTTAATTTTTGATTTGTTTTTTTGATTTGCGGCTCAGTGTGTATTACCTTTGGAGTTGGTTTATCAAAATTTTCCAATCTTGCTTGTATTTTATTTAAACGATTGACAACACTCACAAAGTCAGGATGGCGTTCATCAAATTTGCCACTATAATTTTTCTCGATGTAGTCAAGTTTTTGTTTTGCCGAATCTACAGACTGTTGTGCACTCTTTTTGGCACCAGACCAATTTCGATCGAGTGTTTGCTCCGCACCATTTAACGTTTGTGTAACGCCTTTTAATTTATACACCACTCGAGAGTCAAGCTTCCCATAATTCTTTTTATCAGTTTGCGGTTGCGGCTTGGGCTTTACTTCATTTTGAGCTTCTTTACCAAAGGCATCTAATCTAGTCTGCATTTTTTTGATATTGTTTACAACAGCGACAAAATCAGGATGTTTTTCATCAAATTTACCGTGATAATCTTTATTAATATAGTCCAGGTTTCTTTTAGCTGAGTCTAAAAAACGTTGTGCTTCTTTTTTCGCATTAGGCCAGTTTCTAATAAGTGTCTCGTTGGCTCTTTTTAATGAATCTATAACTTGGTTTAATTTATACTGTACTCTAGAATCAAGTTTTCCATATTTTTTTTTGCCAGTGCTTTTAAAATAATAAAAAAACTTTTTAACAGAATCAAATTCTGTAGTTTGTTTATCGAGATTGCCATCGAAAGAAAACTCATAACTCCCTATAAAATCTGGTGTTATCGCATCTTTATCGACAATTTTTATTTTGAGATCTTTGACTTCGGAATCTAATTTCAAATCCACATTCTTGACAATGAAAACATTTTTGTACACTTGACTTTTAAATATCGATTTCCACATGTTAGATTTTTTGTAAAAAATTTCTATTTGTACATCTGGCGCTTTACCAAAAACATCCCATTTTTTACCACTTTCTTTCAGGTTTTTTACCACAATCTCTTCGATAACAAGCTTGGTTTCTGCACTCAAAAATATTGATATTTGCAAGATAAAAAATAAATACAAAAATTTCATACGTTCATTCCTTTTACAATTTTTTTTCAGATAATTTTAGTGTAACAGGCTCTAAAGATCCATTCATCTTCAATAGATATTTTTTTATTAAATTTGGTATCCTTCCAAACTTTGTAATTCAATCATATCATTATTTTACCTTTAAGGCAATTTTGCGACAGAACCTATTACCGTAAATATCTTTATAAAACAATACGAACTAGTAGAATTTCAGCTGTTTACCATAACTCTATAGCTCTAAGCCCTGTTGGATTTGCAAATTGACACAAAAAAAGCTCGTAAGATATATGTTTGTTAACATGTATCTTACGAGCTTATATTTTGATTTGCTATAGTAAGTTTATCCCGCTATCGATTCATGAGTAATTTGTTCACACATAGAGTTATATTCTTTTTCGTTTAACGAATCAACTAATATGTGATGTTCATCAAGAAATTTTATTTTGTCGGGTATCAACTCAAAAATCATTTTTCTTGGAATGGTATTTGGAGCTCCATTTTCGCTGATAATACCAAAAAGATCACAATTTGGAAACAGATAGCTTATTCCTGGTCCCCACACACAAAACGATTTATTGTAATGTTTCATTATCATTTTATCAGCGACAAAAACATTTTGATCTTTAAAGTAGATTACTTTTTTAATCATGTTTAATAGATCTAACCTGGTGTTTTGCACTTCTATAATCTTACTTGCTGTGTTTGGACCAAGATAAAAATCTCGAAAAAGACACGGGATTTTTACTGTTGTTTTATGACGATCTACTTGGTGTAGTAAGTTTCGAATGTACTTTTCTTCTAGTTTATCTATCCAGTATTGATTGTGTTTTTCGATAAATTCTTGCGATTCGTAACACTCACTCCCAGCGCAAATTACTGTTTCCATGGTCTTTGCTGCTTGTACTATAAGTGCAAAGGCAAGTTGATAGTCTTCGTTTGTGGAACAAACAAATGTAACAATTTGTAGTGTGTTGTTTTTGGCATTCCATACAATCTCCACTCCTCTTGTTGATTTTTGTTCTATGTAACAATACAATTGATCAACAGTACTGTTCTTTACACAAATTTTGTTTAAACTTTTGCATTTTACATTCTCTACCAAATCAAACATACATGGTTTTTTACCGTGTACCGCGAAGGTGTAACTCATAAATACCCCCTTAAAAGTGATATTTTAAATAGGTTCCTCAACTAAAACGAGTTTCCTACAGACTCTAATTATAGCACTTAGAGTACGTTTCACACCCAAAACAACAACTCTTTATTTTATAGGAGATAGAGAATGTTTAAGCTCTGTGTTTCTTATTATTCCTGACTTAAAAGAATGGTGTGGTTAGCGAATATCCACATGTATACGAGCTACAACATATTCAGAATTTCCGTAGCGCGCACGCAAGTAAAAGTCACCTTGTTCTTTTCCAGCAGTAAAAGTCATTGTTTTTTGATCCCACTTACCACCTAAAAATTCCCAAATTATTTTATCTACCCCTAAATCATAACCTTGATCGTTCGTTATACGACACTTTGCTTGAAAACTTTGCCCAGGGGATAGTGTTACTGCTCGCGGTGAAAGTTCTATCCATACTGGTGGTAGATATTCATCATTTCGCGGAACAATTGCAACAATTGCAGTTGACTCAATACCATCGTCTCCAGTCAAGGTAACATAGTGTTGCCCATGTCCGTGTCCGGCAGTATATAAACCTTTAGCAGTTAAACGTCCTCCTTGAAATGACCAACTTAGTCCTGTTGAGGTTTTGTTACCGTTTTTATCCAGTGCTGCAAATGTAAATTGAATTTGATCCATTGGATAAATACGTTTGCGTTTTGGAGATAGAACAATTTCAGCCAAAGGCCCAGGTTTATTTTGTTTAACTATGTTTTTTTTACCTATAATTTCAATTTTAGCTTCTGCTTTTATACCTTCAGGAGATGTAAGTACAATTTTGTATGTTCCTGAACGTTCGCCAGCAGTATATGCTCCATCAGGAGTAAACTTCCCTCCTGAAAATTGGATACCTGCTTGCGCAACAACTTCCTGGCCACTTTTGTTATAGGCTTTAATACTAAATTGTTGTTTTTCTCCCGATTTGAGAGATACAAATCGTGGAAAAATGGTTAGTGTATGAATCTTGGGGTCTTTAGGTGTTGTCTGATTGCTTGAATTATCTGCAGTATTGTTTGCATTTTGTTTTTTCATTACGTGGATTTTAGCAACGCCTTCGATTTTATTATCTGATATAACTTTGAATTCATAACGACCAGGAACATTACCAGCAACAAATTCTCCTGCACTATTTATCTTGCCTCCAGAATATGATATTGCTAGACTACAGTCAACTTGTTCGCCTAGTTTATCATAGGCTATAAATTGGAATTTTGTTTTTTCTCCAGGCAACAAAGAAATACGCGCTGGTGTAACTTTAATATATACAGGATCGTGTTCACTTGTTGCAACATCTCCAACAAAAACTTTGGCCTCCGCTGTTAGTCCACTTTCTGTACTAACAACAAACTTATAGCGACCATGCTTATCTCCAGCAATAAAATTACCTTTAGTATCGAGTTGTCCTCCACCAAAACTAATTTGTAAAGGTGCAGCAACTTTTTCGCCGTGACGATTATAAGCACCAAATTTAAATTGGCATTTTTGCCCTGGCTGTAAATGAATTTTTTCTGGTAAAATTTTTAAATACTTAGGTGTATGATCCTGTTTATATATTTCTTTAATAATAATTGTTGCTGTACCTTTTATACCGTTAGGGGCTTCTGCCTCCATTGTGTATTTTCCTGGACGTTCTCCAGCAATAAAACGCCCGTCATGATGTAGTTTACCTCCAGAAAATCGCCAAGTAAAGGCTGCGGGAACTTCTTTTCCTTTCTTTGTGAAAGCTTGAAACTTGAAGTAAATAGTTTCTCCTGGAAAAACTTCTGGTTGAGCAGGTGTAATAGTTACTTTGTCAATAGCGAGGTCTAATATTGGTATCGCACCATCATTTTGGGCGAATAATAGGCAAATCATAGACAACAAAATAAATATTCTTTGTAACATAACAGATCTCCGAAATAATCAACTTTACGAATACAGTTTTTTATATTATTACTTTACGCAAAGGAATTTTCTATGCAAAAAAATTTCCAACCATTAAAAATATCTATTCTTAAAATTTCAGATACACGTACAGAGGAAACTGACACTGCCGGGCAAATGTTAAAGGAAATGATTGTAAATGACGGTCATATTTTTGTAGAAAAGCGTATTGTTGCCGACTGCAAATACAAAATCCGCGCCGCTATCTCTACATGGGCTGCAGAAGAAAACGTTCAGGTGGCTTTAACTACAGGAGGAACAGGACTTACTGGACGAGACTGTACTCCTGAAGCAATAACTCTTCTTTTCGATAAAGAAATTATTGGCTTTGGTGAAATTTTTCGCGTAAAGTCGTTCGAGCATATTGGAATGTCAACTATACAATCGCGCGCAGTGGCAGGTATTATTAACGGCATGTATGTTTTTTGCTTGCCTGGTTCAAAAGGAGCTTGTAAAGATGGATGGAATTTAATTCGCCAACAGTTAGACCCTCGTCTTACCCATTGCAATTTAGTTGATTTGATTCCTAGATTAAAGGAAAAATAGAGCAAATGTGAACAAGAATAAAAAAAACTTGCACAGATCTATTTTGTCTATTATAATAGTAGAGTTACAAACATTTATTGACTGGCTACCTAGTCTTCGGACGATCTCTGCGTGGTTTCGGCCACATAGCCATTGGTATCCAATGGGGAAGGGAAAGGTTTCTCTAAGATATATACTCACTATACCCTATACTTTTTCTCTGCGCGCGCGCGGTAACCTCTGGGTGCCACACTGCGGTACTCCACCAAAACAGGTGGTGGAAAGCATATGTTGAGATGTAAGAATAACAAGGGTTCCAGGGGGACATTAGACACCTTTAGTACTTTAGGAGGTATTTTAGTGTAGTGGGGAAGTCTCAGAACTTTATTGCGCAGTCATAAATAAAGCTTCCAAATATTTAAATATTTGGAAGCTTTTGTTTTAGGGGTACAGAAAAATAAAATTTGTACTCTTATCAGGATTCCCTGTTTGAGCATGTTTATATTCACTTTATGATAAACCTAGCAATTCTCTAAAATTTGAATATAAATATGATTACTACACCTAAAAAATTTTAGGGAGCATTATATAGGGACATACCCTAACATTTCCCCCTATTCAACACTTATTAGAAGTAAAATAATTATCTTGCATGAGTATATTTTATGTTCTATAATTTAAAATTCTTTAGGAAATTAGGGAAATTACTTAAAATAGCCTTGTAAAACCTAAGCTACAAAGGCACATTTTAGTACTTTAGGAAAGTAGATTCTATGGCGGTTGAAATTCGTTGTCCAGAATGTAGTTCTGTTTTTTCTGTTGAAGATGCTTTTCCTGGTAGTAGAGCATCTTGTCCTAGTTGTCAAACAATACTAATTCTCGATGTAGAAAAGCAAAGACTTTCTCGAAAAAGTATTGTTCCTCCAGTTCCGGGACCAAAAATATCGAAACCTGAGAATGAAAATAGCCTAAAACAATTGGCGATTGGTCATTTATCTAACTGGCTAGATATTCCGGTAAGCAAAATTAGTGAAGCTTTGAGTAGCTTAGCTAAAGGGGAAGGATATAACGATTGGAAGATTCCGAAAGGAAACGAATATTGTTTCCGCGAAATATCCGCACCTATTCAAATATTAAAAGATATCCAAAGAAGAGTTCTCGATAGACTTTTATATCGCATACCTGTTTCAAATGCGGCTCATGGCTTTATCAATGGTCGATCCATTGTAACAAATGCCTCGCATCATTTGCAAACTGCAGAAAGTATCCTTAATGTAGATTTAAAAGATGCTTTTCCTTCGGTAAAAAAAGAACGAGTAAAACACTTGTTCGTGAGGTATATCAAGATACCACTTAAACATTTAGGGGAACAAGTCGATCACAGTGTTTTAAACAAAGTGGTTGAAATCCTAGTGGAGTTAACAACTCATAATGGTGGACTACCTCAAGGTGGACCTTGTTCAGGATATTTGCTAAACGTTGCATGTATAACTCTTGACAAGTCTATATATCGTTTATTGCAAACGAATAGCACGCAACATATACAATATCGTTACACAAGATACGCTGATGATATTACTATATCTGCAAATGCTCCTATTAGCGATGCATTAAAAAGTGAAATTCAAAAAGCAATATTAAACAGCGGTTATCAGATAAATCCGAAAAAAATCCATTATGCCGAGAGAAAAAGAGGACAAAAGCTGGAAGTTACTGGTCTAATCATAGAAAAAAACAAAGTACGCATACCAGCGAATCGTTTGGATAACTTCAGAGCGAATATTCACCAAGCAAGTCTTATGAATACTGCAGATCTAACACCTGAGAAGAAACTAGAAATACAAAGTATTATAGCATTTGCCAAGATGGTTTATGGTAAAGTACCTCATCGTTTATGGGGGCCTTACAATACTTATCTTGAAAAGCATAGTTTAACGCATCCTTTCGGAAGAAAAGGTTTACAGTGGGATCAATATCCCAACTAATAATATATTATTTTTATAGAGGTACTAATACTATGGCAATGACGCCAAAAGATAAAAATAATGTTGTCGAAAAATATCGCAAACATGAAACAGATAGCGGTTCAGCGGAAGTTCAAATAGCAATATTTACTAAACGCATAGAAGAATTGACACAACATCTAAAAAAACATCGCAAAGATTACGCTACACGAAGAGGACTACTCATGTTGGTAGGTCAAAGAACTTCTCTTCTACGTTATTTAAAAAAGAAAGACGTAGGTCGTTATCAAGCTATTATAAAAGATTTAGGTATACGTAAATAATTTAGGATACCTTATTCTATTTAAGAATCAGTTACAAACTTTAGTAGCCAATATAATTTTATAACTGATTCTAAAAGCAAAGCTCTTATGTTTTTTTTATAGTAAGAGTTTTGCTTTTCCTTTTTTACTATTTTATTATTTTTAGGAAGCGAACCTCAAGTGAGTTTTATCGTAGAAAAAGAAATTGCAGGAAAAACGTTAAAAATTGAGACCGGTAAGATGGCGCGCCTAGCTGCAGGAGCAGTAACCATTCAATATGGTGATACTATTGTCCTTGCAACAGTTGCGACAAAAGAATTAAGCGCAAGCCGAGGTTTTTTGCCGTTATTGGTTGAATATAAAGAAAAAAGCGCGTCTGTAGGAAAAATTCCTGGTGGTTTTTATAAAAGAGAAGGAAGACCTACCACAAAAGAAATTCTTACCATGAGGTTAGTGGATCGCTCAATACGTCCTTTGTTTCACAAGAGCTTCTGTTCTGAAATTCAAGTGATTATACTTGTTCTTTCTGCCGACCAAGAAAATGATCCGGATGTTCTAGCAATGATCGGAGCTTCTTCCGCAATTGCTGTTGCTGGATTGCCTTTTTGTGGTCCTGTTGGTTCTGTACGTGTCGGGCGAATAAATGGTGAGTTTGTTTTAAATCCTACTCTCGAACAATTAGAAACAAGTGATATTAATCTTGTTGTCTCAGGAACATATGACGCAATCAACATGGTCGAAGCTGGTGCAAATGAAGTTGACGAAAGTGTTATGACCCAAGCAATACTGTGGGCCCACGAGCAAATTCGAACTATCATTGAAATGCAAAAAGAGCTTATGCGTAAATGCAACGTTTCTTTTCCGGAAGAAATAGCAGAAGAAGTTTGCGTAGAGCAAGAAAATTTTTACAAAACTTTGCAAAACAAATACTCTTCTCAAATTGAAAAAAACGTACAAATTCATAAAAAACACGATCGTTCCTTGGCCCAAAAAGAGCACTTTTCACAAATAAAGCTAGATTTGATTGGCGAAGAGGTTAGTGAAGAAAACGAAGAAAAAGAAACTTTTTTGAAAAATGCTTTTCAAAAATTGACAAAAGAGATTGTACGTAAATTAATAACACGAGGAAAAAGAGTCGATGGACGCGGCCTCAAAGATATTCGTAACATTACAAGCGAAGTAGGGTTAATACCTCGGACACATGGCTCATCGCTTTTTACCAGAGGAGAAACGCAATCTTTGGTAAATGTGACACTGGGAACTTCGAGTGATAAGCAAGTAATTGATGGTCTTCATCCCGAGTATCACAAGCGCTTTATCCTCCATTACAACTTTCCACCGTTTTGTGTTGGCGAGGTTGGTTTTATGCGCGGCCCTGGACGACGAGAGATTGGGCACGGAGCATTAGCCGAAAGAGCACTTGAAGCAGTAATGCCAGACAATGAACGCTTTCCTTACACTGTTCGTCTAGTTTCCGATATACTTGAATCTAACGGATCTAGTTCAATGGCAAGTGTTTGTGGTGGTACCCTATCAATGATGGACGCAGGTGTTCCAATTAAAAAACCTGTTGGTGGAATTGCGATGGGACTTGTAAAAGAAGGTAACAATTTTTACATTCTCTCAGACATCCTTGGTCTCGAAGATCACTTAGGAGATATGGATTTTAAAGTCGCAGGTACACAACGTGGAATCACTGCTTTACAAATGGATATCAAAATCACAGGTATCAATCGTCAAATATTAGAGCAAGCTCTTAGTCAGGCACGCGAAGGTCGTATGCATATTTTACGCGAAATGATGAAAGCTATTAGTCGTCCGCGTAAGGAAATTTCTAAATACGCTCCTCGAGTTGTACGATTAAAAATAGACCCAGAAAAAATTGCTCTAGTTATAGGTCCTGGTGGTAAGAACATTCGTAGCATTCAAGACACAACAGGTGCAAAAGTAGATGTTGAAAACGATGGAGTTATTACCGTTTATTGTCCTAAAAAAGATGGGGCTTTAAAAGCAAAAGAAATGATTGAGACATTGACGGAAGATCTTAAAGTTGGTAAAATCTACGAAGGTAAGGTTACCTCTATAAAAGATTTTGGAGCATTTGTAGAAATAGCTCCTGGCCTCGAAGGGCTTGTCCATGTTTCTGAACTAGAAAATTCGTTTGTTCAAAATGTCAACGATAGCGTAAAAGTTGGTGATAAAATATCAGTAAAAGTTTTAGCTATTGATGATCAAAATCGCGTAAAGTTAAGTAAACGCGCTGTTGAAGGCCCAACATCTTCTGAAGAAAACAAAAGCGAAGAAGACAAAGGTGCGGAAACGATTGTTGTAGAGAATTCTAGTAATGAAGACAATAGTGAACCACCAAGAAGACAAAACAACCATCGAAATCATAAGAAACATTACAATAGACATAAAAGAAATCGTCATCACAAAAAATAATTTTGTATGATTTGATGTTTGGTACTTTTAGGATGTTGCTATGCCAACTGTAAAAGAATTAAGTTTAGAAAACTTGCAGTGGAGTTTACAGCTAGCGAAAAAAGTATTGTATTCGTATATTAAATACAAAAAAATCCTAAAAGTACCTTTCGAAGAAATTCCTCCTCGGTTTTTAGAACATCAAGCTTGTTTTGTTACTTACAAAAAACAACAACGGTTAAGAGGTTGTATTGGTAGCATTTTTCCAACATGCCCTTTACACGAAGAAATTACAAAACAAGCTATTCACGCCGCAGCAGAAGACCCCCGTTTTCCTCCTATTCAAGATTCTGAATTAACACAAATATCTACAGAATTAACTATTTTATCTATTCCTTTTTCTATCAAAACTCCAAAAGAATTTATTATTGGAGAACATGGTATTATCCTGAGAAAAAACGGTTACAGTGCCGTATTTCTTCCTCAGGTCGCTTTAGAACAGGATTGGGATACCGAAGAAACACTCATTAACCTTTCTTTAAAAGCAGGTTTATCTAAAAACGCCTGGAAAGAATCAGATACTCGTTTCGAAGTTTTCATAGCTCAAAAAATCTCAGAAGAAAAATAACTTTATGGACAGAGATCATCAAATTGAAAAATTTTTCTGGTACCTAAATAAACTAAAGTACTACAATCTTATTGATGTGGTATTAAAAAAAGCGATTATTGTGAGTATTTTGTCGTTGTTTATTATATTTTTTTATCCATATCTTTGCTTTGTGCTTTTCGTTATATTTTTTTTACCTAAGTATTGCGATTCTACTCAACATTTAGCAAAAAATTATGATTATCGTTACTATTGTAATGAAAGTATTTGTAGCGCGTATCATATAATCATCGAATCAAACACAAATCCCTTCTCTAATCAAATTATCTCACACGCACAATTAGAATTGGATAAAAATTTTCCTCAAGAAAAACTGAGATTTCGCAAGCTATTTTTGCAAAAGATATTAAGTCTTTGTTTTGTCGTACTTATTATTTCTATATTACTTACGCCACACACAAGGAGTAATACAACTCGAGAACAAAAGAAACTTCTTGCCATTTCAGCAAAGAACATGATGAAAATAGCAAAAAACATAGAACAAGCAAGTGATAAAGAGGCTTCTTTTTTAAAATCTTTGGCAAAATCGTGGCTAAATTCTAATACCAAAAAGCAGGACATTGCAAAAAGCACTAAAAACTTGAAAAAGAGAAAACAAAAGATAGACCAAACAATACGTTCTATGAAAAAGACAGTAATATCCATCGAAAAAGATTTATCAAATTGGCAACAGAAAGATAAACTGTTGTCTAAAACTTCTGATGAAACTTCGCCAGAGGTTTATGAAAAAATAAAGAATTTCTTGCAGGAAGGCAGTCCTCTAAAAGCACTACAAGCATACAAAAACTGGTTACGCATATTAGAAAAACAAAGTAGTGCTATTCAAAAAGCTACTCATTTAGCTGGCAAATTGAATGATAAGCTTCAAGGAAAAAGCGTAACAAGATCGTTTCTAAACGGCGATCCTTTTGAAATTGATGAACCACAAAAAAAATTGGTCCTCACAAAATCATCTAAAAATGCGTTTTCCACCATGCAGGGGTGGGAAAAAATTGAATACCCAAGTAAATATAATGCTGTAGTACATTCCTATTTGAACGAAAGACTTAAAAATGAAGAAAAATGAAGCTATCATTGTTCGTAATCGTGGAGGAAAGATTTTAGAAGTAAAAATTATTTGCCATGAGAATACTTCCAAAAATACAAAATTCTCTACAGACAATGTTGTGGACGGTGCTATGGAAACGAAACTAATTCCAAACAAATTAAGTGATTTTGTCTCTTGGGTAAATAAAAACGGACGGAAAAAAGAACTAGAAAAATTGATTCATTATATCGCAAAATAAGAAACGTAGTTTTACTTGGATAAAACAATTGCCAACAAATTACGACCAAATTGTACTTTCGCTTACAGTAATTTTTTAGGAAAAACAAAATGAAAAAAGCTATGTCTTTTATTATCTTATGTTCATTAAGCCTTTGTTTTAGCGATGATTGGCCTAAGTGGCGAGGAGAAGCTAGCACGGGAGTTTCTCAAGAGAAAAATATACTTACTTCGTGGCCTAAAGCAGGTTTAAAAACTTTGTGGAAAGCTTCACTTGGATCTGGGTATTCAGGTATATCAGTTGCAAATGGACGTGTATTCACTTTATACGGAGATAGCGACTATGAAAATGCTGTTGCTTTGGATGCTAAAACCGGAAAAGTACTATGGAAAAAACGCTTAGGTTATCTATTCAAAAATTATTTTGGGGACGGTCCGCGCTCCACACCAACAGTTGACGGTAATAAAGTATATGTGATTAGTTCTAATGGCGATTTACAATGTTTGTCGACAAAAAATGGTCGTAAATATTGGGGAATGAATGTATTAAAGAAATTTATTGCTAAAAATATCGATTGGGGAATGTCTGGTTCACCTTTTATTGTAAATGATCTTTTACTTTATAATCCAGGTGGTAAAAAGGGATCAATAATTGCCTTGGACAAGAATACGGGAAAGCTTAAGTGGACATCTGGCAATTTTCCTGCTGGTTATTCCACTCCCATCACAGCTACGATAGGAGGTATATTTCAAGTAATTATGTTCACAGGAGATCATATCGTAGGATTTCTTCCGCAAAACGGAAAAATAATATGGAAAAGTAAATGGGTAACAGATTACAATGTCAACGCTGCTACTCCTATTTTTCATAATAACCACGTTTTTATTTCATCAGGCTACCGTTCGGGCTCCGCTTTGATTAAACTAACTGTAAATGATGGTAAGATTAGTGCTCGAAAATTGTGGACAACAAAGAAAATGAAAAACCATTTTTCTTCATCTATTTTACATAATAACCACATATATGGTTTCCACCAAACTCGCCTAAAGTGTATGGATTTTCAAACAGGTTCAAATAAATGGACGCAAAGTGGTTTTCAAAAAGGCTCTCTTGTCGGCGTAAATAATCACATGATTATTCTTGGTGAAAAAGGTGGCTTAGCTATTGCTGAACTTATTCCTGGTAGTTATAAACAAAAAGGGTTTATGCCGCTATTTAAAGGAACAAAATGTTGGACAGTTCCTACAATTGCAAATGGGCAACTTTATGTTCGTAATGAGTCGCAAATGGTTTGCTTGGACGTGAGTAAGTAATGCGTATATTTTTATGTTTTCTTCTATTTTTAATTTGTATTCATTCAGAGGACTGGCCATGTTGGCGTGGAGCTAATGGCGATGGTATTGCTAAAGTTAGTGATCATCCCATTACTTGGCCAGTACAAGGTCCTAAAGAGAAGTGGCGTATTCCTTTGGGAACAGGCTATTCATGTTTATCTGTATATAAAAATGTCATCTATACATTATTTGGTGATGACGAATTTGAATATTGTATTGCACTTAATGCCAAAGATGGTAGTGAGATATGGCGAAAAAAGATTGGCTATCTTTTTCGCCAAGGAAGTGAAGGTGGTCCGCAGTCTACACCAACTGTTCACGAAGATAAAGTTTATGTTTTGAGTGGATATGGAGATTTGTGGTGCTTAAACATCAAGAACGGACGAAGTGTATGGAATTATAATATTATAAACAAATTTGGTAGTGAGGTACAACTTTGGGGAACTTGTTCATCACTTCTTATTTACAAAGATAAACTTTATTTTCACGTAGCAAATCATGCAATTGTTGCTATATCAAAAAATGATGGCAAAATTGTTTGGGAAAGCGGCCAAGAATCAAGCTCTTACTCAACACCAATTATTGTAAAAGACAAACAACCGCAAGTGATTTTCCTAACAGGCAGTTCTTGTATTGGTATATCACCAGATAATGGTCATACTTTATGGCGTTATCCCTTAGAACGCGAGATAGAAAGCAATGCTTCTGCTCCTATATATCATAAAAATTTTGTTTTTTTCTGCGCTGACTCTCACCGAGGAAGTACTCTACTTAAATTAGAACCACAACAAGGTTATCAAGTACAAAAAGTATGGAAGAGTAAAGTAAGAAATCGCTTTAGTAGTTCTATTTTATGGAAAGGACATCTTTATGGCTGTGGTGGTCAATTTTTAGTTTGTGTTGATTTTACTACGGGAAAAATCAAATGGAAAAAACGTGGTTTTCATAACGGAATGATCACTGGTTTATCAAATGGTGATGCTATTGTCCTAGGTGAAAAGGGCAATTTATCTTTAATTGAGCTAAATAGTAAAAAGTATATTAACAAAGGTACGTGCTTTCCTTTTCCAGGTAGTCGATGCCGCGCAACGCCCACTGTAGTCGACGATTCTATTTTTTTACGCAATCGTGAAGAAATTATTTGTTTAAATTTGCGAGACGATTCATGAAAAAAACACCGACACGTACATATGTTTTATTTGCGGTATTGCTATGTGTTATATCTTCCTATATCTATTTTTTTGTGTATGGAGAGTTTGCTAAAAACGATCTGTTTTATTCGCACATAAGAAGTCGCCCACATAAGTATATTTTAAGCGAAATAAGTTTTCAAGTACAGGATACTAAAGCCTTCTATAACAATGAGGAATTAAAAGCTTGTAATATCTCAATGCGCCAAGTGATAGCTAAAAATGACAAAACATCTCCCGAAACACTTGCGATGTTAGCCAAAGATGAAGATATTTTTGTTAAACGTAATGTTGCATCAAACCCTTCGTCAACAAGTAATATCTTGAGTATTTTAGCTGATGATAAAGATGTTTTCGTGCGCAGACTGGTTGTCAGACATCCTTCTGTTTTGTTAAATGATTTGTATAAGATAGCAAAATCTCGTCGCGATTCACGTATTTACTGGGAAATTGCTCGTAGTACTAAATTTGATGAAAACATATGGAAACTATGGCAACATGAGTTATCTGAACCGACAATGCATAGTATTGCCAACAATAAATCATGTCCACCTACTATATTGGATCAATTATCAGAAAAAGATAGTATTGTCGTGCGTTTGAGTGTTGTGCAAAATAGTAATACATCAAGAAAAACATTACAAAAAATGACTTCAGATACACATATGCAAATAGCAGATATTGCTAAAAGGCGATTAAAGGAGCAACAATGAACCACCACTTCCACACTACCAAAAGAGTTGAATTTTCCGACACAGATATGGTAGGAATTGTGCATTTTAGTAATTATTTTAGGTATATGGAGGTTGCAGAGCACGAATTTTTTCGCTCGCTGGATTTATCGGTAATGATGCCTGATGGAGAAAACATCATTTCTTGGCCAAGAGTTTCTTGTTCATTTGAATACAAAAAGCCGATCAAATTTGAAGATACTATCGATATATATATTGATATTCAACATATTGGAACTAAATCTTTAAAATATAAGGCTTCAATAGAGAAAAATGGACAGCAAATGGCTATAGGTTATTCAACTATTGTATGCTGTTCTTATAGCCAACAAACTGGACTCCAAAGTATTGAAATTCCACAACGTTTTCGAGAATGTTTTCCAAAGTGAGGTGAGACCTATGCTGGTTTATTTAGAAGATACCCAGAAGAAAAAGCATTTAATTGAAGAAGAGAATTTTAACATTGGTCGCGATGGTAGTCGTTGTCAGCTTAAACTTCCTGACAACCGTTTATATTCTGCTCTGCAAGCAACAATTGTTGTGCAAGAAGACATACCAATGCTCGAAAAATATATTTTAGTAGATCGTAGTAGTAATAAAAATACGTATGTCAATGGTAAACGAATAGATAAAAAGATACTTAAACACGGAGATCGTATTTCTTTTTCTGAACAACAAAAGTTTTTTGTCACTTTTAAACTAAATACTAGTGCACCGACCTTAGTGCCTAAGGATGAAGGATACGTCAAACCTAAATTAGAAGAAAAGCAACAAGATCTACTCGCAACAATTAAAGAGCAAAAAACAAGTCCAGTTGGAGATGTTGCAGAGATAGGGGACAAAGAAATAGAAGATCTTCGCAATTTTATGCAAAAAAGTATGTTAGAAAGAAACGATAAAGCACAGAGTTTAATAGAAACCAATGATGAAATTTCCATATCAAATATGGAAGCAAATGTTGTTTCAACTGAAATAAACAGTGAAATTGCTGCTCAAAAAGCGAATAAAGTTTCAAATCCTGGCGAAGAAACAGAAGTTGATTTGAAATCAGATAAGATAAGTAATCTTCGCGAAGCTTACGAACAAATGGTTGTAAAAAAACCTAATACAACTACAAATCCCAACGCTAACAGATGTAAAAAGTTAGATACAAAGACAAGCGCGAATACAAACGCTGAAAAAATAACGCATAAAATGGAACTAGTTTCTGTTTTGGATGGTTCGCGATTTCCTATAGAAGGCGGAATGATTATCTGCGGTAGCTCTCCAAAAGCCAACATTTGTTTTCCTAATGATCCATCTATAGTGGAAAAGAATTTTAAGCTTATTAAAGGCGAAGGTAGTTTGATTATTAACCCTCTTGATAATGAAAATGTTATTGTTAATGGATGTATCTTACGTGAATCACAGAAATTAAAATCGAAAGATATTATTCGAGTTGGGCGCCAAATATTATATTTTCTATGTGGAAATAAAAAGCATCGCCATACACTCTCACAATCAATTCTACAAACGAAGAACAAAGTTAAAAACTTCTATACTTTACAAAATGCAGCTAACGACATTCATTTTGGAAACTTAGATGTAAAAATAAGTACAAAGTTTTGCGATAAAGAAAACATCCTATATTGCGTAACTAAAAACAAAGAACATGTATTTGTCTTTATTGGTGACCTCATTTCCACAAATATTGGCTTTGCTCTTGTTGTGCAAGAATTAAGAGGAGCTTTTTCGGCATTAACAGAACTTACAGATGATTTGATGGTTATTGCACGTGGTTTTGACAGAATACTTAATAAGTACAAAGATTATAGTTGCGAAGGCAATGTACCACTTGTTTGTAAGGGACTTTTATTAAAATTAAGCGATGAAAAACTTTCTTGGTTAAACTGTGGAAGCTATTTATCTCCTATATATATAGATAATGGAGAAAATATAGCCAAAGAACTATCTTGCGATGATAGTCGAGTAAGTTTACTAGGACATCTATTTGACGAAGAAATAGTTTCCGAGTCCTGTTGTAATTTTGATAGAGAGTCCGCTCTTATTATACAACCCGATTGTATTCCAACAAAAGGTGCTCCTAAAATTATGATAAAGTTAAAAGATGTTAGTGATTTACTATCTAAAATGAAAAATCCTTCTGCCGAGAATGCCGCGAAACGTTTACTATCATCAAACGTAACAAGTTTAATTGTTATTCAACGTAAAATAAGTGAATTAAAATGTTTACAATGCAAAAATGTTTTTCCTTCTAACTATGTTTTTTGTCCTTATGATTCAACAAAGTTAGTGTAAATTATGATAGGAAAAGTAGATAAATACGAAATATTAGAAGAGTTATTTATTGGAAGTGATACTTTTGTACTGAAATGTCGCCGCCAAAAAGAATACGCAATGAAATTACTTATTTTGAACCAAACAAGTAAACAGATGGTTGACCGTTTCAAACGCGAAATGAAAATAACGGCAACAATAAATCATGCTAATATTATTCGTGGCGGTGACGATTGTGGTTTAGGGCAGTGGCGTCAAAAGCAATGTTTTTATTATCTTATGGAATATGTAAATGGCCCTTCATTAAGAGCTCTAATGGAAGAAGGATTTCAATTTAGCCAAATAGATGTTTTATTTATTGCTCTTGAAACACTAAAAGGACTTACATTTTTAAAAAACAAAAATATTGTTCATCGCGATATAAAACCTTCTAATATTCTTATTGATCACCGCTGCGAAGTAAAAATAGCTGATTTAGGTCTTGCAAAAATAGTAGAACATCTCGATAGTCATACGCAAATAACTATGGGACCAACAATATTAGGAACACCTTACTACTTAGCGCCCGAAAGAACTTTTCATAGCGATATCGACTACTCAGGAGATATATATAGTCTTGGGGCTACATTGTATGAAATGTTAACTGGGTTTCCTCCTTTTCGCGATTACTTAGATGATTCCCCTTCTCTGAGTGATTATATTGATATTCTAGATAAACATAGTTCACCAACACCAGTCAAGAAAATCAATTCCCAAATACCATCAAACATATCAAAAATAGTAGATAGTATGCTGCACAGAGATAAAAAACGTCGGCCGTCCCACGAAAAACTTACAAGCTCTATATCAAAAATAATACAATTACATCCGCGGTATCCAACTGATGAACTTCTCGAAACGGTACATCGTATTGTTGCAAAAAATAACAGCAAGCAAATAAATCAAGCAGTCAAAGCAAACTCTGAAAACGCAAACCCCAACAACACTGTACCTAATAAAGTAAACCTTGGAGATGCAAACTCTCCTAGCGCAGCAAATGTCAGCTCGGTCAATCGAGTTGCTCGCGAAAATGTATCGCAGTTATTACATTTTGAGTTCTTAAAAGATACATTTATTACTTTGCAAAGGTACCGTAATATACTTTATTCTTTGCGAGTGAAGGAAAAACTCCCGCGAGAAAAGATAATCTCTATACTTAAAGTATTTCGCGACTATACTGCTTCCCAAAGAGATATGGATATTTTTCGTTTTGTTGCAGCATTTAGTTCTCTTTTTGGGCAAGACAAAATTATCACAAGTGTATTAGGGCAAAAAATATCTATTGATTTAGATTTTATTGAAAAAATGACCAATGGCTTTATTCGTAATGTCAATTTAGGGGCAAATGAAGCCTCTATAAAAAAGTTAGTATATTCACATCAGAATAAACAATACACTTACATTCATGCTTTAAACGATATGCTCAAGCAAAATATAATAACCAAAGCAAATGTTCGAGGAGCGCTTATGCGTTTTGTAGTTGAAAATGAGTTATATAGATAGGAATTTGGTATGCCACATTTGAAAATACAATTGGATCAAAATGTTTTTCAATCTCGAGAGATTATAGAAGCAATGTCTATTGGTCGTGGAGAACACAACACCAATGATCTTGCTATAAATGATGCTCGTTGTTCTAGATCACACGCTCGTATTTATATGGAAGATGGAAATATAATATTAGAGGATGAAAATTCTTCTTACGGTACCTTTGTAAATGACGAGCGCATAGAAAAAAAAGTATTGAAACACAACGATATTATTACAATTGCATCACAAAAAATTTGGTATATCCAAAATGATTTTTCTCCTTGTTCTTTTGTTATTGACTATCGAAATTCACAATTTTTAAATACTAATTGGATGCAGGTGCTTAAAGCTGTGGATGTAGAATTTATCGTGCCAACAACAACAGAGAAAATAACGCAGGTATTCACTGTTTTATCAGAGAAGATTAATTTACTTATTAAAATGGGTCTTGTACCAAGTAATTTTGTTCTTTCTGTGCGCTCAGCAGTATCAAACGCTGTTAAACATGGAAATAAGAATCATTCAGAATTATGTGTTTTTATTCGCATAACTATCGTTAAGAATAATATTTTAGTAGAGATTCGCGACCAAGGTAATGGATTTGATTACATGAAGACACTAAAAACAGCGAAGAAATCTTTACAAGAGAATAGCTATAAAGGTATCGGGATTAATGTTATCCTAAAGGGTTCTGATATGGTAGAGTGGAATCTAGTTGGAAATCAAATGAAATTATGGAAAAACTTTTCTCCACAAACTGTTCAGCTTACACATCGCGATTTTGAAGAAAGTGTTGCCGTTATTAGAACTAAACAAAATATACATCTAATTTAGAGAGAAATAAATTGTTAGCGAATACGAACCACAAACAGCTAGCGCAAAAAATTTTCGAAGCAACTTCTTGCGCAATAATGGTAACAAATAGTAGTGGGAATATTGTTGCAATTAATCAAGCTTTTACAAATGTAACTGGTTATTCTCGCGATGAAATTATCGGTAAAAACCCACGTATATTTCAGTCAGGTAAACAAAGTCGAGAATTTTACAAAAATTTGTGGATAAATTTATTAGAAAAAGGTAGTTGGCAAGGGGAATTTTGGAACAGACGTAAAAACGGTGAAATTTATTTGCAATGGGCAAACATAAGTGCGATAGAAGACGAGAAAAACATACACTATGTTGCAATATTTTCTGATATAACCACTGTTAAAAGTGAAGAAAATAAACTTCGCAAAATGGCATATTATGATCCGTTAACAAAACTACCAAATCGTTTACTGCTTGAAGAACGTCTTAATCATGCTCTTGCAATTTCTGCACGGCATGAAAATTTAGTGGCTGTTTTATTTTTAGATCTAGATAATTTTAAACCAATTAATGATTGTCTTGGACATGATGTTGGCGACAAATTTTTGCAAGAAGTGGCAAAAAAAATCAAGCATTGTGTTCGAAAAAACGATACTGTTGCCCGTCTAGGAGGAGATGAGTTTGTCGTTATCCTAGAGGATGTAAAGGAAGTACACAATTGTGAAACAGTTGCCAATAAAATCATAATGGCTGTTTCTAACATTGCAATCGCAGATACTTCTCTGAGGGGAGGGGTAAGTATTGGCATTTCTATTGCACCTATTGATGGGTGTGATTGTGAAAACCTATTAACAAAAGCCGATTCTGCAATGTATAAAGCTAAACGCTCGGGGAAAAATAATTATATGATTTATCAAAGAGATAAAACTAAACGAATTCGCCATTTAGGCTTTCAAAAACCTGAAAGAAGAAATAATCTCTTGTAATCTTCTGATTTCAGCTTGCTTTTATCTCGTAAGAGAAGATCTTTTTATAAAGATTTTTCATCTTATTGAGAATGTTCCAAAAATTTAAACATATACCAAGCTATTGCACCTAATAGACACGATAAAACGACTACGCATCCAGCGGCATATTAAATGATGACTCCAATTGAATTTAAAATTTGAGGCTGCTCTTTAGCAGCCTCAATTGGTTCAAAAATGATGTAGAAACTCAATCTTGATAGCAAAATTTTCTTGAAACAATTGAGTTTCATTTTTTAAATAATACAATTCACTGATAATAGCAGCATAAAAGGAAGTTTATGCTTTTAAAATCAAATTAGAAGAGCTTTAATCTTTCAAGGAACGATCTTGTTGATGTTGGGTTTTGATCAACAAGTAAGGTAAATAAAAATTTAATTCGAGGCTACTTTTTTTAGTAGCCTCAGTTGTTTTAAAAATGATGTGCAGCTCAACTTTAATTTCAACATCAAAACTGAGTCTCATTCTCAATTAAATAATACAAGTTACAAAATAATACAATTCACTGATAATAGCAGCATAAAAGGAAGTTTATGCTTTTAAAAATCAAAGTAGAGGAGTAACCTTGATTTTTTAAGGAGCTATAAAATCTATGGTTGAAATTGAGTCTCAATATCAACCTAGAGAGGTGAAAAATCAAATATTGAAACGTAGTAATTTTGAGAATAGATTATAATGATTACTTTAAAATGTCAACCATAAAATAAAAAAAATGAAAAATATAATAACATCGTCTTATTTTGTGCGAGTTAATGTTTTAATTTAACTTTGATTTGCTCTAACATAATGGCTCTTTACAATTTCTCCATTATAAACTTCTGTTGCTCGGTGTTTAAATTTTAAACTTTGCGAAGTACTTTCAAATAAGCGAATGCCACTACCAAGTACTATAGGAATTTTAGAAATGATCATTTCATCAACAGCATCATCCCGAAGAAAATGTTGTATTACTTTTCCTCCATCAATGTATATATTTTGATATCCTTGTTCAGCAAGTTTTCTTATAATCGTTGTTGGTGAACCACTCATAATTTTAACCTTGTTGTTGTATTTTTTAGGAACTTGTATTAAACTATTGCTTAATACAAAAACAGGTTTTTCATACCCCCAACTATCAAAAGTGAGCACTTTTTCAAAAGTTTTGCGTCCCATAACATGGCAGTCAATATTGCTAACAAAATCAGCATATCCATAGTCGCTTTGATCTGGGTTTGGTATATCATAAAGCCACTTAATTCCGCCATCTTCGGTTGCGATAAATCCATCAATACTTGTAGCAATATAAACATAAGTTGTCATTAATTTTCCTTATGAAAAGAGAAAAGATGCGTTTGAAACTAAAACTAGTGCTCGCTCTATTCTGTTGCACCTTTGTTTTGCTTTCGCCATGGTTAGATATCTTTGTTTCTAATTTTTTTTTTACTAAAGGATCTTTTAGTCGAAGTGATTTTTATCTTTTTATTCGCAGCTCAGCAAATTTTGGATCAAATGTATTGCTGTACAGCTCTATTTTTTCTATTATTGCAAGTTTTTGGTATAAAAATTTAAGGAAGTACCACCTAGGGTTTTTTCTTATATTGCTCGTACCAATAATCAGCTATCAATTACTGCATAAGCCAATAAAAAATAACTGGGGGCGACCACGACCTATAAATATAAAAGAATTTGGAGGAGAGGTAAAATTCCAACCGTTTTATAAGCCTATGTTTATTACATCGAAAGATAAAACTTCGTACAATAGTTTTCCATCTAGCCACTGTGCTAAAAGTTTTGAAGTAGCAATTTTAATAGTAATTGGTTGTATATATAGAAATTACTATGTTTTGTATTGTGGCATTTTTTTTACTGTATTTTATGGCGGATTACAGGCTATTGCTTCTATTGCTACAGGAAGACATTTTTTATCCGATACAATATTTCCACTGGTACTCACACTTATTGTTGCTAGTTTTGTATATTATTTAGCTGTTTTTGCGATAAAAACCTTGGAACCCAATGTAAAAAATACTACCAAAACCGACTTTCCACTGACCTAGATCGCTCCTATAAAAAATCACAGTCATTTTACACGACGTGCTTAATACACAAAGAAGTTCGGAATTGGGATGCTACTAGCATCAAGATTACAGTAACTGATGTAGTTGTAAAAGTTGAGGCATTCCGACCTACACAAAATCAAAATCACCAAAAGTAAAACTAAACTTTATTTTATTTAGCATTTCTGTCTCTGCTAGTGTTTTTCCTTTTACTAAGAAATTTAAGCGGTCGTTAAATCGAATTTGGTAAAAACGATCTAATGCTGAAGAAAAAAGTTGATGATAGCAAACCATCAATCCCAACGATAACCTGGAGCTTGCATATGAATATGCTATTGTTATAAGCTCTGTTATGTTTTTGCTATCGTCGGTGATTATATCGAGAAGAGCAAAAAATGCTATTTTTTTCTTGTACATTTTTTTTAATACTACATAACCGTTATTTTGTGCTGGTGAGCGCAACTTAATATACATATTACTTTTATAATCTTGGTAACGCCATTTGTAATAGGATGCATTTTTTACCATGGCATTAGGTATTTGTAATAAATCTCGTTGCCAGTAATTTTCGCAAAATTTATCCACTATGATATATGGTTTTCTCAACCGTAAACAGTGTAAAGGATTTGCTACCAGTAAGCATATTTGCGGTGATTGTCCTTTTGTGTAGTTAAATTTTTGTAAAAATATGGGTGTGCTCATTGCATTGGTAAAGGTAAAGAAACAATCTATGCCCTTTGCTAAATTGTCGGCTTCTGTCATACGATATAACTTACCAAATATTCCTTGCCCTCTGATCTTGGGAGAAGTCAAAACTTTTTGTGGCATAGCTACTTGTTTGGCGTGATTTTGGATATTAAAAACAAAATTATTGGTAGAAGCTACCCCTTCAGTTTCTTCACCAACCTTACAAATAGCTATAGAGTAACTACTATTTGGATTTTTTTCATACCAATATTGCAAGTAGTCAATGTTCGCATTTTTATCATTATCTCTAGCTCGAAGAGATGAAATACTCATGAAATCATTACTATTGGCCAATTGTAATTGGAGGTTTTCAGATATTTCCATAGTGAATTACCTTGTAGATCGTAAAGATTTTCTCTTGTGTTAAAATTTGGTGTTCCAATTCACATTTTTTCAAAAATGCCATTTTTGTTGGTTGTTCTTTGTATAGTTCTAATAAGTCATCCCCTAAAATATAAGGATGTACCATTAGCTCGACCACTCCTTGGCATGAGGATAGCAAGTCACGGTATGTAGATGTTGTGATTACCCCTCCTTTTAAATCGTGGATAGAAATTAACTTGTCGTTGACTTTTCCGCTAAAAATACGCTTAAATTTTTTAGCAAATCGCTGATTTAAATATTGCTTTATCCATTTTAGTGGCCTTTTTGTCAATAACGATAAATCGTAAACTGGATCAACTACTCTTACTGTGATTTTCTTTTGCATTAATGTCGGTACAATACTTTTACACACAAAAGGTAGCATATGTATATGTTGATGGCTATCTACATGTGAAAGCGGTAAATCAAAACTACGAAACTTATTAATTTGAGCCTGTAGTTCTTGTTCTATATCTTGTTTATGGACCTTCCCTTGCAATATTAATTTTGTCAGTACACTTCTACTATAAAACTTCCCGTGAGAGTCGACTATACTGCTAGCACTTGATAGTGGTCTTCCTTCTGTAATATTAAAATGTAAACCCACTGCTAGTAGTGGATTTTGTTTGGCTAATTCTATAGCATGTGTAGCACCAGGCATATTTACCATCAAAGTTGTTGAAGTTAAATTACCAGCCTGAAACACATCAATAATAGCCTGATTGACGGATTCAGTTAGGCCAAAATCATCGGCATTTATAATAAGTTTCATATTTTTTATTAGGTATGTCATCAACTAAATTTTGTTTAATTGATGATAAGCCCTAGCGAACATCCTAATAGTTTTGATGCACGCTTATAACTCCAAACTTTTTTAGGAAAAAACTTTACGACATGTTCCATGTTGAATTAGTATACAAATCCTTTGATACAGAGTAAAGGTTGATCCAACAAATATCAGCTTCTTTTACCAGTTGTAACAATACTTACTCGTTTGATCAAAGTTCAAGTCGAAATTTAATACTGCTCAGATTTGTAAGCGGGATTGAGCTCGAAAAAATAAGCAATACCTTGATTGACGACACAATCACTCAAACGCACCAATCGAATAATCTCAAACCGACCTATTTATTGAAAAACTAGGGTGTGTCCAACTGGGACACAACAAATACAATACTGGCTTCTTAGAATAATTATTTTTTGTAAAATGAAAATCCACATGATAAAATATTCAAATTTTCAAGGAGAAGTTTTTGCCAAAAATAAAAGGAAAGTCGCTACAAAAAATAGAGAGTGGTATTACTTACGAAGGATGCTCTTTTTATCTTGAGAAAGCCAGTAAGTACAACATTAAAAACTCAGTCTTTGACAACTGCTCTTTTAGGAGTGATGTAATATTCATAGATATTGAAGGCTGCGAGTTTACGAATTGTGGATTTTCTGGTAAACTTGAACTTGATTTATCAGAAAAAAGGTTAATGGAAATGCCTAGTTACGTTTTCCAGCTAAAAAATCTCTCTACATTAAGTATATCTCATAACCAAATCAGTAAATTGCCTCCTGAACTCGCACAGCTACAAAACCTCTCTGATCTAAATATAGGCAGTAACCAAATCAGTAAATTACCTCCTGAATTCGCACAGCTACAAAATCTCTCTACATTAGGTATATCTCATAACTTCATAAGTCAATTACCTCCTGAATTCGCACAGCTACAAAATCTCTCTACATTAGATATATCTTGTAACTTCATAAGTGAGTTACCTTCAGAGTTAATACAGTTACAAAATTTTTCTACATTATATCTACATGACAACCAAATAAACGAATTGCCCCCTGAATTCGCACAATTACAAAACCTCTCCATATTCAATCTATCTGATAACTACATAAGTCAATTACCCCCTGAATTTGCACAACTACAAAATCTCTCTATACTACATCTATCTGATAACGAAATAGACACATTGCCTCCTGAGTTAGCGCAGCTACAAAATCTCTCTACACTATCTCTACACAATAACCAAATAAGCAAATTGCCTTCTGAATTAATACCACAAAATCTCTCTTATCTAAATTTATCTAATAACAAAATAAGCGAATTGCCTCCTGAATTCGCACAGCTAAAAGATCTCTCTACACTAAATCTATCTCATAACCAAATAAGTGAAAAGCAACAAAGTTTAATCAAGAAGTGGTTGCCTAACTGTAATTTATATTTTTAGAATGACTCAAGCACGCCAATCAAACAAATAATTTCAAACCAACCAATTTATCTACATAAAACTAAGGCATATCCAAATGAGGCACAACGAATACTAGCTTCTTAGAAGAATTATTTTTTGTAAAATGGATAACATAATAAATATTCAAATTTTTAGGGAGAAAATTCTGCCAAAAATAAAAGGAAAGTCACTACAAAAAATAGAGAGTGGTACTACTTATAAAGGATGCTCTTTTTATCTTGAGAAAGGTAGGTACAATATCAAAAACTCAGTCTTTGACAACTGCTCTTTTAGGAGTGATGTAATATTCACAGATCTTGAAGGCTGTGAATTTATCAATTGTGGATTTTCTGGTAAACTTGAACTTGATTTATCAAAAAAAAAGCTAGTGGAAATACCTAGTTACGTTTTCCAACTAAAAAATCTCTCTACATTAAACCTTTCTTATAACAAGATAAGTGAATTGCGCCCTGAATTCGTACAGTTACAAAACCTCTCTTATTTAGATCTATCTTATAACCAAATAAGCGGATTGCCTCCTGAATTCGCACAGCTACAAAATCTCTCTCATCTATATCTACATAGCAACCAAATAAGCGAATTGCCCTCGAAATTCACACAACTACAAAATCTCTCTCATCTAAGTCTATCTTATAACCAAATAAGTAAATTGCCTCCTCAATTCGCACAGTTACAAAATCTCTCTTATCTAGATCTATCTGATAACGAAATAACTAAATTACCTCCTCAATTCGCACAGTTACAAAATCTCTCTCATCTAAATCTATCTTACAACCAAATAAGCGAATTGCCCCCTAAATTCGCACAGTTACAAAACCTCTCCCATCTATATCTAAATAACAATCAAATAAGTAAATTGCCTCCTAAATTAATACCGCATAATCTCTCCGAATTATATCTAAATAACAACCAAATAAGCGAATTACCCCCTGAATTCACACAGCTACAAAATCTCTCTTATCTAGATCTATCTTATAACCAAATAAGCAAGTTGCCCTCTGAATTAACACAGTTACAAAATCTCTCTACACTAAATCTACATAGCAACCAAATAAGCGAATTCCCTCCTGAATTCACACAGCTACAAAATCTCTCTACGCTAAATCTATCTTATAACCAAATAAGCAAGTTGCCTCCTGAATTAGAGCAGCTACAAAATCTCTCTACACTACATCTATCTGATAATCAAATCAGCGAATTGCCTTCTCAATTGGCACAGTTACAAAATCTCTCTTATTTAAATCTATCTAATAACCAAATAAATGAATTGCCTCCGGAATTCGCACAGTTACAAAATCTCTCTACATTAAGTCTATCCGATAACCAAATAGGTGAAAAGCAACAAAATCTAGCCAAAGAGTGGCTACCTAACTGTAGTTTCTATTTTTACAATAATTCAAATACGCCAATCAATTAAATAATTTTCAAACCGGCTAATTTATCTACAAAAACTAGGCGTGTTCACTAGCACACAACGAATACTAGTTTCTTAGGAGAATGTTTTTTATAAAATGGAATTTTTAAGGAGAAGATTTTGCCAAAAATAAAAGGAAAGTCGCTACAAAAAATAGAGAGTGCTACTACTTACGAAGGATGCTCTTTTTATCTTAAAAAAGACAGCAAGTACAATATCAAAAACTCAATCTTTGACAACTGCTCTTTTAGGAGTGATGTAATATTCGCAGATCTTGAAGGCTGCGAATTTACCAATTGTGGATTTTCTGGTAAACTTGAACTTGATTTATCAAAACAAGAATTAGTGGAAACACCTAGTTACATTTTCCAGCTACAAAATCTCTCTAAACTAAACCTTTCTTATAACAAAATAAGCGAATTATTTCCTGAATTCACACAACTACAAAATCTCTCGGAACTAAATCTATCTTGTAACCAAATAAACGAATTCCCCTCTGCATTAACACAGCTACAAAATCTTTCTTCTCTAGATCTATCTTATAACCAAATAAGTGAATTACCCTCTAAATTCGCACAACTACAAAATCTCTCGGAACTAAATCTATCTTGTAACCAAATAAACGAATTTCCTCCTGAATTCTCACAGCTACAAAATCTCTCTACATTAAATCTATCTGATAACCAAATAAGCAAATTACCTCCTGAATGCGCACAGCTACAAAATCTCTCTCATATAAATCTATCTGATAACCAAATAAGCGAATTACCTCCTCAATTCTCACAGTCACAAAATCTCTCTCATATAAATCTATCTTATAATCAAATAAGTAAATTGCCTCCTCAATTCGCACAGCTACAAAATCTTTCTCATCTAAATCTACATAACAATCAAATAAACGAATTATCCTCGGAATTCGCACAGCTACAAAATCTTTCTCATATAAATCTATCTGATAACCAAATAGGCGAACTACCCCCTGAATTCACACAACTACAAAATCTCTCTACACTAAATCTACATGGTAACCAAATAAGTAAATTACTTCCTGAATTCGCACAGTTACAAAATCTCTCTACACTAAATCTCTCTTATAACCAAATAACTGAATTTCCTCCGGAATTCGCACAGCTACAAAATCTCTCTACACTATATCTAAATAACAACCAAATAACTGAATTGCCTCCGGAATTCGCACAGCTACAAAATCTCTCTACATTAAATCTCTCTCATAATCAAATAAATGAATTGCCTTCGGAATTCACACAGCTACAAAACCTCTCTACATTAAATCTCTCTTATAATCAAATAACTGAATTGCCTCCGAAATTCGCACAGCTACAAAACATCTCTACATTAAATCTCTCTTGTAATCAAATAAGCGAATTGCCTCCGGAATTCACACAGCTACAAAACCTCTCTACATTAAATCTCTCTTGTAATCAAATAAGCGAATTGCTTCCTGGATTAGCGCGGCTACAAAATCTCTCTTATCTAAATCTATCTAGTAACCAAATAAGCAAATTGCCTCCTGAACTCGCGCAGCTACATCTCTTTACACTAAACCTATCTGATAACAACATAGGTGAAAAGCAACAAAACTTAATCAGAAAGTGGCTGCCTAACTGTAATTTATATTTTGGACATAACCCATACTATTTATAAATTTAGAAAAAACTCACACGCAGATTCGAAGCTTTCACTTCCTTACTTTGAGAGACTTTCCGAAGACGCATGATATCAGTTACATTTTTAGAATGACTCAAACGCCAATCAATTAAATAATTTTCAAATCGACCTATTTATCTACAAAACGAGGGCGTGCCTAACTGGAAATACAACGAATACTGGTTTGAATGTATTTTTGTAAAATGGACATATACATGATAAAATACAAATTTTTAGGGAGAAAATTTTGCAAAAAATAAAAGGAAAGTCACTACAAAAAATAGAAGGTGCTACTACTTACGAAAGATGCTCTTTTTATCTTGAGAAAGGCAGCAAGTGCGGTGTCGGGGGCTCGGTCTTTGGCGGCTGCTCGTTTAGGAGTGATGTAATATTCGCTGATCTTGAAGGCTGCGAATTTATCAATTGTGGATTTTATGGTAAACTTGAACTTGATTTATCAGGAAAAAAGTTAGTAGAAACACCTAGTCACGTTTTCCAGCTACAAAATCTCTCTAAACTAAACCTTTCTTATAACAAAATAAGCGAATTATTCCCTGAATTCGCACAACTACAAAATCTCTCCGAACTATATCTATCTTTTAACAAAATAAACAAATTGCTTCCTGAGTTTGGACAGTTACAAAATCTCTCTCATCTAAATATAAGTAGTAACGACTTGTTTCAGTTGAAATAATAATCTTGCGATTGGTATAAAACCCTGATTTAGAACATGTTAAAAGTGACCTATGACAAAAGTTGTCGAACTTCCGTGGTAAAATGCTACAAAAGTATTTCCCCAAAGGGGAAAAATATGTCAGCTCAGGGCAACGCCCGACTACTGTTGACTTAAGGAATTTATAATAGCGCTGAAAGTATTGTATATACTAACTCAAGAGAAATCGCATAGTTGCAAAATCACTGTTGTATTTAGAATTAGGAGGGCGAAGCTCCTGCTGAGCCAAATTTTTATTTATAAAAATTTTTAGGAAACGAACAATCAACAGTAGATTCTCGCAATCAAATATTCGCTGTCGTAAGCTTTTTTCCTATAAAGCCTTTATTAGAATAAAGGCTTTGGCTCAGCAGGAGCTTCGCCCTCCTAGTCTTGTTTCTATCGATAGAATACCTTACTTCGTATTTATCACAAACGATAAAATTCTCTATTTTTAATTTGGCTTAGTCATTTGAAAAATAAGTATCTCAGCCCGGAAATGTTCTTTTTAAGTCAACAGTAGTCACGCGTTACCCTGAGCTAGTATATTATGCTCCTTCGGAGCAGAGAAATAACAAATTTATGACGTCATAAGTTGCAAAGAAGTATCCTATTTATTTCGTTAAATTTAGGAGGAGATTTCTATGCCTGTGGTAAATTTGCTAAACAACCTTTTAACAACAATAAATATAAATGATATAAAAGATTTACTGAACATATTTCCTCTCTCAGAACTAGATCTATCTTATAACGACATAAGCGAACTACCTCCTGAACTCGCACAACTACAAAATCTCTCAAAACTATATCTATCTCATAACGACATAGGCGAAAAGCAACAAAGTTTAGTCAGAGAGTGGCTGCCTAACTGTAATTTATTTTTAGAATGACTTAAACACGCTAATCAACAAAATAATTTCAAATTATGAAATTATTTTATTTGAATCTTTGTTGCGCTGCTTTTATATATTTTTTTGCTTTAAGAGCATCTTTGTAGCCTAAATGGATGCATTTTTTCCAGTCTTTGATTGCAGGTGAATATTTTTTCAATTTGTAATAGCAAACACCGCGATTGAAATAAAACTGTGGATTTTCAGGAGAAAGCGATAGAGCGATGTTGTAATCATCGATTCCTTTTTGATAACGTTCAATCGTTTCGTATAGTAAACCGCGATTAAGATAAAAAGTTGCATTTGTAGGATTTAGTTTAATTGCGCGTGTATAGTCTGCTTCTGCTTGTAAATTTAATTTCATTTCAGCATATAAATTACCTCTATTACCATAAAAAACATGTGAAGAAGGGTTTAGAGATATAGCTTTGTTAAAAAACTGTAAAGCTTTGTTGTAATTTTTTTGTTTTTTGTAGATAACAGCAATGTTACTGTGTGCATTGCTATTATTGGGCTTTATCTCAAGAACTTTATTATAAAAATAAAGGGCTTTTTTTTCGTTTTGTATATTCATGCACATATTTCCCAAACGCATATATATATCATCCTGAGGATTTAATTTGGCGATCATAGATAAATCCTCAAGCGCTAGTTGATATTTTTTCAAAAGTGCATAAACTCTTGCACGTGCCTCATAAGCAACTTCCCATTTACTGTTGTATTTAATTGCCGTGCTGTAGTCTTGTAGCGCTTTGTTGTATTGTTGTTGCTTTTCAAAAATAGTACCGCGAAGATAATAGCTATGTTCTTGTTGAGGCTCAATATCTAAAGCACTCTTTATATCACGCAGTGCATACTCTAATTTTTTAAGATCTATATACAAACGTGCGCGATTTCGATAAGCTGAATCAGATTTGTTATTTACTCGTATTGCTTTACTATAATAGTATAACGCTTGTTTGTATTTCTTCAAATCACGATACAGAGTACCAAGGTTTGTATACAATCCAGCGTCTTTTGGATTAAGTTCAAGAGCCTGCTTCATGTCTTTTTCTGCTGCGCGATATTTTTTTTGAGCATAGAGCATTGTTCCCCTAAACTTGTAAGCTTGGTTGTTATCAGGGTTAATTTTTAATGCCTTTGTAAAATCATTATTTGCAAGTTCGTAACGATTTGATTTTTTATATGCTAAACCTCGCTGAGAGTATAAATAATCTGTTCCTGGCTGTAGCTGTATGCATTTTGTGAAATCGTTTAGTGCTTTTTCTAAAAAATTACGTTTTGCATAAAGAGTGCCTCGTATAAAGCGCAATTCCATATTTTCAGGTCTCATTTTGATAAGTTCATCAAAAATTTGAATTCCTTTAGTAAATTTTCGATCGTTTTTGCTTTGTCCACATACAAGTCCATACATCCACTGTACATGAAAATCATCGTCACTAATTTTGTTTAAAATTTTTAATCGTTGTAGTTCTTGGAAGGTATTTTCTATACCTGCTAATAGAGTCTCATCTTTTCGTAAATCTTGCTGCGTCAAGTAGACTTGCTGTAGAGGCTTAAATATAGCTTTGGCAGCATTGATAGAATTATTTTTTTCTTCAACAAGCTGTGCTGTGAATGTTTTTGTTATATATACATAACCAATAATTGTTGCTAGAAATCCACAAAATAGTGCCAGTGCAAAAGAGCACTTTAATTTATTACGCGCGACATATTTTTTAAGATCAGTCCAATTATTTGGAGGAGATGCATTAATAGGACGTTGTTCGATAAAATTTCTCAAATCATTTGCAAAATCTTTTGCACTTTTGTAGCGACGGAAAGCGAGTTTTTCTATGCTTTTTAAGCATACAGATTCTAAATCTTTAGGAATGTCAGGGTTCAAAATACAAGGTCGTATAGGATCATCCAAAGAAATTTGCTCTATCACTTTGAAATAAGACTCACCTTGAAAAGGAGGACGCTTCGTAATCGCTTCATATAATGTTGCCCCTAGCGAATAAATATCCATTCTTTTACTAGGTTTTTTTCCTTCAACTTGCTCAGGAGACATATAGAATAAAGTCCCCATAACTTCTCCCGTTTGCGATAATCGATAATCTTTTTCAACAATTTTTGCTAGTCCGAAATCCATAATTTTTGGTTCATAATTAGCAGTAATCATGATATTCCCAGGCTTAATATCGCGATGAATAATCCCATTCTCATGAATATAATCGAGCGCTAATGCACATTTATATAAAATCATAGCTATCTGTATATAAGTTAAATTTTGTTGATAAATTACCTCCGAAAAATTTTCTCCGTCGATATATTCCATTGTAAAATAGCTAACAGGACGAATTTCAGCATCAAATAAATGAACGACATTAGGGTGTTCTAAACACGCAGTTGCTTCCGTTTCTTGTAAAAAACGATCATTTTCCATCGAATCAGAATCAACAGACAAAATAAGTTTTAATGCTACAATACGATTCAGTTTAGTATCGAGAGCTTTATAAACAACTCCCATACCTCCATATCCTAGCTTTGCTTGAATATTGTAATGGTGGAATAAAGAGCCAATTTCAAGATTATACCCAGAAACCAATGGTTGTATTTTTCGCGGAACAGTTGTCATGTTCTCAACAAATGCAATTTGAGAAGGAGTAAGATATTTTTTTTTCAATAAACACATTCGCAAACTGAGAGATTCTCCCTGCTCTTTCCAGTATTTTTGAAATCTTACACACTCTTCTAGACCATTATCATCAATAAATTCTAAAGCTAAAATTCTTTTCTTCAACTCATTTTCGTCCATGGTTTATCCTGTATTTACGAGAACAGTTAACTTATTTTATTCCATTCTAGTGTATTCAAAGAGTAACTACCTTCCGCGAATCACTGCTTGTCATTTATCTTATATACATAGACTTCGTGAATTTCGCGATTATATCCTTTATAAAACCCTTTTGGCATACCAAGAACAATACGTTTACCGCGATTAAAATGAATTAAAAATTCTTTTGTGATAAAATCAACTGCAATCCCTTCTGCTTCGCCAGGAAATTTGATATCGTCAAAGGTCTTCTCTAAAGTAACTAAAGCATTTGTCTTTTCACTAACATTTACACGATAAAGATGATCCCATTCACCATTATCAGCATCGCCATCATCCGCCGAAAGATAAAGATGTCCCTTATAATAAAAAATACCTTGTTGCCACTGAGGAACAGGAAAAATGTGTACTTTTCGCAAATAACTTCCAGATGTCAAATCATATTCATATAAATAGTTACCACTGTTTTCTCCGACCCAAGAGCACATCCATACAGTCTTGTGTGCACGATCAACGCAAATTCCACTTACTTCTTTTTGTCCAGAATTTAACTCAAAATTAAAAGCTCTCTTAAAAAGAAGCGTTTTGGCATCGTGAATTGCAATTTGAATATCTTTACCTACACCATCCATAAAATATTCAGCACTTACAAATATTTCATCGTTATAAACATCAATATCGCCAATGTGATTTGCAGCAACAGTGTAATTTTTAAACGGATCGATATTTTTCGATACTAATTTACCATTTCGACTGTACTTATAAATACTTTTGCTACCACTAACATAGTAATGATCTTTATCAACTGCTACTCCTTGGCGACCAGCAACTTCAAATGACCGTTTCAAAATATAAGTATATGATTGATTTTTTGATTCTTCGCTGCGAAGGTGAATAAATGTTGATAACAGAACAAGCAATATGATTATATATTTCATTTTGTTTCCTACTATAAACATAGAATAGTTTTTTTGAAGTTGATCTAGAGAGTGTCAAAAATACTTGGTTGTAATAAAGCGGAAGGACTAGGAATGCTTAGAATCTCCAATACTATCTCGCGTTGAACTAGCACTGGAGATTTCGTAACGTTTAGTGAAATGTCTAAAAGTAGCTATTTTATTGGTAGAATAGCTACAAAATTAAAATTTGAGGCAGATAATTTCGGTTTCATTACGCAAATAAATATAGCCATTGGCAATTGTTGGTACACTCCAACATCTTGCATCCTTAAATGGTGACATACGTGCTTTTTCGCTATAATTATCAGAATTTATTTCGGCTAGAGCTAGCACACTACCATCTTCACTTAAAACAAGAAGATGACTATCAACAGCGACTACAGAACCTTTTTTGAAGCCACGTTGACGCCATTTAACTTTTCCTGTGGTAAAATCTAAACATGTGAGTATAGCATTATGGAAACCATAAATGTGCCCTTTCCATAAGATGGAAGAGGAGAAGTGATTTTTCATCTTTTTGGTTTTCCATATTGTTTGAGTGGTAAATTTATTACCTTCTCTTTCAACAGAAAAAAGTGCTGATCCGCTATTATAACCGGAGGAGATAAATACTTTATTACTCTGAACAATCGGACTTGCTGCATGCACGTCGTAAGACGTTTTCCAAGCATAACGCCAAAGAACATCGCCATTGTCAGGATTAACACCAACAGCGCCGTTTGCTGTAAAAAAAATGGCTTGCACTGTATCATGAATTTGCACTAAATACGGTGTACTGTATGCCGCTTTGTCGCTCGCATTTTTCCATTGCATTTCTCCAGTATCTTTATCAAATGCAACAAATGAATTATTTGTACCACCAACATTATACAAAACAGTGTTTTTATATATTACAGGAGAAGCTGCAAATCCATGGTGTGGTATTGATGTTGTGAACTTTTTAAGTAGATTGACATGCCACAATATTTTTCCATCTTTAGCAGCGAAACACTTCATTTCTCCTCGACTTCCAATAGCATAGACTTTGTCTTCGTGCACTGTGGGAGTTGAACGCGGACCATTTCCCCAACCACTAGTAAACATGGTACCGACACGTTTTTTCCAAACTATTTTACCTGTGTCGCAATCGTAAGCGATACAATGAACATCGCTACCTATACCACAAAGTATATATGCACGGGATTTGGCAATAGATATACCTGAGTAGCCTGCACCACTTTTAGCACGCCAAACCACTGGTAAACCATCTTCTGTCCATTTAGTTGGTATATTTTCTTGCAATACAATACCATCGCCAAGAATACCTCGCCACTGTGGCCAATCATCAGCGATCAAAAAAGAAACGACAAAAACCACAAGTAATAACTTTTGCATATCAGTCTCCTAAATCAAGATTTCTCAGCAGGAATGCCTTGTGAACGATCTATTTTCCTTTGTATTTTGTTTTCAAACTTCTGCAATACATCTAAGTATTTGGCCATAACACTATCGCGGTTTTCTAGATGTTGTTTTATCTCACTTACCACTTCATTTTCTTTGCTTTTCTGTTCTTTAACAAGAACTTGTTTTTTCAAGTCGCCTTCTAATGTAAATTTTCGCGTATTTTTAAGGCTCGTATTTATAATGGAATTAGGCGCTGGCAAACTAGTTAATCTTTGTAAAAGAGTACTGATTTCTTTTAGTGTTTCACTGCGTACCTTTAGGTTTTCTTCATAAAGTTTTTCTAACTGCGAGATAAGATCTTCTTGTTCTTGTTTCATAGTATTTTCGCTGTTTAGTTTTTCCTTTAACTGCGCATTTTTTTCTTCGCGTTCTTGGATTTGTTCCATTAGCTGCTGTTGTTCTTCATTACGCTTTTGTAGTAGGGCTCTTATTTCTTGGTCTTTTTTTGTTACAAGCTCATCTTTTTCATCAAGTTGCTGTTGCCATGTACTTTGCGTTTTTTTACTTTGTTCTATGCAAGTATTTTGTGATTCTATTTTATTCTCTAGTCTTTCAATATCCAATTTTAAATCTTTTTGGATTTGTGTAACTTCTTTTACCTGTTGTTCATAATTTTTGTTACTTTCTTCTAGTTGTCCTATCTGACTTTCTAGAATATTCTTTGTTTGTTGCGTCGAAGAAGTTTTACTTTCAAGTTTTTTTTGAACACTGTCTAATTGCTGTTGAAGTTCATTTACAGATTCTTCCTGCTCCTTCATACTACCCATTAGGAGATCATACTGTTCTTCTTTCTCTACAATTTCTTGCTCTAGTTGTTTTCTTTTTTTTGCATTTTCGGATAGTTGTTGCTCTTTACCTGCTAAATTTTGATCAAATTCAGTTTGTAAAGAAGATTTTTCATTTTGCAGTGTATCAAATTGCTTCTCTAGTTTTATCAATCGTTCTTTGTATTCATTTTGCTTTTTTTGTGCAATAAAATAGTACAGTACTAAGCATAACACCGCTACACAGAATAAAGCGATCCACATTTCTCACTCCTAGTTTATTTAGGGATGTGGTGGAAAACAAGTTACTACATTTTACATAAAAACTGCATTCATCAGCTAGACGTTTTCAATACGTTCTCTAAAAGAAAAGAACACTAATAAATAAAATCCCATGCAAAATAGTAAATTATTTTTCACCATCTCTTAATCAGACAAAAGTATGTTCTCTAAAACTACATTGCAAAATGAAACATAGATATTGAACGTAAGTTATAAATATTGAGTAAATTACACGCCTTAGTTACCTTTGAATTTTTTCAATATAGTCTCAAAACTCTTTTTTCCATTATCAATACGTTCCATTTTAACAAGACCTACATTTGGTGCGTAATATTCATACATCACTATTTTTTTACTAAGGTCCACGCTCTGAATTTTAACTTTTAAGCATTGTATATTTTTGTATTCTTTTACTGGAACTTTATATCCAACAACTTGTACTTTAAAATTAGAAAATTTATTAATTTTTCTTTGCCAAACCGAATCTACTTTCACTTTTTGCGGAATGATTTCAAAATTAGCATTTTTAGTAGCTACCTTTTGCTTGATCACATTTTTTTCAATAAAAATAGTGATCCTTGCCGCAGACTTATCACTACTTTCTTGCTCTAAACGCGTATAAGTATTTTTACTTTTTTTCTCGATGGTTTGTATTGGCTGCTTAATGTTTTGATCACGAAGATTTCTATTTTCATATTTCCAAGCATAACCAACTTTCAAAGGAAAAAAGTTTTGCAACGACAACCACTGATTGATCACATATTTATCAGTACCACTAAGCTTAGAACTTACTGCGCCTCCTGATTTTTTATCTATCGCTTCTAGATACTTAGCAAAATATTTACTCGCTTGCGATTTGTTAGTCCTCAGCTTCATTTTTCCTAAATCATTATAATAGCTATAATTTTTTGGAAATAACCGAATAAACTTAAGTATAACTTTTTCTTTGTTTTTCGATGTTTTTATAAATAACTTGAAAGCTTCTTCGTATGCTTTCTTTTGCACTTCATCGAGATTTTCGGTCTTTAAGTTTCGTAGGTGACTTTTTAACGAAGACAAAAGTTTCGCAGACAATACTTTGTCTTTTTTGCTATAAGCAATTGCCATGTATATTTTTGCTTCCAAGGTACTCTTTACTTGAGAAAGAGCCAGCGTTTTCTTCAGGGTTTTTTCCCAACGTTTTTCTAATAAAAATATTTCTCTATCTCTGTTGAGATAGTATATTCTCGTTAAAATTGTAAGTATATTTGTTTGAGTATCTCGAGGTATTTTTTTAAATATAGAACTCTTTACAATATTCTTTAATATTTCAGAAGTCGCTTCGTATTTTTTAGCAACATATTTTTTCTGCGCTTGTTGAAATTTCCCTTGAAGATCCTGTCTTAAAATAGACTCAATTTCATAGCGATGGTTTGTTTTTGGATTTGCTGCTAAAAAAAGTTCATATGCTTTTATACTGTCCGATTTTGTTTTTTTCTTTATAGATAAAAATCTTTTTTCTTGAGATAAAAGCTCGCTGTATTTTTGTTTAGTTTCATAATCAACTTGGCTGTACTTATCTAACTCTTTTAATAAACTTTCAACTTTACGAATATTACTTTGCTGTAGAGCTTGCTCGATATTGGCAATAATAATATTACCTTTAGTGTCAATTTCTTTCTTACTCTCTGTTTCATTGTAAGCGCTTAAATTTTGAGAAATTTGCTGTATTTTGCCACTAAAATTTTGCAAAGAGAATTTACTATCAAGTATTGCTAAACAAGGAGAAATATCGATTTCAATGATACGCTTGGCATTTTCATATTGTTTGTTCTTTAAGTGTTCTTGCATATTTAAATAATATGTAATAAGTTCACCTAGCTTTTTGCCGCTATTTGTTTCTTGTGAATTTAGTAATGTCTTTGCTACTTTTGGTTGTAACTTGTTTAATGCACGAGCTACTTGGTAAAGATTAAATCTTTTACTATGAAGAGTATCTAGATTTTGCTGTAAATCAATAAGGAGTTCTGGCGTACTTGAAGGCATTTTTTGAATTTGCATGTACAAATCTTGAGATTTAACCAAATCTTCACTTTCAAGAGCACGTTGAAATTCTATTTGTAGAGAAAGACGCGTTATTTTATTGGGGAATATAAAAGTGTTTGCCCCAAAAAAAGTATTCTTAATTTCCTCCAAGTAAATTTTAGCTTGCCGTTCATTTGAATTCGCCACCGCTGCTTGGAATTGTTGTTCTATTTTACGGTTCTCTTTGTCAATGTGTAAAAATAGAAATGCGGTTCCCGCTATACACATTAGAAAAATTACAGTCGTCATAAATCGTACAATTTTACGAATTTTATTGCGTTTAAGTAATTTTTTCTCACGTATTTCTATATTATCAATAGCATCAATAAATTCTTGTGCATTAGCAAAACGCGCACGTGGATCTTTTTCTAAAGATTTGAGAACTAACTCTTCAACAGCAAGAGGCAGACGAGGAACAGATAACGATGGCTGTGGCGGCTTTTTTAATACATGTGCGACTAATACTTCTTTTGTACTACCATCAAAAGGAACTTTACCTGTTAGCATTTCAAATAAAACAACACCTACAGAATAAAAATCGGTGCGAAAATCAATTTTTTCTCCTCCAGCTTGTTCTGTAGACATATAATGCGGTGTTCCAATAATACTTTCTTGGGTAATTTTTTGTTGACTATTATCATCTAAGATTTTAGCGATTCCAAAATCGAGAACTAAAGCGTGATCTTTACCCCCACGATTTTCAATAATTATATTATCTGGCTTCAAATCGCGGTGCGCAATATTCTTTTGGTGGGGCCCTTTTAAAGCTGAAAGAACTTGTCTAACAATATTAAGCGATCGTTTTAAATCCAACTTACCATTTTTCGTTATTGTATTGGTAAGTGTTTTTCCACTTGAATGATCCATCGTATAGTAATAGTGACCTTCTTTGGTATGTCCAAAATCACGTATTTGAATCACATTTTCATGAGTAAACTCCATCGCCATTTCAATTTCGCGTACAAAACGATCTTTAAAGCTATTGTCATTTGAAAGTTTTGGATCGAGTAGCTTTAAAGCGAAAAAACGTTTACTTGACGATAATTCTAGATGCTCTACTTTGTAAACTATTCCCATCCCTCCAGAACCCAAAACATCAACGATTCTATAGCGATTATTTACAACGTCCCCTGGTGTAAATGCCTGACGAGCTTGCAAAGTACTTATACTTTTATCATCAACACTTTTGATATCTTCTGATTCCAAAATAGCATTTATTGCATCAACAAATTCATCCGCGGAAGCATAACGTTCATCTACTTTTTTAGCAAGGGCTTTTAGAATGAGTCCATCTAATTCTGTAGGGATTCCTTTACGAACATAACTCGGGGGTAGAGGGCTTTCTTGGACTATTTTGATAAGCACCTCTTGTTGTGTTCCAATAAAAGGTGCTCGTCCAGTCAACATATGATATAAAGAAGCTCCTAGTGAATATATATCTGTTGCAATAGTCAAATCTTGTGCTGTCGCTTGTTCAGGAGACATGTACAATAAGGTTCCAATAACTCCTTGCGTTAGCTTTTCGGTATATTCAGTGGTTAAGCTTTTCGCTATACCAAAATCCAAAACATAAGTAAAGGGTTCTTCTCCGCGCATTTCAAACATAATATTTTCAGGTTTTAAATCACGGTGAATAATATTTTTTTTGTGCGCCTCTCGCAAAGCTTCTAGAGTCTGTAATGCTATTTTAAGGGTCACCTCAATATCCAGTGCTCCCTGGGTTTCTATTGTTTCTTTGACAACATTTCCACTACAATAATCCATAGTAAAATATGGTTGATTGTCTGGCGTTACTCCAAAATCTCGAATAGGAATTACATGCGGATGAGAAAATTCCATCATCACGGCAACTTCACGTTTAAAACGCTTAGAAAATTCACCAACTTTGTTTCCATGTCCTGCGAGCACTTTAAGTGCAAAGTGTTTACCACCCGTAAGAAGTTGGTGCTCGACTTTGTAAACAAAAGCCATGCCACCGCGTCCGAGAAAATCGATAATCTTATAACGGTTATCAATGATATCACCGACATTAAATGGACTAGTTGCTGGAATACTAACACTACTTTCCATTGTTGCTGTAAGTGATATATCTCTAGTTGGTAAATTTTGTGAAGAACTCATTTCGATTGGAAAATCTAAATCTTTGGTTTGTTCAGTCTCATAGTCAACTTTAGGAACAAATTTTGATGCGATATCTCTTGTAGCTGCCATATGCGAAAAATTGTCTTCTTCACTGCTTGAACTAGATTTTGTCGCAGCCAAAAAAGTATCTTCACCTATTGATTCAACTTCGAATGTACCATCTGCATACATCGCTTCTTCGACATCAACGTCCATTTCTTCCACAGCTTCGGCAGCAAGAATAGCGCTATCTTCCATCACTGATTGTTCTTTAAATAGAGCTACTACATCAGGATCAGCGATTTTACTTTGTAGCGCTGAATCAAGTATACCATCTTCGGAGTTATCACTTTCGCTAGTTGTTTCTGTATTAAGAAGACCTTGTTCATTTACAGTTGGAATGTCAGGAACAGAATCTTCTTCTTCTATATCGGTAGAGCAGATAATTGTATCTGCAATTGGATCATCTTCTTCACCCTCATCGTATATTTCTTCGCGTTTTGTTTCGAACTCTTTTTTTTCCGCGTATTTATTTTTATTAGTCGGTTCTTCAATAATAGGAGGTCCTGCAAATATTTGGGGTGTTGCTTGAATATCGCTTGGCAATGCTAAATATTGTGAATTCATTAAATCCGAGTCTTCTATATCAGACTGTTCAACATCTTCAGCAGTTGTAATTAGTTCACTATCAACAGGTACAGCATCCATATCCAAATTACTAATAATAGAGTCGTCCTCTATACCAAATTCATTTGATGGAATAGCATCTATAGATTCTGCGTATAAAGGAGTTTCTTGGTTCTCATTTTTTTTATTTTGTTTTTTATTATTTTTTGAGGAAGGATTGCGCTCCATTGATTCCTCCTAACAATATCAAGTAAATTAGTGATCACAAATAACCGATAAATTGTTTCTACAATATCTCTTATTCTTCGGTTAAATCAATAAGAGGTGTTCCATCATAGTCACAAGTTTGTTGCTTACCATCTTTATAAATACGTCCACATACAGGACAATTGAGTATTTTTGTTGCTTGAGTTGTGTCTTTTAACAAAGGATCATTTAAGTACTTAGCGCTTTCAGCTTCTATTTTCGCTTTTTCCACTTCAGCCTTGGCTTTTTGCGCTTCCGAATCAGCGATTGCTTTGCGAGCTTCGGCGTCAGCAAAAGCTTTTTGTGCTTCTAATTCTGCTTGAGCTTTTGCTTTTTCTACTTCAGCTTTGATTCTTTCTAATTCGATTCTAGCTTGTTCTGTCTGATTACTTTGTTGCTGCTGCGCCATTTGTTTTTTGCGAATTTGAATTTGTTTATCGAGATATTGCTTTACCTGAGGAGATTTCCCTCCTGCTTCAAGATATACTTTGTAATATTTTATTGCTTTTGAAGCTACCTCTAATTGTTGCCAAGTATCTCCCATGCTTTTAAGAACATCAACATCTGTTGGATTTTTCGCAAGAACTTGTTTATATTCTTTTATAGTAAGAGAGTTGGGGCCCATTTTCTTTTCACGTAGTAAAGCATTCAAATAAATAATGCGCTCATTATCAGGAGAAACACTTTTTGCTTTATCTATGTTGTTTTGTGCATCTTCATGAAGCCCTAAGTTAATCTTAGCAATTGCTTTACCAAGAAAAATTTCAAATTTCTGTTCTTGTGAAGGTTCTAGTTGAAGAGCTTTGTTGTACTGACCTTGAGCTTTTAAGTTTTCATCTTGCTGTACAAAAGCTTTTCCCTTTAGTATATACCCTTGAGGCTTACTATTATCTAACGCAAGAGCTTTTTCAACACTTTCCATCGCTCCTTGCGTTTGGTTTGTGTAGATTTTGTATTCTGCTAATTTTAAATGAGCGTCTAAAAATTTAGGACTGTCGGCAACCGCTTCTTCTAATAAAAAGATAGGTTGTGCATAGTTACCATTATCCCACTGACTTATCGCTTCGTTGTAGTCTGCTTGTGCTTTTTTTGATACACTTGAACATCCTATACACAAAACGAATATTATCAAAATTGACAACTTGTACATTTTATTTCCTCTAATCTGTAGATAGTGATAATATGCCCTCTAATGTTTCCGCCATTTCGCTTTGTTTTGCCTTTTTCACCACATTTATCTTTATAATTGCATCGTTTAATGAAGCGTTGCTTTTTTCTGACGGCAATTTAAAAAACACGAAACCAAAAACTTTTTCGTCTTTTAATATATTAAAATCACGCAGTGATTTTGCATTGTAATCTTTCTCTAAATCGTAGTTGGCACTTGAAACAGATGAACCAATAATAAAAGCCGGAAAAATAAGTAGTGGTATACCCAACAAAGCACGTCCATAAGAATTTTGAGTATTCTCAATGACTGTTTTCGTTTCCACTAACTGAGCTTGTGAGCCATCTTCAAAAGATAGAGAAATGTTACCTTGGCGTACAGTGTATTCATAATCGGAATCATTGGCAAAACTAAGATATATTGGTAAATAACCATAATCTCGTAAATTGCGATTAAAATATTTTTCTGATTTTTTAGCCGAAGAATAATCTTCTGCTGCAATCGCCAACCCTTTTAAATCTTTCTTTTTTACGTGTTGATGAGCTGGTCGCGAAGTATCTTTTTCGTATGCGCGGTAAGACACACAACCTATTAAAACAAAACTTAGAGTTAAAACACACAAAGTTCTCAACATTTTATTATCCTTGAAAAATATATTGAAAAATCTATCTATAATCAATAAAAAATTAGTAGGTCTTTTCTTTCGCACTGGTATTATATCATTAGAATTATAACATATTTACAGCTAAATTTAAAATTTTGTTTATCAAAGGAGAAAGCATGACTTTAGGTACAGGTGATTGGATTGTCATCGCTGTATATGTAGGAATTGTTGCAGCGATCACAATTTGGCATACGGCCAAAACAACCACAACTAGTGAATTTTTATTGGCAGGAAGACGTTTAACTCTACCTATTTTTGTGGCAACACTTGTTTCTACCTGGTACGGTGGAATTTTTGGTATTAGTGAGTTCACTGAATATTATGGCTTAGGCGCTTGGCTAGTTCAAGGTATTTTTTGGTATATTATATATGCGGTATTTGCACTTTTTATTGCTGAAAAAATTCGCAGCATGCCATTTTATACCATTCCCGATATTTTAGAAAACAATTATGGAAAAAAAGCGGCTTTTGTTGGCGGCATTTTTACGTATATAATGGTAAATCCAGCACCTTATTTACTATCTTTAGGTATTCTCATCGCTTATTTTTCTCCTTTAACTCTTGTCGAATCTATTATTATATCGACTTGTTTATGCATAATCTATACCTATCTTGCCGGATTTCGCGGCGTAGTCTACACTGACTTATTTCAATTTATGTGGATGTTTCTTGCATTCATTGTGCTTTTTTACCTTGCCTACAATGAATGGGGAGGAATTGAATTCTTACAAAAGAACTTACCTGAAACACACTTGCAAATTACAGGAGGTATGAGCACAGGAGTTATTTTAGTTTGGGCTGGTCTTGCTTGTTGGGTGTTCGTCGATCCCAATTTTTATCAAAGATGTGCGGCCGCCAAAAATCCCAAAACAGCGAAGCATGGTATACTAACATGCATTGCATTTTGGTTAGTTTTTGATATTGTCGCGATTGGTTCTGCCATGTACGGTTTTGCAGCACTTAGCGCTGGCGAATTGTCTATTCCCCCTGGAAATAACAAATATATGTACCTTGCACTTGCTGACCATCTCATGTCTTCACCTCTAAAGGGACTTTTTGTTGCAGGTATAGTCTCAACAATTATGTCCACAGCAGATTCATTCCTGTTTGTCGCAGCGGTAAATATTTCTCGCGATTACTATTGGCGCTACTTGAATCGCGAAGCTAGTGATGAAAAAGTTGTTGTGGCGACACGTATTGCAATTTTAATTACCGCTGTGTTCTCTGCTGCACTCGCAATCGCACTTCCCAAAGTAACGCAACTATGGTATGCTTTAGGAAACATTGGACTAAGTGCTTTACTTATTTCTATGTTGCGCACGTTTTATGGAAAAAAACACGGAGGACACGCTGCTTTGGCTTCAATGTTTGCAGGAGCTGCAGTTGCTTGTTTATGGCTATTATTTGGGCTTATTCATATGAAAAATGGTTTTCCAGTGTACCCTCTTGGAGTAGAACCTTTATATCCAGGACTATTACTAAGTTATCTTGCATACGAAATATCAGGGAGATTAAGTCATGAGAGTAATAGCAAAAAGTAAGAAATCCTCTTTTAACAAACTAAGAAGAAAAAAGAAAAAGCCACAAAAGAAACAAAAATTAACGATATTAAAATTTAAAAGAATATGTAAAAAAACAATTAAAAGACTTCAGGCTAGAAAAAATCGTAGTAAAATGGCTCTAGTGGTTGTCGTATTAATATTTTTGGGGATATGGTGGTTTATACAAATAATCCCGAATACACACTCTAATCATAGAACCACCAACTCTAAAAATACTTCTCAAAGTACATATGGTACACCAGAGAAAAAGAGTGTGTCAAAAAAACACAACTCAATATTTTATAATAACTCCGCTCCCAAAGCCAAAAATTCTCGTACCCAAAATTATTCTTCTGCTTACGAAAATTAGAGCATGTCAATTATTTAAACATTAAATGGAGTGTGCAATGAGTAGCGAAAATTTACTGGAAACATTTTTTACTGATGAACAACAAGATTCTCTACATGGAAAAACATTTGCTCATTATCAAATAGAAGAAAAACTTGGTGAAGGAGGAATGGGAATTGTTTACCGCGCTTATGATACGCGCTTAAGAAATATCGTGGCTTTAAAAATAGTGCAAGGTAATAGTAGTTTACAAAGCACACAACGATTTCTTCGTGAAGCTTCGGCAACAGCTCAGTTAAATCATCCAGGTATTGTGCGTTTTTACGAGGTTGGCGACAAACCGCAACCGTATTTTACTATGGAGTACATAGAAGGTGTAACACTTGCGCAAGTCATTAAAGAAAAACGAATTACTGATGAACTTATTATTGATATTATGATACAAGCGTGTGATGCACTAAGCGCTGCTCATCAAAAGAAAATATTGCACCGCGATATAAAACCTTCCAACATTATGATTGACCGCCAAGGCATTGTCAAAATTATGGATTTTGGTTTGGCAAAGCAGCTTGCTGACGACAGAACTCAGTTATCATGTGAAGGTTCTCCACTAGGAACTTTACAGTATATGTCCCCAGAGCAAGCACGTGGCGAAACTAGTATTCGCAGCGATGTTTATTCTTTAGGTTCAACACTCTACGAAGCAATTACATATCGCCCTTTATTCCAAGGGGATCAAATCAGTTTAATGTATCAAATATTTCACGACGAACCGTTGCTTCCTCGAAAATTGGACCCTGGTATTTCTCCTTATTTAGAAGCAATATGTTTAAAATGCGTACATCGTAAACCTGAAAAAAGATACAAGAGTTTTAAACAATTGTCTAGCGATTTAAAAAACTTCCAAGCACATCGCCCTATTAGCGCAAAAAAATACAATCAGTGGAATACCATTACTAATTTTGTTCAGCGTCAAAAAGCTTTGTGTGTATTTCTTCTTATAGCCTTGCTAGCTACAGTTGGTGCATTTTTTTACATTTCAAAATCAAACAAAGAGATACAACAAAAAAGTGCAGAGAAAGATATTCATAGAACTCTAGAAAACTTATCTTTATTTAAGCAATATCTCACTTTGCGCGACTACAACAGTGCAATAAAACACTTTGACAATGCTAATAATACTTTAAAAAATAGTGAAGTGGAAAAAATACTAAAAAATGCAAGCTCTAACGCAATAGACAAGGATTTACAAATAGTTTTTCCTTTTCTACCTATAGTTTTACAAACCATAGAAAATTACGTTTTGCCACATCTACCAACTCCTAAAAAGCAAAAATTAATCCACCACAAAATACTAAAAACATTGCAATCATCACCATATTTTGTCGCTTATATCCTCAAAAACAAAACAGTAATTGAAAATAAAATATCCAAAGAAAAAATTACGGTGGATGAAATTTTTGACTATGTAAGTTTTTCGGATGATGGTAGTACCACTGCTCTATACAAACAGCGTAAATTACGCATCTTAGAAGTTAAAACAAAACAGTTTCTTGATATTTCGATTGAACATCTCCAAGAGATTGCTCGTATGAAAATATCTTTTAACAACCGTTTTATATATATTTCAGGAAAAACAGGCGTTTTATTTGATCGGCATAAACAAAAACTTCACTCTGTAAAAAACGGTGTTCCTTGTTTTCGCCGCGATAATAAAATGTTAGTGATAGGAGAGTCTACAAAGATTTTGAATAGAAAATCAGAGTTTTTGCGACTTCCTTCTTTGCAAAAGTTAAAGCTTGTAGATAATTCAGAAAAGATTTATGCAAAATCATTACACTTTGATTTTAAAGGCAAAGCATTAATAGCGATGCGCATAAATGATATTGAGATATACACTCTAGATTTCAAAAAAAACAACGAAGTAAATGTTCAAAAAAGATCCATTATTGCAAATGCTCATAGTGGAAAATGCTTAAAAACAGAAATAAGCCCCGATCGAAAAATACTTGCGACCTTAGGTTTAGATGATAAATTGAAAATATGGAATATTCCTCAACTTCGCAAAATAAGAGAATTATCAATACAGGATTTGCAAGAAAACCTAATTGCAAAAGATGTAAACCACATGTGTTTTTCGCCAGATGGCAATCGGATTGATCTTGTCACTAAACACAAAGAGGAGAGCTTTATTTATTCCTTGGACATTGTCAAATGCGACAAGATTCTAGATTTTCAGAAAAACGAAAGCCTTACAAAGAACAAGATTAAACTTTTGCAACAAACATTAGGCATTAGAAGTGAAAAGCAATTCCAAATAGCTATTTCTTCTGAAGGAAAACGAGTAGCATACTATTTACTTCCTGGTTTATTTATTTGGAATACCAAAAGTGAAAAACTAACTACCTTGAAAGAAAGTATTTTTTTGGGAGATTGTCAATTTCTTAAATTTAGTGATGACCAAAGATATTTATTTTATTCAGGGAAACTTGTTGGGAAGCTCAATTTTTACTGTTGGGACTTACAAACCCAAAAACAGCTTTTTGTAAAAAACTTCGAACAAGTTATGTTTTTTCCAAATAGTGATTTCTTTTTTATTAGAGATAACAAAAAAAGTAACGTGAGAAAACTTTATCGCTTCGAAAAAGGCAAACTCAATCTTGCCTCAATACCACACCAAACTACACATAGTGTTCATGTTTGTGCATTCAATAGTAAAACGAAACAGATTGTTTACGCAAACCACAACGAACAATTTCTTTGGTTTTTTTCCGTAATCGATGGAAAAACCCGCAATATAAAACTCCGCAAACACACCAATAAAATAACAGCTCTACATTTTATAAATGATAGAGAAATAATGGTTGGTAGCGAGAACGGTTATATTTCTATAGTAAATACTAGTGATGGAACTGTAAGACTAGGACCAAAAATCTATAAAACAATACAAAGTTTTTCCTTCGACGGTAGAGCATACTTTGCAAAAACGAAGCATCATCTATACCTTTTGCCGCCGTTTTCTGATTTTGAGGGAAAGTTACTTCATGTACTACCTTTATCTGTTATAGGAGATAACTACTATCACTCCTTACAGGTCAATCCAAAGCTTAAAAATGCTGCTTTGTTAAAGCGTACAGGAGAAGTACTTTTTTGGTCTTTGGGTAAATAACGAGTAGTTGCTGAGGATGTAAGTAAGCTACAATAAATATTGTAGCTCACTTAGAAATTTTTTGCATCACTTCAATGATTGAAACTTCAAAGTCACTTATTTATAGCGGAAATCAAGCTTACCGTCTTTTAAACCAACAGTAATTTTTTGATCTTTTTTCATCTCTTCAAATAGAATTTTTTCTGACAATACCTGAGCGATTTCTTTTTGAATAAGTTTTTCAATCGGACGTGCTCCATATGCCGGATCATACCCTTTTTTCGCCAAGTAGGTTCTTGCAGCATTTGTAATAGAAACGGAGAGTTCTTTTTCTGATAAACGTTCGTTTAATGCTGTAATAGACTTGTCGACAATCTTTTCTACTAATTCAATTGTCAAAGACTTAAAGCCGATTATATTTGTCAAACGATTGCGAAGTTCTGGAGAAAACAGTTTTTCAATTGCCCCTGTGCTTAAATCGGCTTTTTCAAATTCTTGATTGAAACCAATCATTCCTGCACTCATCTCCTTAGCGCCTGCGTTAGTAGTCATAATTAAGATAACATTGCGAAAATCTGATTTACGGCCATTATTATCTGTCAAAGTCGCGTGGTCCATTACCTGTAATAATATATTAAACAAATCAATATGAGCTTTTTCAATTTCATCTAACAAAAGAACACAATGAGGATGGCGATGTATTCCGTCAGTCAGTAATCCTCCCTGATCAAATCCAACGTAACCAGGAGGAGCACCGATAAGACGTGAAATAGTATGCTTTTCCATATATTCGCTCATATCAAAGCGAATCAGCTCTATGCCCATAATCTTCGCTAATTGTTTTGCGATTTCGGTTTTACCAACTCCAGTAGGTCCGGTAAATAAAAAACTCCCTATTGGCTTATTTGGTTCTGTTAGACCAGATCTTGATAATTTTATCGCTGTTGTTAATTCTTCTATAGCAGCGTTTTGACCAAAAACTACCTTCTTGAGTTCACCATCAAGATCTTTGAGTTTTTGTTGATCGTCTGCCTGTACAGTATTAGCTGGAATTTTGGCCATTTTAGCGACCATATTTTCGACATCTAACCTTGTAATGACATTGTCTTCAATATCCTGTAATTTCTTTTTAGCACCTACTTCGTCGATCACATCAATAGCTTTATCGGGAAGAAATCGGTCATTGATGTATTTCGCAGAAAGTTCTGCTGCAGTTCTCAATGCTTCGTCAGTGTATTGTACTTCATGATATTCTTCATAACTCGTTTTCAAACCTTGTAGTATAAGGTAACATTCCTCAATACTCGGTTCACCAACCTCGACTTTTTGAAAACGTCTTGTTAAAGCGCGATCTTTTTCAAAATAAGACTTATACTCTTGGTACGTTGTTGATCCTATGCAAGTTAGCTCAGCGTTAGCTAAGGACGGCTTTAGTATATTAGATGCGTCCATACTTCCGCCAGAGGTAGCACCAGCTCCTATGATCGTATGAATTTCATCTATGAATAATACTGCATGCTCTTGTTTTTTTATCACAGCGAGAATCGCTTTTAGTCTCTCTTCAAATTGTCCGCGAAACTTAGTTCCTGCTATAATTCCTCCCATATCAAGAGAATATATCTTTTTTTCGAGCAAGCTTTTAGGAACCTCTTTTTTTACAATTTTTACAGCAAGGCCTTCGACAATCGCAGTTTTTCCAACACCTGTATCACCTACAAGTATGGGATTGTTCTTACGGCGACGTGCAAGTATATGAACAATTCGTTCTACTTCGTGTTTACGGCCAATAAGAGGATCTATCCCGCCATCAACAGCCTTTTGGTTTAAATCCAAACAGTAACGATCAAAAACTTTTTTTTCGTCTATATCTTCTTCGCCTTGTCCTTCGTGCAAAGCCGGCTGCAAATCATCTTCTATTTCTACTTTAGAAATTCCGTGAGAAATATACTTTACAATGTCAATGCGTTTTATATTTTGCTTCCCTAGATAGTAAACAGCATGGGACTTTTTTTCTTGAAAGAATGCCACTAAAAGGTTGCCACTGTTGATCTCTACTTTACGTGAAGATTCAACGTGATATGCCGCTATTTGTAGTATTTTTTGTACTGCCGTTGTATAGTCTGGATCAGGCTCTTGTTTCTTAGAAATTTTTGGTATGGATGTTTCTAGAAAACCTTGAATATCTTTGCGTAATTTTTTAATATCGGCACCGCAGCTCTTGAGAAGCTTAGAACCATATGGCTCAAAAGTAATTGCATATAGTAAGTGCTCCAAAGTAATTACTTGATGGCGACGATCAAAGGCTTCTTTATATGCTCTTTGTAGTGTTTCTTCTAGTTCTTTGCTTATCATCATTTATCCTATTACCAGATACCTAGCTCCATTTTTATTTCATCGCTTGCCATTGTTTTTGGGTCCCACGCAGGCTCCCATACAATTTCAACTTTTGATTCGCTAATTCCTTCAGCCGCAGAAACAACATCTTCTACTTCTTTGACAATAACAGGACCAAATGGACACATTGGACTAGTTAACGTCATACAAACTTTCGCCTCGCTGTTATCTTCATTGCAATGAACACCGTAAACCAAACCTAGATCAACGATGCTTTTAAATATTTCTGGATCTTGAACTACGCGAATTGCATCAAAAATTTCTTGCTCTTTTTCGCTTCTTGTTTCCGACTTTTGAAAGTTTTTATGTTCAACCATCTTGTACCTTTCTATAGTTGTTAGTACACTCCAGCATCTATTTTGCGTATTACATGCTACAGAGCACTAATAATATCTGTCACCAATTTTTGGTCTTGCTGGAGGTATTGCTGAAATTCACTCCATTTGATTTTCCACTCATATTGATTCATTTGTGGAGGAAATAAATCAAAACTAGTGACCCATTTGTGTAGCGTTTTTGATTGAGTATTTACATAATCACTTAATACAAACAAATGCTTTTCCGTTTTTTCAAATACCGGAATAAAAAATCTATCTTGTAATTCTTTATTAATTTTGTCCTGCGTTTTTTGCCATTTGTTTTTCCACCGTTGGTAATTTTGACGAATATATTGCGGTTTTTTCTTAAGAAATTTTTCAAGACTTTTATTTTGTTTGTAAAGTGCTTTAGCTAATTTGTTTATGCGGTTTTTTTCTTCATTTGTTGCGCGTAAAATATTTTCTTTACGAGAGGTGGAATTTGAATTTGAATGTAAATATGAAATCCACCATTCCTGGGTCTTTTTAATTTGATAGAATCTACGAATACTTGGTGTTTGTTCTTTTGGAATAATAGATAGTTTTATATAGTATAAATGTTCACAAAGTTTTTTATTAATAGGACCTAGTATGACATTCATTTTTCCACTGTTTAATTGAACTTTATCTTCTTTGTAAACTTTGCTCTTGAACATATCATACAGTTGTACTTTGACTTTTGTTTTAAAAGCACCGGGAGAGCGATCCATTTTGAACAATGCTGCAATAATTAAACCATAAGAAGAATGACGGTTTAAAAAAACAACTTTACTTTTTTCCAAAGTAATTGGAAATGCTGCACGTTTGTTTTTGTTTGGATCTTCTATTTTAGCTATTTGGTGTGGTCTTAAAGTAATCCCTTTGATCTCGACATTCTTTTTCGGATTTTCTGTCGTTTTTTTTATCGCGTTAGGATTAGCATTCTGAGTGTTTTTAACAACCCTTTGCTCATTCGAACTATTTGCATTTGTACTAGTCTTAGATTTGGTGATTTTAGAGTCACTTTGCTCTTTTTCTACGTCATAGTAAAAGCTAGAAAAATTATAAAATGATATTGATAGTAAAACAACGGTAAAAATAATAAGTGCCATAGAGTATACTGGATTTCTTTGTCCTTGTGATTTCATTGGCTCGTTTGACAGTTTTATTTCCTGATTTGATACAGATTTGCGTAGTGATTGTTTTATCTTTAACACAACTGGCTCAACGATATCTGTAGGGGCAACCTTCATAAGAATAATTAAGCCATCAACAGATCTAACAATAAAATTGTGTTGCAAACTACGTTGTACGCGAAAAACTTTTTGGATTTGTTCTCTCGTTACCATATTATGTTCAATAAGCTCATTGCTAATTTTCAAATCCATGTTTTTCGACAACACAGGTATTTTTGCTTCTGCATCATCGGGTATTCCATCTAGTACTTCATTATGCTGTTCTGTTGTTAATTGTTTTTGTTCGCGCAATATATCAAGTATCTTGGCTCCATAAAGAGAAAACCCTGGATCTCCCTGAAGAATCGTAGCATCAACAACCATATCTTCAGTAATATACTCTTTCTTTAATGCTGCACGTACAGTTAAGGAATGTTTAGATATCTTTGCTTGGATGGTTTGAACTGCATCTTCTTCTAAGTGTCCTTCAGCTGCTATTGCTGTCAGATCTTCTTTTTTTTGTTGTGCTTTTAGTACTCTTTGCCGAATTCTTTCTGCCGTGGATGACCTTGTAACTGTCTTATCTAGTGATTGTAAATCAGGATTTTCTTTTACTAAAGAGCCTGAACGGCTAATTGTTTTATCTAATGATTGTAAATCAGGATTCTTTTTGACCAAAGAACCAGAACGAGTAATTGTTTTGTTTAAATCATTAGAATTTGTTGGTTGAGAACGAGTAGGATTATTTGTATTTGTTGGACGTGGACGCTTTTTTCCTAAATCGTTCAAGGACATTGTTTTTTCTAGATAGCTCATGTCCGACGCGGGAGAAGGAGCGTCTAAATTTATATTCATTAAAGGTGGTGCTTCTTCAACATTGTCTTTGTATATTTTTCTTGCAAATTCCTGTGCCTGCTGCGGAGAAACCTTGTAAATATTTTTTAAAACTTCAGTGAATACTCTGGATTCAGACACAAATTTGTTGTAGACAATAATTTTTAGTAGAGAGAAAGGAAATTGCTTTTTAGCTAATTGTTTTCTTATATCAATTGCCTTAGCCCAATCTTGAGAAGATGCATATCTTTGTAAGTTTTCAACAACTAAAACTTCTTTTTCTAGTCGAAAACCAAGCCAATTCATTGAAAAAGATGTTTCTAAAAAATCAGTAAGAATATCTTGGGCACAAATAAATTCTGTTTTTAAACTCTCATTCACTGTATGGCTAGTAATAAAGGTACCTCCTAACCACAGCTCAATTTTGTCATTTTCAATACGCGCTTGAGAAATAATAATAGCGTGTAGTAAATATGGTTCTATTTTATATTTTTTTATCAATATATGAATAAGAGGAAGTGAAATTTTTCCCTTGATTTTTTGCTGTAAATTCCGAGCTTTCTCTAATGTTGAAAAAGGCAGTGTTTTTCCTACTAATTTTGGAAGAGGAGTATTTAGAGGCATTAACTCATTGTTTTTTGCTGTTTGCAGTAACGATGTAAGGTTTATTTCCCATTTTGCTAAATCATTACGGCGAATTTTTATGTTTTGTAAATTACGTAAAGGAGTATTTTTAAGTACATTTGTATAGCTTTTAGGAAACACTACTCCATTAGCAAGTAAACTCTTATGCAATTCAGAATCTTGAGCTTCTTGATCAGTAAATATCTTTGCGCAGCCATCTCCTAGTTCAAGAGTGCAATAATCAATGATTTTAGAAATTTCAGGAGTTTCTAGAATATGTATGAGTATTTCAAGGTAGTTTTGTCGATTAAAAAACTGCCTTGGAAATTTGTGAATAATAATTTCATTGAGAGAAATATTAATACCTAAATCGCTCGAGACTTTTTTGATAGCAATACACTCTTGAAGTTCTGAGCTATCTATAAATCCCTCGCTAACTAACTTTTGTCTTATTTTTTGTTCTATCCCAACCATTCTTGCACCTCTAATCACACTTATGTTATAATTTTACTTAATCTTCCACAACAAACCTTCCTTAGGGTTGTTTTTTGTAGGTTACAATAGAAATTTAATGCACCCTAGTTAAGTGAGTCACAAAAAGTTTTTTGAAGTTCGTGGAAATGCCTTGTATTATTGTAGATTGTATTCTTTCCCATCCTAAATAATACTACATTTATAGACCCATCACAAAGGAAAAATTATGCGGTATAATGTTTTAATTTCAATCGTGATATTTGCGTTTTCTACGCAGTTTTTTTGTGAACCGCGTGTTGTTGTTCTTGGTTTTGATGGAGCTGATCCTCAGCTAATAGAGCAGTGGATTGATTACTTGCCAAATATTAAAAATTTACAAAAACGCGGAACAGTTATACCTATCGCAACTACCAACCCATCTCATTCTCCAGTTGCTTGGGCAACTTTTGCCACAGGAAATAATCCAGGAAAGCATCGTATATTCGGCTTTTTAAAAAGAAATATAGGACAATACAAACCTGAATATGCGGTCGCGAAAGCTAAAAATTTCGTTTTTCTGAAATCATGGCAAAAAATTATCATACTGATTCTTGTCGCTGTTATTTTTTTTGGCATTTGTTACATTTTTGTTCGTCGTTACAAATGGGGTTTACAACTGGCTTTAGTAGCAGGATTCGTGCCTAGTTTATTAGTTTTTTATGCACTAAATTCTCTTATTCCTCAACAAATTCCTTATGCTATTCCACTGAAAAAAGGAACATCTTTTTGGACGACGGCTGGCGAAAATAACATAAAGACTGATGTTATTATGGCGCCAATAGCCTTTCCAGCAGAAAAAGTTAGTTGTGGTCATTTATTATGCGGTTTCGGAGTTCCTGATCTTTTAGGAACAAACGGTACTTGGGGAGTTTATAGTAGTTTTAATCGCAAAACATATAGTACTGAAACAGGAGGTTGGCAATACCCACTTATTTTTGATGGCACTTCGTATACCGGAAATGTTGTTGGGCCCAAAAATCTTATTGCGCGTGAAGAGTATTTTAAACTGTTAAAAGAGCAAAGTAGAACAACAGATATTAACAGTATATCTCAAATTCGCAATCGTATTGCAAAGTTACAACAAAAACTACAATTAACTTTGCCTCTTTTTGCAAAAAAGCGCGGAAAAGAAATAGAAATATCTATCCAGAAAAACAAACAGCTGTTAAAACAAGGGCAGTGGAGTGATTGGTTTTTTCTACGATTCGATATGAGCCCTCTTCTCTCACTTCACGGTGCGGTAAGAGTCTATATCTCCTCAATAGAACCAGAGATTAACTTCTATATGACCCCTGTGCAGTTTTCACCTCAAGATTTACCAGCGAACGTACAACTGTCTTTTCCAAAAGACTTTGCTAGCAAAATAGTAAACAATGTAGGAATGTATTCTACATTAGGTTGGGCATCTGCTACAAACGCACTGAAAGACGAAGCTATTTCTGAAGAAGCTTTTGCAACGGACTTACAAAATATTTTACAAAGTCGTAAAAATATTTTTTTACATATGTTAGAACAAAAGCAAGATTTACTAGTCTCGGTGTTTTACTTTACTGATCGTGCGAGCCATATGTACTGGCGCTTTATTGACAAAAAACATCCACTTTACAAAGCAAATTCACAACACAAACTACTTGATATTTATAAAGAAATGGACAATATCATAGGTTTAGCGCACGCAAAATTAGAAAAGGACGATATATTACTTGTTGTTTCTGACCACGGATTTAAATCTTTTCGCTGGCAAGTAAATTTAAATACTTGGTTGCTAAAAAACGGTTATCTATATCTAAAAGATACCGATCAGAAGCGAAGTGATATGCAAGTTCGCGATTTATTCGAACGCTCACGGTTACTACAAGATATTGATTGGAAGCGTACAAAGGCTTACGCAATAGGTTTGGGGAAAATATTTATCAATTTACAAGACCGTGAACCTACCGGAATCGTAAAAAAGGAAGATTACCAATCACTACGACTTGAAATTGCAAAGAAGTTAAAGCAATTCACTTTTCAACAAGAAAAAGTGGTTAACAACGTTTTTATGCAAGAAAAAGTATTTGTAGGTCCATACTCGCATGAAGCAGCTGATATTGTAGTTGGGTTCTCTGACGGCTATAGAGTTTCCTGGCAAACATCTCTTGGAGGTGTACCTAAAAATATCATCGAAGCAAATAACTCAAAATGGAGTGGTGATCACTGTAGCGTTGATCCGCAACTTGTGCCTGGTGTTTTTATGTGCAATCATAAAATATCGCACCAAGATATTCATCTACAAGATCTAGCGCCATCTATTTTGAATATATTTTCTGTTAAACCGGAAAATGTGGACGGAAAAGTAATAAAAATATTAAATAAGTAGGAAGTGTCTATCTAAAATATTCGCAATACTATTTTTTATATTGTAGTCTTTGAAGGGCTGCTTTCGCACGAGAGTCGCCCTTTCGCAAGGCTTTTTGGTACCATAAAATGGCAAGAGTTCTATTGTCAGTGTTTGCGGCTTGAATCAAACCTTTTTCTGCCAACATTCCCAATACATACATTGAATCAAAGTAACCTAAATTGGCAGCCTTCATAAAAAGTCTTACACTTTTATTCATGTCTTTTTCTACGCCATTTGCGTTTGAATACATAATACCTAAACCATGTATTGCAGGTAAATAATTCTCTTCTGCACTTTTCGTATAATACTCTAATGCAAGCGAAAAATTTTGTTGTACACCATATCCATAATAATACAAGTCACCTAATCTTCCAATAGCTTGCATATTCTCTTTATAAGCTGCTTGCAGAAACCAGTTAAATGCTTCAATATAATCTTTAGGGAGTACTTTTCCTTCAAAATAAGCTTGTCCTAAAACATAGGCTGCGCGTTCATCTCCATTTTCTGCTGCATATGTTAAATATGCAAGTCCTTTTTTCGTATCCTGAGAAACATATGAACCATTTAAATAAAATTGCCCTAAATTATAGTTTGCAACTAAACTACCATGTTTTACAGCTTTTTCTAACCATGATATTGCCTGAGGTACATCTTTGACTCCACCAAGTCCTTGGAAATAAAAAAATCCAAGACCATTCATTGATTGCCCACTACCTAAAGAAGCGCCTTTTTTTAACCATATCTCTACTTGATACATACTAGGTTTCGCTATTTTTTTTTGGATGTGTAAAAGAGATAAACGCTGAAAAGCATCAGCATTTTTAAATGTTATGGCTTTTTTGTAAAAATTTACTGCTTGCAAATAATTTTTCATCTCCTCAAGCACATCTCCAGCTTCGAGAATACTTGGAACATGGTTAAGCTTCATTGCTTTTTTATAGTAATCTAGAGATTTGTCTAAATCTTTCTCAACACCAATACCATACCTGTATATGTGCCCTAAAGCATACCACGAGAAAACCGTTTTCTTTTTTCTTAATTGCGGTAAAACTTTTTGAACAAGTTCGTTTGCTAAAGATGCTTCTTCATTATTTGTACGACATTGATATACGATAAAAGCTTTCTGAATCAAAAATTCTGGTTTTTGTACAAGAGACAGGGCTTTATTATTATATTCATTAGCACTAACATATTTTTGTTGTTGATAAAGAATAAAAGAGTTTTGAAAATGTGTAATAGCCTTAGCTTCTTTTTGTTTATTGAGATTATTTGAATGTCTTTGTACTAAAAATATCGAAATCAAAATAACGATTATCAGAGCGCCGATCCACTTTTTTTTGTTTTTGTTACGAGTAGTTTTATTTGGCTTTATGTCGTCATCACTGTAGTCGGGCTTAGGCACAATAGGAGCATTTAATCTTTTCTTGATCGTTTTACTAATTTTGGCTTTGTTTGATGATGCCTCTTTGTATATTTCTTTCAGATATTTTTTGAAAAGAGAGACATTTTGTAAGCGGTTTTGGGGATTTTTTTCTAGGGCATTTTGTAGTAAACTACAAATTTTTTGGACGTTTTCAGGGCTATAAGCCTGAGCTAAATGTGGAAAATCTTTAGTTGCGTTTACCTCGGATAAAAAATTTCTATGAGGATAGATTGCATGACCAAAAAAAATGTAAAGTACTGCACCTAAAGAATAGACATCACTATTTGCAGCCATTTTTCCTTGTAAAGATTCGGGGCTTCGATAATCACTACGCGAAATGACCCCAGCATCTATCAACTTAATTCTTCGGTCACTCAATCTTACCACAAAACTGTTTGGAGATATTCCTTGGTGGACAATGCCAAATTCACTAACTGCTGCAATAGAAGAAACAATTTGCATGGCCATTTCAATTTGCTCACAAAAACTATAGCAACTAAGACCTCGTAGAAATTCTGTGAATGGAATACCTTCAACATACTCCATTACTATTACAGCATAATTATTTTTTACAAAAAAATCATAACTTTTAATAACATTAGGATGTTGCATGTGGGCCAGAATTTGGCACTCTTTTTTGTATTGCTCCAACCAATAAGCTGTATTTTTTTTAGGAAGTAACATTGTTTTCAACGCAACTTTTTGATTATTTACTTTGTCTACAGCAAGAAAAAACTTCCCACAAGAATCTTCTTTTATTATTTGGAGTACTTGGTATTTTTCCATTGGCTACTTTGTCGTTTGTAATTGTTGTTGTGTATATCTCTTTCCTACATTTTCCTCTGCGATTTTTTGCCCTAATTTTTGGCACGTATTCGCCCAGTTATTGTCAGGTTGAACAAATTGAATTTTATACTTTTTCTTTAATAACTCTTTTGCAACAGCGTTTTCTTTGTGTATTGTTTTAGACAACAATTTCATATGCTTTTTTATAATTTTCCCTACTTTTTTTCGCATTTTCGAAGGTATGCTTGCATATGCTTTTTCATGCAAAACAAAACCGCCAACAACATTATTAATCGGAAGATCAATGCAATAATTAACATGTTTGTGCCACTCTAAAGCAACAAGCAAATACGGTGAAGCATATACACTATTAATATCTTTCTTTTGCAAAGATTGCAAGACTTCTTTTACCTTTATTTCTTTTCCTTTTAACCCTAATCTCTCGAAACAAGTTTGAATCAAAGGATCTTCAGTGTACAACCAATTTTTCAACTGTTGGAAATTTTTCAATGATTGCACTTGTTTATTTGTAAATGCATAAGTGAAACCAGAACCTACCCACCCCAATACTTTGATTTGCTTTTTAGAAAAGGAGAACTCTAAATCTTTTTTCAACGTTGCTTGAACTTTTTGCCAGTGCTCGTTACCTTTATAGTAGTATGGCAGTTGTAAAATGCTAGTTTGTGGTACAATGTTTTCCATTCCTGATTGTAAAAAAAGAGCTCCGTCAAGTTTGAAATCGTTAATTTTCCTTACAACTTTTGCTTCGCTGCCTTTACGTGAATCGGCATAAATCTTTAGCCTCACACGTCCTTTTGTTTTCTTTTTGATCTCTTTATCCATATCTCGCAGTTTTTTTGTCCACAAAGATCCTTCTGGCGTTACTGTTGCTATTTTCAAAATAACCTCTTCGGCAAACAAACAGCTTGATATCAAAGTTATTATTGCAATTAAATGGAGTTTCATTTTGAGTCCTTTCGATGCGAGTATTTATTTTTGGTAAGGTAATGTCTTCCAAGGTGAATATGCCTATTTATTTTGGCATAAATTAGCTGCTATACCAAAAATAATTCTAATTATCTGCAACAAAAAGCTAATTTTTTTCTTATGTATGAAAACTTAAGATACTATAATAGGCTTTCAGTACAAACACTCCTTAACCTTCAAAATCTTTGTTTTCGTTAGGGTGCGTCGATATTTTCTTCCTTGTAATTTGGCTCTTTCGAAGATTAGCTTCGTTACTTTTCTTCAACTTTGCACTTTCAAAGTGCCGCGCTACTCCCTAAAATAATGCGCATTACATAAAAAAATGTCGACACGCCCTAAACAGAATTGTTGGATAAAATGCTAGAGAAAAAATTTGATGTTATCTTTTATGGAATGGTCATTGTTGATTATTTGTTTATTTTTGATAAATTCCCTCAGCGATTTGCTATTACCTCCGCCAAAAAAAAGTTTCAAAAATTAGGGGGATCAGCAACTAATTCTGCAACGTGTATTAGTCGGTGGAAAATAAACACTGGACTTGTAGGTTGTCACCATTTGGGAAATGATAACCCGGGAGATTTTTTTGTAAAAACTATAAGCCAATACAAGCTTAATATCAAAAAAATTGACAAATCCCGCCGCGGAGAAACCCACTGTGCATATATATTAGTAGATGAAAGTGGTGAACGAACAATTATTGCAGACCCGGCTCCGCAAGATTACATAAGTATACCTAAAGATTACTTGCAGCAAACTAAATTACTTTGTTTAGATGGTTATTTTGCAAAAAGTGCTAAAGTTATGCAGGAAGCAGCATTCAAAGCACATGATTTGCAAATACCAATTATTTTGTCTGACACAGAGCCAAATGAACCACACTTTTCACTGGCTTCGTTAGTACTAGTGTCAAGACAAACGACAAAAGAACAAATACCTAAATTGAAAAAGAAACTCCTCGCGGTATACAAAGAACACAGCGAAATTAGGATTATTGTAACTCTTGGAGCTTTAGGCTGTATATTTATACACCGCAACACTTGTTCTTACTTCCCTCTTCTTTATAAAGGAAACATTATTGATACAACTGGGGCAGGTGATAATTTTCGCGCAGCGATAGTATATGGATATCTACAAAAATGGGATGTAGAAAAAATGTTATCATTTGCTATGTTTGTAGGAACTCATGCATGCGAATTCTACGGTGGATGTGTTCCAGACTCTAGTAACAGCCATGATTGGCCAAAAATATTTATGGAAAGTTATAAAGAGACACCTAAAAAATAATTTCGTAATTGCTTAGAGGAAATGACTTGCAGTTTTTTAGCGAAATTATTATTATAATCTTAATGAGTTATGGAGTGTCGTGATTTAATTTTCAAAATTTAGGGCGTGTTGATATTTAGTTTTTTATGTAATACAAGATATTTTAGTTAGTTGCGAAGTATTTTAAAGCATATTGTTTTGCTTTGTAATTGAGTAACAAAGCTAGTGTCGAAAAGAAAATCAAAGCCACATGCCTAATGTTTAGACTGCCTTGTTTTTGCCCAGAACACTGGATTTGAGAAAAAAATGAGTGATGACACCCCTTAATCACAAGCGCAACGCAAAAACTCGATTCCAAACAAGTTAGGAAAAACATGTACCATTTTGCTTGCTCTTATTCGTCAGCGTTATTGTTTTTGTTTACAAAATAATGTTATGCGCATTTAAAATGCAGCCGATGAATAAAATTTCTACACAAAATTTGGTACATCATTTTTTTCAAACCCCTTAGTTACTTTGTATTAGAAATGGCGTGTATTATGAGATGTTTGTTATATTTGATAATGATATTCAGTTTAATTTCCTGTACTTGCAAAAAATATCAAAAGCCAAAAAACGTTCAAAAAACCGAAAAAAATTCTCAAGAAATAAAGACAAGTGCATCTAAAAAAATCAAAAATGAAACAAAAATTCCTCGCTCTAAAGTATTAAAAGACCATGTTCAAGTTACACCTTTAATAACGAGATGGCATCATCAAATTACTGGTGAAGAAATAGAAAGTCTTTACTTAATAGATGAAATTTTAGTTGCCTCAACTAAGTCAACCTATTTATACGCTTTCGACCGCAAAACGGGTGAACCACTTTGGGTATACAAAGTCGGACATAAATTAGATTATGCACCAACCAAGTACAAAGATAAACTTTTTGTACTTAGTATGGGAAACTTACATGTTATATCAACCATAACAGGTGGACAACTTTTAAAGAGAGAACTTTCTTTTGTTCCATGTTCATCAGTATGTGCAACAGATCGCTATGCTTTTATTGCTGGATGGGATCGTTTTGTATACGCTGTGAATCCAGAGACTGCAAGGCACGATTGGCGTTTTCGTCTAGACGACCATGTGTGGTCACTACCAGTAGAAGTAGACGGTTCTCTATATTTCGGAACAATGGATAACCGAGTACACTCTATTAGCAGTCAGACCGGAGATAGAATAAAAGAGTGGGGCGAAAATAGTATTTTTCATACCTTTGGTGGTAATAAGGCAAACTTAACAGCGACCAATGATCCTCCTGTATTATTTGTTGGCTCTAGAGATTACAATCTATATGCGATTAACCGCATTACAGGTAATGTAAATTGGAAATTTGAAAGCGGTGGTGAAATCAACGAACAACCACTAACAATAGGCAATACTGTTTATTGTATGTCTCAACGCGAAGCAGGCAAAACCTCCATTATGCATGCTTTAGATGTTGGATCAGGAAAACTCAAGTGGGAAGTTGCTGATGGAAAAAGTATTTATTTCCAGGGAAAATACCATATTTGGATTATGAAGTATGGCAAAAGCCTTCTTGGTGTAAATCCAAAAACGGGTATAACAACAGAAGAATTCAATTTAGACATGTTTAATCATTTTACCCAAAATACCAATGATGATCTAGGCTTTGTAGGTTACATGGCAACAGATGATGGCTATATTTTCTCTGTAGAAGAAAAATAAGATCGTACACCTGCTGTTACAAAGTTACTCCTTTTTAGACTGGGCAGTTTACAGTATCGAAAACTAGCGCAGTGTTGCGAAAATTATCTAGACAAAACGAACACTACACTGTGCTTGGGCAGTTTACGCCTTAAGCCTAAAGCTCCTAGATACGTTTTATAAGTGACTTGATTTAGTCACTTGATAGCGTTGTTATCGTAAATTTTATGATAACAACGCTATATTTTTGTGTGGATTTTATGAAAAATAATTTAGTTGTTATAAAAGGGGCGGGAGAAATGGCTTCAGCCATAGCTCATCGTCTTATGATGTGCCATTTTCCTGTTGTTATGACAGAAAGAGAAAAACCTTCTGTTATTCGCAGAACAGTTTCCTTTGCTCAAGCTATTTTTACTGATAGATATTGCTTACAAAATATTTGCGCGCAAAGAGCGATAAAAGAGGATATTGAAGGAATAAAAGATCTAGTTGCTAAAAACATAATACCTGTTGTTGTCGATGAAGCAGCGGATATAATTAAAGCAATAAAACCTGCTGTAGTTATAGATGCAATTATTGCCAAACGCAATGTTGGAACAAGTGTTAATGATGCCCCGCTAGTTATTGGCATTGGCCCAGGTTTCACCGCCCCAAAAGATGTTCATTTTGTTATTGAAAGCAATAGAGGACATAATCTTGCAAAAATAATTTCAAGAGGGCAAGCCCAAACAAATACAAGTACTCCTGGAAATATTGCAGGTGTAACAAGCGAAAGGTTGTTACGCGCTCCTGTTGATGGTATTTTTAAAGGATACTCATTTATAGGAGCACCGATAGAGAAAGGTAATCCCTTTGGGCAAATCGAAGATCAAATCATAACAGCAAAAATATCAGGTATTGTTCGCGGAATTATCGCCGACGGTCATTTTTGCAAAAAAAGAACCAAAGTAGGCGATATTGATCCACGCAACAAAATTGAATACTGTTTTTGTATGTCAGAAAAGGCGAGAAATATATCAGGCGCTGTTTTAGAAGTGATCGTTCGAAATGTAAAGGCTTACTAGCGAAAGCTAACATTATTTCTTGAAGTATCTTTGCATTTGTTGTTCGTTTATATTCAAGACAAAATAGTTAGAGATTAACGAGAACAACATCTTATACTGCAACAACATACAAGTATTGCAGTATAAGATACTTCCAAATAAAATTACTAGATCAACACGCTATAAACCCGAAACCAAAGAAGTCCATAATTTTTCTACATTATCAAGCTCTCCTTCGAATATTTCTAAGAAGATAGTTGCTTCGCGGCCGCGAACTCCACCGCTATGGACTTGCTTCAAAAACTTTTGAAACCCAGTGCGATACTTTTCTACTTTTGTGTGCGTTAAAAAATAGAAAAGAGCCCAGTTTTGAGAGTAAAAAGTCATTGCTTTTTGTGGGTCAGAGTTAATAAACTCGATTGCACGCCCTTGAATTAAATCAGGTATAGAAAAATAATCTTTTTTCAACACATTGCGTTTTATCCACGAAAGGCGTTGTTTTGAAACAAAGTCAAAACTTAGTTTTTTTGTTTGTCTATTCCAAGAGTATCCTTCGAATTGCGTCGCTGTCGCTTCTGACAGCCAAGATGGAGACGAAGAGCGCGGATAAGCGTTAAATTGAAAGAGATGCCCACCTTCGTGAATCATTGTATTTAAAAGCTGCTCGTTTTTATTGCGCTTCCATCCTACACCAACGTTCATACCTGAATGAGCAAATCCACCTGCGCGTAATGAACCTTGCTGCCCTGTATCAATGCAAAATTTGCGGTAATCTTCATAGCCTTTGAAGGCAAAGAGAGTCATGCGCCTGCGCGCGTCAATGTTATTAAAAAATTTCTTATATACCAAATATGCTTGTTCCATAATGGTTGCAAACTCATTGAGAAAGTCTTCAGAAATATTAGTGCGTATTTCGTAATGCTCTGTAGAAATTGTCCAAGCATCTTCCCAGTTACTACGAATTTTATTTATTTCTTCGCGTGAATGCCACTTATCTTTATATTTTACATAACCTTTGGATATTAATTTTTGTTCGTCAACAGTAATCCATTTACCTTTATACTTTACATAGCCTTGCTCTAAACGCTCTTTATCTGCCGGAGTTACCCATTCTTTACCATGACGAACAAGTCCTTTTGATAAATTTCCGCGTTCTTCAGGCGAAATTAGTTTCCCGCGATAAGCGACAAAGCCTCCTTTAGGTATAGGAACTTCAAATTTGCGAGAAATATACTTGTCAACGCGTTTTTGTCCTCTAGGATCTTGCGCTAAATAATTAATAAAAGAAGTGTTTCCTTCATCAATCAGTTCATTTTCAAAACAAAAAACCCCTATGTAATATAAGTCATCTCGTGCATAACGCAGTCGTGCAAAAAAGTCATATATTTTTTCAGGAGATAAGTAATACCAACGTTGACGAATTTCTCCATTGGGAATTGTTATTTGAAAGTGACGTTCTGTAGCAGTGGTAATAACACCTTGTACATCACCTATCTTTACGCGATTATTTCTTAATTTTTGTTCTTTGATTGCATAAATTAATTTCGCAAATAACTTTGCTAAAGGCTCTATTTCTTTCATGCGCCGTTCTATTTTTTGGCGGAATTCGCGAATAGTTGTACTCTTTAGCAACTTTTTGAATTGCTCTTGGGCTTTTTTGTAGCTATATGTACGCGCAAATTCATCTATAATAGAGTAACGTACTGGGAATTCTTCTTTTTCTTTCTGTTTCGCTAGCTCAATAGCTTTTAGGCGATCTATTTTTATTTGTTTTTGTTGTAAAAGATCTTGCTCTTTTTTGTTTTGTAAAATCTCTTGCTGCCGCAATATTCTAATTTTTTTCGTTGGAAGAAGTCTACCTTTGTACACAGAAAAACCTTCATCCGGCACAGGAATACCAATCATTTTGGCGTAAATCTCATTTATATGTTTTTGCTGATTAGGAAAACTTTTAAGCGCGGCAATACCATATTTTTCACACTCTTCAGGAAAAAGAAACTCTTGGGCCATTTCCATCAAAGTAACAGCATACTTTTCATCAAGTGTTAGTTGTTCAGCGATGTACAAAAACATTTTTGGAGATATTTTTTTCCAAGGATACGAAAATATTTTGTGATCGCGATTTTCTAAAATGAGTTGAGATGTTTTTTTATTTGCTTTGTTAACACTACAAATTCCACGACCAGGAATATAGAGTCTTACTGGATTATCATGCCCTGATATTGTTAATAATTGATTCATTTCATCAAAGAGACGGGCACGTATTTTAAAATAATCTATATGTGTTTTTAATGTTTGTAAGTTAGCCAAAACTTGTATTTTTTTTCGCGAATTCTTCAAAATAGAAATTGCTTGATTAAAGTGATATATTTTCGATTGCTCGCGTGCATCTTTCAGAGCATCTGCAATAACCGTTTTATCATCTACTTTTACTATTTTTTCTTGAGAATCCTTCGTTTCAGAAATTTTTATTTCTGGCTGATCACTTGTTTTTTTTGAAGACAACAACGAATGTGCAAAAAAGCTTAAAAAAACTACAGCAACCGCCATTGCTGCCCATTTAGGAAATATCTTTTCTTTATTTTCTGTAGGTTTTGTTACTTCTAAGGATTGACTTGCATCTTTAAAAAAGAAAGTAGTTGAACCAATGGTAATGCAATCTTGATGCTGCAAGTGATGGTTTGTAATCGCTTGGTTATTAACAGTAACTCCTAAAGCGGAATCACAATTTTTTATAAAGTAATCATCGCCTTCTTTGTAAATGTGAGCATCTTTGTTCGATACACTACTTACAACAAAATGGTTACTTTTATCTTTTCCTATAGACAAAAATCTATTTAGGTAGATTGGAGGTTTGTAGATATCATTTTCAAATGGAACAATCGCATAACCACTTTCTTCAATACCTTCCACAGCACAAAGGGTTTTATTTTGGAAAGTTAAACACTTACTACAAATTCTAATGCGATCATTGTGATTTAAACTACTTTTTTTTACACGTTGCCCATTTACATAAAGTCCATTACGACTTTCTTTATCAAAAATAGTAACCCCGTTATCATCAACAACTATTTCAGCATGAATACTTGAAATTTCTGAATCTTCCAAACAAATCTGACAACTCTGCTTTCGTCCAATAAGAACTTTTTGCCCTGAAATATTAAATTTTTCGCCTTCGTCACTTTCCAATTGAAATTCACTATTGCCAAGAGATTTATTTATTATGTTTAATTTTTCGTTTCCAACTAAAACATGATCACCATGAGTCAAAGGCCATTTAGAAATTTTTTTGCCATTTACTTTAGTACCATTACTGCTACCTAGATCTTCTATCCATAGACAACTATACTCATAAAAGATGCGACAATGTTTACGAGAGACTGTTCCATGATCAATGATGATATCATTATCTTCGCCTTTACCTATAAACAAAGTATCTTCAATTTTTTGTTCGGGTAATTGCGAGAATTTTACACTGTAGTTATTAGTGTTTTCACAAAGAAAAAACCCTTCCCACCCACCTACTTTTATATGATCAAAATGTTCTATAGGATTTTGCTTTATACGTTGCTTGTTCACAACGGTTCCATTGGTGCTGTTAAGGTCAACAATAAAATGCTTGTCTTGTTTTTTGATAAATTGTGCGTGCTGACTAGAAGAATTTTTATCAGAAAAAACAAAATGGTTACTACTTGCGCGCCCAATAGTAAAAGGAAATTCGCAGATTGCTACCAAAGCATCATCATTTACAGAAAACAAAAACGGCAATGGATTTTTTGGGTCCCAAACTAAAAACTTGTAACTACCAATAGAAATTTTCTCACCATGTGCTAGTATATGAGGGCTATCGATTTTCTTATTGTTTACATATGTGCCATTTGTGCTTCCTAAATCATTCAACACAAATGTTTTCTCATTTTGGGTAATTTTGGCGTGGCTTCCCGAAACCCCTTTCACATTTATTTGAATTTCGCAAGTTTCGCTTCTACCTACAGTTGTCACTTCTCCCATTCGAAATGTTGTATATTTTTTTTCACTCGACAGATGAATGAGAAGCAAATTTAAACTCATGATAATTCTCCAAAGTGTTAGGGCGCAGTGCCCTAATTAATCTTGAAATATGCTAAAAATTCTTTTTCTATTTCCACGTTTGGTTTTTGCAGAATATTTGATAAAGCGTACGGAGAACACGGACCAGATTTACCTTCTTCCTTAAAGTACCTTAAAAATATGTCATTTCCCTTGACGTGCTTTAAAAAATAAATAAATAAGTAGCTTTCGTAATAGTAGATTGAGTTTTGGCTACTTCTGAAGTCTGCTGATTGTGATTGGCAAAGAGCTGTAAGTGGAACAAAAAGGCGATTTTTATATGCTTGCCTCACAAAAAGAACAGCGTCTTTATCTAAATCTCCTACAATTAAAGCACCATTTTGCACTGTATATTTTTCAAAGTACATAGCCAATCCTTCGTTGAACCATACACTGAACTGAGGTTCGTGAAAATTGACTGCTATGTCTAAAATCATATGTGTTAATTCATGATACAGTGTTTCGCGAGTGTTATTATTCCAATACAAAACAATACGCTGCTGTAGAGGTGAATAAAAGGCTGCATTATGTGGAATGCTACGCATATATTGTTTTTTGTAGTATTCATCAAATTCTTTGCGATTTCCAAAAAAGAAAACTTCGATTTTGTTTTCCAGCTCTTTAAAAGCAATTTGCGACTTGTGTTCCTCGACAAAAGCACTATAAAAATTTTCGCAAGAGATAGCCACATCTTTAGGTGACTCTGGTATTTTTTTTGTTAATGTGTAAAAGTGAGTCGTTTCACATATCGATTTGTCATTGCCAAATTGAGAAGTTCTTACTTGTTTTGAGATCATCGGAAGAAAAATTTTCAATACAAATACCACTGTAAACAGCGGTAACAAGACAACTCCCCATTTTATTATTTTAGGCTTCCACCTTTTCATATTAATCATCTTTATATTTCTTACTCGCTTTTTTCAAAAAGTCTTTTTCTTTTTCACTTAGTGAGTGAATACCACCATCACTAATTTTGTCTAATAGTTCATCAACTTTACTACGCACATTCTTATATTTTTTCTGTTGCTGCTTCTTGTCTTGTCGCTCCATTTGCATTTCCAGGTTATCCATCCAACTCATTACCCGTTGTCCATAACGAAAAAATAGATATCCCGCTCCAATTCCTCCTAAATGTGCTGCGGCACTTACAGAAGAATTTGGATGCATTATTGCATTGTACAATTCAAAGCTAACAAGAAGCCAAATTAAAGTACGTAAACGTAGTGGAATAGCAAACATAAGATACACAATCGTATCAGGTAATAAACATGCTGAAATAGCGAGAATCCCCATAACGGCCCCAGAAGCACCTAGAGCTGGAATACCTGAACTTTTATAGATATATGCATCTATAGAGTGAACAATTGCGGCAATAACCATACAAGTAATATAACAAATATAAAACTTACGTGTTCCGTAATGTCTTTCTACAATATGTCCAAAAAAATACAAAGACAACATATTAAAAAAGATATGCCAATAACTACCAACGCTGTGCATAAAGCCATGAGTAAAAAATTGCCATATCCAAAAGTTTTCAATCGCATTTCGCGGTTTTAAAGCAAAATAATCTTCAACTTGCGATATATTCATTTTTGTCGCAAAGACCTGGATAATGAAAACAATAATTGTACATTTCATTATCAATTTTACTCCAGGAGTAACGTTACCTCCAAAGTATGGCCGAGATACTCTCATATTTTTGTCCAGAAAGAAGTCTTATGAAAAAACAAAATACACTATTTTATGTATTTATACTGTGCCACATTTTGTGCTTTTACACACATTATATACAATCTTATTGTATTTTTCTTGAAAATAACAAAATTAACATTAACCATTGTTTACGAGAAAACCTATGTCTTATACCTGGTATAGGAAAAAAAACGGCGCAAAAAATTTATAAATATCGTTTTGCAAATGGACCTTTTCATACGCGAAGTGATTTACAAAAAGTAATGTCAAAAAAGTCTTTGCGTGAAGCATTTTCTTATATTTGCTTTGATTAAGGCGTGTTTAGTCGATGTTCATAGGAAGATAAATCTACCTTTGGAAAGTATAACACTGAAGATGTTGAATGTGGTGTTGTAAATTTTCGTAGTATAAAAGTTCCCGACCACAAAATACAATACAATCGGAAACTTCTAAATATAGCTAAAAATCTTAAAATAAAGACAATTTTTAACTGGGAAGTTTAAACCAAAATTTCGATATTACTTTATTTAAGTTTATCGAGATGTACGTAGTATTCACATAAAACTATCACATGGATTTTGGCATATTTGCCCTGAGTTTTATGCTGAGCGTTCGGCATTCAACAGTCGTAAAAAAATAGCTTTTTCTTTTTCATACACTTCTAATATTTTATCTTGAAGTAAATTGCGGCACTCAGAATTGATCGGATGAGCTATATCAGCATGGAGCTTAGCCCCTTTTGACTTATCTTCATCATCTAATTCTTTACCACATTCATTACAAAAGCGTGATTTTATATGGTTTTTTGCACTGCAGTGAGTACATTTCCCCATTATTTTTCGACTGGGCATTGCTACAAAAGCGCCCTTTGCGCCTTCTATAATTTTTAAGTCGCGAATTACAAAACAATTGTCGATTGTAATACTACAAAAAGCTTGTAAACGATCGTTTTTTGATTCGACTACTTTTACTTTAACTTCTGTAATCTCCAACTTGTTTCTCCTATATCAATCAATGTTTGCTAAATATCACTAAGTATAGTGAAACAAAACAAGTAGACCTTAAACGTTTTACCAAAGATGTGTGTTTGTTCTTTTTAAGTTAATACATATTTTTGGATATTCTTTAATATTATAATATTTATTAAAAATTTTACAAGTATATCTCCGCCAAAATGACATTATTCTCCTGCACTAAAGAGCACCATATTGGCACTATTGAGAATGATTGTTTAGAGGTGCCCTCGCTAATTCCTTTAAAATATGGACTTCAATATGTTTTTGTGTTTTACGGCATACTATTTGCGGGAAAGAGAAATAAAATAAAAAATTTACACGATACTCCACAAATTTAAAAATAAAGGGATAAAATCATGGGTAAAATAATAGGTATTGATTTAGGAACTACTAACTCAGTTGTTGCAGTAATGGAAGGTGAACAGCCTGTAGTTATTGCCAATACCGATGGTAGTCGTATTACTCCTTCAGTTGTTGCGTTTACAAAAGACGGAGAACGATTAGTTGGTGTAACAGCAAAACGCCAAGCAGTTACGAACCCTAAAAATACTATTTTTTCTATCAAAAGATTTATGGGGAGAAGACACGGGGAAGTATCCTCTCAAGAAAAAATGGTCCCATATTCTATAGAAGGCGATGCAGACGACTTAGTAAAAGTGGGTATTGATGGGAAAACATATACGCCACCAGAAATTAGCGCTTTTGTCTTGCGAAATTTGAAAAAAGCCGCAGAAGACTATCTTGGAGAAGAAATAAAAGAAGCGGTAGTAACAGTACCAGCTTACTTCAATGATAGCCAGCGCCAAGCAACTAAAGATGCAGGACGCATTGCAGGCCTCGAAGTAAAAAGAATTATTAATGAACCAACAGCAGCATCTTTGGCATATGGTTTAGAAAAATCAAAAAATCAAAAAATAGTCGTTTTCGATTTAGGTGGTGGAACTTTCGACGTTTCTATCTTGGAAGTTGGAGAAGATGTTTTTGAAGTGAAATCAACTAATGGTGACACTCGTCTTGGGGGAGATGACTTCGATGAAGCTCTAATCCACTTTTTAGCCGAAGGCTTCAAAAAAGAACAAGGCATAGATTTGCGCAAAGATGAAATGGCTTTACAGCGTTTAAAAGAAGCAGCAGAAAAAGCAAAATGCGAACTATCTACTGTTATGCAAACAGATGTAAACTTGCCATTTATTACTGCTGACCAAAGTGGACCAAAACACTTAACCCAAAAAATAACTCGCGCTCAGTTTGAGCAATTGGTCAAAGACTTGGTTGAAAGAACCAAAAATCCTTGTGTCCAAGCATTGAGTGATGCGAAATTAAAAGCAAGCGACATCGATGAAGTCGTACTCGTCGGGGGATCTACACGTATTCCTTGCGTTCAAGAAATGGTAAAAGAAATATTCGGTAAAGAGCCACATAAAGGTGTAAACCCTGACGAAGTTGTAGCTCTAGGAGCCGCTATTCAAGGTGGTATTCTTGCTGGAGATAGTAGATTAAAAGACGTTCTTCTTCTTGACGTAACTCCTCTTTCTCTTGGAATTGAAACTTTAGGTGGAGTGATGACTCACCTAATTCAAAAAAATACAACCATTCCAACAGAGAAGAAAGAAGTCTTTTCAACAGCTGCAGATAACCAAACCGCTGTCGATATACAAGTATTACAAGGCGAGCGCAGCATGGCTAAAGACAACAGAACTCTTGGTAACTTCCGTTTAGATGGTATTGCTCCGGCATCTCGCGGCATTCCACAGATAGAAGTATCTTTTAATATAGATGCAAACGGTATTTTAAATGTATCCGCGAAAGATAAAAACACAGGTACAGAACAATCTATCCAAATTCAAAATTCTTCTGGTTTATCGGAAGATGAAATAGAAAAAATGCGCCAAGATGCAGAGAAACATGCAGAAGAAGACAAGAAAATCAAAGAGCGCATAGATGTAAAAAACCAAGCGGAAAATTTACTTTACACAATGGAAAAACCTATTTCTGAACACGGTGAAAAAGTATCTGAAGAGCAAAGAAAAAATATCGATGATGCTAAAGAAAAACTCAAGAAAGCCATCGAAGGTGGTGACATTGAAGAAATGAAAAAAGAAATGGAGAACTTCAGCGTCGCATGCCAAGAAATAGGCAAAATGATGTATGAAGGTCAAGGACAACCTGGTGCTGACGCAGCTGCAGGTGCAGGCGCAGGCGCAGGTGAGCAACCTGCTGCTGAAGAAGAAAAGTCATCAGATAAAAAAGATGATGTTATAGATGCTGAATTTGAAGTTAAAGAATAGTTAGCAGCTTTAAAGCCCGACATTAAAAAAATGTCGGGCTTTTTTTATGATATTTGCGATACTAAAACTCTGTTGTAGAAAAGAAAAACAATTATTTCTTCCTCTTCTGTCCTATTCAAAAAAATTGTATCAGCTTCGAATAAAAACATCAATAATGAAACTATCATCATTCAATCGTTTTTTACTATGAAGGTTTGGTTTATGAAAATTTTAGTTACAGGCAGTGCAGGTCATCTTGGTGAAGCCCTTATACGAGTTCTACAACCAACTGACCATGAGATTGTTGGTATAGATGTAAAAGCTTCTCCTTTCACAGATGAAGTCATTTCAATCACTAATCGCAAACAAGTCAAACGTTGTATGCAAGGAGTTGATGCAGTGTTACACACTGCAACACTTCACAAGCCTCATGTCGCAACACATACACGTCAAGCTTTTGTCGACACTAATATTAGTGGCACACTTAACCTTCTTGAAGAAGCTGCTCACAATAAAGTAAAAGCATTTATTTACACTAGCACAACAAGTGTTTTTGGTCGCGCTTTGCGTCCTTCCTCTGAAAAATCGGCAGTTTGGGTAACAGAAGACTTGGTTCCTATTCCACGAAATATTTATGGAGTAACGAAATTTTCTTCTGAGCAACTATGTCGTTTATTTCATTTTAAATTTGATTTACCATGTATTGTATTGCGAACTTCGCGATTTTTTCCAGAGGAAGATGATCGCAAGAATATCCGCGATTCATATGATGATAGCAATTCTAAAGTAAACGAATTTTTATATCGCCGCGCAGAAATCAGTGATATTGTTGATGCTCATTTATTGGCGTTAGATAAAGCAAATAATATAGGCTTTGGACTCTACATTATAAGTGCGACAACTCCATTTACAAAACAAGATGTAGTTGATTTGAGAAAAAACCCAGCAAAAGTTGTCAGTTTACGAGCACCAGGCTACGAAGATCAATATGCATTGCGTAATTGGCATATTTTTTCTGATATTGAGCGAATCTATGTGAATGAGAAAGCAAGGGAAGATTTAGGTTGGCGGCCGCGTTACGACTTTCATTATATCATTGATTTGCTAAAACAAGGGAAAGATTTTCGAAGTCCACTAGCAGTTTCAATAGGCCAAAAAGGTTACCATAAGCAGAAATTTAGAGAAGGTCCATTTCCCGTCGACGAGTAAAACAACAAAACTACTTAAGTTGCTCATTACCGTTTCAATTCAACAATAGTGCTGAATGCTTCAGCATCTGCTGTTGAATTAATAATATGCAATAGCGCTAAAAATATTGTATATGTTAACCGAAGAAGACATTGTAGAGGCAAGTTTAGTCCCAAAATGTTCTTTTTAAGTCAACGCAGAAGGTAAAGCCCTAAGTAAAAATGCACAAGAGATATATTTTAGTATAAGATTCTAAAAACTAGAAAAAGTATCAAGAATTTTTTCATCAAATTTAAAACGCATACTAATAAATACTCCTTCATTTAAAAAATTGCTATCTCCAAAAGAATTGTCGGTAACTCCTTTAATATTATACCCTAAAGATAGCCACAAATCATTTGCAACCCGGTAACCCATTTCTACTCCGTAGCCATAGTCGAGTTCTTCGCTTTCATACTCATTTACAGTTCCCATATGAAAACCAACATCCCACTTATTATTGATTTCGTACAACCATCGCAAAGCTAACAAATCAGTCATAGCCTCTACAGGGTCTTGTGAGAGATCTTCAACCTCTTCATATTTATACGCATAATGCAACATTAGATCCATAGATTTAGGTAATCTTATATGAAGATCTAGCGTCGAAACAAACGTAATTGCCTGAGATTCTACATCGTTATTACGCGCCCAATTTAACTGAGTTTTCCCTACTAAATTTACATTTTGTAAAAAGTGCGGGCGGTAAGAAACTCCAAATAAATTAGTATTTTCAAAAACAGAAAACTGTTCTTTAGGAGTAAATTGCGAGCTCCAAAATGTTACGATGCTTTCATCCCAATACGATGTTAAGGATGGAGTAAATAAAAGCTGGTAGTCACCTCCTTGGTAACGCATTTCGCTGCGAAAATCTCCTGTATGTTTCAGAGTCATTAATTTGAAATGAAAACCATTTGTTATGAAGTCTTCCGGATTTTCTTCGGTAAAAGTGTGTAAACGTTCAGCAAAAAAATGTCCAGAAAGCCATTCGTTAATAGCTAAGTCAGTTTTCAGTCCTAAAAGTGCCTGGTTTTGAACGTCATCTACCCAATGCTGAAAACCATATTTTGCATATACTTGTGTCGTTTCGTGAATTTGTAAATTAATTCCTGCAAATGTTCGCGAGGACTCCAAACGCCCTTCGTCTTCAAATTCTTGGTTGACCCATAAATTTAACCAGTCATTAGGAACAACTTCAGCTCCAAGAATCGTTTTTGAGGACAAGCGTTCATTAATATTCGTAGTCTTGTAACGAAAGTCCTGCTTTATATTTTTATCCATTTCCGAGATATTGCCAACAGTTTTTGGTTTGTCAGAAAATTTTTCATTCGTAAACACCTGATGTCTTTCTGCACTAATAACTAAACCATCGTCTACCTTAACTCTACTTCCAACACTTGCAACATGTGCGTACTGTTTTTTATTACCTTTTCGTTGCTCTACGAGTTGGTAGCCTATCATATTTTGAGTGTACTCATTTTGAATGAGTGTGTGTAAACCAAACTGGCGAAATTGCTCTTTATTCATCTTTTCTTGAGAGGCGTTCATCTGCACAGTGACATTTTCAGAAGCTTTTAATTGCGACTCAATAAATATCTTTTCGCTCCCCGTTGCAATATTTGGTAAAACCGCAGAATAGTAATCATCAGAAATACTATGATACCCTATTGTAGTGTCGCTAATCCCCCATTGGAATTTTGTGGCAAAAGAATACGCAAGGCCGCGAGTAGTTAAATCTTTTTGCGAATCGTACACTGTTGTATGAGCAATGTTTCCATCAATAGAAATACCTTCCATTGGTTTAATTTGTATAGAGGATCCGTAAATACGGTTACTGTGCTTACTCTTTGTTTCTTGAATATATGAGCTACCAAATAATACTTTTTCGGCCAATAATTTCACATTTGCTTGTGCACCCCATATTATTTCCTCAGAAGACGCTTCTTGCGATGTATACGTCGCAACAATGAACACAGGATTTCCCAACAAGTCGTTAGGAGAAATAGGAAAATCAAATAAAACTCGTCCACGCTCAAAGTTAACATCGTAATCCCGATATATTTGTTTTTCTTCTACGCTAATAACTTCTTTGGGATTAAACTGACTGCGCGTTTCAACCACAACACGAATACTATTGGTAACTACGTTTTTGCGAGAAAGTTGGTAAAAACCCGAGATTCCCTGGCCGCGAATTTCATCATGTACAAGAACTTGCGTAGCTTTACTTCCAAATGCTTTTACATCCAGATATTGGGTTTTAAATTGCGCAGCCACTCCTCTAAAAGCATGTTGGTACTGCACTAAGTGATTATTAAAATTTACATTATAGTCACCATACATGATATAGTTTTCGTCTTTTTCAAGTTTAACATATACCTTGCTGTTAGTATTAACTTCATAACCTGACAAATTAGGGTCGTAGTATACCGAGTAAAATTGATTTTCTTGTACATTTTTGAATAACTTTTGCTCTTGCTTTTTTCCACTGTCGTACAAAGCCGTGAGTAAATATTTTCCTAATATCTTTCCTTTTGCGAAAAAAGCAACGCGACCATCTACATAAAGTTTTTCCTGTTTACTAGCTGTTTCAATCCCCGCTGTTCCTTCGGCAATACCAATGATAACCCAATCGCGAAAATAAGGCACATAGTCAATATTTATTTTTTTTGTTATATTTTTATACTCTACTGTTAACGTTGCAGTTTTTACTTCTTGCTGTGCTTCGAGAATACACATCCCAACACCACCAACCATTGGTATTTGCGTTCCTTCTTTCTCTTCATCGTGATCTTGATTGATAATTTTACTTTCCGTAGTTGTTATTGTCAGAAAGCCACTTTCATTTACCAATTCACCATTTTGATCTAAAGCATGGATAAAAATAGTTGGTTCTGTCTTACCATCAGCAGAAACTTGATGAGGGTTTGCAGTAACAAACAATTCCTTAATATGAGGTTTTTGAATAGGCTGTTCATTGGTTTTTAGGTTATAAGGTATACCCATCATAGAAGTAATCATGAGGTTTTCACCAAATCCAAAGCGCTGTTCCAAAAACAACTTAAGCAATGACAATTCTTGTAACTGTTCTTTGTCTATATCGGCAATAATAGTAAGTTCTATTTCTTTGGCAGGAAATTCCTCCATAAATAGTTGCTTAAGATTCCATTTATCTAATATAGAAACAGCTCGCGTTTTTCTTTCAAACAAAAACGTGTAAGAAATAGTTTCTTGCCATAATTTACTTTTGTTTTCATACTGGATTTGTAATGTGCTCTGCAAAGGGCGGTATAAATGGCGATTGAAATCAAAGTTAAAATCTGTGCGCCATGGTGTAGCCCCTTTAATGTGAGCAAAACGCGTGCGACCATTTCGCCCCTTTTTGGTAAGCGCAAATTGTGGAGGAAGAGTATGCAAATCAAGTGCAAGCACATGTGTTCCATCATCTACATTATCAAAGGAATAACGGCCATGATTGTCAGTAATTGCGTAGCGACCATCTTCCATGTAAACCTTAACTCCTGGTATGGTCGGCTCTTGCCCTTCATCGTATGTATTATTATGGTTTATATCAACATAGGCATAACCAAAAACCCAAGCTTTACTGCCAAAGATACTTTGTTGTAAAATATTAACCGAGCTTTTTGTAATAAAAGAATCTACACGATGAATGCCTACTATATTTCCATTGGCGTAGCTTATATTCTCTTGTACACCAAAAGCGCGTGCTCTAACTTTGGCGTTAAAAGAAAATTCTGTTGTTTCTCCCGAAGCAAGAGAACCAACACTCACAACAATTTTCTGTTTTTCCCTACTGAGTTTAAAAGAACTACGTTTTAGCGAAGATGAGATATAACGCATTCGTGCAGGAAGTACATTCACCAGATCAATATCATCAATTACTGCATTAGAATGTATATTACTTACAGTTATTCTGTAAGTAATAATTTGCCCAACAACAGCTTCCACGCGACTCACATTTTGCGATATCCGCAAAAATTTATCAATATTAGAAGCTTCTTGGGAAAAAACCACCAGTATAAAAAAAAGTATAAGTACTATAAAACGCATTTTAAACCGCTTTACTTAATAAATTTAGAGTTTGTAATTTTAGGCTTACACATATTACATTATACTAAGACGTTCATCATGACAAATTATTCACATTTTTTATAAATTAAGGGAGGTGGTTAAAAATAATATACCAGATTTTACATAGACATTTTATTCATCAACTAGGCATTTTGAGCGCGCATAGCCGTAGTTCTGTAAGTGACGAATAACGATGTTGATGGATAAAAGAACATGTGAAATGGTAAACTATCTTCCGCCACTTCCCTAAGACTTTCGTACTTTGAATATTTAAAAATTAAAAGTATTAAGCTCTGTAAAACAATGCTTATCTACATTTATTAGGTCATTTTTTCCACATAGCAAGCATTTTTTCTGCCTTACGCAGATTTGCTAACTTCTGTCGTTTCTCATACACTTTCAAACATTTCTCAAGTAACTTTATTGCTTCATCTTTGTTACCTGACTTTCGTACAATAAAGCTTAAATTAAATTGGGCGTTGGCGATCTCTAACTCGTCACCTAATTCTTTTGCTATCTTCAAGCTTTGGCGATAATTTTCCAGAGCTGCAGTAAATTTTTTACATTTTACCATTAGGTTTCCAATGTGAGCAAAGCAGTCCATGGCCTTGCGTTTGTTCTCATTTTTTACATACATTTCCTTGGCAATGTTAAAAGATTTTTCACTTTCTTCTACTAAACCTTGCTCTCGATATAAATGCCCAATTTGCACATGTGTATGCGCCAAAGAAAAAATATCATTTATTTGTTCTTGGATTTTTGATGCTTCGATATAAAACTCTTTGGCAATACCCCAATCTTCTTTGCGACGATGAATATTTCCTATTAACCGAAAGCTCTGAGCAATTTGCCCCAGATTATTTGCTTCTTGATAGATTTGCAAACTAGCATTGAATTGACTTAATGCCTCGGAAAGTTTATTCTGTTCACTGTATACAACACCCAATAAGCGATAGTTTTCAGCCTCTTCCATCTGTAAATTCTTACTTTGAGATATATTCAAAGCTTTTTGTAAAAAGTCTTCTGCTTGTCGCCATTCTTTTTTTTGTTGTTGCAACGTCGCCATTTTACGATACGAAGATGAAAGCATTGGAGAATTATTAAGCTCTTTAAAAATGCCTAAACTTTTTTGAAGAAAATCTTCTGCTATTTGTAATTCTTGACGCTTTTGTTTTAAAACAGCTAGGTTCAAGTATACATTCGCTTCATTGACAATATTAATTCCTTTGCAATATTCTAGGCTTTTGTACAAGAGTTCTTCTGCTTTTTCCCAATCACCTTTTACCTGCAACATAATAGCAATATTAATTAGACATGAAGAAAGTGCTATTTTATCTCCAATTTCTTCATTAATATCTTGGGATTTTTGGTATAGTTCTAAAGCAAGATCTATTTTCCGCTCTTTCGCAGAAAGCACTGCGAGATTGTTATAAAGAGTTGCGAGTGCTGGACGATTGTTCATTTTTTGAAAAATGCCAATACATTCATCGTACAGTTTACGTGCTTCATCAAAAAAAGATGTCTTTTCTAAAACAATAGCTTTTTGACTAAGAACACTTGCTATAGAAGGTAGGCGATTAAATTTTCGTTCTATTTCTTCACTTAAAGCAAGCTTTTCTAAAGCTTTGTCATATTCTCCGCGTTTTTGCATAACGCTTGCTAAAAAGCGATAGCATAGAGATACACCAACAGTAATTTCGTGTTTTTCCGCAATTTCTAAAGCGGTAGAAAAATATTCTTCTGCCTTTTTCCATTCTCCACATTGATCGCAAAGTTGTCCAAGACTTGTGTTACTACTAACTATTCCTGTAGGGGAAGCTAATTCCTTGCGTATTTCTAATGAATTTTTAAGCCAACTACGTGCAACATCAAGTTGCCCTTCTTTGCGTTTAAGTATACCTAAACTATTGTATAAATCAGCACACCCTGCCTTGTATCCAGTAGCTTCAGCAATTGCAATTCCTTTAAGATAATACTCTTCGCTATGTTTCCATTTTCCTTGATGAAGTTCTAGATCGCCTAAACTTACATAGACGTTTGTAAGTTGTTTGTAACTCCAAATTTCTTTTGCCAAAAGTAAATTACGATTGTAATATTGGCGTGCCACATCCCACTCTCCTTGGGTTTTGTAAAAATTCCCCATACGCATACATAACTGCGCTACCCCTTCGAAATGAGCTGCTTTTTCTAAAAGATCAAGACCTTGCAAATAATAATCTTTACTCTCTTTTAAACTACCGTTATCTAAAGCTAGGTTACCCAAACCTTCAAAAATAAAAGCTTTTTCAATTGTGCATTCGTTTACTGTTTCTTCTAATACATCTTTGTAAATATTTTCTGCTTGCTCATGTTCTCCTTGGTAATGAAGTAAACCACCCAATTCGCAAGCAGCTTGGCATAATTTGTCGGTATCGTTTTGCTCTCGGTAACATTCGATTGCTTTTTGATAAAAATGCTGCGCTTTTGAATTTTGAGCTATGTGATGTAAGAGAGCAGCTAAACCATGATACACGCCGCTTGTTATATCCATGGAGCTACACCACTCTTGCAATTTGCTTTTAAGACCAATATCCGCACTTTTTTCTTCGATAATTGAAAGTGCTCCACCATCAACATGTTCCCACAATTTTTGCAAAAGATCAACGCCTGAAAACTGTAATACTGCGCTGCGCTCGTCATACAACTTAATTAAGCGCTCAACTTCTTTATGCGTTTTTTCATTTGGCAAAAAATTCCAATAAAAACCTTTGGCCTCAGCCGCTAAATCTTCAAGCATTATGTAGTTAGGGTTTGTATTTAGATCGTTACCACTATAGCCTATAAACAAAAAATGTCGTATTAATAGTAAACATCGCAAAAGACGAACTTTATTTTTTGATAGCCCCTGGCCTTCTTTGCTAAATGTTGTAATGATGCTTTGTGGGTTTTCCAAAGAACCATGAATTTTAAAAATTCGTACACCTGAGTACTCAGGAAAATCCATGAATCTTTCAAAGTCAGCCTCTGTCGCATATACAAAATAATCTTTATCCCTATCCATACCTTCTGCAAGCATCGCATCTTCCAAGCAAGTATCCAAATTAGCTGTAACATAAAAAGAAACATGACCTGATTTTGCCAATTTTGCGAGATATATATGATGATGATTAGGTTTACGATTTTTTAAAACATCAAAAGCTGACAAATATTTTTCACCTATCGATTCATAAAGAATTTGCGAAATAACTTCTGGTGCTATTTGAGCATCAATGATCTCTTTATCTATGTTTTTTAGCTCAGAACTATACGTGGCAAGAGCACGAACTATTTCGTCAATAAGCCGCCGCCAGTCCGGAATAGAAGAAGGAGCATCTATAGAAACCCCTGCACCAATAAAAAGAGCAAGTTTATGTTGTTCTAATAATCGACAGACATTTTTTAACATTATAGGGACCTTAAAAATAATTGAGCTAGTACTCTGTAAAGTTATTTTGATTTGCCTACTTTGTTTTTAAAGAGATCACAAAGGCGTATAGTTGTAGTTCATTAACTGAGGAGCAACAACATTCAAAACGAAAGACCAGGTTAAAGATTTATAATTAATTTTACGTAGTATTAAGGTCTTAGTTACAACTTTATTTTATTATAACTTCCGTTAGTATCTGTTGGCATTGAAAAAGCAAAATAAATTTGGATTTTCTCAGCAAAATACGCATAATAATGCTATTCTGTATATTACTAAATATTTTTCACAATTACTTAGGACACGACGACATTTATCTTCCTTACAACTTGGCTCTTTTAGAGATTAGATTACTTTTCAATTGCAGAGCAACGCTTTGTGCTTTCAAAGTGCTTACTACTCCTAAAACAATCCATATTAAAATATAAATGTCGATATACCCTATCAAAAAGTGTTGTTTGCAATCAAAATTTAAGGAGATAACAATGGCGAAGATCAATAACAATATGGAGCTAGCAGATTTTTTGGAAAAGCAATCTGTTATCTATGAAAGTTACTCTGCTCCTTTTGGCAAGGAATTGCTCGATTTGGCAACAGCATTCCGCGAAATTGATCCGCTAGAAATAAAAGAATTGAGAGATATCTCCAAAAATAAAGAAAGACTAGAGCAAGAAAAAATCAAATTAAAAGACAAACTTACACTTGAAAAAACAAAACTCGAAGAAAAATTACTCGTAGAAAAAGAAAAATTTTCACAAGAAAAAACAAAACTACAAGACAAACTTGTGCTCGAAAAAACAAAACTCGAAGAAAAATTGACCTCTGAACGCGAAAAAATGGCCAACAAAATTGAACTTGAAAAAACAAAAGTTCAAGAGAAATTGGACAGTGAAAAACGCAAAATACAACAAAAACTAGAACAGGATAAGATAAAAACTCGCGAACAGCTAGTTAGCGAGCAACAAAAAAATGAGCAACTTAAAGAGCAAATTGCCGAGTTAAAGTTAAAACACAAGGAAAGCGAAAGCAAGTACAAAGAGCAAATCACAGCCGAAAAAGAAAAGCAGAAAACCTCCACAGAAAAAGCCAAAGAACAATTGATTACCGAAAAAGACAAAAACAAACTTATTGTTGATAAATACAAAGAACTAATTGCTGAAGAAAAACAAAAAAACAAAGACATCGAAGAAAAATACAAAACAAAATTCAACGAAGAAAAAGACAAGGCAAAACAACTATTACAACAAGAAAAAGACAAAGTAAAAGAACAACTTCAGCGTGAAAAAGACAAAGTAAAAGAGCAACTTCAACGTGAAAAAGAAAAAGCCAAAGAAATACTAGACAAAGATCGAGAAAAAAGTAAAGAACAACTTCAACGTGAAAAAGATAAAATTCAAGAGCAACTCCAAAAAGATCGCGAAAAAAACAAACAAGATGTGATAAAACTACAGTATTTGCTAACAGAAGAAAAACAAAAGAGCAAAGATTTACAAGATGGTCACAAAGAGCAACTACAAGCCCTTAAAGAGAAGCATCAACAGCAAATCCAAGGGATAAAAACAACGGCGAAGAAAAAAGTACAAAAAAGTAAATTAAAAAACGAAGGAGAACTTCCAGGAGAATTCAGAGAAGAATTTGCACAAAAGTTGGAGAAATTTCAAGCCGAAGCCCAAGAAATCTCTAACAATTTTGACGAAGGTGGAGCAGAAACAATTCTGGAATTACAGACGTTAGTTGATAAGTACTGTAGCGGAGAAGAAATAAAAGAAGCGCAAGTTGCTTTTGAATTAGCTCACGTTGCCGAACACGGTCGTTTACAACTAATGAATGGCGGTTACTCGTGGCAAAAACATCATTTCACATATTACTCTGTAGAAGGTGAAATCATCGAAATTTTCACCCACAATAAATTTTCAGAAAATTCTCTACGTGCGATCGCTAATCTTTTAGATATAAGTATTACTAAACGCGGTAAACACCAAGTTCAACAACAAATTGTAAGCGAAATTTCCACACGCACTCACTAAGAAGTAGATTTTAAAAGTATACAAAAAAATTCTAGAAATCGAAAGAAACTAGTTAATGAACCCCGAAGCAAACTGGCTTGTCTATACAACAAATGATATTCAAGCACAAGAGCAATATTTTAAAATATATTATTTTGAATCTGGCTTCGGCAAAATTCAAGTGGGCCAAGAGTCTTACTCTATAGTATCACCGTGTTTATTATGTTTATCAGAAAAGAAGTATATAACGGACATTGGAGATACAGATGCGGTATTTCACACTATTTATTTTAATCCTCGTATTTTAAATACAACATTCCATTACGAAGTTTTGCGGCAAGATTTATCACAGTTACGTGGAACCCAACAATTAGATATTTATTGGCTACTGCCATTTATACAAAATAAAGGTTTTCTTTTGATAGGACCTTCGACAAGTAAACGTATTTTAGAAGTCATATTTTTTATAAATAAAGAGCTTAACGAACAAAAAGGACCGTTTTGGATTTGTCGTAGCCGTTCTTTTTTTTATGAACTACTCAATATTATTACTCATGTGCATTTTTCACCTAGTAAACTCGAATTACAAAAAAGTAGCATTGATGAAGAAGTTCAACAAATAGTTAACTATCTCAATGAAAATTATCATCAAAAAATTACAATTACTCAGCTAACAAAAATATTTTCTGTAAACAGAACTACGATGGCAGAAAAATTTCAAAAAGCGACTGGTATGTCTATAATAAACTACCTATCTAAAATTAGAATTCAGATGGCTTGCCTTTTGTTGCGCGATACAACTTTACGTATATACGAAATCATGCAACGTGTGGGATATGAAGACACTACTCATTTTGGACGCATGTTTCGTAAACAAATGGCCAAAACGCCTAGTGAATATCGCACAGAACTTAGATAATACTAATTTTGCGAAGGAATGGTAATTACATCGCCATTATTTGGAATAATAACATCTTTGTTAATTTCCTCTCCCAGAGTCGTAACTACCTGTCGAAGTTTATCTCTTGTTGTAAAACAGTGATCAAGCGAACCCATGTGAATAGCAATTATTTTGCTACTGCTATTATATTTTTTTGCCGCTAAGATAAAGTTAATCGCCTGTTCTTCGTCCATCATTAATGGATCTGGTGAAAGTTGCTCTACCACAGCTCCTCCAGTATGAACAATAATAATATCTGGAGCATATAGCCTTAAGATATTTTCAACACGCCCTTCTTCGTCCAAAATTGTATCCCCGGTCCAATAAATTGTCGGCTGTTTTTGTGCTCGAAAAACAAGACCATTTACTCCACCCATAAATCTGGTCAAGGTTCCTTTACCGTGTAAACCAAATTCTTGTATAATTTCAATTTTGTTATAAAAAATTGATTTTGAGGTTACAGAACCAATAGTTTTCACATTGCTAAATCCAAAAGCTTGCAATTGCTCAGTAAAAGTAACCATATCTGGGTTTTGTGGATGCATAGGAGATTTATTATCAGGGGTAATAATAGGCAAATGTCTATGAATATAACTTGCCGCAGCCATATCAAAATGATCAGCGTGCATGTGTCCAACAACAACAGCATCAACACCTTCTAATATATAATCGATACTTTTGGGTAAATCAACCGTTGGATTTTTTTCAATGCCAGCAAAAGAAGGTAATTCGCCTTTCTTAGAGAACATCGGATCTAATAAGAAAACTTGTTTGTTGTTTTTTGATCCATAAGTTAGTTTTGCAGTAGCATTGCGAAAAAATTCATATGTCACACAATCTTCAGATTTTTGCGCGCATAAAATTGTCAACGACATAACTACAAATAAAATTCGAAAAAATAAAAAACTCTTCATTAGCCATTCCTTTTGTATACATTTTAAGAATTACAATTAGGACCTACTAAAACGTCCTAAACAGTTTGACTATCATATAGGAATGCTTACTTTCTGAGAAGAGCGAATTTACAGTTTTTATCAGCCATTTAGCAAAATCTGCTTTTCGCTCAAGGAACCAAAAGTTAAAAATAAAATGACTATTGTCTTGTACCTAAAGGCCTGTCCATTTATGTAGACAGCCTAAAAGTGATGCTATAGATTTTTTTATGCCTGAATTTAATAAGTCAACAGTAATCGAGCTTTGCCCTCTTAATTCGAAATCCAATCGTAGTTTAACATCCATTTTCTCATGAAATGTTACAAGGTTGTTACACTTACTTATTTTACAAAATGTTATACTAAACCTACTACTTATTTTAAACGGTTTTTGCTATGTGGAGAGACTTCAACACTACGTCATTATTAATAATGGCAAAGAACCCACAAAAAAAGAACAAAGGACAATTTTAAGTGGGCGTGTCAAGTCACCGATTCTAAACGCAGTAACAACTTTTATTCACCTAAGACAAAAAGGAAACTATAATGAGAATAATATTTTTAGTTACGATTGCAATGTTGCTTTTTTCTTGTCAAGAAAAAACAAATCAATCCACAGAAGCACAACAAAAACATTCTACATCTACAAAGAAGCTGCCAAAACAGATGAAAGGTTACGAATTTTATAGTTGGAAACAAGGTACAGAGTGGTATTTTTGCTTGATTACAGGAACGAATAGATTAAAAACAGCGGAAGAAATTACACCTATAGAAGAAAAGATAGAAGATCGGTGGGTGAAAATTACAGTAAAAGGCGTAGACAAAGCGAAAAAAGTGCTACAACAACTTGAAAGCGGAACAAGTTTATTTGGAAGTAATTTGTATAGAGATCAACCTGTTTTAGACAAAAAAATTCAAGACGAATTAATCAAATTTACAAAAAACCTAAAAATAAATTTGACGTTTTAGCTAAAACCTAATTTTCAATTGTTTTTCCAACATATTGGCCATCGTACTCATATAGAGACTAACATGATTAGGATTATTGCGTTCTAGATAGTTTTTATCTGTTAGTCTACTTAGCACATTTTGGTCAGATAGGTTTTCAAGGTGGCTCATATCGTAATGGCTAAAACCTATTTGGTCCATTGTTACAAATAGATCATCAATTTTACGATCACTATCTCCACAATAATCTTTCGCATGTTCAGTCCACTCATCAAGCTTATGATCAACGGCCTTAACTATTTCGATGTCGCTCATTTCTGTAACTGTCTGTACTAAATGTCCACAATTACACCTCCCCATGTGTCCCCATTCGTACTTTACACCTTGGTCAAGATTTTGCGCTGCTTTGCGTAGTGCTTCAATAAGAGTTTTATTTGCTTTTGGCATCTGATTTCCTATCAAATAAAGTCCATGTTTTTGTTTGCCAATTAAAATGTTGTTGAGGGTTAAATTTGTTCTTATACGCCATCTTTGTACATTTTTCAATGTAATACCCGAGATAGTAGTAAAGGTTATCAAGTTTTTTGGCGTATTCGATCTCTTTTAGAATGCTAAATGTTCCCAAGTTTAGGTGTTGATAATCAGTGTCGTATACAAAATATATACTACTCAGAGTACTATGTCCTTTATCCAGAAACCCTGCGCCAATAAGTTTTCCATTCAAATAAAATTCGGACTGCAATCCTGGACAAGAGGGTAAATAAAAACTATGTAAGAAATTCTCTTTACTACCTTCAGTTTGAGAAAAGCGATTTTGAGAATGTTTTTTGTATAGTTCAAAGATTCGGTCATCGTAGCGTAAAGAAGAAAAGCAAACCTCAACATCAATATTCTTTTTTAAAACGCGTTTTTGGCTTTTACTTGGCTTAAAATCCTGAACAAGAACTCTTGTTGGTATACATGCTTGACAACCAGGGCATCTTGGTCGAAAAAAATACATTCCAAATTTTCGCCAACCATTTTCGAGTAAATGTGCAATTTCATATTCGTCTAACTCATGTGCAAAAAAATATTCAAAACGTTTTTGCATTTTAGGCAAATACGTACACGATTCCAGATCGTCATAACGTTTTTCTTGAAGAAGTATCACTTAAATCATCCTTATGTTCAGATTTTAGCTTAGCACAGCTTGGTTGTTTAACAAAAAAATTGGGAACCCACTGTAAAATTTCAATAAAATAGTAAAATAGTCAAAAAAAAAATGTTATTATAAGTTGTTGACTGGTTACCTAGAAAGGTACCTTGTAAACTCTGTCAATTCGTCCCGCACAATAGCTTATAGAGAGTTCTATGCAATCACATTGTATCCATAATAGATACCAAATTAAAGAAATAATTGGTAGAGGTCGCGTGAGCGTCGTGCATCGAGCCTTCGACAAACGTATCAAACGATATGTTGCTATCAAACAAATTTCGAGTAGCACTCCCAATTACGAAAAAACCGTAAAAAAGTTAAGAAGAGAATATCATTTACTAAGCGATATTCATCACTTCAACATAATAAAAGCGTATGATTTTTTTCAAGAAGAGGGCAGCAGTTTTTTTGTTATGGAGTATGCTCGTGGTGTTCCCTTGGATACATTTATTGTAAATCACCCATGGAGCTTAGATTTAGTAGAACAACTCGCTATCTCAATCCAAATATGCCAAGCTATAGAACAAGTACATAACAGAGGATTACTACATCGCGATATCAAACCTCAAAATATTTTCATCGACACTGAGGAAGGCACTGTTAAACTTTTAGACCTAGGTATTTCAAAGTCGCTTCATTCTAACCTCCATACTCTTACAAAGACACTAGCAATACAGGGCAAGGTAGGATATATGAGTCCCGAAAGAATAAACGGTACAGAGTGTAGCAACAGTGATGTGTTTTCTCTTGGGGTTGTACTATACCAACTATTTTCATGGTCGCGACGCTCTCCGTTTACTGGCAATAACGTATTTTCAACAATTGATAGAGTACAGAAATATTCGCCACCCCCAATTGTCAACTATCTATATAGCCCTGACCAAGAACACTACCAACAACTCTCACTTATCTTAAATAATACTTTACACAAAGATCCACAACAGAGAACTCAAAAAGTACAAAAACTTTGTAAAGAACTATCAAATCTTTATAAAACATTCCCTCACATAGGGAGCAAGTGGTTTGTTGATGTTACTTATATAAACAAGAAGAAAACGACACAAACTATAAATTTCTTGCGCAATTCTCGTTTTATTAAATATGCAATTGCGATTGTTTTTGCACTAATAATTGTTTTTGTCAGTATTGGTATTAAAAATGCTCAACAAAATTCAGCACTTCGCTCTTCTTCTGTTAAAATTGAAAACTCATTATCACAACAAGAATCTGCAGAGAATTTTTTTCAAAAAGCACTAGATTCTTATTATTTTAAAAATAATTATGTGCAATCGTGGGAAGAAAACAAACGTGCTTTAGCTCTTTATTCTAAAGAACCAAGATACCTTGTTCATAAAGCCAAAATGCTTTTTTTAGGTCACGGCGTAGAAAAAAATGTTTCCCAAGCACATCAAATTGCACAATCGCAGTTGTTTAAACTAAAAGCAAACAAAGATGGTTTTAGCCTATACATACTTGGATATGCATATAGCATCGGTTTAGGGATTCCTAAAAACTACCGCGAATCTGTTAATTGGTATACAAAAGGTGTACAAAAAAATCACCCGGTAGCAATGAATAACCTCGCTATATACTACGATAATCAAAAAAAACTTGTTGATGCTTTTTTATTACTACAAAAATCGGCCCAAATGGGTTTACCCACAGCTCAAGTAAATATTGCACTTCGCTATTTTAGAGGTTTTGGTGTTGTTCGCGATTATGGAAAAGCTGTGTCTCTCTTCCATCAAGCCGCGTCAAGTAATCACTCTCAGGCAATGGAACAGTTGGGCATATGTTACTATAATGGATATGGAGTTAATAAAAACTATATTCAAGCAGTAGAATGGTTTCGCAAAGCCGCACTTACAAATCGAGTGCTCGCGATTTATGGTTTAGGATATTGTTATGAGCACGGCCACGGAGTAAAGCGAAGTATCGTTGAAGCTATTATCTGGTATAAAAAAGCTGCTGTTTTTGATTACGAACCAGCAAAAAAACGTTTAGAAATTATTAATCGCTAACTGAATACACAACAATATTTTCTTTACTTCTTTTTCAAACGCAAATATGATAATGGTTAGCTTAAGCGAAAGTAAAATCGCAAGATGCATTATCAAGACACTTACATATTAAAATCTAGAAAGTTTAGCAATGGCTCACTATATTCACGATATTGTTGCAAAGTTTAGCAGTACAAATATCTTACTCATAGGCGATATCATACTTGATCACTACGCTTTTGGGGTCGTTGATCGTATATCCCCCGAATCTCCTATCCAAATTCTTGATGTTTCGCGAGATGAGTACCGATTAGGAGGCGCAAGCAATGTAGCAAATAATATCGCTGCTTTAGATGCTCAGGTAACAATAACAGGGGTTATCGGTAACGATGAGAATGGCAAGATGCTGCGTGACGCTCTAAAGGAACAAGGAATTGAGGACGCATTATTTATAGACAACAGTCGTCCTACTACTGTAAAAACGAGAATGATTGCCCAAGGTCAACACTTACTAAGAGTTGATCGTGAAAAAAAGGAATTTCTTTCTCAAGAGCTCAACAATAAAATTCAACACTATATTAGTGAAAACATTGATCGTTATGACGCAATTGTCATATCCGATTACGCCAAAGGTGTTCTTTCAAAAAAATTATGCCAGAAGGTTATACAAATTGCCCAAGAAAATGGCAAGCCCACACTTGTAGGACCAAAAGGAAATGATTGGTCACTTTACAAAAACTCAACTCTTATCTCGGCTAATCGTAAGGAAACAGAAGAAATAGTCGGTTTCAATTTGAATACTACTGAAGATATCAAAAAAGCTGGAAATCTTTTGTTGGAAACACTTGAAATAGAGGTTGCGGTTATCACGCTAGGACCGAAAGGTATATTTGTCGCAACTAAAGATAGTCAAATTCATATCAAGGCCGATGCAAAAGAAGTGTTTGATGTTACAGGTGCTGGAGATACAGTATTATCTTTACTCAGTTTATGTACAGCAATAAAGTGCTCTTGGAAGCATGCTATTTCACTTGCTAATACCGCTGCAGGTATTGTTGTTGGTAAAGTTGGTGCCTCTACCGTAACGCCAGAAGATTTATATGCCAAAGTTATCTACAACGAGAATACTCATCTCAAAAAACTAAAAAAACTCGCAGATGTTATTGTTGAGCTGGAGCTTTTTCGTAACCAAGGACGAACGATTGTGTTTACAAATGGTTGTTTTGATCTTTTACACCCTGGACACATACGCTATCTCGAATATTGTCGTAATCGTGGTGACATCTTGATTGTAGGCCTAAATAGCGATGCTTCTATTTCTCGTCTAAAAGGAGCCGAACGTCCCGTAGTAAAAGAAAACGATCGCGCGGAAATGTTGGCAGCTTTGACGGCAGTTGACTATGTTGTTATTTTCGAGGATGACACTCCTGTAAATATAATAAAAAGTATCCAGCCAGACGTTCTTGTAAAAGGCGCTGATTGGCAAGGTAAAGAAGTTGCAGGAGCTAAATTCATTGAATCATACGGTGGAAGTGTTGAATTTTATCCTTACCAAGAAGGCTATTCTACAACTAATATTATTACATCAATCACTAATAAATAATGCGAGAGCTCTTAGAAAAACGCCCTAGTATTATGAAAAGTACTGCTCGCATTTTGGTATTTATTTTTTTTACATCTTGCAGCCACCAAACAAAAGAAATACCTTTATCACAAGTTGCAAAAAAATTAAATATGAAGGTTTACTGGAATCCTGAACATGATAATGTATATCTTAAAAAACAAAAATCATACTACATCTTTGCGGATAAAAGTAGTAGAGTGTTCACTCATCGTGGACAGTATAAAATGTCTGCTCCAGCAGTAAAAAAGCGCGGTGAAATATTTATACCTCAAAAGTTTTTATTGAAATACCGACAGCATTGTTTGGAAGATAAACAACATTTTGTAACGATACAAAAAAAAACAGCAAAGATTCCACAGGTAGCTAAAAAAATTATAATCATTGATGCTGGGCATGGCGGAAAGCATCCAGGAGCTGTGAACCAAGACATACACGAAAAAGATCTTAATTTACTAATGGCTCGTTATATTTCTGAGCCACTCAAAAAAAAATACGGTGTGCGTTTCACAAGAACAGCAGACTCTTTTATTAGTCTTTCGCAACGAGTTACTTCTCAAAGTAACGCGGCATTATTTTTGTCTATCCATTTCAATGCTGCTACAAATAAAAAAGCTTCAGGATTTGAAGCGTGGATAAGTACACAAGGAAATAAACAACGCTTAAATAAAAGTAATAGATTGGCACAGAAAATCTTAAAAAACATAGCAAAAGACACAGCTTTAACAAACCGCGGTATACGCATTGGAGATTTTTACGTTTTAAAAAACAGTACTGTACCAGCTGTTTTATTGGAATGCGGTTTTATAAGTAACGAAAACGATTTACAGTGGTTTCTAACCCCAAAAAATATACAAAAATTTTCGCAATCTGTCGCGCGAGCAATTGATGAATATTTAGAAATTTATGAGTGAGCAAATTCTATGTCAGAAAAAATTTTTTTTTGTACACAGTGTGCCCAAGAACAAAAATGTACAGTTGACCCTTTCAATGGTAAAATTTCATGTACCGTGTGTAACGAACATGTTGGACATGATAATTCTCATGGTCCTGTTGCTAAATCAGGTAATGAAAACATTGCTTTTGGAGAACCTTCTCAAGCTCCGTTTAAAGAAAATCAAGAAAAAAAGCCACTTGTAATTGATGTAGGTCAAAAAAATTCGCACGAAGAAAATCCTATACAAAGTTACGATGACCAAGATTCACAAATTTTTGCGGATTCTGCTTTGCAAACCCCAAATTTTCACAGTAGTATCGACGTTGCTTATGATAAAAGTAAAGGAAGTCCTTTTTTATTCTTTCTTACTATTTTCTTTCTATCAACCCTTGTAAGTGTATTTGGTATTGTGTACTTTGTACAGAAAGCAACTCAGAAATCTCCGGCAAAAATTCCCAAAGCTGAACGAAAAAAAACTTCACCTCTAGAACAAATAAAATTTTTAGAGAATTTACGTGTAGAACGCACCCAAAAAGTAAAGAAATCCATTGTAATCATTGAAAGCACTACTTCAACCTACTTAAACTCATTCAAACAAGGTACAGGGTTTATTCTCGATGAAATAGGACATGTTGCTACTAATCACCACGTAATTAGTCAAAATTTAGGAAAAATAACAGGCATTCTACATAATGGACGACGCATAAATTTTTTATTGCACTCTTATGATGAAATATCGGATCTTGCCATTCTTAAAATAATGGATTTCGAAAAAATAAAAACAGAAGTACAAACAATAACATGGGGAGATTCAAAGGCGGTCAAAACTGGAAATCATATTTGGACTCTCGCCCATCCAAGAGGTTTATATTTTAGTTTAATTAATGGTTTTGTCTCTCATCATAGTCGCTACTTAGCTACCTACTTGCCAAAAAAAGACTACCCAAACGGTGGTTACTTTCATTCATGGATTCAAGTTGATGCTGTAATTACAGAAGGGGTTAGTGGAGGACCACTTTTTAATTTGGATGGTAAAGTTATTGGTGTAAATACGCGGAGAAGCGAATATTCTGGTTTAGGTTTTTGTATTCCAAGTGATTATGTTCAAGAAATCATAAGCGAGTTACTTAATTTTAAACAAGTTATCCGCAATACCCTAGGCATCGTGTGGCGTCCAAATTGGCATATTAAACAAAACCAAGGAGCTGTTGTTGGTCTTACAATTCCATATTCTACAGCAGAAAAGGCTGGCTTAAAACCTGGAGATGTTATATACGAAATTAATGGCAAACCAGTTACTTGTCGTCAACATCATGATTTGCCTTCGTTAAGAAAAAGAGAAAGTGAACTATCTTCAGATCAGCAAACAATAGTAAAATTTAAAAGAAAAGATATGATTTATGAAATTCGCCTTTTTCCTGAATTACGCAAACCATTCTACGATAAAATTATTTTTTTTCGCGAATTAAAGTTATGGGGAATTCCTATATCTCCATCATTGCAAGCATACCTTAAAACACCTCAAAAAGTAGGAATTTGGATTATTGACATACATCACTCAAGTCCATTTTTTAAAGCCGGATTAGCAAAAAATGATTTGTTGTTGGGAATTAATAATCCCTTCAAGTCAAGCTCTGATTTCTTGGAAATATATAATAAACTACCGCGTAAGCAACGAATTCACTTAATAGTACAAACAGGTCAACAGATACGAAAATTGCGTTTTTGGACAAAATAAACGAGTTGGACCTCTTCTACACACCTCTCATCCAAACTCGAACAAAAGAGTTTTAAATTCTTTTAAAGGTTATCTTTCGAATCCTTCGAGTATGAGTGTTATTCGCTACTTTAGATTTTTTAGATTAAACAGGAACGGTTACTTATAACAGATTTTGTAATTTTTTGTTAGAAGTTAAATTAACGCTTTGATATAATTTACAACTAAAGTATCATCAATTAAATTCTTAATTTACTGGCAAATTTAAAGGTGTAAATAAAAAACACTTTAAAATTTACAAAGTATATAAATAAATTGATGATATATCATGTTGTTAGGGATATGTTTTATCTTTATCACTTCGTAACAATTTCCAATAGTAACCTTTTCGCAAATTACCGCGCGTAAGTTTAATATTAGAAGTTGCCAATAGGCGATAAAGAAGTCCCAACATAACCAAATATAATGATCTATAAACCAAGTTGCATGAGTTTTTATTCCTGTATTTCAAGTTAAAATACAAGAACTTAATAGATCACTAAATCTTCAATAAAAATGTTTAGTGGAGTAACTTCACCGTTTTGTAACTGCTATACTTTTGGAACTGCCTGAATTTTATTCAGTAACAGTTTGAAATTTCTAAAAGTACATCTGTTACAATCTCTGCTACTAAGTATTGATATGGGTTAATGTTCTGAAACTTTGACACGAAACTTTTGAAGGGAGGAGAAAATGAGGGGTATTCATTTCTCCATATTTTACATACTCATACTTTTTTGCCCCTTTATTTCTTTATTTGCAGATACTACTGATGAGGAAATATTAAAATTAGGCGAGGAAGCAATTGCTCATTATGAACAAGGCGATTATGAGCGTGCTATCTTAAAATTTAACACTATACTTTTGGCTCGACCTAATGATAGTCAAGCACTAAAGCTGAGACAATTAGCTGGCGATGAACTAATGATGAAAATGCTAGCTGAAGGGGGAGAACTTTCAAGAGTTGCTCGCGCCCTACTTCTATATGCTGAAAAAGCTCCTATACGCCAAGAGAAAGATCTTGCAACAATTAAACGCTTAGTAGTTCAAGCAGCTACTGGAAGTTTATTTGCAAGAAACGAGGCAATTACTCTATTGCAAACGCAAGTTGGCGAGAGAGCTGTACCAGAGATGTTACCTTATCTTGCTAGCAAAACTCAAGAAAGAGAACGAATCAATATCATTCTTGCCGCTAGTAAAATGGGACGTGCTGCAGTTGTACCTCTAACAGAAGCATTGAATACCGAAGATATTTATCTCAAACAACAAATTGTTATCCTTCTGGGGCACATGGGTGATGGACGCTGTGTAGCTGATTTAAAAGCTCTTACAGAAAATCCACAAACTTTACCGGAAGTAAAACAATATGCAAGAGAATCATTGCGCAAACTAACCAATAAAACATCGATTGCATTACCTGCCGCAAAAGAACTTTTTTATCGCAAAGGTATAAGGTATTATCAAGAACATCCAAAGTACATGCCTATACATTTTGCAAACTGGTTGGATTGGCGTTGGGAAAAGAACCAACTTGTATATAAAGAAATCCCACATTTTGCGTATAACGAAATTATGGCAGAACATGCTGCTCACGAAGCTCTTGATATAGATCCAACATTCAAAAAAGGTTGGGGGCTTTTAGCACAAGTTTACTATGCTCAGCATACAGAAATTACCGCCATAGAAGAAGCAGCAAAAGACCGAGATCTTGAACTTCCAACAGATGAATTAAATCAATTTCTTGAAGAAAAAAAAGTATCTGACAAAGCAAAATCTCTTTCTCGTGCTTTTGGATATAAGTTACTTATTCAATCATTAAAAATGGCTTCCCGCAACGGACGACCTGAAGTTACAAGAGAAATTCTAAATGAAATAGGTAACCAAGGAAGTAAACAAAACGTTATCAATGGCTCTTTAATACAAGCTCTTAAATCCAAAGATAAACGAATTCGTTATGCTGCAGCCGAAGCTATTGTTAAAATCAATCCTCCTGGACGATTCCGAGATGCGGATACAGCAATAAAAGTGCTAGTAGAAGCTTTAAGTGAATCTGACGCGCGTGTTATTCTTGTCGTTGAAGATGATGACGAAACTCGTAATAGACTGATTAACATTATTCGCAATATGAACATGGTTGCTTTTGGTGCAAGTACTGGTAGCGAAGGGTTACAAAGAGCAAAAGCATTTCCTCCTGAAGATTTAGTCATTGTATCTTCTCAATTGGACGATATGGCAACTAGCTATTTTGTTAACTCAATGCGCGAAGATTATCGTACTAAAAAAATTCCGGTAATGATTATATGCCCAGAAGGACAAGAAGCTAAACACAAAGAACTGTATAAAGAAATTGATGTAGTAAAAGGTGTGGTAACAGAGCCATTTGCACCAGAAAAAACCAAATTAAGTATTCGCGAACACTTAGTTGATTCGAATACTGACTACAAAGGAAAATCGCGCGAAATAGCAAGAAGAGCAGCAGCAGCACTTGCTTTTATACCAGCGGGAAATAGAGTTTTCAATGTACGAATTGCCCAAGAAGCATTAGCTGATGCTATTCGTACGCGTCATGATTCTATTCGTGAACCGGCAATACACGCTCTCAAAAAATTTGGCGATGCAAATAGTACTGATGCCCTCCGAGAAACTCTTTACAACAACAGTTCAAGCATTCATATTCGTACTTTAACAGCTTCAGCCCTAGGTCACATATACAACCGTCAAAACATTAAAGTTCCATCAGAAGATGTCGACAAACTTATGCTTATTTTAGGCGAAAAGCTTCCTGCGCAAGATGACTTAAGTTTTGATGAAAAAGTAGATTCTTTTCACAATGCAATTTATACACTTCTTGGACAATCAGAAATGTCAGCAGGAGATAAACGCAAAATATTCTTTCAACATCGCATTCACAAAGAAATTGGTGTTGTACAAGAAAAAGGCGAAGACTCTACTGAAGACCAAGACCAAGAACAGTCAAGTGAAGACAGAGAACAAACTGACGAAGGACCAGATAGCATTTGGAAAGATGATTCGTTAAGCGACGACTATGACTCTGAAGATGATCGTGATTCTGAAGACGACTATGATTCTGAAGACGACTATGATTCTGAAGATGATTCTGAAGAAGATGATTCTGAAGAAGATGATTACGAAGAAGATGATTACGAAGAAGATGATTACGAAGAAGATGATTACGAAGAAGATGATTACGAAGAAGATGATTCTGACTTAGATTCTGATGATGATCGCGACTAGTAAATAATTTATAACCAAGGGTTTTACAAATCCTTGGTTATAAATCTATGTTCATTTTTTACAGCTAGGTTATTTAGACACTAATTTCTGTTACTTAATTAAAGAATACAGTTTAAGGTCTACCACTATTAATCGGTTGATATAAAAATTGGAATGTGGACGCGCCCTAAGATCTCAGCTTTCTAATAAAGCGAATGTTTTAAATATTTCTTTCAATGTTTAAAGAAGTTAATTGAGGGAAAATCATTCGTAAACACTTGAAATAAATACGAAAGGGTAAATGTGCGATTTGGCATTATCTCAGATATACATGCTAACTTAGAAGCTCTACAAACAGCGTTAGGTGTATTAGAAAAAGAAGGTGTAGAACAAATTATTTGTTTGGGAGATGTTGTGGGTTACGGTGCTAGCCCTAAAGAATGCTTAGATATTATGAGTAAAAACAACATTCCTACTATTCGAGGCAATCATGAACGTTATGTTATCGGAGAATTTAACGAAGCTGTCAAAGACGATACCATGAAAGTAATCGAATGGACAAGAAATACTGTGGGCCCTGAATTATTAAAATTTATAGAGACAATGCCAAATAAGATGCTCCATGAATCTGGATTTCTTATTACTCATGGATCTCCGCGAAACAAGGATGAATACCTCATTAAATTAAATTCATTTATTGCAAGTTTGAAATTTATGGAAGATAAGCATCCTGAGATAAAAATATGCTTTCATGGGCATACTCATGTCCCATCTATATGGGCCAGAGGTCACATCGTTCAAAATATAACAGAAGATAAAACAGTGCAATTAGATCCAGAAAAAACATATCTCATTAACCCAGGAAGTGTTGGACAACCAAGAGACAAGTGTCCGCTAGCCTCGTTTGGTCTATATGACGATGAAAAATATACTTTTCAATTTTTTAGAAAAGAATATGATGTTGAAGAAGCACAGAAAAAAATACATGAAAATTTAGGTTTTGCAGGTAGATTTGCAGACAGATTGAGTATTGGTGCTTAAAAAATATGGATATTGACGGATTTTGTTACAATTCAATAGATTTTCACAAAGACGATCTTTTATTGGTTAAGATTTGTTTAGAGCATAATTTCTTGCCAGCAAAAGAATTACAAAAAATGTTGGCTAATTCTGCTGGACAACAACTTATTTTTCAGCTTACAGGTTACTTAGATGAAGCAAAATTATCGCAACTTATTAAACTACATAATTCTAAAATTTTATGCGAATGTGGCGCACTATTAACTAAAGGTATTGCTAGATGTAGTGAGTGTAATGAACGAATTCCTGACCGCAATCAAAGATCTACTCGTAAACACAAACGATATGGGAAATATAAACCTATAGAAAAAGTAGGGCAAGGAAGTGTTGGAACAGTTTATAAAGCGATACAAACCGACCTAGACAGAATTGTTGCTCTAAAAGTACTTCAAGCTGATGTCGACGATACTGCTTTTTTACGATTTAAACAAGAATCGCAAGCTGTTGCTAGTTTAAACCATCCATCAATAGTATCTCTTCACGATGTTGGTCAAGCAAACAACGAATATTTTTTAGCGATGGAGTTTGTAGATGGAAAACCGTTAACTAACTATATTCGCAAAAGAAAATTGACAATTGAAGACACAGTAAAAATCATTATTCAAATTATTCGTGGCCTACAACACGCTCACGAAAAAAAAATTATTCATCGTGATATAAAGCCAGACAATATCATTATTACCAATGATAAAATACCAAAAATTACCGACTTTGGTTTAGCTCGTCGCCTAAATCAAAAAAGTCGCATAACTCAAAATGACATAATAATGGGAACTCCTATATACATGTCCCCTGAACAAGCAAGCGGCGAGCACAATTTAGAGTATTCAACGGATATATATTCCACTGGAGTTGTTTTTTATGAAATGTTGTCAGGACAACTCCCTTTTAATAACGATTCAACCACTCTTGTTCTTTTGCATAGGATAATAAAAGATCCTCCTCCAGCGCTACATCAAGTTGACCCATCTATACCCCCCGCATTAAATGATATATGTATGACAGCTCTTGAAAAAGATCCTAAAGACCGTTACAAAACCATGAAAGATTTTGCAGATAAAGTCGAGATGTTTTTTGAAGACAATTATGTAAAAAAAGAGCTTCCCATTGTTGAAGATATATCAACTGATGAATTAGAAATCGACCACAATGTAAAAAAGAGAACTCTGCGAACACTTATATCAAAAGAAGATCGTTTAGAGTGGTATGATATTGTTTTGTGGGTTTTATTAGGTTTTGGCCTCGTGTACTTCTGCCATAAAGTATTCTAAATTTCGAATCATTTAATACTGACCTCATTTAATGTTTATAATGCTATTAATTTTGCAATGCTGTACTCTGGTAATTAACAGACTCATTTTCTTCAACATCAAGTAACTTAAATCGCTGTTGCCAATTTTTATAGAGCGAAAAAACATAATCTTGATAAGCTTTCGCATCTGTAAAATTCTGTGGATGTATTGGATTAAAAATATGACAATGTGTATGTTTATTAATAGCTGTCATTAATTTAAATAAATGTTTTACTAAATTGTCTTCCCATCCCCATTCATAAGCATTCTCTGCCTCATATTGTAAATATACAGGAAGAATAGGTATCCCTGTTCGATGAGAAATGTCAAAAGCCCCTAATTTAAACGGAGTCAAATCTCTTCCGTAGCAACCTCCTTCTGGATATATTAAAATATTATGCCCCTTCTTTATCGCATCAAAACAAGCTTCTTTCGCAGCATTACGAGAGTCTTTACTATCGCGATGCACAAAAACAGTACCTGTAGCTTCAGCAATCCGACCGACTAAAAACCACTTACGCACACCTGCTTGTGCTAAAGGTTTTACGGAGAACAATGCATTTATCATAAGTAAGTCATATCCTGAAGGGTGATTCGATATTAAAATATATTGTTTAGGTAAAGGAGGTGCAAAATTTTCATGTATATGAGGCGACTTGCCAAGAAAACGAATAAAACTCCAACAAAACAGTCGAAATAATTTAGGCATGAATGGTTTCACTAAAAACTTTGGTAAGAGTGATACGACGAAAACAAAGATTGTAATTAATATGAAGTCAATTAAACGAAAAATAAAAAGAATCGTTTTAAACAAAACATAAAACATGTAAATCTCCTCAAGATATTTTTTCAAATGATATCAACACGCCCAAATTTATAACTTTCTCTAAGCACTTTTTTATAATTATTCTCTCGATTGTTTTAACCGCTCGAATATATCATTTATTGTTTTTAATAAAACCTTTTTATCTTTCTGCTCTTTTGCATCTTCCATGAAAATAAGCATTTCCATCGAAAAACGCGCATACAAATTTGTTAAATTTTTCATTTTTAAACTGTGATCTATTTTTAGTAATTTTTGGTTTTTTTCTTGTCTGTTAACAAATTCACTCTGCCAAATAATAATATTGTTTACTTCTTTCTGTAAATTTCCCTGTTTATTTATTATTTTCCTTATATTAGATATCTGCTGTAAAAGATCATCAAATATTTTATGCATTGACTGTTGTGGAATATCTCGTAAATTCCATTTTACAATATAATTTTCTATTACGTCAGAAAATGGTTCCGAAGGTAGAAATGTAGGTATTTTTTTTATGAGCTTATTAGCAACTCCTCTTGTATACCACTGGTATAAAAAAGACATATATAACGAGGTAAAATCATTATATGATTTACCATCAATTTGTCTTATATTTCCATAAAGTGCGCTTTTTGTGTCCAAAAGTAATTGATTACTGTACTCAATAAAGTATTCTTGCTCAACCTTTTGCATCTGCATGTATTTTTTTTGCAGTTCTAACATATCTAATAAGAAATTTTCTCTATGAGCGATTGTCACTTTACCAAATTTTGGCGCGGAGAACATTTCATTACACTTTTGAGAGAATAAGTTATATTCACTTATTAGCTTTTGTTGTTGTCCTTTTGGTGCCATAGCTATCATTTCATAAATTAAATTGTTTTCTATTTTTAAAAACAATTCTTCGAATTCTACTTCTCTATACGGAGGAACGTCTTTATTTTTTTCAATGGCATTTAGGTAATCTACAGTAACAAGATCCTTCATTATATTAATTAAAGCTATACTTTTTCGCATAATAGGAAACAAAGGAACGACATAACCTGTTTCATAAAATATTCGCTCTTGGTCTCGAGTAAATTCAAAACTTTTTTGCCACCTGTCCTTCCAAACATGCCAGTCTCCAGCATTTAAATTTTGTTTTTTAAAGTAATAATATTTTTTCTTTGAAGCGCTGTATAGTGCCTGTATATCAGAAAGTAGTTTTTGTGATTTTACGTATCTTTGCGAATAGATCTCCTCGTATTCAGCAGCATTGCCATAGTAAAAGTCATAAGACGCCTCTGTAAAATTTACTGCTTGCAACTCTTCAGGTGCATTTGCAGATGGAGAGTAAAAAGCTACGATTTTAAAATTTCCAGGAGGTAATTCACGATGTAGAAAAGGACCGTATTCCACCATCATCTTATCCATATCACATGGCTTTTGACTCACTACTACTTTTCTCAAAGAACTTGTATGTATAAGCTGTGTTTGTATGTAGGTTTTTTTAGGAAAATTACTTGCGAAGTTCACAGTGAAATTTACTTCCGAATTTTCATTAGAAATTTCATACTTAAGAATATTTATCGTATATTTTTTATTAGCGGCTTCAATTGTTTTTGGCACTTGGTTAACATTTTTTTGAGGCAATTTATTAGATGATTTTTCATTACCTTCAAAAAAACGAATTGCAACAGCAACAAGGACAATACATATTGGAAAAAGTAAATAGCGTTTCATTACATCCTCTTTTTATAAAAAACAATAGGAACGTGTCCTGCAAGTAAATTCTTTTGACTACTTATTTATCTTGAGTTTTTAGAAGAAAATATTAAGATAAGGAACAAAAAGTACATTGCAATCAAGTATAACGTTCTTTTAGGAATTTATACAAAGTATTTTTTATTAGGTTTTTTTACTCTCAGAAGGGAGATACGAGGTTAAAAAGATTTTTAAATACCGACACTTAAAAATATATACTATTTAGGTATCCTCGTCACAAAATAATGAAAATAATCGTATGTGTTAAACAGGTTCCTGATACTGCTACGAAAATAAAAGTGGGAACTGATGCAAAAACAATTGATTCTTCAGGGATAGAATATGTAATTTCTCCTTATGATGAATTAGCAGTAGAGCATGCTGTTCAAATCAAAGAAAACAATGACGACATTGAAATCGTTGCTGTTACTATGGGCACTACCGACAGTGACAAAATACTTCGTCATGCCTTAGCAATGGGTGCTGATAGAGGTATATTAATTGAGAGCGATGTTAATTGTGACTCATTTTGTACAGCACAAGCATTGGCAAATGCTATAAAAGAAGAAAACGCTGATTTGGTTCTCTGTGGTGTAAAAGCAGTAGACGATGACTGTTCGCAAGTTGGTGGTATTCTTGCAACGCTCTTAGATATGCCTTTTATCTGGAGCGCAGCGGAATTAGATTACGAAGAAAACAAAGTCACCGCGCAAAATGAATTAGCAGGTGAAACATACACAATAGAATGCGAATTACCTTGTTTAGTGTCAATACAAAAAGGTTCTATTGAGGCGCGAATCAACTCTCTTATTAGTATTCGCAAAGCACGTAAAAAAGAAGTTCAAAATGTAAGTCCTACTTTAAGTGATGCAGTTATACAAACTGAAAAACTTGAGCTTCCAGCTGCCAAAGTTGGTGGACGCATTGTAGGAGAAGGTCCAGAGGCCGTCACCGAACTGTTTAAACTATTACGTGAAGAATCAAAAGTATTATAATATTCGGAGAATACTATGTCTGGAATTTTAGCGATTACAGAAGTAAAAGAAAGCTCTTTTCGAAAAGCAAGTTTCGAAGTAGTTAGTGAAGCTGTACGTTGCGCACAGAAATTAGGCACAGAAGCTACGGCTGTTGTTATTGGTTCTAATGTAGAATCTATTGCCAATGACCTAGGAAAATATGGCGTAAAAAACATTGTTGTTGTTGATGATTCTAAACTAGAAAATGCATATACACAACCCCTAGCTGAAGCAATAGAACAGATTATCAAAGCAAAAGGTAGTGATTATATCTTTTTTCCAGCAACACTACAAGGAAAGGCCTTATCTGCCATTACAGCAGCACGTTTTCAAAGAGCTGCTGTCAGTGACTGTACAGAAACACTGTGTGATAATGGCGAATTATCTTTAAAAAGACCTGTGTATGCTGGAAAAGCAATTGAAACAGTAAAGCCTGTTCAAAAACCTGCTTTTGTTTCTTTGCGTCCAAATGTATTTCCAGCAGAAGAAACAACTGTTGAAGCACAAGTTGAAAAAATGGATGTAACTTTTTCCGAAAAAGCCTTTCAGATTAAAATTGTGAATGTGGAAAAAGCAGAAGAACAAAAACTAGATTTAACAGAAGCATCAGTTATTGTCTCTGGAGGGCGAGGAATGAAAGGGCCTGAGCACTTTCATCTTATCGAAGAACTTGCAAGCACACTAGGAGGTGTAAACGGTGCATCGCGCGCTGTTGTTGATGCTGGCTGGAGACCTCACAAAGAGCAAGTAGGGCAAACAGGAAAGACTGTATCACCACAGTTATATGTAGCATGTGGTATATCAGGAGCTATTCAACACCTAGCTGGTATGAGAACTTCCAAGGTAATTGTTGCTATAAACAAAGACAAAGAAGCTCCTATTTTCCAAGTAGCAGACTACGGAATTGTTGGAGATGTTTTTGAAGTCCTTCCTGTTATGATCGAAGAAGGTAAAAAACTCAATTAATGACCTATAAAATAGGCATTTCAAGATGTTCTACCGTTTTTTATCGCATGTTAAGTGAGTCGCAAAAATTTTGCGACTCACTACTTTAGAGCGCGTCCCATTCATATTTCTATAATTCAATACTTTTAAACATTAGCTTTGTTACTTTTCAAGTACACACAATACCATTCATTTTCGAAATGTTTGCTACTGTTTAACATAACTCGTATTTTACAAAAATATAAACAGGAATATGCCCTAAGTAAAAATTTTATAGATTGTTTGTAATGACAACAGATTTAAAACTCTTACAAAAACAACTAACAAGTATTTATCATACCTGGACAGTTACCCAAAATAACCATAACACAGTCATTGATTTTTTAGCAATGAAGTTACCACATATTTCTTATAAAAGTTGGTCTAAACGTATAGAAATAGGTGGCTTATATGTAAATGGTGTACGTATCAATAATGATATAAAAATTTCCTATCCTTCGCGCATAGAATATTTCGAACCCAAATTCGATGTTTATCACCTTGAAAATTTTTTCCCTACTTTCAAGAATGACTATATAGTATATGAAGACGAAGATCTTCTTGCTTTCTACAAGCCAGCAAAACTCCCTTCCGTACGCAGCCGAGATCAAAAATATTTTTCTGCTAAAACAATGCTAGAAAATTATGCGCAGCAATCTTTACATTTACCTTCAAGGTTAGACAATTCTGCTCAGGGAATTATGTTGGTAAGCAAATCTGCACGTATGAACCGTTCTTTACAACAAGCTTTTGAAAGTAGAAAGCCGCAGAAAACATATCAATTACTTGCAACGGGAGCAGTATCATGGCAAAATAAAACAATTGAAAATTATATAGGACGTAATCCTTTACATCCAGTACTACGTAAAGTCGTAGAAAGTGAAGGAAAAAAGGCCTGCACGAAATTTACAAAGTTACGCGATCATCCAATTGAAAAACAAATTTGTACAGCAATACAAGCGCACCCTATTACTGGAAGAACTCACCAACTACGCGTACATTGCGCACATCTAGGTATGCCTATAGTAGGCGATTATTTTTATGGAGGATTACCCTCAGGGGAGTTACATCTTGTTAGTTACCAAATCAAAATTTTTCATGAATTCCAAAAAAAATCACTAACAATTACTGCCCCCAATCATCTACTACCTGAATGGTGTGTTAACTTATAAGCCACCCGTGTCCCATATAACTAGGAGTTATTATGATTAAAGTTGGAGAAACATTACCCGAAGTTACTTTTCAGCAAGTCAATAACGGTAAGATAGAAGATTTAACAACACCACAAATATTTTCAGGAAAAAAAGCTATTATATTTGCTGTTCCTGGTGCTTTTACTCCTACATGTTCACAAAAGCATTTGCCTGGTTTTGTACATTTATACAACAAATTACAAGAAAAAGGTATCGACATTATTGCATGTACTGCAGTAAACGACGCTTATACTATGCAAGCATGGCAAAAAGCACTTGCTGCTGAAAATATTGTAATGCTTGCAGATGGTGGAGCAAATTTTGCAAAGGCATTAGGTGTTGACAAAGATACAGGTATCTTCGGAGGAACTCGTTCAAAAAGATACGCTTTGGTAGTAAACGACACCATTATTGAGCATATTTTTTTAGAACAACCAGGTGAATTCTCGGTGAGTAATGCTGAAGCTATATTAACAATTCTGTAGTCTTTATAGCAAAGAAAGTAACACCTATGCGAACTATCTTAGGTTATATTAGATAGGTTACACTACTTTAACTATCCACATCACGTTTGTTCTTAATTAGTTTTCCTTTTTTCTCTGTGTCCTCTGTATTTAATTTTCAAGGGATAAGACTAATAATTAGGGTATTGATATGAAAATAGTTACATTTATTATTCTATGCATGGCGGTTTCTTGTAGTGGTGTAGATCATCTTCCTTTAGGTGATATATACAAACAAGCAGCAAAAAATGAAGATCGTAATCCTGTAGTTTTATTGCATGGTATTACTGGTGCGCGACTAGTGCAACAAGGAACAGAAAAAATTGTGTGGGGTGCTTTTACAGAAGATGGTATTGACCCTAATTCTAAAGAAGGGTTACGAGCTCTTGCTTTTCCTGTTTGGCAAGTAAATACAAAATCAACACCGCACTCTATAGCTTACTTTAAAGATGATGTCTATGCGAGCGGTCCTTTGGATAAAATAAGTGTGAATTTATTTGGCATTAATCTTTCTGTTGATGTCTATTTATCGATTTTACAAACTTTGGGAGTTGGTGGGTATTTAGATCAAGTTTATCAAGATATAGAGTACGATGAAGATCATTATACGTGTTTTTCTTTTTTTTATGATTGGCGCAAAGATAACATAACCAACGCTATTTTACTTTCAGAATTTTTGGAGAAAACGGCAAAATACGTAACTCAAAAAGATAAAGAACGTGGTTTTAATCGCGGTGAAGTAAAATTTGATATTGTTGCACATTCAATGGGAGGACTTGTTGCTCGCTACTATTTACAGTACGGAGGAGTTGATATCACAGAACAACAGGACAAAAAAATCACTTGGGAGGGGGCAAAACGCGTCTCGCGTTTAATTCAAGTAGGTACGCCAAATACAGGCTCCATAAGTGCTGTAGATGCCTTGTATAATGGTCAAGAGTATTCTTTTGTTCTACCTAAATTCCAAGCTACACTTCTTACTACTTATCCGTCGTTATATCAACTGCTCCCACGACAACATCACAAAGTTTTTATTGACCGTACTGGAAAATCGATTGAATTTGATATGTACGATGCTAGCTTATGGGAAAAAAATAAATGGGGCATGTTTTCTGAAAATCAAAAACAATACTTGAAATTTTTATTTCCTGATGATAAAACGCGCGTACAACTTGCAAAGCACTATATGCAAAGTGCCTTTGACCGTGCTAAACAATTTCATAACGCTCTTGATGCTAAACCTGAAAACGATTGTCCTTCGCAAATTGTTTTATTTGCATCAAAATCAATGTTAACACAAGAAAAAGTATATGTGTATGAAGAAAACGGAAAACTAAAGTTAGACTTTAATTCTGATTTACAAGCGCCAGGAGATGGGGTTGTTACGATTTCAAACGCTCTTGCGGATAATAGACAAGGCACTAAGTGGAAACCTTGGGTTAGAAGCAATATTCAATTTTCAGCAACATATCTTCTAAAAGGAGATCATTTATCCATGACAACAACTCAATCATTTCGTAATAACATACTGCATTTACTTTTAGAAACACCACCATTAAAGTAGTTTGATAACTTTGTAAAAAGTAGTAACATTAAACCTAAGTTATTAGTATTGGGTGGATTAAAATGTAACCTTGTACATTTCAAATGTAATTTCATTACTTAAGAAGCTGCTGGATATTTTTTGTGAAATTAGAAATAGAGAATGGTTTAAGCATAAAGCATATGTTTTCATAAGAATTTTTTTGTATAAAATCATTTGCTTTTCCACTCATAATAAGTATAGGAAAAGAAGGGAATTTTTCTTTGATTTGACAGATAATCTCCTGCCCTGAGATGGAGCGCAAGTTAAAATCAAGCGCAAGCAAATCATACTTCCCTTCTTTAAAATGAGAAAGTCCTTTATGTTCATCAGAACAAGCTGTAACGAAGTATCCTTTTTTTTCTAGTACTCTTTTTAAGAGCTTAATTAAATTTAATTGGTCTTCAATAATTAGTATTTTTTTCATCAGTATGTTCCTTCCAAAACAATAGACTTGCATTTTACCACATTAAGTTTATCGTTTAAAGACATCGTCATCAATTATAAAATATACCTTATTGATATTGATTTCACCAACAATTGAAATAATGTTTTGAAATTGACTTGTTTATAACAGCACCGTACAATTAAAATGGGTGTAACCAGTGCGCATGTCCCACCCAGCAATATATTTAGCGCAGTACGATGTGGGGGACAGGCCCTAAATAAATCCTTAGGAAATTTTGCGATTTTTTTTTGCACAAAACTTGATTAACTAGGCAGTAAAGGAAATAAATTATGTCGATATTTAGGTATTTATTTGGACTTTTTCGTTGTCATGGTACTGCAAATCAAAAAGCTTTAAGTATAGCAATTGGAACAATTATAGGACTCGTTTACAGTGCAGGTGTAACATGGCTACTATTCTTACCATTGCTGTTAATCTTTCGTTTTTCAATACCTTTTGTGTTGTGTAGTACTCTAATTTTTTGGGGAATAAGTGAGATATGGTTACTTGAGCTTTCTCATCAAGTAGGTTTTTACTTTCTTGGCGGAAATAGTTCGTGGAGTTTTTTTTGGGAAGAACTCACACATACCCCTATTCTTTCATTTTTCGAACTCAACCGCTATAGTGCTTTTGGAGCTTGGATGATTGCAGGAGTGACTGCATTTTTTTTATACATTGTTACCTATTTAATAGCGGTAAAATTAACAGGTTCCTCTCTGGCTAACTCTTTGCATTACAGTAAAATGGCAACAAAAATTCGTAGTACATTGTGGAAAGATAATGAAGTAAAAGGAAATAAAATACTTCGTTCGCACTTGACCATATATCTTTTAATTTTATCTGTATTAATGCTCGCTTTTGTCTCTTTGTGTAGCGGTATTGTTACCAAATGGTACATTGAAAAATATGTAAATCCTGAGTTAGGACTACATATAGAAATAGAAAATGCTTCGTTGGATGTGTGGAACAGAAAAATTTTAATTAGTCAAATGGAAATAAAAAACCCTAAAAGTAACACTATACTATTAACTAGTGACTTTTTGAACATTGATTTTTCTTTGACGTCTATCTTTAACAAACAACTCAAAATAAACAATGCTAATTTGAGCGGAACAAAACTTTATTTAGTAAAAAAAGATGGTAAGCTAAATCTTTCGCAGCTAAACATGTTTTCTGACACCACTCCCGAAAAAAATGATTGGGTCAGAGCATTTCATAAACTACTGCGCGCAACGAACAATACAGAAGTCACTCAGAAACAAAAACGTATTAAAATGGTAGAGGATTACATTTTTCTTCATTCACCAAAGAAACCTCTAGCTGTACAAACGTTACTTAATGAAACAGACACAAACAAGTTGTCAAAACTTGATGATTTGCAAGAAAATGAAATGATTTTTCAATCAGCTTCAGCAAATTATATTAAGAAAAAGTCTGTTTACTTTATCGACCAAATTGAATGTTCAAAACTAAAGATTTATTTTCAAGATCAAGATAAAAGTGTCGAACAAATATTGGAGCTACAGTTTGCTGTTCGCAATTTAAGCTCATCAGCAATACCTCTTTCTCCTGTTGAAATTGAAATACTTGCTACAGACATACCAGCGGCAAACTATAGATTTTTGCACGAATCTAGTAGCGACATATGGTTTACTGCCGGTAGCATACTCGTTTCTTTTAAAGGAAAATATGACCAAGGTCTGCTAAGTGGCAATGGAGAAGTACTTTTTGAAAATGCCAAGTTACAATCTTCTGATGAAGCACAGGTTTTCTCAATGAATGCTAGAGAATTCTTATGGGGACTAAACAAAACTGATTGTTTTTCTACTCCTTTCACTTTAAACGGTAGTTTATCTGAATTGAACTTTGAAGTACCAAAAGAACCACTCATGACTGTTTCAAAAACAACAAATTCCAATGTAGAAAAAAACTAAATTTTATCTGTAAAGTAATAGATAATTTGCATTTAGTGAAATATATGTAATAATATATTGTATAAAATTTCGCTATACTCTTAAAAATAGAAAGGCGGGTTGTATGAGAACGATTACATCTCTATTAATTGTTTTACTTCTCAGCACCAGTGCCTATTGCTTGGATGTTGATGATGTGATTAGTTTAGCGAACGCAAACGTTGGCGATGATATTATTGTTAGCGTAATTGCTGTTTCTGACGAACCAATTGTCTTAAGCACAAATGACATTATCAAATTAAAAAAAGCAGGTGTTAGTGACAAAGTAATTAAGACTCTAGTCGATAGAGCAAAAAGAATTACAAAAAATAAGCAAAGACCTCAAAAGAAAACGGCTAAAAAAGTTGTAAAAAAACAACGTGAAGAAGTAGCTATCCAAGAAAGACGCGATGATAGAAGAGAACAAACACGCGAAAATGAGCGCGAAGATGAGCGCGAATTAAAGCCTTTTGATCAATTCTTTCTTTCTACATACTACAGCCATCAGTACGGATTCCCGGAAAAAGATTACAATAGTCCATCTGATATCTTGAACAGAGGTCTTTACTACAACAGCGGATACAAAAACTATCCAAACGCTCGTCGTGTACGAGTGTACGGTCAAGGATTTTCTGGCAATCGCTTTGGTTTTAACGCTTCGCCATATTCAATAATTGTTCCGCGACGAAATCGCCATTTCAAAAATTATCGTTACCGTGGTAGTCGAGGTTCAAACTATTATCGTCGGCATTTCAATAACAGAGGTTGTTATAAAAGATAACCTGTGTATGTAACGATAAAAAATATAGAAAATAAGACAATTGTGTGGTATAAGATTTGCTAATCTTTATCACACAATTTTTTTTTAGACACACTGTTTTAGGAATGAAACATGAATAGTAATGATCTACGATCTGGAATGACCATCCTGATGAATAACGTTGTACACGAAGTTGTAGAATCTCAACATCACAAACCAGGAAAAGGTCCTGCTTTTGTACGTACAAAGTTGAAAAATTTAAATACCGGTAGTATTTTTGACCATACTTTCCGCGCTAAAGAATCATTGACACAAGCAATTGTCGAAAAGAAACAAATGCAGTACCTTTATCGTGACAAAAATTTATTTTACTTTATGGACCCTGATTCTTATGAGCAAATGCCGATACCGGAAGAAAAAGTTAAAGGGTATTTGAAATTTTTAAAGGAAAACGATAGTATTTCTTTTAAAATTTATGAAGGTGAAGTATTGCAGACAGCAATGCCTGATTTTGTAAATTTAGTAATAACAGAGTCATTACCTGGTGCCAAAGGTGATACTGCACAAGGAGCTACAAAGCCAGCTGTTTTAGAAACAGGACTTGAAGTGCAAGTACCTCTTTTTATTAAAGAGGGCGAAACAATAAAAGTCGATACGCGAAATGGCAAGTACGTAGAACGTGTCAATAAAAAGTAAGGTAGTCCCTACAAGTAATAGTAGGTTCACACTTCACTGCCATTAAGTTAAGAGAAATTTCTTTGCGGTATAAGGGAGCCCATGCTATTTGTAAATCACTATATACAAGGTTTCAAAAAGTGTGTTGTTGTCGCGAAAGCAATAATTTTGACATAATTTATTCAAAATTTATATACCTGGGTCCCTGTTTTCGCAAAGGACAAGGGTAATATGCGACTGTAATCCTTACAGTATAGGAGATTATTCTTTGTTAATCCTTCTAGAGCCTTTATTTTTCGAACTTAATGGCAGTGACGCTCGCTTTTATTATTTACGAACAGCGTGCGATATTAAACATTTTACGATATTCAATGTAGGTAAACGGTAGCCTTAGGCGTAAATGAATAATCGAAATCATTTTTGATAGCATACAACTTCTAATAGAAAAGTTTTCTGACCTATTCGCAGCCACAATCATCGCCATATTATTAAACCACGGCTACCAAACACGTTTAACGATATTCTAAATTGTAATTTTCAACTTATAAGAGATACGGTGACTACATGCAAACAAATAAACCAAATTTCACTTTGATTCACGACATTGTTTCTTTGGCTGTTTCTAGACCAGTTGCCGTTACTATGGTTGTGATTGCAGTTGCTCTTTTTGGATTCGTTTCTTATCAAAGATTACCAGTCAATTTAATGCCAGAAATTTCATACCCAACATTGACTATTCGTACAGAGTATCCAGGTAGCGCACCCGAAGAAGTGGAAAAAAACGTTACAGAAAAAATAGAAGAGGCTCTTGCAGCAATTAGCAATTTAGTGGCATATAGTTCTACATCTCGCTCCGAAATTTCTGATGTAATTCTCGAATTTGCCTGGAACACTAATATGGCTGTGATTATCCAAGAAGTTAGAGAAAAATTAGATCGCGTTGGGCTTCCAGCAGAGGCCAAAAGACCCCTTATTTTGCGCTACGATCCTTCGCTAGATCCTATTATGCGAATCGGTATTTACGGTGATGCCTCGTTATTTGCCTTACGTGATATCAGTGAACTAGAGATAAAAAGAGCACTAGAAACAATACCAGGTGTTGCATCTGTCAAAGTTAAGGGAGGATTAGAAGAAGAAGTACGCATTGATTTAGAAGAAACCAAGTTATCAGCATTTGGTGTCCCTATTAGCCGCGTTGTACAACGTATTCGCGAAGAAAATCTAAATACACCATGTGGCTCCATTCGCGAAGGCGAAAGAACATACCTTGTGCGCACAAAAAATGAATTCAAAACATTAAAAGAAATGAGCAACCTCCCAATAGTCAACAAAGAAGGTGTTAACATTTCCCTAAAAGAACTTGGACGTGTTCACAGAACAAATCGCGAGCGAGAAATTATTACTCGTATCGGTAAAAATCCTTCGGTTGAAATTGAAATATTCAAAGAGGCTGATGCGAATATCGTCACTGTAGCACGTGCTATAAAATTCAAATTGTTTGGTGGCGAAAAACAAGGTATTCGTAAAAAGCAAAAACAAAAACAAACAACATTTTCACAAAGAAGAGGCAAGCCTACTCGCGGAGGCGGGCGCAGACAAAGAGGTAATAAAAACAGAGGTAAAGATAAGAACAAAAAAGACAAAGAAGGTAAAGACAAAGAAGGTAAAGATAAAGAAGGTAAAGACAAAGAAGGTAAAGACAAAGAAAACAAAGAAAGCAAAGACAAAAAACAAGGTAGAGGTTCTAGAGGTTTTGGGCGTACCCAATCGACAGTCACCTGGGTAGTTGCAGAACTTCCCAAAGGAGTTAAATTACAAATCTTATCAGATCAATCAGAGTTTATTCGTCATGCCATAGATGAAGTTATCAATACTTGTATTACAGGTGGAATTCTGGCAATTATCGTTCTGTTTTTGTTTTTAAGACGCCCTGGAAGTACCTTTATTATTGCTATCACTATTCCTATTTGCGTAATCGCGACCTTTGCACCACTACATTTATCAAAAACTTCTTTAAACATTATGTCCCTTGGCGGCTTAGCACTCGGAATAGGAATGCTTGTTGACAATGCGATTGTGGTGCTGGAATCCATTGTTCGCCACCGAAATGCAGGAAAAAGCCCCAAGGAAAGCGCGGTAATTGGTACATCGGAAGTGGGAGGAGCAATCACTGCATCAACGTTAACAACTATTGCAGTATTTTTTCCTATTTTATATATCGAAGGTATTGCTGGACAAATATTTCAAGACCAAGCATTAACAGTTGTTTTCTCTCTTATCGCTTCGCTAGTTATGGCTATCATTGTTATTCCTGTTTTAGCATCGCGTAATTTTAGTAGTAACCTGATAGAAAATAAATGGCAATGGAGCGACTACTTAAAATTCCCAACAATAAAATATCTACAAGAGACCTGGCGCCTAGCGCCATGGTACAAAAAAATATTTATGTTGTTGAAAAGTTGCGTTTTGTTACCAACTGAACTTGCCACTAAAATATGTATCCTTTTTACACATTTATGCTTACTAACTTTATACTGTGTTGCCATTTGTGTAGCTATGATTTTCAAAATTGTCATGTGGCCTTTAACTGCCATTTCTAGTATTTTTAGCGCAAGCACCGGCCTTTACGGACGCGTTTTACGCTTTGCTATTTTCCGGCCCCTGATTATTGCTTTCATATGTATTATTCTTATATGTGGAGCTGTTTTTTGCCTAAAAAATTATGTAGGAGCTGAACTTGTTCCAGAACTACACCAAGGCGAGTTTAGTGTTCATATCTCTTTACCTGTTGGATCACCTTTACGTAAGAGCAATGAGGTTCTACAAAAATACGAACAATTTCTACAAAAACAACCTCAAATCAAACAAGTTTTTAGTCGTATTGGCGCTGAAAAAACGGCAACAAGCACGGATGATGAGGGAGAACATACAGGTGTTGTAACGTGCTTATTAGATACAACACAAGTACCTCCTTTAGAAGAAGACAATTATTTAAATAGTTTGCGCCAAAAAATACCCCGCGACCCTGAAATTAAATCTATACGGTTTTCGCGACCAAGTTTATTTTCTTTTAAGACACCTATTGAAATTGAAATTTACGGATTCGATTTACAAAAGCTAAAGAAGATAGGTGAAGAAGCTGCTACAAACATGCAGTCAATAAAAGCATTGTACGACGTTAAAGTTTCCGTTGAACGAGGTAACCCAGAATTACATATTTTCTATAATCGCGATTATTTATTTAAAAATAACCTAACTCTTTCTGATGTCGCAAACCTAATACGTAATAAAATTCAAGGGGAAGATGTCGGTAAATTTAGAGTAAAAGAAAAAGAGATACCTATCATTGTCAGTCTACGTAGTAAAGATCGTAGTCATATGAGATCTTTAAATAATATGACGGTGAATAGCGATGAAAATCGTACATACTTGCGCGAAGTAAGTAATATAAAAGAAGGAACTGGTCCATCAGAAATACGCCACATACAACAACAACGCGTTATTTTACTCACCGCAAATATCTATGGCATGGATTTGCAGGGAGCGGCAACGCAAATTGATGAAATATTAGGTTCTATGCAGTGGCCTGATGGATATAAATTTCACATCGGCGGCCAAAGCAAGGAACAAGAAGTAGCGACACGCAGTATGCAGTTTGCTCTTTTGTTAGCGGCATTTCTTGTTTATGCAATTATGGCAAGCCAGTTTGAATCTTTATTTCAACCACTAATGATTATGTTTACTTTACCGCTGGCATTCATTGGAGTTATTTTTGCTCTGGTACTACTTGATATTCCGATATCGATAATTGTTCTTATTGGAGTTATCATCCTTTGTGGTATTGTTGTAAACAATGCTATTGTAATGATCGATTTCATTAATCAGTTACGCGACCAAGGGCTTGAAATTGCTGAAGCAGCGGTACAAGGGGCACAAACGCGTTTACGTCCTATTTTGATGACAACACTGACGACACTACTGGGGTTATTACCTATGACTGGAATATTTACGGCAAGCGGCGGACAAGGGGTTGAGATTCGCAGCCCACTCGCAATTACTGTGGTGAGCGGACTTATCTCCTCTACACTATTAACTCTTGTTATTATTCCAGTTGTGTATACTTGGGGAGAAAAATTACGGCAGAAAGTTAAAAAATGAAAGACGAGTGGTTTATTCGTAGTAAACTAGACGGTAATACTTTTGGACCATATACAGCGAATCTTTTAGAAACATACATCAAAGATGGCCGCGTAGGAGGAAACTATGTTTTATCATCTGATAAAACAAATTGGACCGATATCGAATCATGGTCCCCTCCTAAAATGATGGGAAAATACGAAATCCTAAGTGAGCTAGGTCGCGGAGGTATGGGAGCTGTTTATCTTGCTTATGATTCCAATTTACAAAGAAAATGTGCTATCAAAGTAATTCTCAGTAAAGATGACAAAGAAGCGATAAAACGTTTTCAATTAGAAGCAAAAGCTGTAGCACAAATTGATCATTTGAATATAATTAAAATTCATGACATACAAGAACAGCCACACCATTTTTTTGTAATGGATTATGTAGAAGGTATACCCCTAAATCAATATACTATAAATTTACCTATCAAGAAAAAAATAGAGCTATTTGCCAAAATATGTGACGCCATAGTCTATGCACATAAAAAAAACATTTTACACCGCGATTTAAAACCAGCTAACATCTTAGTACGTAAAGATGGCGAACCAGTTATTGTTGATTTTGGTCTAGCTAAAAACTCTAAGCAAGAGAACGACCTAACAAAAACAGGTGAAATTTTTGGTACATTAAAATACATGGCTCCTGAGATAACAAGAGGAAAGCGCGGAACTCATCAAGTAGATGTTTATGCTTTGGGTGTGATACTCTACGAAATGCTAACAGGGCGTGTTCCTTTTGATGGCGAAAATCACATGGAATTACTCTATCAGCTAACCTTAAAGGAACCAATACCACCTTCAACACTCAATACTTCAATTCCAAAAGAAGGGGACCTTGAAACCATTTGTTTGAAGGCATTAGAAAAATTACCTAAGCATAGAATTTCATCTGCAAAGTTTTTATACAAGGAAATCCAAAGTTATATCGCAGGAGACTCTATACGCTTAAAACCACCAAGTTCAACTCAAAAATTGATGAAATGGCTAAAAGACAATGCTATATGGCTCACTCCATTATCTTTTTGTCTTGCGGCCATCTTTTCTTATTCATGGAATAGTTATCAATTACAAATAAAAGTACAAGATAATTATTCGCTAACTAAGAATGAATTGTTGAAGAGCCAAGAAGACGTTTTTAATGGCTACAATGGTTTAAGAGAAGCAAATAAAAAATCAATAGACGATTACTTACGTTCAAAAAGTGACGAGCAATTTTTTCATTTAACTGTTACTCAAAAACTTAAAGATCTTTGGAATAAAATAGAAGCAGAAGAGCTTTTGTATAAAACTTATCAAGAACTACAAAAGGCAAAACAATCTCTTTCGAAAAATAGTAACGATGAGAAGACACTATTAGATAAAGCTGATAAATTACTTAATAACGAAAAAGAATGGCTTCGTAGTAAGAAATATGAGAAACACAAAAAAGAAAATATCCGTTATTACCGCCGTTTAGATAATCATTTACGCTTCTCAGTATTACCTAATTTTCCTGAAAAAAAATCCTACGAATTTGAAAATAAACCACTGAGTGTCTGCGTTTCTCCAATCAACAATTACATTCTACAAAAGAACCAACAAGGATCTTGGTTATTGTGGAAAAGAGATAAAGAAAAAGGATTTTTGAAAAAAACAGAGTCTACTCTAATAGGACTTCCCAAAAGTATAGAAAAAGCAAAATGTATTTTTTCTCCCGATGAAAAGCTAATTTTCATCGAAGAGCAAGGACATTTATTTTTTGTTGAAGTAGCAACAAAGCGCGTGCTTACGTCATTTCAAGGTTATTTAACATACATTTCTTTCGATGCGAATAATAATTATGTATGTTTTCTTTCATATAGAAATAGTAAACGTTTAATTTGTATATATAGTCGTAAACAAAATAAAATCATACAAAAAATACCTAGTAATTATTTATTCTTCACAGGTTTTTGTAAAAACACTCTTGTTGTTGTTCACAAAAAAACTATTTCAATTTACAATCTAAGAACAAGAAAACTAAGGCACATAAACCTCGATCTTGCAAGCATCCGTTCTAGAGTTACTCTTGACAAGAAAAACCAACAATTGTTTTTGTTATCGCGTTTAGCACTGTCTTCTTTTGATATTACAAAAGACACATTAAGGACTTTCCCTTATGAGTTTACTGGTTTAGAAACTCCATTTGATAAAAAAAGTTTTATGGTCATTGGTCAATCACAGTTAGCCTTATTACGAAATTCAGGAGAAGTTGTCATTTCGTATTACAACTTGTTTTCAGCAAATAAGAGCACTCAAATAACAAATCGTAGGTTACTACGACGCAATAATGACAGTGTTTACAAAATAGATTTTGCCCCTCACTATTTTTTAGGTATTTTCAAAGAAAACAGCATCGATTTAGTGAATACAATTAATGGTGAAAAAATTATAACTATCGATAAAGCACAAAACTTATCACAGACTAACAAACTCGCTATTTCTAATGGTCAATTAACATCTTTACCAAATGGTCTTTTAGTTTCTTTAATAACAAAAAAAGGCTATGAAGAATATTTTTTCTCTTTTGAAAAATATTCCGTCAATAAGGATACACAAAGAATAATTCAACATCTTATGGGAATTTATAAAACAGTCGCAGAAATTGCGAGAGGTACTCTTGTCGCAAAAGATATTGTTGTTTATACAAGCATGATTGCTTTTTTGGTATGGAAAAATAAAGAATTTAAAGGATATAGCAAAATCTTAAAATCACCGTATAGTTTTGATTTAAGTCATTCAGGTAATTATTTAGCTATTAACTATGGTTTAAATGAAATACAATTATACAAAACAGACGAATTCGATAAGCCTTTCAACTCTGATATTTTAGGTTTCGAAGGACGACGTTATCTAAAAAAAATGGGCAGTCGCAATGAAATTACCTGTTCTCTCTTTTCTAAAGATGACAAGAACATATTCTTAGCACAGCCAGACTTACAACTATTTAGCTATAACATCACCTCAAAAAAAATAACTAATGTCAGCTCTTTCACCACCAACAAAAGCCTAAAACTTTTCGACATGATTCAGTTAAAAGATAAACATATTATTTTAGGTTTTAGAGATTTAAATAGTAAAGATGGAGGCTTTGCTATTTATTCTCCTCGTGGGAAAGTAACTGAATATTTCAAAGAAGGTTATCGAGTATGTGCTCTTACTCATCGCGAAGCTAGATTTGCTGTAGCTTTAGAAAATGGCGACATCAACATATACGAAAATCCTAAAAATCCTGAAAAAAAAATACACATCAGAGTATCAGGAATACCCCAAAAACTTTCTTTTTCCCCCGACGGAAAGTACATTGCTGTTTTTACAGCAGGAGAAATATATGTTTGTGATATTTCTATTTACGATGAAAATAAGCCAAACGACATATTCCGTATATACAAAGGACATTTTAAAAATCGCATAGGTACTTTTAGTGATGATTGGAAAAAAGCATACTTCACAAATAGTTCTGGAGATGTTTTAGTTTTTGATCAAGCGTTTTTTACAAACAAAGATGCGTATTTACAACGGCTAGAAAAAATCAATATGTTTAACACAAATGAACTTAATGAATACCGCCAAGAAATCGAAAATTATTTAAACAAGTGATGACTCGAAGCTTTGCTTTTTTAACTATTTTCTTTCACAAATTTCGCTAGGAGAAAGTTAAGAAATGGAAGATATGTGGTTTGTTCGTGGTAAATTAGATGGTAATATTTTCGGGCCCTATACGACAAAAAAAATAGAAATGTATATCAAAAACGGTCGTATGGGAAAAGACTTTGCTTTGTCAAAAGATAAAACAAACTGGATCGACGCCGAATCATGGACTCCAAAGATGATAGGAAAGTACGAAGTTCTTCGTGAATTAGGCCGCGGAGGAATGGGCGCTGTATACCTTGTTTATGATTCTGATTTACAAAGAAAATGCGCTCTTAAACTAATCCTTAACAAGGACAATAAAGAAGCGATAAAACGTTTTCAAGTAGAAGCAAAAGCTGTTGCCCAAATTCAGCACCCTAATATAATTAGAATATATGATATATATGAAGAGCCGTATCATTTTTTTGTAATGGATTACGTAGAAGGTGTGTCTCTAAGCCAGTACATCACGGATTTGTCTATCGAGAAAAAAGTAGAGTTGTTTGCAAAAATATGTGCAGCGATGGTTTATGCACATGGAGAAAACATCTTACACCGCGATTTAAAACCAGAAAATATTCTGGTGCGCAAAAATGGTGAACCAGTTATCGTTGACTTTGGTCTAGCTAAAAACATAGAGCAAGAAAATGGATTGACAAAAACAGGCGAAATCTTTGGTACACTAACATACATGGCTCCTGAAATAGCAAAAGGTAAAGGTGGCAATCACCGAGCAGATATTTATGCTTTGGGAGTTATACTATACGAAATGTTAACAGGACGCGTACCTTTTGATGGTGAAAACCAAGTAGAACTACTTTATCAATTAACTTTGTCCGAACCTATACCACCTTCAAGGCTCAATGTTTCTATTCCCAAGGAAGGCGACCTTGAAACTATTTGCTTGAAAGCACTAGAAAAAACCCCTGAACGTAGAATTTCTTCTACTGAATTTCTGTACAAGGAAATTCAATCTTATCTTGACAAAGAGCCTATAAGACTAAAACCACCAGGTTTCATTCACAAACTTGTGAAAAATATATTTAAAAATGCCATAATAATTCTTTCTGGTATAACAATAATTTTTGGTTGTATAAGTTTAGCTATTTTTTATCAGAAAGAAAAAACAAGAAAAACAAAAGAACTATTAGAAGCCCTAGTAACGAGTTTTGATGGGCATATTCAAGTGATAAAAGCAAATAAAAAAACAATCGACGATTACTTGCTTTCCAAGAGCGATGAACAATTCTTTCATTTATCTGTTATTGAAAAATTTAAAGATCTACATAAGAAAATAAAGGCTGAGAGAATTTTATATATTACATATGACAATATACAAAAGACAAAACATGACTTAGAAAAGAATCACAGTGGTGATGCAACTGAAGTATTACAATTAGCAGACAACGCTCTTAGTAAAGAAGAAAAATGGCTTCCTAAGTATTACAAAAAACACAAAAAAGAAAACGCACGTTACTATCGCCGTTTAGATAACCATTTACGATTTTCAGTTTTGCCTAATTTTCCTGAAAAAAAATCTCATGTTTTTGAGACAGAACCCCTAAGTATTTGTGTTTCTCCTAAGAGTAATTACATTCTACAGAAAATACAAGAAGATTGGTTGCTGTGGAAAAAACACGAAAAAGAAGGGTTTTCCCAAAAATCAGTATCTACCTTGGTAGGGCTTCCCAAAAATTTAAAAAAATCAAAGTGTATTTTTTCCCCTGATGAAAATTTGATAATTATTGAGGACCAAGGATATTTACACTTTGTTGAGGTAGCCAAAAAACGTAAATTTATTTCGTTTGAAGGTTATCTCAACAATATTTCTTTTGATTCGCAAGGTCAGTATATTTGTTTTTCTTCAAGTAAAAACAATGAATTTGTCTGTATATATAGCCATAAAGATAAAAAAATCATACAAAAAATTCCTATTCGCGGTTTATTTTTTACTGACTTTTGTAAAGAAAACCTTGTTATTGTTTATAACAGCACAATTTCAACTTATAACATCAGAAAAAAAGAATTACAACACAAAGTGGTTAAACTTGTAAACGACCGTACAAAAATAACGATGAATAAAGCAGAACAACAATTGTTCTTACTCTCACGACTAACACTCTCTGTTTTTGATATTAGAAAAAACACCATCAAAACATTCCCCTACGAATTTTCAAATTTAACAGCTTCCTCTAACAAAAAAAACTTTATAGCAATAGGTCAATCACAATTAGCTTTGCTAAGAGATACAGGAGAAGTTATTATTTCGTACTACGACTTATTTTCTACCAAAGAATACGCCCAAATAACCAATCGTAAGTTATCACGAACTAACGACAATAATATTTACAAATTAGACTTTGCTCCTCACTATTTTTTAGGAATATTTAAGGAGAGTAGTGTCGACCTAGTCAGCTCTATCAATGGCCAAAAAATTATCACCATAGATAGAGCGCAGAATGTCACACAAACGAACGGCACTGTAAATTACAATAGTCAATTGGTACCTTTGACCAATGGTCTCTTGGTGTCTTTGCTAACAAAGAAAAACTATGAGGAATATTTTTTCCCTTTTGAAAAGTATTCAACAAATGACAATACCAAAAAAACTATTCAACGCCTTACAGTTGTGTATAAAACGAGCAGAGAAATCGGAAGAAGCTTACTTTTGGGAAAAGATTTTGTTATTTATACAAGCAAGGTTGGCTTTTTGGGGTGGAAAAATAACAAATTCTTTGAGCCTCGCAGCGTTTTTGGAGCCAAACGTTTCAAACTAAGCAATTCTGGAAATTATTTAGCCGCTATCCATCGTTCAGGTGGTATAAAGCTATATGAGACAGAAAAATTTACCGAGTTAAGTTTTGATATTTTAGGTCCGCAAAGTAGACAAATTATAAAAAAGTTTGGAAACGAAAAGACTCAATGTATTCTTTTTTCTAAAGATGACAAAAACATATTTTTGGCAAAATCTAGTTTAGAGCTATTTACTTATAATATTACTACCAAAAAAGTAAGCAAGATCAGTTCTTTGAGAACAGATAAAACCTTAGAACTTGTAGACATGATACAACTAGAAGATAATCATCTTGTTGTGGGTTTTAGAGAAACAAACAATAAAAACGGTGGTTTTGCTATTTATCCTCCAAATGGAAAGATTAACACATATTATAAAGAAAGTTACCAACCACAAGCTCTTGCTTATTATGGAACAAGGTTCGCTATAGCTTTAAAAAATGGCGACATCAATATATACGAAGATCCTAAAAAACCTAAAAAAATAATGAGCCTTCGAACACCAGGGATACCTCAAAAGCTTTATTTTTCTCCTAACGGAGAATATATCGCGGTTTTTACAGTAGGAGAAATATATATCTTTGATATTTCTATTTACAAAGAGAATAATAACGATAAATTTCGTATATACAAAGGGTTCTTTAAGAACAAAGTAAGTGTTTTTAGTAAAAATTGGGAAAAAGTATATTTTACTAATAATGCTGGGGATATTTTAATTTTTGATCAGAAATTTTTTATGGATAAAAACGCTTACTCAAAACGACTAAAAAAACTCAGTGCGTTTGGCATTACTAAACTTAATGACACTCGCCAAGAAATCGAGAATTATTTAAGTAAGTGATTAAGACGCGTTTTGTACTTCAATTTTATAAAAAATATAGTATATTATAGATTATGAAGTACCACTGTATTAGGTAGTCTACCAATTACATGGATACAATGGTATTTATAGATTTAATTTAAATAGAACCTAGGGAGGTAATATGTCTCGTTTTTTTATTTTACTTTGTGCAGTATTGTGCATTGCTTCAAGTTTTGTTGCTGCTGATTTGAAAGAACTAGCAAATGCAAATGAATTTGAAAAAGCTATTGCTGAAGCGCAAGTTCCGGTTATTGTACAGTTTTCTGCTTACTGGTGCAATCCTTGCCAAGCGTTAAAAAAGACAATGATTGACGTTAGTGCAAAATACAAAGATGACCAAGTACTTTTTTACTATGTAGATGCTTATGTCAATTCTGAGCTTAAAAAGTATATAAGTGGTGGTTACCCAACAACTAGAGCTTTTACTAAGGGAAAAATGGGCTCTTCTTTTGTTGGCAACAAAAATGCAAACTACATCCAGTCATTCGTAACTGATGTTATTTCACAACGCACAGCGCCAGAAAATAAGTTGATTGAATTGGCAAGCACCCAAGAATTTGAAGAAATGATTTCTTCTAGCAAAACTCCTGTGTTTGTACAATTTTCAGCATATTGGTGTAATCCTTGCCAAAGCTTAAAACAAAAAGTAAAAACTGTAGCACCACAATACAACGCAAACGAAATAAAATTTTGTTATGTTGATGCTTACAAAAACCCAGAGTTAAAGAGTTACTTAGAAGGTGGCTATCCTACAAGTAAAATTTTTACTCAAGGTAAAGCAAATGGAGAATTTATTGTTGGTGATAAATCAGAAGTAGGTCTTAAAAGATTTATTGATAACGCAATAAAGTTAGAAGTATCTGCAGTAAATACAGTAATAGAGTTTAAAACTACCGCTGAATTTGAATTAGCTGTAAAGAGCTCAACAGTACCTTTAATGATTCAGTTTTCAGCATACTGGTGTGGACCATGTAAAAATTTGCGCACCGTTTTAGACAAAGTAGCCCCTCAATATTCAGAAAATAAAATACAAATTTGCTATGTTGATGCATATGTAAATACAGAGTTAAAAAAATATTTAGAAGGTGGTTATCCTACAGTAAAAGTATTTTCAAATGGTAAAATGACAAAATCTTTTTTTGTAGGTAGCAAAAACGAAAATTTTGTAAAAAACTTTATTGATGGTATTATCAAAGATACTACAAAGTAATGATGAAAAGTCTCAGATATTGTATATTTGAGGCTTTTATCTATTATTCCTAAACCCCAGCAAGGATAGCCTAATGTCAAAAAAAAAATGCTTTATCTCTTCTTGTTTTTTCTACTTACGACTTTAGGTGGAATTAGTTACTACTTTTACACTCTTACCAATAATCAAGAGTTTCTACAATCGAAATTTCACCAAACTATTAAAAATTTTTTCCCAGGAACATCTCAATTCTTTGACACTCCTAAAAATATCACATTTGATCTTAGCCAAAAATTACTAGTTCTCAAAGATGTACATATTCGCGATTCTGACAATGAAACGTTACTTAACATTAGTATTTTAAAAATAAAATTCTCTAGTTTAATTAAACAAAGTATTGCAAATGTAACCATAATAAAACCACAGATATTCATAAAAAAATATAAGTCAAAATATAATTTTTCACATTTTTTTATAAATCCTCCTACTCCAAACCAAACACCGAAGAAAGACACCAAGTTGCCTCCTATTATTATAAAGGATGGAGAAATTTCTTATAGAAATCATCTGTTACTCCAAGAAAAAATTAACTTCTCTGGGATTGATTTTTCTGGATCCCTACAGAAAAACCAATATGATTTTTCACTCAATGGTACTTGTAATTTACTCGAAACACCTTTAATTTTTAATGGAAAATACACAGAGGATGATTTTTTTATAAAAAGTGATGACTTGAAGTTGGACTTTTCTTCTTTAGATAAAGTTCTAATAGCGTGGCCCAAAGAATTAGAAGCCAAGGGACAAGTAACAGCTAAAAATATTCTCTTCACTAAAAAAAATGGTCTAAAAACTGACGTTAATATCAATTGTAAGTCAGTTTACTTTCGAAAAGGTGTTTATAAATCTTACCCAATTACAAATCTTAAAGTGAGTTCACCTTTCTCCAAAGATGGCTTTACCGATATAAACTTTTATTGTGATTTTATGCAAGAGAGTGTAATTTCGAAAGGTGGAAAATGGGGAAAAGATCACGGGTACTTATCTCTAATGACTAAGAATATTGTCGTTAATAACAAATGGCTAGATAAACATAGAGCCTTACATCCTTTAGTTGAAAAAATTGCCAGTATTGGAAAAATTGATACTAGATTAAAGAGTAGCTTTATCTTAACCAAATTACCAGAAAGTCAATTAAACTGGAAATTGTTATGCGATATCAACCAAGGAACATTTATTTATGAGAATAAACAACCCCTTGCCGTTGAAAATATTGATTTGCAAGTTGAAGTAAACAAAGAGGCTATAAATCTGCTTAAAGGAAATTGGGATTTTTGCGATGGAGAATTCAATATAGATCCTAGAGGAAAATTTTTTTGGCATGAAGAACGATTTTCCAATGTAAACATTGAATTCAAAGATATAAATTTAACGCGCAAAGTTTGGGATGCAATGCCTTTGGGAGATCAAATTTGGAAATTTTCTCAAGCAGAGGGAAATATTAGTGGGCGTATAACATTTCCCAAAAAATGGAACGAAAGCATTTCTCAGAATTTAAATTTCCCTGTGCATTATATACCAAGAATTGATGTCTACGTTAAAGATGTTCGCGCTGTTCCTTGGGAAGCTCCTGTCCCTGTAGATAATATAAACGGACACATCTTTTTTGAAAATGGCATACTTTATTTAAATGATTTAACTTGTAAAAGTCAAGGACACAAAGGTGATGGAAAAATCACGGGAAAAATATGGCTTGCAGTAAAACCAGAACCGTGTTTTTCTCTTCAAATTAAATGCCGTCAATGTGAAGTGCATCCAGGCATTTATCGATCATTTTTAGGAAAACGCAGGGATTGGCACGAAGTTATTTGTGAAGTATGGGAACAGATTGATCCCAAGGGTGGTACAATTGACATTGACATTACTGTTGACAAGAAAATCGGATCTGGAACAGAAGATGCTGATGTGCATGTGCGTATCGAAAGTTTTGATGCAGCGATTGCTTACAAAAATTTTTATTATCCTGTAAAGGATGTTAATGGAGTCGTGATTATCGATATCGAGCAAGAAAACATAAAGGTCGATATTCAAAATTTTACAGCTCGCAACGTTGAAGGAACTTTTAAAATAGACGGAGTACTAGTTCCTCAAAAAGTCAATGGTAAAACGGAAATAGGTTTAGATTTAAAAGTCTTAGGCAACAATGCTCTTCTAAATGAAGACCTGCGAGATGCTCTCGATGAAAAAAGTAAGAAAATCTGGCGACAATTATCTCCCGAAGGGCACATAGATGCGATTGTAGAAGTTCATAAATCTCCGTACCAAGAAAAAGTAGACTGGGAAGCAAATATTGACCTTAATCAAGTAAGAATTCTTCACGAAAATTTTTGTTATCCAGTAGAAGAGATTATGGGCACAATTAAAATTATCCCAAATAAATTTTATTTGAAAAATGCTCGTGGATTAAGTGTTAATGATACACGTGTTACCGTTGATGGAATAGTCGAAAATGAGATGTATCAGTTTAAAATATCGATCGATGATTATCCCATAGAAAAAAAGGTTTTTGACTATATACCTCAAGGTAAAAATATTCGCGATTTATTTCAAGTGAAAGGAAAAATAGATTTAGATATAAGTTTAGAGGGACAAAAAGAAAAACTAGACTGGGAAGCAAAAGTTGTTCTTGATCATATGTCGGGGCATTATCAAAAGTTCCCCTATCATTTTGATGATGTTTACGGCTCTATTCTCATTAACTCTGGTGGTATCAAAATAGACAATTGTTATTTACGCCGTAAAGAAATGACAACAAGATTACAAGGATATGTTAAACAAAATGATTATCAACTATCAATGAGTGGTAACCATTTAATTGTAGATAAAGATTTATACCAATGTTATCCTGAAGAAGTGAAAAGCGCTTTGTCTGATTTTGCAATGAAGGGCATTGTAGATTTTCAACTGATCATCCGCCCTGGTGAAACTCCATTTCACTTAATTGTTTTTCCTAAAAATTTAGACTTTATCTATAGAGATTTTCCATATCATTTGAAAGATTTACATTCAAAATCCAATGCTCCCATTGAAGTCGACACTAACACTATAAAAATAAATAATTTGGTATCAAAAACACCACATGGAGACATTAATATTAATGGTGTTGTTGATATTTTAAAAGACAATAAAACAATAGTAGATATAAAATGCCATGCTGAGAATTTACAAATAGATAAATTACTATATCGTGCTTTAAAACCTTATATCAAAGAATTCTTAGATAGCTTCAAACCAAAGGGAGTTATAAAAAATATCGATTTTAACATTTTTTACAAAGAAGAAAATAAGCAACCGTACCTTCGTTACCAGGCAGATAATATTCTTCTTCAAAGTGTTATGGACTCTTCATCTTTCTTACGTAAATTATCTGGCGACTTTTCTTGCTCAGGTTTTACTTTTGAAGGTAAAAACACCATGGAAGGAAAATATAAGAATGGAGATTTGCAGTTAGACTCTATCCATTTAAAAGACTTAAATGGTGATATTAAGTTTTTTAATCAATATCTTTCATTAAAGCCAAAAGCAAAAATGTATGATGGGAATATACATGGCGAATTATTAATGGACACGAGCAGTTATGGAGGATACAAGGGATCTTTCGCAATTGATAAAGTTCGTTTAGCTCCATTAGTTAGCGACATAAAAAAAGAAAAAAAAGTAGATGTTTCTGGACTTTTATCTGGTTTCTTTAAATTTGAAGGAACTAATTACAATTCAGAAGAACTTACAGGCAGTGGCAAGATTGATGTTAAAAACGGTAATTTATGGGAATTCCCTATTTTTCTAGCGATATTCGATTTATTTGCTTTACCCTCAAAACCTAGTTTTAGAGAGGGAAGTATGAAATTTTCTTTCTCGCCCAAGGCAATACAAATTTTGTCTTTGCAACTTAGTTCTTCTTTACTATCTATCTCTGGAAATGGTAGTATAAAAAACGATCGTTGTAATATACGATTACGTACAAATTTAGCCCCCAAAATAATACCGAGAATTCCTATAGTCACAGATATGATCGATTATATTAAGGATGGCGTAATGGGCCTGTCGCTAACTGGTACAGTGCAAAATCCAAGTGTTTCTTTTCTACATTGGAAAGAGTTTCAAAAAATTATTAGTGGTTCAAAAGATAAGTGAGTAAACGAAAGATGACAAAAGTACTAATTACAGGTGCAGGTGGACAAATCGGAACGGAGTTGTACCATGCACTTTGTGATCAATATGGAAAAGACAAAGTTATTTCATCAGATATCAAACAATCAAGTACTGTTGACACTATTTTAGATGTCACAGACGAGAAGCGTATTATGCGTGTTATTGAAGATAATAGAATCGATACTATTTATCATATGGCAGCAGTATTGTCTGCAACAGGAGAAAAAAGACCAGAGCTAGCATGGCGAGTAAACATGAATGGCTTATGGAATGTGTTTGAAGCGTCGAGAAAATGTGGCATTAAAAAAGTGTTTTTTCCTAGTTCTATTGCTGTTTTTGGACCTGATGTCCCAAAAGAAAACTGTTCTCAAAATGTTTCATTGCATCCCACAACTTTATATGGCATTAATAAAGTGTCAGGTGAGCTCTTAAGCCAGTACTATTATGAAAAATATGATCTGGATGTTAGAAGCCTTCGCTATCCAGGACTTGTCAGTTATAAAGCAATGCCAGGCGGTGGTACAACGGATTACGCCGTAGAAATTTTTCACGAAGCGCTAAAATCAAAAACATACACTGCTTTTGTTCGTAAAGATACTCGTTTGCCAATGATGTATATGCCAGATGCAATTCGCGCAACTATTGACATCATGTCTGGAGAACGCAAGATGTTAAAAGTGCAAGGAGCGTATAATATTTCTGCCATGAGTTTTTCTGTCGAAGAATTAGCAAGTGAAATCCAAAAGCATGTCCCTGAATTTACATGTAATTACTCTCCTGACGAGCGCCAGGTATATGCTGATTCATGGCCAAATAGCATTGAGGATTTGTGCGCGCGCACTGACTGGAATTGGGAACCGCAGTTTGATCTATCTGCTATGGTCAAAGATATGATTACTCAAATATCCACCTCTTAAGGTGTTAGTATGCGAAAAATAAAGCAAATTACTTTTATTTACTTGTGGATTTTTTGTTTGCCTCTTTATTGTATTGAAGCAACAGTAACCCTTGACAATGGTGAAAAATTTCGAGGTACTCTTGATGCACGTCTTTTGCATTTTAAAGATATCTTCAGCGGTAAGAGAATCAAAATTCGTCTGAAACAAATATATAATGTAAAGCTTTTACACGAAAGTTTAGCTCAAAACTTAGAATGGAGTACTAAAAAAGAAATCATTGTCAAAAGATATATCCTAATGATTACCACCCGAGAAGGAAAGAGATTTTGGGGGCGCTTACGCTGGCGTTTAAGTTTAGAAAAGAAAAACAAAAAACGTTCCTTTGTTTTTCCCACAAAACAAATACGCAAACAAAAACGCCAAAACTATTATGCTACGAATTTAGTAATTGATGATAAAAATATGAATATTTCCAAAAAACAGTTTCCAAGCGTTGTTGGAAAGTTATCTCCAGAGTTACGTAAAGAGATGCTCAATATTTTTGCCATGCATTACCGATTAGGAGTTTTTTTTCGTGGAGGTCTTACTAAGTCGGGCTTTGCGTTCTATAACATTTTACCAGGAAAATATGATTTTATATTAGTGAGTCGCAAAGGTCTCATCTTTTCTATGACAAAACCTAAACGACAAAAAATATTAGATAGTGCTGTTGATGAATATCAATATGGAAGAAATTTAGCTAAGTGGGTAGAAGGGCACGGTAACTTTGAGGTTCGTTACCAAGTTATGTTTTACATTGGGCACTTATCTGATACAAGAGTTCTTATTATGAAAAAAGATAAAAAAGAGGTTAAATATCTTTTATGGATATGTAAATATAGTAAAAATAGGCAAAAATGGGGCATTCAAAATCAAGCAGAGCTCTACTCTCAACCTATGAACCAAGCTATTATACCTCGTTTGTTCTTTGACGCAAAAACCAGAGGCATTTTCGTCAAAGCAGGGAAAAAACAATGGGATTATTTTATCGAGTAGATTATATGAAATCGTTTTATATTTTGTTGTTGCTTTTTAGTTTCTTGAACGCTGACTTAGAAAAATATATTTTTGAAAAAAACAATAATTTCTCTTGGGAAGAACTAGAAAAAAAAGACAATGTTTATAAACTTGCTTTTACCTCACAGGTTTGGCAGAAAAAAAAATGGTACCACAATCTTCATGTTGTTTTACCACAAAACAATACTAAAAAAACAACTGCTTTACTCTGGATTGCAGGTAGTGGAGATGGTAAAACGGAAATCAATTATGCAAAAAAAATCGCAGAGAAAAGTGGCAGCGCTATATTTATTCTGATGGCCGTTCCCAATCAACCAATGTTTAATGGCTTATGGGAAGACAATCTACTGTCTTACTCCATAGAACAAACGATAAAAAAACAAAGCCTTGACTCTCTTATTTTATTGCCAATGGTAAAAAGCGCTATCCAAGCAATGAACGTAGCAGAAGAATTTTCTCAAAAGCTATCGATAAATATAGATAGTTTTATTGTAACAGGAGCTTCCAAAAGAGGCTGGACGACATGGCTAACAGCTTTAGATTCTCGTGTTAAAGCGATTGTACCTATCGTTTTTGACCTAATAAACCTCCCCTTACAAGTACCAAACTACAACAAAATGTGGGGTGAATATGGAGAGTTTGTTAAGGAATATAAAGAAAGAAACGTTTTTGATAATCTAAAAACAGATGCTGGAAAAATCATTACAAAAGCTGTAGATCCATATACCTATAAAAAGCGCATTACCATACCTAAATTTATTATTTTAGCAACAAATGACAGATTTACTCCACTAAATGCTCTCAATTTATATTATCAGGATCTTCCTGGAAAAACCTATGTGTGTTATGTACCTAACAATCGCCATCGCATAAAATCGACCTCTAAGATAGCTAATATTTTAACGACTGTGTTATTACATAATAATAACGGACAAAAATTACCTGAATTTTCTTGGAATTTTGAGAACAAGAAACAAAACGTTAAAATTCATCTGAAAACAAAAGGAAATCTAAAAAAAGTAAATATTTGGCACACCGATTCACTAACACTTGACTTTAGAGAAGCATCGTGGAAGAGTTTTGAACTTCCAAGTTTTATCAAGTCAGCTACTGTTGCTATTCGCGAAGGAGCACACCGCGCCATTTTTGTAGAAGCCATTTTTAAATATGCGCAGGGCGAAGTAAGCTTCACTTCAACAGTATTTATTTCTCCCTAAAAGATTTATTCTAGGATATAACAATGATCACAGTGCATCATTTAGAACATTCTCGTTCGCAAAAAATATTATGGTTACTAGAAGAGCTAGAACAACAATATGAAATTGTTCACTACAAAAGAGATAAGAAAACCAATTTAGCGCCACCCCAATTAAAAAAAATACATCCACTAGGGAAATCGCCAACAGTAGTAGATGGCGAAAATATTCTTGCTGAAACAGGAGCAATTACTGAATATTTAGTTTCTAAATATAATGAAAAAAATTTAGTGCCAAAAACGGGGACACCTGAATACCTGAAATATAATTATTGGATGCATACAGCTGAAGGAAGCATTATGCCACTACTTGTAATGAATTTTATCTTCAGTCGCATTAATACTCAGTCGCCTTTTTTTATTAGACCTATCGCTAAAGCAATTACTGGAAAAGTGACAAAGGCTTATTTGTCTCCTAGTTTAAATAGCATGCTTGAAATGATGGAGACAGAACTGACTGCTTCTACTTGGTTTACTGGAAAGGAATTTACAGCTGCCGATGTACAAATGAGTGGTCCCGTAGAGGCGGCTTTAGCACAAAATTTCTTAAGTAAAGAGAGATACCCAAAAATTTGTGAATACGCCGAACGTATTAAGCAACGACCTTCCTACAAAAAAGCGATAGAAAAAGGTGGTGGGTTTATTCCGGAGAAATAATTAGGTGCGTCGATATTAAATTTATAAACATTGTAAGGTAACACTTGTAAAATTTCTAGTGTTACGTGAGCAAAGTGATAAGAAGTCGGGATCAGGCTCGGAATCGAAAGTTCATACGTGTTCGCTAACTAAGCTCAATTATTTTGTTATTCTTTTAAATGTCGACGCGTTCTAAATTCTGTTCAGAGTTTTGGAAAAAGAAAAAGTTTGCGAACTATATGGCTCTCTGTTCGTGCCTATGCTCAATACCATCATTTAGCGATGCCAAACATTGCAAAACCACTGTAAGGCATAAAACGATAATCTAGGTCTAAGTGACAACGAGTTTCACTAGAAACTATCAAAGCCTCTTGTTACTAAATTCTTACGCAGGAGTTACAATGAGTAGAAAAGAATATTTTAAACGATTGATCAAAGATCCACAAGAAATTGAATTCCAACGTTCAAACATACAAGACAGCGACATTCCAACTCTTCTCGATATGTACTGGGAATTAGAAGACTGGCATAGCAAAGAAAATATTATTTTTTGTCTGGTTGATCGCGAAGAATTAAACGAAAATGGTAAAAAAGTTATGTTAGATTTTTTATCTACCCCTAATGATTATTTATGTGATTATGTCGCAAACAAATCTATAGCCATTGGCTTTATTGATAAAAAATACCAACAATTCAATCGTTACTATTCCAATCCTAAGTTCTTAGATGAAGATATTGATGAGTGTTTAGCGCGATTCGACCTGAAACTACAAAAGGCGCCCCAAAAAAAACACACACCACCTATATATCAAGGAAGTCCAGATATGCAACTTTCGCAAGCTGCTGTTAACGGTAACATGAAGGAATGTATTCATGCATTAGAAAAGGGAGCAAATATTAACAGTAGTTTACCTGATAACCATGGATTCAAAACCCCACCGCTCATTCTAGCGTTAATGGATGGTCACTTTGATATAGCAGAATATCTATTAGAAAACGGTTGTGATGTAAACAACACGAGAGGAGGACAAAGCGCTTTGTACTGGTCATGCATTATGCGAAATCTTAGATTAGTAAAAATAATATGTAGCAAAGGTGCTCTATTAGACCATACAGACCAATACGGTGCAACAGCTATTGGAGAAGCTGCCTCTGCCGGTGAACTCGAAATCGTAAAATACTTAGTTGAGCATGGTGCCAACATGCAAATTCCGATATCTGATGGCCGAAACGCTTTTCATTTTGCGGTATATAACAACCATGTCGATGTTGTCCATTATTTCATTGAATGTGGTTACCCATTTGATAAAGTCAATGAAATAGGAAAAACCCCGTTGATGACAGCTTGCGAATACAGTTCTCTGAAAATGGTAAAAACTCTTGTACAAGCCGGTGCAGATATCAATCAAGTAACAAAAGACTCATATACACCACTGATATATGCTGTATGCCAAGGAAATTTAAGTATTGTTAAATATTTAGTAGAGCAAGGAGCTAACCGTCGCTACTGCAACATTAATGGTCAAGAACCTCTCGATTTTGCGAAAGGCAAAAAGAGACAAAAAATAGTAGAATATTTACAGAATCTAGCAGTAAAAGCCTAGGACTATCATTATTTAAAATATTGTCTATTTTTGCGAGACCTTTGTTTTCTAACTTTAATAACAGCGAAATGCGAGCAAGCTTTACTTTGCCATTATCACTCGCTAATATTTCGCTATAAACACATGTGTAATTATGAAGTGGTTTCTTTTTCTATAATTTCCAGTGCTGGCATTGATTTTTTAGGATAACAGTATAACTCCATTTGCGAATTATCGCTTATTTTCCATAGAATCTCGGTGTTAGTATTTGCTATTTCTTCCTCATTTTTATTTAAACGATTAGCCCAATATCCAAGTAAACCAAATAAGAATATCGCACTAGTGATCCAGCAAAATCCACTTAATAAAAGGACACTCTCGTTGAGAGATATATACGAAAATATTTTGAAATCACTGACTAAGTTCATTTCTACAGATTTTCCAAGCATCTGCAAAAATGTTTTTGCCAACAAATAAAGGGTAACAACGTAAATCGTAAAGGTTTGCGCTTGTTGGAATGATAGCCACTTCCCGTTGGAGTCAAAGTGCTCGTTAATTCTTTTTTGAGATGTCAATTTTTTGGCGACAGGAGAAACATCTATTTTTTCTATTGCTTTTCTTTCTTTATTCTCACTGCGATAAAATGCCTCGACGTACTCACTAAAACCAGCCGCTTCATTTAAACTAGCTTTTTCTAACATCTCGCGAAACATTGGAATGGTAAAAAGAGCGATGTTTAAGCCAATTCCCAAAGAAAATATAGTAAAAGCATAGCTACTTGTTGATGGCGAGGTTGAAGGTAACCATAATTGATAAACTTCATATCCAACCATAATCGGCATTCCCGCAAGAAACACACGGTAACCATAACGATAAATTTTACCTAGTTTTGAAATTTGACTTCCTTCTTTGGTTCGATTGTGCTCTAGCTCTAACTCATTTGTCTTGACCATACCTGCATAGTTGCGAAATAAAATCAAACTAGAACCAGCAGCAGGAACAAAACCAAGTAATAGTCCTATCGTAAAATAACTCCATCCAAACCATCCGCCCAACCACAAACAGCCACTAAACCAAATCAACATTGCCACAAAAGTGTTACTTTGCGTAATAAACAAAGCAACAACAATAACAATACATGTTGTTTCAATAAATCTTTGCCAATGTCCGTGGATGAAAATTTGTATGAGAAAAGCTGCGAGAACAAAAAGAATCAAGGCCATAAGAAGTTTAGGACGGTATGTGGTATAGTCCTTAACCATTGAAAGTTGTGTAAAACGAAAATGCGCCAACTCATTTTCCTTAGGCATTGGATTGATGATATCAACCGGAACTAGTATCCACGTGTTTTTTATCGAATTGAAATAAAAAGATATGGTTAGTCCGATAGCCAAAGCAGCAGTAATAATAGATATTTCGATCATAGTTTTCCCTCATTTTGTCAGATCACTTAGTTTTTTAATGGTCCAATTTTTTATGGTTTAGTAAATCTTGGCTCGTATTTTATTTAACAATCATTTTAGAAAGCATACAAGCATATAAAAGAGATTTACTGACAATTTCTAGTTATGAGTTTTTTCTTTCGTTTAGTTTAGGGCCTAAATTAAACGGAATATAATTCCTTATTAAATGAATAAATATTCATTTAATAATTGACAATAATGAACTATCCTAGTTAAATAAATAAATGTTCATTCATTTGTTTGGCATTCCTCAAAAATGTATTGCTAATAAATGAAATAGGATAACGTTAAACAGTGTCTATTTTTGTATCAACTTAACTTATGTTCGAAACTTGAATTTAGGAGCTATCTTTGACTAAGTTAAATTTTGAATTATTACACCTTCTAATAATTCTACCTTTGTTTTGTAGTAACTGTGCGGTATCTCTATCCGTCGGAATTAGTGAAAAATTAGAAATTATTAGCAACCAAGAAATTGGAAAGAAAAAAACTTCAATTCAATTAAATACTGATCTAAAAAATTATTTTGAATCGGATTACTCTGATAAAATCATTATCAGAATTAGAGAAAAGCACAAGGTTAAGATCAAAAAAACCTACAACATTTATAAGGAACATAAAAAATATATAGAGTGCTTTGCAGAGAGCGAATTTTTGGGAATTCCATATATCATAAATAATTTCATAGATTTAAGTGTTGCTGTCAGAACAATCTCTGATGATAATCACTATATACAAGGTGGTATTTTCGGAGCGATATTCGCCTGTATAATGCCTTTTGTATCCTTAGAAGGAAGACCCGGAGAGTTCTTAAAAAAAGATTATGTTGGTAAAAAAAGTGAAATAGATCAAAAGATTATATACACAAATATTAGCGAATCTATTTTAGTTAATAATGAATCTGGCAAAGAAATTTCTTTCAAGGCAAACAATGGTTATCTTACTCTTAGTATTACTGAATTAATTAAGCAGGGTTTGTTAAGCAATCAAAGTGAAGTACTGACATTTTCTACTTTAGGTAAAACATCAAATCTCAAAGTTCCTCTCGCCTTGATAAATAGAAATCATGATATTCTAGAAAACTCTAAATCGCGAAAATCAAGAGACAAGAAAATTAATGACCTTTATCTATTTTTACAAATGAACAGTTATAAGCATCAAATCTTATTAAGAGAATTGATTTATTTATTAGAAAAAAAGAATACTGATTCTTCCTAGGAAGGAATTTTATACACTCATTTAAATAATGCGACAATACAATTTTTTTGTTTATCAGCGTAACAAAAGAACGACAAGTTTTAATGAGTAAAAGATTTATAGAATAGTCTATTATTTTAACCACATTCTCGATGTCGAACAAACAATATGCTAGGAAACACAATGAAGTGCTATAAAAAATCAATTTCAAATAGCCACAATATGCTCAAAAAAAAATTATTTTTTGTTATTCTTTTGCCGATTGTCACGTGCTTTGGATGCGCTTATACCGAAAATTTAAATATGGAAAAAACGATAGGCATTCGACAAGGGAGTCATTTATTAACTAGTATCAACTCAAGAATAATTAAGACAGAGATGTTTCTTACATCCAAAGAATTCTACTGCGGCTTTTCACCAAAGTATCTATTCGAACCTGCTAATGACACTACAATCATTCAGACAAATAAAACCTATCCTACCAATGAAAATTTAATATTATTACCTAAAAAAACTCGCGTTGAACTTATCTGGTTGAGATACATATACAGTTTTGTAAATAGCAATTATTACATTGGTGCCAGCGTAAAAGTAAACCAAAAAAAGTACGATATTATTATTAATAAGAGGAATTTAAAAGTACTTTTTGGCCTGTAATACTTTTTTTTTTATCAATTTCATTTTTGTAAATTCTCAATTTATTCCAAAAAAATATTAATTGATAACTTCAGAAATTGAAAATTCAGGAGTTTAACTTGATTAAGCCAAATTTTGTTTTATTACAATTTATTGTAGTTTTATCTTTGTTTTGCAGTGGTTGCGCTGTATCTTCTCTATCTATGTCTCTCTCTGTTGGTATCCACAAAAGACTAGAATTTGTTAGTGGTAAAAGAGTAGGTAAGAAAAAATCTGAGATTAAATTAACCACCTACTTGAAAGATCATTCTGAACCAGGTTACTCTAATAAAATAATTGTCAATATTAAGAAAAAGCACATAGCGTATATAAAAGAAACTTACAAAGTTTATAAAGAACACAAAATGTACGAACCACATCCCACAGTAAGTGCCGAATTCTTAGGAATTCCATATGTTATAAATAATTTTAGAGATTTAAGTATTGCTTTTGGAACAATCTTTGATGAAAATCATTATATACAAGGTGGTATTTTTGGGGCAATACTGGCTTGTGTATTTCCTTTTATATCTTTAGATGAGGTTCCTAAAAAGTTTTTGAAAAGAGATTACATTGGTAAAAGGAATGAAATAAGAACAGATATAGAATATACACCTATTGGTGGATCTCTTTTAGTTAGTAATGAATCTGGTAAAGAAGTTTATTTTAAAATAAATAATTATGGTTATCTTACTCTAGATGTTAGTCATTTAATTCAAGAAGATCTTCTCAACGATAAAAATAAAATTCTCAAATTTTCGATTTTAGGACAGACATCAGATCTTAAAATTGAACAATCCTTAATAAATAAAAATCGCCAAAATTTAGAGATGACTAAAAAATCAAGGGAAAAGAAAATACAGAATCTCTATTTACAGTTAAAAAAGAGTGATTTTGAACAGAAAACATTATTAAAAGAATTGATTCATTTATTAGAAAAAGAAAGCTAGCATAGCTAATTTATAGGAGATGTTAATTAAACATTATTAGTAGAAACAGAGCTTTTTGCGAATTGTAACAAATTTCGTTGTTTGATTAAAAGTCTTGAAATCACTCTATATTCGCCTCATTGCCAGGTATCTTTTGATAAAGTCTGACATACAAAGAATTTTCATAATGTCAATATTACTCTTCTCCTATCTTCGCTCAATTTACACTTCCACCTTAATCTTAAATCTATAAAAATTGCAATTGAAAAGGTTATTTTGTTTCCAAATCATTTAACAAAATATTCACCACGGAACATTTGCTTGTAATTATTAAATATGCTATATTGTTCGCTTATTTGTAAAAAAATAATATAAACAAATAATTCAAATAAATAATATAAACAAATAATATAAACAAATAATATAAACAAATAATATAAACAAATAATTCAAATAAGGAAATATAAATGAGTAATAAAATAAAGCTATTTACTATATTCATAGCCGTAATATTTTTTTGTGGATGCAGAATGATTAGTGGACTTGGCAAAACTACTTCATATGAAATAGTTGATAGACGAACATATAACAAAAAACACTACTTACATGAAAAAGAATATATTGACGGACGCCGAGAAATGGTAAAAACGCTGAAATCATTAGATTTAAAAACTTTAGAAGAAAAGCCTGCTATTGGATTAGCTTTTTCAGGAGGTGGGATTCGAAGTGCATCTTTTAATTTAGGTATTCTTCAAGTTTTAGAATTTAGTAAAAATTTATATGAAATAGATTATTTGAGCACTGTATCTGGAGGAAGTTATATTGGAGCGTGGTATGTGAGTAGACTTTCTCAACATAATTCGAAGAAACATGATCGAAATTTACCTGGTGGCGTTCTTTATAGTTCTAATGATCCTGCAGATCTTTTAACAAAACCCTCTTATCGAAATATTGCGAATCCATCAACTGCTCAGTCTTATCGAAAAGATCCAGATCCTATTATTGCTTTACGAAATAAGTCAGGATTTATTATCGATCGTTCAGGAAGTGGAACTCTAGATGTCGTGTTTTCATATGTAGGAGGGCTTTTTCCAAACTTTTTTTCGAAAGTACTTTTTAATGATTTATTCTGGTTAACTCACGATCCATTCTATTTTTATAAAGATCGAATTAAAGACACATATTTATCAAAAAGTATTGGTTCTAGTACAGCAGAAAAGGAAAATGGTATTCTTTTAGAGAGAATTAATCCACCAAACTGCGTAGCGCCATATTTAATTGTCAATGCTACTTTAGGAAATGCTGGCTGCAATAATAATGCTTTTCCTCACTATCAAAATAATAAATATTATTCTAAATCGCCTTTTGAGTTTACTCGCGATTACTGCGGAGCTCCAGGAGTTGGTTATGTTGCTACAAAAGGTTTTGATAAACCTGTTTTTAGCGTTGAATTTAGCAAAAGCTTTCCTAAAAAAGTTCATGTTGTTTCTAAAAAAGTTCATGTTGGCTCTAAGCTTTTTAGGTGTAAAAATATTGTTTTTCCTCTTTCTTATGCTGTTGCAATTTCAGGCGCAGCAGTTGACACTAGAGTTTTTGGAAGTTGGGCTTCCTCTCTTGACTTTTTGGCTACACCTCTTAATATAAACTTGCGCTATGAAAGTTATAATTTTGCACAGACTTATGGCGAATGGTATCACACGCTTTATGACGATTTACTACGCGGACAAACAATAGATCGCGTGGCGCCAACAATTAACTCCAATCACTTGTTATTATCAGATGGTGGGCACTACGATAATCTTGGAATTACAGCTTTGGTAAAACGGCGTGTTAGAAAAATTATCGTAATAGATGTTGAAGCTGATCCTGAGTTTAAATGTGCAAATATAGACCAGTCAATGGAAGCATTGGAAAAAGAAGGTATGGAGTGGATATTTGATGATCGCACACCTCGTTTCGGTTCGCAGAAGTATATACATAAAGGAAAAATAATTTCTAAAAGCAGCGACTACAAAGCGGATATTTACTACTGTAAACTCAACAATTCTTTATTGTGGGATAAGCAGTTACCTTCATTTGTAAAGAGTTATATGGAAAAGAAAGACGATAAAAATAGTTTTCCTTATGATCCTACCAGTAAACAGAAATATAACTGGGAAAGGTTAGACGCGTATCGACAATTCGGATTTTATATAGGATCTAAACTAGTTGATATTTGTAAAAAAGATGGGACATTTGAACTAGAGTAATAATTATTTCTTAAAAGAAAAAATTATTTTATCAGTAACATCAAGTTACCCAACATTTTGTCCACATAAATATACTGCTGTAATAGGAAATAATTCATCGAGCTCTTCGCGTAAAAGTTGCCAGTTCGATGTAATCCTTGGCGAAGAGTAAGAATATAATTCGTCTAAAGGTTTAGCAAAGTACACAAAATTGGCGTCGTTTCCTTTTACTATGCCAACTTGCGTACTAATAAGATCAGCGGATGCAATTGTTGAATAGTGAACAGCTTCTTCCAAAGTCATTTGTTGTTCTTCATGCCGCGGCATAATCGACCATAATAAACATTCCCTTAAACCGCTAGGCATTCCGTCTGATCCGGTAGCAAATTTTACGTTGTTATTAATAAGCTTGCGAAAAGGGTTTATGGTTTTTGCGCGTTTCCCTAAGGGCTGTTCGTAATCATAGGAATCTTGCGAGAAATTCGGTTGTGGACATACTGCAATATTTAAATTTTGTAAGCGATTAATATCTTGTAATTGTGGACATTGGAAGTGCTCAATACGTGGTTTTATGATATGATTTTTTCGCTTTTCATAGGTGTCGATAATTGTAGCAATTCCCTGTGTCCCTATACCATGACAAGCGGTTTGTAAGTTATGTTCTACGGCAAAATCAATGTCCGCCAGTAGTTCTTTTTCTGTTATGTAAAAGATACCACTACTTGTGGAGCTATTGTAATTTTTATAAAATTTGGCTGTTTGTGTGCCAATGGCACCATCCATAAACGATTTAACGCCTACAAAATGCGAAATCATATGTTTGTTGTTTTGTAAAGCGTAGCGTGGAGCATAAAGATAGTTCTTTATGGGAACTTTTTGCAAGGCGTTTACAAAATTAACATCATAAACGAAGAGATCATGGACGCATACAATTCCCTGCTGTAAAAGAGAAAAAGCGAAACTACTAAATGCATTTAATATGTATTCACAAGTAAACATTTCACTACGTAACAAATGAATTACACTATTTTTAATTTGCCAGTGGTTGATAAAGTCACACGATGGAATTTTTGTTAATTGTGGTAATTTAGACGCTGCTAAATTTATGTAAGCTTTGTGGTAAGAACGATGAAAAATAACCAGCGGTTTTGAAATTGTATTTAGTAGAGAAGACGAGAACAAATGTGTACTATCTGCATCGCGAAGAAAAAGAATTTCATTTGTACATAAATCAGTTTGTTCTTTTATGAAAATTTGTAATTGTTTCGCATTTTTTATATGTGCGACAGAAGGAATTTTTTGTAGCAAAGCATACCAGAAATGATTATGAGAATCTACGCCGCCAGCAACAATGCTTCCTTCAATAGTATGTGCTTTTTCTAAAAAAGCTCGCGGAAATCGCACGCGACACTCTTCGATATTTCCACAAAAACAAATTTTACCTTGGTTATCAATTACCAGGCTTTCTACTCGCGCCTTATTGTTTTTTTGACCTGTCCAAATTTGTTTTTGTGGGGATAAGTATATTTTTTCTATATTTTTTTGGCAACTACAATCACTTGTCTGGTTTTTTGGCATTGTATTTCTGCTAAATGAAATTCTATTTGTTGTACTTCCTTGAAATATTGTTGAATAGCTATCTCTGTTGATTTATTCCTCCAACAACAACTTGTCGCCGTACACGATATTGTGCAGAAGATAGTTTCCAAGATTCGATATAGCGAATTAACATATCTTTTTCTGTATTATGAAGCTGCTTTAACATCTTACGATTGCGAAAACCTTTCAGTAGTCTTTCCATTACTTCAAGAGAGGCATCATAAACATTTTTACTCTCCGATATACGATCTAAATGTTCAACTAACTTGGGTACAGATAAATTTTCTGGACGGCCAATACTCATACCTGAACGAAAACGTGTCATCGTTCTTTGTAAGAACAAATAACCAATGTATGCTTTAAAGATTTTTGTTTCTGGTGGAATCATAATTGTGTAGTAGAAACGTCCAATGCCTTTTTCTATTTTTATGTGGTGTTTTTCTAAAGGACTATCATCAATGCTAAATGAGTATTCATAATCAATACCATCAATTTTTGTTTTGTTCTTACGAATAGTAAATTTCAGAGGAGTTAACTGGACAAGATCTATCGGTAAGACATATGGATCTTTTCCAATAGGCATGACTACTCTAATAGAGACAGTTTGATATTTCTTAAAAAATACGCGCAAGTTTACTTCTTTACCAGGCATGAATTCATCGTCGCGCTCTATTTTTTGGAAATTTTCGAGATTAATTATTTCATGTATATCTACAAGACCATGTCTTGTATCAAGTTGAAATTCTATTTGACGGTTTTTAGCAAGCAAACATTCCCTAATTGTAAAAGTGTTTTCGTTTGAAGAGAGATTAATAATTTTATTTATAGGACGAAAACCAGGTTGCTCTATATAAAGATCATAATAGCCCGAGTTAACTTCTTGCCCATTGGTTATTATTATTTTTTGGTCAGTTTCTTTAGAGACTAAAATAACATTGTATTTAGATATGTTATGGGGGGGGTTTATGTTATGTGTGATATCTAAAATAATCCTACATTGTTTCTTAGATATTTTTTTATTTACGACATCATTTGTTCCCCGTGAGGTTACATTATTTTTTTCGAGTTCTTGTACGCGAGATTCTAAATTGAAGTACATTTTTCTTAAAATAGCATAATCTCTTTGTAAAGAATCTATTAATTTATTTCGTATTGCAATTTCATTTTCAAGTATAACAATTTTGTCTTTAAGAGTTATTTTTTGTATGTTGTCGTTTTGAGATAAAATAAATCCATTTGTTAAAATAAATAAAATAGATAAGCAAATCAGTTTCATGTTATTCCTAACTAGCGTTTGATTAAATACGTTTTTCATTTTAATGACAATATTGGTTCCTTATTTTATTGCCTTATATTTTGAACTATATTTTCTTATTGAAATATTTTCTTGGCAATTATAATCACTTGTCCTGCTATTTGGCATTGTGTCTCTACTAAATCAAATCCTGCTTGCTGTAACATTTCCACAAGAATCGTTTGCTGTGGATAAAACAAAGTGTCTTCTTCAAAGTCATTAAATCCTAATTTCTTTCCCCATTTTTCAAATTTACTACGCTCTTTTTTCTTAGTAATATCTTGACGAATAACTAAAAGAGCTTCTTGTTTCATATGTAATTGTAGTAGCTTTAGAAGCTTTTGTTGTTTTTGTGGATTGCAATAGTGTAGAACGTCACAACATAAGACTGCATCAAAGAAATTCTCTGTAAAATGGGTACTCAAATCGCAGTGAATATCTCCATGGATAAAATGTAGATAATCTTTCGTGTAGCTAATGCAGCTTCTTTGGGCAATATCTATTTTTTTTGCTGAATAGTCCATACCCCAAATTTTTCGTTTTTCTGCAGAATATAACATCAATTGACTTAAAAAACCAACGCCACAGCCAACATCGAGAATATTTCCTTCGCGCGGAATATATTTAAGAGTACTGATATACGTTTTATCGAATTTTATTTTAAAATATAAATACATATCGATTACATGGTTAATGTAGCGATAAGAGTCTTTGACTAAATTTATTTGCACCTTACTTGGAAATTCTTCGATTGCCAAACGTTCATATTCTTCTAGTAATAGTTTTTTTGTATAACGCGCTAAAGGTCTTGCACCTTCCTCATAATGTGGCGACTGCTCTGTTATAGGAGAAAGTGCACTTGCGAAAAGATTACAATCGCGAACCACAAATCTTATCCCGCGGTCCATTGTCCATCTCGTTCCATAAAAACAAACCGGAAGAACAGGTGCCTTTGTCGCTGTAGCTAGTCGAAATGCTCCCATGCGAAAGCGTCCCATTTTAAAACTTTTTGCTCTTGTTCCTTCAGGAAAAAACAAAATATTGTATCCCTCTTTGAGTAAATCACGACATTCGTTTTCCCATTCGTGTTCGTGAAATTTTTCGTGCGGTGAAGGAGCGCGTAAGAAACCAGCTTGCTTTAACATAAAATTAATTAACGGATATTTCCAAAACCACTTAACCATCGTGACTTTTGTAAAAGGCATACCATTAAACAAAGGAATGTCTACAGTATTGGTGTGATTTACAATTATGATGTGCCCGCGCATATTCTTAGGAAAGTTAAGAAACTCTATTTTGCTGCCAAGAGATAAGTACATAATATAGCGATTGATTCTTTCGATTAAAAGCAAGCAAAATCGCCTTGTATCTACTCGTAATAATTTTTGGACAATGACAAGCGAAGGAAAGACAAATAGAGTAAGAAGTAGTATTCCTCCGAAATATAAAATAAAACAAAATAGACTATTGATCGCAGTAATAAGCCGTAGGGAATGAGACTTTCTTTGCGGTGGAATAAAATATCGTAGTACAATAGGTGTTAAGAATGCGGTATTAAAGAGTACGGCGGTCATGGCTAGAAGAACACACATACCCAAACTACTTAATGCTGGGTGCTCAGCGATAATAAGAACACCAAAAGCAATTAACGTTGTTATTGCTGATAATAGAATTGCCGATCGCGTAGTAGGTAAAATATCGTTTTTAGTGCCAATTTCTTCAACATAAGATGTGACCAAAAAAGTAGAGTAGTCAACACCTAATCCCAATACAAACACAATGAGTAAAACACTAAAAAGATTCAGCGGAATAGCAAGGTAAGCCATCATTCCAAAAATCCACAGTAAGCTTAAAGCAAGAGGCAACAAGCCAATAATAACAAGCTCTATATGAACAAAATAAATAAAAAACAAGAGAGATATATATATTCCAACAACAATGATCGCTGTCCGTGCCCATTTGACCAATATGTCGCTCACTTCGCTTAAAATTTGGCGACGATCAATGATCAATATTTTTCTCGTATTTTGTTGAAGATCTTGTAAAGAAGACCCCGTGGACACTTGTACTATATTTTGTATATACCACTTGTCTTGATATTGTTGAACACCATTTGCTAAAAATTGAGCAAATACTCTATTATTAAGTAGCTGAATAATTCTTTCCGGTGACCGAGGTGAGTGTAATGAATTTAAAAAAGGCGCAAAAGCATTTTGGGAAAATCCATACTCCTCGCAAACTTCGGCAAATATCTTTACTACTTTTTGTTGTCTTTCTGGTGACCAGTAGCGCTTCCAGTCTTCATGATTTTTACGCATACGTGTTAGCGATGGCAAGAGATGAAACGTTTTGGTGAGTACAGTAATACCTTGTTTCTGCTTTATTTGACTGTGAAAATCCTCATTTTCTTGTAGCGCATCTTCTAAAGTTTCTGCACTAATTGCAATAGCGACCTTGCCTTTTTGATTCCCCCAAATGGAAAAAAAAGTATCTTCATTTTCCTTCGTGAGTGGTTTTGTGTAGTTAAATTGTTCCATATCCGCTGAAAACTGCAAATCAAATAAGTAATATATGGATACGAGTGTTAAAACTAACGAAGACATCACAAAAAGAATACTCGTAAAGATATTACCACGCCGTCTTAAAATTGTTGGTAAATCGATAATTGGTTTTGCTCTTTTAGATTTAGGAATTTTTCGACAAATACTTGGAAAAGCTATAGCAACAAATAAAAAACTACTAAAAATTCCTGTTGCTACAAACCAAGCTGTCTCTTGGTGTACAGGAAAATCGGAAAAGAATAGAAAAGATAGCGCCCCACAAGTCGAAAATGCCGCAAAGCTCATCGGTTTTAGTATTTTGAATCGGGAATTTTCTTGCGAATTTTCAAAATGAATAAGATAGTGGATTACATAATCAACACTTACGCCAATAAGAACAGCTCCAAGTCCCAATGTAATAAGTGAAAGTTGCGGTGCAAACAAGCCACTTATACCAATGCCAACAAAAACACCAAAAATCACTGGCACAAATAATAATGGAAACAACAAAAAACTTTTCAGTACCAGTAACATTAAAACCGCAAGAGATATCGTTGCGAGCGAAGATGTAAGTTGAGCATCACGCCAGATGGCAGAAGTATTGTCAAGCATCACACGCTTACCACCAATAACAATCAAAGAGGTTTTCGCAAACTTACTTGCTACCTGTTGTTGTAGCTTGTATATGTATTCCCATATTTTTTGCGCTTGCGTTGTAGAAAGGTGTTGTTTTTGCGAAGGAACGTTAAGTAGTAGTGCTTTTTCATCTTTTGAAACCACACAGCCGCGCATAATTTTACTGTTAAGATTTGTCAGCTGCAGTTTTTGCCAGAAAAGATGAGATATTTGCAGGGGATCTGAACGAAATTCGGGGGCTGCAGGTCCTATTTCTACGAGTTGCTCAAAAATTTCTTCCATTCTAGAAGAAATAGATTCTGTTGAGAGGTCGATCTTTTGTAAATCTTCAAAAGTCAGTAAATTTGGTAGTTGTTTTTGATAAAAATCTTTGACCTGAGATGCTGATAATAAACTAAATTGATGAGAAGCACCGCGAAAAAACGGATGTTTATTTAGTTCTTTCGCGGTATATTCTGAGGCAGAGAACAATTTGTTTACATCACTATTATTGCTTACAATCGAAAAAGAAAACTTTTCAAGAGATGCAAAAACCGAATTATACTCTTTTAAATTTTTTATTCCAGGTGTTTCAGGTAATAATGCGAAAACATCAGTATTTAATTTTAATGTGGTAAGCCCCACAACACTTAGTAAAAATAAGGCACATAATACAAACGCACCTCCTCTTATCAACATTTTTTTCATGTCTAGGACCTTAGTTACTTTGTAAATCTTTGTCTTGTTCTATGATTTCAACTACTTGCTTATCTTCCACAATGTGATGTCCGCTAATAACGATTTTTTCGCTGATTTCTAAGCCTGACACTATTTCCACTTGATCACCTTCGCGAATTCCAAGTTCTACGAATTTCTTTTGAGCTTTGTTTTCGCTGTTTACAACGTACACATAGGGACGATTATTGTCATATAATATTGGTGCGCGTGGAATAACAACAACCGAATCTTTTTGTTCTAGTATGATAGACGCTTGAACAAAAATACCAGGACGTAAAATAGAATTTTCGCCTTTAATAAGTACTTTAACAGCCACGGTTCCCGTTTGATTGTTTACTACAGGAGAAATAGACTGTACATGACCAACAGCATTCATATCTGGAAAGTTTTCGCTTTTGAGAATAACTTTTTGCTTTTGTTTTAGAAGTGGCAATTCTCGTTCAGGAATATTCAAAACGAGAATAAGTTTCTTCAAGTCCACAAGTTTAAAAATTTTCGCAGAAGTACCAATAAGTTGCCCTTCTGTTACCGCTTTTTCAACGAGTACACCTGAAAAGGGCGCAGTAACAGTTGCATAACTTAATTTAAGAAGTGCATCTCTTAGAGTTACCTTTTCCGACTTACGAATACTAACTTGAATATTTTGTAGCACGCTGTTTGCTTTTTTGAGGTCTAGTTCTGCCTCTTCTTTTGCGACTCTTGATCTTTTTATTTGAACGACAAGAGACCTTTCCGCTAATAAACTCTTTTGATAATTGTAACGGTTATTTTCTAAGTCCCCTTCAGAGATAATATTTTTTTGGTAACTCTCTTGACCGCGGTCTAAATCTTTTTTGGTTTTATCTTGGTCAAGTTTAATCTCTTTCATACGCTCTTCTAACTCAGAAATATTGAGTTGCGCCTGTTGTATTTTCTTGCGTAATGTTTGGATATTTAAATTTTCTTGTTTTTGTTGTTGTTTAAATTCAACGATATCCATTTTAGCTTGTGTTACAACAATTTCCCACTCGCGAGGGTCAAGTTTTACAATGGGCTTACCTTTTTGTATAAACTGTCCTTCCCTACTCATTACTTCCGTAACGTAACCTGAAACCTTTGGAAAAATTTCGACTACTTTATTTGATTCGATGGTGCCACTAGAAATTAAATACGAAGATATTGTTCCTATTTTTACTGCTTCAACATGAACGGGCTGTCCAATTTCGATTTTTTCTTCTTCTTTTTCTTGTTCTTCAACTTTTTCTTGACCTTGGTTTTGCTCGCAACCGAGAAGAATTAGTAAGAACAAAATAAATATAAGTTTGGCCATAAGTTATCCATCATTTTGTTTTTGTATTAATTTTTGACATCATTTTTTTGAATGAAGTTTGCATTTCTGGTGTGATATCCTTGGTAACAAAAACAAACTTCTCTTTATATATTGTAGCAAATTTTTGGTGTTTACTATTTATTTTCTCAAAAGCTTGTAAAAATTCCTGAGCGTCTTTTTCAGAATCCCAAGTTGTCAACCAGATGAGAGCAGTTTTGTTGTCAAACGAATTCTGCATCAAAAAATAGCGATCGCCTCCCCAGCCAGCCGCTATTTTTTTGTAGCTTTTGATAGCTAAATCTTTCAAAAAACAACGAATACCAAATTCCCCCATAACATTGGTTGCGCGAATTTTCCAATTTTTTGTTTCTAGAAGTTTGTGGTCAAAATCAAAATCAAGAGGATGATCCACTTTATATTTATGTGGATGAAGTATTTGCTCTGTTGATTTTGGAGGATCTTGATAAGCAGAATTAATATTCTTCCATGGAAAACTAGAATCGCGTAACTTCAAACAAAAGAAAAAACCATCAATATAAGGAAACATTAAACTTTCGCGCATGATAGTTGGGCACTTAGCGAGTTCATCACCACCAACAAAAGGCATTAAGAATTGCATAAACCCAAAGCTAGCCCGAAAAGCAGGCTCATCACTACTTTGTACTCTTTTTGGCCACTGATTATAATCTAACATAGCGAGAGTAGCATCCCCTTCAATGAGCGAAGTAAGCGCTAAACTTATATCATCATCATTTTTTGATGCTTGTTGTAGCTTCATAAGATCGTAGTACTGGTCCTGTACCGCGTGTGTCATTTCGTGTGCTAGTACCATACGATCATCAGCGTCATTTCTTGTCAGTGGAAACCACTGTTCCCACAGCGACGATTTTTTAGGTTCAGCAATCAAATACAATCTTTTAGTTTCTGGATTATAGAAACCACCTATTTGTTCTGTTAATAGGGAGATGTACAATGATTTTATATCAAGTGGTTCGGAGAGCATGTTAAAAGACAGTAGTGTTAACATATAGGTTTCTGCATCTTGTGCTGGTAATTCTTTTTCTAGCTCTTCCAGTAAGAACTCTTTGAGCTCTACGCGATTTTTAACACCTGCAGGTGTTTTCGACTTAAATTTAAAACCTCTTACTTTTGGTAATTCTAAAGCAACACCTTCTACTCTATATTGCCACGCATCTTGATGATTACCTTGTGCTTCAAGAACAATAGATAAACGGCGATAGATTTGCGCATCATTGCTATGCTTTAGACATTCCTTATAAGCCTCTTCAGCAGTGTTGTCGTCATGATGTTTTTCTGTAAAATTACCTAGCTGCCAGTAAATCTTATAACTAGGTTTTATCAAACAGGCTTTTTTGAGGTAAGTTGTTGCTTTTGAATTTTGATTTGTTTGCGCATAACACTCAAATAAATGGTAGTTGGCGGCAAAGTGATTGGAATTTTGTTCGATGATTTTTAAAAAGTATTGTGTAGCTTGTTTATACTGTTTGTTTGCTACGCACTTTTTGCCTTTGTCCAGCCAATCGTTTTGTGTGTCAGCGAACGCAAAACAAATCATGGCAACTAGCCAAAAACTTATTTTTACATTCATTGTTATCTACCCTAAGGTTTACTATGTGTTTGGGCTCTATTAAGTAACGATTCTTTTTGCTTTTTGTTCATAGGAGTGTACGGCTTTAGAGAATAGGAAAAGTCATGTTGATCTTTTATAGGAATGGGAACGAAAAATTCTACAAAAAAGTCGATAGGAAATTTTTGATAGAAAGGCGCATCGACATTTTCAAGACGAGTTGAAATATGATAACCTTTTTTGATTAAGGTTATTTCACGTGTACCATAAAAATCAAAAGAAACTTTTGCCGGAGTAGTGCCGTGTTTTTCTCCATCGATAAAAACTGTCGCATTTGGGGGATCGGATGTGATATTAAGGTAACGTTTTACGCAACAACTAGTGATAAAGATAGTTGCTAATAATAATAGAATAATATTTTTTGGCATGATGTGCCTCCGATGATTTGGAGGTAAGGGTTTGGAAAAAATAATATATTATATTTTCACCAAACCCCTAACTTATGGACATAAAAAAAGCTCCACATATTTGTGGAGCTAATTTTGTGAGAGCGGAAGGATTTGAACCTTCGACCGTCAGCTTAAAAGGCTGCTGCTCTACCAACTGAGCTACGCCCCCTAGTTGTGTGGTAAAGTATAATACTTATTTTTTAAATGTCAATATCTTTTTTTTAATTTTCTAAAATTTCTTTTTGTTTCTTATCGAAATACTCATTTACCTTGTCTTCAAATTTCTTTGTAAAGTCTTGTACTTCCTCTTTCAGAGCCTTGCAGTCATCCTCTGAAATTTCAGAGCTTTTTTCTAGTTGATCTGCTTGTTTATTCGAATCTCTACGTATATTTCTTATAGAAATTTTTGCTTTTTCTGCTAATTCTTTTACTTGATTGACAATTTGCTTGCGTCGTTCTTCTGACAATGCTGGTACTTGTAAACGCAATATTTTTCCATCGCTGTTAGGTGTCATGCCTAAATCACTTTTTAAAAGTGCTTTTTCAATATTCTTCATAACAGAAACGTCAAATGGTTTTACAACTAACATTCGTGGCTCTGGCACCGAAATACTAGAGATTTGTTTAAGTGGTGTAGGTGAACCATAATACTCCACTCTGATATTTTCAATAAGTCCAGGTGTTGCTCTACCGGTTCTAATCCCTTTTAGCTCATCAGAGAAAACACTGGTAGCTTTTTCCATTTTTTCTTCTGTTTCTAGTGTTATTTCTTCGTATGACATTTTTTATCCTATCAATATTGAGTATAATTATTTCTTCGTCGCGCTGTACTAAAAAATAGGTATTAGTGCTATAAAATCAATTACTTTATACTTTGAGAGCTTTTTATAACTGTTCCAACATTTTCACCAATAGAAGCGCGCAAAAAATTTCCCTTTTTTGTAAGATTAAAAATCAAAATAGGCAAATTATTGTCTAAACAAAAAGCGATTGCTGTGGAATCCATAACTCGATAACGATTCAAAAGAACATCTTCATAAGTTAAAAATTCAAATTTACTAGCATCTGGGTTTGTTACTGGGTCTTTATCGAAAACTCCATCTACTTTTGTAGCTTTAAAAAAAACTTCAGCTCCTATTTCCGCAGCTTTTAATGCTGCAGCAGTATCTGTCGTGAAATAAGGACTACCAGTACCTTCCGCAAAAATAAGTACTTTACCACTATTTAAATACTGCATACAATTTTGATAGTGGTATGTTTCACCTACTCCTTCAATCTCGCGTGCAGTCATTATTACGGCATCTACACCTAAATTACTAAGAATATCTTGTAAGGCGAGTGCATTGATCACAGTTGCCAGCATTCCCATGTAATCGCCAATAGGTCTTTTTATTCCGTGCTTTAATAACTCAGAGCCTCTCACGATGTTCCCTCCTCCAACAACAATACCAATTTCTTTGTTGGCAAGATGGGCTTCCTTTACTTCCTCAGCGATATTATTTATCCACTTCATTTCAAAAGGGTTGCTTTTTCCAAAACTCTCACCGCTGATTTTTAATAAAATTCGTTGGTATGGTTTAGTGGAGGAGGAACCTTCCATGTTATGCTCCTATTTGAAAACGTTGGAAGCGATTTAATGATATATTTTCTTTTAGAGTACTGATGCCTTCTTTGATCACATCTTCAATACTCATTTTATCATCTTTTACATACATTTGCTCCATTAGAGCGTTTTCTTTATAGAATCTATTCATTTTTCCAGTGATAATCTTGTCTTGCATTTCTTCAGGTTTACCTGCAAGATTATCTTTCATTTGCTCGCGCATAATTTCTTTTTCTTTTGCAACCAACTCCGGTGATACATCTTCGCGTTTAAGAGCAGTTGGACTTGCTGCACAAACGTGCATGCATAGATTTTTTCCTAATTCTTGGAATTGCTCGGTGTTCGCAACGAAATCGGTTTCACAAGCTAACTCAAGCAAAACTCCCACTGTTCCGTTTGAATGGATATAAGAAAAAACTCTACCTGCATTGGTGCTACGACCACTTTTTGAAGCCGCAGAAGATAAACCTTTTTTTCTTAGCCACTCAACTGCTTTATCTATGTCACCATTATTCTCATCTAGTGCTTTTTTGCAGTCTCTCATTCCACAATCAGTCATTTTTCTCAGTTGAGCAACCTGTGAAGCTGTTACACTCATAAAATTTTCCTTAAAATTTTTCGTGAAGATTATCTAGCGTGTCTCAATATGGGATTACTTAATTCTTGTTTTGTTATAGAATATAAGATCGACAGCGCTCTTGGGTTAAGACATGTCTTATTTATATAAGACGCTAATTAGCTATTTTCAAACACTTTTGTAGCTGCTCTTAAAATAGTTCGAATTTTATAAAAATCTGAACAGGAACATGCCCTAAACAATATATAATGTATTTTGAAAATTGAATTTGATTTACAAACCTACAATTATATGTTTAGTCTTAATTTTAATAAAAAAATGTTAAATCGCAACATTAATTGCAAATAATTGGTAGTTTTTGTCGAAGAAGATGTTCGGAATGAATCATTCGTTTGTTGTTTTGCGATGTAGTTTTAGAGAACAGAAAACTGTATATTACTATACAGTTTTCAGCAGCTGATTACTCTTTGGAATTGTTTTCTGCTTTTGGAGCTGGAGCAGTATTTGGAGCTGGAGCAGCATTTGCATTATTTGTTTTCTGTTCTGTTTTTTGTTCTGTTGCTGGGGCATTTGTTTTCGTTTGAGATTCTTCAGAATCTGGCTTACGACGTCTTCTTCCGCCGCGTTTTCTTCTTCTGGCTTTATCATCTCTTTTATCGTCGCCTTTTGATTCTCTTGACTGCTTACTGTGTATCTTTTTGTTTTCTTCCCATTTTGCTCTACCAGATTGGATTGCTTCTGTAAGCTTAGTCATAACGACTTCAATAGATCGCATCGCATCATCATTACCAGGTATCGGGATATCAATAATCGTTGGATCACTGTCTGTGTCCATAAGAGCTATAACTGGAATATTTAGTTTAGCAGCCTCTAGAACCGCTATTCTTTCCCTTTGAGGATCAACAACTACTAATGCGCCAGGATGACGAGTCATCTTGCGTATTCCCTCAAGGTTGCGATGAATTTTTTTCTTTTCACGACGTAAAGAAGATGCAAGTTTTTTACTTAGTTTGCCCATTGAGCCATCTTCTTCCATGCGCTCTAGTTCTTCTAAACGCGCAAGTCTTTTGCGGATGGTTGTGAAATTTGTTAAAGTTCCACCTAGCCATCTTTCAGAAACGTAATGCATTCCGCATTTTGCCGCTTCTTCCTTGATCACAGATTTCGCCTGCTTTTTGGTGCCTACAAACAGGATCTGATGACCTTCTGCAGTTAATTTATTTAAAAAATGATACGAGCGAACCAGGCCTCTTACAGTCTCTCTTAAATTAATAATATGGATTAAGTTGCGTTTTCCAAAGATGTAAGGTGCCATTTTAGGATTCCAACGACTTGCGCGGTGCCCAAAATGAACTCCTGCCTCAAGTAAGCTCTTAACTGAGATAAGTGCCAATACTAAAAACCTACCTTTCTATAGGGAAGGTATACATATAATAGGAATTGTGTAAATAACAAATATTACAAGAAAAGACCCCAAAGGCCATAAACTCCCATTATGAATCTATAAGTTGTTTAGTTTAACTTTCCGATAGAGATTGTCAAGAATCAATTTATAAATAGCAAGGAGTTAAGACCTATTCATGTTAGAAGCTGCGAGCTTAGTCGCAACTGTTGCCGTCACCATAGTCGTAATTATTAAAAATAAAAAAATTTTAAGGTGCGCCTTATTAATTTTTGTGCATTCTAAGAATATAGGCTAGGCATTTTTTTTAATATATTTTACATTGATTATTGCAAACAATGAAAAACTTTAAAGGTATTAGCTACTTCTAGGCTCGTAAATACAGACCTTTATCATAAAAGCGCGACTATATGTCACTTGTTGACAAAGCTTATTATGCAGAAGAACATGTTAGAAAAAAATACAATTTAATTTGTATTCTCTATTATAACTCGGTTGCGACCTTGAGAAAATGTTATAATTCAGATCCTATATTCGAACAACATCGTATTATATCCAAGTATTCGTAACGACATGCGTAAACATAAACAATGTTCGAAGCAGCTAAGTCTCACTTGTATAGGACCATCCTCTATTTTTTTTCAGGTATAGATACAGTTGCATAACCATAGTGAGCCTCTTCTTCCATATATTTATAGTTTTTAGAAAAATGTTTTACTTCGTTGTGTAGTTTTTCCTTAATTAAACGAATAATCCGTTTTGGCAAATCTATTTGTTTTAAAAAGGCATGAACATTACTAACCTCGCCTTTCTCCCAAATAAGTAAAATCCGATTATTTATGGATAGATCATTATGCGGAATTCCTGGCGTAATCACTGTGCTTTTTGGAAGATATAGCTGTAAAGTTCCTGCTATAGAACGATTTTCGGCAACAATTAAATAGTTATTATATTTTTGTTCGGCAAAAAAAGTAGCCATATCGCGAATGGGTAAGTTTAATCGCTTCGGTTTTTCTGTTATTGCTGCGCAATAAATTCGCAAAAACATCACCAAACAAATAATAAGTGCTGCGCTAATAGTTGTAGAAATGAAAACCTTTATTTTCTTAGATTTTACTTGTTCTTTGATAATAGCGAAAGCATATATTGGTACGGAAAAATACAAGGGTAGGTACCATCTCGTTTTTACTTTTTCTATTTTAAAAATCAATACGATTAGTACTAACACAACCATAGCGAAAATATACAAATACAAAAATTTATTCGCGAATATTTTTTTTATGTTTTTAAGTTCTTTGTAAAAGAATGCAACAAACATTACGAGAAAAAGACCGATAAAAGAAAAGAAAGTGATCGCCGTACGCGCAAGAGCATTGAAGCTAGAAAAATTTTCAACTATCGTGATTTTACGGTGAAAATTCATATCTTCAAGAGAACTGTATATCCAAAAAATATGTCCGCATACAATAATAGCACTTATAATAATGGCGAGAAGAGTTCTTTTGTTGAAAAAAACTTTCCGAAAGCGCAAATCACACATCCAAGCAGTGATGAGAATCGCGAGATAAAGTGCATAATTGTATTTCGATAGACCTCCAAGTCCTACAACAAAGCCAATAAGGGCGTAGGTAATTGTACGTGGATGTTCTATTAAAGATAAAAATAAATAAAGAGTAATACAACACATTGTAAATAATATGACAGAGTGACTTAAATCGCGTTGCGCTTCAAAAGCAATAACCGGAATAAAAAATAGCGAACAAGTACATGCTGTTGCTATTAGTTCATCGCGTACTACTATTTTGGCAGACAAAAACATAAAAAGATAACCAATAAACAGCAATGTATACTTGCATAGTGACAAGGCAAATATTTTATGTGGTATGAAAGAAAAAAATATAAGTTGAATCCATGTATATAGCGGTGGTTCTGAACCATATCCCCAGGCAAAACCTTGCTTGGCGTAGATTATCTGTTCTGATTCGTCAGGAAGTAACGAGTCTGACACAACTACGCGCAACACAATTTGTATAACAGAGTAAACAAATAAAAAAATAAAAAAGCTGCGTTTAGACATTCTCTGCACTTTCTGCTGTAGAATGAAAAGCACGAAGAGTTACTGATACTCTTTTTCCTTGGTACTTTTTGCCTTTAGTAACTTCATGCGTCCAATGCTCATTAGTATTGTATGGCAATATAAATATACCATTGTTGCAAGTAACAAAGTCGATATAGCTCTTTTTTTTCCACGGACGCATACGAAAAATACGTTCTTCTCCAAATGAGATTGTTATAATAGGCGTACCGTAAATCATATTGTGAGTACTATCGCGATGTTTTCCCATATAATGGCCTAGGGAGCCATCGTACCAATTAGTTAAGATACTATTCATTCGTTTATCAACTGTTTGTTGAGCCCATAAAACAATATCTTTTAATATTTCTGGTATAGGGAGAGCAGTATTTTCACTACCAGTGTATTTATAGTTTTTTCCATACGCTTGCTGCCACCTTGGAGTCTCCAAAACTTTACCATGCATTTTGATTTGATGGTATTTTTGCGGATGCATTTGCCACAACATTGCAAATTTCTTTTCATCAAAATGCAACTTTTTAGGCAAAACCCCCTCCCAAAGCAAGTGTTTTTCATCTAGCTTGTGATGCGTGAATAGCTTTTTTGCGTTTTGCATTTTTACTCCTTAAGGATAGAAAATATACCCAGCACTAGCACCAAAAACAACAATCCACACTGGATCTATTTTTTTTGGTAAAAATACAAGTACAGTACTAGTCGCAAAAATAGTTGTAAGTTGCCAACTAACAACTACCTCTAATCCCATTTCCCAGACAACAGCAAGCATAATACCGACAGCACTAATGTTAACAGCGTCGAGAAAATTAGTAGTGAACTGCGAATTGCGCAGTTTGGGAATAATAGGTGTTAAAAGTAAAACAAAGATAAAAGATGGTAGAAAAATTCCCAAAGTCGCTGCAATTGCTCCAGAAAAACTATGTAGTTGAAAACCAACAAAGGTTGCGGTAGATAAAACTGGTCCAGGAGTAAATTGTCCTATAGCGATAGCGTCTAATAACTCTTGACGTGTTAACCATTGTAATCTTTGGATTAATTCTGCGTCGAGGTAAGCTACGAGAACATAACCACTTCCAAACAATATAGTACCTACTTTTAAAAATACGCCAAAAACGGAGAAAAATGAAACATTTGTTAGTCCAAAAAACCCTAAGAAAGCCGTACTTACTCTTAGTTTATCTGTAAAAAGAATTGCTAATGTTGGGCAAATACTCATTGTTGGTGATGGTTTTTTATACAGAAGTAGCATTCCTACAAATCCACCAACTAAGATAGCAATCACTTCACTGACACCATACAAAGCAGCCGCGACAACAGCTATTCCAATCATTGCTGTTTGCCACCCTTTTAAAGCTTTTTTTCCTAAACGATATACTGCAGATAAAATAACAGCGATAACAGCAGGCTTAATACCATAAAAGAAAGGAGCTACCACTGGAGAATGTGAATATTTTACATAGATCCACGCAAACATGAGTGTGATTGTAACAGCAGGAACAATGAAGAAAAAACCTGCAAGAAAAAGACCGCGAACACCACCACGGTGGTACCCACAACATATAGCCATTTCTGTAGAATTAGGCCCAGGAATTAAACTAGTTACCCCTAATAAATCTAAGAAACTTTGCTCGCTCATCCATTCTCTTTTGCGAACAACTTCGTTTTCCATCATCGCAATATGAGCTGCCGGTCCTCCAAAGGCAAACATACCCAATTTAAGAAAAAGATGTATTATTTCGCGCATTTTATGCTCCTCTAAATTTTAACGTCATTCTCTGTGATTATAAAAAACAAATTAACAAATTCCTCGATTGTTTTCCACAATCGAAACTTCTGGACTATTAAAATTCTTTTGGTGAGTAGCTTACGTTACTTTAAACTATAAAAAGAGAACAAGAAATTACTTTTATGGGGATATACATGACAATCAAAGAAAACTTTGTCGGCTATGAAAAAATTTTTTCAAATTCAAACAAGTGGGTTATAACAGAAAAAGATTATCGCGACTGGAAAAAAATAGAATGGGTAGTTACTGAAAAAGTTCATGGAGCAAATTTTTGTATTCTTGTCGATGGAGAAAATATTCACAGTGCTAAAAGAAAAAGTATTTTGGAGCCAGGAGAAAGTTTTTTTCACTATCAAAAAATAATTGCGCAGTACAAAGAAAATATACTTGAGTTATTCCACGCGATTAAATTAGAAAAGCCGCTCATTGAAGGCATATATGTATATGGAGAACTGTTTGGAGGACAATACCCTCATTCTAATGTAAAGTCATTAGGGCTTTCTCCTATACAAACAGGTGTATACTACTCTCCCGATGTCGAATTCTTAATTTTTGACATTGCGTATGTTGCGGAAGGAAAGAGAAAGTATATCGATTATTGTTCTCTTGTTGAAAAATGTCGAAGTGTGGATATGCCATATTCACAATCCCTTTATAAGGGTGCATACGATAAAGCAATGGCTTTTGAACATAAATTTATAACAACAATACCTGAAATTCTAGGACTTCCTAAAATAGAAGACAATTATGCTGAAGGGATTGTTATCAAACCAGCAACACATATAACAGTCAAAACAAAAAAAGGCAACAAAATACGTCCCATTACAAAAAAGAAAATAGAGGAATTTTCTGAGATAAAATACAACGAGGCTAAAAAATGGTGCCCGCAAAAAAACAATTATTTCGATTTAGCTTGTTTGTATATAACAAAAAATAGGTTGAGAAATGTACTTTCGAAAATGGGCGACATTCATATTAGTTCTGAACAGAGAAAAAAAGTACTAGATAGTTTTGTTGTTGATGTTTTAGAAGAAATGCAAAATGACTATAGTGATGTTGATATCACTGAAACCGAAAACCTTATAGAAAAAGTATCAGCTCAAGTAAAAGATTTCTTAGATAAAGAATTGTAAACCTAAGTTAAGTGAGTCGTAAAAAGTTTTTGAGCACGTTTCAAGTCAGCGTAGAATTTGAGTATCAAAGAAGGAGAGCCTGAGAGGCACATAACTGTAGCTATGTAACCGAAGGCTCAACGCCGCTATGACACTCAAAGGCAAGCTGCGTGCTCTTAAAAACTTTTTGCGACTTGCTTAAGTGAACTTTGGAACATTAATTTATAGGGAGTGTCAACATTTCAAAACTTTGATTTTACTTTAACAAGAGAACGCAAGAATCTAGGTCGTATCCCTATTAGATTTTTACAAAATTCGAGTTATTTTAAGTAGCTAAATGTTCGTACTCTTAAAAAAGGTTTAAGAGTACGATGTTTTTATAACACTGATCGAAAATGTAAAAATTTATCGTTGTGCTGGTAATGCTTGGTACTGTTCGATGATATTATTATCTTTTGTATTTAGAACTAGTAACTCCCATCCTCCTTGACCTACTGTTAGTTCCTCTACTTTTGCAAGAATACCTTTGTTCTTACCTGATATAACAAAAATATAGTCGTCTTTATTGTAGAGGCCTCCGTTTGCTTGAATGCAAACTTTTCGAACGATGGGCCATATTGTAAACATGCCTAAAAAAAAGCCGAGTAAAGATAATAGTGCAACTCTTGTAATTGCAATTTGCTGTATCTCATTGGAAATATTTTCTATTGGGAATAACATATAAACCGAAACATTTAATATTGCAGCACTAATGAACCAAGTTAGTAAAATAGGTTTTGCAAAAATATAATTATAAAATTTAATATTGACGTGCGATTCTTTGGGGATACTTTGCTTCATTGTTACCTCCGATTTTGTAGTGTTGTTATGACTTTTTCTGAATAACTAAAGTTGCGATTGTTGCCTAATAGTACTTTTGATAACTAAGTATACAGCCAAAACGAATAAAATTGTATTATTATTGTGTAGAATAGTCCTTTTTTTAGGACAGATGTAATGAGGAGAGTTATTTCTAAATATACATAAAAATAAAAAAGATTAGTATTTATAAGGGATTCACGCTGGATGTTTTTGTTTGGCACGCTATTAGCATACAACTTTTGGTGTATAGTTGATGGTAAGGTCCGTACCCTTTTGAAAGGATTTTAACATGAAGAATCTTTTATGCATATTAATACTAACTTGTTGTGTTTTCGCTGATCACTCTACACCGTCCTGCTCAAGTTATGAGAAGTGTGACGAAAATACTGCGCTTAAAATACAACTAAAAAAAGCACTTGCACAAGTAAAAAAATTACAGAAGAAAAATGCAAAACTAGAAATGCAAAACAATCGATTGTGTAGCACTGTAGAAATACTACAACAAGACAATAAAATACTTGGACGCGAAAAAATAGCCCTAGTACGCCACAATCGTAAGTTGGAACATCAAGTGTCGCGTTTAACAAAAAAAATAGATAGATTTGGGTTACAAGCGGGAAAATATGATGCTCTTTACAAAGATCATCATAAATTAAAGGTCAGTTACGATGAAGCATGTGGAAAAGTTGTGTCTCTAGAAAAACAGTATGCTGTTTCCTGTAAAGAGCGCGATAACTTTCATGCAAAATGGACAGAGGCATGCAAAGAAAAAGATCTCTATAATGCAAAATGGACAGAGGCATGCAAAGAAAAAGATCTCTATAATGCAAAATGGACAGAGGCATGTGAGGAAAGAGATCTTTATGCGAAAAAACATAAAAACATGAATAGTGCATATCAAAGTATGTGCGTTAGTTACAAAGAACTGCAAACTAAAAATATTGGTTTGCAAGAAAAAGTGAGTGTTCTTCAAAAGAGTTGCGGCGAATATCAGGTTAAGTACAACAACATGTGTAAGCAGGTTAATAATTCGCAACAAGGGCCGCAATCATTACAAGCGAACTACTCTATAAAATTTGTAGGCAAAAAAATAAGACGTAAAAGTATAGAAAAGATAATGAATAAATTGGGATCAAAATCTTTGTTCTCAATCGTTGCAGTAAAACAGATGCCTAGAGGAATTACATTTGACATTTTTTGCACTAACAGTAGCGCTCAAGTTCTTGCGGGATCAGTTGTAAAAAGTTTTTCCAAAAAAGGGATTTACGCAGGGGTGACAAAAGCGTCGAGCAAAGAAATGACTCTTCGAATTTCTCCTTGGAGTGTATACTCTTCTTAAAGTGATAATCTTTACCTAAAGCCCAGTGTCTACTGGGCTTTTTTTTTTGGCTTTTTTTTCTATGAGCATGTTATTATAAAACAAGTAACAATTATTAATGCCTGTGAGAAAAAAGTAAAAAGGAACAAATATTGAAGTCTTCATCACAAATACAATTTTTAATTTTAGAATGTATTGTAAATGCCGGTGGCGAAACACATGCAAAACAATTAAAAGGCCTACCAAATAGAAAAAAAATTCTATTGCGAATGATAAAAAATGGCAAAATAGAAGAAAAAAGTGGCGTTTATAAAATTACTGATAAAGGCCTACAAGCGTATAAAAAATTTCTAACCCACGAAAATGAAACGCAAAAAGGTTCTGTAAAAAAACATAAAAACGAGCAGCTTGTCCATGATAAGTTTTTCTCAATGCTACAAGAAGAAGTTATTTTATCTGCGAGTGAAGTGAAAAAAACGTTTTTCAAAAGTCGCGATTATAAATATATTTATAAGTCTTTTAAAAGTGTAAATGTCGCTTCGCGATCCTTGAATAGCGATGAATGTTTGTGGTTTTACGATGGCGATGAAAAAAAAGCTTCGAGAATGATTCGTGGATGTGTTCGTGATCTTGCAATAAAAAAATGGCACAATTTTATAGAAGAAATTTGTGCTAAGTATAAGTTTAAATTCCCTGTTAAGAATATAACAAAGATTAAAGACGCAAAAACTTGGTTGAGCGAGTATGCTGTTACTTTACAAAAACTACAAAAAGAAATAATTGTACCACTTTCTCTTTTGGAGAGATATGCACAAGAAACGAATGTAAATACAGTGGTAACACCTGAGGGAACTACACTGTATATACGCCATTTTTTTAACGACATGGCAAAGATAGAAGATTATTATACTCTCAATACTACGCACATTGCCGCTTACTTTGACGTTACTTTACCAACTGTAAGGCAGTGGCTAAAAAGAGATAGTATTTTACCTCATCAGACATTTTCTTTTAGTAGTTATCTTTACTTGTGGAAAGATCTTAAACCCTTATTTCCTTCTCCTGAAATTCGTCCCCAACAAGTTATTGAACATTTTGTGCAACAAAAAGACGTATTTTTGGAAAAACAACAACAAAAACGTACAGAAAAAGTAAAACAAGAAAAACAAAGAATTTTACAGTTGCGTGATCGAGTCATTACAATGTTTCCTATACAAATACGCAGCGAGTTGCCTAAGATTTTCTTTCATGTAGGCCCAACCAATTCAGGAAAAACTCACAAAGCTTTAGAACGTTTGCAAAGCTCTGAAAAAGGAATTTACTTAGCGCCTCTTCGATTGTTAGCCTGGGAAGTATTTGAAAAAATAAATAAAAAGTCTTCCTGTACTTTATTAACGGGAGAAGAGGTTATTTACAAGGAAAATGCCAAGCATATTTCAGCAACAGTGGAGATGTTTCCCCAAGACACTGATTGGGATGTTATTGTCCTTGATGAAGCCCAAATGGCTACAGACCCAGAGAGGGGATGGGCTTGGACAAGAGTTCTTTCTCAAGCACGTGGTAAAGAACTTCATATTTGTTGTATCCCTGAAATACAAATGTTTCTAGAGAAATTTCTACGCGAAATTGGCTATCAAAATATCGAAAGAAATGCTTATCAGAGATTGGCACCTCTTAGAGTTGCTGGTAATACTTGGAGTTTATCATCACCTCCTAAACAAACAATCTTTGTGGTATTTCGACGCTTAGATGTTCTTGATTTAATGAATCGTTTTAAAAGAATGGGAGTCAATACTTCCATTATATATGGTTCTTTACCTCCAGAAGTTCGAAAAAATGAGGCAGAAAAGTTTCTCTACGGTGAAACGTCGGTTTGCGTTGCAACGGACGCTATTGGTATGGGGATGAACTTGCCTGCGCAAAACGTTTGCTTTGTAAAAATAGAAAAATTCGATGGCCATGAAGTACGTAAATTAAATCACTTTGAAATAAAACAAATTGCTGGTAGGGCTGGACGATTTGGTCATCATGAATACGGAGAAGTTGGAGCTACATCAACGGAAATAATACATCATGTCAAAAATGCTTTGCAAAAAGTCACTCCGTGGGACAAAAAACTACGCATTAGTCCTAATATTTTAGATTTAACAATATTAAGCGGTTCTTTACATCGTAGATTATTGCTGTGGCAAGATATGGAAGCTATTCCTGAAACATATCAGCAATTTGTAGAACCATGTGATATGCAGCAAAAACTTACCTTGGCAGAAAGCCTTTCGCGTGATCATGAAGAAGATTTAGGTTTAGATATCTGTTTTACTATGATTAATGCGCCAGTAACAAAAGGTACAGAAGAATATTGGTTTTCTGCAGTAGATAACATATGTTACTATAAGTCGTTGCCTATACCTCGTGAACCAATTGAAACATCACTGCTCTTTGATCGACTTTATGAATGGGAAATTTATGTACGCAAACTAGATATATATTTATGGTTGTGTAATCGACCAAACATCAAAGAGTACCTTCGTGCAAATGAGGAAGACATTTCTTATGTTACGCAATCTAAAAAAGAGGCTGTAGAGAAAATCAATGAATTATTGTACAAAATCAGTGAGAAATTATCGGGTAAGTAAAAAAGCTCTTGATATTAGTACGTAGTTGACATCAAAAGTCTTCATTATGACAAGTATCTCTATAGATCGCGCGATTTATAGAGATCTTTTTTGAGAAATTAAAACAGTACCGAGCTATAAAAGAGTCAATTTTTTAGGCGCTATTTTTCTAGGGCGTGTCTATTTATATCTCCATAATTCGGTGCTTTTAATCACTAACTTTGTTACTTTTTAAGCGCATAGTAAAACTATTCACTTTCAAAGTGCCTCGCTACTTAGTTAGTTAGAATCTGTCATCAATTAAGTGAGTCGCAAAAAGTTTTTGAGCACGTTTCAAGTCAGCGTAGAATTTGAGTGTCAGAGCAAGAACAGCCCAAGAACAGCCTGAGAGGCGCATAACTGTGGCTATGTAACCGAAGGCTCAACGCCGCTATGACACTCAAAGGCAAGCTGCGTGCTCTTAAAAACTTTTTGCGACTTGCTTAAAACACTATACTAAAAATTCGTGATCGTAGCTAATAGAGTTGAACAACTACGATTTTTTTCAAGAATCACTTGAATTACCCAAGTGTCTAAAAAGCAAAACCAATCGAAATAAAAATTTGTGAAGCATCTTCTTTATTACCAGATAACGGATTAACTTCGCGATCAGGATTGTAAGCATAATCTAGGCGAAGTGCCCCTAGATGTGGAATGTTGTACCATATTCCACATCCAATTCCGTACTTTACTTGCGAAATCCTATAATCGTTAAACGTTCTAACTTTTTCAATCACTTCTCCGCAATCAGCAAAAAGAGATACTCCTAATCCACTATATATAGGAATACGTAACTCGGCAGATGCAATAAAAATGCCTTCTCCACCAATAGGATTATCCTCCTCATCTAACGGTGGCATTTCGTTTTGTGCGAAACTACGCACGCTAGTCGGTCCACCACCAAAGAAACGCTTTTGTATAGGGATTGCATCAGTATCATTAAAAGGAATAATTACTCCTCCGCGTATTCCTATAGCAAGCACCCAGTCAAGTAAAACGTTAAAATACCAAGCGCTGTGAGCATAAGCTTTGAAATAATCAACATCAGAACCTATCGCTTTTAAACTTTCTTCAAACTCGATATAACTGTAAGTTCCGTATAGAGGAAACACAATATTGTCGCGTAAATCAAGCGTTAGCTTTTGGTGAAGAGTTGAAAAAACAACAAGACCTTCTTCTTCTTCAATATCAGTATCTTCTATATCTATAATCTCGCTAAAATCAATGCGATATCCTGCTTCTGCCGTCAGAACATATTTAACTAGACCAGACTCGCTAATATTTTGTATAAGATAATGCGAAAAAAAGAAATCAGCCCCACGATTAAATATAGTAAAACTAGGCGTTTCTTCTAGAAGGGCAAAGCCTTTCATCGTAAAGGCTAAATCCCGACGTCCAAAAACCCAAGGATCGGTAAAGGAAATCTCTAACTCTGACTTGTCTAGCTCACCACCGAAAATAGTGGACTCTATGTCTGTGACAAACTGCCAACCTGTACCCAGAAAGCTAATATTTTCGTAGCGCACTCCAGCTACTATACCATAGGTTGTGTTGTATCCGGCTAAAAACGAATATGTTTGTCGTTTGCGTTCTTTTACCTTTACACGAAGATCAATTTTATCATCACTTACAGGGATTTCCTCAATTTCCGTATAGAAAAATAAATTACAGCGCTGAATGTTCTGTTCAGTACTAATAATATTGCTCAAACAATATAAGTCACCTTCAGCAACATCAAGTTGTTGCATAATAATTTGAGGGTCACTTATCTCACTTCCCTCAATAGTAATTTTATTTATGTAATTACGTTCTTTTTCTTCTATAAAAAAATCTACAATAATATTCTCTTTGCGTTTATCTTCTTGCGGAATGATGACAATTCGCGATTTTATTTTGATTTGTGCGTAACTATTTTCGCGATAAAAATCCTGTAACCTCGTTGTCATATCATTGTTAATACCTGGCTTAAAGATTTCTCCGCGTTTGAAAGGAACTACTGCCGAAAGTTGTTTTTCTGAAAATCCTGCGTTGCCTTTAAATCGAAGATTATCAAGATATGCACGCGGACCTTCATCAATAGTAATATCTATATCCACTTGTTCAGAATCTGGTTTTTCTGGAGAAAAAAGAAAATCTATATTCACCTTTGTGTGTAAGAAACCTTTTGAATTATAAAACAATTCTATTTGCGACGCATCTGCTTTAAATCGACTTTTCTTAAAAACATATTTTCCCAAAGTAGGAGGAGGAGTAATGAATTTCCTTAAGCGCTCTTCACTAAAAAACAAGTCTTCTCCACCACTCTTAATCGCAATTCCCTTAACAAGAATAGCCTTATATTCATTGATAATAAATGATACTTTTATGTGCTCTAATGTTTCTGGGTTTTTTTCTATTTGATAATCTACAATGGCAAAGTGATAACCATTATTACGATAGTTTTCTAAAATTTTATACGCAGCATCATCTATATAAGATACATCTTGGCCATTTTCTAAATATTCTTGCCAATCTTCTGCAATTAAGCCTTGTAAAGTACTATCGCCGTAATCATTGTTTCCAGAAAAATGATATGTTGGTTCTGCTGTTATGCACAGCAAAAGAAAAAATAATATACACAAAAAACGCATGAAAATGGCTCCTATTTGAATTGAATACGATACAAAAAGTTAAGCGCTGATGTATTCGTGGTATCGGTTTGTTCTGTTTTTCCTTGTATACCAATTCCTCTCCAAGACTCTGGAGCAACAGTAACTGTCGCTGTATCTCCTGTGACTTGAGCTGAGACAAAACCTCCAATACCTATAGTACTTAAAATTTGCTGCAATAAAACAGATGTTCCTAAATCTTCCAGTTGTTGTCCACCACCAGATTGCTGCAACTCACTACGCGTAGCACCTGTAAGTAAAAGGGTAAGAACATCTTCTTTGGGAAGTGCTGGTGAAGAGGAAAACTCAATAGACATATCACCTGGAGACCCAGTAATATTTACCGATACTAAGTAACTACGGATTTGCGTTTCAGCGATAATATTGATTTGCGGTACAAGAGGACGATTTGCACTAAAACTCACAAAGCACTGGCGAATATCCATATTCCCTTGCGGCAAGAACAGTTTTCCTGATGTTGTACGAATACCACCAGAAAATTTTGGTGAAGCTGCGCGACCCTTAACATATAAATCTCCGCGCATTTTAATACGCGCTAAACTACTATAAACGCTAACTTGCGAAACCTTAATGTGCAAATTCAAAGCTAGGTCTAAAAACGGAGAATCTATACCTAAAGAACCTCCTGCGCTAGCACGTTCAGGAGCAGGTTGTACCACAGCATCAATTGTCATATCCGCCGTAACTTTAAATTCCGTAATATCTACAACTCCTCCTAATTCACCTATAAATTTAGGAGAACCTGAAGCTGTTTTAACAACATCGCCGCGCAAATGAATATCTAAATCTGCGCGCCCGTACAACATATCGTTGCGTATGAGTAAAATTCTTTTTCCGACAACACTAAAATCAACCTCAGTAGGAAAATACTGTTCATTAAAAAGTACTGTTGTTGTACTTTCAATAGACCCTCCACCAACCAAACAACGAAACTGCAAACTGCATTTTTGATTGGCAATTGTTCCATCAACCACAATATCGTTAATACGTGTATTTGCTTGCGGGATACGTATTAATTCTTGTTTGAAGTTAAAAAGTGCTTTTACAACAGGGCGTTTGGGATCTCCAGATATTTTAATTAAACACCCTAAACCGTGGGGAGCCTTTTTCTTATTTCCCCACAAAGATATCTCACCTAAATTAATTTGCCAAAAGGTAAGATCGGGTTTATTGCTAAAGGGAACTTTAATATCTATTCCCAAATCAAGAGGTGAATCCAGTGATGGAATTTTTCCACGACACTCCACTTCAATTTTACTTTTACCATTAAAAATAGGTGGCTTTTGACCGATAAACGAAGCCATATCGTTAATCGCTTCGCCAATATTACTTACAAGCTTTACTTGAAAAGGGCTATTGGCCAAATAGCCAGTACTACCTGATAGTTCTAATACCGGTTTTTGAGCGTAGCTTAAGTTAGCTTCTGTAAGACTAAACAACTCTTCCTCAATCAAACATTTCGAATTAAAAATAACAGAAGAAAGTAAATGTTCATTATAACGACCTTCAAGTAAAGAAAAGTCAAGCGCACAACGCAAATTTTGCAAACCACCATTCGCATTTACTTGGAGTGACGAACGTCCACTAATATTTTCATGAGGAACAAATTTACTGCATATTCTTTGCAAATCTATTTCACTAGAGAGTTTACCATTTTGCAATTGCTTTTGTTCGAGGTCCCATTTTCCAGAAATATTACATAAATCTTGTTCGTCAAAAGAAACTTTAAATTCCTGCAAATCAACAACGCGATTTTGTAAATGTATATTGTTGGCAAGAGATATATTATTGTATGGATATTTCATGACCTTGCCACTACTGAGTAGTACTTTGGTAATTGCCTGAATATTACTTTGTAAGATATCTTTTTTCAAAGTGAAACTCAGTGTATTGTTTACCGCCAAGTTTCCTGAAATCAAACGTTGGCTATCTACTAAATCTACGTATTGTTCCAAACGATCAACATTTAAATCGGTAGTTACTTTTCCTATATAAGGCTGCCGTAGGGTAACAGAACCATTTGTTTTTAATAGTTCTTTACTATCAAGATGCAAGTAACTACTTATATCAACAGCACGGTCATTTGTATTCATTGAATTTACAAACTCAATTTTATCAAAAGTAAATTGCTCACCTACATAACCTTTATCAAGTACTACTTTACACTTCACATCCAGCGCTGGTATAGTTTCTAAATTTTCTGGAATAGGAGTTTTAATAGAGAGATCAGCACTAATATTCGCATTCATATTCGAAAATTTTGGAGCAAATTGTGTAAGGTATTTTTGAACATTGTGTAAACGAATTTTACTGTCTACACTAATATTTTTATCATCTCCCTTAGCAATAAAACTTAGCAATTTCCTCTTATCGATATTTGCCTGTGCTTGGCTGTTATATTTTCCTTTTTCGAATTCACTATTTATGTGAATATGAACATTTTGGTGTACTAGTTTATCTATTTGAATTTTCGACGTTTCTGCGCGAAATGAAAAATTCATATTGAGATTTTTTTGTGCATGTTGCCATATCTCTTTTTTAGGTCGAGCAATTAAACTCTCAAGAGTTTCTTGATTTTGCGTTTGCGGCTTTGTCGATAAAATACTTAATGATTTCCACTGTAGATACAATGAAAAATCGCTATTAATATCTGCTGTTTGTAACTTGGGGACTATTTTTTGAATAACAGAACTCTTTGCAAAGAATTTACCTTTAGCATTTAGTAGCAATTTTTCAGAAAGATGTGCATGAAAGGGAGTAAGTGACAAGCGTATTTTGTCATCCACATTTATTCCAAAAGAACGTACAAACAAACTTTGCAAATTACCCTTGCTTAAACTTTGGAGAACAATCTTTTTAAAATCTAATTGTTCGACTTTTCCATCTTGCAGTTCTAAATGCGATTTTACATATAGAGATTCTTGCTCATTTATAGCTAAGAATTTTCCCCAGATTTTATTGCGCAAAACAATTCTTTTTACTCGACCAGGAAAAGATAGCGGTATTATTTTTGCTGCTTGTGCAAGTGGTTCAGGTATGTTAACGTTGCAGTGGATAACAGATTTTTTATCTCGTTGTAATTGCATATTGCCATATATACTGACCCAATTCTGTTTATCGACGTTCACTTTAAATTTTGATATTTTAACTTGTTGCTTAGTTAGTTGTATAGCTAAAGGAATCGCAATATTATCGTAATTCAATTTACCATCAACAGATACTTTTTGCAGTTGGAGATTTTGGCGTAATGTAATATCAAGGTTATCTCCTTGAGGAATTTTCCCAAAAACTTCGAACTTGCCGTCGATATTAGCATTAAACCTTTTTTGTAACTGTGGTACAAATTGTTGCAGCTTTTTTGCAATATTTGTTAAACGATAGCGTCCTGACAAATGAAAATTATCTAATTGTTTCCAACCTGACTTTCCCGACAAATCAAATATCTTTTTATTGTTCCACGTAGACACAAATTTTTTAATATGAATACTGCTTTTCTCTACGCTAAACTTTATCAAAAATTTGATATTCCCTAATTTGTGGAAATCTACAATCAGATTATTCAACTGGCACTCAATTACACCATCAAACTTATCTAGAGAGTCAACACTACCAGGAAAAACGCCCTCACCCTTTATCGTAACAGAAATATCACCATCATAAGCGTTCTGTTTTGCTTCCGGTAAGACTAAGTTGGCATACTGGCCAACAGACACGACTGAAAACTCAGCGTCAATAAAACTTTTTTTGCTTTGCTGCAAATCTAGGTAACTTTTAATAGTGCTTTTTATATCTCCAAGCCTAAATTTAGCAGTACTTACATCAATAACATTTTTCTGAGTATCGTAGGACGCCTTCCAAGAGCCTTCAATATTTTGTTGTGGAAAAAACTTTGTTTTGATATCTCCTTCATGTATACGACCGTTTACACTGACGAGTTCATTTTTCATTTTCAAAACATTAGCCAGTGCTATTTTCCCCTCACTTTTAAGTTCCTGTAATTCAATAAATGATCCAGCAATATTTTCTAGAATAGCGAAATCTTCAATATAAAAAAGTGTTTTAAGCCCTTCTTTCTCAGGAATTTGTTCTTTCCACTTTCGACGCTTTTTATTGAATATATCTATTTGAGTTATCCCACTAAGGTCATTTACATTCCAATCGGGAAGATCGAACTGTGCTTTAAATCCCAACTTACCGCCCGCAGTATTTTTTATATTCTTGCCTTGTAGTAGTGAAACAAGATCTATTGTTTTATTAAAATCAACTTCACCATTACCAATTTTAATATTTTTTCCACTAGCAATTGCAATAGTACCATCAATAACTCCTCCTGGAGTTGGTAAAGAAAAAGATACTGGTAATTGTTGCAAGTGGTTTAGATCAACACTAAATATATTTGAAATATCTAAATTTTGATTATATCGATCAATATACGCACGCAAACTTTTTATCGTAAAAACTTTATTCTCAATATCAGAGTTTATTTCGATCTCAGAAATTTGTTCTGCAACATCTTTATTTTGGGCATAGATTTTTTTTATTTTAATATGACTATTATTATTTCTGTTTGTGAAATCTAAGCCACTTACTTGCAACTTTTGTCCATCGACATTGTACTCTAAATAAACATTATTAATATTAACATCAGGTACTTGTTTCAAAATAAAATCAAGATCGATATCTACAGGTTTCTTAGTTTCTTTCGGTTTTGACGCTGTAGGTGGAGGATTTCCGATAACAACAGCGCGAAGATTTTTTAAAACGATATTCTGTACTATTTTTTCACCGCTAATAAGAGCAAAAAGATTGTAAGAAACCGCCACTTTATCAAATTGCAACTCCGAAACAATATCATTACCATTAACAAGCTCCATATTGTGCAATTCTATACCAGAAAAATAAGATCCTGAAAATTTTTCTATCTTTACTTCAATACCTGTGTTGTCCTTAATAGCTGTTGCAATTTGTTGGCAAACCATCGTAGAAAAAAGACGTTCACGAAAGATATATGCAACAATCAACAATAGAAAAAAACAACCACAACATAGAGCAAAGATTTTTAACTTGCTTTTGCGTTTTTTTTTGGAAGTCATAATTTACTACTTTAGTAAATGAAATGCGGTAAAGAGTTTCACCACATATTTTTAGTAGAAAGATTGGTTCAATAAAAAAAGCGAAACCACATACAGAGGTTCCGCTTTAATTATAACAGATCTTTTGTTATTTGCAAAATCGTCCAAATTGAGATATACAAAATTTGCGAACTATGCATTTGGGCTTAGTAAAGAATTCCCTAACGTAAATTCTCAAATATTAATCTTTCTTTTCAATAATTTGCAAACCACGCTGTGTAGAATTAGCGTGTATTTCAGGAAAGTACATCATTTCTGCTCTCGCAGGCATTGCTGTATAATTTCCTGGAGTTTCGGCACGCAAACGATACACTATTTTCTGTTGTCCAGAATAACTACCGAAAAACACCACCAAACGATCATCACGATACTCTTTGTTGGACCAGTAGTAGTAATATCCTTGGCGCTTCTCTTTATCTTTTTCAAACTCACAACCCGCAGGAATATAGTCTTGTAACATCATATATTCGTAATTGCGACTTGCCGAAACGTCTAGCTCTACCTCAAAAACTTCTCCTTGCTTGATTGTTCCTTCCAGAGGAGATCTTTCATGGGTAATCGAGCCATCAGCATTTGTTTTCGGAGTTAGTCTGAAATATTTACGTTTAATGCCAATACCTTCAGACACCGCAGGAATATCTTGTTCTGTAGAATAGTACTCAATATAAGCCGAGTAATACACTTTTCCGCGGCCATTCTTTTTAATAGTGATAGTATTGTCACCTAGTTGTGGCTTCACAGAGAATTCTTTTAAAGCAGCGTTATCTGTAGAATGAAACTCGATAGGCTTTTTGACACCATTAATAATAACTTCGCCTGTGTAATTAGGGTTAAGCTCATCAGAGTGCATAAGATAATCGCAAAAAGCAAACACAACAGCTGCGGTATCTTTTGTCGATTGATAACGCTTACCTTGCTTTTTGATCTCCAACCACTTTAAGATTTGCGGAATAAGCGAGTGATTTGGGTCCATCGCAACAATCGCCTTTAAACAGTATGCCGTTGTTTCTATTGGATTGTCTGTCCAACCATAGCGCACAGTTTTTCCTGTAAAGTGACAATGTCCACCTTGCACTTTGGCATTTTTCTCCAACATTTTTAGTAGATCATTTGCGATATCCATTTTCGCAGATTTTTTCGCCATAATAAGAAGCAAAGCGCGACAGTAGTCGTTCATCTCATCTACTTTTGAATACAACTCATCGATCCACTTTTGTTGTGGTTTCTTCGCTTCAGAATATGCAAATACCATGTAACATTTGTGCTCAAAGTTCTTTTCACTATTTATCAAATTTCCGAGAGCTTTTTGGCCGCGAGACATGACATCACTCTTGATAGAAAAATCAGCTTTTTGTGCCTGAGCAAAACCATACATAACATAGGCTGTCATTAGCGGATTTGTGGCATCACTTTCCCACCAACCCCAACCACCATCACTATGTTGGAACTTGTAAAGACGCTCAGTTCCTTTGGCAACATACTTCGGTAAGTTTTCTTCGAGTTCTGCGTGGCGCATATTTAAATTTTGCAGTGTCTGCGCAACAATCACTGATGGCAAGAAGCGACTCATCGTTTGTTCAACGCATCCGTAAGGATATCCCGCTAAATACTCCAATGATTCGAGCATCGAACCAGCAAGAGTAGGCTTTACACTCACAACAAGGCGCGCACGATCTTCGCTACTTGAACTTGGCAAATTGAACTTCATAGTCACTTGATCACTCGTTGCACCTGAATGAGACTGGCGTAGAGCAATACCATATGGAACTATCGGTATGTTAAGGCGCATTGCGTCTGACTCTTCATTGGTCAGCGCTTCGAGTTCTAAAGTCGCTTCTTCTATGGTGTTCACCGCCACGCGCCAATCGACACGTACATCCTTACCTGGAGCGACAACCACTTGTTGCTCTTCACTACCCAGAAGCTTTACACCTTTTGCTTTTAGACGGCAAACGACATTCTTCGCTTCGCTTAGGTAGTTGTGAATAACACCAGAAACAACTATTTCGTCACGTTCGGTAAACGTTCGTGGACATTGTAAGCGCGCCATGAGATTTTTGCGAGTAATTACTTTGTCTACAGTTTGCCCTACTTTTCCAGAGATAGTCACTCCGCGAATAGTAGCACGCCAAGTTGTTAAGTTGTCTGGCATGGTGAATGATACTTTTGCCATACCAAGTTCATCAGTAACAACATTTGGCTCCCAAACTGCGCTATCTGCGAACTCTGTGCGCACACGTGGTTTTTGTAATTGTTTTTTGCCAGCCTGCCCTCCGCCAGCTAGACTCTGATCAGCAAATTCGCCAGCAGCGTCATCAGACTCTGCTAATTCATTTTTAGCTGAAGGTGCCCGTTGACGACTAGCCATTTTCCCTTTTCGTTCTTCTTTAGATTTTTTATTAGCGCGTCCGCCATATCCAAGAGAATAAAAATAGTAAGAGGAGTTAGTTCTAACAGCACCGCGGTGTGTCATAAAAAACGCCTTGCGAATATCAGGAGTACCATCTGCGCGTAAGCTATAGATTGCCTCATCGACAAGACCAAAAGAAAACTGCGTCACAACTGGTTTATTTTCAGCATCAGTTATCTTAATCGTGTACGTTGCTTTTTCGCCTGGCTGATATGTATCCTTGTGAGCAACCGCGATATTCAAAAACGATTTTGTTGGTGGCACAACAATGCGTTTTTGCTTTTGCACTAAAGAATTGTTTTCCATCATTGTCGCCTTGATATCCACATACGGTTGGAATTTTTCATTGGCAACGCGATTATACGTATAAACACTTCCTTTTAGTTTTACCAGATCATAACTTTGAATGCGATGTGTTTCTGTGGTCATCAGCATCCATGAATCTTTGTAACCAGTGGTCACAACACCGCGCACTTCTTCACCAGGAGCGTAAGTGCTTTTCTCTAGTTCAATATTGAGTCCTGTATAGGAGTAAGGAGAACGCCAACTATTGTCTGCCACCCATACACTTCGCGTAGCATGAACCAAGTTACCATCTTTGTCACGCGCTTCTACATAAAAATTAAGATAACCATTTTTATCCGTTTTCCAATCAAAAGAAGCGGCTCCATTACCATTGGTACGCAAAGTCTTTGTCACGAGTTCTTTTTTGTCATCTTGTTTTGTTACTTTTAAAGTAACATCAACGTCAGCAATTGGCTTTGATCCGTAATCTTGGGCTAAAATTTCAAGATGAACGTTTTCCCCAGGGCGATATGACCAGCGATCGGTATTTACCGCAAGTGTAAAAGACGAACGCGTAGCGAGAAACGTACCAGAACCACTAATCTTGCGGCGACTCTTATCAATAACCGCAACTTCAACAGTGTACTTCAAGTCTCGATTTTTATTTTTACGTGTATCAATGTCTAAAATGATTTTACCACTATCATCGAGTTTGCCCTTACCTTGCTTAATAAGACGACCTCGTCCTTGGTAAGGAGACCATCTACCTTCGTGACTATCGTTAAACCAACTCCATCTATTGTATCTATAAAACGGATTACTCCAGTAATCACTTTCGTAGATTTTGTACTCAACTTCAGCTTCTTTGACTGGTTCGCCAAAGTAATAAACGGCATTAGCTGTAACTTGCATCTTACTACCTTGTAATACATTTGCCTTACTAGCTTTTACAAAAACTTCGTACTCTGGCTTTTTGTATTCCTGGACATCAAAATTTGCAGAATGGTAATAACCACTACCATTAAATTGCAAATAGTAATAACCGAGTTTCGCTGTCTCAGGTATAGTATATTCACCACTTATCGATCCAAACTCATCCATCGTCAAATCTTTTTCGTGTACTTTTTGCCAACGTTGGTCATAGACAGTTAAACGAATATTCCCTTTCGTTACTCCTATACTATCATCGTGCTTGCGTTCGCGAAAAAACCCCTTATAGTGTACTTTTTGTCCAGGGCGATAAATTGGTCTGTCGGTATAGGCGTAATTTATTCTTTGATAGTATCCTGCATACCAATAATAATAAGAGCCAGAAACAGCTTGCCCCTTTGGAGTATCGACAATTACATGAATATTATCTGAATCGTTCTTGCGCATCAACATTTTCGCCGCAAACAAACCATTTGCATTTGCAGCACCACGGTAGGCAACCTTACCGGCCTTAAGCACAATCACTTTACCGTTTTTCAGTATATTATTATCAATATCTTTTGCCCAACAAAGCAACATGCGATCATCTGATTTTGTCATTAAAGATACGCGTGATGTCGAAAATAATGTATTCATGGTGATATATTTAGAATTGACAGATAGTATATAATAAGACGGATCATTCAACTTTGGCATCTGAATTTGCTGATAAAACCAACGATTCTGTGATTTGTTCTTCACATCCTCCGTCCACTTTTTTACTTCTTCAGCATGTTCTGGAATTGATGGTGCTTGTGGATTGAGACCTTCATCTATCATTTTTACCAAATCAATTTTATAAATCGTCAACTCCACTTTATCAATGTTTGTTCCTGAAAGCTGAAAACGGATCTTCGAGGAATCAGGATTGTGATAATTTCCCGAGGCATACAAATGCATGTACATATTCTGTAGACTTTGTAATCGATAAACAGCATTCCACTTACGATAAGACTCTGGCCAATGCGTCAAAATCCACTCGTAAGCCTTTACCGAATCTTTCTTATCTACATTTTCAAGATACTGAGCGTACTTGTAAGCGCCATCAATAGAAATATTTGCATTTTTGTAATTCTTGTGCAACTCTTCGCGCAAATTCGACGCTTTTGATCTATCTTTACGTCCGAGCGCTTCTACAAGGTCATTGTACATCTCGCGCGCTTTTTTTTCCTTATCTTTTTCTTCTTTCGAGATAGCCGAATTATTAACTGATTTAAATTTTCGAAAATCAATTATCGGCAACGAAGCAAAACTATCTTCAATGTTCCACTTACTAGGAATATTGATCTCGCGATTTTCGTTATCAACAACTTCATTCTCATCGTTATTTTCATTCTCATCGCTGTTGTTTATATCTTCGTTTTCGTTTATATCTTCGTTTTCGTTTGCATCTTCTCCACCCAAATTGATATTTGCCACAAGTGGATTGTTTATATTTCGTACGTTTTTTTGTTGAACATTTTTCACCTTGCTATTTGCTTGTTTGTTGTCTATATTTGAATCACAACTTGCAAATAACAATAAAAAAACGCTCATACTCCACGCAAGTATTTTCATTTTTGTAGTCCTTGTTTTAAATCCTAGGGCGTGTACAAAATGCCAACAACTAAATATTTTTGGCAGGTCACTTAGAAGCATGCCCTAGCGCTCTTTGTTTGTTGAATAATTTTTTTAGCTGTTCATTTAGATTAAAATAAACCAAAAAAGTTCCTACTTTTTTTACATATTTATTTATAGGAAACATATATGTCTAAAAAAAACTACACTCCTCTACTATTTTCAATTATCTCAGGTGCTGTTGCTTTTACAATAGCAAGTCTTCTCGTTTTTGCAACAGTAGCATTTGCTGAACGCCAACTATACCAAACACTCGGAATGCTTGGTGCATATGTTTTCTGGGTAATACTTTTTATTGGCAGTGGTGCAATTTTATTACATCGTTTAGTCAGAAGAGTGATGTCATTACAACGTTTTGCTACGGTATATGCCATTTCATTTTCACTATATTCAACAGCATGGATAACAAGTTATTTCTTTATGCGCAGTAACACAGGAGAATGGGTAGGTTCTGCAACGGGAAGTTTAAGTCTATCAATCACTCTTGCCATTGCTTTTCACATGCCCCAAAAAATAGTTTCCTGGAGCTTATTTTTCTTTATAACTCACTCATTAGGTTACTTTAGTGGTAGTTATATTTTTGAAATACTACATAATAGTAAAGGCATGATTCTTTGGGGAATCACCTACGGATTGGGAACAGGGGCAGGATTAGGTTTTATACTATACGATGTAAAAGAAAAACTCGTTAATGTAAAAAGTCAGTAGCTTGCGCTGCCCTCCTACTAGAGGGCTTACGTAATTTTCATTCAATCTGAAAACGACACATCAACTTAAAATTTTCAATAAACAAAACACTGCTTTTTTGATAAACTATACGCACCACGCTGCCCAAAACGAACGTCTATTTGCCCACCATTTGTTTCACCACTAAAATCAAATTTATAAATACCTTTTTCTAGATGTAAAGGTATATTACTCCAAACACCTGATCTTGTACTGACAAGCTTATTGTCGTTTATTGAAAATACAAATGCTCCTCCAGATAAAAGCTGAAGTTGGTATATTCCAGAAGAATTTATCTCTATATATGTTTGCAATGAAAAGCTAGTATTTTTCACTATTTTGTAAGCCGTGCGCCCTCGTTTAGTGATAGCTTTGACAATATGCGTTTTTGCGGGAGTTACAATGCGAATTCCCTTTGTCTTTTTCGTAGTTGGTAACTTTGACAAGCAAGCTATTTTTACCGGAGGTAATATTTTTAATGCCAAAGGTTTACTAAATACATAGTCTTTTCCTCGTATGCTCGCCGCTTGAAGATTTATATTTCCAGTTCCTAGCATCTGTGTATTTAAAAAAAATTTTTCGCCTTTTTTTGCTGCAGCTATTTGCCTATTATTGTGAAAGAGAACAACGTCATTTCCGTGGTTCGACCCGACCTTAAGATCAATATTTTCCCCCCAATGAAATTCTTTACGACGTAATTTTTTAAACTTAGTCCAATGCTTATTGTTATAAACATAAAAAGGAATAATAAAGCTTCCCTGCTCCTCTATATCACTGCTAGTAATAGCAACTACACGCATTTCATGAAAGCCATCGTTAAGAGTTTCACTATTAAATTGGAGCTGTGGTTCTATGGTTCGGGCGAGTAAACGACCATCTACAAATATACTGTAGTGAGCAATATTATTGCTTTTTTCGATATTTAACATAACAGTACCAGAAATTTTTTGGTATTTCTTTATACCAGTAACGCGTATTTGCGGAAACTTTGCCCAAGGTTGGCATAACGGATCTCCGAGAATAAGAAGCTGGTAAGGCCCCTGAACTGATTGATAAAAAGCTTCTGCTAGCGAACAACCACTCGCATAATAAACATGTAGCCATGGTGTCGGAAATTTTGCCTGAATCGCATACGGTTCCATAACTGTTCCGCTACTACCTGTAGCTCCATGTCGTAAAAATTCAGATATTGGCGTCTGCCCAGAAAATTCTTCTAGACGTCCTCCAAAACTTGTTAAATGTTCACAAATAGCGCCAGGAATAATTGTATTATTTGCTTGTTTCCAATTAAAATTAGCTGTACCAACTACCGATCCCAAGATGTCATTTTTATTTTGAGGAATAATACCCGAAATCACCTCTCCTATTTTTCCTATTTTTCCGAGTGCTTTGCAAACCTCAGGAAAAACCTTGTGGCGTGTTGTCGAACGAACATTGTTATTTCTATGAAAATAGAATGTTCCTTTTGGTTGTTTTCCATCAGTCTTACGACTTTCTTGTAAAAGATGAACTATCTCTTCAACAGAATTACCGCGACCAGTAGTAACTCCCAACATTGTAGATAGAATATAGCGAGGGCCTTTACGCGGATCTTTAAACATGCTGCCATTTCTATTCCACGCGTAATAGCTGCGAAAACCATGTGTAGGGAATGAAGTTGCCCGAAAATACCAATTGCTATAAAGAGCATGGTAGGGGGCTTTACTCATAACAAGTTGATAAAGATAAGTAAGACCAGTAATAGAGCCCAGATGACCAAATGTTTTTGGTATTTGCGGAAAATCTTTATCAAAGCGAACACGCCACGGAAAATCACTTGAATATACAATGTAATCAATATGAGCTGCAACACCTCTTTTTTGCAAAGTTTGTATAACTGGTAATAAAATTTGTTGCCGAAAATTCTCCACAGAAATTTCTTCTATATTTTTTTGGTAGTCGATATAGATAACATTTTGCTTAGGTATTTGTCTCTCAAAAATAAATGTATTGGCGATAGTAAGTGATGACCAACTATTTTGATTGACAACAATAGCGACATTTTGCGCGCCACCACCGCAGTATGCTAGGCAACAAAGACTTGACAACATCAACAAAACTTTACACATAAATTACTCCCATACCTATTTAGAATCAATTTTTACTATAATCAATGAGAACTTTTATTCAAAATATATTACAAATAAGCGTAGTAACTAAAATTGAATCTCGAAGAAGCTAAGTGACAAAAAAAGTTCAAAAAAATTTAAATTTTTTTGAACTTTTTTGTGTTTCATTACATTTATTATACAGAGACTTAATATTTTCCAGTGTAAGTACTAATAAGCTCAAGAAATTTTGGATTTTTCTGCAAAGACAACCAGGGGTCTTTATCAGTTTGTAAAACGCGATCAGAGTTAGTAAAACCATTATTAAATGCTAATTCTAGATTATATAATGCTTTTTCACTATCTTTATTAGCATAAAAACGCGACAAACAAAAATACCCCCACTCAGGATAAATTTTTTGAATCTTTGTGATCCATTTTAATACTGTGTCTGGGTTTTGAGGATAGTAAAGAAACGCTATATTTTCATAATCGAGTTCAAGTGGTTTTACATCTAATATTTTGTTTATAAATATTTCTTTTTGATAGGTGCTTTTTTCTGCATTTTTCAGACAAAATGAAATGTAGTTAGCACGTTCCTGTTCCCATAGAAATAAAATTTCTCGATAATAATAGCCGATATTTTGCTTTATCATAAAATCGTCTTGTTGAAAATACTGTTCAACAAAAACAACAAGGGCACTTGCTATTTTATACAAGAGATTTTCTATTTGAGAAACTTGCTGTTTATCATTGTTAGCAATTTGTTTTAAAATCATTTGGTGCAAGGTATAGTAATTGATAACTTCTTGCGTTTTAGTGCTGTCAACAAGAGCCACTTCAACAGAACGATCATTATTTTCAATAACCCACGAAGAGGCTTTGTTTCTTTTAATATTTTTCCAAAGATTTTGTTTTTGAATAATTTCGAGCTGTTGTTGTTTATTGTTATAAGCTAAATAGCCATGTTGTTGCGATTTTATATTTAATAGAGTACTTCCACTCAAATCATTTAATTTATTTAAACTTTTGACAATAGAAGAGATATCATCTATATCATTACTAATATTTTTTGATAGCTTTTCAACTTCCGAATGGATTTTTTTTTGGAAGTTTTCGGAAAAAAAAGTATCAATATACAAGTTCAAACTTTTGCGGTTTTTTATATTGTTTAGATGCGAAAAATTAAAATAAGCAGTACTGGTTTTCGTTTTCGTTTTCGTTTTCTTTTGGGTTTGTGTAGGACGTTTTTGATTTTTTTCTTTTTTTGCTTTAGCCCAAACAATTTTATTATTTGATCGCGCACGTTTTTTTTGTTTGGATGTATTGTTATTACTTGAATTAGGTATATAGTAACGCACTATAGCAAGAAATACACATCCTACAAAAAGCAATACTAGTAACTTTTTAGACATTTTAACCTCTATACATTGCAGAAAAGATAATATCAGAAAATAACGCTCTTAATTATATAAAAAACTAAATTCAAATGAAACTTGATAATAGGAAATAGTTATGTTACTCAAAAAGAAACCAAAAGGACTTACTCTAATAGAAGTAATGGTCTCGGTCGCTCTACTATCTATAGTTGCAACAAGTGCTGTTGCCATGTTTTTCAGCGGTCAAACTATGAATAAAATGAATAACGATAAACAAGTTGTTTACAAAGCTCTTCAAGAAGCCATCGACCAAGTAAAACAAAATATTGATGTTACAGCTGAAGATACAGGTTCACCATTTATACAAAGAAATGCTTTTGATGTTATCGGACTTAATGTGAGTTTAAAAGGTGCTTCTGATGCAGATCTTCATTTTGATGAAGATGGTGAAGACGTTGGTTCTGGCGAAGGTACTCAGTTAGGTCGCGTTGTCGTTGAATCAGTGAGTTTACAAAATCAAGTTGTCGGTTTACAAGCTTCAAAGTTGTTTCGAATTACTGCGGAAGTGAAAGCAAACTTTCGAAACGGTGGTGCATATCTCGACGAACGCTTAGTTTTATTCATCAAGAAATAAGGATTAAAAATGATAAAACAAATTAAAAATCAACAGGCTGGTATAACATTACTTGAAATAATCATAGCATCATCGTTATTTACATTCATGATGGGAATTACTCTCTCTCTGACATTTAATATACAAGATTTAACAAAAGCAGAGATCGATAGATCGCATTTGCAATCACAATTACAAGATGTTGTTGATAAAATAGTAAGTGATATTCGCGAAAGTAAGTGGCGTTGGACGTATGTAACTAATGCTTCTAATGGCGATCAAGCCGCAAACACTTTTTTTGTGTACCCAACAGGCAGAGATAGAAATGGAATATTCCATTTCCAAGAAGATGGGGCAGATGCTGGATTAACAAGATGGCAAGGAATGAGTTTGCTTGTTGCTATTCCTAGTGACAATGCAAATATTAATAATAGTGGTGAAACGCGTTTTGACTTATGGAAATTCACTCATTTTAGCCCAAGTATCATTCCTCTTGTCAAAGATGGTCCAGGAGGCACGGAAGATCTTGAAGACAAAGATGACGTAGTACTTCTTGAACCAGGTAAACACGCAGATATAACTATTGATGAAGACGAAGACGAAATATTTATTCGTGGTAATAACGGGGTGACACTTATCACTTTTAATAAAAGTGGTACTGTACAAGCAAATCAAACATCTCAATTACTAATGAAAAATGTCACTCGCTTCTTCATCAACGCAGAAACTGATGATGACGGGCAATTAGTTCTTCCCGAGGACGATAACAATGTTGCCAAATATCGCTTTCCTTTTAGTCTTGATATAGAAGCTTTCTATGTGTCGACAAACGTTAGAGTATCTCTTAGTACAGCAGTATTAGCTGAAAATAAGAATAATTTATAAGGAGTTCATCCATGTTCATAAAACTTAAAAACAAAAAAGGATCGGCACTAATACTTGTTATGACCTTAGTAATTCTAACAACATCTTTGTTGTACGGGTTATTGACTCTAAGTGTTTTTAACGCTCGAAAAAGTGACCAATCTATAAACAAACAAGCACTGCTTTTCCATGCACAGTCAGGCCTTGATTTTTTAAAAGCAATTGTAGAAGAACAAGTTGATCAACAAAACGACCTTGAATTTTTAGAAAACTGGGCTGATGCAACTGAAGATGATGATGAACCATATCTAACTTTTCGTCCTTTAGGAAACAATCAATTCCAATTTGTTGCACTTAATTCAAATGGAACAATAAACACTACTGGTAATATTCAACGCTTTTTGGTGATTGGTGAAGGTGCGGATAGTGCGCAAATTTATCTATCAATAAAAGAAACAGAAAATGATGATTGGTATAGACTAGAAGCGAGAGCTTGGAAAAATAATCGCGAAACAGTTATCATGAGTATGACATCGTTAAAAGGCAAAGAAATTTCGGCAACAGAATTCGCACGTTTTGTTGGCCAAGGTAGTTTGAGTCCCAATTCACCATCAGCTTACTATGACGGAGACCTTCATGTCGGAGGTGTATTGTCTCATATGACAACGAATAATAGTTTCTCCGGCTCTAATTTTAATCGTTATAACGGCGTTGTCACTGTACAAAACTGGGTGCCTCCTCTTCAAAACAATAGAATTAAAAGAAATTTAGCAGGACAAATAGTTGGAGATACTCGCGGAATTTCTCCTTTTAACCCTGCTTTTTCCGGTGGCCCTCTTTTTTTAGGACACGATAATCAACCAAGCGTACCTAACACAATTCTAGACGGAGAAGATCCTGCACAGATACCCGAAAATCCCGTACAGCAATTAACAGATTCGATAAATAGTTTGGGAAGCTCATTGCCATCTGATGATCGCAATATAAAATTTGATTACTTAGCTGATGATTCCGATTCTTTACAAACAAAGTCAGAAAAGAGTGACTTGTGGCGACTTTTCTCAGAAGGGCAAAGCGGAACCGATGTGAAGATGTTTGATCGCAACGGTGATGAGTTTACTTTTAGTGATCTTACTCCAAGTAGCAAAGATCAAGTTCAACCAAAAGATTCAACAGAGGAAGTTCAACAAGGAACGGAACTTTTATCTAACGATGACTTAATTACCTCTACCATAAAGCTTGATGTAATTGATCAAGATTTAAAAGCAGATATAGCTGTGACTTACCGCACACGCGCCGGATCAAGCTCAAGATTTTCACATGTAACAGTAAAAACTACTCAGTCAGTAAAAAATGACACAACTTTCTTCACTCGTGGAAACAGCAATATTCGCGGTTTTTACGATAGACGATTGTCTGTTGTGGCCACCAATGTTTCAAATGTATTAGGTCCTGTTATTGCTGTTAATTCAGATGGAGACAAACGCTTTGGTGTCACAGAAGTTGATAGTAGTGGTAGTCCCGCAGGAGGAGTTGATAGTCCACTTAACTTTCATGATCCTATTGACAGTTCAGTAAGAGAAAGACACTGGGGCGGAAGAATAGAAGGAAACCAACGATTTGGGTATATCGATAAATTTGAGGCTGGACAAGAGGGTGATTTCACTTACTGGGAGCCATCCCAAATTGAAGGTGAGAGTGTAGTACCTGCTTTAGCACTAGTTGCGCAGGAACAAATTCTTCTTAGACAACCAGAGTTTTTTACTCAAGATGTAGATGACTTTGAAAAATACGCACAAAATCCAGAGTATCACGTCGCATTCATTGTTGCAAATGGCGAAGTTCATTCGCACAATGCATCAGATATTAATGATCACCCAATTACCCCTAGTGCAAATAACCGTACAGGGATAAATAGATGGAATTTCGGGGTTCAAGGTACTTCTCTAACAAGAAGAAATCTTGCAATGAGTGGTACTTTAGTTACAAGAGGTGGTTGTAGTTTGGGAAATACAACGAAAGCTCGTATTATCGCATACGACAAAAGCTTTCAAACCAATGTACCACCTAATGTACCGCTACTAGAAACACCTGGAAAAAACGTTGTTTTTGGGGCTTGGGCTGTGCTGATGAACTTTAGACAAAATGAAGATGATAGTAAAGATTTAGGTGTTAACATCGATGGCGTCAGTGAGAATGAATAAAATAAATATCTAAAATTGTAATCACAAATTTGCGATTAAGAGTTAAAAATTTAACTCTTAATCGCAATCTAAACAACAAAAATAAAATGAATACAGTAACAAAGGAAAATTATGAAAAATCTGCTCTTTGCATTTTTATGTTTGGTATTAGTGGTAACTGTAAAAGTTAATTTTTTTAGTTCTGCAACACCAAAACAACAAGCCAAAAACACTCAACAGAAAGTAAATCCAAACGAAGATGTAGTTGTATACAGTGATGGTTTAGAGCATACAGTTATTCGTAATAAAAAAACAGGAGAAGTAACAGAAACATTTAGTAAACCGCTAGGTAAAAAGTACCGCACACGAAATATACAATTTTCGAAAAATAAAGTAACAACTCCGAAATTTGATTCGATGCGTGGGTACGATGAATACCAAGATCATCTTAAAGAGAAATAAACTGTTAATTATTTTTGACAGGCTAAATTAAAACGAGGATTCATCGCCTCGTTATTTTTTTTTCGGCAATTATGATAAATATTCGTTATAGTATATGTACGCAGAAAGGGATCGCATATGGATATCGACAATTTAACTCTTGCAGAAATTGAAGAATTAAAAAAGAAATTGCAGCAGTGCGAATCACAGAAATTTGCCGAATACAAGGGACAGCAAGTATTGGGATTTAAGCTATCTCTTGTTAGAAGTCGTAGTTCTAAAAACAATAAGGTATATCCAGCTTGGAAAGCATATCGTTGCCACAAGGGAAAGCGTCATGTTGTTCATATTGGTAAAGATCCGCGTAATGCGCAAGAAAAGATTGCCAAATATGTTGATCGCCATGATGAACTTGAACAGTAGTGCAAATATTTCAAAGTGCTGTAACTCAATACTTGTAAAATTTTAAAATACCAGGAAGTTACATGGAAAAATTTCAATATAATCTTCTCTCTGTAGAAGAGAAAAATATTTTGTGTTTGTTAGCCATTTTACTAACCGAGTGCGAGCAGACAACTTTATATCAGTTAATTGGTGAATCACAGTTAATGAACTATAAGAACGAGCAAATGTCTTATCGCGATATTTCCAGTGCTCTTGGTTCTTTAAAACGTCGCGGCTTTATTTCACACAACAATGCATGCGAGAACAAACTGTGCGACAGAGTGATGTTCTATGCTAGTAAACGTCCAGAATTTACAAATATGATTCGCATTATAAAACAGGTCAATGCGAACTATAATATTCATTACTGGCCGCAACTTACCGCTTTATCTAATATACGTATTGCTATTTTTACCAATGATGAAAATCTATTGTTAGACTCAGCCAAAGAAATAAAAGATATTGCTCTTTATCAAAAGTCATTTATACAGATATATCGTTTGTGTGGTGAACTCGATTGGTGCTCTAAATTGCATCCTGTAGTTCGTACTTTTGTGCTCAGACAATTTATATCGTATAATCTACACCACTTAATTGCTATTGATGAAGAGATACTAAAAGCATTCTCTCACAAAGTAAATGATGATGAAGCTCAAAAATATTTATACAACGAACTGGTTGCCGTATATATTTTTCAAGGTAAATTTGCAGCCGTAAGCGATCTTTTGCCCAAGTTAAAAGAATTAGAACTACATACAAGCGTTGCTTCTCACTACTATATAAATAGTAGCCTTAGTACTGCCAAAGCTAATTTCACAAAAGCCTTAAAAGAAATTCGTAAAAATAAAATGCACCTTCCTGATTACTATGGAATTTTTCTAATTCTCTATCTTTTAGAAGATCTTTCACCGCGAAATAGTAAAACACTACAAAAAATACTCGATACACTCGCGAAAAAAGAACGTTCATTGTACGAAAGATCATATAAACTATTTGCTATTTTTTCTTCATGGCTACAAAAAGAGCAAGAAAACATAAAACTAGAGCCCTTGAACAATTTAAAAACACTGGATGATTTTTTCGCTTGCCTTCTAAGTTCATGGATGAACCAAGAAATCAATGAAAAAGCATTAGAAGATTTCATTGTACATTTACAAGAAAATGGCTATCTATGGCTAGCACAACAACTTGCGCAAATTTATCAAGGAACACGGCAATTCTCAATCCAAAGTTTCAAACAATACGATATTAGTCGACGTTTTTGCCAAGACGCACCATGGAAGAATATATTAGATCAATTAGAAGAACTATTAGAGAAGAGTAGCAACGTCGAAAAACGTTTGGCTTGGTTCATAAAACCAGGTGCAAATTTTTGTACTGTTGTTGTTCGTGAGCAGAAACGTCGTAGTGACGGAACGTGGAGCGAAGGACGAGAATTACAAATTACTCCTGAACTTGAAGAGGAATATTTTTCTTTTCATGACAAGCGAATTATTCTCGCCTACTTAGAAAATAAACATCACTATGAGTATGGTAGCTGGAAAAAAGTACTGCTTGAAATGGCAGACCATCCTTATGTATTTCACGAAGAATTTATGTATAAGATTTCTATAGAAAAATCAGCGCCTCAGTTACAACTCACAAAGAAAAAAAGCGCTATCCATATGGCATTTTTGGGCGAAAACTCTAATGATAATATCACTTATAGCAAAGAAAGTGACAACAAAATTTCTTTAGTAAAATTCGAGAAAGTACATCGCGAAATAAGTGATATTATTGGTGGACAAGGATCATCTTTTCCAATAGAAGCGGAAGGTAATTTTAAAACGGTTATTGAAAATATTTGTCGTCGAATGACCGTTCATACCTATTCAAGTGATCATGTTTTTGCAGAAATCAAAGAAAACGATAGTAACATTTATGTACGTCTAGTACCATGGGAACATGGTTTTCGCATTACTATTGTTGTAAAACCTTTAGGAAAAAAAGGACCTGTTATTGAGCCTGGTGAAGGTGGTGAGGTCATTGTTAGTAGTATTGATGGTAAAGAATATCAAACGAAACGAAATTTAAAACGCGAGAAAAAACGCTTTAATGAAATATTAGACAAATGTCCTATCCTAGAAGATGAGATTCATTATAACTGTGAGTGGGTAATTAACGATGTTGAAAAATGCTTAAGCATTTTATTGCAACTGCGCAAAATCAACTATATAGTGATTGAGTGGCCACAAGGTAAGAAAATAAAAGTACACGAGCAAATATCTTGGGATAATCTACAAGTAAATATCCGCAAAAAAAAGGACTGGTTTGAAATTTCTGGCCAAGTAGAACTTGATGATGCGAAGGTTATTGAAATGCAAAACTTACTCATTCACATCGAAAACTCACAAGAAAACTTCATTGCATTAAGTGACAACGAATTTGTGATGCTTACCTCTGAAATGCGCAAAAAATTACAAGAGCTTTATAGTGTTAGTGAAAATACAGGCGAAGCTCTTCGCGTTCACCCTCTTGCAGCGAATTTACTACACGCATCACTAGCGGAAATAAAAGATCTGGTTGCAACTAATGATTGGATTTCACAGATAAAAAAAATCAAGAAAATTACCACAAAAGACCACAAGGTCCCTGCAAAACTCAATGCCACACTCCGAAATTACCAAGAAGAAGGTTTTTCTTGGTTGGCAAGACTTTGCGAATGGGGTGTTGGCGGGTGTCTTGCTGATGACATGGGCTTGGGTAAAACCGTCCAAGCTTTGGCAATTATGTTACAGGAGTCCCAAAAAGGTCCGTCCCTTGTTATAGCTCCGACTTCTGTTGCTATGAATTGGGAAGAAGAGGCGCATAAGTTTACCCCTGATTTAAAAGTTAATTTGTTCACATCTACTTCTAAAAATGAAGAACTTCGCACACTAGGAGCAAAAGATCTCGTAGTAACAAGTTACGGTATGTTGCAAAACCGCGCTGATGTTTTTTCCGCTATTTCATGGCAAACAATTGTACTCGATGAAGCACAAGCGATTAAAAATAGCTATACCAAGCGTTCACAAGCCGCCATGGAACTGCAGGCTCATTTCAAATTCATCACCACTGGCACACCTATTGAAAACCACCTAGGTGAATTATGGAATCTCTTTCATTTCATTAATCCAGGCTTTTTAGGAAGTAAAGAACTATTTCGCAAAAAATATATTGTTCCGATAGAAAAAGATAACAGTCCAGAAAAACGCAATGCCCTAAGAAATTTGATCAAGCCTTTTATCTTAAGACGCCTCAAAAAAGATGTCCTTAAAGAATTGCCACCACGTATTGAAAATACACTTTATGTAGAAATGAGTGACGAGGAAAAAAGTTTCTATGAAGCTCTACGCCAAAGGGCCGTAGAAAAAATAGATATTCTCAACGATAACAGAGAAAAACAACATTTTAAAATACTTGCTGAGATTATGAAATTGCGCCGCGTCTGTTGTCATCCGCGTTTGGTAGACAAAAATACGGAACTCTCTAGCTCAAAGATAGAGGTCTTTAGCAATTTACTTACCGAAGTTTTGGCGAATAATCATCGTGTTTTAGTTTTTAGTCAATTTGTACAATATTTGCATATCATTCGCGATTTTCTCGATACAAATAAAATTTCTTATCAATACTTAGATGGTTCAACACCTCAAAAAGAGCGCCAAAAAAATGTTAAAAATTTTCAAAAAGGAATTGGCGATGTATTTCTCATCAGCTTAAAGGCTGGAGGAATGGGGCTAAACCTTACTGGAGCTGATTATGTAATTCATATGGACCCATGGTGGAACCCTGCAGTAGAAGATCAAGCCGCAGATCGCGCACACCGATTAGGGCAAACCAAGCCAGTGAATATATATAGATTAGTAACGAAAGATACTATCGAGCAAAAAATATTACAGCTACACGGACAAAAAAGAGAACTTGCAGAAAGCGTATTAGAAGGTCGTGAAAATCCAGGAAAAATAAATATGGATGAAATTCTACATCTACTGCGCGGCGCGTAAATATTTTAAGGATATACAAATGGATAAAATTCCTGGCCCGAAAGGGCGCTTTCTTAGTGGCAGTGTATTTGATATCCGCAAAGACCTATTCGGTTTTTTTGAAAAATCAGTTGCAGAATACGGCGATATTTTTAAGTTCAATGCTTTTCACATTAAATGTTATGTTTTAAATCATCCTGACTATGTAGAAGAGCTACTAGTAAAAAATCATACAAAAGTTCGCAAACCTTGGGATTTAAGACAATTAAGTGTTGTTCTCGGAAAAGGCTTACTAACAAACGAAGGTAAACCATGGTTAAAGCAAAGGCGCGCAGCACAACCGTCTTTTCAACGTCAGCGAATAGCTGATTACGCCGAATCCATGGTAAAACATATCAAAAATACTGTCGACACGTGGCAAGATGGCCAAGAATTAGATATTCATAAGGAAATGATGGACGTTGCACTTTATATTGCAGGGGAAACACTATTTGGAACGACAATTGATAATATAGAACGCGTAGGTGAACTGCTTGATTTAGCAATGAATCAATTTGCAAAGATGATCGGTGGTGCACCTCTTCCTCTTTGGTTCCCAACACCAAAAAACATCAAAATGCGCTGGCTGACATATAAATTTGATTTCGCAATCATGGAAATTATTCGCGAACGTAAGAAAAATCCACAGTCCAATGACTTGTTATCACATTTAATTAATATCAAATACGAAGACGGATCACCCATTAGCGATCAACAAGTACGTGATGAAATAATAACTCTTATCGCCGCAGGACATGAAACAACAGCAATTACTTTGTCATGGACACTATATTTAATTACCCAACATCCAAAAGTAAAAACGCAACTTTTTGAAGAAATCGACATGGTATTACAAGGAAAATTACCATGTGCTGATGATATGCAGAAACTCCCTTACACAGTTGCTGTTATTAAAGAGGCGATGCGTTTCTATCCACCAGCGTGGGGACTAGGGCGTGAAGTTATCGAAGATATAGAAATTGCGGGAAAAAAAATAGAAAAAAATGCACAAGTATTTATGCTGATGTATATAATGCACCGTGATCCACGTTTTTTTGAAAACCCCAATGATTTTATTCCTGAAAGATGGACACCGCAATTTGAGAAGCAGTTGCATCGCTATGCTTATTTCCCTTTTGGTGGTGGCCCGCGTTTGTGCATAGGTAATCATTTTGCAATGATGGAAGCCACTTTACTCCTCGCCTATATGTTACAACAATGCGATTTTGAGCTAGTAAAAAAACATAATGTCGTAATGCATCCATCAGTAACATTGCGTCCCAAAAATGGCATTCGCGTAGTTATCAAAAAAAGATAAATAAATAGGACTGTCATCGTTCAAAGCATTGTCTATTTTTTTTGAGGCTTCTTGCATTATTTGACTTCATTCATTTAAATGATAACACGTCCTAAATAAATATTCTGTAACAGCGTATAATCAATTAAGTGAATGAAATCAAATAACATTTTCTCATAGTGGTCTTTAAAAAATATATATCATTCACTTGATTTCTGTCTTTGAAAAATGAGCTTTTGGCTTTTATTTGCCACTGCGTGAGCAGTTAAAAACGCTAGCTTTGCTATCTTTACTATTTTTGATAAACTAAGTAAATCCCAAGTATCAGAAGGACGATGATAGCCTTTGTGTTTTCCTCCAAAAAAATAAATCACAGGAATTCGCGCGCGATAAAATCCTGTATGATCAGATTTTCCTAAACGAAAGTTTACAGGATGCCCTAGTTTTAAACCGACATGCTTATTCTGTTGTTGATGAATATAATGCAACATTCTACTTGATTCAGAAGCAACCGCAAAAACATGATTAGGGTCATTGCGACCTATCATATCAAAATTAATCATCAAAACCGTATCTTTCAAAGAGATCAAAGGTTTGTCTATATAACTAAAAGAACCCACTTTCCCCATTTCTTCGGCATCAAAAGCAATAAAGATAATAGTTCGTTTAGAGACCAGCGTCGTTTTCGAAAAAGATTGAGCTATACTAAGTAAAGCACTTACTCCGGAAGCATTGTCATTAGCGCCATAGTATATTTCATTTCCCAACTGTCCCAAATGATCATAGTGTGCGCCGATAACGATCGCTTCTTTCTTTAATTCTTGGCCGCCACCTGGGATAACACCAATAACATTGCGTCCTATCCATCGACCTGTTGGAATTATAGTAGATGTCGCGCTAATTGTTTGTTCTGTAAAATCAATAGATTGTGGCAAGCACTCTTTATCTATTTTTTTAGCTAGTAAATGTAAGTTATCTAGTGAAATAGCTGTGATTTTTTGTAAAGCTTTTCTTGTTATTTGTAGAACTGGTATTTCCGCTTTTATAAGAAATTTATTTTCCGGTGCTTTTAATATTTCTTCTGTTTCTAAGTCACGACGCCATCCTGCGGGATTTTCAACAATAAATACAGCACTTGCACCATGTTTCTCTGCATTCTTTACTTTATATTCCAATGTCCCAAACTCTTTTGCTGCCGAAATACGTGAAAACCAATGATTTGAAGCATAATGCCAAGGAACTCCAGAAAAAATAATAACAATCTTATCCTCTACGTCAACATTTTCGTATTCGTCAAATTGTAAAATAGAAGATGAAATACCGTAGCCCACAAGCGTAAATGAAGTAGAAAAACTATTATCTTGTATACTTAGAGGAGTATAATCCACACCACACTCAAACTTGATAATCTTTTTCTCTTTATTTATCACCTTCATTTTTCCAGATAAACTACTCTCGTCAAATATATGGAATGTCTGAAAATAACTTCCAACTTCCCCCCCAGGAAGTAAACCAATCTCTTTAAATTGTCGTGCTATATATTCTGCCGCTTTTCGTCCACCCTCTGTTCCCGCTTCCCGTCCAGCGTATTCTTTAGAACTTAGTACACGAATATGTTTTTCAATTTGCTTAACATTGATATAATTGATACTTTGTGGAACAGCAAACTGATCATCTGTTTTTCCTTTGCATGCGAAAAGAAAAACCACCAAAAATAAAGAAATCGTTTTTTTGCTCACCATAAATCTCCCTAAAGATTTATCAAACCACTTAACTTCACAGAAACCAAATATTACGATTTTCAATAAGCATGCTAATAGGGCGTGTCATCATTCAATACAGATAAAAATATAACGAATTCATTTAATGATACGCCAGTAGTATTGAGCCCGAGCCCGTTTGCGAGCCCGAAAACTTTTTGAGAGCGACAGAAAGTGATTTATTGGTTCAATACTAGTTTTTTGCGATGGAAAAAGAAACTTTGCTTCTTTGATAAATTGTTAGTGAAAGTTTCGGAAACGGGCTCGCAAACGGGCTCGGGCTCGAAAAAACACACAATATTTTGAATGATGACGCCCTAGTATAAAAAATATTAATTACCTCAGAATATTATGGTTTGTTGGCAAGATTTGAAAGTAAAGATTATTGATTCGAAACGGAAAATCTATCTATAAAGTAAAACTATCAGTACAAAGTTTGTATTAAGAGTTTACTTTTTTTCATTTAAGTGTTCAAAGATGACTTTCGAAACTTTTTGCGCAAGATTTACTTTTTCTTTCCTCGTTTTTTTCTTTAACATCTCTACAAGATTTTCATCTCCAACAGTAGTATTTATCATCTCTAGATAAATAGATAGAGAATCCAATATAACTTCTCCCATAATATCTTGAACATTGGCATTATCATCATATATTTCGTGATTATTTTTTACTGCTAAAATGCGTAAGTTTCGCAACTCTTCTGATTCAATATAATTAATTTTAGCATCGTATAAGTGTAGTAAGAGTCTCGCCGCGAGATTAATATAATAAGACATAGTTAAACCGTTATTCTTAATAACATTGTTTACTTCACTGTAGCTACCTAATTCGAAAGATATTTTTTTGGAATTAGGTTTTGATCTTTCTTTCGTGTCCAAATTCATTACAATTCTCCAAATAATTTATTATGAGAAAATGTTTATACATTTTTTTATGTCTTGCGACATATCAAGAGCAGAAGAATAACGCTTTTTAGGGTTTTTATTTAGTGCTTTAGTACATATATCGTCCACTTCTGGTGGTACTTCTTCTTGCTCATCAGATGGAACAGTGTGTTCATCATAGACAATACTGTGAAAAATACCTGTTAGTGATTTTTCTTTGATGTATTTCTCGTATGTAACCATTTCATACAGTACTGTGCCTAAAGAATAAACATCTGTAGATTTTGAAACACTTTTTCCCATAGCCTGCTCTGGTGACATGTATGTAGGCGTCCCAAGAAGCGCTCCGCGTTCTGTAATTTTTAGAGAAGAATCTATTTTTTTTAGTAAGCCAAAGTCAACAATCCATGGTTCAATGTCGTAATCTAGAATAATATTTGCAGGCTTTATATCGCGATGTATAATCCCTTGATTATGCATAATATTAAGGTTTTTTGCAAGTTGGTAAACAATTTGTAAGCTTTTTTTAATATCCAAACTACGCTGGCTAATAACTTTATCCAATCCTGTTCCATCTATAAACTCCATGGTGTAAAACAGAAATTGATCTCGTTGTTTGAAATTATAAATTTCAGGTATTTGCAGTTTATAATTCTCTTTTTTTAATCTTGAAAGACTTTGAGTTTCTTGATAAAAGCGTTGAATTACATTTTTGTTAGGTACATTTTTTGAATATATTATTTTCAATGCTTCTAAGCGTTTCAAAGTTAAATTATAAACTTTTACAACATAGCTTGTCCCACCCTGGCCAATAATACCCTCAAACTTGTATTCACCTTTTAGTATTTCTTGTAGTTGAGATAGCAAGAGATTTTCACTCAACAAGGTTTTTTTCATTACCACATCCTTTAAACACGCAAAATTAAACAATATGTTGTTATCTTCACTTAAAAGCATAACTTATAATAGTGATTGACAGGAGTATTTGCAATTAATTTGCGCAAAGTGAATTTTTATTTTAATGAAACAAGATATCCCGCAAAAATAGAAGAAAAACGCCTGTTTAGTTCTTAAGCGAACAGTACAAACTTCACTCCACTAGCGTAACTAACAATAACGTTAACCTTACAGCGTTTTTCATTTCAACTAGTGTAAGTTGTAAATTATTTGTAATGGAAATCAATTCTATACGTTCGAACTTTTTCTTCGAGAGAAATTACACGCGTTTCGTTAAAGTTGCCTATTTGTAAATTAACAAGTAGTGTTTTACTCGTCGCTTGGCCAATATTAACTCCTGAAACCTTGAAACGAAGAGTGTGCTTGTCCAAATCAATGGCAATAGGAGCTTTTTTGCTTTCCATAATAATACCAGTTACTCGCTGTTTCTTTTGCGCCAAAGTGCCAAGAGCAATCATTTGTATCTTTTCAAACTCTTGCAGTTAGCTGCAATTACGAATTCAACTCTTTGTGTAGATTTTGGAGTAATTCGAGTGTTGTTTGGTTTATATCAACATTGGTTTCTACTACTCCATAACGCACAGATTCACAAGTTTCTAAAAAATTTCGCAATTTATCGGATGTTTCATTACTGATGCGATCTTTAAGAGTTTGTAGTAACTCATCTGAGACCAGGGCTTCTTCGTTTAAATTAAAATGATCGGCGACATAACCTTTAATCGCGTCTAGTTTCATCTCATAATTTTTTTCTGCACTTGCATTATTAGAAACCAGAAGCCGTTGCTCTGTGCGACTAAGTGCTTTACGCTTTCGTTGAAAAACTAGATCGCTTCCCCATTTTTTTTGATAAAAAACAAACATGAGCAAGAATGCGTAGGTTATAGGCATAGCGAAAACAATAATATTGTGCCAAAGCTGTATACCTGTGGCTTGTTCTTGCAGCGCATCTAACCCTTCATAGTTGGCGAAAAGTCCTTCTTCGGTCTCGGTAGCTATATTCTTTTTATCCGTCTTCTTCGTTGCTTGAATAATTTCTTCTTTTGAAATCGTTTGTACTTCTTTGATTTCTATTGGAATTTCTTGCGAGAAAATCGTAGTGTAATCGCGTTTTCTAGTATCAAAATATGAAAAAGATATCTTAGGAAATTTATCTGTTGGCTGATGGGCACGTATTGAATACTGAAATTTACGACTATTCGTTGTCGTTTCCATATTGATATTATCATCGTACACTTTAAATGTACTACTTATTTGAGTTTGTTCAGATAGCTTAGGTGCTAATATGCTGTCTAGCTTTCCTGATCCGCTAATTGTCACCACTAAGTCCAAAAGATCACCTACATAAGCTGTTTTTTTGAGAATTTTTGCTTGGATATTAAAATGTCCTACAGTACCTTTAAAATCCTGTGGGCGATTCTCTGTAGGCATGTCGGTTATTTCAATAGTCAGTGATTTTCCAGCAACCTGTACACGTTTTCGAGGTGTAAAGTTTTTGGCGGTAGATACCAGTACAATTGTCCCACTTAAAGAAATCGGTTCAAAAACATAAACGCCAGTATTTTTTGCTTCAAATGCTCGCGAAATTGTATACTTCACATAATCGTTTGTTTTGCCGTTTACTTCTTCTCTTACAAACTCTTTAGACAATTTAAATTTCGCTTTTGTTGATTCAAACGAAAAAAAAGAGCCTTCGAGAGCAATACCGTTTATATTAAACCCTACACCATCGGACTCAGTTAAATGTGAGTTAAGTACTTCTTTCCAGTCTTGCGCCTTTAAATCTTTATACTCTTTTCCTATCCATGGAATTTTAAGCTGTGGCGGACTTTGTGCAAATATAGGGTCGCGGTTTAACCAATTAGTTCTAGAACCTCTTATGTAGATTTCGGCTGTTACTAAGAAAGTTTCTCCCATAAAGTATTGCGACCGTTGTGATGCAGTTTTAACAAAAACATTTTCTCCTGTTTCTGGACCAGAGACACTAAGAGCAACACGATTACTGAAAACGGTAGTACCGTTAACTGTAACAGGAATTCCTTCAATACTATAGTTCCCTGGTGCTTTTGGCGTTAATCCATATACAAAAACATGTCCCCTAAAAACTACACGCTTTATTTCGTTATTGATCATAGTAACCTGTTCAGAGTTACGGCTTTGATCTGTTATTTTTTGTACAACAAAATCCTTATCAAGACTTTGTAAGTTAATTTTAGAATCTCGCTCTCCACCAGATACAAAAACATAAAGTTCTGTTCTTTCTTTGAAAAATATATCTTCTTTACTTAATTGAATTTTCGCAGAGACTTGCGCCAAAATAAATGTACTTGAGAAAAGAAGTAATAGTGCGATATTTTTACCAATCATTGTCTACTCCTACAGAATCACCACTATACATACGTTTTTTTTCTTTGTTATCTTTCATACGTTTTTTAATTTTCTGCAACATTTTTGCTGCTTCATTTTTTGACATTTGCTTTTTCTGCTGTTGTTTTTGCTGCTTTTTATTTTGCTGCTTTTTATTTTGGTCTTTTTTCTGCTGCTTTTTGTTTTGCTGCTGCTTTTTGTTTTGGTCTTTTTTCTGCTGCTTTTTTTGTTGCTGCTGCTTTTTCTTTTGTGCTCCAAGTTTTTCTGCTATTTTTTGTAGTGTTTGTAATGCTTTTTCTGCTTGTTCTTTCCCGTTTTGTTGTTGCTTTTTTTCCGTGGATTGTTTCGCTTCACCTTGTTCTTGCAAAGCTTGTTTCGTTAACTTTTTTATCGCTTCCACATCTAACTTTGGTATTTTAGGTTGTTGCTTTTGTTGTTGAGGCTGTTTATTTTGCTGTTGTTTTTGTTTTTCTATCTGAGTTATTAACTCTGCAAATTTTTTCTCAAAGAGATTTGTAGAAAGTATCGCCCATGCCTGGTGTTCGTCTATAGTTCTCCACATAGAATCACCACTAACATCGATAGATAAATCACTTAACGCTAAAGATTGTAACAGTATATCTTCTGATATTACTAAATCTGCTGATGCCATTAATTCCCAGAAAGGGTCTAATGAAGTTAGAAAATCTTGCTGATCTTTGAGAACACTCGAATCGTTTTTTTGCACTTTACTATGTATGTTATCTAAAGCGCTTTTTAACATTTGCATCTGCATAGTAAAGGCTTGTTTGTGATTCTTATCTTGGACAGCCTTCATTTGTTCTTTTAACTTAGCAGACAATTTATCAAAAACTTCGAGCTGTTGTTTTTGCTGCTCGGCTAATTCCTGTAAACTTTTGTTTTCTCTAATAAAAGTTTTACTAACATGATTTATTACTATTTGATTCTTTCGTAGTTGTGCCAAGAGAACTTGCACAGTTTCTTGCTTTTCTTTTTCTTTTTGTTGTTTTTTGTACTGCTGATCTATGAAGTTTTTGAGAGCCAATTTTACAAAACGTAAATTGTGTAAAGTTGTTGGGTCATTTTTTTTATATTCAAGTGCTTTACGAAAATGCCGTAAACTTTGCTGCAAAAGAGTAATGATCTCTTTTGTTTTTTCAGATTTTTTTGTTATAAGTTCTTCTGCTTCTCGATAATAAGAACAACCTTCGTTAAAAGTGATTCGAAATAATTGTTTTTTCTGAACATCATTTTCAACATTATAAACTGCTTGCCCATAGTATTTCCGAGCTTCTTCCCATTTGTTTTCCTTATACGCAGTATTCGCTATATTATACAGTAGAATACTATTTTCAGGTGAAACTACTTCTGCTTCTTGAAATTTTTCCTTGGCTTTTTCATATGCACCACTTTGATACAATTTTGCTGCTTCTTCGTTAAGCGTATGCGCTTCACTATTCTCGTTCGAACAACTACAAAATAAAACACACATAACGAGTGCCGTAACAATAATTTTTGTTCGCGTACTACCTTCCATAACTAAACTCTCCAATACCAACAGTAAAAAACCGATCAATACAAATATCTGATATTGTTCTTTCTTACGTGGCTTTTTCGCAGATTGATGACGTTTTGCTTCCATTTGAGCAATGTAATCCTGGTAAACGTTAGCCATATTAATATTACGCGTTTTTACAGGAAAATACACGCCCCCTTTAGTCGCTAAAGAAATTTCTCGAAGAAGTCTGTCATTTAAACGCGACCAAACAATTTCTCCTTGACTATTTCTCAAATATTCTTTGCGACCATCAGCTGTCGTAACCGGTATTCTTGCTCCTTCTTTATCGTCACCAAAACCTACAGTAAAAATGGTTATATTTTTTTTCTGTGCAAGTTTTGCTGCTTCTAAAGGAGCTGTTTCATGATCTTCACCATCTGTTATCAACAAAATAGCCTTTGTTCTATTTGGTTCGTTATTCTCCTCTGTAAACCAACTACTTTCAGGAGATTCTTCTCCTAGTAAATTCACTCCTTGGCGAATAGCATCCCCTATCGCTGTTCCTCCTAAAGCAACAACTCCCGGATGGCATTCATCAAGAGCCCATTTGAAAAAATTATAGTCCAAAGTTAAAGGACAACGTATCTCCACACGTCCAGCAAAAGCAACAAGAGCTACACGATCCCCCTTCAAAGCATCGACAAGATCTTCAATATCTTTTTTGGCGCGTTCAATTCTTGTTGGCTGCACATCTTCAGCTAACATGCTTTTTGACAAATCAAGCAAAACAACAACGTCGCGACCATAATTTTGGACTTCTTGAAAATACACTCCCCATTTCGGACGAGCAGTTGCTAAAACAATAAACAAAATACCACAAGAAAAAAGAAGCATTTTCCATACACGTGTATTCCACTTTCTTGAAGAAGCTATTTTTTTTAACATTTCATCTTTTGCAAATTTCTGTACAGCTTTATCTCTCGAACGATAACTTAAATATAATAAAAAAAACACCAGTGGAACTATACACAAGAATGCTAAAAACATTTTGTTAGTAAAATCCATAATGTAAACCTTTCTACGGTACTTTTCTTAGAATTGTATTTACAAGGAGCTTTTCAAGCAAAATAATCAGAATCCCTGCTATTAAGAACCATAAATAAAGTTCTTCGTACTGCAAGTAAGTCACTTTGATCTCTTGTTTTTCCAAGGTATCTATCTCTTTGTATATATTGCGTAATTGATCTCGTCTACGAGCGTTAAAGTACTTCCCACCTGTAACTTTTGCAATTTCTTGTAAAGTTTGTTCATCTATAGGTATATGCATTAAACGGACAATGTTTTCTCCAAAAGCATTTTTTACAGGAAAAGGCACTTTGCCATTTGTTCCTACACCAATAGTGTATATCTTGATCCCTTCATCACGAGCAACTTGTGCACTTTCTAGTGGATCACTAACTCCTGCAGTATTTTCACCATCGGTTAGTAATACTAAAACTTTACTTTTTAAAGAGCTATTTTTTAGACGTTCAACAGCTATTGCAATAGCATCACCAATCGCCGTACTAAATTCATCTTGGTTAACAATTTGATTATTTTTATCGTAAATAGGTTTAGGTATTTCTACTTGCTTTTCTAAAACACCAACAAGAGCGTTGTGATCCAATGTCAACGGGCACTTAGATTCAGGATATCCACCAAACGCTACAATTCCAATAAGATCATTCTTTCTACCATCCATATCATTATTATTACCCATCACAAAATCGCGAAAAACTTCCTTGATCACGTCTAAACGATTTTGCTGTTTGCTTTGTGTAGAAAAATCCAAAGCACGCATACTACCTGAGACATCCACTGTCATCAGAATAGCAATCCCCTCACTAGTTACTTTTGTATTGTCGTTTCCTATTTGTGGACGTGCAAGTGCTACAACTATAAGAAAAAAACCGCAAGCTTTAAGCAGTGGTAGAAAAAAATATGCACGAACACGCCAACTAGGACGAATATTTTTTAAATTGCGAATGCTTGAAAATTTTATCGCTGTTGATTTTCGCGGGAAACTCCACTTCATAATCAAAATAGGTAGCAAAATGAGTAGTAAAAAAAACCAAGGACTATTCCACACCATATTTGGCAAAAACAAATGAGTAACATATAAGAAAATGCCCATTAAACATATAAGTAAGATAAAATTACCCATTATCTTTGTGCGACGAAACATAACTTTCCTTCCAGGCTAATTTTTTATCTTTAGGACTATCAAAAAGCCAATAAATGCGTTTGTCAAATCACTTATTTCAAAATTATTTTTTTTTATTGAATTTCGATCTAGTATTTCTCTTGATATTGTATAAAATATTTCATAAAATATTCAAAAACAATCATAATTAAAATCTTTACACAAAAAACAACAAAAAAAATAAATTATTTGAGTTAAGTAGTTTATATAAAAAATATATTATAATTTGCTTTATTACAAAAATAATTTAAATGATTATTTTTTTGAAAGTCGTATACATTCAAACAAAAAATACCTCCTAGTTGCATTTTTTGTAGGATGTTTTAGCTCTTTCATCAAACCATTTTTTGAGTGAGAGTATGGCCAGTTTAAAAATCGAAATTACAAGAAACCTGACAGAAGTAGTCGAAGTTACAGGTCCTCTAACTATGGGACGAGGAAAAGAGAATGACATAATACTCTTAGATGGAATAGTCTCTAGACACCATGCGAGAGTATACTTTGACGGAGCAGATGTATTAATAGAAGACCTTAACTCAGCAAATGGCATATTTGTAAACGGGGATCGAGTTTTTTTAAGAGCGCTTCAAGACAAAGATGTTATGAAAATTGGGAAGACGAAAATATATTTCTCTACAGAAATATGGGACAGTCCTCCAAAAGTAATAGATCTTATGACCAATGATGTATCAATTTTTGATATGAATGAATTGGTAAATGCGCCTGATATTCAATTTAAGTTTCCTTCTCATGATGAAGCGATAAATCAAATATACGAAATTGCTAGGCAAAAATTCGAATTAGTAAACGAGCTTAGCGATCTAGAAAAAATAAATTTAGACGCTGCCTTGAACGAAGGAATAGGAAACGCCCAAAGACACGGGCACAAATATGAAGCAAGTCTACCCATCGAATTTCGTTATATCCGAAAAGACGATCGACTTATTATGCGTGTAACAGACCAAGGTGAAGGTTTTGATTACCGCGCAGAACTACGTCGGAAAAAAGAGGGAAATGCTGTTGATGAGGCCAGAAAACGATATCAACAGGGTGGATATGGTGGTTTAGGAATTATGCTCATGCTAAAATGCGTTCATAAAGTAGAGTATAACAGAAAAGGTAATCAGGTTACTTTAACAAAATTTTTAGGCGAAGCAGCTGAAAGATTTCAAAGAGAGCAACAAGAAGAAATCAATGAAGATAAGAAACAAGAAGCTGCAGAAGCAAATTCCGATCAAATGGAACTTCAAGGATTTGAAATTTCTGGCGATGACGATGATACCACACAAGGAAAAGAAGGTGGATTTGTTATTCAACCAGATTAATACAATTCAATAATGCCAAAAACCATTCTTCTATGCAGAAGAATGGTTTTTTTTATATCCTAAGAGATTAGAAAAAATCATATCCCTTTTATTGTAACTTAAACACACCTCTTTATAAATTCCTCTCAATACTGCTAGGAAATAGTAAATTTTCAGAAAAATAGTAACTTTTACTGCTCGCTGGATCTTTCACTGAGTCTGCGCTATTATTCATCCTTGATCCTCAACAATACCAAAACAGAAAGACTCCACTAGCTCGCATTGTTTGCTATGCTTTGTAAAAGACTACTTTGGTTACGGATACGATCAAGGCCACCTCACGAATTTACTACTTGATGACACTTCCTAATAACCAATTTTTTCCAAAAATTACTTCTTAAGAAAAAAGTACTCTTTACACGTCCCACACTTAAATTTCCCACCCTTGAGATTTATTCGAACCTTATATTTTGTAGAACAATGAGGGCATGAAAATCGAATTAAAGCCTTATTTTCTTTTAAACCAAAAAATCTCTGAACTTCATCATCTGTTTCTAGTTTTACTTTAGCCAATCTTCCAGCCTGTTTGTCTTTAACTAAGTTATTTCGTAAATTTTCGTATTGAAATGTAGTAGCATACCGCTTTTGTAAAAGAATGACTGCGAAATTGTTTCCTGTGTTTTGTTGTTCTTCCACAATTTCTTTCATGTCATCCATATCAATATAGTCAAAATTCATCGCATGACGTACTAAAAAAGCCGATTCTTTTATCGAAAGTGCACTTGCATTATTAATTGCTTCAGCCATTTTAGGAGAAAGAGTAGTTTGTCCTAGAGATCTTTTTTGTTGTGCCTCTTCTTTTTCTTTGGCTTGCTTTTCTTCCATCGCCATTTTTAAAGCGCCAGGATCCAACTCTATAGTTCCCATGGAAGAACTACTATCTTCTTCATGTGTTGAAAATCCAAGATCTAATAAATCACCTGGATTAGATGGTATTTCGAAATTATTAGGCATTGTCAATCCAGCAACGCTAAAATCTTGTTGTTCATTATTTGCAACTGTATTAGTGTTTGAAATATCGATGCCGCTGTTATTTCCTGGTATTGTCATTCCACCACCTGAAATATCAATGCCGCCACTGTTATTTCCTGGTATTGTCATTCCACTACCTGAAATATCAATGCCGCCGCTATCTGCTGGTATCGTCATTCCGTCACCTGAGATATCAACACCACCGCTACTTCCTGGTATCGTCATTCCACCACCTGAGATATCAACACCACCGCTACTTCCTGGTATCGTCATTCCACCACCTGAGATATCAACACCACCGCTACTTCCTGGTATTGTCATTCCACCACTTGAGATATCAACACCACCGCTACTTCCTGGTATTGTCATTCCACCACTTGAGATATCAACGCCACCGTTACTCCCTGGTATCGTCATTCCACCACCTGAAATATCGATGCCACCACTATCTCCTGGTATCGTCATTCCACTACCTGAGATATCAACGCCACCGTTACTCCCTGATATCGTCATTCCACCACCTGAAATATCGATGCCACCACTATCTCCTGGTATCGTCATTCCATCACCTGAGATATCGATGCCACCACTATCTCCTGGTATCGTCATTCCACCACCTGAAATATCGATGCCACCACTATCTCCTGGTATCGTCATTCCACCACCTGAAATATCGATGCCACCACTATCTCCTGGTATCGTCATTCCACCACCTGAGATATCAATGCCACCACTATCTCCTGGTATCGTCATTCCACCACCTGAAATATCAACACTACCACTATTTCCTGGTATCGTCATTCCACCACCTGAAATATCAACACTACCACTATTTCCTGGTATCGTCATTCCACCACCTGAAATATCAACACTACCACTATTTCCTGGTATCGTCATTCCACCACCTGAAATATCGATGCCACCACTATCTCCTGGTATCGTCATTCCACCACCTGAGATATCAATTCCACCACTATTTCCTGGTATCGTCATTCCACCACCTGAAATATCAACACCACCGCTACTTCCTGGTATCGTCATTCCACCACTTGAGATATTAACGCCACCATTATTCATCACATTGTTCTCTTTTGGTTTACCAAAGTTAGCTCCAAAATTAAGCGCTGCTTCATCCGCTAATGCTCCTACAGAATCAGGCTTTTTCTCAGGTGTTTTTGGCTTACCAAAGTTAGCTCCAAAATTAAGCGCTGCTTCATCCGCTAATGCTCCTACAGAACCAGGCTTTTTTTCAGGTGTTTTTGGCTTACCAAAGTTAGCTCCAAAATTAAGCGCTGCTTCATCCGCTAATGCTCCTACAGAACCAGGCTTTTTCTCAGGTGTTTTTGGCTTACCAAAATTAAGCACCGCTTCATCCGCTAATGCTCCTACAGAACCAGGCTTTTTCTCAGGTGTTTTTGGCTTACCAAAATTAAGCACCGCTTCATCCGCTAACGCCCCTACAGAATCAGATTTTTTTGGTTTACCAAAATTGAGTGCCGCTTCTTCTGCTAACGAACTAACAGAAGTTTTATTTGATCGTGTAGGAGAATCATCTGTTTCATAACCATCATCATAATCTTTAGGAATAGGAGGCATAGGAGTTTCAAAATTCGTCCCGATAAACATAGCACCATCATTAAACATTTCTTCAATATCTACTTTTAGTACTTTTTTACTTGGCTGAGACGGCTCTTCTTTACTCAAATCTTTAGGTACTTCTTGGGTATGCTTACTTTTTGCAGCCTGCGCTTTTGCAGCTAATTTTTTTGATTGGTCACCATCAAGATTAATAGTTCCTCCTTGATGTGCTATTATTTTACCTTCTGTCTCTGCTGTTAAACCCGTCGTTTGAACCGGGGATCTGGAATTGACCATCTTTTCAGTAACAATAAAATACTTTTGGCACTTTCCGCATTTGAATTTTGATACTTTTTTAGGTAGTTGTTTAATTTTGAACTTAGAGCTACAGTGAGTACATGCTATTAACAAACCTCCTGTACTTCGAGATGTCACACTCCCTCCTCTGCGAAGCCCTAAAAAGCTTTCAACAGCCGGACGATTTTTTATCTCTAATCCCGCTGCTTCATTTGATTCAACGCCTTGGACTAAAAAGCTGCGTTGTTCAGTTGTAATACAGCCTTTTTTTTCCAGAATAACCAGAATTCCTTGAGAAGTACCAGTATTTTCAATTTCCTTATAAAAAGCATCTAAGCAAACTTTTAAATCTCTAAGGGAAATGAATTCACTCTCTACTCCACTTTTAGCAGCAGCTATTTGTTCTACTAAATTTGCCAACGGTAATTCCTCTCTTTAAAAGCTCAAAAATTCTTCAATACAGCATAGTGTAAAAACTAAAACTATTTATTGAAAAATCGTATAACCATCCTCATAATCTTGTGGAATAGGTAACATAGGTGTATCAAATTTAGTGCCAATAAACATTGCATCTTTACTAAACATAGCTTCAATATCTACAGCAAGTATTTTTCGATTAGGTGATGAAGAAACTTGTGGCTTTGCCTCTTTAGCAGGTCTCTCTTGCTGAGCCACTGGTTTATGTCTTGAAGTTTCTGGTTTCGAAGGAGCACTAACAATAAAATATTTTTGACATTTTCCGCACTTAAATTTTGTTACTTGCTTAGGAAGTTTCTTTAACTTAAATTTCGCAGGACAATGATTACAAGAAATAATGAATAAACCATCGTCACTAACACTAACTTCACTTTTGCGTTTTCGTAATCCCAGATAAACTTCTACAGCTCGTCGATTCTTAATATCTACATTGTCGTTTGAATTTACTCTTTGAAGCAAAGATGAATGCTGTTTTGAAGTAACGCACCCTTCTCTTTCGAGAATAAACAATATACCCTCTGTTGACCCCACCATTTCCATTTCTCGATAAAAAGTAGTTAATGCTTCCTTTAATTCACTTCGTGTGATAAAATCGTAGTGTAATGCCATTTTTGCAGCACTAAATTGTTTTACTAAATCTATCATACCCACTCCTTTTTTAGAACTTCTAGTTCTTCTCAGTAACCAGGTCTCTTCAGTGAGTTCAGTTACAAAACGTGTATTGCTACACAACTCTAAAAACTTAGAATTTCTTCTACACGACATACAACTTCGTCACATATATCAATTCTAATTTCTAGAGGGCGATAATAAAATGGTATGATATAAGCAATACCTTGAGGAAAAGAACTTTCTGGTGTATATACTTCTGCTAACTGTTTCCCTTTTTCCACTAAACGATACACCCAGCGTATTTGATTTTCTTTTCGCGTTTCTACAAATGTTGGTTTCCCCAGAATTAACTCGACCTCTTTTTGCGTCATACCATTAATAACTTGACCAGTTTTTATAGCTAAGCGTTTCTTGGTATCTAAATCAGGATTTTCTTGAAGATAATTTTTCTGACTGCTTTGACAACATAGTATGCTACTCAATATAAAAACGCATGCCAAATATTGACGCAGATATCTTTGTACGTTTTTCTCTCGCATAAATGAGAAGATCATCAACAAAGTACTCCCTAATAAAGAAAACAAGAAAAATTTATTTATATTTATCGCTTTTATTATATCATATATTTTTATACGGTAAAATCTGTTTTCATAAAATTCATGGAGCAAAATAGTGCTTTCTAGTAAAAACACATCCAAAAAAGGTCTACATTACTACTTACAAGGCGAAGCTAAGCCAAAAGTTATTTTCATTCACGGACTATTTGGCAGTGGTCGTAATTGGCATGGTTATTTGCGTTATGTATACGATCAATTTTCTATACCTTGTTGTGCACCAGACTTAAGGGGACAAGGTGATAGTGTTCACTTTACAAGTGCAGGCAATATTGAAAGTCTTGTAGAAGATGTTTACCATTTCATAAGCGAACTCGACTTACCATCAAAACCAATTGTTATTGGGCATTCTCTTGGGGCAAAAATTGCGATTATGTTATCAGCTATGTACCCACAACTCCTCGAAAAAATAATGGTAATTGATACCGCTTTGCACCCCATAAATAGAGAAGTATTTATTCTTCTCGACTGGTTAAAAGGTTTGCCTACGCCAATAATCGAAAGGCGCGAAGCCAGACTGTATTTTGATGAGCAAACAGAAGATCAGCGTCTGAGAAACTTTCTACTCACCAATCTAGTAAAAAAAGATAACGGATATGGATGGCGCTTAGATTTAAAAGGATTACATGGAGTCGTGGAGAGTTTAACAACTGTAGATTTAGAACCATATTGGTCAAAAGTTCAGGTTCCTATTTGTTTAGTCCGAGGCAGTGATAGCACACATCTAGTTGCACAAGAAGCAGAAAGAATGTGCTCTTTACGCGATGTAGATTATGTCGAAATAGAAAAAGCAGAACACTGGGTACACGCAGACAACCCTGATTCTTTCAAGAAGTGTTTAGACAAATTTTTGGTAGTCCCAAAGTAATAAGCTATCCTGAATACTTTTGTTAACAGGATAGAGGTATTATAGTGTATGATATAATCTCGCAAATTGTTTCGCTTACTAATTTCAGCAAACAAATGAAAAAGAGAAAGCCATACACTTTCACCAATAGCACGTATGCAGCGATTGAAACGACTTTTACTTAGCATTTTTTGTAGCCATGTTCAGCTAAAAAATTTCGTCCTTTTTCAAAGTTGCCAGAAAAGTAGAGCATAGAAACTAATGCTGTTGTCATAATTTCTGAATTAGTCATTTTAACTTGAGGATCTTCTACAATCTTGAGTGCTTGTGTTATCTCATCACATATATAGAAAATAATTATAATTTCTTTTTCCATGACTTTCTCCTTCTTGTTTTTCCTACTTTAAGAGAAGAGTCGTTATAACAGTATAAAAAACGATGTGTGTAATTCGATTTTTGAGGTTCGTGGTCGTCGATCGATATTGCATGTGCGAAAATTAGACTATTAACTTTGAAAGCATACAAATTATTCTATAGAGTAGTTTTTTGATTTTCTCTTTTTCTTTTGAGTCTATTATTTGGGCTATCTTAGCAACATCGAATACTGCACTACATTCATTTGCTGATGCTCTTGCTATAGAGAAAAACCTTGCTTTCTCTTTTTTGCTAAATTTGGCATTGCCTTCTGCTATATTAAGAGGGACTGAAAGCGATGCTCTTTTTAGCTGATCCTTTAAATAGCTGTAACCTGATGGCATTTTCTCCATCACATTAAATGTTTCTTTTGTATATTCTAGTGATACTTGATATACATCTAATTTTTCATGATTAAAATTCATTGCATTACCCTTACTTCGTGCCATGTGCCACGACTGCGTCTCACGAGATTCGAACCGCGCACATCGAATTTGTAAGAGTAATTATACCAGACTATACGACAACGTTTATAGGTCGTAACTTGGGTTAGTGTATCCAGAAAGGTATAGACCTTTTATAAAGTAAAAGTTTAACAGATGTATATTTGTCAAAACTTTTGCAAACTACGACTAGTGTATTTTGACCAAAATTTCATGTTCATGTTTATAACTCGAAACAAATGTGTTGATTCTTCTTTTCGCGGACACCCATAAAGGGTGTCCTCTACAGTTTAAAACTTGTAACTATAGTTTAAGATAACTTTTTTAATCATTTGCCAAACGAACATCCATCCACACAGCTAAGGTTAAAACGGTACCTCTAGCAATAAATTTTATCTCAGGCGAAATAGCCAATAAAGTCATGCCATTGAGTAAACTCACCATAATAAGCGCTCCAAACAACACTCCCATAACATTACCTCTTCCTCCCTTAAGACTCGTACCACCAATAACACATGCAGCGATTGCGTCTAACTCCATCAAATTACCAATAGTTGTCGTTGATGATCCAGCGTAAGCAGTTTGCATAAAACCCGTCAAAGCAACTATCGCACCCATAGTAGCAAATGACATAATTACTAATTTTTCTACAGGTATTCCCGAAATAAAAGCCGCTTTTTCATTGCTACCTACTGCGTATAAGTATCGGCCAAATTTAGTGTGTTGCGTCAAAATATACACCAAGGTAGCCAATGTCGCAAGAATCACTATAGGCAAAGGTACACCTCTATATTCATTGCTAACCAAGACAAACAGCAATATTGCTTGGGCAGTTACAAAAACTTTCATGAATGAAACTTCAACGTTTTCTACCGTAAAACCATATTGTTTACGTTGGTTCCTACTCACTATTTTTCGATATGCCACACCCCCAATAACTAACAAACATAAAGTATAACTTACATATGCCGGTAAGTAATATGTCGTTAATAAAGAATAAAGATTAACGTTGCCTCCCTTGACTACAGGAATCGTCGAGTTCTGAATAACTAACCAAAAACTACCTTTAAAAATAAGTAAACCACCAAGAGTAATAATAAATGCTGGTATTTTTTGTTTTACAACAAGCATTCCCATAAGCCACCAAGTAATAATAGCAAGAATTAGAGAAACAAACATTGCCAAAGGAGCCGCCCAACTATATTGAAAAACAAGTACACTTGCGATTCCTCCAAAAAGACCAACACCACTACCAACAGACAAATCAATATGCCCAGGTAAAATAACTAAAAACATGCCTAAGGCTAAAATAGCAATAATCGAAAACTCAATCATAAGCATCGATAGATTTCTAGAACTGACAAAAGTAGGAGATAAAATAGTAAAAATTGCCCAAATAATAAGTAATGATATAACCATGGAAAAATCTCTTGTAGAAAGCTTATTATTCATCAATTCTCCTCCATTGCAGCTGACATGAGCTGTTCTTGTTCTAAATTTTCATTTACAAATGTACCACCTACGCGACCTTCGCAAAGCATGATAATGCGATCGCTCATTCCTAATAATTCTGGTAACTCGCTAGAAACCATGACAACAGCATAACCTTTTTCTGTAAGCTGATTTATCAATTCATATACTTCCAATTTTGCACCAACATCAATTCCTCGCGTTGGTTCATCTAAAAAAATTATTTTGGGGTCAGTCATCAGCGCTTTACCAAGTACTACTTTTTGCTGATTTCCTCCAGAAAGATTTTCAACAATTGATTCTAAATTGGGGGCTTTGACTTTCAAGGACCGAAAAAACTTATCATTTTCTACAAATTCTCGTTGTGAATCTAATAAAAATAGACCACTAAACATATCTAATGATGAAAGAGAAAGATTAAAACCAATATCTTTTTCAATAATAAGTCCATATATCTTTCTATCTTCAGAAACAAGAACAAGCCCTTTTTTAATAGACTGCGCAGGCGTATGTTTTTCAAGTGGTTCGCCTTGTACTTCAACTGTTCCGCTACTTCGTTTTCCCCAAGCACCGAAGATATGTAGTAGAAGTTCACTACGTCCCGAACCCATTAAACCACCTATTCCAAGAACTTCTCCTGCTTTTACTTCAAAACAAATATTTTTTAGTACTTCTTTTTTGCGATTGGTCACATTTAAGTTGCTGACTTTGAGCAACGTTTTCCCCAAACTAGTTTTATTACGAGGAAACAAATTGTCTATCTCTCTTCCAACCATACAGTGAATAACCTCGCCGCGACTAGTTTTATCGGCATCAAGAGTTGCAATAGATCGACCATCTCGTAAAACAGTAATACGATCCGAAACAGCAAATACCTCATCTAATTTGTGCGAAATGTAAACGCAAGAAATTCCCTCATTGCGCAATTTTTTTAGAATTACCAATAGAACCTTTACTTCTTTTTCTGTTAATGCTGAGGTAGGTTCATCGAGTATTAAAATACGTGATTTTTTTCCCAGTGCTTTGACAATTTCAACCAATTGTTGTTGCCCCACTCCAAGTTCTCCCAAACATGCAGTAGGATCAATATCTATCTGAAATTGATTTAATAGTTGCTGCGATTCACTATAAATTTTGTGCCAGTCAATTATCCCGTTACGCGTTGGCTCACGCCCAAGGAATATATTTTCAGCAACAGTCATTTCTTCAATGAGCGCCAATTCTTGATAAATCACAGTGATACCTGCTTTTTCGGCATCTTTTAGAGAAAATAATTCTAAAGACTCATCACCAAGGTATAGCTTCCCTTCATAGCTATTATTTGGGTGAATACCAGAAAGTATTTTGATTAAAGTTGATTTTCCTGCACCATTTTCTCCGCAAATAGAATGGATTTCTCCGGCGCGCAATTCAAAATCTACTCCCGCAAGAGCAACAACTCCTGGAAATTTTTTAATAATATTCTTTGCGCTAAAATTTAATGTCCCCATAGTATCCTACTCGTTGAAAATATCTTTGCGATCATGAAAACCATCTTTAATAATAGTCTGTTCCATGTTCTTTTTAGTTACAGCTTGCACATCAATAGCAATAGTTGGCACATTGATTTTACCATTATCTGTACTCTCTTGTGCAACAATCACTTTGCGCTTTGCCATATCAATAGCCAAACGCGCAGCCCTCTGCGCTAATTTTTTAAGAGGTTTATAAATAGTCATTGATTGCGTACCTTGAACAATTCGTTGGCAAGCAACAAGTTCTGCATCTTGACCAATCACCATAATTTTTCCAGCAAGCCCCTCTTCGGTAAGTGCTTGAATAGCACCTCCTGCAGTACCATCATTAGCTGCTAAAACCGCTGTAAAATTTTCTCCATGAAGAGATATAGCAGCGTTAGTTATTTTCTTGCCATTTTCTGGCTTCCAATCTTCAGCCCAATCTTCATGAATAACTTCAATCATCCCTTTTTTTATGTAAGGCTCTAAAATATTATCTTGCCCTTTTTTAAACAGAAAAGCATTGTTGTCTGTTTTTGAGCCATATATGCGAATAATTTTACCGTGATTACTCAATGAATCCAACAAAAACGTTGCCTGCATTTCTCCTACCTTGACATTGTCAAAACTAATATAAACGTCGACATCACAATCTTGAATTATGCGATCATATGCAATAACAGGTATGCCTGCTTCGTGAGCTTTTTCTACTGCCTTAGCCATCGCCTTCCCATTATGTGGAACGATCACTAGAACGTCAACTCTACGGCTTATAAGAGCCTCTATGTTTTGCATCTGTGTTGTATCATCACTATTTGCTGCTTGCACAAGAACATCTGCGCCAAGTTCTTTGGCATAAGAAACAAAGATATCGCGATCCTTTTGCCAGCGCGCTTCTTTTAAAGTATCGAGAGACAATCCAATAACAATTTGATTATCTCTATTACTAGGAGGCGTAACTTGGTTTTGAGAGATAATCAAACCAATCAATATACTTAATACAAAAGAAATTACCATTAACAGTGAACGTATGCTCATTTTTTTCTCCTTTTGTTAAGTGAGTAACACTCACCTACATTATTTTTGGCGTAAATCATAGCATAATAGGCGTGGTTTACTTTGGTCAAGTCCGCGATCATTTTGGCAAACATACAACAAACCTTGGCTCAAAGAAGGCATACTCCATGTTTCGCGCGCAGGAAAAAGATGAGTTCTATCGAGTTCTACATACTTATTAGGGTTTAAATCAAGCCAAACCAAATGCCCATATTGCCCTAGCAATAAGCAACGCCCATCTACAACAATCATAGATCCTAATGCAGGAGGAAAATGAAAAGTGCGCTTTCCACGTTTAGTAGCTATTTCTACTGGCCACTTAGGTTCATGACGCCACTTTTCTTTTCCAGACTTTAACTCGATGCATACTAGCGGAGCATTTGCAGGTCCATGCCCATCAACACCGTATAAGTAACCATTTTTATGAACTGCGGTCATAAAGTGCGTTTGTAGTGCGCGATTTTTCCAAAGGATATTGTGTTTATTTTGTGCGGTTATTTCAAGGAGAATACCTCCAGCGCCATAACACTCAGATAGGTATACTCGATTATCTATAATCAGTGGCGAAGAAGCATTCACAGAAGTATAACGTCTCGCGCGCCATGGAAATCTAAGAACAACCTTGCCATCTATTGGACGAATCATAAGAAGTCCTCCGTGAGAAGGTCTACTTTCTCCACCCGTAAACACAAACACATATTTTTCACTTCGAATATTAGCTGAAATAGGAGAAGCATAACTAGCCCCCCACTGTTTTTCACATCCCCAAACGAGCTTACCAGTTCTTTTATCAAAAGCAACTACACTTGGACCACCTTCAGCTCCAAGATTAATAATGAGTAAATCTTTTTCTAACAGCGGGGTTGCACCAACACCAAAAAAAGAAGAGCGTAGTGTAAAGTCTTTATCAAGATCTCTTTGCCAAATCATTTGTCCAGAACGAAGGTGCAAACAATGCAGTTTACCTTTTACACCAAGAGTATAAATGTATTCACCATCAACAATCGGTTGACAACGAGGGCCATTACCAAAACCATAGCGATCGCGGTAGTCTACAGGGTAAGCATATTTCCAAAAACGCTTGCCATTTTCAGAATGTAAGCACTCAACAATCTCTTGATCACGAACACGGTGGAATAGAATAACGCGCCTGTCAACTACCGCAACAGAAGCATATCCCTGTCCTTTACGAACTTCCCATATTGGTTTTAAGCTCTTAGGAAAAGACTTTAGTAAATGTGTTTCTGTTGAAATAGCATTTTGTGTAGGGCCTAAGAATTTTTTCCAATCATGAGTTCTTGCTTCAGGATTTAAGGGCTTTGGGGGATTATAAATAGTTAACTCTGTTTGTTTAATAGCCTTCCTATCAGCCGCTTTTTTTATTTCGTACACTTTGGGAATTTTGGGGTCGATTACTTCTTGAGCGTACAAAGATATGCAAAACAACATTAATATTATATACAGTAATTTCATAAAAATTTTCCATTACTCTTGATAAATTCCTAGGACTGTAATTCGTTAGCAAATTTCTTTTTCATTGCTGCAATATAAGTATTTTTAGAAAACCGACTCACTAGATAAGCCATCTTGCTTATTCGCCCAATCAAGAGAGTTTTTTTACGTTTTACCGACGCGACATAGATTTTGTTAGCAACATAGTCAGGAGACATTCTTTTTCCGGCGTGCAAGCGATTTTGTTGTGCAGGTTTGCCGTCTCCAGATAACGCGTTACTATCTATTTTTGTCGCAATAAAAGCTGGACATACCATAAGAACATCAACACCATCATCCTCAACTTCAGCACGTAAACTTTCAAAACACCCATGTAATGCATGCTTACTTGCAGAGTACATAGTACGCGAATGAAGAGGTGCAAAGCCCGCTACACTAGACAGAGCAATAACTAAACCTTTATTTTCAATAATAGAGTCAATACATGCTGAGGTCCAATACATTGCTCCAAAAAGATTAATGTTTATAACGCGGCGCATTACTTCCCCACTTGTATCACTAAACTTACTGAGATGGCTGATGCCTGCATTATTAATGATAACATCTATGCGCTGGTGTTTATCTATGACTTCTTTCGCTATTTTACGAACTTGTTCTTCATCTGTGACATCATTTGTATAACCTGATATATTTATTTTACTTTGCTGTAGTTCATTACAAAGCTCTTCTATGCCACTGCTATCAATATCTGTCGCAATAACTACTGCACCCTCTCTTCCAAAAGAGGTGCAAAGAGCCTTTCCTAAACCACCACATGCACCAGTGATCACTACGACTTTGTCTTTAAAATTTCTTTTCGCCATTTGTTTACTTTCTTAATTTTTTTTGATCAACATAATACAAAAAAGCCTCTTCAGAAGTTTTTTGTGGTTTGTAACCAAATACCTGTTTGAGGTTTTGGTTATCTAATACTGGACGATATTGTAATAACACCATCTGTTCTGGGCCATAAGGACTAACGCGCAGTGATCTACCTATTTTAAGAGCCAAATATAGCAGGCGCGGAGAAACAGACTTAACTTTCTTATTCAATATTTTTGCTATTTCATGTACAGTAAGTGCACCATCACCTGCAACATTAAATGCCCCAGTTTCAGTAGAAAAAATAGCATGAACAATACAACCGCAAACGTCTTGATCCCAAATAAACACAAAACGACTATCAGAACCTTTAATTCCAAGTACTGATTTTCTTTCAAAGAGAGCGACAAGAGCATTGCTTACATTTTGTCCAACGATCGTCCCAATGCGAAAAATCACTTGCTGAAGTTGTGGATATTCTTCGCGGTATTTAGCAAGCATTTCTTCGACAAGTCTTTTATGATGTGCATAAGGAAGATTTTCATTACCACGAACAACGTCACTTTCCTTGATCCATTCTGGATTGTCAACATAATAACCGTACGCTGCACCACTAGAAGACACAATTATTTTTTCTACATTATTCTTTACACAAGCCTTAAGGACATTTTCAGTGCCAAGCACATCTATCGAAAACTCTAATTCAGGGTTGCTTTTTTTACTGGGCATTACTGCCGCAAGATGCACAACAATATCAATATCGTTTTCTGCAAAAACTTCACTCATTTGTGGCGAGCGAACATCTAGTACATGATAAGATACACCAGGGACTTTATCTTTGGGCGCCTTAATATCAAGAGAAAAAACTCGTACTTTTTCTTTATATTTTTCTGCCAAAGTTCGTACAGTAATACTTCCCATATACCCACTTCCACCTGTAACCGCCACGTTCTTCATTGCTTTTCCTTTCGTGCCCAAAAATATGCTAAGCTTAGACCAGCTATAATATGCCATATTCCCCACCAACAAGCAATAATAGCCATCCCACCGAGTTTTTGAAAAAATGTAAAAATAATAGTGAGGCCAAGAGCTGAATTTTGAATACCCACTTCAATAGTAATAGCCTTGCGATCCTTATTTGGTACACCGAGTAATGTAGCGCCACAATAGCCGGTTGTTAAAGCTACAGCGTTATGGAGAAGAACAAGTACGAATACCCAACTAATATATTCTATAAAAGCACTCCAATTTGCAACCATTGCTAAAAGCACAAAAGTGATAAATATAACAATGGAAAAAATTTTCATTGGTTGCTTCAGTCGAGCAGAAACACGAGGATATTTTCCAGAGATAAATAATCCTAAAACAAGAGGTATACCCAAAATACATAAGATAGTAATGGCCATGTCAAGCGGAGAAATAGATATCTCTTGAAGAATTTTAGCAACCTCTGGATGGTAACTTCCCCAAAAAGCAAAGTTAAACGGCGTCATAAATATTGCAAAAAGCGTCGAGATAGCAGACATGCAAACAGATAAAGCGGTATTACCTTTCGCAAAATGCGTTAAAAAATTAGAGATATTTCCTCCAGGGCACGCAGCGACAAGCAACATCCCCATTGCCATGCTAGGAATAGGGTCGAGAGCTAATATCAGTAGAAATGTAAACGCAGGAAGTAATAGAAATTGCGCTACAAGGCCGACTCCTACTGAACGAGGAAATTTACGAATGTTATCGAAATCCGTAACCTTCATATCGAGCGCAACCCCAAACATCACAATTCCCAGAATAATATTCATCGCGAGAACAGCATTTGGGCTAAAATTCAAAACAACATGATCGATAGGCTGCATGACAACTCCTAATTTACGGTTTCATCGTTTGTAGTGATACAACCAGGATCTCCCAAACGATTTGCCAAAACTACTAATTCTTCTGACACCGAATTGTCCGTTTGTATTTCATCAAGATGAAGTGCGTATTCTTTACCAGACAAAACCGCAGGCATCAAATACGTTTTACCTTGCAAAATTAAATTAGTCAAATTTCGTGCAAGACGCTGCGCTAATGTAATATCCATATTATTAGGGGATGCACCGCGAATATCTCGCGAAAATTCTTCGCATATAACGCGTTGTTTTGTTTGCAAACCTTCCTCTAAGAGTTCTTGGTAAAAGAACTCTGCCGCACTCCCCGAAATATTATTACTTTTTCGCTGGTCTCTCTTGTATCCTTCTGCAACAACTATAACCGTGTAATCTCGATCCTTTAAAGCATCGGTAATTTTTTTAATATCATATTTAAAACCAGGAAGAACTGCCAAATGCGCTCCCGCTCCTAAACACGAATGCAAAGCATGGTGCCCCCCTCTTGCCCCCATCATTTCTATTATATAACAACGCTTATGTGTTCTTGCATCTGCCATATAACAACGAACTTTTTCTGCTCCCATTTCAACACCTGCGTGCTGGCCAATACACTCTGTGCCGTAGATATCACTATCAATCGTAGCCGGAAGAAAAAACATTTGCAAATCACGGGGAAGCAATTTAGAAAGAGCTTTCAAACCTTCGAGAGTTCCATTTCCGCCTATTCCAACAATGACACGCGTTTTATGCTGCAAAATATTTTTTGCCGCTTTTTGTTGATTTTCCAATAAACGAAAACCTTCATAGCGTTCACATCGAAAACGTGCTCCGCGCTCTTCTCTTAGAACCGGTGCATGAATAACTCCAGGAATATGTTCTAATTGTTTATATAATTTCTCATTGTAAATTAAACACCGAAGATTACTTGCACCACCACCTTCTACTAGAGATTTAAATCCTGTAGCGGCAACAAATGCACTACGTTGGTAGTGTTCTAAAAATTGCACAACAAAAGAAGTAACAGAATTATACCCTGGAGAGCATCCGCCATCTTGTATCATAAGAACATCGATTTCTTGGTACAACGCATCTTCTCCGCGAATATAAGAAGTAACAAGAGAGCCTAACTCCTTATATATTTTTACAAGCGACTGTGCAGAAATATTTTCTTCTATAAGAAGGTCTGCTGGTAAAAAGTATAAAGTAGTACTTTTTAGCGCGCGCGCTGTCGCTAAATGTGGTTGTTGTCCAAGCATTGACACTTCACCAAATATATCACCGGCATTTAATATATTAATACAACGTCCGCTTTTTTCGATTGCACATCGCCCTGTTGCAACAATATATATCGTCGCGTCAAGACCTCCTTGCGAAAAAACAACCTCTCCCTCTTCATACTCATATTTTTTAATAAAAGATATAATCGTAGACAAATCATCTTCACAAATGTCTTTAAAAATACGCGACTGTCTTAAGAAAATCTTTAATTGTGGATCATCTTGAGAAAACTCCAATTCTTGAGCCATTTTTTTTCCTAAAATATAGGGGCATGTCGACACGCCCGAGTAATCAGTTACTCCATATCAAAACCTATCATAACTTTTCTTGTGCAGAATATATACTAAAAACTACGCTCTTACGAAAGGTAAATCAAACTTTTATACGATTAGTTATCTTCTCTTTGTGGTAGTTCCCTACAAGTAATTGTAGGGTCAAAAAAATAAAACTCGTTCACGCTCATACCTAAGGTAATTAGTTGACTTGTGAAACTTTATCTCTAAAATAAAGAATAGAGCCTTCCTCTTTTAAAATTGGCTTTGGGTATTTTTAAGTGACCTAACAAGATAATAGGAGATGCAAAAGTGGTACGGGAAGCCCAAAAAGAACAAACTCTTTCTAGAAAAGAATTGCAAACACTGCAAATACAAAAATTTAATGCTATGTTACGCAGTATTCTTCCTCAGAACCTATTTTATAATAAGAAAATAGGTACGTATCGCGAGATTAAATCTTTAAATGAATTACAAAATCTTCCACTTACAACGAAAGCAGAACTCCTTCAAAGCCAAAAGTTATTTCCAATATACGGAGATTTTTTAACATACCCATTGGAAAACTACGTGCGCTTTCACCAAACAAGTGGAAGTTCAGGTAAGCCATTAAAAATACTTGATACGCAAAAGGATTGGCAATGGCTCTTAAAATGTTGGAGCATTATCTATGAAATGACGGGTATCCAAAAAAACGATGTGTTGTTTTTTGCATTTTCTTTTGGTCCCTTTATTGGCTTTTGGGCCGGATTTGAAGGAGGACAAAAACTGGGAAATCGTTGTATTGCAGGTGGAGGAATGAGCAGTGTTGCTCGCTTACACTCTATCATAGATAATGAAGTAACTTATCTTTGCTGTACTCCAACATATGCAATGCGCCTTTTACAAGTAGCTCAAGAAAATAACATTGATATCGCTAGCTCTAAAGTTCGCGCACTGGTTGTTGCTGGAGAACCAGGCGGAGCAACTGGAGAACTGCGTCGAACACTAAGCGAAGGATGGAATGCACGCGTCTTCGATCACACGGGGATGACAGAAATTGGTTCATTAGGGATTGAATGTTGTGAAAATCCCGGATACACACACTTAATAGAAAGTGAATGTATACCTGAAATCATAGACCCCGAAACATTAAAAGTTTTACCATTCGGCCAAGAAGGTGAATTGGTTCTCACGAATTTAGGACGTTGGGGTTGTCCTCTAATTCGCTATAGAACAGGTGATTTAGCAGTGTTAACAAATGAGAAATGCTGTTGTGGTCGAACATATTCTCGTATGATAGGTGGAATTAAAGGACGCAAAGATGATATGATATTTATACGTGGTAATAACGTTTACCCAACGGCAATTGAAAACATCATTCGTTCTTTCCCTCAAATAGAAGAATTTCAAGTAGAAATAGTAAACGTTAAAGAAATGACGGAAATCTCTATTCGTATAGAGTGCCAAAAAAATATTAGCATTTCGCAGCAACTATCGCAAGCCATTCAAGATCAGCTTCACTTTCGCGTTCGTATTTCAGTCGTTTCTAACGGAAGTTTACCTCGTTTCGAAATGAAAGCTAAAAGATTTGTTTTTAAAAATAGGAAAACACTATGAAAAAATCTCTATGTATACTTAGTGCCACTGTATTTTTTTCGTTCTGCTTTGCACAAGTGCAAAGAGTCCGCGAACAAGGAAATTTACGTTTAGAAAATATCCCTGAAATACCACAAAAATTGATTGAAAGTCGCCTGCGTTATGAAAACACGCGCTCAGCTAATTTTCGCGGTTGGTTACCAGATAAGAAAGGGATGATTATTTCCACGCGCTTTGCTGAAACAACGCAACTCCACGTAGTCAGGAAACCAGGAGGAGCTAGAAAACAAATCACATTTTTCGCTGAGCCTGTACGCAGTGTAGCTGTCAACTCTAACGGTGGAATACTTTTTACCAAAGACATTGGTGGATCAGAGCTCTATCAAATTTTTCATTATGACCTCGCCAATTCACAATATCATATGTTAACAGATGGTCAATCGAGAAATAGTTCAATGCTGTGGTCAAACAAAGGAGATGCTTTTGCTTTTTATTCCACAAAACGCAATGGACGTGACTCTGATATATATGTTTGTAACCCAAGTTCTCAAAGACAATACATGACGATGGAAAGCACAGGTTTACGTTTTCCATTAAGCTGGTCTCCAGATGACAGCAAAATTCTTGTTATGGAGTATATCTCGATCAATGAATCAAAGCTTTATCTCCACGAGCTTATGACCGGTGAATCAGAGCAAATCAATCCTTCGTCGGAAAAAATTAGTTATGGAGATGCTGTCTGGGCTCAAAATGGCAAAGGGATTTATCTCACTTCGGATTTTGCCGGCGAATTTCGCCAACTTTACTACTACGATTTGGAAATGAAAACATTCACAAACATAACAAAACATATTCCTTGGGATGTCAATCAAATCGCCATGAGTAGCAAAAAATGGCTGGCGTTTACAACTAATGAAAACGGTATGACAAGCATTTACCTACACAATACTCAAACCAAAGAAGAAAACAAAATAGAAGTTCCTATCGGAACAATTGGTTCTCTTGGCTTTGATCAAAGTAGCGAAAATCTTGCACTAACAATTAATACACCACAGACACCTGGCGATATATTTTCTTATAATATACAAAGTCAACAATTGGAGAGGTGGACACACAGTGAAGTAGGAGGTCTCAACACCGAAAACTTTATAACACCAAAGCTAATACATTATCCTACTTTTGATAAAATAAACAATGAAGTGCGCAAAATACCAGCCTTTTATTACCGCCCAAAAGGTAACGGACCTTTTCCTGTTGTTGTACTAATTCATGGAGGTCCTGAAGGACAATACCGCCCACGCTTTAACTCTGGTATTCAGTATTATCTCAATGAAATGAAAGTAGCGGTGATTGCACCTAATGTCCGTGGGTCTGCCGGTTATGGAAAAAGCTATCTAAAATTAGATAATGGCTACAAGCGAGAAGATTCAGTAAAAGACATTGGTAAATTGTTAGACTGGATCGCCCTACAGCCAGAACTAAATAATAAAAAAATTCTTGTCGCCGGCGGCTCCTACGGAGGTTATATGGTATTGGCATCGATGGTTCATTTCAATGATCGTCTGAGCGCGGGAATTGATGTTGTTGGGATCAGTAATTTCGTCACTTTCCTCACTAATACCAAAGAGTATCGTCGTGATTTACGCCGTGCAGAATACGGTGACGAACGAGACCCTGCAATGAAAGAATTTTTACTAAAGATCTCCCCAACAACACAAGTACACAAAATAAACAAACCAATGTTAATTGCTCAAGGGTTAAATGATCCACGCGTTCCAGTAAGTGAAAGCGAGCAAATGGTGGAAATGATCCGCAAAAGTGGTGGAGAGGTTTGGTACTTCTTAGCAAAAGATGAAGGACATGGTTTTCGCAAAAAGAAAAATGCCAACTATTACCAATACACTGCGATACTTTTTATGCAAAAATTTTTACTGAAATAGCAAAAATCAAATTTTTTAATAAAAATTATTTTTTCGGGGAACTTAACTTGTTAAATGTCATCTAAACTAGTACTCCGTAGTATTGATCTGCGACCGGCGGTAATATGATATTTTTTGGTATTCAATCCTCATATTGGCTAACCGTCAACTATTCTCTCAAGGAGTTACCGACAATTAATCGATGTGAGGAGGCCGCATATCAGAGAATATCTACATTATTTTTAAAATTAACATTGATGTTTCAAGTACTAGCTCAGTATATAGACGTACCATTTCGACTGCGTCACTTAAAACGACTAAAATCTGCGAAAGGTTGTACTACCATGGCGAACAAACTTCTTTTATTGATGATGGTTTTTCTTTCGATACCATTATTTTGTCAAGAATCACAAGAAACAGAACGAGTTATATATGTTCCGTATCAACAGCTAGAACAGCTGTTTAAAAATAACCCTGATCAAGGGATTTACTTATCCTACGCTGAGTATCAAAAGTTAAAAACTCTTGCTAAAAAAGGAGAAGGTCAACCTGAAGAATTACCAGCTTTGGTACTTATTTCAAAGGCGCATTATCTATGTAAAGTACAACAACAATTTTTACACGTTACCGCAAAATACACAGTAGACACCTTGAGACCTGGCTGGCATAAGTTTCCTTTAAATTTCGAAGGCATCGGTATCGAAAAAGCGCTCCTCAACGGCAAACCAGCGTTTTTATCTCTTGAAGGGAATTCTTACGGACTTATTTTTGAACGCGAACAAGCTGGGCAAGATACGTTAGAAATTTCATTTGTTGTGCCTATTCATTTTGGTAAAACGATGAACGCGCTCGTTGAGTTCAATGTTCCTCGTTCTCCTATCGCAGAACTTGAGTTAAGTTTACCATCTTCCGAAGAAACACCTAACATGAAGGTGGAAATTACACCATCTTTGACAAACACCACTGTCAAAACAGAGAAAGAAACAAACATAAAAGCTCTTCTTGGAAACAACAATAAAATTCGTATTGCTTGGCAATCTGAAGTTGAACGCAAAGTAGAGATTAAGCAAATAGTTCATGCAGAGAATATTACAAGCTTAAAAATCGGTGAAAACTTTTTAAACATTACCACACAAATTCGCTACGATGTTATCCAAGGACAAATCAATCAAGTTAAGGTAAAAGTCCCACAAGGATTTACTGTTTATTCCGTAAAATCGACTATTGGGCAAGGTATCAATGATTGGAATACCCAAGAAAGCACTAATACTCTACAAGTGAATTTTCTCGAAAATGTAGAAGATAGAGGTGAGGGAAAAGTAGATCTTCTCCTTGAAATTAAATTGGAAAAAATAGTAAAGGATCTAACAGGTCAATTTTCTTTACCTAGATTAGAGGCAACAGGAGTAGAAAGAGAAAAAGGCTACTACACAATAAGTGTTAACGATCTTCACGACCTCAAAATTATATCACGAAAAGACATCAGTCAACTTGAGCTTAGTGATCTTCCTGCTCATATTGCACAGCAGGGCATAAACTTTCCTTTCAAGTATTTAAAAACACCTTATGAGATTACTGTAGAACTTACCAAAATAGATCCTGTCTACGAAGTCATTACGAACACCAGAGCCTACCTTGAAGAAACTACCTATGACTTGAATACGCATTTTGAATACAACGTCAAAAAATCGCGTATTTTCCAAACTCAGATTTCTATACCAAAAGGTTTTGTGCTACGTGAACTTTCAGCTCATGAACAAAATAGTAGCGAAGATCAAATAAAAGAACGATTTGTCAAAGAAGACGAAAATGTCGTTGCTATTACTTTCAAAAAAGCAATTACAGCCGGAAGTAAGTTAATTATCAAAGCGCATTTACAGAAAAAATTTGTAGAAAAAGATACCCGCGAAATTGAATTGCCTGTTTTTCAAGTAATAGGAGCGAAAAGAGAACAAGGTAACATTGGCTTAGGCGTAAAACCCAGTTTTAGTATCACAACAATCGCTGGTAGCCAAAAAAACGTCCTTCCTCTCGACAAAGAATTACTATTTGAAAAAGGAAGTAAACCGAGTAAGGAATCTGTCGATATTGGGCTTCGTTACCATAGTCACCCTATAGCAGCAAAATTCAAAATAGAAAAACGCGACCCATATGTTACAGCAGAAGTTTACGATTACATTAGTATCAATGATAATATGCTAAAACACGAATTTCACATATTTTATAGTGTTGAATTCACAGGTGTAAAGGAGTTTTCATTTACCTTGCCAAGTGCTATTGCCGTAAAAGTTCCGAAAAGTCGCGTTACTGATATGACAAAGTCTATCAAAGAGATTGATATCATTGAGCAAAAAGAGAGCAATACACATTTGTATAAAGTAGCGACTCAAAAAGATCTAAAAGGCTTATACAAACTAATTGTATCATACGAAGAAAATCTACAACAAATAGAAGAAGGAAAAGTTTTAAAATTAGATGTTTTCGAGTTAAAAACTCAGAACACTAAACGCGAAAATGGTTTTCTTGTCATTAAGAAAAATAATAATTTCTCTCTAAATTTTTCAGATGTAACTTTACTCGAAACAACTGATATTAACGACCAAAACTTCTCTCCTCGTGGTAACAAAACTGATGTTCTAGCTATATTTAAATATTTCTCCCATGGCTACAAACTATCTATTTTATTACAAAAACTTCAATTTGAACCAGTACTCAATACTGTAATCAATCGTTTGCACATAGTATCAACAGTGAATAAGGATTTCACAACTCAAAACGAAGCGGTCATATCTCTTATTAATAATCGCAAACAGTTTTTAGATTTTACTATTCCAAAGGGCGGTAAAGTAACATCTGTTGCTCGCCTAAGAATACCTTTGCGCTACAAGCGCAAGATAAAAGATCTTGAAAGTGGTGGTTTTTTTGTGCCAATTACTCCATCGCGTAACGAAGATGGTAGTGGCTATCGAGTGAATATTAGTTCTAACGTAAAAAAAGATGCTTCTTTCATACTCACCATAAAATACAACTACCCTTTACAAAGTGGTGAAATGGACATGCACGGTAAGTTTAGTCTTGATCCAATACAATTTGGAAACATACCTGTTTCTTACTTCACATGGGATTTGGGTTTACCTCGTGAATACGATTATATGAATATAAAGTCTAACTTAGTACGCAAAAAAATCGACGAATCTCGCTTAGGAATTTGGCACGCACTTCTAGATTTAAACAATGTTAACAACGCTGTGATTAAGCAAGATGCCGAAACGGGTGTTATTCCTTCGTATGATATCCAAGGAAAAAGCTATTCTTTTTCACGCCTAAGTGGCGATGGTTACATCAAAGTTGAGTATTTACACCAAAACTGGGTATACACTCTTCATCTTCTCATTTTTTTAGCGACGTGGTTTATCATTGCTATTATTCCCAAACTTAAAATCATAAGCCGCATTAACTTATCCTTGTTAGTTTCCGCAGGCGCTTTACTTATGAGTACGTTAGATTTACAAGGGTACGGATACACTTATATTGCGATTTTATACGGAGCAGGCACAAGCCTTGTTAGTGCATTTATTTTTGGAATTGCGCGCACAAAAAACACAGACAAAAAAGAACACACGTTATATCGCGATACCTCAAAAAGCTCGGAAAAAAACGCTGAATCAAACGATAGTAAGCAGGCTTCTAATGAGGAGATAAAAAATGACAAATAAATGGATACACTTTGCTGTACTATTTTTACTTGTCGGTTTACTTAGCGCACAAGAAACAATAAAACGCGAAAAGTATATATATGTTCCTTACCAAGACTGGAATCAAGTATGGCAAGGACAAAAAAAAGTAAAACTCACACAACAACAATACCAAGAACTGATAAAAAAACAGCCTTACCAGGCTGTACCACCTCAGGATATAGTAATGAAAAACGCTTCCTATCGTGGACGAGTACATGAGAATACTTTAATCTTTGATGTGCGAATTGAAATTGAATCTCTTGTTTCTCATCGTACATTTTGCGATTTTACTTTTGGGGAATATGGCTTAACACAAGCAAAATTAAACGATAAAGAAGCTCCTCTATTCTTACAAAGAATAGTAGATAATCCTTTCTCCAACAATGAAAATAACGATTTCAATAGAAACTTTGTTCAACAAGCCCAACAAATAGATCAAGCACCGGAAAATGAGCGTTTACAATATCGCTTACTTATACCAAACAAAGGTAGTCACGTTTTTACAATGAAATGCCATTTAAACATGGAAAGTAAACGCGACGTGTTATCGGCGAATATCGTATTAGGCGATTTTCCGCAACAAACATTTTACTTGGACACCTCTAACGAAAATACTTATGAAACAAATCCTGCACATCACATGGATGAAGACAAAGATCTTTTAACTATACATTTACAAAAAAAACAGGATATTTACCTTACAGTAAAACCAAAAGAAAAGCGCGATGAAAAAGAAGCTCTGCTTCTCGTGGATATCACTTCTTCACATCTGATAAAGTTAGACGCTATCAAATCTCGCTTTGTTATTAATCTCAATGTAAGACACCGTAAACTTAAAACATTCCAGTTCCTTATTCCTGAGCGTCTGTATCTACTTAATATATCTGAGAATCGCTGGGATATGAAGGAAACAAACAAAGGAAAAATTCTTACTATACAACTAGAAAAAGAGCTCTTAGGAAATCACAATATTTCAATAAATGCCGAAACCCAGTTGCTAGAACATGGTAAATTTATTCTTCCAAAAATTGTGGCCACAAGTAATTATCTTTTTCGGCAAACCGGTCTTGTTTATATCGAAAATAATCGCGATGTAAAATTAGAGCTGGTAGAAACAAAAGAAACCAGGCAACTAGATCAACACACAACAGCAAACAACTATAGGAATTTTAAAACCAGAAGTAAAAAACAAAAACGCGGAGATATACACGCTTTTGGGCAAAAACCTTTTATTACTATGAAAGCGTGGAATGAAAACTATGAGGTCAAACTCGATAAATCGCCTATCAAACAAGCCATCGAAAGTGATGTAGCTATTGGAATTAGTTTTTATCCTGATGGACTAGAATTAGTTGCTCATGTCAACTTCACCGTTATTGAAGGTGAAGCAAAGCAGCTCTCGATCAAGCTACCAAAAGGGTGGGTACTTACAAATATGAACACGTTTTTGTCTATGCATAGAAATCGATTTAGATCTATCAACTCTGACAATTACTATGTAAAAGAAAATGTACTCTACATTCCGCTTAAAAACAAACTAAAACAAGGGCACGTTTTTAAAGCTTCTGTCACTTTACAGAATTTAAAGCGTATGGAAAAAGGTACACGCTATATCGACTTGCCCTTAGTTGTGCCACAAAACGTTAAATATCTACCTTCTTTCTTAGGGATCATTGCTCACCAGGACTACAAAATAACAGCACGCGATTTCAAAGACTTGTCTTCTGTAGATTTAAAGATTATACGCAGTATCAATATTGACAGTAAAGATTTAAAACAAGGTTATAAAATCCACAATACAGATGCAAAAGGGACCATAGAAATAGAACAGAAAAAACCGCAAACATCTGTTTTGGCAACGCATTACATTTCGATACAACCTGAAAAAATTACTTACGCGACAACACTTGTCTATAGTGTTAAAAGTGCATCAGTAAATTCTTTTCGTTTTGCAATGCCCAAAGAATTTACAGGAATATTAAACATCAGTGATGGTCGAAGAGTTTCTCTTATCAAAGAAAAGAAAGATTATATTGAGAAAGATCTTCGTGTGTGGCAAGTTGATGCGCAAAAGAGAATAATTGGCAACTACTCTCTCTATTTGACATATGAAATTCCTCTTACCCAACAAACCGAAAAATATAAGTTTTTACCTATTTTATTTTACGACGTAGATTACATAAAAGGTTTTGTTGGTATTCAGAAAAATTCACGTTTGGAAGTAGAAAAGTCTACTAAAAATTTAGAAGAAGCACCGGCAAACGAAATGCCGCTTTTCGCGCATCCTAAGTTTATTAGTACCACTGATTTTTCTTATGTCGCAAAGTACACAAAAGAAGACTATGAGTTATCTTTGGATATAGGAGTTCACGATAAAGCAACAACAGCTCCAGCAGTTCTTGAAAACGTAGTTATTCGCTCTATTTTTCCTGGAAACGGAATGGAACGCGTGGAGTGTATATATAAACTAAAACACCTAGGAGAACAGTTTTTTAATGTTGAGCTGCCTTCAAAGGCAAATTTTTGGGCGGTGGTTGTTAACAATAAAGGCGAACGCCCTTTGCGTAACAACAACACCATTGCCATACCTATACCTCCCAACAGCGGCCATCCTATTAATATACGTGTGATGTACGAAAGACCAGCTCCTAAACTAGAAACAAATAAAACAATCAAACTAACACGTCCGCAAACAAATGCAAAGATCCCTGTATTGTCATTGGTTTGGCAAGTTTATTTACCCAAAGAGTATCAAATTCTTAGCGGGGTGAAGCAAAAGTTAGATGTTCCGTGGTACGAGCATGGCAGTCGTATACTAAAACGCTTGTACCAACATTCTAAATCAATAACAGTCTCTTATCCAGAAACGAGTTCAAATTCAAGCGAATCTCGATATTATGACCCTGCACCACAACAACAAAAAAGCGCAAGATATCCCAAATTAAGAAGTAAAGGTAAGAAAAAATATTCTTCTAACAAACCGAGAAAAACACAAAATTATAGAAGACAGGAAACTTCTAAGCGAAACGAAACTTTGCGTAAATACGCTGAAAAACAAAGAGTTATTCAAGACTTAGAGAAGAGTGTGGAAGAAGAACAACGGCTTGACTTCGATAATAACGAATCTCCTAGCGATGCCCCTGATAACGAAATAGCGGAAGAATGGGGTAATGGCGATGATAGCTTCGGCGACGATGCCGGATCAGGAGAAGAATTCGACGAAGGTAATTTCGGTGGAGATAGTTGGGGTCAGTCAGTCCAAGAAGATAAAAAAGCAGAAAAAGAAAGAAGTGAACTCTTTGGCGAACGTTATAAAAACAAAGATTCAAAGAACGATTCCAACATTTGGCAAAACCAACCTCAAGAAAAAAAACCTATTGGCAATATTATGGGTAAAAAAGGTTTAAAAAACATAGCAAGCGTAGAAACACTAAAAGCAAAAGGGCTACGTTCTATGGATATAGAGCTAAATACCTACGAAACTACTCTAGGAGTTAAAGCGACAGCACCTACAACGAGAAGTTTAGATATAGAATATAGTAAAACAACTACTTTTCGTAGTTTGATTATAGGGTTAATGGTAGCGTCAATGGCATTTTTTCTACTGATCTTTTCACAACACAAACTACCACGGTTACCTATTGTTTTTACACTTTTACTATGCGCAACTTTTGCACCAATGTGGTTTGGTAATTGGTTAATGCCTTATTGCAATGCATTTGTTCTTGGGCTTTTTATGTCTTTAATACTATACATGTTAGGTGGAATAATGCGTTTTACACTTAAAATAACAAAAGGTATTGGAGCATGGTTTGGTTTACAAGCAGCACTTGTTTTGATTTGTTTGTTTGTCGGAAGCAACGTAAGTTACGCTCAACAAGATGTTCGCCACATTTATATTCCTTATTCTCCAGAAGAAATATCAAAAGTACAAGACTCCAAAGACATATTTCTTTCTTACAATGAATACACAAAGTTGTGGAACGCTGCGCATCCAAAACACGAACAGCTATTACAACAAAAATTACCGAACTTCGCTTTGTACAATGCAAGATATGATGGAAAAATAGTAAATGATCAAGTTGTATTTTCTGCAAAGATAAATGTCGAGGTCTTTAAAGCACCTGCAAATATTGAAGTGGGTTTAGCAAATACCTCTGTTACCTCAGCAAGTTTACAAAGTCAGACGCAAAAAACAACTTTAGCTATAGATGCTTACGATGAAGGATATCGTTTAGTGATACCGTCTGCTGGCATTTATACTGTCGATTTGGAATTTATACCTCATTTTGAAATTGGACAAAAAAGAGGTAAAATGTCGATAGATATTGCCAACATTCCCACCACTCAAATTGATTTCCACTTAGAAAAGGATATGGATGTTGATTTACAAAATTTTAAAGGTGGTTGGTATGAAAAAACAGAAGAACAACAAAAAATTATAACTCTGTTTCCTAAAAACCAAAAAAATATTCAACTGCTGTGGTATGAATCTTCAGAGCGTTATCGAGCAAAAGGTTTAAATATATCGGCGACAAGTGTTCACCAGCTTAAAATACACGACAATATTTTACAACTGCAAAGTAATATCGCGTACAAAGTAGCGTCTGGCGAATGCGAAGAACTGGCAATGAAACTTCCTCAAAATTATAAGATCATTGATTTTGGGTGCACAAACCTAGAAAGCTGGGTTCTTACAAAAGAGTTGGATCATAATCTCATTAAAGTGAGGCTTGCTAATAAACAATATCGCAATTTGAATGTGTTCATCATTGCAGAAAAAAGGCTTGATTCAATGGAAGGAAAACATTTCTATCCTGAAATACAACCACTAGGAGTAAATCGTGAGAATGGTCATGCGACCATTACTTATCAAGATCCTTACAAAGTTTTGGTTACCAATCAATCCCAAGTACGCAAAGTGAATAGTAAATTCGTCGCCGGAAAGTTTTCCGAGGTATTTCGCTATAATCAACATCCTTTTTCATTAGAATTTTCAGTGATGAAAGAACACTTTAACAATACAACAAAATCAACTACTGTGGTTGCTATTGAAAAAGATAAAGTAAATGTTGAACTAAATACAGAACTCGAAGTAAAAGGAAAACAAACTTTTCGCTACCACGTTTTGTTGGGCAAAAATTGGCAAGTTAATAAAGTACAACAAAGTAAGAGATATAAAGGTGGTATTACTAATTGGCGTTTAGCTGATTTTGATGAAAAGCACAACATTCTAGAAATCACATTTTATCGCAGTATAAAAAAAGACGGTAAAATGAACATGTATATATCCTTGGAATCTGAGTATGAAACGCCTTTTTCTTTGCCCGTTTTTCGAGGTCAAAATATTGCATACGAATCGGGAACCATTGTCGTCGCTTCTTCAGAAGATTTAGAGCTACACACTTCTGACATAAAAGGAATTCAACAAATAGACGCGACAAAAACGCACGTTAGCGATCGCACGATGGTAAAGCGTTTTGCTTATCGTTATCAAGATACAATTTATGAAGGTAAGATTCATATAGAATCTCGTAAAGCAGATGTAAGTGTAAAAAGCGTTGTCAATCTTTTGGTAGAAAACGACTGGATTAACTTTGGGTATTTTTTAAATTTTGATATCAAATATGCTGGCGTTGATTCTTTTAACTTTCGGCTCCCAAAACTAGTAGGAGAAGATGTCGAAGTATTGGGAGAAAACATTCGAGAAAAACGTGTTGTTGTCACAGAAAAGTACATTTCTGTGATGATTAAACTGCATAACAAAATCAAAGGTCTGTACCAACTAAGTGTATTCCCAAATATAGTAAAAAACAAAGGCACAGGAATTGTTTTTACTCCAATGGTTTTTCCTGATGAAATCAAAAATCAAACACACATTGTTGTTCAAAATCAATCGCAATACGAAATTTCTGAACAGACAATGAAGGGTGTATCACCGACAAGCATTCATCAAGTTGCATTTTTACCACCACAGACAAGAAAAACCGATTTTATACGTGCATACAAAGTAAACTTAGAAGACTGGGAATTAACTTTTTCAGAAAACAAACAGAAAATAGAGCATTCTGTTCATGCAGTAATCGATGCTATAAAAATAGACTCTGTTGTTCAAAAACCTGGGAATTGTTATCATCGTGTAGTTTTTAATTTACGACACAGTGGATTACAATTCTTAGAGTTGGAAAAAGATCCGCGTATCAGAATTTGGGGTGTTTTTGTTGCTGGTCGCTTTGTTCGACCTTCGCAAAAGCAAGAACAAGGTAAAGAGATTATCTTGATCCCTTTATACCAAACAGGACATAAAGAACAAAAAATATCCATTCGTATTCTCTACGATGAAAAAATACCAGATTTAGCCCATAAAACTTCTCTGGCTTTTGTTTCTCCTAAAGTCAGAAACATAGATCAAATAAATGAAGTATACTGGGTATTACATGCACCAAAAGACTTCCTTTATCGCTATGGTGGTAATGTTAGTAAAGTTAATAAACGATCATTTTCAGCATATGCTGGAGGAAACGCGGTAGAGAATTCATTATCTTCAGACGAAAACAGGAGAAATATCAACAAAGCACTTGCGAATAGCAATGCCATCAAAAAACGCCAAGATCAGTGGTTTAAAAGACAACAGATGCAACAAAACATGTTCTTCGAACGATTGCAAGATTCCAAACAACAATTAGATCTTCGGCAAAATAGATTAAATATGGATAGTATCCAACAATATGGAGCAGATAACTTAGAAGCAGCACAACGCGTACGCCGTGGAAGTAAGAAAAAAATAGTTTTACAAAAGAAAACCGGCAGACTCGCAGGAGAAAACCAATCTTTATTTGTTAAAAACCAAAACAAAATTTTAGAAGTAAAAGCTCGTACACAGCAATTTAAAAAACAACAACAACTAGCTGTATCTTTTAATTTTGATATAAAAAAACCTGGCAACTTACAAAAAGCGTATTTTACCAAAAAACAAGGAAATGCTAAACTCGAAGTGTTTTGCTACAAGCAACCGCGTGAAGACAAACTTTGGGTATTAGTTCAATTTATTGGGCTATTATTCTTAATCGTCTGCGCATCTGTATGTAAAATATTTTCTCTAAAAAACTACTCGTTTCGCAGATTTGTTTTGACGATAGTCATTATTTGCGGTGTAATATTTATGTGTGCTTTTCCAGCTTACATTCACTATATTTATGTATAATTTCATAAACTAAAAGTGAGTTGAGGTATTCAGCTGTTTTCAATACTGTATCCTTTGTTGTAATCCTTGCAAGTTTAAGGAATCACTGACACCCTGTGAAAGCAAGAAAACTAAAGACTGAGAAGATTCTATAAAGAATACTCATATATTACCGTCATTCCTGCGGGATCAGGGACCATTGTCATGAAGTTAAGAAAATTTTCTTTATATTGCAAGGGATGCAGAACCATGCTATTTGTAAATCACTATATGCAAGATTTCAAAAGCATATGGCGAAAGTAGTAATTCCAGCATATTTTTTTAAAAAATATGCCTGGACCCTGCTTTCGCAAGGATAACATGCCACGGCAAGCCTTACAACATAACAAGTTAATCTTTGCTAAACATCATAAAGCTTTTGATTTTTCTGGCTTAAATCCTTAACTTAATGACATTGGTTCTGCTTATGCAGAGATAAAAGCACACCTGAGCTTAGTTAAGCGAAGAACTCGCAAAATAAAAGTCTATGTTTATTGAGATTTATGAAAGAGATCGCTATGCCATTTTTCCGTTTAATAATCTGGCTTTTGATATTAACTCCTTTCGGATTTTGTCAAAAGCAATATCTCTATATAAAAGAAATTCAAATTCATAAACTAAAGCAAAATGGAAAACATTGGGATAGCTTCAAAGGGAGCCCTGATGTAGTATGCAATATTTTTACTCTACAAGATGGCATTTGGAAAAAAACGTTTACAAGTAAGGGCTTCAACAATACTCTTAAAATTGATAGCGAAATGGATACTCAAATTGAAGTATCTGTTAATTTTCAAATAAAAATAGAGATTGTCGATTTAGATTTGGGTGATCATGATACTATAGGTAAGCTAGATATTACAATGAGAGAAGAGGATTTTGGTAACGGCCTCCGTGAGATTTCTTTTGATCGCATTGGAAAATTCATCTATTTTTTTTCACCTTATCAAACAAAAAAAGAAAAGATTTTTGCCGAAAAAGTAAATGAGGTTGCTAATAAGAAATTAGAAGTGTATCAGAAGTCAGTTGCCAAAGATATAGATTCTTATAAAAAGACTATTGTTGAACAAAAAAAAATAATACTTGAAAATAAAAATCGTATTGACGAATACACAAAAATAATAGAGCACCTTACAGAAAAAATTCAAAAATTGCAAAAAGACAAAGAAGATGAGGCTTGGGATAATTTCGATGAGGATCTAAAAGAAGATCTAAAAGACGATGATCTTTTAGATGAAAATCTAAAAGATGATAACTAGTCTAGAAATTAAGATTTCGAATCTTAGTCAATATTAAAGTAGTGACTCGATAAATATTTTCTCAAGTCACTTACTTTTTCTTATACAAACCTAATACTTAACAATATCACCGAGTAGGCTAATAGAAATCATTTCCGACTTTACTATATTTACCTGTTTGCGATTGATTTTTATCCCGTATTTCGCGGCTTCCATTACATAGATTTCTTTTGTTTTGTTAAAGTCACTTTGGTCATGAACATCAACATCTTCCATTACTAAAAAAAAATCTCCCACCTTTTGCAATCGCCCTATAAATAGATAGGACGACTTGGTATCAATCACAACTTCTTGCTCTAAGAATTTGCTGAATTCATCTTCCATTTATCAGCCTCCAAAAACCCGCTGGATATCGTTAGCAGTGACATAGATAATGAGAAACAGTAAGAATAAAAACCCTGCATGATTTATCCAAATTAACGTTCGCTGTGAAAGGGGTTTACCGTTAATTTTTTCGGCAGCTGTCAAAATAAGATGTCCACCATCTAGTACAGGAATAGGTAGCAAATTAATAATCGCTAAGTTAATACTAACAAGTGCTAAAAAGTAAATAAATCTTCCCATTCCTAATTCTAAATATGTATGGGAAGCAGCAAAAATCGTTACTGGTCCACCAAGAGTCTTTGAAGAAACCTTGCGGCTAAATAAACCTTTTAACATCAAAAATATATGCTTTGCCATATTTTTTGTGTGAATCCATCCTAGCCGGCATGAATCTAAAAAACTAGAGGATTTAATAAGAGTAAGCTCATGGGTCAATTGCAGAACTGGAATATCAACCTTTTTTGCCTCTAGAGTTGCTGTATATGGTGCTCCTTCACGTACATAAGTAACTGTAAGGGGTTTTCCTTTTGATTGTTGTACTGCATTATAGATATCAGACCAACCTCCAAGTACAGATCCATTCATTTTGATAATCTTATCACCCATTTTCAAAACTTTACGTGCAGGATACGACGCCATGACTTGACCAATGTATAAGTCAGACACAAAATACATTTTGTTAATAAACGTCTTTGCATCTTTAACAGTAAAAGGAATAACAACCTCCGCATCATCGCGAAGAACTGTAAAATTTCGTTCTTTTTGCGATAAAGCTAGTTCATTTTCTAAAATCTCATTGTTTAATATTCTCTTGCCATCTACTTTCACAAAAGTATCGCCTACTTGAAAAGGTGAATTGTGATCTAATTTCAAATTCCCTATTTTCAAAAGACGAGAGCGAATACCTATTCGATGTACGGTATATTGCTGAGGAGTAATTGAAATAATTCTTTCTTGATCATCGCGCTTTACAGTAATTGCTAAATCACTATTCTCCATTTGTGAAATAGCGCGCTCAACTTCATAGCCATCGGCGACCTTGATCTGTTTTCTTTCTGTTGCAGGTAAACTCCCATTGGCAACACCAACAATCACATCTCCTGTACGGAACCCAGCTTTATAGGTTAGAGTATCTTCTTTTACTTTCATGGCCGTTTGCATTGGCGGATAAATTCCAATAGTAGAAACTCCGCGTACTTCATCATATTTAGGAAAAACGGTGATATTTTTTACTTCGCCATCGCGCTTTATTTTTAAAACAGCGCCCTTCGGACTACTAAAAGCTATCTCAACAAACAAATCGCTAAAACTATAAATTTTACTTCCATCAACCTCTAAAACAATATCCCCTTTTTCTAAGCCAGCTTCCCACGCAGGACTTCCGCTTTGTACAAGACCAACTTTAGGAACAAGAAATTTAGAACCTACTTGAAAAGCAATTGCCATCCCAATAAAACCAAAAAGGGCATTCATAAGCACGCCAGCAATAAGAATTCGCGCACGTTGTCCGGGTGTTTTCGAAAAAAATTCATCAGATCTCCCAGTATTTTCTTCTGGCAAATCACCAGCCATTTTGACATAACCGCCTAAAGGAATTAAATTAATGCGATAATCTGTTTCTCCCCATTTTTTGGAAATAATGGCATTACCAAAACCTAAAGCAAAAGCCTCAACTCTAACTCCTTCATATTTCGCAACAACAAAGTGACCAAGCTCATGAATAAAAATAAGAAAACCTATTCCGCAAATAACAAGTATCCAGTTAAGTACACCTTGCACTACGCTCAAAAGACCTGCTGCTAAAAATATCATCAGAATACTGAAGAACATCACCCTACCTCTTTCTAAATTCAGGGACTACCTATTATTTTTTCTCAAACCCTTTAGACCGCTTATTGATTCTTCGCGTTGACGTAATTTGCGAGATCATTTCATCTTTATTTGAACGCTGCTTCGCAAGTATCTCCAACTGTTCATCGAACTGGTTTTCATTCATAATATCACCTATTTGCAATCGATCGTATCTCATATCGTCCAAAGGAGATTCTTTGCGATTTTTTTCTATTTTTGCCGTCAAACTTTCTGGTCTATTTTCAAGTTGTTTTGTTTCCCATTTTATTTGACTTATCTCAAGATTAATACCATATTTATGAAAAAAATATAGCGAATGATTCAATTTTTTTTGAAGTTTTCTTTGTACAATAAGATTCTCGAGCACTTCTTCACCATCATGAGAACCAATGATACAATCAAAATTTATATTTGTTAGGTACATATCAAAAATTTCATTTATTTCGCACAAATGTATAATATCTTGACGGCGCAACCAATTTTCGACTAAGTGAATATCATAGTCCTTATTCAAAGATACTTTTATTTTAAAAATAGCAGATAAATCATAATTATCATTACTTGTCAAATCTTCAATTATATATTCCCAGTTAAATACTTTTGTACACACAAAAGCAATTTTGTTTTTAGATGGCAAAGGCGCTTGAGAATTCAACCATACACTAAAAAGTGTTCTATTTGTAGAAAACCTATCAATTATTTTTGTTCTTTCAAAAATAATGACATCCGTATTTTCAGAAAGAGAAATTTCTTCCGTGTGATCTTCTGATTTTGTTAGGAGAAGAGAACGGATATCTTCCATTAATTGCAGTTGCTCTTCATCTACTTTTTCACCAAGCTTTTCTGGTTCTGGCAGGACAGCAACAAGAATGTCCTCTGTTGCAAGTGGGTATAGATCTGTTTGATAAATTTTATCTAACTTTTGACGAGCAATTGTTTGCCAATTTAATATTGCCATTTTATTCCCTTTTGCTAAAACACTCGTGAATTAAGTCTTCGATCTCTGGGCGACATCCTCCGCACCCCTCGCAAGCAGAGCAATGCATTTTTACAGCATCCACTGTACGACACTTGTGCTCTTTTATGATAGTAACAATTTCATCTTTATGCACTCGAAAACAATAACAAACTAAGTCTTCTATGATTTGTATACTCTTTTGAGATTTTTTTTTCTTACCAAAAAATTTCATTCAATTGGCCTTATTTTTTCATATTTTGTAAATGCTCTAAACAACCCACAAACCACAACTCATGTTGTGCATTTTCGTATTTTTTCGCAATCTCTAAATTCAAATTATAAATGCACTCTAGCACTCTTTTTACCTTTGGAGAACATCCAATCAGAATTTCTGCGCTTTTGACGCTATTAAACGCCAATACAATATTTGTGTAGTTTTCTTTAATAGGAGAAACATCCAAATTCTTTTGGTACAATCCAAGATGACGCAATGCTTGTTCTATAAAAGAATCGGCTGATTTATACAACACCGTACGGCTTTGTAATTGTACTTTCCGTTGCTGAATTCTTTGCGCCGTTTCTTTTGCTAAAACAAATTTTTTCTGCTCAAGTAAATCTTTTGTCTTGCCTAATAGACTTACATCTGCATCATGCTGCCACGATCTCTCCATATTCCACATAACAAGGCCAAAAATAACGACCGTTCCCAATAAAATAGAGAAAAAAACTGTTAGAGATACTTTCGAGCTCTTCCATATTTTAAAAAGATTTGAATTCAATTTGGCTTTAATACTCTCTCCAAAAAGATAACGATTAATATCGTCAGCCATTTCTTTAGCACTACTGTAACGATGCTCAAGCTCTTTAGACATCGCCTTTAAACTAATTATTTCAATATCCGGAGGTAGATAAGGATTAATTCGCGATGGTTTTTTAGGCTCCTTTGAAATAACATCTGCTATTACCAAGCCGAATGATTCTCCTGAAAATGGAGGTTGTCCAGTGATCATCTCATACAAAATTGCCCCAAGAGAATAAATATCACTTCGCGCATCAATAGTATCTTTTCCGCATGCTTGTTCAGGGGACATGTAAGCAGGAGTTCCCATTGTTTTTCCACTCTGGGTGATAAATACACTATCAGCGTTAAGAGCCTTTGCCAACCCAAAATCCGTCAATTGTGGTGTTCCATTTTTATCAATCATAATGTTGCCAGGTTTAACATCGCGATGGATAACGTTTTTAGAATGAGCATATTCTAATGCAAGAGCAATATCATGAATAATACGCAAATTTTCACTATATGTTAGTTGCTTTTCTTTTAGATACAAAGATAACGGTTCTCCTTCAACATAATCCATTGTAAAATAATTGACACCGTTAATCGCATCTGCATCGTATATATTTACAATGTTTGGATGCTGTAAACTGGCCGCTAAACGCGCTTCACGAAGAAAACGTTGCGTTTCTTCTACCGATGGACACTCCCACTGCCGTAGAACTTTTAGCGCTACAGTTCTTTTAAGTCTATCATCCCAAGCCTTGTAAACAACCCCCATTCCGCCACGAGCAATCTCACTGATAATATCGTACGAACCAAAGTGCTTTGGGATCGATGTTTCTATCAAATTAAGCCTACCATCAACAGAAGCAATGCGTGTCATTTTGTCTTCAAAAATAATCGCATCAAGGTCTTTTTTTTGTATCTTTAATTCAATTTCTTTCTGAATCTTAATAAAGCGATTTCCTGAAAGAAAACGACCACTGACCATAATCTGCCCTAAAGTTTTCTTTCGATTTGGAACTGCACTTTGAGTTTCGAAACATTTATTAATGGTTTCAAGAGGGCAAAATCCATGCGCAAGCACTATACGCGCAAACAATATATCGCGTTTAGCTTCTTCTGGAAGGAGATAAGGGTTAATCTGACGCTGCGTCCTGTTATTTTTGTGAGAAGGAAAAGCTTTTTTCACCGATAATAAGAAATTTTCTAAATTTTCTTGGATTGCAGGAGGAAGTAAATTTTTATCGATCAGCGACTGTAGTAAGTCATCTGTAGGATTTTGCTCCATCTCTTTTTGAATTGCATCTAAGATTTTAGGGGGAACACATTGAGTCGACTCTAAGATCGAAACCAACGCATATCCTGAAATTGCTGCCACAATAAAAACCTTTCGCAAAAAAAATAGATATGGAGCTTATTGTATATACGCTATGCACAAAAGTCAAGAAAAGACAAAACTAAGACACCAACAACAAATCCCAGCTTTAACCTTAATTATTTACACTTGTGACTTTTGGCTCATATAGCTCCTCGTTAACATAACTCGTAGCTTGTGATTCAATACTCATTTATTTCTGAATTGACCAGCCTCTATTTGCTAAAATAACTCCAACAGTGCTCAAAACAACTAACAAATACCATAAACTCGCTGCGCTTAAATCAGCCCGAGCTCCGTTATGAAGTAAAGTCAAAATTCGAATAGCAAGAGTTGTTGTTCCTGGAGCTATCACCAAAGTAGAGACAATTGTTTCTCCCATACAGAAAATAAAAATTATAGCTATACAAAACATTATTTGCCGACGACAAATTGGTATAACTACGCGAAAAAAAACTTGCCGATAATTATAACCATCGATATATGAAATCATTTCCCAGCGATTTGTCATTTGTGCAAAAGTAAAATACATAAACATTACTGCTAAAGGAAGAAACTTAGCTGTTAATGACCAAATAAGAACGAGAACTGTATCCTGGCACATATAAAAAAAATCACCAATAATTCCAAGAGTGCTCAAAAAATTTACAATTCTTACCGTCGCAATCCCTGCAATAGGGCCGGGCACAAATGCAAGCCATAACAATGAAGCAATAATATAAGTAGAGGCTTGTTTTCTTGCTATCAACCAAGCTATTGGCAATGATAATATTGTAATGGTTACTGCGGAACACATACAAACATATAATGAATGTATAATCTCTCGTTTGATCGCGTAAAACACAATCATCCACTTCGAAAACGATTGCGTAATATAAAGAAGCACAGGAATAGAAAGCCAGAACAAACTAATAACAGCAAAAGCAACAAATTGTGTTTTGTATTTTCCAAATGAATATAAAAATTTATGCGAACTATTATATGAAATAGTTGGTTTATAAAAACGCAACAATAAAATAAATGATACCAAAATCAAAAAACAAGGAATACACAAATATAAAGCTGCTTCAGGCTCATAATAAATATTAAATAATAAGTAAATTTTTTGCGTTAATGTATTTTGCAACCCCAAAACATCCGTTACTTTTACGTCAGAAAAGTGGATAAAGAAAAGACACAGACCAAGTAACAAAATATTTTTTTTGATCATCGGCAATAAGATAAATAGAAATGTATAGAAAGGAGAGAAACAAAGTCTTGATTCTATTTCAATTTTTTCATCAACATTGTGTAACATAATACCACAACAAATTGTCGCTAAAGGAGCATAAGCTAAACCACTTACCCATATGCAACCATAAATATTATAAAGTGAGAAATCAGGCATTATTTGCAGTAAATAAGGAGTTAATATTCCACTACGTCCACACAACCCTAACCATGTAGATATTTGGATATGAGATGGAATTGCGATAGCAGCAACAACTAAGTATTTACCTACATTTTTCCCAGGAAAATCAACCCGAAATAACAGAAACCCCATAAACATTCCAATAACTAAAGAGAGCAGTGCGCTGCCTCCACAATAGAAAAAGGTATTTTTCATCAACAAAAGTAAATCGTGTTGTAAAAAATGAGGAGATATTTTTTCGCCTGTATATATAGTTTGTATTAAAACAAAAAAATAAGGGGCTAAAAAGATAGTAACGAGAAATGTATAAAGTAGGAAACCTTTATTCTTCATCATCAATAGGTACAACTACACTATTTAAGATATTGAGAATAATTTTTTCACTGTCTGTACCACTAATATGCGCACGCGGATTAATAATAATACGATGGCAAAGAATAGAAGGAGCTAATTCTTTTATCATTTGCGGTGTAACAAAGTCCTTTTGATTAAATAAAGCATATGCTTGGCATGCGCGCATAAGAGCTAAAGAAGCGCGAGGACTTGCACCAAGATTTATATCCTTGCTTTCCCTAGTTGCTCTTACAATAGCAACTAAATAAGCTTTAATACTATTAGAAATATGAACGCGACAAACCTCTTGCTGCAAAGCATTAATTTCTTCAATTGAAATAACAGGGGTTATATCTTCTAAAGGGTGATGCTCTACCTGAGCATTGAGAATTGCAATTTCTTGACTTTCACTAGGATATCCAAGCTGAATACACATAAAAAAGCGGTCAAGTTGTGCTTCAGGCAATGGAAAAGTTCCATGCTGTTCAACAGGATTTTGAGTCGCGGTAACAAAAAACAGTTGAGGTAAGATATGCGTCACACCATCAATAGTGACTTGCTTTTCTTCCATACATTCTAACAGACTCGATTGTGTTCTTGGAGTTGCGCGATTAATTTCATCACCAAGTACTATATTTGCAAATATAGGACCTTCGCGAAATTCAAATTCCATATTTTTTTGGTTAAATATAGAGACCCCGGTAACATCATTTGGTAAAAGATCAGGTGTAAATTGTATGCGATTAAATTTTGCAGAAATAGATTTAGCAATTGCCTTAGCTAAAACTGTCTTTCCAACTCCAGGAACATCCTCTAAAAGCAAGTGGCCTTTGCAAAGTAAAGTAATAAGTGCTAAGCGTACCGCCTCTTCTTTTCCGACAATAACTTTGTTTATGTTTTTTTCTAATAGCCAGAGCTTTTCAATAGTAGACGCGCGATCATTTTCTTCCATTTACTTAAGATTCCTTATTCACATTGTAGCCAACTAAACCAAGTCGGATGATTTTTACGGTACCAAGTTAAAACCTCTTCCAAAATTTTTTGCTTCTCTTGAGTGATTACATCAACAGGTATACGGTTAAGATAAATTTTTATACAATTGCCGTCAAGATATTCTAATGCTTCCGAACAAAGAGTTTGCAATTCATTGCGAATTCTGCCAGAATCAGAAACTTTAACAGGCCGCTCTTTGTAATTCTCTCCGTTCATAAATCTTATAAGTAGAGGATTAAAAACTAAGTGGCTTTCTTCTAAATTTTCTTGTAAACGCAAAGATATCTTTGTTACTTTGCAGCCCTTTTTTGTTGCTAAACGCACAGTCACTTGATAAACATTTTCGCCAATTTGGTTTACACCTTCGGCTCCTGTGTAAGGGTCAGGGAGAATATATCCACATATTCCCATTACTCGCCAGATTTTCTCAGGAAAAAAATCAGCCACATTTAAATTCAAATTCATCGGGATACCAGCATCTTTTGCTTCGTAGATATAATTTTTATACTCTTCTATTTTTTGCGGCGACAACTCTTCGCCAAATAATTTTCCTAGCTCAGAAGAAAATTCAGAGCTAAGAGGATCAAGATGCATAACTTGGCTTTCTTTTTCATAACTCAATTCAAACTTAGAAGAAAAAAGAGCTATAGCTGCGTGAATATCCAAAAGAGGCGAAAGACTTGCAGCCTGAACAGCTTCTGCCGATGCAGCATATCCATCACAGAGAAATACATGCTGTTCGTTATCTTCCGTCCAATTCTTAACCATAAAGCAAGGTTTATATGTTCCAGAGTCAGTAAATGTATTCAAGCCGCTTGGCAATTTCCAATCATTATCAACTAAATGCACACCTAATTTTTCCCATGATTCCCATAAAGTGCCAATGCGTTTTCTACGGCTATCTCCGCGCAAAGTCCAAACATGAACATTTTCTTTTTTGAGCCCAGGATAACATTTCAAAACCATTTGTAATACTTTTTCGCGAGGAGTAAAAAAATTGAGCAACAATGAGTTTTTTTCTGCTTCGCGAAGTACAGCTCCAGGTACAATAAGATTCCCCATATAACCTTCATAAGGCTTTGTCATACAAAGAGGCTGATCAAATATATGAATGATAGTGAGTGGACCTGTTTCTTTTCCTTTTGCAAAGCGCGATGTATTTTCAAGTGTATCAATCGCTGCTCCCCATATAGTAATGTTCGCTTTTTTAATATCTCTGTAGAACATTTCCCAATTATACTCATCATCGTTAATAAGGTTTTTTACTTTACGCTCTAAATATTTAGCTACCTGCGGGCGCGCATATATTCTTCCAAAACCCAAAAGAGGATTGGATCCCATTTCTGGAGTTTCCCCTACTTTTGGCATAAGTCCTTCACCTAAACATACCATAATAGCATGGTTCTCCGGTAAAGAGCGTGACAAATACCATAAGCTCTCACTCATTACATACGCTGTAATAGCATCGGCATCTTTTTTTACTTGATTCAGTTCTTTTTTATCTGTATTTTTACCATCAGCATAACGTCCAAAAAGCTTTCCACCTAAAGCTGTTACCGCTGCAGTCATCACTAAAGCACGCTCTAAGCCAGGCTCAACAAAAGATAGATCATCTACTTTTTGTTCTTCCCAAGTTTCCTCTATATCCTCTAACCAAAGATGCAAACGCCCTAGTATAGAACGAGTATCAAACGCCCATTGAGCAATTATATTTTTTTTGTCCATTGATGTTGTCACAGTAAATCCCTATTAACAATTTGTTTTATAAATAACCTCTACCAATCTTTGACGCAGCTCTTTTTCAGAAACACGATGGGAAATTTCTCCTTTATCGCAAATAGAAATCCAACCTTCTTCTTCTGACACAACAAGAATAATAGCATCAGTTACTTCAGAAACCCCTAACGCTGCTCGATGTCTCATTCCCATCGATAATGGCAATTTTTTTTCCGACAGTGGGAAAAAACAGCAGCATGCAGAAATTACATCTTTGCGAATAACAACTCCGCCATCGTGAAGCGGAGAATGAGGAATGAAAATTGTAGTCAGTAATTCTCTACTGACATTTGCATTTAAGTGTACGCACTGTTGATTTAGATAGTCACCTAGTCCTGTGTTTTTTTCAATAGCAACTAATGCACCAATATTGTGTTCCGCTAAGAAAAGTAAAGCTTCGCAAATTTCATCGTCTATTTTTTTTGGTGTAGTAAACGAAGCCAAAGTAATAAGATTACCTAAACGATTTAAGAATTGTCGCACTTCTGGCTGAAATATAACAACGACAGCCAAAAGATATATATCCAAAGCTTTAGTCAAAACATTTTGAACATTCTCTAACTGACTTGTAGCAAGAGGTATCAAAACAAAAAGTATAACAAATACGAGCACATACCCCTTGAAAATACTCTTGCCTTGCGTTCCTTTTAAAACATAGAGTCCCAAGCCAAAAATCGCCAGGAGTATAATTATTTCCCAACCAGAATTCCATAACATAATAACATCTCTACATAAAAATCTTACTTTTCTAAATCAATATTCCTAATCGCTTATCTTGCGTATTGGTCCCATCACAGGACTTTCCATTGTATAAATAATTTTCCGCGCTAAATCACTTAAACCATCATCAGTTTCGTCTGCTAAGTTTTCTCCGCGTTGAAAATTTACTTCAAAACGATGTCTAACATTAGTTTTTGGAATCACATCGCGGTTTGTGCGCAAATCGCGCCACTCAATTTCAGTAGTGACTGTTACATCTAAAACATCAACTCCGCGATCTGCATTTTTTATTACGGAACGAAAATCTACATCGATAATACGTCCAACAAGAATTGTTTGAGCCTGATATTCATTAGTCACGTGTAGCGAAGTCTTTGCGAAAATTTCATCGACAACAGCGGAAGTCAAAGTAAATTCAAAATCGCGAAATAATGTTGTATTGGTGAATGTAGGAACACAAATACTTTCTACTCCAACAGGAGTTAAATTCCCCATACGATAACCACAACTACACAACAATGAAAAAAGCAACAATGTTAGCATTTTATTCATATACATTTTAATTTTTTGCAATTCTTTTCAGAAGTAACTTTGCTTTTTGGGCAGACCTTGTACGAGGATATTTTCTCAATATAAAATGTAGATATATTCTTGCCGAATCATTCTTACCTCTACGAATATAAAACTCAGCAACAAATATTTCTTTTTCCGCAAGTTTTTCTACGATATCGTCTTGCGTTTTTTTTGCAGCTTCAAATTCGTTACTGTCTTCATATTTCTTAACATAATCATCAATTTCTTTTTTAGCAGATTGCAACGAAGTTCCATCGAGTTCAATTCCTTTGTACTGTTTATAATGGCACAGTGCCTTAAGATACTTAGCGCGCGACAGCCACTCACTTTGTTTATATTTTTTTATAAGTTCTATATATTCGACTTTTGCCTCTTCATACATCTTCTTCTTATAATAATAATTTGCAATAGTCATTTGCGCATCATCTGCAAAATCAGCGTGTGGAACGCGTGTAATAACACCTCTTAATACTTCAACACCTCTTCCTGGAGAACTAGAACTTTCCCCTCGGATAATTGCAGAACCAATTTCATACTGTTTCTCAGCAATATCTTGTATTCGAGAAGAAGAAGGATTCGCTTTCAAAAAATTATCATAATCCTGATTTGCACTATACTTATCACCCGATTTCGATTTCATCTCTGCGAGTAAAATTACTGCCTCTTTACCTTCTTTTGTCTTGGGGAAATACTTCCAAGCGGCTTCAAAAGACTCTCTTGCAGCGGCATTGTTTCCACTTTTTAGAAAGTTTTTACCGTTCTCTAAAAGTTTTTTAGCTTGGCCCTTGTTGTTATACTGAGTATTAATCCATCCATCTTGCGGTGTCCATATCCACTTGGCATAAATTGGTAGGTGTGCGAAAATTAGTGCCAAAATTAATATCTGATATTTACTCATCAGTCACTTCCTATCAGTTTAAATGTCCGTAAATCTTTGTATAAAAAACTTTGTAGGTAAAAACGAAAAAACATGTTTAATTCATTAACAATGCGCACAGAAAGATTTACTTTTTTAAGTCCTGCCCATGATACTACTTCTAGATTTTTTAGTGTTCTCAATGCCTGCATAGAAATCTGTAAAAAAGCATCTTCGTTACTTTCTTTGCATTTTCGGCAAATAATTCCCGACTCTTTAGGGATAAAAAAAACATAAGAGCCTATAAGCACTTTTGAACACAAACAGCATTCTGTAAGAATAGGCATTATCCCTAAAAGGATAAAGGATTTAATTTGAAAAAAAAAACGAATTTTCTCAGCACTTGCCCCCATAGAAAGATACTTTAAACTAGTGTGTAAAAGTTGGAACAAACCCTGGTTAGGGTCATGGGAAACAGTACACTCATTAACAAAGTCGACTAAATAAAAAGCATTATACATATACTTCAAACTAGAACGCACACCGTAAAAGTAGTCTACAATTTCGAACTCTCTCACGATAGCTAATACATTAGCATCTTTTTCGCGATACACAACCTCGACATGCAACGTTGGTTCAAAAGTTCCAGCAAATTGTTTTGCCGATTTATTACGCGACCCTTTTGCCAGCATACTTATCTTACCATGATCCTTAGTATATAAAGACATAATTTGACTAGAATTGCTATAATTAATACTTTTTAATACGATAGCATCTTCTTTGATTATCAACTAGAAATCCTTAAGTGAGTGCAACAAATTCTTGAGCACATTTTAAGTCAGTGTAGAATTTGAGTGTTAGAGCAAGGACTGCCTGAGAGGCACATAGTAGTGGCTATGCAACTGAAAGCTCGACACCACTATGATACTCAAAAGTAAACTGTGTACCTCAAAAAACTTTTTGTCGCTTGCTTAAGAACTTTGTTTAACAGAGCTGCGACTAATCATTAATATTCGATCAATACGTCGTTCTCCCGCTTGCAAAATTCGAAACTCTTTATCGTCGTATTCGTATGTTTCACCTTCTAGTGGAACTCGACCCATTTGCGAAAATATAAATCCACCTATTGTATCATAACCTTCGTCCACAGGTATATTAAGCTCAAATTGTTCGTTAATCTCTTCTACATGAACTCGGGCATCTAACTCAACATTGTTATCATCGAGAAATTTAATTTCCTCGTATGTTTGGTGATCATGTTCATCGATAATCTCCCCCACAATTTCTTCGAGTATATCTTCTACAGTTATGATCCCAGCTGTTCCGCCGTATTCATCGAGAACAATAGCAATATGTAACTTTTGTTCTTGAAATTCCTTTAACAATTTATTAATAGGTTTTGTTTCCGGAATAAAATATGCTTTGCGCATTAAGTTAGCAATAACAAGCTTATCATTATCTTTTTCAGACCAATAATCAAGAAGATCTTTAATGTAAAGAATACCAACAATATGGTCGCGGTTTTCTTTGAAAATGGGAACTCTTGAATAACCTTCTTTATTTGCTAAAAGCAAAACATTCGCAACCGAATCATTAATACTTGCACATACCATATCTGTGCGCGGTGTCATAATATCTTTTGTTTCAACCTCGCGTAAATCAATGATCGCTTCGATCATATTTTTTTCGCTGCCTTGAAAAATCCCTTCTTCTTCGCCTTTTGACACTACATCAAGTATCGCTCTTTCAAATACCGAAGAGGAAGCTTTACTTCTAGTAGTAAAAATAGTATCTAAAAATTGAATAAATTTCGATAATGGCCAAACAAAAATAATTCCAAGCCAATACAAAACATACATAACAGGTAATGCCCATGTTACAATTTTTTCAGAATAGCGATCAGACAAATACAATGCGACAATATCTGTAAACAAAAGAGGAATAAAAGATAGCACTACGGAGTATACTATATGAGTGTTGTTAACTTGGGAATTTTTGCTAAAAATAAATATAATACTAACCACAAAAACAACATTCGACATAACACCAAAAAAGCTCGTTGCAATCAATAAGTCAGAACCTTTGGTTATGTATCTTTGGATCTTATTTTTAGCATCATCAGTTTTTAGTAACTCATCTAATTTAGCATATGAAAAGTTGTTGTACACATATTTTGCTAGTTTACAAAATATAGATAGTATTAATGAGCCTGTGATTAAAAAAAACAGACTACTCCCAGATGGATCGTCCAAAAAAGTTTATCTCCTACGAAGGTTAATTCAAAAGATTTTAAGAGATGCGATGAAACTATTCCATCTATCTCCTATAGATATATTACTATAAATTTCCAATTCAAGGTCACTGCATCAGAAAACTAATGACCTCGTATATTCATTGTACGGTATAACACTGTACGAAATTTAAATTCTCGTTCCACTCCGCGGCGTTGATAAAAAATTGTTAGTTTTATAAGCAGCGCATCACTACCAAGATCTACCCATTTAATCTGGTACTTATATCCGCGAAAATTTTTTCGATAATCAAAAAAATCTTTATCATCACTACTATATGAAGAACGCAAAATAACGCCCTTTACAAAGACAACGTCTTCAAAATCAGTAATTATTGTTTCGGCAAACAAAGAAGCTGTCTGATAATCAAGAGATTCGTTGTATGTATTTATGGCAACAGCAAACAAACTCCAAATACTTACGCTACCCAACACAAAAACCACAAGTGCTATTAAAATCTCAAGTAAAGTAAAACCTCCGTTATTTTTTATTTTTTTAGATAAAACCATGCCTCAGTATTTCCCCCACTACCTTTATATGGAGAGTATGCATATTCAACTTGCGAAAAAGAGGAAGCAATTTCAACACTTACATTATTAATAATATCTTGTATTTTTTCTTCTGCTAAAACCCCTTTGGACAGTTGTTTTTTTTCACATTCATACTGAGGTTTAAGGAGAGATAAAATAATACCGCCATCGTTTAAATTTCGTAAAGCTGCTGGTAAAATGAGCGCTTGTTTTGTCCAACCAACATCAATAGTAATAATATCTAATTTTTGCGGTGAAAGCCAATATAGAGCGTTTTTACGCTCAAATACTTCGACACGCGAATCATTACGCAATTTCCAATCAAGTAGACCGTAACAAGTATCTACCGAGTATACTTTTTTAGCTTTATGGTGGAGTAAACAATCGACAAACCCACCTTTGTGACTTCCAAGATCAGCAACCGTTTTATCAAAAACATCGCAGCAAAAATGTTCCAAAGCAAACTGAAGTTTTAAACCTCCTTTGCCAACATATATGCAATCTTTAGGTCTATTTGATTTTGCTCTCATATTTTTTTTATCATAAATGTTATAGTATCATCAATATTTTTAAAACTGTATTCTTCATCATTTTGTTGAACAAAATCTAGTAAATCTTTCCCAAAATCAGGGAGATAGCTTTCTATATTTGCTCCTATATCCAAGCTACATAAATAGCAAATTTTTACAACGCGAATCACTTGCTTTACAACTAAATTTTCTAATTTCTCTTCGCTACTTGCTTCTTCTAACAGTGCTGTAAATTCACTAGAAACTTTGTTGTTAAAATAGTCTACTATATTCTTAGGAAGCCGCTCTTTTGTTTTTACCTCAAGACTTTCATATACTTGTTTGTCATCAAAAAGACTATCAGCTTTCTCAAAAAAATCAAGCAGTTGCTCTTTGCCAGACCCCATCGCAGTACAACTTTTTTGTAACTTTGTAAAAAAACTAGGGTTATTCAAGAAAAAAACTTTAAGTCGTATATGTTTACGATTAATAATATCAAAAACTTCCTGCAGTTTGCTATCCTTGACAGTAATAGAAAGATCCATAGACTTTTGGGGTCGAACAACTAAATCTTTTATCAAACGACGTTTCGTTTGAAACCGTTCGTGAACATTCCCTTTTATATTCAAAAATCTTTTCGTTGTGTTAAAACCAACGTTTCCTGATTTCGTCTTAGTTTGTGATATATCCTTTAGTGACGCTCCTTGGTATTTGTTAGTTGCTTTTACCAGGCGCGGTGTAATTCCCAACACTTTAGTAACCATCTTAGGTAAATACTCTATAGAAACAGTGCTACCGCGATCTTGTAAAAAAGTCTCGCAACCCACCATGCTCACCTTAGGCTTTGAATATAAACGCAATAATTGAATAACCTTACTTATTCGCTTCTGAATTCTTTCGGGAACATCTTCGCGAGCAATACGATCTTCAATACTTTTTTGGTACTGTTCAAAGTGAGAGATATCGTAATTCAACGAAGTGTCTTTAAAAAAATCAATATCTTCATCTATTTTGCACTGATTCGCTTGTGAAATTCTTTCACTGTTAGGCAAATGGTGTAGTGAGTCATAACGCTCTTTCATATAACTCGGCATAAATATCTTTTTAAGTACTCTTTCCAACATCCCAACACAAACACCTTCAGTAAATTTTGCAAAATAATTGATGATATAATGTTTGTTTTTTTGCCGCAACAATAACGTTAATTCACTAGGTAAATATTCAGGCGTCGTCTGTTGGATAAACTGATTATAGCGAAATCGCGGTTTTACTTTTTTTGAAATATAAGAGGGGTCAATAAGGCGAATTTCATTGCGTTCGTTGAGGCGAAAGTTATCTGGGCGTAAATCACGAAAATAAATCCCCTCTGCTGCATGATAGCAAACCATAGCCACTAAATCATATACATTTTGCAAAATTTCTTCCTCGCTAGTGCGGCAAAAATTCATTTCTATAGATCGAGGTAAAAATTTCGAAAACATAAAAGGAGTATTAATCAAATCATTGTGATCAAGAATTTCGTTTGCGACAGAATCGACATGTTCAGCGGGCAATAGCAAACTCAGCGATTTTCGCAAGCAAAATTGTAGATCATCGACATCGATATTTTTTTTGATCAGGTTTTTACTAAATAGATATGAGTATTTTTCAATTGTACCTTGATAATTTTCAGATAAAAATAAAGAATGTCCTTTTATTCGAGCAATATAACTCTTAATAACATAATTACTTATATCGGCCTCATCTAATTTAATAATATCTTCTACATCATTCACAAACAAATCAAACGATTCCCGAGGACGATATAAGGCGATACTAGTATTCTTCAACGAAGAAATTTCAGGTAAAGGCAGCGTACCAAGAATTTCGACGACTTTTGCTTTCTCTACTCGCTTATAAGTTCCGCGCCCAATTTCACTTTCTATTTCTAAAAAAAAAGTACAATAATACCTTTTGTTAAAAACAAGATATTGAGCGGGAACAACAAGTGAATTTTGTGGAAGGGGTTTCCCTAGTAGACTTTGGTAGCTCATTAATTAGATTCCAATGAAAACAGTATTTTTTCAGGATTTCAGAAGCATCAAGTGTACACAAACCACAGTAATTTTGTCAATTAAATTAAAATACTTTTGTCAGGCATGTTAACATTTAAGCTTTTATATAATATAGTCTATTTTAAGGAGCAGTGAGGCCCTTAAAAGCGTAAAGTGCGCTTTGTAATAGAAAGTAACAAAGTTAAGGGATTGGTAAAAGGTAAAGTACTAACTCTTATTTTAAAAGAGTTAAATAACGTGGAAAAGAAATATCGACATGTTTTAACAAACATACTCAAAAATCTCAAATAGTTTATAGATTGCTAAAAAAGACTTCCGCCGCATAAAAAATAGATGAGAACAGAATAGTAAATAACGTCATAGGTAGTTACAATAAGCAAAGGATGACGACTACTAGTCAATGTTTCTGATGACAACATAGATTTTTCTTCGTTGTATTGAATTTTGTGAAGCACATCAATGTATTTATTTAGTCCTTCTTGCGCATAAATATTTATTTTTTCGCCTGTTAAAAATTTAATAACGAGTCCTTCGTGATCATTACCTTTAACAAAATCTATTTTTTTAATAGTTGTATCGCCATCAGCGTCCAACAGATTATAAATAGTTAAACCTCTAAAATCGAAATAGACCAAATATTGAAAATCGCAAAACAAACACGACTCAGTCTCATAATAATAATGACGAAACCAGTGCCCAAATAAATAGCAAGAAGCAACAAGAACAACAAATGTAATATCGTATGAATTAATATTTGCCATAAAAAATAATGCAGGAAAGACCAAGAAAAAGCTAAGAAAAAAATAAAACAAGAACTCCAAGTCTCCGTCATATGAGTAACAAAATATAGACTGTTCTTTTTTTTCTTTACGCAAATCCTTAATCATTTGCAATGTTCCGGTAGAAATTTTAGAGAATGTTACCGTGCTTTTTACTGTATTCATTACATTTCCTAACAGAAAAAATATAAGTACTCATCGAAAAATGTTACCAAATCAATATTGGTTTTTCAATACAATAAAAGTTATGATGTAGATATAACAAAACAAGATAAACAAAAGATATATCTTTATAACTAGGGGCTATCATTCATGTTTAAATATTTTATATTTTTTCTTGTATGCACAATTACAAGTTCTGCAGACATCGTACAAAAAAATTGGAAACCTGCCAATTTAAGTAAAAATGATCAAATTCGTAGTATACACGCTGAGCAACAAAAAATTTTCTTCATCACAACTAGTAAGGAATTAGATTCAGCCACCTTACATATTGCAAGTATAAAAGATCTCAACAAAATTACAGTAATTGCAAGTAAAAAACTATCTTCGTTAACTCGAAAATATCACCACTATTTCGGACAAAACTGTAAAATGTTATTCAAAAATAACTACTTGTATATTGTTCCTCCTGGGGGCTACGAAACAAGTATACTAGTATTTGAATTGAAAGAGAATATCCACTTCATTAAAGAAATAGCCTTATTTTCAGACCGTGCAAAAATTCACTATGTCGAAATGCCAAAAAGTTTAGTCGCGTCTGAACAATACTTATTTGTCCAACTTGAACGCGGTCTTTCTATACTTGATATATCAAATGTAAGAAAACCTACCATTATTAAAGAACTTGATAACATTCAATTTATAGCAACCCAAAAAGACCATTTATACTACGGTTTTAAAAATGATCTTCTTGTATTCTATACTGATAATTTTATAAACAATATGCATATTCCTACTTATGAAAATGTAGGAAATACATCATTTAGTCAATTATCTTTCATAGGACAGTCAAAAGGAAATGCCTTATTTTCCACACAAAAAGAAAGCAAAAGTACCGCTAACTATAGTTTGCAAATTCTTAGCCTAGATAACAACAAACACCAAAAACCAAATATAAATATCCATGGCTGGGATTGGCAAGAAGAGATTAGTCAAGGGAGTTTAGAACTACCTTACTTAGCACTACAACGCAAAGACACAATAAACATATACAAATTGACAGATCAAAAGCCAAACCTTATCACTAGTTTTCAACAAAATGGCATATTCACTTTGCACCAAAAAACATTATTTGTTTGCAATGCTGAAAAAGGCATTATCGTTATTCGCGGCTGGCGCTAAAATCTATTAAATATTTGCAAAATTTGCAATATATAATACACTTTAGTATCTGCGCATGGATAAACAAGCACGTTTAAGCTGATCAGCGAGAAAAGCATAGCCGGGAGGCATGTTTTGGATAATTGAAAATAATAAAGCTAAAAATTGAGTAGAAGCCTTGTAAACGTCTAGTTTTTCGTGGTTGAGTTGTATGAAAATCTCCTTGAATTTTTGGTTAAGGTCACAGTTCAGACCCTAAACGCTTTTAAAATTCATTTGCACTCATCCATTTTTGATTTGAACATTGCGATTGTGAATAGAGAATAGAGAATAGCGAATAGCTATCACAATCTCATTATAAATTCTTTTTAACAAACCTTTTTATCTGTAAAATACTTATACAGATATAGCTAAAACAAAAGACTTAAATAATGACAAAAATAATACATATCATTTTCTTTTTTATCATAGCGTCAATGTTAAGAGCAGAAAATCACATCACTCTCAACAAACATGAAAATAGATATTTAATAGGAAAATATATACAGTTTTTGCATGACAAAGATCAGAAGCTAGGTTTTGCAGAAGTATCATCTCAAGAATATTCATCAAAATTCGTACAAAGTACCGAAATAGTTCCTAATATGGGAATGGGAAAAACCACTTACTGGCTAAAATTTACAATCGACAATCAAAGTGAAAAACGCAAAAAATGGGTTATAGAGATAAAATTTTTTAGAATTAAAAATATAACTTTGTATTACAAAGAACATGGGAAAGTTTTAAAAAAACAAAGTGGCTATTCTCATCTCAACAAAAAAGAAATAATTCACCCTACCCACGTTATAAACATTTCAACTCCTCGAAAAACAACATACTACTTACGTATTCAAAATACAGGTCCATTTTTCTTTCCTATTATACTATGGGAAGAAAACGAATTAGTAAAAAATCAGGCCAATGAGTACACTTTATCCTTCTTTTACATAGGAATAATATTAGCTTTAGCTCTTTATAACATATTCTTGTTCATTATCTTAAAAGATATTTGTTACTTGTACTATGTTTCCTATGTTCTTAGCATTTCTCTTCTTTTTATGTGTACAAAAGGGTTTATATTTTCTTTTTTACCACACATTTCAGCTGACTTGATATACTCTAGCTCTATCGTATTTGGTTCTTTAACCATTATATTTCTTGCGTCATTTAGTATAAATTTCCTCAACATACCAAAAACAAACTACTCATATAAAATAATAAATACAATTAGAATATCCAATATATTACTGATGCCTTTAAGTTTTGTACATCATCACTTTGTTCTTATATTTTTTTTCATTGTTGGTATTACCAACATAATAGCCATTGTCGTAGCAAGTTTTCAGTCTCTAGTAAAAGGTTACCAGCCAGCGAGATACTTCTTATATTCTTGGTGCGCCCTACTGCTTCTTTTTTTACAAATGCTTTTACAACGTTTTGGTATAATTGGTCACTACCTGACAAATTATGGTTTTCTATTTAGCATAGTTGTTCAGTTTGGAATTGTATGGGACGCCGTATTTTTAGCCGTAAGCCTCGCCGATCGTTTTAATACGGTTACGAAAGAAAAGGAAAATGCACAACAAGAGACACTGCAATTAAAAAATACAATCAATGAACAGTTAGAAAAAAAAGTACAACAAAGAACACTTGAGCTTCGCGATACAAACCAAACACTAAAAAAAGAAATAGAACAGCATAAAAAAACAGAAAAAGCTTTAAAAAAAGCGACGCAAATTAAGTCTGATTTCCTAGCAACAATGAGCCACGAAATAAGAACTCCTATGAACACAATTTTAGGAATTGCTCAGCTTATAAACAACACTACTCTTGATAACAAACAGCAAAACTACGTAAATTCGTTAAATTACAGTAGTCAACATCTACTTTCTCTTATCAACGACATACTAGACTTTTCAAAACTAGAATCGGGAAAGTTCGATCTAACACTGCAAACATTCGAAATAAGAAAATTTTTACAAGAAACAATTCATATCTTCGATATCAAGATAGAGGAAAAAGGCTTGACTCTTTTTTGCAATGTAAGCGAAGAAATACCACAACATTTAATAGGGGATAATGTAAGACTAAGGCAAGTACTCATTAACTTAGTTGGTAATGCTATAAAATTTACAGAGAAAGGATCTGTGCTTTTGTCTATAAACGTTGATTATATTGACAAAAATATCGCTAATATTGAATTCAATGTACAAGACACTGGTATAGGTATACCTCAAAACAAAATAGAAACGTTGTTTGGAAGTTTTGTGCAAATCAATTCGTCTTCGACTAAAGAACACCAAGGCACAGGTCTTGGACTAACAATATGCCAAAAAATTGTACATGCGATGCAAGGAAAAATAATAGTTAAAAGTACAGAAAAAGAAGGATCTTTATTCTCCTTCACAATTCCTTTACAAATAGACAAAACAGTACCTAGTAAAAAACAAACTTCGCAAAGCAAACAAACAAACAAAATGCCACTATCAATACTTCTCGCCGACGACAGTACCACAAACAGACTAATAGCAACTGAGTTTTTCGAACATCTAGGGCAAACAAATATTGACGTAGTGGAAAACGGCGAAGAAGCAGTAGAAAAAGCCGCAACTAAAAAATACGATATTATATTTATTGATCTCCACATGCCAATAATGGATGGAATAACAGCAAGTAAACACATTCATCAAAAAGGTAATCGCCCGATAATCATACTACTAACAGCTGATGTATTTACTGAAACAAAAAACCTTATAGAGATAGACGACAAACTTAACAAACCAATAAGAATACAAGGACTAAAAGAAATGCTTGAAAAATGGATTCCTCAGATTAGCAAAAACAAAAACTCCTCAAGTTCTTGATCTTTGATTTTTTAGTTCACTTCATGCCTTTGTTTTAATTGAAACAGTAAACTACCAGCAGTCATCGCACCGAAGAAAATGAGAACTTGTTTGTTGAGAAGAGCAATACTTACAATAGCTGGTCCAGGACAGAATCCAGCCAATCCCCAGCCGCCACCAAATAATATTGCCCCCAAAATAAGTTTCTTGTCAATATTTTTAGTTGTTGGCATATCAAAAGAAGACGCACATATTGGCTTACTACGAAGTGCAATCCATTTATAAGATAAACTATAGACACCTATTGCTCCCACCATTACAAGAGCCAAACTCGGGTCCCACTTTCCAAAGATATCTAAAAAAGCTTGTACTTTATTTGGATTTGTCATTCCTGAAATCACTAACCCAGCGGCAAAAAGAATTCCCACAAAAAAAGCAATAATACTTTTCATCCCTCAACTCCTACAACATGCTTTAAAACATAAACGCAAACCATACCAGAAGCAATAAAAATGACAGTGGCAATGATAGAACGCACGGAAAAGCGAGAAATTCCGCAGACACCGTGACCACTTGTACAACCACTACCTAAACGCGTACCATAACCCACAAGTAAACCTGCACAAATTAAAGTAATGGTAGACGAGTTAGAAATAAACAATTTCGTTGAAGGTAATAAATAAAAAGTAATTACACCTCCAGAAATAAGACCAATAAAAAACATTGTGCGCCACAGAGTATCGCGCCCTTTAAATAATAAAATATTACCAGTAATTCCGCTTATTCCGCAAATTTTTCCATTGAATAATAACAATAACATTGCAGACAATCCGATTACAATTCCCCCTAGCAAAGCGCTATATGGTGTGAAACTAGCATAATCGATCATTTTTCATCCCTTTAAAACCATTCTAAAATAACTTAAGTTGCGACCTAAAAATAACAAGAAAAAGTGAAAGCGAGAACAAAAAGGACAACTTTTAACTCAAATCCATAAGAAAACAATTATAATTTCTTTTTCCATGACTTTCTCCTTCTTGTTTTTCCTACTTTAAGAGAAGAGTCGTTATAACAGTATAAAAAAACGATGTGTGCAATTCGATTTTTGAGGTTCGTGGTCGTGGATCGATATTCCATGTGCGAAAATTAGACTATTAACTTTGAAAGCATACAAATTATTCTATAGAGTAGTTTTTTGATTTTCTCTTTTTCTTTTGAGTCTATTATTTGGGCTATCTTAGCAACATCGAATACTGCACTACATTCATTTGCTGATGCTCTTGCTATAGAGAAAAACCTTGCTTTCTCTTTTTTGCTAAATTTGGCATTGCCTTCTGCTATATTAACTGTAACCTGATGGCATTTTCTCCATCACATTAAATGTTTCTTTTGTATATTCTAGTGATACTTGATATACATCTAATTTTTCATGATTAAAATTCATTGCATTACCCTTACTTCGTGCCATGTGCCACGACTGCGTCTCACGAGATTCGAACCGCGCACATCGAATTTGTAAGAGTAATTATACCAGACTGTACGATAACTTTTATAGGTCGCAACTTGGGTTAAAATATATAAAATTCACATCCCTAGATGTATGTCCTTAAACCTTTGAAATCAACTACTTTTGTAAGTCATTTACTATAATCTGGATCGAGCCTTAAATAAGGCGTAGATAAGCCGTAATATGTATTTTGTAATTCTACTAATAGAATTGTTAATCAGGAGCAATAAATTTTAGGCTTTTAACTTGCTGCAGTAGAGTACTTATATCTTATGGAGTGAAAATTATTTTTTTTGTAAAAACGATTTAGTATTACCAAGGCGCGCAAAATTTTGAATTGACGACCTATGACCTATAAGGTCATCAATTCAAAATTTTACTTGTTTAATGCTATTTTTTCTAAGTCATGTACTAATTCTGAAGCCGACTGATAGCGTTCATTTACTTTTTTATTCATCGTTTTTACAATAATATCAGATAATTTATGCGGAAGAGATATTTTCTGAACAGGCGGTATAACATCTTGCTTCACATGAGCCCAGATGGTTTCCATTGATGTTTTTTCTTCAAATGGTGGAGTACCAGTTAGCAAATGGTAAAGAGTTGCGCCTAAACTATAAATATCACTTGCAGGTGTAAGTTCTTCGCCTAAACATTGCTCTGGAGACATATAAAGTGGTGTCCCGAGAATCGTCCCCTCTGTTGTCATCTCTGCACTTGAATCAAGAATACGTACGCTACCAAAATCAACTATTTTGATAATTTTGTTTTCTTCGATAATAACATTCGCGGGTTTTATATCGCGATGGATAATATTTTGGCCGTGAATAGATTCCAAACCCCTAGCTATTTGTATGCCATAATCCACCGCTTGCTCCAATGGAAGATAACCACAATTCTGTAAAACAGAAAATAAATCTTGCCCTTCAATAAATTTCATTACCAGAAAATGGAAATTGCATTCAAAGCCTAAATTTATTACTTTTGCAACGTTTGGGTGATCTATCTGAGCTAAAATTTTTCCTTCTTGGCTAAAGCGCTGTATTGCCTCTTCGGAGCTATAAAAATTAGGAGAAAGTATTTTAACAGCGACATCAAGACCTAAAGTAGAATGTTTACCTTTGTATACTTTGCCAATTCCACCAGAACCTATCATCTCTTGAAGAATGCAACCTCCCAGTGAACTACCAACCAAAGAATCGGAGGATTTCATCGATACAATTGTTTCACTTACTTCAGGAGCCACAAGTCTTTCTGTGCTTTTCATGGATGTGATTTGTAAAGAATATTGAACAATTTCTTTGAAAAACATTTCTCTACGCTTCTCATCAGGTATATAATCTGCCAGTTTTTGAATGAAAACACGAAGTTCGGTTCGCGGAAACTCTCCTGATGGAAATTTACGATTTTTGTTAAAAAGAATTTTTGCCATAGGACCTATGATATTTGCCATTTTGGACTGAATAGAGTCTAAAATGTTTTCTGGAACATAATCGACAGCGGCTTTTTCAGGTTCAACCTTCTTCTTTTGCGTTTGGTTATATATTGCTAAAGTATCAGTACTTTCAAGACTTTTAAAAATAGGTTTTGCTGACATAGTAAACACTTTGTAATTTATTTTTTCATCTGCAAAGAATACCAATTTCCCTTGCTTAAAAGGCTGCACTATAGTGTTAAGAGTCTTATATCCAATAAACAAATCGTCAATATCGTATCCATTATCGTCCAAGATGCCATAAACATTCGTCAATATTTCTATAATCGACTCTAAACTATCATCGGATATTTCTTTTGGAAGTCTAGAATTAACTATTTTGCCTTTCCAATAAAAAATAAAGCCTTGTATTCCTGGTAGGCGCTCAATTTTTTTTGTAATGTCATCAAGTATAGACATCTCTTCCCCTTGTTACAAAAATGAGTCTATTTGTGTTGTTAATTTCGTTATTTTCGACAACATAACATTATTTTTTGTTTTAATGAACACAAGTATTTCCTTATAAAACAAAACAGTATATCGGCTACCTTCGTGAGAAAAAACAACCACTTTAGGAAAGTCTTCTTCTAACAATTCACCTAGCTGTTTAACATTGAAAGATATGATCGCTGTCATTGCAGCTAGTTCTTCCGTTGCATCTTTATTAAAATGTAATACTGAACCAACATCATCGGTCACCAGAATCATCGCATCTTCTAAATTTTCTTCTATACACTTACAGATAGCAGAGTAATCCATATTTTAAAACCTTTTATATTTCATGCTCTTGCAAGTATAACTCATTAATTATTCATCAAGAGCATTCATTGCTATTTTTAAACTTTCAAGCATACGTGAAAAAGAACCAGACAAACTCGCTAATTCTTTATTTTTAGTCATCTCCGGAATTTCAATATCGAAATTTCCTTGGCTAACTTCGTTGGCAATTTTGGAAAAAGCCAATACGTCTTCTATTGTATCTTGTAAGTTTTGGTTTACAACAGATAAATGTTGTTTTTGTTGCTCAAGTTCATCGTTCAATTCTTTGAGTTGATCCATGTTGAGAATTTGCTTAATCGTATGATGACTTACATCCATAACGATAAATACAAACACTGCTCCGCCAAGGAAAACTAAGCTTGTCAAGATATCGCGATTCACAGGAAGTTGGTATAGAATAAGTAAAGTCAACATAATATAACCAATAAAGAAAAATCCCATTAAAGTAGCAAGAACTTTCCATTTCCAAATTTGTTTTTGTGGTACAATTTCACGAATCTTTTTTACCCAAGCAATTGATATAATCATGATCAACGCGCCAAGTAAAATACCAATTACTGCATAAAACTCTAAACTATGCATTTCTATTTTAAAGTTCATCTTTTACTTCCTCTTTGTTTACAACACCAAATTTCCAAACCAAGCCAATTCCAATATTGTGTTGGTACATTTCTATTTTCGTGCCTTGTGAATTCAAAGCAGCTCCAAGCCTTTGATTATTCTGTCTTTGAGTATGATTAAAAGCATACATATATGTCAAGTCAATTTCCCAATTGCCAAAACTAAGTGTGGCTCCGCAAGTTACGTGGTGTTGAGTAACACCTGGAGCCAAGACATTTGCAAAAACATCTCCATCGCTTATAGGAGAGTCACCATAATTGTAGCCAGCGCGAATTGTCCAATTTTCATTTATATCATACGCTGCACCTAACTTAAACGCATTTATATCATTCCATCCAAAACCACCATTTAGTGTAGAAGTTCCAATAGTGTCGACCACTGTATAGAATTGACGCTCATAATCAAAGGCTAAAGTTACGTCCATAATCTTATAAGAAATTCCAAAAGCCATTAGAGGAGGAGTGTTGATTGAACCATTAGATGCGACAAACACGTCTTCATAATCGTTAAAACCCGAAAAATAAACTTCTGTGCGATAAAGTGCCCCGAGTATCAAATTTTCAATCGGTTCAATCTGCAAACCAAATTGTCCACCAAAACCAAAAGCATAGTTTCTTTCGTTTGAACCAGGATTAACATTGCCATCGGGTTGGAAAGAACTACTTTTAAAACTCGCAAGCCCAATAATTGGCGAAAATCCAAAGTTAACACCTTTCCACAAGTTTATAGACATTGTAGGTGTAATAAAAAGATGCGCTAAATCAACGCCTCGATGTTCGTCGATTCCAGGGCTTCCTGGAGGTTGTACGTTTTCGAAAGGTCCTTTGTTATAATCAGTATTCATCCCACCTTGCCCAAAAATCGCAATCCCTGTAGATAATCGCCCAGGAATGATATCACTTTTGACAGCAAAATGGGGTATAAAGAAAAAGTTGGAATCACTATCTTCTTCTCGACCTGGTGCACCAGCCCCAAACAAATCGGCATCTTCTGTACTAAAAGTACGACGAGGGCTAAATATCTCTAGTCCTAAAGACAAAGAATCTTCCACTTCCACCAACCCCGCTGGATTATTTGCCATAGTCATAGGATCTAAGTGTAAAGCAACACCTGCTCCTCCCATTGCAACATTTTTATTTCCAAACCCAATGGATTTCATTCCATTAGTTGCCCACAATATGTGGCTCATAAATAAAAGTATAATCAATTTTTTCATCATATAATCCCCTGCAAATTGTAATCGTCTTTAGTTTGCTTTTAAGAATATAAGCAACAAAGTGAATTGGCTTATATGCAAAATATAAGCCAATATTCTATTTTTTATATTTCTTTTCCTAAACACTACTGCCAATGCCAATAAATACAGTAACAAGACACACAAATATTCTTTATATTCTTTATATTTCTTGTATGACAGCTAAAAAAGATACAAGTAACCCTTAACTACTTGACGGAACTTCGTCCTAACTTGACTATTATTCGTCACTAAGTAATTCACTTCGAGTTTGTAAATAAACACAAATCTGTTTATATGCTAAAAATCCTTACACACAGACCTATTGAATAATATAAAAACTTATTGTATAATCAGTTACTTATTAAACAATATTGTTAATTATGGGAGGTTATGAATGAAGCGCTATATTATTGGTCTTTGTATGATACTAGCTGCTTTGATGGTTGTTCCTGTTTATGCAGATGGAACTATTGAAGCAGGTGTCGCTAGCGCAGACACAACACCAGAAATTGGAACTCCATTAGCTGGTTATGGTGGTGGGAAAAGACGCCTGAGTTTTCCTGATCTAGATCCATCAAATTATAATGTTTTACTTGCTCCTTCAGAAGGAGTTATTGACCCACTTATCACAAAAGTTGTGGTCATCAAAAGCGGTAAAACTAAAATTGCCATAGTAAAATCTGACGCATGCGGAGTACCACAGCATTTAGTCAAAGACGTGGCAAAAAAAATCAAAAAAACTGGTATCAAACTTAAAAACTTATGTATCACCGGGACACACACTCATTCAGGTCCAGGTGCTATGATAGACAGCGTTTTCTGGTCAGTAGCGGCTGTAGACCTCATGGACAAACGCGTCTATGAACCTTTTGTTCAAAGACTAGCAGATCTAATTATTGAAGCGAATAGTAAACTACAACCAGCACGTATTGGAACATCCACTTCTTTGGCTTTCAATCTCACACGCAACCGTCGTAAACATCCTGGTATTTTTGATCCAATGATAGGTGTTTTTCGTGTCGAAGCTCTTGATGGAAAACCAATGGCCATTCTTTTCAACTTTGCTATTCATGGAACTTGCTATGGCGCAAGTAATTTGAAATTCTCTGGCGATGTCATGGGTGTTGCTGAAAGGCAAATTGAAAAAGCAATGCGCGAAAGAAATATGCCAACGGTTGCTATGTTCATCAATGGAACAGAAGGAGACGTTGCTCCGAAACAAGGAAAAGCTGGTGGTGCTAACGCAGTAGGAACACAACTTGGTAACGTAGTTACAACTACAGCTCTTGCTCTTCGTGCACAAGACAATGTCAAAATTGCTGTTGCTAACAAAACAATTAAATTCCGCAAGGCTCACCTAAATGTTGAGTTGTGGGAAGAAAGAGAAGATTCTCAAGTTGATTGTTGGGGCATGCACAACACGCTAAAGAATATGTACCCAAGTTTAGGCGAAAAATTAAAAGTAGAAGTCACTGGTCTTGTACCAATGTCTTTTCGTTTGCAAACTATTCGTATAGGTGATTCAGTAATCGCTTGTATGCCTGGCGAAGCTCTTACAGCGATTGGTGCTTCTCTGAAAACTATTGGTAAAGACCTAGGTTACAAAAATGTATTCGTATTTGGTCTTGCAAACGGTCACATGGGTTATGTTTGTGATAAAGAAAATTTTGACGAAGGTGGATATGAAGCAATGCTTAACCTTTATGGTCGCGACCAAGGCGACAAAATAATTGCTTCTTTTCAAGAAATGTTTACCCAACTGGCAGACAAAAAGTAAAGGACCTACACATGCATAAACTAGTTCTTGTTCTACTTTTTACTATCGCAATATACGCTAATGATGTTCTTGAAGTTGGTTACACCCAAGTTGATATTACTCCTGAAGTTGCTACATGGATTGACAGTGACGGTGATGGAAAATATACATTTGGCGACGGTTCCGCCTACGACGCAGGGGAAAAAATCACAAGTTTTGTCGATGGAAAAATAAACATTGGTAATGGTAACGGTGAAGCACATTACATTCATGACCGTATCTATGCCCGCATTATGGTTATCAACGACCCATCAACTAAGAAAAAAGTGGCCTTTGTTTCATTAGATTTATATATGATGCAACTACAAGACTGTGATTTTATTCGTAATCTTGTAAGTGATTTATCTTTTGAACACATTGCAATTCACTCGACCCATAGTCATATGGGACCTGATACTCTAGGACGTAGTGGTGCCAAAAACTTAGAAAATGGAATTAACGGTGCTTGGTTTCGTAAAATGCAAAAAGCTACGGCAAAAGGACTTCGAGATGCTTTTGCTAACCGTACTCCTGCAAAATTGCGCTTCTTAGGTACAAAAACTCGCTTTGGTTTAAATGATACTCGCGACCCAATTATCTATGATGATGATCTTATGGGAATGCAAGCTGTAAAAACCAATGGTGAAGTACTTGTAACTCTTGTACAGTGGGCAAACCATGTTGAAGCTATTCTATCTTTCCATAAAGGAAATGGTGCGCCAGACAACGCTAAAGAAAAAACAGGGCATATTATAACACCAGGATTTCCAGCTTTTGTAGATACACAAGCTCAAAAAATGTTTGGTGGGCATGGAATCTTTATCAATGGCGCTGTAGGTGGCCTAATGACCATGTTGCGCACTTTTGTTTGGGAACCTTTTGCACCTTACAGTCCTGACACTCCTGTAGAGAAAATTCCAAAAGATTTTACTGGAAAAATTCACGACAACTTTAAAATGGCTGAAATAATTGGTTGCGAACTGGTGAATAAACTTCATCGTGAAAAACTCGTAGACCAACCATTCGCTGAAAATTTATTTGTAAGTGCAAAAACTGAAAAAATAAAAGTTAAATTGGACAATGACTTGTTCCGAATGGCATTTTTGGCAGGTTTTATTGGTTTTGATAAGCGCGAATTTGAAGGCGATATTGCCGGCGAAGCTTTTTTGAAAACTCAAGTATCACGCATAGATATAGGTCCTGCACAATTTGCTTGTGTACCAGGAGAGATTTTTCCAGAACTAACAATAGGTCTTCCTAAAGACTTTTATAGTAAAAATGGTAAATACTTTAAAGAACCACAACATCACAAAACAGGTGGCGATTTTAAAGTTGCAAAATCAGTAAAATCAATGATGACAGCTAAATACAAATTCATCATCGGTTTATCCGACGATTCTATTGGTTACATGGTTGCTCCATGCGATTTTCTTCTTGATGAAAATTACCCATGGATTGAATCAGCACCAGATCACTATGAAGAAACGCAATCTGTAGGAATACAGGCGGTTCCTAAAGTGATGGAAGGTTTATCAAAACTTTTTTCTGAAAAATAAGACTATTATTAAAACGCCTAACTAGTTAATAGTTAGGTGTTTTAATAAACTCGAAAAGGATCGTAATGGACCTCGGAATTGAAAATGTTCTACTTAACGGCCAACTAAGTAATATATATGTAAAAAACGCTAAAATAGAATATATTGGTAGCGAAAAAAAATCAGCAATAAAAACAATCAACGCACAAAACAAGGCTGCAGTTCCTTCTCTAGTTAATGGTCACACTCATGCTGCGATGACATTATTTCGCGGTTACGGTGACGACATGAAATTGCAAGAGTGGTTGCAACAAAAAATTTGGCCTAGAGAAGCTCTGTTAACTCCTGAAGATATATATTGGGGAACGAAGCTTGCTTGCCTTGAAATGATAAAATGCGGTGTGACTTTATTCAACGACATGTATTGGCATAACAGAGAAGCAGTAAAAGCAGTAGAAGAAATGGGCATTCGTGCTTTTATTTCAGAAATATTTATTGATATTCCAGGAATGCAAACCAAAAAACACGATGAAAAAGCTCAGGAAGCTTTGAATGACTTCAAAAATTACGACCCAAGAATTAAACTAACACTTGGTCCTCACGCAATATACACTTGTGAAACGCAAACTTTAGAGTTTGTAAAAACATTTGCCCAGCAAAACAATATCCCTGTACACATACACTTAAGTGAAACGAAAAAAGAAATAGACGACTGTATTGCACAACACGGTAAACGACCAGTACACTATCTAGAAGAAATCGGTTTTTTCGAAGCTGATGTAATTGCCGCACATTGCGTATGGCTTCAAAACGAAGAACTCGATATACTAAAACAACGTAATGTAAAAATTATTCACAACCCCATCGCCAACTTCAAGCTTGCAGTAGGAGAACTTCTTCCCTACACCGAGATAAAGAACCGCAAAATTCCTTTTTGTTTAGGTACAGATGGATGCGCATCGAATAATAATCTCGATATATTTGAAGAAATCAAATTTGCTGCCTTAGTACATAAATGGAAAATAAACGACCCAACAATTATGAATTGTAATGAAGTATGGCACGCAGCAACCACAACTGCTCACAAAATATTTGATATAGATGCAGGAGAAATTAAACAAGGAAAATTAGCGGACTTCTTATTAGTAGATTTAAATCACCCGCAAATGGTCCCTTGTCATAACTTAACATCTAATTTAGTCTACGCAGGCAATGGATCAATTGTTGACACAGTTATTTGTAATGGACAAATCGTGATGGAAAATCGCTATGTTTCCGGTGAAGAAGAAATCATTTTACAAGCTAAAAAAGTAACAAAAAAACTTTTTTCGAGGTAGAATCTCAATGGCGCAAAATAAACTTTCCCTTAGAACACTGATATTTTTTCTTAGTATTTCACTATTCGCGATAATCACAATCAATGCGATATTTTCTTATCTTTCGGTAAATCAAATTTCGCAACAAGTGCAAGAGATAACAGAAACCCAAATACCTTTACTCAAAAAAATAAACCAACTAGATCATTTACACACAAAAGAATTCAATATTGTAGAAAAGTTTATTTTATATCGCCTTACCAATGAATCTTCTCTGACACAACAACAACAGAAAAATTTTGAAAATATCAGTAAAGAAATGCACGCACATTTAGATGAAATGCTTCATTTTTTTCATCGCATTTCAAGTAATAATGATAACTACACTAACTACTTATCGCTGTACAAAAGTTTACATCTCATCAAAGAACAACAGCAAGTTTTTACTAACGAAATCAATGATCTTTTTACTGAGGAACAAACAACAGAGCAAATCCAGGTAACTATAGATAATCAAAAATTACGCAGTAATAGCATGTTAAATGATATTCAAAAATTAGTAGAAAATTTGCCTCTCACAAGACAAAAACACGAGCAACACCTTCAAAATAAAACAATGTTTTTTTCGGTACTAGCCATAATAATTATCATTGTTCTAACATATATAACACTATCTATCTCGACACGTAAACTTCATCAAATATCAGATTCTCTATCGGCAACATTTCAAAGTATAACAAGGGCTTCTGATGAGTTGTATAATTTAAGTGTCCAAATATCTAGTGGAGCTCATGAGCAAGCATCTAGCGTAGAAAAAGTAGCTAATACCTTGGAACAAATGGCTTCAATGACCCAACAAAATAGCAAAAGTACTATTGAAATTGATGAGATGTCTACGCGAACCAAAGAACTAGCTGCTTTGGGAAATGATACTGTTAATCGCTTGCAAGGTGCGATGCACAATATATTAAGTTCTTCTAATCGCACAGAAGAAATTGTAAACACCATACAAGAAATTGCTTTTCAGACAAATATATTGTCTCTAAATGCTTCTGTTGAAGCAGCAAAAGCAGGAGAAGCAGGGAAAGGGTTTGTGGTTGTCGCTAACGAAATACGAGATTTAGCACAGCGAACTTCACAAGGGGCAAAGAACATTATTTTTCTAATTGATCAGTCTAAGCGCTACGTTGAAGAAGGTGTCACCTCAGTAACAGATGTACAAAAAACTTTTGACAATATCTTCCATCGTATCCAAAAACTTGCGGATACAACAAAAGCAATTGCCGAAGCTTTATCTGATCAAGTAGGAGGCATGGAACAAGTAAAAAATTCAGTTGGAGAAATTGACAATATTGTACAATTAAATGTAGCAAATACCCAAGAAGGAGCATCTGCTGCTGAAAAACTACACGCTCAGTCTTATGAATTAGAGCAAGCAATACAAGACTTACGAACTATTGTTCACGGGAATACAATTTAAGGAAAATACTATGATAAACGTTGTTGTCGCTATATCCTTTTTTCTAACAGCTTTTTCACTTATGGCTGTAGGCGTCATTTTCAGTAACCGTCGCATTAAAGGTTCTTGTGGCGGAATTGGTGCCGTACTAGGAAATGATGCGAAGATGTGTGATTGCGGTCAAAAAGTCGGTGGATGCAAATAATTTATGCCACTAAAGCTAATTTTAGTCGATCCGATAGAAGAATTGTGCTCGCAGTGGCGAGTACAATTCTCTGGTCTACAAAATGTAGAAATTGTTCATGGTTATTTTGAAGAAGTCAGCGATTTTGACTGTATGGTGAGCCCTGCAAATTCATTTGGGCTTATGGACGGTGGAGTTGATCGCGCGATTACTAAGTACTTTGGACTTGAGTTAATGGACCGTGTACAGCAAAAAATAATCAATAATTTCTGCGGAGAACAACCAGTAGGAACATCTTTTATCATTGAAACAAATCATCCCAAACATCCATTTTTAGCACACAGTCCAACAATGCGTATGCCAATGAAAATAGCGAGAACTGATAATGTCTACAATGCTATGTGGGCCACATTACTTGCTATCCAACATCATAACACTAACAGTTTCAAAAAAATAAATGCTCTACTTTGTCCAGGTTTAGGAACAATGACAGGACAAATGCCATATATACGCGCAGCAAAACAAATGTCCTTAGCATATCGCAATTTTATTTCGCCACCAACTGAGATAAATTGGATTTATGCCACAAAACGCCAAAAATCTATTCGCTATGGTGGAGATATTCAGTAGTAGAGTAGTTTAGTTTACAAAACGACATCTAAATCTTTAGCAACTTCAAGTAATTTCTTTCCGACACTTTTTATTTTTTGGGCAATAGAGTACGCTTTTTCTGCATTTTTTTGGATTTTTAAAACTATTGATTCTTTGGTGTTGCTAAATGCGTTCTGGACAACTTTTATAGTTGCTGTTGCTTCTTCTATTCTTTTAATAAGTTTTTCGTGTTCTTTTTTTACTTCTTCTAAACTTTTATTTATTTTAGTGAGTTTTTCACCTTCAAGAAATTTGTTAAATTCTTCAAGTTTTGCTTTTTTTTCTTCGAGTTTATCAATTTTAACACCTAGCTTACCTGCTGTTTCATAAAGACCAGATGTTTTATTAACAAAAAGCTGAATCTGGGTTGGAATTTTTTCTTCAAATGTTTTTTGTTTTTTCAGTAATACAGGATTCAATGGAGTATCTTTTAATTTTGCATCAACTTCAGCATACTCTATTATTTGTTTCATTAATTCGTCACCAACTTTTTCCGGTGTAAGTGTTAATGTATAAATAGTTTTTCCTAATTCATAAATTTCTTTAGCTACTTTCAAATACGCCAAAACATCAGCACCATTGCTTAGAGCAAGACGTCCAAAACTAATAGTGAGTTTAACAATTTGTTTACCAATGCTCTTAGCAGCATTTAATCTATATTTACGATAACGAATTTTTGCGCGATGCATTTCCATCCATACTTGGTGGACTATTCTATCTACTTGATTTTCAGCTTCTTCTATTGCACGATTGCAGTCTTTTTGAGCTTTATTTAAAGCCTTAGCGCCTTCTTTGTCGAGTTTACCACTAATTATAGAAGTTACCGTATCCTCGATAAGATTTAAGTCAATATCAATGAGTTTTTTTTCTAAATTTTTTCGTATTTTTTTGAGTCTATTTTTTGTAAGAGACTCAATTGTTTTTTTATATGTCTTCATAGCGCCTTTGACAAGAGTAACTTTAACTTTAATCACTCCATCAGGTTCTAGTAAAGTAAATGTCTTGTCGTCGCATGTAATGAGATCAAAAGTGATTTCAAAATACTCTTTTTTTACTTTATTAAAATTTATTATAAATTTATGAATTTTATACTCTAACTTGTCCATTTTATCTATAAGGTTTTGACAAGCTTTCTTTTGCTTCTTATCTTTTAAATTCTTAATTAAAGTATCTTCAATATAATTACTATATTTGCTTTTTTTCTCTGTAAATTTTTTAAATTTCTTTTCAAAAACATCAAATTCTTCGCGTAACTCTTCGTCTGATAATTTTTCAAGACGACGATGTTTTTTATCTAAGTCCTTTAAAGACGGCGTTAAGCTACTTTTATCAAAGGCACTGAGAAACTTTTCTTTAGGACGATCTTTGCCAGCCTCTTTTTCGTACGTTTTTTTTAATTTATTCCACTCATTCAACCATCCTCCGTTGTTAGCCAAAAGAGGGTGTATACTAAACAAAGCGATTAAAATAGATACAAATAGATAAGATTTTTTCATCGTACTCTCCTTACAATATATCAGTATTTTATAGTGTTTTACGCAAATTTTACGCCAAATTTCAATATCAACGATTAAAATATAAAATAACGGCTAATTGAATACAACTTTTTTGTTTTAACCTAGCGCAAAATATCAGTATTTCATAGTGTGTTTTGCAAATTTTATGCCATATTTTAATATCAACGATTAAAATATAAAATAACGGTTAATTGAATACAATTTTTTTGTTTTAACCTAGCGCAAATAGAGGAAGAAAAAAGAGTTTGTTGAGAGATAAATTCTTTGGTGAGTTGTTTATAAGATATTAATTTTTGCTTTGAAGTCGATATATTTTAGCAAGATATCGATAAAAATTAGAAATATTGCTTGTCAGGTAGGAACAACAAATTACACGCATAAGTAATAACGATAATAAAATTACCAGTATTACGACTTAAATATCATAACTAGACATATTACTATAAATAAAATTGCTATTAACCAAACCAACTTATTATTTGAACAATGATAATTTTCTTTACTCTCTTTACTCTCAAGTAAAGTATTACTTCTGGCATCTCCTTGCTTCATGGTATCAGAAAGAAGGTTATTTTTTACTAGCATAAGGTTATCAACACTATTTTTTGACACGCTGACATCAAAATAAAGTATTGAGCCATCTGTACATTCTATCATATCATAATGTTTATCATTTTGGGATATCAAAGACTGTTTAGCCATTTGCTTTTGTAGAATTTTCATTACCTCATATTCATCTGAAATTCGTAATACCTGATAAGGCTTTTGCAGCGTACCTTCACCACATTGTAAAATCATTTTAATACAGTAACTATAAATAGCCGTTTCCGCTTTGAATCCTTCTAGATTTCCTTGTCTCTTGAGAGCAATTCCTATATATTTATGAAATCCAGGACATAAAATTTCATTAACTCCTGCATTTTTGCATTGATCTACAATTTTTTGATATTCTTCTAAATCTAACCATTCAACTAACTGAGTGGTAGTATCTTTATAAAAATTATAATCTGCATCTTTCAGAATTAGCGTTCGTAACTTTACAAATGATTCAAAATCAAAACCGCTCGATAACCAATCTCTAAAATATTTATTTATTTCCGACATAAAATCCTCCGATTTTCGATTTGAACTTTATGAATATACGATGCTTATTTATACATAGTGGTCAGATAGATCCAAGCTAAATAATACGCAAAATATTAGCATCTGTTTCTTGATAAGTGAATTCAAGTAAAGAAAGAAGAGATTTGCTATCTTTAATGTTCTGAATGTTTATATAAGACTTTATATACTGATGTAACTGACCTTCTTTGAGTATTTTTTCGCGATAGTTCATTTCTGTAGAAGAGCAAAAATGTGGACCAAATGTGTATTTATTAATAGGGAGCTTACTGAGGATAGATTTATGGACTTTTTCGAAGTGTTCTGTGGCTTTGCTGTTAGAATAATCGACCAATTTTATGCGTATGTCATACCTTTGTTCTAAATTAACAGCCATTTCATTCAAACGTTCAAGGATTTCAATAGCTAATTCCCATCCTTCACCATCACTCATGTCATTCCCATCGCAGAGAAAGTGAACGGCTTCTGGAAGCCCGGCAATGCTCAAAAAACATATAGAGTTATTTATATCAACTTGGCAAACATTATTATATTTAGTGAGTTGTCTTAGTGGCCCATCAGCAAGATTAAATAAAAATCTTTTCTTATCTAAGTGTGCTTTTACAGTCAAACCAAAAGTTTGCTTCAATTCTTCCCAAAGATTTTCTTTTTCTTTTGCCGAAAGTGCAGCGCGTAAAATGTTAATAACAAAGGCATTCATAGCACACCCAGTGATAGGAGCACTGTTCTCATCATAAAGGTTTTCAGGTTTAAAATAATAGTTGATATTATTAGTTGTCAGTGCAATATTGCATATTTTTTTAAGAAGCTTTTCATTTTTAAAACTGTCTGGGTTTACTGGCACCCAAAAACGTGGCAATTTATACTTGTCATCATTGGAAAAATCTTTGTAACACTTACACAAATTATCAGTAAATGTTGATTCCAAGTGGTGTAGAATTATGTTGTAGCTTAAAGAACTATTTTGAGAGATACCTGAAATAAACGATTTTAGCATCGATTTATTCCAATTCATCTCCTCTGTATCTATACTATAAATATTTAGCGAATGACTAATAAATTGCGATACTCTCTGAATATTAGCAAGCAACTCTACAATATTTTCAATATCAGAATTTTTTTTTATTTGAAACTGAGAGGGAATATCACTGTTAATCGAAAAATATTTTACAGGCCATTCCAGATCTTCAATATGAATAGTTCCCGATAGGTGAGCCTGAGCAACCTCTTTTGAAAAAACTTCTTCTAGAGCATATTGACGGAATGTATTGCTAGCAATTTTGTTTTCTAGTTGTCGTACACTTCTTATATTAGAGTCACCATTGCGCGTATATAAAAGGCTATTTAGATTATATTTTGGAATTCCAAGAACAGTTTGCTTTTTTACGTAATAGCCATGTCCACTTAAAAATAACTCACTATTAACAAGATCGCGAATTAGCGCAGTGCTAATATAGCGATTGTCGGAACGAATAACTTTTTGTTCAACAGAGAATGCTACTTTTTGTGCAATATGCTTTGGAATACCACCTTCGCGTTCCAAGGCTTGAGCAATTTTTTGCGTTTCCCAAGGAATATATTCGTCATTAGAAGTTGGACCAACGAGCAACTCAATTTTTTCTTGCTTCAAGCTGCTATAAGTACTTTCTTTTTCTTTGACATAAATGCGGTAAAAGGGAATCATTTCTCTACGACCCATTTCTTCAAAAACTTCTAAAACAGTCGCCTCCCAATCCCTACCTGTCTGTTCGAACTTCTTACACACTGTATCCACAAAATGTTGAGGAAAGTTAGTGTCTTCACTAAAGTGAGAAGAAACAGTATATATAATGTCTTTTAACTCTTCACTATTAATATTAGTCATATATTTTTTTTATAAAATTACTTTTTACCCACCCGTGCAAGCGATCAGGTAACTCGATTTTACTCCAGTCATTACGTTGTTCTAAAACTTTGACCTCTACACCGCCAGGAATTTTTTGCTCACCATAAAGCTCTTCGTATGTGGCAGCATCTCCTTTACGGATCTCAATATTATTGCCCACAAGAACAGCAGTAGAATTTTCGACTTCAAAAAAAACATCATGAGCCACACTACCACCAATAGCTAACAAGACAACAGTAGTTGGAACAAACAAATTCCAAAAAGGTATTTTCCAAGATAACAATTTAGCAATTAACAGTAACCAAAAGCACGTGTATACAATTATAAATACTAACAAACGCATATCGTATTTCCAATTAAAATGCCAAAAAAATAGATAACGCAAAGCTATTTGCTCTTCCACTTTTTTGAATTCTATTTTTTCCTGCAGTTGCGCTGTCGCTAATTTTAAGTGTTCAATCAAGTACGGGTCAGTGGGAATATATCTCTCAGCGCGCTTATAATTGAGAATAGCATAATCAAGTCGTTGCGCTTTCAAATACGTATTTGCTAGGTTGTAGTAAACATAGCCATTTTTTACACCTTTATCAATAATCTCTTCATACATACTAACGACTTCTAGATACTGCTCCTTGCTTTGCGCATTCTTAAACATCTTATTCGCTTGTAACCACTTCTGTACAACCTCATTCTCATTTGCCAGTACACTAGCTATTACGATGGTAACAATCACTGACATCCTCAGTAGCATTATTATCTCCTTTTATACCTCTCTAAATAGTTGTTCTCGTATAAAACAAAAAGGTGTCGCCCTGGTACAGTGTTACGTTCGTTACATAAGTAGGTAATGATCGTTACCACGGAAACCGACAAAAGGCATCCCTACATATTTACACAAAAGTATTTCTATATCTTTGGGATACCCATTTTAACCCAACTTACAGAGCATGTCTACGCCCTAACCCACAAAAATAAAAATTACTTACCTCTATAAACTTTGTTTTTCTTGAAAAAAGTCAAACAATTGACCAACGTTGAGAATTTAGTTACAATAGCGTTTTAAAATTTCAAACGTGTCTTTCGCATTTTATCACTAGGTAATTTTAAGCGTTTTTGTTATTTGTAAGAAAAATAATTACCTCAGACACGTAACCTCTTGCAAAATCTACAAAATTAGGAGAACATTTTGAAAAAAATATTTGTCTATTTGACGTGGATATTTATCTTTTTCTCCGCACTTACTGTCGCAGTGTTAATGATAGCAGAAGAAAAAACGTTTACTAATTCTGTGTTCATTACCTTAATGCTATTTACCGCTGGAGAACCACTTAACCTCAATCTGGAAAAGATCGAACTGGTTACAGGAACACTAATGGTAATCCAAGCCGCTATGGGTTTAATGTGTGTAACCATTGGTTTTAGTGTCATAGTCAATTACTTAGTTTCTGAAAGAATTTCGCGATTAATGAGTAGGGAGAAAGTCAAGATGAAAGATCATATTATTATCTGCGGATTGGGGAATGTTGGATATCAAATTGCTAAAGAGCTGTACCGCTTGCAACAAGATTTTGTGATTATAGACCGTGGAGATGATAAAGACTTAGTCGAAGTTGCGAAAAAACGCGGCTGTAAAGTTCTCATCGAAAATCTCAAGAACAGCGATAGTCTCGACGCTGCACAGATTCAACATGCTAAATCTCTGATTATTTGTACAGGAGATGACTTACTCAACATGGAAGTCGCGCTTATGGCCAGAGAAAAAAGAGAAGACATCATTATTGTCATGAGAATGTTCGATCAAGACTTGGCAAAAAAAGTAAAAAATGCTTTCGGTTTAAAAATTGCGTTTAGCGCTTCTGGCTTGTCAGCCTCAGTATTTGCAGCAGCATCTATTGACCAAACTGTTTTCCAAACAGTACGCGTAGATAAAGAACTTTTTGTTTCTGCCAAAATTCGCATAGAGCATGAATGCGCAGTTATGGGAATGAGTCTCGACGAACTCATGGCGAAAGACCTTGTTGTCTTGAAACTTATCTCTGGAGAAGAACGCTTGAAATTTCCACGCGGAGATAGACAAATTCAATTAGACGATCTAATGTATATCACTTGTTCTCTTGAAGTTTTAAAAGAAATCAAAAAACTACTACATAATAATAATATTATCACAGGCTAGAAAGGCTTTCTATGTTTGAATGGTGGCAATCCCTTCCTCAATATTGGCAGTCTCTTGTTTATCAATATGTCATTGGGGGAATGATCTTTTTTACCGTGGTTTTCTGGGCTGTAAAAACAAAAGCATTAAAAATGTCCTCCAAACAAGATCGTGGAACTTTAACACTGTTATTTTTCGGATTTATATTTTTTCTAGGGGTACATTCTTTTTGGACGTACTTAGTTACTAAATAAAGGAAACATTTGTGATAGAATTACACTGGGCCGACTATACAGTCATAGGTCTTTATTTTACAGGAATTCTGGCCTCTGGGATATGGTTTGGGCGCTACACAAAATCAACCAAAGATTTTTTCTTAGGCGGACAGCGTTTTTCATGGTGGCTAGTCGCGATTTCCTGCGTTGCGACACTTGTTGGTTCTTACAGTTTCATCAATTACGCAGAACTAGGTTACAAAGCTGGGCTAAGTTCTGTTACTTACTACACCAATGATTGGTTTATCTTACCTATTTTTATGCTCGCCTGGTTACCTATTATTTACTTTTCAAGAGTACTGTCCATTCCAGAATACTTCGGTCGACGTTTTGATAGCAAAACCCGTCTAGCCGCTCTATTTATCATCATGATTTACTTAATCGGATATATAGGTATCAATCTATTTACGATTGGAACAGCATTCAAAGGTTTGTTTGGCAACGGTTCTACAGAACTAATAGGACCATTCACACAAGACATTTGGATACTGTACGGATCAGCAATAGGTGTCGCTTTGTTCTCTATTATGTATATGCACCACGGAGGACAAACATCAGTTATCATGACCGACCTCTTACAAGGTTTTATTCTAATTGGCGCTGGTCTTTTAGTTTTTGGTCTAGGACTTTACCATATTGGTGGTTTTTCCAACTGGTGGTCAGCAATGCCAATGGATCACAAACTTCCATTTCCTAATTACAATAGTCCCCCCGAGTTTCACGCAATCGGAGCTTTTTGGTCTGACGCAGTTACTGGTTCCATCGCCTTTTACTGCATGAATCAAGGTGTTCTTATGCGTTTTATGTCAGTAAAAAGTGTTCGCGACGGTAAGAAGGCTATTTGTGTTGTAATTATAATGTTCATGCCTATAGCAGCAATCGCAGTAAGTAATGCTGGATGGTTAGGTACATCGTTAGTTGCATCTGGTGAACTAGCAAACGATGTAAAAGCACGAGATATATTTGTCACTGTTTCCAATTTAGTTTGTAGCCCAGGAATTTTTGGCCTCGTTATTGCCGCTCTTATTGCCGCCCTTATGTCTACTCTAGATACTCTCATCAACGCAGTATCCGCTATCGCAGTCAATGACATTTGGCGTCCGTACATCAAACCAGGACAAGATGATAAATACTATCTACATATGGCAAGATATTTCGCCTTGTTTGCAACGGGCGCAGGGGTACTACTCGTTCCTATATATAGCCAATTTTCTCTGATCTCTGAAGCGTTTACTCACTTTATTTCACTAATGACTCCACCAATGATTGTAGTTATTGTACTGGCTATTATGTGGAAACGCTTTACTGCAAACGCTGCCTTTATTACATTAATACTAGGCTTTGCTATCACTTTACTATCTATTGCATTTCCAAGTATGATAGAACTAATTGACCACGGAGTTAATCTAGTTGCCCATCAAGATGGTAACTTAAAAGAAGGCGAATACGTTGCCTACAGTCACATGCGCGCGTTTTTTGGTACTGTAGTTTCTTTTGTCATCGCAATTATAGCCACTGTGATAACAAAAAATAGCGACGAGGAAGAAACTTCTGGTTTAACAATTTGTACGATCGACGATGCGAAACGCAGCTATAAAGGTGGTGAACCAAGTGAAGAGGGAGTCGGAGTAAAACTCAATTTGACAATCGAAATAGCAGACGTCTCAGAAGCACACTTATCACAAATAGATATGGATAAGCTCAGTGCAATACCTGGAGACCTCTTATTCGTTTCTGATCCTCGTGCGTGGTTAGGTGGACTTCGTTCGATGCAAATCAAAGCAGGTACCCCACACCAAAAATCCTCGATAATTCAATTATCAAAAGATTCAGTAGAAGAAGGTAGTTTACATACAGATAAAGAACAAGTAACTGTTGAAAAATTGATGTAAATTTTCTTTTTATCCAACCTACAAGTCCTTTAAAAGGACTTGTAGACACTTCTTTATAAAAAACTTCTAAATAAAACAAACCTTTTTCTCTTTTCAGGGTTTTATTTAGGGAAGTGGAAATAAATAATATACCCAAATTTTATACAGGGATTTTGTTCATTCGCAAGGCGTGACGAAGGCACATAGTCTTTATTCTGTAACAGAGGAACAACGAAGCGAATGAACAAAAGAACAAGTAAAATGGGGATATTTATTTTTTCTGCTTCCCTTATTCTAGAGTGTCTAAAATCATTTTAGATTACAAAATGCAATCATTAAACGACCTTACAAAACAATTTTTACAAAAATCAATGATGCTATTAAACTTAATTATGTTAAAGTTATGTGAAGACACGCTCTAGTTATTATACATTTTATTAAATCTTTTAGACGCCAAGAGTAAAAAAAGCGATCGCTGTGACTTGTTCACAGAGGAAAGTCCGGACATCATAGGACGAGGTGGTGGATAACATCCACCGAGAGCAATCTTAGGGAAAGTGCCGCAGAAAATATACCGCCTACTTTGTAGGTAAGGGTGAAATGGCGAGGTAAGAGCTCACCGCAGAAATGGTGACATTTCTGGCAGGGTAAACCCCACCTGATGAGAGGTCAAATAAAGGAGAAGAGGCTGTCCGTCTCACTTGACTCCAGGGTAGACCGTATGAGGTAAATGGCAACATTTACCCTAGATAAATGATCGTTACTCATTTATGGGAACAGAATCCGGCTTATCTTTTGCTCTAGGCGTCTTTTTTACTATCGAGGTGTTTGAATCGTGCTGTCTTTAGAATCTTTGAGCCAACAAATAAAAAACTGTCTTCCGCGTGATCGTTATCGTCTAGGTAAAATGCTACACAGCATTAAAAAAAACAAACGTCAAAATCGCAACATCGAAAATAGACTACTAGAAGCAAATATCCGTATTGAAGAGTCCATAGCGCTCTACGAATATCGCAAAGAAAATGTACCAGCTATTACCTATCCTGCGGGACTTCCAATCCTTGAAAAAAAAGATGAAATTATCCAAACTATTCGCAATCATTCAGTCGTTGTTATTTGCGGCGAAACCGGTTCTGGAAAAACGACACAATTACCCAAAATGTGTGTTGAGGCGGGCTGCGGTATTTCAGGAAAAATAGGCTGTACACAACCACGGCGTATCGCCGCAACATCAATAGCAGAACGTATCCGCGAAGAGTTGTCTACAAGTAACAAAGAAACTGTTAGTTACAAAATTCGCTTCACAAGCAGCGATTCTGACAAATCATACATCAAACTAATGACCGATGGTATCTTGCTAGCAGAAACCCAAAACGATCGTTTCTTGATGGAATACGATACCATTATTATTGACGAAGCGCACGAGCGTAGTCTTAACATTGATTTTATTCTTGGTTATTTGAAACAACTTTTGAAAAAGAGACCAGAACTAAAAATCATTATTTCTTCTGCAACAATAGACACGGAAAGATTCTCCAAGTATTTTGACGATGCTCCTATCATCGAAGTTTCAGGGCGCTTATATCCAGTAGAAGTTATGTATCTTCCTCTTGATAAAGAACTTGAGGATTCAGGAGAAATAACTCTTATAGACGCAGCAGTGCAAGCAGTTGATCTCGTTGTTGGTAGCGAAGAAAGTCATGGCGACATCTTGGTATTTATGGCTGCCGAGCAAGACATTCGCGAAACCGTAGAAAAACTTCAAAAGTGGAGTCAGAGTTACGATATTCTTCCTCTATTTGGTCGTTTATCTTCTAAAGAACAGAATCGTGTTTTCCGCAATAGTAATCTTCGCAAAATTATCGTTTCGACAAACATTGCAGAAACATCACTTACCATACCTGGTATTCGTTATGTTGTAGACAGTGGTTGCGCGCGAATTAGTCGCTACTCTCCACGAACCAGAACCCAGCGTTTACCTATAGAAGCCATTTCGCAAAGTAGTGCTAATCAGCGTAAAGGTAGATGCGGACGTGTTGCCGATGGAGTGTGTATTCGTTTATACAGCGAAGAAGATTTTCTCAGTCGCGAAAAGTATACCTCTCCTGAAATTCGCCGTTCAAACTTAGCAGAAGTTATTTTGCGAATGATATCTCTCAAACTTGGGGACATCGAAATATTTCCTTTTATCGAACCACCTTCACGAACGGCAATACTAGATGGTTTTGACATACTTGGCGAACTTGGCGCTCTCGACACCAGAAAAATGCTTACCACATTAGGTAGAAAAATGTCGCGCCTTCCCATTGATCCGCGAACATCGCGCATGTTAATAGAAGCGCAACAAGAAAATTCGCTACGCGAAGTTCTTGTAATTGCATCCGCTCTTAGTATACCAGACCCAAGACAACGTCCCGTGGAAAAACAAGAAGAAGCGGACCGCATGCACCAAATGTTTATAGATCAGCACTCTGACTTTGTATCTTTTTTAAACATTTGGGACAAATATCAAGAATCATGGGAAACACTAAAAACTCAAAATAAAGTGCGTAAATTTTGCAACAAACATTTTTTGTCTTATCCGCGAATGCGCGAGTGGCGCGACATTCACAAACAACTTGCTAGCATAATGAAACAGGAAAATAGCGCAACAGTAAATGAACATCCAGCGTCTTATGAAGCTACTCATAAAGCAATTCTCAGTGGTTTTTTAAGTAATATATGTAGTAAAAAAGAAAAAAACAACTACCTTGGACGTGCAAATAAAGAATATATTATTTTTCCTGGTTCGGGACAATACAGTAGAGGATTTGCATGGATCGTTGCCGCAGAACTTGTTGAAACCTCACAGTTATTTGCGAGAACAGTTGCTAAGATTCAACCAGAGTGGATTGAGCCTCTTGCACGCGATCTATGCCATTATTCATATAGTAATGCTCGTTGGGATCTAAAGGGCCAGCAACCAGTTGCTGACAAGAAAGTTACTTTGTTTGGTCTCGTCATTGTACCGCAAAAACGTACTTATTATGGAAAAATCAACCGCAAAGTATCGCGAGATCTATTTGTACAAGCAATTATTGATGAAGAAGTTTATCATCCATTTTCTTTTCTCAAAGCTAATCGTAAACTTATAGAGTCTGTTGTACAAATGGAAAATAAAATTCGTAAACATACCTTGCTTGTAGAAGACGAAGATCTCAAAGAATTTTACTATCAAGCATTACCTAATGTAGTAGATGTACGCGAGTTAAGAAAATTTCTGCGCGAAAACCCCAAGTATCAAAAACTCTACATGAAACAATCAGATATTCTGCAAATAGATGATGAGCCGAATATAAACGAAGAACTATTTCCCGATTATATTATGCTTGGTGATTTAGAAATGCCTCTTAATTACCATTTTGAACCTGTTGATGAAAAGGACGGAGTAACACTTTCTATTAGCAGAAATTTACTACATCAACTTACTCCTGAACCTTTCGAATGGCTAGTTCCTGGCATGCTTGAAGACAAAATTCATTGTTTATTGCGTAGCCTTCCTAAAGATACAAGACGCAAAATGCAACCTCTTGCAGATCACGCACATAGAATATACAAAGGACTTCCACGTTCACATAACACTCTTTTAAGTGAAATCCGTAAATATATTCGCAACGAATTTTCCTTGTCTATCCCCAAAGAGGAGTGGCGCTTAGATCGCCTAGATTTGTACTTAAAAATGCGTTTTCAAATCGTAGATAAAAATAATAACGTTCTCGCCATAGATCGAGATCTATCTAGTTTACAAAAGCGCTTCCAAGCGAAATCCCAAGACGATGCCTGGCACAAAGCAGCCAGAAAATGGACGCTAAAAAACTTATCTACATGGGATTTCAATGAACTACCTGAGTCTATAAACGTCACAGAAGAAATGGGAGATATCCCTTATCTTGGTTACCCAGGGTTACAACTAACAAACAAACAAGTCCATCGTACCTTATTTCGCAAATTAAATATTGCTGAGAAAGCGACTCGCGAAGCCACTAATTTTTTACTAACAACATCACTAGAAAAAGAACTAAAAAAACTAGAGCGATTACTAAAGTTATCTAAAGAATTGCAAGGAGATATGAAACACTTCTCTCTGAGCGATAATGTTAAAAAAGAAAGCATCGATTTTTTGCGGAATACTTTACTTCATAGCGATGAAGTAATTCGTACAAGGGAAGCTTTTCAAGAAAAGTCGCGAAATATTATCCAAACTTTGCCAAAGATAACTATAGAGTATATCGATTTATTAGAAGAGATTATCGATGAACTCGATCGCATTGAAGAAGCATTATACGAAGGAAAATTTTCGAAGGACTACAAAGCAACGATTCATCGCGACATAAAGCAACTATTCCCTGAAAAATTTCTCACATTTTATATTCTTCCACAATTGCAAAATCATCCGCGGTACTTAAAATGTCTACAAATACGCATTGAAAAAGCAACAAATGACCAGTCTAAAGATGAACGAAAATGCGAAGAGATTCTACTACATACAGTAAGATACAATGAACTAAAAGTAAGTGCTGCAAACAGCCCTAACTATATTTGGCGGATGATAGAAGAATATAGATGGATGATAGAAGAATTCAAGATATCGGTTTTTTCTCAAAAGCTAAAAACATTGTACCCTATTTCAGCAAAACGCTTGGAGAAAAAAAGGCTCGGCATATTAAAGATTATAGACGAAAGCTAAATAATGGCGACAAAAACTAAGATTTTTTATATCCATTGTGGCGGTAATACTATAGGAGGGGTTGAAACTTATCTTTCGCATATGGTAGAAAACCATAAGAACAACGAAGCCTATTTAGGAATTGTCAAATCGGGAAACTTTCTCCATTACCTAAGAGAACAACAAACTAAAAATATCATACATTTGCACGGTGGTCGTTTACGTGAGCTAAATAAAGTAGGGATTGCAATTAGAAATGCTTGCCGTTTTGTACGAAGAAATAAAATAAAACTAATTATTGCCAAAGGATATAATTCATGGATATACGGCAGTATAGTGGCTTATCTCACCAAAACCAAAAGCATTTTCTACATAGCAAACGACATAAATCCGCAATATTGGAAATCTCCTATTACCTGTATAGGAAGCTACCTACGCCCTAACCATTATTTAGCCAACTCACAGTTCACTGCAGTAAGTATAAAAGAAATACTCAATAAAAAAGCTTCCATTGTCTATCCTGCAGCAAATATTAGCAAATTTACCAATATCGACCACAATCAAGCGCGAAATTTTTTGTGCAAAGAATTTGCAATAGCTCCACACAAATTTATTTACACTATAGTTGGTCGTTTACAGGAATGGAAAGGTCAACACATTGCCATTTCCGCCTTCAAAGAAATGCACAACAAAAAAAACTCAGTTTTGCTAGTTGTGGGTGATTATACACATGAAAGCGACAGACCATTCTTTGAACGTTTACAACAGCTCGCGACGAACGAGAACGTTATCTTTACTGGTTTCCGCAAAGATGTTCCGCAAATCGTTAGTGGTAGCGACGTAATCATTCACGCTTCAACAACTCCTGAACCTTTTGGAATAACAATTATAGAAGGTATGTTTGCCCGAAAACCAGTCATCGCATCTGCCGCAGGAGGACCGCTAGAAATTATAGAACACAATAAAAGCGGTTTATTAGTTCTTCCAAAAAACCCAAACAAACTAGCCAAAAGTATGGATAAATTGCACAATAACCAAAAGCAATGTATCTTGCTCGGCAAAAAAGCATATGAAGAAGCACAAAAAAAATTCTCCATAGAAGCATCCATTCATAGAATGGAAGAAGTTATTGATAGCATTCTATAAAACAAAGATCCGTGTTTTTTAAGATGTTGTTTTGTGAATTTACTATGATAACCCAAGTTGCGACCTATAAAAGTTATCGTATAGTCTGGTATAATTACTCTTACAAATTCGATGTGCGCAGTTCGAATCTCGTGAGACACAGTCGTGGCACATGGCACGAAGTAAGGGTAATGCAATGAATTTTAATCATGAAAAATTAGATGTATATCAAGTATCACTAGAATATACAAAAGAAACATTTAATGTGATGGAGAAAATGCCATCAGGTTACAGCTATTTAAAGGATCAGCTAAAAAGAGCATCGCTTTGAGTCCCTCTTAATATAGCAGAAGGCAATGCCAAATTTAGCAAAAAAGAGAAAGCAAGGTTTTTCTCTATAGCAAGAGCATCAGCAAATGAATGTAGTGCAGTATTCGATGTTGCTAAGATAGCCCAAATAATAGACTCAAAAGAAAAAACTACTCTATAGAATAATTTGTATGCTTTCAAAGTTAATCGTCTAATTTTCGCACATGGAATATCGATCCACGACCACGAACCTCAAAAATCGAATTGCACACATCGTTTTTTTATACTGTTATAACGACTCTTCTCTTAAAGTAGGAAAAACAAGAACGAGAAAGTCATGGAAAAAGAAATTATAAGTGTTTTCTGTATATGTGATGAGATAACACAAGCACTCAAGATTGTAGAAGATCCTCAAGTTTAAATGACTAATTCAGAAATTATGACAACAGCATTAGTTTCTATGCTCTACTTTTCTGGCAACTTTGAAAAAGGACGAAATTTTTTAGCTGAACATGGCTACATCAAAAAAATATTGACACACTTTAGTATAAAATCTATTTTTATTACTCACCCACAAAAGATCCGTCCTTTGAAAATACTGCCCTTTATTCGATTGCCATTTTCAATCGCCCAGAAAATAAAGGTTGAAGTCTTGGTGTTTCTTTCGATTTATTTTTCATGCGTATTTTTATTTCAGAATTTCTGGCTGTTGATGGTATAATCAACGAGAAATTAATTAGTGTTTTTATTGATAAAAAAGATGTGTAGCATATAAAAATATACGTGTTATTGAGGCGAAGACGAAAAAAATGGAAAACATCTACTCTTTTGAAACTGAAAATCATGCAACAGACAACATTGAAGAACTCTTCAAGAATTTAAAAAAATTAACTTCCCTGCCAGCAGAAGAAGCTCACTGTTTACCATTTGAGTGTTATTCTAACCGGACAATACTCGACACGGAGGTAAAAGAAATATTTCATAGTGATTGGATATTTATAGGTACGGAAAGTGAATTGCCAAACTGCGGAGACTATCTAGCACTCGATATCGGTGGCGAGCCTGTCGTTATTATTCGCGGAAAAGATCAAGAGTTACGCGCTTTTTCAAATGTTTGTCGACACAGAGGAGCCACTCTCAATCCAATAGGTTTTGGTAATGTAAAGAAATTCATATGTCCATACCATGCTTGGACATACAACGATAAAGGAGAGCTATTAGGTGTTCCTTTCAAAGGAAAGGTAAAGCTAGACAAGAAAGAACATTGTTTACCTGAATTTCAATTACACATTTGGCAAGGGTGTATATTCATTAACTTAGATCAGGAAGCTGAACCATTTGGAGATAGATTGAGTATGTTAGATCCATACTGCGAACTATTTCAGATGAAAAAATTTACAAAATCATTTGCTCGTACCCAGTACCGGTGCTGGGAAGCCAACTGGAAAGTAATAATGGAAAATGCCATAGAAAGTTACCACCAATTTAAAGTACACAATACGACTCTTGAAAAGTATACTCCAACAAAAGATGTCTTTTATTTAAAAGGCTCTGCAGACTGTAGCCTTCTCGCTGGTAAAATAATCGAAATAAACAAAATGATCAAACTTATACTTCCCGACTTTTTTGATTACTACCTTATTATGTGTTTGCGGCCTAATTGCTTAATGATATTGAGAGATGCAGGTATCGAATGGTTGTCTGCTTTTCCAATAGGAAGAAATAAGACCGCTATACGCGCAGGCGGAGCATCTTTAACTGGGAAACAAAACATAATTGAAAAAAGATTTAAAAAGAGTTTTTTCGATGAAGATGAAGTAATTGTAAAAAACACGCAAGCTGGAATGCACTCGCGTTTGTCCAAAGGTGGCAAACTTGTTGAGATGGAAAGACCACTAGTTGATTTTCATCAGTATTGGGGAAGAAGACTCTTTGGAGCAACTCCCACTCCGCTTTACACAAATGAAAAAAAACTCACTGAATTTCATAAATGTGCTTCTGAATATTTTGGAAAATCATTTCCTTAACAAATGGCAGGCGCATGCAACAAAATGAGGCCGTTTTTAATTGCCCAATTCATCGCTATTATAATAGCGCCAATTTAACGTTAATAACTTTTGTTGCGTGTGCTCGCAATTATCCCAAGGTAATGCGTACATACCATATCTGTAATCACACATTTTATCTTCAAGCCATTTTGGAAGTAGGAATAATAATTATTATTCTTGGAAACTCATTCACTTCAATAACTCAATCTTTATTGGGAATAGCGTCATTCATCCTGTTTGAAAACAATTGCATCTAAATCCATCGTACTATCTTCTTAAGCAAATATATTTCTTACAAAACTACGTTCTAGTAAACTAGACATTTACTTAAAATTTTCGACATTAAAAGCAAGTTTTATTCTTGCTAAAGAGTATGCTGTTTGCCACAATCACCACCGTAGTGTCGTACAAAATTGTAAATTTATAAAAAAAATTTCAACACATATACAAGAGACTTCGTATCTATTATTGTCAATTATAACGCACTGCGTTATGTAAATTTTTATCACTTTTAGGAGTTATTAAAATGAACAAAATCATTATTCGTATGGTCATATGTATTGTTTTAGTCGTGGCCGCTGTTGTTTTATTCTCTGTCGGATTTCGTTTTATCAATGACGGCTATATGGGAGTTGAAACGAGTGTCGTTGGTAAAGAGCGTGTTTTACCTAAACCTTTACGCGCTGGTTGGTACTGGCGACGGCCTCTTATGGTAAACATAGAAACTTACTCCATTAATGAGCTAAATCAAAGCTGTGCAATACAAAACGCTCTAGACAAAAACAAAAAATGGGTAAATGTCCAAGCTAGACTGTATTATCAATTACATGGAGAAAAACTACCTGAGCTTCACAAAAAATATAAGAATCAGTTTTTAATTAATAATAAAGTAAAGTCGTTTTTTGAATGGCAATTTAAGGCCTCACTCACTGAGTTTTCACGCGAAGAGGTTTTTGGAAAATCACGAAACAAACTTATTGATATTGTAACAAAGAGAATGAAAGAAAGCTTTGAAACTGAAGGAATTATCATTAACAAAGTCGCAATTGAAAATCTTTCTTTTCCAAAAAGTTACACCGAAGACATCAACAACTACCCAACAACCTCTGTTCCAGTAACATTATCAAAAATGGAGTGTTATACAAGTGACAAGCAGCGCCTTATTCTCGATTTCAAGGTGTACTACCACATTGCCCCAAAAAACACTGAGCGTGTTCATAATGAACTAGGAACAGCCTATGTAAAAAAAGATATCGAGCCTGCAGCAAAAAGTGCTATCAGTAGCAGCACTACATTATATTCTTTAGATGATATATACAATGGAAAAACTCGTGCCAAAGTCGAAACTCAAATCGAGTCGAGCTTAAAGGAAAAAATGGCAAATAATGGTATTGAAATAGACGACGTAATGATTACAAATGTTAACTTTGACTCTGATTATCAAAACATTTTAGATCAAATACAAAAATCGCAACGTAACATAGAGCTTCTAAAGATAGAAGAAAAAGAAAATCAAATCCGCGATGAAATAGAAGATAAAAAGTTAGAAAGACAACGCCGTAATCAAAAATTAGACGCAGAAACAGAAAAACAAGCAGAAATCATTCGCGCAGAGGGAGCTCGCGAGTCAGAAATCATGCGTGCAGCGGGAAAAGCAGAAGCACTTCTTAAAGTACAAAAAATCATTGCCGAAAACCCTGATATTTTACGTTACTTGTATGTAGATAAAATATCCGATAAAGTAAAAGTAATTGTTATGCCAAGCAATGATAATCTCAATGTAGAAGGTCTTCTCAATGATAAAGAGAATAAATAACCGCAAAACTGTTAGAGTTTATCCATTCTATTGTAAAATAAGGAGCTGAGTGTGCCATTTATACTTACTCTTATAGCTGCTATTTTAATTATAATCGGACTATTCTCTCAGTCGATAATCACTGTGATTATATTGGGAATTTTTTGGATTATAATTACCCAAGATTTTTCACAAATGCGCTGGAATATAAAAAGTATATTCAAACGTATTTTCTGGATATTAATATTCGGAATAACAATTTCTCTTACTTCTGAAATTAACTACGTAATTTATTTCTTGATATTCTTTTTTATAAATCGCTTCGGAATGGTTCAGCATACTTCAAAATACAGGTCGCTATCAATAATTGTATTTATCTGTTTATGTACGACAATACACCAAATATCAGTACTTGTTTTAAGTGTATACTGGTATTTCTTTTACCGTCACCACCAAGTAGCTAGCTACTTGTCACCTCAACAGCCAAATAGATATAAAATAAATCTGTGGTTAGAGATGAGCTATTATTTTTCTATGCTTGCCTCCATTGCCTGCGCAATGCCAGCAGCGTCGTATTCTTATTATCGTCATGATTATCATCCCTCATTTAATATAGGGCTACTTTGTTGCTTTACACTTTTGTCTGTCCTTGCATATATCAAGCGTCGACAATCCAAAACTGAAGCGGTTTGTTTAGAAGTTGAAAAAGAGCCATTAGAAAAACCGCACCAATCAGTGGAAGAAATGATTCCAGAAAGTGCTCCTGAACAAAACCAAAGAGAAATAATCCAAACAGCAATTCTGAAACAAAGAGAAACAAAAATTGCAACAAAAGCAAAGGTAGATCAAGCACGACAAAAAACAAAAGAATTCTGGCAAAAAACCGCTGAATTCATAAAAGGTAATATAGCAAACATCTTACTTTTGTTCGGAATGCTATTTATTCTTACAGGACTTGTCACATTTCTCAGAAGTAACTGGCAACAATTCAAATACATCATTTTTGCCTGCTATTGTTTATTCACACTTGGTTTATTTACTGGTGGTTATTATTTATTTCGCAACAAAAAACATCTGCAAAAATTATCTTTTGTTCTTTGTCTTTTGGCGACAATATTTTTTCCTTTTGTTTTTTACTTTGCAGTAAAAATAGGACTTCTCCATGATCACGGTAATAAGTACACCGTATTTTGGCTAACCACTTTTATTGCCGCAATACACAGTTACATATTCCGTAGCGCTTCCTTTACAACTTTGTCAACTATTTTAACTGTACCTTCTCTCTTTTTAACATTACAAAAATTTGCAGAGCCATACTTTGAAATATACGCTTTTTTCTTTGCGTTACTAGCCTTATTGCAGTTTGCAATACATTTTATTGTGCAAGACAACAAAAAATGTAAGTGGACACTCATAGTTTCCGCAAATGTTATCTTCATTTGTTCCGCAATTGCTTCACTGCTGTTTTGGGACACATATATATTTATGGCTATCATGTGTTGTGGAATTGGCTTTTCGTTATGGCAAATTCGTACAACCATTACCTCTTTAAATGCCTATTTTTATGGACAGTTATTAGCAATAACAAGTTTAGGGCTCGCAATTTCAGTATGTTACGCTGCAAATCTGTCTATATTTTGGATTGCCATACCTACTGTTAGCGTAGCTTTTTTATTAACATACACACAAATAGGAACAAAAGAAACCCATCTTGCCTTACACCATAGTGGTTTTATTACACCTATTATTCTGTTTTTTATATATGTACATTATGGCGCTTACAGTTCATATGATGGCCAGTGGCCGGTACTGATTTTTTCCATTATTTCATCATTGGGATACATAAGTCGCAATACAAAACTACAACGACAATCTATCAGTTACTATGCAATTGTTTTTCATTTACTTGCTATCGTCGAAATACTAAAAATCCTTGATTTGGATGTTCATATATACTCTTGTATATTTTTAGTGTGGGCAACAATCGCAGCATATATTAGCACAAAGAAAAACAAGCAAGAATGGATAACAAAGCCGCTACAGCATTGTTCTTTATGGATTATGCCTCTCACTTTATTATATCTCATAATGTGGGGACATGACTTTTACTACAGCCACTTTTTTACAATGTGTATTATTTTATTAATGACAAGTGTCTTTTGTATCTACACGGCAATACTACTTCGCAGAAAAGATCTTGTTGCTGCAGGAGTAGCTGTGTTTATTACATTATGTACAATCGTCCACAATTACCACGACTTCGCTTTTCATTACTTATCATCGTTTCTAGTTTTCTTTTCTATCATAGCGCTATATGTATCGCGGATATGTACAAAAAGGTACAAAATCAATATTAGCGAAAATCTACTGAGTTTTATACTCATACCAATTGTCACCACCTTTTCTCTTATATCAGTATCTATGGCTATAGGAAATGAAGTGTGGGAGATTCACATTGTTCTTATTCTTTCGGTATTGTTCTTTGTAGCTAAATATTCTTTACATCCTCACAAAATAGCTGCCACAGGTATACTTTTGTATCTCTCTTTGAGTTATTTTATGCTTACTTGCAATGGCCGATCATTTTTTGATTGGGGAATCTATTTCTCCATTTTTGCTGCTGTGCTTATGATAAGTACAAAGTATCTTTTAGATAAGTTAGCAATTATGATTGAAAGATATGCATATGTACTCTTCATTATTTGTGGTGCGCAATTTTTGGCGTTCATTCGATTTTACTACAATGAAAACATTTTTTTTCCAGTAGTACTTGTTACTTTGAACGCAATTCTTGCTATAAGTAATACCAAAAAATGGTTAATATATTCTTTTTTTGCAAATATGTATGCGCTGTATTTTTTCATATTACCGCGCAATTTATTTGCTTTTGAATACGCGCTATTTTTTATTCCACTAGCCACAGTTATTTTTTCTAAACACAAACATTTTCCACAACAATGGATTCGACCTGCTTGGCAAGTAACACATGCAACAATATTGTTTTTCTTAATGTTGCCAATAACGCTTCCTGGAATGGTTCCATCAGCAGCAATTTCAATGTGGGTCATTGCTTTGGCATTTGTATTTTACTTTGTATGCTTACATCATGAAAAAAAACCACTATATAGCTATATAAGCACTTCGCTATTTAGTGGATGCGCACTTGTAGCACTCTTCGCTTCTAAGTCGCTTTGGGGAGCACAAATTGCCTTAGCCATGACAATCATTAGTGCACTTATCACAGCTATTGGTTACTTGGTATTACAAAAGCAACAAAACATTGCTAAACCTATCTTTCATATCGTTACTTTCAATATAATACTTATTGCGTCAACACTTGTTTTTATAGGAAAAATAGACTATCCAACACTGTTTAGTTTATTACTCTGTTCAATAGTAGCGGCAAGTATTGTTTACAGTAAAACAATTCCAGCATACTACAATAGCATATGCGCCTTCTTTTCTATGGTGCTTTTTGCTTTTGCAAACTACTTACTCATCGAAAAAATAGATTTGGCTCCTTTAACAAGTGGCATAATAGTCATTTCTCTAGCATGCGCGCATTTGATTTTAGCGAAAGTCTTTCGCGAAATACCTTCACTACAAAAATCGTTTTTTACCGCAGCGATTCTATTGCCTTTGTTGTCATTGTTACATGCTCATAACAGTATTCACATTACGATGTTAATGCTACTCACTTCAGGTATTTACCTGATGATTAGCTACAAAAATCGCGACGTATTTTTTGCACAACTTGGTTTTGCAACAGCCTTAGTAGCATGCTACTCTTCTGTAGCGTATATTTCCTTTGATTATGAAAGCTTCATGGTTTTATCCATTACTATGGGAATTGCTCTAGCCTACGCAAGTCACTTTATGCCAAAACCGTTTAGTGATTATGCTGCCGACCCACTTACAAAAATTGCTTACAGTAACTATTTAGTTTTTGCAGGGTTATTTTTAGCAAACACCAATAACCCTGTGTATTTTACGGCAACTCTCGCAATTGTTAATAGTGTTGCATTTTTGCTTTTGTATCTAAAAACCCAAAAACACTTAGTTCTTGCAAGTGGCTCTTTTGCATTTTCGTACTATGTCATGCTCTTTTCATGGGCGACCTCCGTGTGGGAACTATACACTGTTCCTTTGGGAATGATTGTGATTGCTTATGCTTTTTACTTACACAAAAAACACAGCTTTGTTTACTATAAAGATGTGCTGTTTGTAGGTTTATTGCTTATTTTTGTGCCAACATTCATACAAAGCTATCACGGGTGGTTCGATCATCTTTACACCTCTGAATTTACCCTTGACAATCATCTAACACATTCATTTTTTCTGATCATTGAGTCGATTGTAATTTTATTGTTTGGTGCATATCGCAAAGAGCTTTTATTTTTCTTTACTGGACTTACATTTCTTTTAGCAGATATAGCTTTAGTGTTATTCACATATATAAACTTTGGATCTATTCATCAATCTGTATGGTGGGCCAGTCTCGGTTTCATTTGTCTCTTTTCTTGGATCATTACGGAGTACAAAAAAGAGTGGTTACAAAATATAAGTAGATACATAAAAGATTCAAAAAACAAATGGCAAGAAGATCTCAAGAGCTGGAATTAAGATTTAATTGTTAGTAGCAATAATTTTCGACAAGTAGAGTAAAAATCTACTTGTCGTTTTACTTTATAATGTAGGAGAAAAAATGAGTGATTTTTCAAGTATATGGAACAAGGTAACAAAATTACTCCAAGAAGATTCATTCACAAAACGCGCAGTTACTGCTTCAAGAGTTGCACTTATTGAAATGGCAAATGCTATCGGCCCGCAAATGCGACTAATACACAGTAGCACATTAGAAGAAATAAATTGCTTACCGCGAAGCAGTGAAAATCATAGTGTCGGGGCTATTGAAGGAATTCGTCGCTTTGGAGCTTCTATTACCGAAGTTTTTATGGTAAGCCATCGCTGGTTAAATCCATCCTTAGATTCAATTTCATCTCATCCTGATGACAACAATAATCGCAAAGCACTGGCGATAAATGAATTTAGCAAGTGGCGAAAAAAATGGGTAGCAGAAACTCACGGATTTACACCTGAAATTTTTTATTGGATCGATTACTGCTGTGTTGACCAAGATAATCCTACAAATGAAATGGCGATGCTTCCATTGTGGGTTGCTTGCTGTGAGCGTTTTCTGAGGATAGAAACAAAAGATTACGATGAACGTACATGGTGTCGTATAGAGCCAATACTTTCTCACGTTTTTTCATTTGCGGACCACGAAACCATTATAAATTTAGACTACAACTGTAATTGGCCGCACACCGGAAAAGAAACAACAAGAATACTTCTAGATCCACAGCAAGGAAAACTCACAAATCCTCAAGACATGGACATTGTGTTACAATTACTAGACGCCACTAAAAACGTAAAACCAATGCAAAAGAGTAAAGAAAAAGTGGCTTTAGGAAAAACGGAAATCAAATGCTTTGTTTTATAAAAAACAGTAACACATTAGTATAATATTAGGGCGTCATCATTCAAAATATTGTGTGTTTTTTCGAGCCCGAGCCCGTTTCCGAAACTTTCACTAACAGTTTATCAAAGAAGCAAAGTTTCTTTTTCCATCGCAAAAAACTAGTATTGGCGTATCATTAAATGAATCCGTTATATTTTTATCTGTATTGAATGATGACACGCCCTAATACAATAGTTTTTCACAAAAACGGAAAAGAATAACAAGAATTTATTATTACTAGACAAACACTATAGTTTGTCGTCTTACTTACTCGAAAACCATTTGCCTTCTACACAAAATAAATAAAGGGAAATAATCTGGAAACCTTTAAAAGTAAGTCATTTAAGATCATAGAAGATAACACAAGTTACTATGGTTGCGTATTCTATTTGAAGGATATTTCTTACGCTGTCAAAAATTCAAAATTCGACAACTGCAGTTTTAGAAACTATTCAAAATTTCATTCTCTTGATGGATGTATTTTTAACAATTGTAGTTTCTCAAAAAATTTTGAACTCTTCTTGAAATCTTCGCCTTCTAAAAAAATTCCACCTTATGTATTTCAACTAAAGTCTCTTAATAAACTGTCCCTTAACCATTCGCAAATGGCTCAAATTCCAAAAGAAATTGGCAAATTAAAAAATCTCAAATATTTATATTTACGAAGTAATCGTATATCAGAAATTCCACAAGAAATTGGACAACTTCAACAACTTATTTGCCTAGAGTTATCATCTAACAGAATATCTAAAATTCCAAAAGAAATGAGTCAACTTCGAAATCTTAAAGAATTAGAACTATCATCTAATCAATTCACTGAGTTTCCAAAAGAAATCATGGAATTTTCTAAATTAACTCATTTGAATTTATCATACAACAACATAAATACAATTCCCAAAGAGATCAATTTACTCAAAAATCTTGTTGTGTTAAAATTATCACGCAACAACATATCTAAAATTCCAAAAGAAATAGGTGAGTTATCACGGCTTTCTCTGCTATGTTTCACCAACAATGAAATACTAGAAATTCCTTTAGAGATTAGTAAACTACTCAATCTTACACAATTAACTCTCAACAAAAACCAAATACGCAAAATTCCAAACGAAATAGTTCTACCAAAACTTTGGTATTTACGTTTAGATAATAATAATATATCAAAAATTTCAATTCATCAATTTAGCCAATTTACTCATCTACAAAAACTAGAATTATCTCACAATAATTTTACGCATTTCCAAATAAAAGAAATATCAAAAAGCATGCCGAAGTGCGATATATTATTCAGATAAAATCATTAAAATGAAAGGCTTTCGCCAAAAATTTACTCTTTTTGGGAAATTTTATTTCGAACGCGTAAAATTATGATCAAAAATTTACTTACACAACAACTAATTGATAACTATCATAGATTTTATAACTACGTTTATTCATCTCTTCCACAACAACATACAATGTCCCTACTCCACAAAGCAACGCCTTGCATTTTATTTCTAGGTCATTTGTAGAAACCGGCCAGTCAATATTTCCACTGCGAAAGTTACCGGTTTTAGGATCGCGAACCACAATATTTCCAGGAGTGTAAAGCGAAATTTTAGGGTATTTGATCTTTTTAATATTCGCTCTAAGGGTAAAATTTTTGCCCGGTTTCAAAACGTTAGTTTCTAGCATGCGTATTGAAAATTTACTCTGAACGACATCACTAAGAGCTTGGTGTTCCACTACGGTATTTTTTCTCTGCCAAGAAACCTGTTCATCTTTTTTTGTCATTGCATACATCAGTTTCATGTAAGCTATATCAGCATGTATATTTCCCAACGAACCATTTTGCCATTTGTCGTTAATATACTTAAGTGTGTCTTTAGCTAACGAGTGATTACAATGATACAACGCATTTGCAACCCACACCGTACAGGTAATATCGTCTTTGAAATTCTTTCGACACCATTTTGGTCCTTGTTGTACGTTTTTTTCTAAATATCTAATCGCTTTTTTAACATTAACATCGTGTAAAATGCCTCCTGCTGCTGAAATAGGGCAGCGAATTTTTTGGCGAAAATCAAGAGAAAGGAAGAGTAAACGATTATCTACCAAATTATTTTCTCGGCATTGTTGTTGCAAACGAACAGCAATATCTTTCACTTCCTTAAACTTCGGAATTTCCATATAGATAGAAAGATAAAGCAGAGTAGATAGAACTAATTCAGGTTGTTTGCGAAAATTTATTTTTTGTAAATTTAGCTCTTGTTGCAGTAGAAAAATAGATCTCTCATATTCGTCATTTGCTTTTTCTATTTTGCTCTCTGTAGAAAATTTATAAAGAACAGCTAATCCATATAGTTTTGCAGCTACATGATCAAGACCTAAAAATTTATCCCTATTTAATTCGCGGGCGATTTCGCTAATAACGCTATAACCGTTGCGATAAACACGGACATCAGGTGTAATATTGTCAGGAGTTACTCTTTCAAAAATACTACAAGTATCTTGGTGTACAAGCAGCGACTCAACTTTGTGTACCTGTTGTTTATTTCCAAGCTTTAGAGTAAACACATCTGGTCGCGAAACTTTAATAACTGTAGTATTTTGCTCGCCTTGCTCTATAATTCCTTCACCTTCTGAGCTAATTGTAAAAGGCAAGATAATCTGTGAGCAAAATCCCACTGGCACTTCGTAAAAATCTTTTTCTCCAATTTTTGATGGAAAATCACCACTAATTGTCGTTGAATTTTCTATACGCACTGCAATTGTTTTTTCAGTAAAAAAGTGCCCATCACTTGCAAAAAAAGTAAACTTTTGTATTCCCTCGATAGGCATTGCCTTGAGTTCAACCTGTAAACTTTCTTCAAATTTATACCTGCCAAGGTAAGAAGAGTAGTGTTCATTCGCGTTTAAATTGGTCGGTAACATTCCCGAAGCCAAGACTTCAAAAGGCGGCATACTCAATGTGTTATCGCGCATAAGTAACTGATCTTTTAAAGAATGAAAAAGAATATTTTTATCGCGAGAAAAAATATAAACTTCTCCTTGAAAACAACTGTCAATATCAACAGAAAATTTTAGATTTGGTTCTACAATTTCGGGAAAGCCAATCACCAGTTTCGGCGGTATAGAAAGCATTGGAAACACAACTTCTTCTCCACGTTCTTGTGTAAATCCTTTCGCAAATCTTGTTGCAGAAAAGTAAGCGCCACTTATGAACTTAGGAAGACATATATCTAAAATAGACGTATTATTACGTCGATAAATATCGAGCAAATCTTGTCCCAATGGCTGTGTAACTAGGCTTATTTCCTCGCGTTCCTTATTGACATCAATATCTAGTTTCTTTTCTGTAATATTATACTTGTAGCCCACCTTCGCCAAATTTTCGCAAAACTTATCTTGTATTTTTCTCCATGAAGCTGTTTTTTCCGTTTTTATCGCAACTACCCACGATTTATCACTGATAGTAACAAATGCATAAGCATATGGAGTTATTAAAGAAAGGCAATTCCAAACACAGCGAATCTGATTATTTTTTAATTGAATAGAATCAGCCACATTACGCTTTTGCGTATAAATATCAAATAGTACAACCTCAGGTGTTTCTTCGGTAGCGTAACCCCACGCATCAAGAGCAGAAAACGTGACCTGCAAGGTACCAGACACCCATTTCTGGGCTACGCATGTTACTTTTAAATCTTCAGCATCGCTCGCCACAAGAGTTGTAATAAGGCTTTCAGTATCTTTAGTGCGTACTGTTGCTTCGTATATTCCCGTATCAGTCAGAGTTTGTTTGACAATGCCAATACCTTCAATTTTGATATTTGAAGTACTATACTCTTCGCCATTTTTTTTTATCTCAAATACCATACTTAAAGAGCGTGAGCTAAATACAATAAAAACAGCAACGTCATTTTTTTTATAAATAAGAGCACTACTTGTGATAAGAATAAACTCTTTTGGAAAGTAAAGCTTTTCTCCTTGAAAACGCAAGTGATTTTTGGTCCAAGAAAAAATATTCGATACTCGGTAACCGCAACGCAAACAAATCTCTAAATTTTCTTGATAATAATTACACACAGGACATGTAGATTTGCACAAATCAGTTAATACATTTTGTAAAGGAAACTTTTTCGCGTTTTTACACAAACTATCAAGCGTCTCTTTAGAATTTTCCTTTACATTTATCCGCGCGTTCCACTCTATGATTTGGCCCTCTAGTTCAGGATACTTATCTTGTGTTTGCTGTAGAATTTTTTTGCTTTTCGAATATTGTTGTAAATAAAAATAGCAAATACTTTGCCCTAACAAACTCTCACTCTCATTTTCTTTTTGAAATTTTTTATAGCCTTTCAACGCTAGTTTTGGCAACAATTTTTGCAAGAATTTATTTAGCGAAAAAACGGAGTACATATCTTTATTAACAGAAATAAGCCATCCAAAAAATTTAGAAACAGTCTTTGATTTTATAGTTTCTGATGAAGAATCTAAAAAAATTAGAATCATTCTTTCTATATCTTTAGGCTCTGGTTTACTAATGGCATAGCAACACTTAGCAGCATAACTCCAATGTCCACCACACGCGTATAGACTTGCTAAATCAACATAAGAGCAACTACCACATTTAAACAAATATTTTGCGTAAGCAAAAAATGCCTCTTGGTCCCAAGATTTTTGTAAAATATCAGCTATCACTAACTTTTCAGGGGAACTTAACGGGTGACTATATTTTACAAGTAAATGACTTTTAGCTAGCGTTTTGAAATTACGTTGAGGTAACTGTAGCAGTAAACTAATTGCTGCTGTTGTATAAATACCACCGTATTGTCCTAATGCAAATAAGTATTTTTCTGCTTGTGAAAAATAACGTACGTGAAAATAAATAGTCGCCAATTGAAAATAAACAACCGGGTCTCCTTGGATAGGTAAAAGAAGACTCTCGGCCGACTGTAAGGCGTAGCGCCAATCACGTTCAAAGATATGAGACCACATACGATGTTTTACTGAATTTGGGGTGAAATTTTCTTGCAGTAATTCCCAGTTAACTTTACGAAATATAATACTTTCTGCGTGATGTTCAGAAAGAAATAAAACCAAAAAGTTATCAAGGTCTTCTTTGTCGAGCTGTTCAATAATTTTCAGGCTTCGAAAAGATTCAAATGGGGAATGAGGGCGAGTTTTTAAACTTCGCAAAAGTGAAACAATTTCTTTATTATGAACAGAAAAATCAATAGCTTTATAACACTCTTGTCGTGCTAAAGTAAAGTTATTGCCGACATAATAATGACTTATTGCTGAGAAATAAAATTTAATTAATTCATTCATAACTACTTTGGCCAAAAAAAAAACGGTAGGAAATAACCTACCGTAATTATAACAAAAACCAAGTTGTAAAGAATGCGTAAAAAAATAATCTACAAAATTTTGTCAAAAGTGTTTTAGGGCGTGTCATCATTCAATACAGATAAAAATATAACGGATTCATTTAATGATACGCCAATAGTATTGAGCCCGAGCCCGTTTGCGAGCCCGCGCCCGAAAACTTTTTGAGAGCGACAGAAAGTGATTTATTGGTTCAATACTAGTTTTTTGCGATGGAAAAAGAAACTTTGCTTCTTTGATAAATTGTTAGTGAAAGTTTCGGAAACGGGCTCGCAAACGGGCTCGGGCTCGAAAAAACACACAATATTTTGAATGATGACACGCCCTAGTAAATTCGCAAAAAGATATTTACTTTACGAATTCAATTGAAGTTACTTTACCACGTCTTATTATTGATATGATGTTTTTTTGATTGTGTTCTAAGCGATCAACAATTCTCTTGAATTGTAAAGGACTAGTAACGTACTCTCCATTTACTTCTAAAATTAAATCCCATTTCTTAAGGCCAATATTTGAAAAACGACCTTGAGAAGAAACCTCTTTTACAAGTATTCCTTGATTTTTCTTAAGTTGTAACTGTGTGCGAATTGCTTCATCAATTTTTTGTAACTTTAAACCAAAAATAAAAGCTTTTGTTCGTTTATTATGTTGTCTTCTACCTTGTGGAAAAAGACCTTGCCATCTCTTACGCATACGTTTGAGGTCTTCATCATTATCAGAAAAGAATCCTTCCCACTGCCGTTGAAAACCTTCTACATCTTCGAAAAAATCTTTTGGTATAAGCTTAAACTTTCGACGCTCTAAAAATTTAGGCCAGTCACCATTTTGAAGTAAATCATCTACATTGCCTGAAAAACGAAATTTAAACCGAAATCCTGGCCCCTTGTATTCAAATTCTTTTGCAAAAGGTTTAGTTTTACTAGGCTTCGTTTTCTTCGGCTGTTTCTTCACAATGCGCTTGATAATTTGAGTAGCGCGCCATGAAACTTCTGGATCTGAGTGATTTTCTGCTTCTCGGAGAAAAGACAACCCTTGTTCTCCTATTTCTACCAATTTTTCCGTAGCTTGTTCGCGAACTTTAAACTCGTTACTACCTAATTTTTTAATCCACTCATGAATTTCTTGTTCTGAAATATCATTTTGTGCAGAAACCACTACAGCAAAGATACTCAAAACCATTACTAAATACTTCATAATATCCCTCCTAACAAAGCTTCGTTTTAACCGCGTTTTAAGAGATGTTGAGAAAAGTCTCTATTCGCAGAGTTTTAACTTTTGACATGTTCTAACTGAAAAAATAAATACTCTACGATGTTGCTTAAAAACTTTGTAAGGTAATCTTTACAGTAACAACCTGTTTGTCTTTTTTTGTCACCTTGAATTCTATAACATCACCTGCTAAAGAATGATAAACAAAACTGACAAGTTGTCGTGCATTCTTTATAGAAGAGCCATTGACTTCTTGTAGAGAATCTCCTATTTCCAAACCCACTTTTTCTGCAGGAGAATTTTTCATAACGTTAGTGATAACAACACCACCTTGAGGCTCATCTTTAACATTAACACCTACTTGTCCGCGCTTAACCTCATTATGCTTTATTAAGTTATCACAAACCCAGTAGACAGTGTTACTTGGTATAACAAAATTAATTCCTTGAGGTAATACCATTGCATTCCCCATCGATTGAGAAGTTCCGAGAGTAGAGCATATAACTCCAACAAACTGTCCCTTCGAATCGACAGCTAATCCACCTGCATCACCTGGATTGATAGCTGCTGTTGTTTGGATAAGTCCTAGTAACAAACTGTCGTCAAATTTTACAACTCGTTCCAAACCACTAACAATGCCCAAAGAAGGTGAATTTTGTAATCCATAAGGATTGCCAACTGATATCAAAAACGATCCTAAAGATAATTTAGAAGAGTCACCCTTAACTACACATGAAAAATGTTGTGCATTCTCTACCTTTATGAGTGCTAAATTGGTTACATCATCAATGCCAACTAATTGAGCAGGAAAAAGCTTTCCAGATAGTGTTGTAACACAAATTTCTTTTGTATTTTTTATGGAGCTAGCAATAGTTACAATGTGACCAGCATTATCCAGAACAACTCCAGAATGTTTTGAAAAATTATCATCTGAGTTGCAACTTTCGATACTAACAACACAGCTTTTTACGTTATCGACAATGTGTTTTACAGCATTTTCTATATCTAAGAGCGAAGGTGCTTTTGTTGTATTGTCTGTTTGACAAAAGATAGAGGATATCGAAAACAACAAGCACAAATATATATTTATGTTTTTATGTAGCATAGCTCTCCACCCCATTTTCTAAAATGCTGCGCTTTCAAGCCTACAATTCACTACACGATCGAGTTCATACGATTGTTTTTTTAAATCAATTTGCATGTCCTCAACATAAAGATCGACAGGCAACAAGCTATCTAAGTTAGAATCAGATGTCTTGTTTACTTGTCCCCAAAACCAGGCTTGAATTCCAACACTATTTTTCATTGTGGAGGAAGACGAATTATTATTAAATTCAAATGGTCCAGCAATAGCAGTAATAAACACAAGCGCACAAGCGATAGCAAAACCTCGCCGAAAGTACAAGTTAGGATAAGTTACCTTAGGAACATTTATGGCTAATTTTTTACTTTGTTGTTCTTTCATTTTACCTTTAATCTCACGCCAATAATCTTCAAAATTATCTTCTTTTAATTTTGTATCAACTAAAAGTTGAAGATTACCGCGATGAAATTCATATTTGTTCTGTTCCTGTTTGTACGATTTACTAATACGACGCCCCAAGCTTCTTCCAAGAAGAGGAAACTCGTCTTTTGCTAAACTCAAAGGAATAAATTTGCGAATAAACCATTGAAACATGTTTTTTTAACCCTAAAATATAAACCATCTGATTAGACTGGAGACTTAGACCCCTCTGTTTTTTCCCATATATCCTTAAAAATCTGCCTACCACGGAATAAACGCCAACGTATTGTATTGTGATTACAATTGAGAATATCTGCGACCTCTTTACAATCATAATCTTCAATATCTCGCAAAATCAAAATAGCTTTGTATTTAGGTGGAATTTGCTCCAAAACATTATAGATTTTTTGCAAAAGTTCCATCTTTTCGAGATTGACTTCATGATTGGGTTTTTCGTCACAAATCTCTCCGATATCTTCCGTTGAGATAGCACGATTCCGGTTTTTAAACCTACGAAGATGGTCAATGCATAAGTTAACAACTATACGATATAACCATGTATAGAAATTACTCATTAAATTAAACTTATTGATGGAGCGAAAAACTCGAATAAAAGCTTCTTGCGAAATATCGCGCGCTTCTTCGTAGTTGTTTACCATCTGATAAGCAATCCAAATCGCTTTGTCCTGGTACCTCTGAACAAGTTGCTTAAATGCTTCTTCGTCTCCTTGTTGGCACCTTTTGATTATATCTGTATCTTCTCTATCGGCCATGGTACTTTTCTATCTAGTAATAGACTGAATTAGTTAGTTTTACTACAAACCTCAAAGTAAAACAATCCTGTAAACGCGCCGGTTCAAAATAGCACGCTCACTTCATTTTATCGGATTACATGGGAAAGTAAAACGAAATTTAGCTCACAGTACAAAAGAGTAAAATTAATTAAGATATTTTCTTAATGTACTCTACTACTTTAAATCAATCACTAAATCTCTTTCCTGGCCTTTACTGAACAGCTTTAATTTCAGTTTTGTTCCTGATTTAAGTTGAGCGATAATTTTATGACCTTCTTTGCTAGAAACTATCTTTTGACCATTGATTTCCATGAGAATGTCCCACTTATTGACGCCAGCTTCCGAAGCTAAACCATCTACTTGAGAAACGACAGCACCATATTCGTAAGCATATCCTTCACGTTGCTTAAGTGGCTCAGGAATAGGAATCAATAAAATTCCAAGATCTAGAGCAGCATCATTCTCCATCAAATCATCAAGAAGATCATCTATTTCAGAGTCATCTTCCTCATCTTCCTCTTCTTCATCGTCACCATTGTTATTTGGCATCAAGTCTTTTAGAACATCTTGTAAATTTTTTCCTAGCTCCTGTAATGATTCTGGGTCTTTCTGCAAATCTTGTAACTGTCTGCGCAATTTTTTTTGCATGTTTCTCATCATATCGCGCTGCTCTTTAGGTAGATGTCCAAACATTTGCTCCATTTGTTTTTCTAAAAGATCGTCTAGCTGACCTCTATTTGAAAACATTTTTTGCAAAGGATTTTTAGTACTACTTTGAACTTTTCCACCCATTTTAACAGAAACTGTTGTTTTTTCGCGCTTACTGAGCAAAACAACTTCTATTGTAGAGCCTGGTTTTGCAACACTAACAAGTTTTTGCAATTGCCCTGGTGTAGAAACTTTATTCCCAGAAAAAGACAGAATAATGTCCATTTTTCCAATGCCAGCTTTTGCTGCCGGTCCATTATTTTCTACATCAGTAACTAAAACCCCTTCATTTGCCTCTAAATCGAGAAGTGTACGTAAGCCTTCACTAATTTCTTTTAAACTAGCACCTAAATACCCTTCTTGCTTTAAACCAGACAAACGACGATCAATTCTTTCAATCAACTCACTTCGTACTTCACCAAGTTTTTTATCTACTTCACCAATCATCTCCTGGCGAAGCTCTTCTTTGATTTTATCTAAAGAAGTATCTTCTTGGCAAAATACAATGCCAAACAAAAATATAAACAAAACATACATTCTGTACATTAACGTCTCCTTACATTAAATTTATGCTTCATAAAAAGCATAATAGAGGATAAAAATTGCAAAATTTGAATACCAAATTTAAACACGTATTTATCTTCTCAAAACCTATTACTAAGTCATGTCAAAACAAAAATTTACGACAAATATTAATATTCATAACAGGTATCTATAGTTAGTACGCATTTTTTTTGGTAATTGTTTGAATTATAAATAAATTTTTCTTAGAGTGTCTGACATTTAGGCTTTTATACAATATCAGATATTTTAAGCAGTAGAGACACTTTCACAGTAAAATTCCACAGCGGGGTTGAATAGTCTCTTGGGTCGAACAAATCTCAACGAATTACGTGAATCATTTTAAATTAAAATACATTGAGGTTTGATCCACTGTACCGATACTGTAAGGCTTCAGCTACATGCTTACGCTTAATTTCTTCGCATTCATCAATATCAGCAATGGTACGGCTAATTTTTAAAATCTTTTGGTAAGAACGCGCAGTTGCGCCAACAGTTGCTTTCTTCATTAAGTTTTCACCATCGTCATCCAATTTACAAAATTTTTTTATTAAAGTTAGTGGCATTTGTGAATTTGTTGTTATTTTGTAAGAAACTAAACGCCTGAGTTGCCGCAAACGCACTCTCGTGACAATCGATCTCATTTCGTCAGAGCTAACCGCGCTAGAGGCTTTCATCAAATATTGTTGATCTACACGACGCACTTTAATATGCAAATCAAAACGATCTAAAAGTGGCCCTGATATTCGCTTCTGGTAACGATCAATAGCATAAGAAGCGCAACGACATGTATTATGTTCATCTCCATGATAACCACATGGACATGGATTCATTGCCGCAACTAGTATAAAACTACATGGGAAAGTAACTTTTTGCTGTGCACGAGAGATAGTAATAACTTGATCTTCAAGTGGTTGACGCAACATATCAAGTGTTTTTCGTGCGAATTCAGGTAATTCGTCCAAGAATAAAATTCCATTGTGCGCCAAACTAATTTCCCCTGGTTGTGGAAAACTCCCACCTCCAACAAGAGCAACATTACTAATTGTATGGTGAGGAGCTCGAAAAGGTGGTTGCGTCAGCAAACCATTCGTTTTAAAATCAGCAACGCTATATATCTGTGTAGATGCAATAGACTCATCTTCGTTTAAACGTGGTAAAATTGTAGAAAACCGCTTGGCGATCATAGATTTGCCACAGCCAGGTGACCCACACATTAAAAAATGATGTTTACCAGCTGCGGCTATTAGTATAGCGCGCTTGACCATTTCTTGTCCGACAACATCTTTATAATCAACATTATATTTTACTTGTGTATCCGTAATAACTTTTTTTTCAAATTTCTTTTCAAAAATACGCGGTATATGCTTAAGAAAATTTGCCGCATATACATCAATTGCCTTGACAACAGCTGCTTCTTCTGCATTGCCACTTGCGCAAATCAAGTTTTTCATTCCAGAAGAACGTGCTGCCAAAGCCATGCTAAGTATACCCGGAACAGGACGTATTGTTCCATCTAAAGCTAATTCACCAATAATCACAGCATCGTTAAGTCCACCACTTTGTATTTGTCGGCTCGCAATAAGAAGCCCTAATGCAATAGGCAAATCATAACGTGGCCCTTGTTTTTTTATATTTGCAGGAGCTAAATTAACCAGAATTCGTGCATAGGGAAACTCGTAACCAGAATTCTGTATCGCTGTGCGAACACGGTACTTAGATTCGCGAATAGCAGGATCAGGTAACCCTACAATATCAAAACGAGGAAGTGCAGCACTACTTATGTCTATCTCTATTTCTATAAGAACACCTTCAACACCAACGACTGTCATACTCCATACTTTTGCAAGCATTCTATAACCTCTTTCAGATTTAAAATTTACGTATAAATATTATTCTGAAATATTATAGAACCACTTACGACATAATCATTACTCAATGACAACATTAACTCTTACACGTTTTAGTGAAATATAAGGAATAAGCAAACTATTTATCGTACTAACAAATAATAATCCAAACCCCCAAATCAACCAGTAATAATCATAAAAAAAAGAAAAATTTCGAAGGTTATCAATACAAAAAGCTACGATTGTAAAAAAAAGAGGTGTTAATATCAAAGTAAGTAGCAACAGTTTAAAAAAATACCAAACCCTATTTTGATCATTTGTACTATCTTTAAATGAGTAGAAATAAAGACATATAGAAGAAAAAAATAAAGCATACAGTACAAAAAACAAAAAACACACCATTAAAAATTCCGCAATACCAACCGCCGCACCTACGGAGCCAACACCATTACCTCCTTTTTTTAACGCAAGTGTTGCTAATAAAAGAAAAAAAATCGAAGCAAAAGGTAATATGTTAACAATCAAACATTTTTTCAAATCCAATTTTTTATTTATCATGATAGTATTCCTTTTTGATCGCACTATTGCAAAATTCACCCACAGTAGAAAAATACTGTGGAAAACACAGAATATCATTATGCCCAACTTTTTCAAATATTGCTATTTGCTTAGATTTACTTTTAGCATTTGTATAATTTTCTTGCGCTTCCTCTACACTAATAATACGATCCTCTTTACCATGCATAATTAAAAGGGGGCAATCAATATCTCTTATTTTTTCACCATTATCAAATATTCGTTCCTCTGGTGTCAGACGGTCAACTTGTAGTCCACGTCTTGCTGCCAAAGCGCATGGATCTCCGTAACCACTTTCAATAATAACGCCTTTTATTTTACTTGCCACAGACGATGATAATTCGATTGCTGCCGCGCTTCCGAGAGAACGCCCCATAATAAAGTGGTTTTTGTTTAATTTATTATGTTCATTTAGATATTCGTAAACTTTATGACTATCGGAAAGTAAATTGCGTAAAGTTGATCGGCCACTGCTCTTTCCGTAACCACGGTAGTCACAAACTATCAATTCACAACCAATATTTCTAAACATAGGTTCTATATCATCGTAGTCAGCAACAATTTCGCCATTACCATGAAAGTAAAGTATTGAGAAATGTGCTTGCTGATTTGGATAACGCCTAACGTGAATTTGAACATCTTGTTCAGCATTTACAAACATTTCGTCAGCATCTTGTCCACCACCACGGCGAGGAAAAAAAAGATTATTATTAAATATTTCTGAATCAAATATTGACATTTTTCACCTACACATCACTAGTTAAAATAAATTTCCAGTCACTTTTTATACGATGCCCTATAATACTTGCTGTTGCGGAAGGATTTAAACCAAGAGATTTAACCTCTAGAGATAAAGAGTCATCTTTAGGACTACAAAACATATGTACGTGCTCTGGCTGCGCAACACAACCATTCTCTGCACATTTTCCAAACTGAACGTGCAAAAGTGGCATTGGTTTTTGTGTACTTTGTAATACAATATCTTTTACACCCGTGTGAGAAAGAAATGATATTGGACCGCGATGTTTTTCAATAACTTCACGTGTGTTTTGTAACTCTTGATAGCTTAGACTATAAATCTCCAGTTCGCGTTGATAAGAAATCGGAATCCATTTAAAGCGGCACAAAATTTTGACAACGCGATTTTCTCCCTCGCTGGGATTCATAGAAATAGTGTAGCCGCGCATACTACGAAAATAATTAGGAAAAAATGCACTATATAACATATTTAAAGGAATGCGATTGCGACGAAACTCAGGGTGCACCTTAAGGTCACACAAATACCAGCACTTTTTTACCCGTCCCGAAAAATCAAATGGCACATAACGAATAATCCCGCACCCCACAGCAACTACTCTTCCATCAACAACGGCAGCATGATAAAACATACGCCCTAGTCGTTCAAAAAAACGAAAATAATCCTTGCCATGGTCTATCTGAAAAAAATCTTTTCCCAAAGGATACGTTGCGATTTTTTCAAGCGCAACAATTTGTTCTTCGTACATCGCTCGATTTTTTTCAGTAATTTTAACAACGCGCAGATTATTCATTGGCAAATCCTACAACAACTTCACTATAAAAATAGGAACGATCCGTTTCCCATAAATGTCTATTAAAATCATTATCGGTATAAAACGTACTTCCGACAACATCACTTAAAACGTGATCTCCATTCAAACGCCGTGTAATAATTGCTCCGTTTTCATACAAATGATTCTTCACAGATGCAAACATCTTTTTCATTTCGACAATTGGCATCCAGTCAGAAATGTTCGAGGTTTGAATAATATCCCATTTTTTTCCAATATCACTCAGTTGTGATAAAAATGTTCCACAGCGAAGTTGCAAACGTGTATCATTCGATGATTTAGACATTAGATATGGCGGAAAACCATTTTCTTCAGATGAATAGTTTTCTAGCCAAATTTGATCAACAAAATAGTTGCTTCTCTTAGGATAACGAAGTAAAGCTTTTGCAAAAACGTGGGAAAAATGATCAGCAAAAGATTTACTCATGGAGTAATCAACAGCAGCGCGACCAAATAATTTAGCTAGTTTTTCGCGCTCGAATACAATATCAAAACACCTTTGCCAGTTTTTATGGTTCACTGCTTTCTCAGGATCGTCAATAGCTAAGAATCCGATATGCTCTTTACACACACGCACAAGCTCACGAAACAATTCTTCAAATTTCCCAACGCGATTTACACCAAAGGCTATAAGCGACAAATTTTTTTGCCAATATTCTAAATCTTCTACGCTAAGATGGGAACAAAGTTTATCAAAAGCGCTTAAGTGCTCCTCTGCACTGCCATTAATCCCCAAACACAATAAAACATCTTCTTTTGACAAATGCCTTATTGCTACGTTACGCAATTTGATCAATTGTATTTGCGCGGGATTTGCATCAATACAATTTACAGTACCTACTTGCGGTAAATTCAGTAATCCTAAAGCGGTACACCCACCTGAACCAATAAGCAAAACGTCCAGTGGTTCTTTTTTACAATGAAATACACGCTCCACTACTTGATGCTCAACTAACGGATCTTCACGCACTTGACTAAAGGCAATATCACTTCCTGGCCATTTCACTTTTTACCTCTTCCAACATTGACAAGTATAAATTCCAAAAATAATAGCCACCTAAAGCCATTGCAGAAGCAATATCCTTAGAAGATTTATCCCAATCATCTACACAAATTTCAAACAGCTCTCGTGCATGTTCAACATCAATAACTTCGTGTGCAGCATAGTGCGATTGAGAATTAGGCAAGACCCACTTAGAAGTACTGATTTTTTGTGCAATTTGTGCACTAATATCAATATACAAGTATTCGATCATCCCAAGAAGTGCTGCTCCGCAAGCGCCTGAATTTGCCAAGCAAAAATTACGTATAGATTCATTAAATGCTTGAACTCCTAAATTACAAGGCAAAAGAAGTTGTTCTTCTCTAGCTCCTAGAGCTCGTAAAAATTCAAGGAAAGTATGTTTATGTGCTTTGCGTAAATCACCTCCGCCATGTTCCTCTTGGACGTTTTCTGCCAAATGAATTCGTCTTTCTAAATGACTAATTTTCGATAAACAAGCTGCTAGTGCACAAGAAAAAGATTCCACCGCATAACGAAAACTCAACTGCGATTGTAAAAAACTTTCACATGCAGACTCTTCGTGCATCCATAAGAAATACGGATGTTTCTTAAAATTGTATTGTTGTGCAACATATAGATAAGAATCTTCTAAACTATCAATTTCGTGAAGTTTGGTAATCAAAACAGGCATTATATTTCCTCTGACAAATTTTAAAACTTATAAAACCCGATCATCTTTCATCAACATTGTACATTGTGCGTCTTTAAATAACAATTCTAAACGACGCCTTTGTCATTAAAACAAAGCAAAACGTCATTACCTCACTTACTTAGGTCGTGGACATGTCCTAGTAGATTATGTTAAAGTTAAATAATAACGATAGTATTGAAACGATATGGAAAAAAAATGAAAAAAATAAAAAGTGTAATAAAAAATCTTATAACCACGATAGCATCTCCTGTAAAAACCCAAATCGTACGAGAGCTATCCGAACACATAACGAGAGTAGAACGAAACCTATATAGACAGTTAATTTTTCATCAAGATCTCAAAGAAAAATTGGGGTATTCAATTGCGAATACAAGAGGTTGGTGTATATCACCTGATATTGGTATTTTTCTCCTCGATCTTCTCGATCAATATTCTCCTAAATCAATATTGGAATTAGGCTGCGGAGCGAGCTCGCTCGTTATCGGATCTTACTGTATAAAAAATAGCGGACAACTTCTTTCCTTGGAGCATCAAATATCTCATTTACAACATGTACAAGCAATGATAGAAGAAAAAAAATATTCCCAGGTAGTTACCTTGGTTCATTCAGAACTTGAAAAACAAAAGTCATTATACTCGAGCCCTTTTTATTCGCCAAAAGCTCTTACCCAGCACGTATCTAATCGTTTTGACTTCGTATTTATCGATGGGCCTCCCAAACAACATGGAGAACAAATTAGAGGTAACTTTCTTCCTCTCTATCAAGAGTTCCTGCAGTCGAACTGTATTATAGTTTTAGATGATTATGTGCGACAAGGAGAAAGGCAATTCGTTAAAAAATGGCTAGAGCTAGGTTATGTTGAAATTGTTGAAGAGAATACGATATTGGAAAAACACGCTGTTGTTCTTAAAAGTCTGTTGTAGAAGAGAAAAAAATTACTTTCAATGATATTTGGCTTAAGAACAATATTTTCGATCTGAGATATTTATTTTATAAGTTAAATTCAAAACAGAGTTTTTGTTATTAACGATAAATACGAAGTAAGGTATTCTATCGATAGAAGCAAAGACTAGGAGGACGAAACTCCTAATTATAAATATAATCGTAATTCAATCACTATGCGATTTCTTTGGTTCAATATATACACTTTTAGGGCTATTGTTAATAGTCTTAAGTCTACAATAGTAGGATTTAAGGTAAATTTATGTCAAATTTTCGATTCTTATTGGACTTTCCAATTGTTAAGAGACATCATGCAGTACAATAAAATAACAAACACTTGGCACAAAATAAAAGAAATCACAACGAAAAAAGATCGTAAATACATTGTGTTTTTATGCCTTTTTTCATTCTTCGTTTCGATTATTGAAACAGTAGGTATTTCCTTGGTAATGCCTTTTGTTGCTGTTGCTCAATACCCCGAAAAATTTTCATCTAACAAATTTGTACTATGGTTAAAAAATACCTTGTCTATCGATCCAACGCAACTCGTTTTGTACCTTGGTATTTTGCTGATTATATTTTACGTACTACGCGCTTTTCTAAATATGCTCTATTATTACCTATTACATAAATTCAGCCATGACCAAAAACATAGGTTAAGCATAAACCTTTTTGCTCAATATTTAAAAATGTCATACAAAGACTTCACCGAACAAAATTCATCTATTCTAATTAAGAATATTATGACAGAAACTATTTATTCCACACAAATAATACTACACCTACTGTATTTGTTCTCCGAAGCTTTAACTATTTTACTCATCTATAGTATTCTCCTTTACCTAAACTGGAAAATTACTTTGCTGTTATCAACTGTGTTATTGTTACAAATTCTTTTTTTAGTTAAATACATATCTCCTTTGGTAAAAAAAATGGGAAGGCAAAGATCAAGCGCACAAAAACTATTTTCAAGATCTTTAAAAGATAGTTTTGCCAATTTCAAAATGCTCAAAATTCTATCAGTACAAGAAAAAATTGTTCAAGATGTTGAAAGCCTCAGTCGCGAATTATCAACAGCCTACACCATAAACAATAGTATAGGGGTCGTCCCTCGTAATTTTTTCGAAACAATAGGTATAGTTTCTGTAATTACTGCTGTTATTTGTTGTGCGTATATCTACGGAGAAATTTCATCTGCAATAGCCACCATATCCATCTTTCTTCTATCTCTATACAGAATACTGCCAGCATTAAATCGAATCCTTACTTCTTATAATCAAATACTGTTCATGTACCCTGCACTAGAAACTATCCACAATGAAGTTTCCCGCAAAACCACAAAAGAATCAAATACACAAATACATTTTGATAAGCAGATCGAACTAAAAAACGTATGCTTTCAATATAAGAACAGTCCACTAATACTAAAAGACATTTCACTTAAAATTGCTAAAAACAGTAAGGTTGCCTTTGTTGGAGAAAGCGGTAGTGGTAAGACAACACTTGTGGATATAATAACTAGCTTGCATATTCCGACCTCAGGAGAAATCTATATTGATGATCAACAACTTAGTTCACAAAACTATTCTAATTGGCGTCAAAAAATAGGATATATCCCGCAAGACATTTATTTGTTTGATGGTACTCTTGCACAAAATATTGCTTTGTGCTCACAGTTTCAAGAAGAAAAAATTTGCGAAGTTTTGCGCCAAGCAAATATCTTTGATTTTTTCTTTACCAGAGAAGGCTTGTCCACCAAAGTAGGTGATGGAGGAATAAAACTTAGTGGAGGACAAAAACAAAGAGTTGGTATTGCGAGAGCTTTGTACAATAATCCTGAAATTTTAGTTTTAGATGAGGCAACTTCAGCACTTGATGAATCGACAGAACAAAAGATAATCGATGAAATTTACGCTATTGGGAAAAACAAAACGATTTTCATTATAACCCATCGCCTAAGCACAATTAAAAATTGCGATATTATTTATAAAATCAAAGATGGAAAAGTACAACAAAAAGTTCACAGCTAGGAGATATTCATTTGAAAAAAAACATCTTACTTTTGACATCTTTATATCCCGAACAAAATAATGCTCAAATGAATATAACAGACGCGTTGCACCAATTTGCTATTGAATGGCAACAACAAAATTACAATGTGTTAGTTATCAGGCCACAAATATCTCTTTGGCATAAAAATTTCTTTACTAAGAAATATATTGTTGATGGTATTGAGATATGGGATGTGCCACTATGGCGTCTACCCAAAACATTTTTTCCATTTACTTTCAACATCAAGTTTCTATTAAAGAAAAAAAAATGGAAACCACATGCAATTGTATGTCATCTAATTCATGGAGTATTAGCAGGACAAAGGTTGTCAAGGTACTACAAAGTCCCGATAAAAATAGGAATACACAAAACAGATATCGAATATATACAAAAAATACCTAAAGTAAAAAATATTTACCACAATATATTTACAGAAATAGGAACGCACAACGTTTCTTTCCGTTCACCTAGCTTAAAAACGAAGTTAAACGCCATATTCCCTGACTTACGTCTACAAAATAATTTCTGCTGCCTTTCAGGTGTAGATCATTATTGGTTTTATAAAAAAACAATAGAGTGGAAAGAAAACGAGCGACCAATCAAATTCATTACTGTTTCTCGTTTAATTGAACGCAAAAAAATAAAAGAAACTATCACTGCCCTTAGTAAACTTCCCAAAAAAATAAACTGGGAATACCACATTGTAGGTTGTGGTGAGGAAGAACAAAATTTGCATTCACAAGTAATACAGCTTTCTCTAGAGGAAAAAATACATTTTCATGGATTTCAGTCAAGACAATGGATATCTTCTCAATTGCGGCAAATGGATATATTCATCATGGTCAGCACGAGAGAAACACTTGGGCTTGTATACTTAGAAGCCATGGCTAGTGGATGCATTGTTGTAGGCGCAAAGAACTGGGGAATTGATGGTATTATCAGTGAAAATATCCATGGTTACCTTGTTTCTGTAGAAGGAAATATTGCAAAAAATATTGAAGAAAAATTAAATTTCATACTGCAATCAAATACCAGCCAACTAGAGCTCATTCTTGCAAATTCTCACAAATTGATACAAAGATTCTCTAAAAAACATATGGCGCAGCTTTATCTTGATTTTATATTAGACGAGAATAAACAAGATAAACAGCCAATCAAAAAAAATATTTTATTTTTAACATCTTTGTATCCTGGACCCAACAACCAAGATTTAAAAATAACGGATGCTTTACATCAATTTGTCATCGAATGGAAAAAACACCACCACATGAGTATCATAGTTATAAAACCTAATGTAAAATATTGGCACCGAAAAACTTCAATGCAAAAACACATAATAGATAATATTGAAGTATGGGATTTTTGCGTATGGCGTTTACCTAAAATTTTCTACATTTTCACCTTTAATATCATACATTTATTAAGAAAGAAAAAATGGAAACCTGATGTTGTCGTTTGCCACCATTTAGATGGAATACTTCCAGGTAAAAATTTAGCCAAGTATTACAAAGTGCCCATTAAAATAGGTATCCATAAAACGGATATCGAGCTCATCGAAAATGCTCCCAAACTCAAAAAAATCTACAAAAAAACTTTTGAAACGATCAACAAAAACTCTGTATCATTTCGTTCTCCCCACTTGAGACTAAAAATGAGTCTTATTTTTCCGCAGTTTCATTTCCAAAATAACTTATGTTGTATTTCCGGTATAGATAATTACTGGTTTTATGAAAAAGAATCTACCCTTAACAAATGGAAACAAAATGAACGCCCAGTAAAAATAATTACCGTTTCGCGCCTTATTCCATTAAAGAATATTTCCCAAACAATCATTGCCTTAAACAATTTAAAGCACAATATAAAATGGGAATTTCATATTGTGGGGATTGGTCCCAAAGAGAAAAATCTCCGAAACTTAGTCACGCAACTTTCACTTAACAAACAAGTATACTTTCACGGTTTTCAATCGCGAAAATGGATATCAAATAAATTGCGAGAAACGGACATTTTTATTATGGTAAGTGCTCCTGAAACATTGGGACTTGCTTACTTAGAAGCTATGGCTAGCGGATGCCTAGTTATTGGAGCCAAAAACTGGGGAATAGATGGAATTATTAAAAATGAGATAAATGGCTACCTTGTTTCTGTCGAGGGTGATATAGCAAGAAATATCGGTAAGGTTTTCTCTAAAATTTACAACTCAAAAACCTCAAAACTCAATCATATTCTCCAAGAATCGAGTACCACCATTAAAAATTTCAACAAAGCAAAGATGGTCCAACTTTATCTCGATTTTATTCTCGACATTGAATAACGCCATTTAAGGTAGTGGCGGAAAATGATTTAGCATTTCACATGCTCTTTTATCCATCAACGTCGTTATTCTTCACTTATAGAACTACGGTTATGCGCGTTCAAAATGCCTAGTTGATGAATAAAATTTCTATGTAAAATCTGGTATACTATTTTCAACCACCTCTCTAAGGTAAAATGTTGGTGTAAAACTAGCTAGGGCGTGTCATCATTCAAAATATTGTGTATTTTTTCGAGCCCGAGCCCGTTTCCGAAACTTTCACTAACAATTTATCAAAGAAGCAAAGTTTCTTTTTCCATCGCAAAAAACTAGTATTGAACCAATAAATCACTTTCTGTCGCTCTCAAAAAGTTTTCGGGCGCGGGCTCGCAAACGGGCTCGGGCTCAATACTACTGGCGTATCATTAAATGAATCCGTTATATTTTTATCTGTATTGAATGATGACACGCCCTAGGTATATTATTTACTTCTATACACCTAACTTCGCAAAATTTAAAAAATATTGGGAAAATGAGGAGATATTACATATAATAAATTCTTCAATTAGTTTAAAAAAGCTAAACGACCAAACAAAAGCACCTGTATATTTCAATTTTACAGTTGTTTTAAACTGGTCACCTAATGGGGAGATCACTACATGCAACAAAAACTAATCTTTCTTTTTATAGCTCTGCTTTCTTGTACTTCGGTGCTTGTAACAGAAGAATACAACATCCCCGATTTTAAGAAAATAGATAAAGCAACAAAAGGAAACCATGTTTGCCAGTATCCAACAAGACCATCTAATTCGTCTTTGTCTTTGTTTTCAATATCATCATTTGCAAATCCTGGCTCCATGGAAATAGAGCCCAATGATAACACTGTTACAGCCAATCCGGCCATTACTTCATCCGGCCAGAACTTGGATGTATCCGGTAATCTAACAGCAAGCGATGTTGATTCATATCGCTTGGAAACGCAAAAAGGTGATGTTATTGGCATTGCCGTTAAAGGAAACGGACTTGACACAGTTATAGGGATTTACGATGCCGGTGGAGAAGAAATCATTTCAAATGATGACCACAGTGGTGTCGCTAGTTTCTATCCAGATGGATCTCCTTTGCCATCTCCTACTTCTACGGAAAATTCTGCTTTAACATGGATTGCACCAAAAAATGGAACATTCTTTGTTGTGGTAAAAGGTTTTGACGATAGTGTTTCTGGTGACTATACATTAGAAATTCGTTCCACTCGACCATTCCTAGAAACTCAGCCCAGAGGCACAAAACAAATCATTTTTCTTGATTTCAATGGTGCAACAATCAATTCTCAACAACTATTCGGCCAAGGGAAATCAAGCGCCACATTGTCTCCAATGATTGATTTCTTAACTAATTGGCAATTAACAGCCTTTGAAGAGCGCCAGGTTGCCGATGTAGTTATCGCGAATATTGAGCAAGACCTTAACAAACTTAAGGCAATCAACCCAAATGCCGATTTTGAAATTCGCAATAGTTTTGATCATCCTGATGAATTCGGACTTCCACATGTATCGCGAGTAATCATAGGAGGCACAATACAACAAATTGGATTTCCAACAATAGGTATTGCATCTTCTGTAGATCCAGGAAATTTTGAAACCCAAGATACCGCTGTAGTTCTACTTGATTTATTAAGTGCACCATCTTCTGATCCTAACTCTATCAACAGTTTAAAGTTAAAATCTGGATTTTCAAAAATCGAAGCTGTTGGTTTTGTAATTGCAAAAATCACAGCCCACGAAATAGGACATTTTCTAGGTTGTTGGCACACAAACAATGAAAACTCAGTGCATTGTACTATGGACCAAGGAGGCGATTTACTAAATAGCTCAGGTATTGGTCGAGACAAAGTACTAGGCTCAAACGATGACAAACAAGTATTATTTGCTAAAGACGCTTACATCGAAAACGAAGGTATTGCAACAGGAAGCGAAAATACTGACATTCGAGCCGCATACGCACTTTCTAAAGGGAAATAAATTCTACAATGCAAGATAACTGCTCGTAAGAGCAAAGTGACCTAACAAAATAGTATTTTTGGTTGGTCACTTATCTTGTCAAACACAAATAACTTCCTTTCTACAAAGGCTAATTGTATGGATGTTCTGAATTTTTTTTGCCCAAACTGTGGTAGAAAAACCACAATAAAAAAAGAATTTGATCCACTAGGTAAGAAAAAAAAATGTAAGGGATGTGATCATGTATTCTCCCTTACAATAGATACAATGCGTATAAAAGTAGTTAAAACTAACTATTTAACGGAATCAGCTTCTAAGAAAAAGGTATTGAACCCTTTTAATTCCACACAAATAAAACCATCCGCAACAAGAAAAGCAACACCAAATAACTTAAATTCGACACAAATAAAACCGACAGAACGACGTGTACGTGATCTAAATTCAACACAAATAAAGCCACTTGTTTCAGAATCTAAAGCAAGACGAGAATCGCAAAAACTCGATAGTACAGTGTTTAATAAAAAAATTGTGATTGAGTGCCCTCACTGTTCAAAACATTATCGAGTACGTGTATACCGTGATCTTGATCGCTATGCCTGTACCAAAACGGGACAATTATTCTCTCTTGATGAAGTGCGTTCAATGAAAATTGTGAGCGCCGAGGAAAATGACAGCCAAGACGCTAAACTTGTAGTAAACGACGCTGATCAAACAGCTGTTGACTTTAATGTACAAAAAGAAATAGACAATCTACAAAAAAACGCTCTTGACGAAAAAACGATTGCTGACCTCAATTTACAAGACACAAGCAGGAATGAAGTAACCGCTGCAATGCAAAACATAAAAGCTTCTTCAAACGAAATGACTGTCGATCTCGAAAATCTCCCTCGCGACGAAAAAGTGAACCAAAAAGATAAAAAAGAACTCACAGAAAAAAAAGTTGTTATAGCAAATAAATACCAAATACTCGGAGAAATAGGCGCAGGAGGATTTGGTAAAGTATACATGGCTTTTGACAAAGCATTAAATCGTTATGTTGCTATAAAATTAGGTGTGGGACTAACACAGAAAGAAGCAGAGACGCTAGCAAAACTCAATCATAAGAATATTGTGCACATATATGATTTTGGAAGCCACGATGGTAAACTCTACATAGTTATGGAGTATATTCAAGGCTCAAATATATGTCAGTACGTTACAAAATTAAAAGCGCAGAAAAAACCTTTATCAGATTTTTTTGTAAAAATATGCCAACTTTTTTGCGATCTATGCGAAGTTCTTGGATATTTACACAATAAAAACGTTTACCATGCAGATATCAAACCACAAAACATACTTGTTTCGACATCAGGAACAATAAAACTAATAGATTTTGGCGAAACTAAGAATTTTACTTATAAATATGCCGCTCCAGAAAGATTTGAAAACAAACCACCAAGCGTCAAAAGTGATATATACTCATTAGGCGGTGTTTTATTCGAAATATTAACAGGTAATGTACCCAACCAAGGCACGAGACTAGTAGAACTGATTTACAACGCAGCACTAGAAAAACAGTTCCCTGATGATTCGCAGGTAGACAGACGTCTACAAAATATTTGCTTACAATGTATAGAAGCGCCAGAAAAAAGGTATGATTCTGTAGATCAATTACGTTTAGACTTAATGAATTATATCGCCGATAGACAAAAAGTATGCTCTATACCACACTTATATTTTAATAGTAGCAAGATTATGCTACCACTCACAAAAAGCAAAAATTATCTTGGAAGAGCACTTACCAATGATATCATTCTTGATGACGAAGGGGTTTCGCGTATTCACGCTGTTATTTATGTCGCAGACACTGTAGTTATCGAAAATATTAGTAAAAACTACGCAATGACAGTAAACAATAAAAGATTGAGCGCTGGGCAAAAGACCGTAATGTCAGAAAAAACAAATATATCTATAGGAAAATATCACTTTACATTCGTTCCTAAAAAACTGCAGCGCAAAGTTTTGCAAAATGATGAACAAAGTTATACAGTCCAAAGATCACTTAATGAGCAACCTATTGCCTTAAAAGACGATGATTTTTCAAACTTTTTTCGCGAAACCGGAAGCGGGTGGGAAATAAACGGTGGTGATATTGAATAAAGCTTGTTAAATAATCTAAATGTACTCAAACAACCGAGTAGTAAACTACTCGGTTGTTTGTAGCGTAATTTTCTTACTCGTGTGTTCCTAGGTAAGGAAAAGTATTTGTAGCTGGACGTGGTTGACCTTTGATGCCATCACCACGGTGAGGTTTTTTGCGATCCGGTCCATTGATAAGAAGTGTAAGCATTGTATCAACAAAGTCTTCGTTAGGCGTACGCCCACCGCAACTCTTATGCCCTCTATTTTCATATCTAGACAACTCGATCTCAAAATAGTTCGATGAATTAACATCGCCTTGCTTTGAAGTATCCACAATTAAAAAGTCATTCATAAAAATGTCTGTTAGTGGATGAGGAGAAGGCCAGTCTTTACCATTTGAGCTAAGTCCTGTGTCTTTCAAATCCATGCTTGCCAAACCTTCTTCTATCGTTTTACGATAAAGACCTGACTTACTTTTTGTAAGAGAAAAACTATTAGCTTCTGCATTCCACTGCTTTTTAACAGCATTTAAATCTGGATTAGAAATACTGAATTGCCCCATAATAAAGTTTGTTACTTCAGGGCGACCTACACGGTCAACACTCAGCATCACTTTTTTTGTTCCTTGAAAAGTAACTCGTTCGGTATGTCCAGCAATCCCAAACATTGGATTTGCATTTTTACCAAAAAGCTGATTAACATCTAGCTCAACAACAATTGCAAGTACATTGCTATAAGCAAGAGCATTTTTAGGTATGATTCCAGGAAAAGGGAAACCAATGTCATCATAACTAACTGTGCGCAAACGACTTTGCTGTACACGTATAGGATCAAAGAAAAATGGATCGGCACGATGACCAGCAAAAAGTCTTAGCGCAGGATTGTCACCACCACTAAGATCATTAACTGTAGTATTAGCTTTACTAATCTCCTGTTGCGGGGATGTGCGCACAACAACACAGTTGACATCTTGTCCACCACTGCTATTGTTTAAGAAATTACACTTAACAACAAATTCTTCACCTGAAGTAACTGCAAAGTCTTTACCAAAGCCATTCATACCAACACGGCGTAAACGAAAACTATACTCTATCATTTCCGCAAATTTAGATTCTGGCTTTGCGCTCAAGTGAACTGTCATCGCCAAAACCAATGTCGTTTTGCCATTTTCTTTTCTAGGAAAAGCAAACAAATCAGTAATATCCGCCGCAGCTAAATCTTCTTCAAACGGACTATCAACATGGTCTGTCGCAAAAACGCTAGCTGCAAAAATACAACAAACGATCAAAAGGAAATATTTGGTCACGGAGACCTCCTTAATTGTTTTTGATAATTAGGGGAACACCCCTAGAAATAATACTCTATCATAACAAATTGCACCGCAAGCCAAAAGTATTTACTTTAACCAAAGATTGGTAAATACAAAGAACAGGTTTTCTAGTACTATCTAATCAAATGCAAAAATTCAGTTCGCGTTTGTTGTTGGTCGCGAAAATTGCCGAGCATACATGACGTCTTCATCAGAGAATTCTGTTTTTCAACTCCGCGCATCATCATACATAAGTGTTTAGATTCAATAACAACTCCAACTCCTAAAGGCTGCAATATTTCCATCATTGCCTCAGCGATTTGTCGTGTCAAATTTTCCTGTATTTGTAATCGGCGCGCAAAAACATCAACAATACGTGCTATTTTTGATAATCCTATTACTTTTCCATTTGGTAAATAACCAACATGACACTGACCTATAAATGGTAGTAAATGATGCTCGCAAAGAGAATACAATTCTATACTTTTGACCACCACCATATCGCTTGCATCACTTGAAAAAATAGCTTCATTCGTAATTTCGTGAATATCCTCTTTATATCCCTTAGTCAAAAAACAAAATGCTTTTGCTGCGCGATGCGGGGTCTTAACTAAACCTTCACGATCGGGATCTTCGCCTATTTTTTTTATAAGAGTTTTAAATATTTCTTCCATGACTATTCTTTTTTTCCAATATAAACGCAACCACTAGTACATGTTTCATTCACAACTATCTTCGATAAACTTGGAAGTTTAGGATACAGCCTTTCCCAAATCCACATCGCAAGTACTTCACTCGTCGGATTTTCTAAACCCTCTATTTCATTTAAATAGTGATGATCTAAGCGATCATAAAGAGGCTTAAATGCCGCCTTAATATCAGCAAAATCCATAATCCATCCTGTTGTTTTATCAACCTCTCCTGCAACATATATAGTCACCTTAAACGAATGACCATGTAATCGTCCGCATTTATGTCCTTCAGGAACATTAGGCAAACGATGTGCTGATTCAAAAATGAACTCTTTATAAATTTCCATACAAATCCTTATCTAAAAATTGCAAATTCAAATTTAGTCGAGAAAAACAGACAATATGAATTATAAGATGTTGTAAAGTAGGTGTGTCATCAATTAGAAAATTGGTAAGCGTGACCTTGACCGTCCATGATCATAGCCAAAGTAATTATAGCATTTTACAAAGCATAGAAACAACGCGAACTAATAAAGTTTTCCGTTTTGTCATTGTTGAAAATCAAGGACCTCCATAATTTGCGAAGTATCAAGAATAACAGTACATTCAGTGGTAGATCTGCGAGAAATATGATAAAATTTAGCTTTGCCTTTTTCGCAAATCTGCCATTTCTTTCAGCAATATTAAGAGTTCTGGAGCCAGAAAAAAAATCAATGCCAAGCAATTGGACTAAGTGGTAGGGCTAAAATTCATGTTGTTTATCATACCTATTAGTCTGCTTCATTGATTTAATTGAGGGCTGGCCCCAAGCCCATTAAAATAAGCTTAATTGCATGTTAAGTAAAGACTTATGATTTACATTGCTAACACTTGATGTAGAATCCAGTAATCGAAAGTCAATTTCAGTTGCTGGATCTCATATCTTTCCAAAACCTGATTTGCGCTGTACGGACATAACAGAACTAGAAATAGGCAACTTTCCTCTCTTATTCGTCTAAATTTGCGTCACAAAAAAATAAAAACTCTTCCAAAGGAAATAGAACAACTTTCTTCTCTTATTTTTCTCGATTTGAAATATACAGAAGTAACTGAACTGCCAAAAGAAATACAGCTTTCTTGTAAGATTTTGTAATAAAGTAGATGAAATAATTTTTGAAAGGTTTTCAAATGGAAATACGATCTAAATCCCTAAAGACGCTAGAAAATAATACTTCATATCACGGATGTGCTTTTTTCTTCAAAGATGGTCCTGTCTATGAAATAGAAAACTGCTTTTTTGAAAATTGCAGTTTTCGCACAAATGTAACTTTTGGCAGAATAAAAGCAAGTCGTTTTGTTCAGTGTAATTTCTTAGGTATATTGTGTGTAAATCTAATAGATACAGAGATCACGGAACTACCAAAAGAGATATGGCAACTTTCTTCTCTTACGCATTTAGATTTGAGTGGGGCAGATATAACAGAGTTGCCAAAAGAGATAGAGCAACTTTCTTCTCTTGTTTATTTAAAGCTAACCGCATCGAGAATAACAAAACTTCCAAGAGAAATAAAGAAGCTTTCTTCTCTTACTTTTCTTGACTTATCTTATGCAGATATAACAGAGTTACCAAAAGAAATAGGACAACTTTCCTCTCTTGATTGTTTAAAGATAAATAAAACAAAAATAACAGAGTTACCAAAAGAGATAGGACAACTTTCTTCTCTTACTTCTCTTAATTTAACTAATTCAAACATAATAGAATTACCAAAAGAGATAGGGCAGCTTTCTTCTCTTACTTCTCTTGATTTGACTAATTCAAACATAACAGAATTACCAAAAGAGATAGGGCAGCTTTCCTCTCTTACTTCTCTTGATTTGACTAATTCAAACATAACAGAATTACCAAAAGAGATAGGGCAGCTTTCTTCTCTTACTCATTTGTATTTGAGTTATTTAAATATAACAAAATTACCAAAAGAGATAGGGCAAATTTCTTCTCTTAGATTTCTTAATTTGAGTTATTCAAGCATAACAGAATTACCAAAAGAGATAGGACAGCTTTCTTCTCTTCGATCTCTTAATTTGAGCTATACACAAATAACAGGGTTATCAAAAGAGATAGGACAGCTTTCTTCTCTTACTCATTTATATTTGAATAAATCTAAAATAAAAAGTCTACCAGAAGAAATAGGACAACTCTCTTCTCTTACTGATCTTGATTTGAGTGAAGTACAAATAACAGAGTTACCAAAAGAGATAGGGCAGCTTTCTTCTCTTATTCGTTTTCGCTTGCGTTGCACAAACATAACAGAATTACCAAAAGAAATAGGGCAACTTTCTTCTCTTACTCATCTTAATTTGAGTGAAGTAAGGATAAAAGAGCGGAATGTGTCAAGAAAAATGAGACACTAAAAAACAAATTCGTTAAAAAATTCTCCATCATAAGTGATAAGTATTGCGGCCATAAAGCATCTCCGCAACTTTTCGCTGAGTCAAAAATCTCGCCAGAAAATCTGTCAAGATTTTTGCTTTCATCGAAAAGCAGCTACGAACCTTTATTCTCAAAACAAGTAAATAATATTCGTTATTTTTTTCCTTCCCAATAAAAGCAAGGGAAGAAAAAAAACTATATAGAGTTTTGTTTGGGAGGATTAATCCAAACAGCATCAGGTACTAATTTAGGTATAGATATACCTTTTCTAAAACGTCCAGGATTTTGTAAGTATGCCTGATAGAGAGTATCTTTTCTAATATTATAAAAATGCTGAACTTGTCCATAGTGCACCATTTCAGGAGTAAAAAGAGCTATTCCAGTATGCCGATGTTCTTTGTTATACCACAGAAAAAATGTCCGACAAAAACTTCGCGCATCTTGTATAGAACCAAATCTCTCAGGAAAATCTGGTCGATACTTCAAAGTCTTAAATTGACTTTCACTAAAGGGGTTATCATTTGAAACGTAAGGTCTCGAATGTGTTTTTGTTATTCCTAAATCAGAGAGTAAAAGTGCAACATTTTTCGACCTCATTGAGGCTCCGCGATCAGCATGTATTGTAAGTTGTCCTTTAGGGATTTTTTGCTTTACCGTCGTTTCTTCAATTAAATCACTAGCTATTTTTTTACATTCTTTTTCGGCAATTGTCCAACCGACAACACAGCGACTATATACATCCAAAATTACATATAAATAAAAGTAGTTCCACTTTCTTGGACCTTTTAATTTACTGATGTCCCATGACCATAAGCAATTCGGAGCCGTAGCCAGTAGTTCTGGTTTTTCGTAATTACGATGCTGCCTTTGTTTTCTCCTTTCTTGCGAGCTCTCTTGATCGTGCAATAAACGATACATTGTTCTGTAAGAACATAGATATTTTCCTTCATCTAGCAATATCGCATAAACCTCTCGCGGCGACATGTCAACAAAACGCTCTGAGTTTAAAATTTCTAAAACATTTTCCTTTTCTTTTTTTGTTAGCGCATGGGGATAGCAACCCTTTTTCCTTATCTTTTTTCCTCCGTTTTTCCAACGATACCAACTTGCTCTTGCTATGCCAAAACTTTTACAAGCTTCTACTACTCCTATATCGTTCGCTAAAATAGCTACTGCTTTCATTATTTCGTATCGTTCTCTTCCTCTGACAGCTCTAGTATTTGGGATATTTTTTTTTGAGCTTCTATTATTAGCTCTGCTCGTTTTAATTTTCTTTCTAAAGCTTCTTTTTCTTTTTTCAATTTGGTTATTTCTGCTGAAGTGTCTATTTTTCTATCTGTTTTTTTCAACTTTGTTTGCTCCCATTTCCCCGATTCGTAATTGCCTCTCCACTTTTTTACTGCGGCATAATACAAGCCTTCTTTTCTCAAGAATGCTCCTATTTTACCTGTTCCGGCTAATGCATCCACTTTTTTTATTATCTCTTTTTTGTACTCTATTGTTCGCTTTCGTCTTGTAAGCTTTTTTTCTTGGAATTCTGGGTTTGGGATTTCTTCATTTTTTTGCGACACCTGTATTTTCCTTTTTCACCCTACTATTCTAAATTGATATTTTAAGGTGTCTCACTTATTATGGCACAGAGGGGAGTTACCAAGAGAAATAGAACAGCTTTCATTTCTTACTCATCTATACTTGAGCTATACAAAAATAACAGAACTACCAAAAGAGATAGGGCAGCTTTCTTCACTTGTTAACCTTGACTTAGAAGGGGCAGAAAAAGCAGAGTTACCAAAAGAAATAGGACAACTTTCTTCTCTTACTTATTTAAATTTGAGTAGAACGAATATAACAGAATTACCAAAAGAGATATGGCAACTTTCTTCTCTTGCTCATTTTGAGCTAGAGGGGACAAGAATAACAGAGTTACCAAAAGAGATAGGACAACTTTCTTCTCTTACTTATCTTAACTTAGGCGGAATAAAAGTAACAGAGTTACCAAAAGAAATAAGAAAACTTTCTGTTCTTACTTGTCTGCACTTGCACAATACGGAGATAAAAGAATTACCAACAGAGGTAGGGGAGCTTTATTCTCTTACCTCCCTTGATTTAGGTGGAACGAAAATAACTAAATTGCCAAAAGAAATAGGACAGCTTTCTTGTCTTATTCACTTATATTCGTGTGGTTCAAATATAGAAGAATTACCAACGGAGATAGGACAACTTTCTTCTCTTGCTAATTTGTATTTAAGTCAGACAAAATTAACAGAGTTACCAGAAGAGATAGGACAACTTTCTTCTCTTGCTAATTTGTATTTAAGTCAGACAAAATTAACAGAGTTACCAGAAGAGATAAGACAACTTTCTTCTCTTGAATGTCTAAATTTAAATGGTACACAAATAATAAAGCTACCAAAAGAGATAGGTGAACTTTCTTCTCTCACTCATCTATATTTAAATAATACAAAAATAATAGAATTACCAAAAGAGATAGGTGAGCTTTCTTCTCTCACTCATCTATACTTAAATAATACAGAAATAATAGAATTACCAGAAGAGATAGGACAACTTTCTTCTCTTATTCTTTTTGATCTATGTGAAGCATCAATAGCCAAGTTACCAAAAGAAATAGGACAGATTTCTTCTCTCACTCATCTATATTTAAATAATACAGAAATAATAGAATTACCAGAAGAGATAGGACAACTTTCTTCTCTCATTCGTCTTGACTTAAGGAACTTAAAAATAACTAAATTGCCAAGAGAAATAAAGGAACTTACCTGTAAAATTATACAATAGTAACAATAGAGTAGATTTGGAATAAAATAAGAAAAGAGGTTTCAAATGAGAGTACAATGCAGCTTTCATCTCTTACTGATCTTGAATTAGCCTATACAAATATAACGGAATTACCAAAGGAAATAGGCAAACTTTCTTTTCTCATTCATCTTGATTTAAAAGACACAAAAATAACAGCACTGCCAAAAGAAATAGAACAACTCACCTGTGAAATTATACAATAGCGGTAATTGGGTATTTATCCATTTGAGATTCGCATGGCGAATTTTTGAAAAAAAACTTCACGGCAAAAATGGAAAACAAGGATGCATAAAGATAAGGTAAAACGCCAAGAGTAGAAATGGATACATTTCTAAGAATTCCATCAAGTAAAGCTCGAAAAGTCGAAACACTAAAAGTATTTCCTGCGTTAGCAAAAATTGACTCCAAGATCAATGTGAAAACGGAGATAGTAAAACGAACCAAATAACAATGTCATTAAAGTTTTTTGAGGAGTGTACATCTAAAATCTTTCTATTTCCATATGCTTAGAAATTCTTGTAGTTTTAACACTTTCTTAGCGCAAGGCGAATTTTGATTCTAGCTTGTTTAAGTTCTTTAATTTGGATATCAAGAGATTGTAGATACGCGAGCAGAACCAAGAAAAATTATAGCTGAACTGTCTCTTAAGCTATTAGGGCGTGTCCGGGCTGGCCCTAAATTAAATCAAAAATCATATTCTAAAAATCTTACTGACAAATTTAATCTCTTAAAAGGTGAGATAACATCTACTGCAAAACGAGTAAAGCATGTCATTCTCATAAAAATAGAATCCAGGTATATGCATAAACCCAAACTACTGGATCACTACTTTCGCGACAATAACATGCTTTTAAAACCATCACCGTAGAAAATGATCTTTTTTACTTACGTGATTTTGCTAAAGTCAAAACCAATGCACCTATCTTCTCTATTTTGATAGCGTTAGACTTCATCTCTATATCAGGTATAATTCCAATCTTCTCAACAATATTACTTGCCGGAGTTAAATAATGAGCAACGGTCATTTTAAGCGCCACTCCAGATTTTAAACGAATTATTTCCTGAACACTACCTTTTCCAAAAGTAACTTCACCAATAACAAGTGCTCGATAATTTTCTTGTAAAGCAGCCGCAAGTAATTCAGCAGCGGATGCTGTTTTTTTATCTACCAGGACAATCATAGAACCATCAAAGATAGTACTTTTATCACTTTGTATAACCTTTTTCTCTTTTCTCTTTTGAACCTGCGTTATTATACCCGTGGTTAAAAAAGAATCTGCTAACGCAACCGCTTCATTTAACATTCCTCCAGGACAACCACGTAAATCTAAAATAATTCCTTGGGCCTTACTACTAGTAATAGTATCTTGAATATCTTTAGCAACGCCAACAAAAAAAGACTCGATAGAAATATACAAAACAGAGTTATCTAACATTTTACGAGTGTGATTTTTAAGAATGATTACATCGCGAACAACTGTAATTTCAACAAGTTTTTTTGTTGCTGGACGATACACTTTTATCAGCACTTTTGTGCCTCTCGGACCACGTAAACGAGAAACAATCGTTTTTAGATCAAACCCTTCCGTATTTTCACCGTTGATTTCAACAATTTGATCAGCGGCCTTTATTCCGGCTTTGTACGCTGGACCGCCTACAAGAGGAGAAACGATATTAGCGGCTCCATCTTTCATCGATAGAATTGCACCAATTCCTTGCAATTTTCTCTCAAGCATAATTTTATATTCTTTTTCGTGAATCAATTCCATATGCTTATCGCCCAAAGCCTTAGCTAAACCGTCAACAAACCCTTTGGTAATTTGTTCTCCATCAACTGTTTTATAATATTTACTCTCAACAGTTGTAATAATTTCAGTAATTTGCTCTTGTGCAACGGACTGTGTTTCTTGTCCCAGCAAGCTATTTACAACAACAAATAAAATAAGTATATATTTCATCATCAAGTAATCCCTAATAAGAAATCAAAATAGTATCGTTCTGTAAAATTTTTTCACATTTGTTAATCAACTCGATACTCGCGCGACGAACATTTTTATTTGTAGTACGTCTCTGTATTTTTTGGGCTAACAAATAAATAGAAGAAGCATAATTAGTAAAATCTAGTTGCTGTAATCGCTTTACGCAATCCTCGTCATTCCCTTGATAAGAAAAAGCAATAAATGCTTGCTGATAGTAAACTAAGTCGCGTAAATCTTCATCATTTGTCATTTTCTCAATTTTTTGAAATAAACGAAGTGCTTTTTGCCAATTACCTTTTTCTTGTGCACTAAAAGCAAGTTCTAATAAATAATCACTGTTTTGCAATGAAAATGCTTGTAGTTGCGTTTGTAATTGCTCATTATGCTTTTTCAAATTCTGTATACGAGATTCAACAAAGTACATCCACACCACAACAAAAAAAACTGCGGCAGCAATATAATAATTTTTGTAGGGAAATAAAGAGCGAGTAGAAAGTTTTTGCTGCACATCAGACCACATACTTTTTTCTAAAATAGATTCTGGCGCTGCATCCATACTATCCATAAAAATTTTAAATTCCCATTGTGGATTCTGCTCTAAATAGCTTGCTAGTTTTCTAGTTTCATTTTCGGCAAGCAAACCATCTTTCCACAGACAGTACTGTTTTTGCCAATATTCATCATCCATAAAGAATCCTTTCTCCTATAATCTAAGAGCTAAGTACTTTAAGCCAGTGCACTTATTTCCACATCTTTAAAATTTTTGCCATCTTACTTCTAGCCTGAAAAAGGCGCCAACACACGGTTCCGCGCGGGCAATTATGCATATCGGCAATCTCATCAACAGAAATGCGGTTAAATACTGACAACACAAAAGTAGCTCGCTCTTTTGAGGAAAGATACATAAGAGCTTCAGAAACAGCCGCCCAAAATTCTTTTTTCTCTAATTCTTTACTTGGGTCTTGTAAGTGCCCAAGACTTAGAGGCAATGGCTGTAAACTTTGCCGCTTCTTTTGTTTTAAAAAATCGTAAACTTCATTTAACAAAATACGATAAAGCCAAGTAGAAAACTTATATTGTTTTTTGTATGTTTTTAGCGCAAAAAAAGTTTTTTCAAAAACAATAATAACTACTTCGCGAGCATCTACTTCATTATTGAGCATGCGCACAGCAACAGTGAACAAGCGCTTTTCATAGCGTTCTACTAAATTTTCAAACGCGTTAATGTCACCTTTCAAGCACTGTTTGATGTAGAATTGATCTTCTTTCAGTTTTATCTCCTAGTGCATGTAAATATTTGCAAAAATCATACAGTTGAGAGTATCGTTTAGGTTATACTGAAAGAAAGACATTTTGATTGGATTTTTTTTCGGAAATGTTATCAATTTGATTTTAAGTGACCTGCCAAAAGTATTTACCCATTGGCATTTTGTTCTTTAATTTTCTAGCTTTGTTGCTCCTCAGTTACACAGCTACAGCTGTGCGCCCTCGTCGCGCCGTGCTATAAAAATAAAGACTTGCATTCAATGGGTAACTACTTTTATCAAATCACTTATCTTACAAATTCATATCAGAATCGCAGTCGCAACGCGTTTACATTTTAACTCTAATCTATTACTATTTTTTAAGTGTTTATGTTATTTTCTTTTAAAACTTTATAACAATATCTTAAGAGAATAGTTTTTTATTTTCTAGAATCTAACACAAAGTTGATGTAAAACAGAAATATATTCTTGTAAGTGAGTCGCAAAAAGTTTTTGAGCACGTTTCAAGTCATCGTAGAATCTGAGTGTCAGAGCAAGGACAGCCTGAGAAGCACATAACTGTAGCTATGTAACCGGCTCAACGCCGCTATGACACTCAAAGGTAAGCTGGGTGAAAAATTTGGGCATTTTAGCTTCTAATAAGGCATTTTTTTAGCGTAAAGTAGTAATTTTATAATAAAAAAATAACGAAATTAGAAGTGAAAAGGAACAATTTCGCGCCTTAAAATAATTTTATAACAGGCTCTAATAAGTACTTTTCTATTTATAGTTATTGAAGACGCTATTACTGTTTGTATCTAAATCTTTGCTTCCTACAGCAATAGCATCTATATCCTATTTGGATGGTAAGAACATGTGGAAAACGACATCTTGGTCTGAAATTTTAAAAATACAAAAAAACGATACTGAAATCAAAAATATTTGCGAAAGTTATTGGGGATCAGTCTATGCATTTTTGAGATATAAAGGTTATTCAGTTGAAGATGCTCAAGATTATGCGCAATCCTTTTTTATCAAATTTTTAGAAAATAAGTGGATTCTTCTTGCGAACCGCGAAAAAGGAAAATTTCGAACGCTTTTATTAACCTTGCTAACTCGTTTTGTAAAAGATCAGAACATGTTAAGTCAAAAGCAGTTTGAAAAAAAAATTATTCATCCCGACATTTCCATCATACATACATTTAATTTAGAAGACAACAATACTCCAGAAAAGAGTTTTCACCGTAATTGGGCTTATTCCTTAATTGAAATTGTTCTACTACAATTCAAAAAACAGACAAAAGCTGAAAATAACATTATTGAATATATCGTTCTATGGTTATATTTTTTTAGTGATAGCTTGCAACTACAAATGGGAGATATTATTTATCCCAATGAGTTTATGAGAAAGCTTTGCAATAAGTCTAATAGCTTTACCTATACTTTAGTACAGCAATTCTCTCCAAAAATTGTCAAATTATTAGAGAACCATAGCATTGAACAATATGCTTCTTCTCAACTACAAAAAATGGTCATTCACGAAATAAATACCATCTTCAAAACACCTATTTACAGAAAAATACAACACATAGAATTCTTGTCAACCAACCATTCTAAAAATAATCGCCATGCACTAGAACATTTTTTTAACCACGAAATAATAAAATCTATCAACAGCGAAGAGCAAATTTCGTTTAATCAAATTGCCCACCATCTTAATACTAGCAAAAGCACAATCAACAGAATAATGAAAAAAGCTAAAGAACGTTATCGCCATCTTTTGCTAATGGAGGTAAGACGTTACACCGAAGACGATAAAATAGAGAATGAGATTTCTGAACTATTAAAAATGTTGTAACAACAATCTGACTGTAGAATATTATGGGATATAATATATTTGTTACAAACACTAACTCTTAAGAGTACTAATAAATCTAGCTTATAAAACCATTATCTCAGTCTTATCATCAAAAATGTTAGTAGGTTGTGAGTTTCATGAAAAAGCATAAAAGAGCAGCGAAAATACTAGAATTTGTGTTGGATGATCTTTATCAAAATAAAATAGAAAACAAAAGCACAAACGCAGATAGAAAACTTGTTGCTAAAAGTAAGTTTGGTAAATACACAATTTTAGAAAAAATCGGCGATGGGGGTATGGGAATTGTCTATAAAGCGCAAGAAGATCTGTTAAATAGAATTGTAGCGATTAAAACCATTCGTAGCGATAAACTGGCCAATAATCCCAGGAAAATATCTCGATTTCGTGTTGAGATGGAACTCTCTGCAAAATTGAACCACGTTAATATTGTAAAAGTATATACTGCTGGAGTTCAAGAAAATACCTTATTTCTAGCGATGGAGTACCTTCAAGGAACAAACCTAAGAAACTATTTAAACAAAAACAAAATATCCTTCAACGAAAAACTCTCTCTATTTATTCAAATGGTAGAAGCGATAAACCATGCTCACAAGCATAAAATTGTCCACCGCGATATAAAACCTGAAAACATAATGGTTACGAATGAGCAGCGTATAGTAGTAATGGACTTTGGTATTGCCAAAGCAGTAGATAAAAATTATAAACTAACGCAAACAGGAGAAATTATAGGTACTTGGACCTACATGGCTCCAGAACAAATAAATCCTAAACTAGGAAAAATAGACGCTCGTTCAGATATTTATGCTTTAGGTGCTATTCTCTACGAAATTTTTGCAGACAAACCAATGGCTAATGTTGAAAATTTTTTTGAAGTTTCTCTACAAGAAGAAACAAGTATACCGCAAAATTTAAAATCTGTATGGCATAAATGTATTGTAAGAGATAAAAATAAACGCTATAAAAATGCTAAAATTCTACTTAGAGATCTACAAAAAATTAAACGTAAAAAAAAGATCCAAGAGAAAAAATTTTTTTCAATAAAAACGATATTATCCTTCAGTATAGCGATATATTTCAGCTTTCTATTTTATAATAATATTTCCTTCTCTCCAAATATTCTTAACATGAAAATTAGCGTAAAAGAACATCTAAAATACGCTTTTGCTCTAAACAAACAAGGAAAATATGAGTCAGAGCTAAAACAATTGATGTTAATTTTAAAATATAAATTTATTGACAAAAATCTTGAAAAAGAAACTATGCGCAGAACCATTGTTTTATGTTGTAAGCTAAAAAAATACAATCATGCTATTAAGCATTTTGCACAATGTCAAAAAACACAGCGTATCAAAATTTTTCCAACAATAATCGAAGCTTTTTATTACAAAAAACTTTTTTCTGACATCAAAAAAATTCACCTGCAAACACAAAACTATAACTACAAACCTTCTCAGAGATTTCGTATTGATTATTATCTAGGAAAAATGCAATACGATAACAATAGTTATGACCTAGCATTTAATCATTTTCAAAAGGCAAAAACCTCGGTAGTAAAAGAAAAACATCTTGAATTAGCAATTCTAAATGCTCATTTGGGACAAACTTTGTATCACATGAACGACCCTAAACAAGCTCTTTTATATCTAAAATCATCTCTAAAAAACGCACCTGCTTTTGCAAAGACCTATCTATATATAACCAAATGCTACTTACAAAATATGTCGAAAAAACAAATATTACAAGCATTGCCATATTTAAAAAAATATCTAATACGAACTCCTCGCGATGATAAAGCTTGGGTTCTGTTAGGAAAGTGCTATCTCGTTTTACTAGATTTCCAACAAGCAATAGTGTCTTTTAATAAAGCACTAGCAATCAACCCCACAAACTTTGAGGCTTCTCAATATCTCGCGAAAAACTACTTAACTGTAACAGATTTCCCGGAACTCTGTGAGAATATAGTTGTTAGTCATATCCTACATGTACAAATGCAGCGTGCGCCTAACAATTTCCACAAAACTTTCAACAAGATTTATAGATACTATCAACAAAATTATTATGAAGTAATGAGCTTAAAGAATAAAAATAAATTTCTAAAAAAAGAATTTCAAAAACAAATAATCGATAATTACAAGGATAAAGGAACCATAGAACAAAAATTACTACAGCAAAGATATTCACCGAATATAGAAGTCATGATACAAAAAATACAAAATAATAGTTCTGAGATATTACAAAAAAAATTACAAAAAATACGAGACAAAATCATTAACCTAAAAAAGCAAGAGCAAAAATTTGTTTTGTACTACTCTTTAGCAGCATGCATATTATACGATGATTATAAAATAATTGAACTTATACCAAACCAGGATATCTACAAGCTTTTAAACGATAGCCAAGAAAGTTTAGAGATTCGTTATCTATCTGCCAAAATAATACTATCCAGAGATATTAGGTTTTTAGAGAATGGCTATAAAGCAAAAAAGCGAATAATGCTCTCAGCATTATGTCAAATAGTTTTACACGAAGCAGGCTTTTACAAGAATGAAGATAAAATTCTAAAAAAAGCATACAGCCACAATAGAAACCTTTTTTGGCGTACTTTAGTTATTAGTGCGCTATCAGATAAAAAGTACTTACTTGAATTAATGGAGAATAAAAACAAACAGATTAGGTTTTATAGCGCCGTTAGAATAGTTGTTTTATCAAAAATACAAGAAAAGATAAGCCATCGAGCCAGAGAAACGCTGCGGCAATTTTTATCACATACAAACCAACACATAAAACTTATAGCTCATTACCACTTTTGGAAAAAGAAAAAGTATAGCAAACAAGAGATAGCGCTATTCTTCAAGTTTTTACAACAGTCGGATAACAATTTAAAGAGATGTTTGTTACTTCATTTATTAAACATAAATATTGCTGATCATTTTGAAAAAATAGCAGAGATTGCACAATCAAAAATTCCAAACATTTCTATCACAGCGATAATGGTAATGGCATATTGGCAGCCTTTTCACCCCAAAATGAGCGAGATCATTCGCAATGAGTTAATACCTTCTCTAATCCGTATGATTACAATGCGCGTAGTTTTCTTTTCAGCAAAATATGGCCCCAAAAAAAATGAGCAGTTGATAGCAAAAAAGCTCTCCAATCTTGGACATTGGTTAGAAACAATAGAAAAGAATGACCAAACCGACAAATTCACAAGAATGTTTGCTTATTACACATTCCTTAAAACCTTAAAAATTGGTTTTTTCTATCTTGAAAAAGAAAACGATTCGGATATACAAAAAACCATTTTCTTTACACTTTTACAGAAGAGATTTTCTAATATAAACAATACTATGTTAAAGTATTTTAACCATAAACAGCTCAAAATAAGAAAAGCCTCTTATCTTGTATATAGTTACCTTGCAAGTCGTAATGAAAAAGAAATAATATTACAAGAAACTCATACCCCCTTACAACGCGAAGCTATTGCCAGAGGCTTATTTTTATATCTACGAAACACAATGAAACCCGTTCAAAACGACTCTTTTCGCAAGCAATTTATCGAATTTGAAATCAATTTTAAATGGCAACAAGAATTTACTAGTGATTATTTCTTAGAGCTTATTTCACAATCTATAACTTTGAATCCTCAGGCTGAATACTACTATATGCGAGCAGCCATCTACAAAATGCGAAAACAATATACACAAGCAGCAAAAGATTTGGAATTAGCTTTAAATCAAAAAAATTCTTTATTGCCACAGTATACTTGTTTAGTAGAATTGTTACATATTCTGTGGATTCAAGGAAATAAAACAAAAATTCAACAGCTTTTGACAAAATATCCGCTTATTTGTACAGGAAAAAATTTAATAACTCTATGGCGCATGCGAGATAGACTCATAGTAATGAGCAACATTCCTGAAATCCAACAAGTTTTTGTACAATTCTGCAAACACAGTCAATTACAAACTATTGACTTAGAAAAAATAAACCCTCTATCTCCAAAAAATACTATTTCATCCATCAGCAAAGAAGCATATTTTGAAATAGCAAGGATGTTTGCTAGAATAAACGACAAATCATCTACTATTAGATACTTAAAATACTGCAATAGCTATTTTCAACTTACGCAACAAAAAATCCTTTCTTACCCTGTTTTTCATATTATTAAAACAAATAAATGGTTACTGCAACTCCCAAAAAAATAGAATATCTAGGTTTTATTTAGGGTACCGGACTACCGGACTACCGGACTACCTTATTTAGAACTAATATATTCCTCTTCAAGAGAGAAATTCACCTTCATACCCATTATAGTTCGTTAACCTTCAAAAAGTTTTCAAGTTATTTATGCTCAATTCTATTAACAAAAATCGCGATCAAAACGGTACGTCGCGTTCATCATCTAATTTTATCTTAAAATCGACAAAAAAATTTTATGCGGCACAATATCATCAATTCTCCCAATATAAAAGAAACAACAAATTGTCAGAACAAAATAGTGATAAAGCAAGTAAGAGTTTACCTATTATCGACATGTTCTAGGAACATTCTCTTATTATTTCCTCTTTTACTTTGCAATTCTATTTGTTGTATCTCATGTTTATTTCTAAATAATGGAGTTTTCGATGAAAAATTTTCTATTAGCTTTAGTCTTTTTGATTGCAGTTATCAACGCTCATGCCCAATCACCTAAAAAGTTTTTTAAAAAATTCAAACAGAAACAAAGTTTCAAACAAAACGACGCTGCTTTTGTCTCTGCCTGCGCCATTGCACCCGACAACTCGTTCGCTGTTTCAGCTGCAGGTGGTTCAGGTAAAATAACTGTCTGGAATTTAGAAAGTGGCGTAGATATCAAAACATTTGAATCTGGTACTTGGGTTCGAGAAATGCGTTTTTTACCAAACGGATTACTCGTAAGCATAAACGATAGAGGGCGTACAGAAATTTGGAATATTCAAGATGGGGAACGAGATTTTACCCTAAAAAAAATGGATATACACACTGGGAAGCTTCTTTCATTAGCATTATCAGCAGATGGTAAAATGGCAGCTGTTGGTACAGAACAATCGCAGATTATTATATGGAACACAGAAAGAGCAGAGGAAATTGATTTTTTTGAAGAAGAAAGTCGTTCAAAAATAAAAGGTGTTGCATTTTCTCCTGACGGAAAATACTTAGCTTCTTCTTGGGATAATGGCAAAGCAGTTATCTGGGATATAGAAGAAGGGGAAATCACTAAGATTTTAGTGCAAGATTTGCGTTACGCTAGTCAAATGAAATATTCGCCTGACGGCAAAAAGCTCGCAATGGTATATAGACAAGATAATGGTACCAATGGTATACGCATTTGGAATACCGAAAATTACGAAGTGGTCCGCGATCTTCTTGGGCACGAAGGATATATTAACGGCATTTGTTTTAGTCCAGATAACAAAGTGCTACTTTCTGGAGGAGAAGACAAAACAGCTCGTATATGGCAAGTTTCGAATGGACGAAGATTAGTAACACTCAAAGGACATGAAAGCGGGATAAAAGCCGTAGATTTTTCTGCTGATGGACAACTTGTCGTTACTTCTTCTAGTGACTACACTACGCGCATTTGGGGTAAAAATTATCAAGTAAAAGAGTTTAATAAATCTTCTGCGAAAAAAATATTTAAAGCCGAACCAACTTATACAAGGAAACATTCTGGTTATGTAAATGCCGTTGACTTTTCAAATGATAATAAGTATCTAGTAACAGGATCAAGTTACAATGACTTAAAATTATGGAAGGCAGCAACAGGTAAAGAAATTCTATCTGTTAAAGCAGAAAATAAAATTATTGACTTAGTATTTCATCCTGATCCAGAAGAAATGTCAGTGATTGCAATTGATGATGATCCATCATTATGCTTATGGGACATGGAAGAAGGTGAAGTTGTTATGAGACTTAAGCCTAAATCTCACCCTTCAACACTGTACGATGTTAGCGTTTACGGAACTCAAGCAGCAGTGTCAAATAGATATGGAGTAAACGTCTGGGACCTAGAAGAAGGTAAACAAATTCATGAAATCAAGCTTAAAGATGCCGTGAACGGTGTTTGCTATTCTCCTGACGGAAAATTTTTAGGTATCGCAGGTGGAAAATATAAACTTTGCGTATTAAAAGCAGAAAACGGCGAAGTAAAACGTAAATTAGATATAAAAAATATAAATTATGGTAGAAAAGCTGCCTTTTCTCATGACGGAAACCTTTTGGCAACAGCACATCGTTCAGACGGCGGAGATCATTGTATAACTCTCTGGAATACGAAAAACTGGGAAGCAAAAATGCATCTATTAAACCATAGAGCTAATATTAATTCTTTGTATTTTAGCCACGATAATAAAATGCTTGTCTCTGGCGCTAACGATGGGGAAGCTATTATCTGGGACACAACAACAGGTCGAAGATTGCAAACCTTTTCATTCAACGATCAATATGTAATGAGTGTAGCTTTATCTAAAGACGGTAAATTGGCAATAGGCTGTTCTGATTACTTTGTAAAAGTGTGGGTCCCTCAGCAACAAAAATAGTATGGCACTCTTAATTTTCTAAAGCAGAGTAAGTTTACTCTGCTTTTTTGCCTAAAAAAGTAAAACTAAGACAAAAGAAGATAATTCGAATAACGACTATTATTAGTAATCAATGAGATAACAAGAGATATAGAAAACATATTTATTAGGAGCTATTAATGAAATATTTTTTACTATTGGTAACAGTTCTAATATCTACTCACTTATTTTCGCAAAGACCACAGACACATTTCCCCAAGTATCAAAATTTCGATGAGTTTGTTATAGGTCAAGGCCATCTTAAAAGTAGTTCGTATGCTACTATTTCTTCTGAACAAAACGGAATAATTCTCAAATATAAAGCAAATGGATCTAAAGTGATACAAGGTGAATCAATCATTTTTTTCAAGAATAACATTATTGTTTTACAATTACAGAAAAAACAAATAGCACTAAAATCTTCATTAAAAAAGTTAGAACACCATCAACTTTTAAAAGAAATTTTAGAAAAACAACAACAAACTATACGAGAAGAAATAATTTTAGCTTCCCAAGCTAGGACCTCAAAATCACAAAAAAACAACAAACATAGAGATGTTACATGGAATTTATCTCAACTCAAATCAAGAGAACAAATACTTCAAGAAAAAATGCACATTACAAACGCAGTAATAGTTGAACAAAAATTGGAGATAGAAAAAAATACTCTTGCGGTAAAAGAATGGAAAATCAAACAATCACAATACCAAATTACTGCACCAATTTCTGGAATCCTATCCTACGATATTCATATTAACAGAGGAGTTTCTGTCGAAAAAAACGACCAATTAGCAACGATATTGCAATCGAAAAAACTACAAGCTATATGTTTTGTACCCAGTAAAGCACTTAGAGTTATTAAGTTGGGTAGTAATATAAAAATAGATACTTCTCTTTACGAAGATAGATTATATCCTGCCGTAATAGATTATATTGGTTCTAAAAAGAGCAATAGAGGATTTAAAGTAGTGGCTTCCTTAAAAAACACTGAAGTTTTTTGGAGAGATGGAATTGAAATAAAAGTTAAAATAATTTTAGCAAAAGCCAAGTATTTAACAATCCCTAAAAGTGCTATTGTATATGATTTAGAAGGCAACCCTTTTGTTTACATTCAATCTCGTAATCGTAATCATATTCGGAAATCAGAAATATTGCAACTTGGTCCTACAAAGGCACAGTTGGTTAGTGTAAAAAGAGGATTACAGCGTGAAGATTCCGTAGTTATCAATCCGCAAAATATACAAATAGACAACCAAGACTAAAACGAATATAAAGGTTTGCAAACACATTAAAAACCATCATACGGTAGTATAAACTAATTTTATTTTGGTCTCTACGCACTCCAAAATAATTTTGATAATGCGTAGGAATAATTTTGGCAGCCCAAAGTTTTATTGTAGGTCACGATAATGCAAATAAACCTCTATATGATATCAAAAAAATTGATACTAATAAAAAAAGTGAAGAAATAATTCAAAGTTTTGATGATTTTAGCTCCTGAACGAATTTTTGTTGCACAAAGAATTATTTATCATTTATCATTGATCATGCGTTTATTCAAGTGTTTGATTTAAATGATTCATTTACTTATCCTTTTAAATTAATAAGCACTTTAGGAGAGTTATTTATAGGAAAATCGTTATTTATAGATCAAGATGAAATCTTTGTTGAGTCTTATAAGGGGATTTATGTATTTGACAACAAATCAGGAATTGATTTACCAAAGAGACAAATTTTTGGAGTTGCCTTCCTTCCGAAAATTTATTTCTTGGATTAGGGAACTATTAATAACTTTTTCCTTCCAAATACTTTTATCTTCTTTTATTTTCTCTGTCAAAAACATTCACTAATCAATATTTACAATACTTCAAATCACTACTGGTTCATTTATAAATGCTGCACAATAATTTTTAAATCTCCGGGTGTAATAACCACTGAACGACGTTTCATCTTTAATTTGCGATTGCAAACTTTGAATGAAAATCTTTTTAAAATAGTAGCAAGTACTAACTTCATTTCATATGTAGCGAATGCCGCACCTATACATTTACGCACACCACCACCAAACGGTAAAAACTCGTATGGCGAATATTTTCGTTCAATAAATCTTTCTGGACGAAAAATTTGTGGCTCAGGGTATAAATCTTCGCGTTGGTGAGTGAGAAAAATACATGGAGCGATCAAGGTATGCTTTGGTAGGTGATAATCACCAATAGTATAATCTTTTTGTAATCTACGCGCGACAATAGGGATAATAGGATTTAGGCGTAAACTTTCCTTACAAACTGCATCGAGATAGGGAAGCTTTGAAATTGTTTTTGCATTCCACTCTTCCACATTATTAAGTTCTTTCATTAATTCTTCGTAAGCACGAGGGGTTTGATCTAACCAGTATAAAGCCCACGCTAGTGCAGTTGCTGTTGTCTCATGTCCGGCTAACAAAGAAGTGAGCAACTGATCGCGAATTTCCTCTGGCTGCATTTTTTTCCCATCTTCATACTCTGCATTTATCAACAAACTAAGTATATCCTGTCCGGACTCTGTTTTGTGTTCTTTCAATTCGTCGTATATAAGTTTATTTACCTTACGCAAGTCACGTTGAAAACGTCCCCAATTATTCAAACGCCCAAAATCTTTTTGCAAAAACGGTATAAATAAAACCATTGATTTAAGACCATCAACGCGTCCAAGTAAAGAAACTATAGTTTCTCTATACTCAATAAATTTTTTCTGGTCCTCTATCCCAAAAACAAGGCGCAAAATAACCTCTAAAGATATCTCTTGAAGAAAGTCATTTATAGCAAAAGATTTTCCAACAGGCCATTTTTCCATAATTTGCTGGGTAATATCTTGGATAAATTGTCCATAATAACGCATTCTTTCTCCATTAAAAGGAGGAAGTAACAATCGACGTTCTCGCAAGTGTCGTTTTCCATCAATTACTAATAAAGAGTTATCTCCGAGAAATGGTTTTAATATATCATTTCCTTCGCCTGCAAACAAAACACTTGTGTCTCCTGTAAAAATCTCGCGAATGGTTTTAGGATCGCTAAACATCGCAACTTTTCCAAATCCGAGAAAATGTAAACCAATAGGACTTGGAAAATGTTTAGCGCAGTTTGTAAGAAACGGATATACGCGAAAAAGCCAATTAAGACTTTGTATAGTAGCAGGCATTTTAGGCCCTTTGGGAAAATTGAGTTGCTCTGACATAATATTTTTCCTTATAAGTTACTCTAAAGAAGCCCAAGGACTTGACAAAATAGTTACTCAATCGGATACAGGAATTTTGAGGTAACCGAAAAGAACTACTAACAAAGGTCCTAGAGAGTTATAATAGTGCCCAATTTTGTTTATCAATAGAGATTTAAGTTGGAAGTGTAACCAGGATGTATCGACATTTCCAACTTTTTTTGGATGAAAAACAACATTCTTTAACAATTCTAATAAAAGAGTTGAACAATGCCAAAAAAAATACCAAAGAGTAGTTGGGTAAAACAAGCTAAAGAGCAAATTATCCTAGGAAAAACAGTGCAAGTACGTCCACTTGGTGGTTCTATGCGCGGACGCATTGAAAGTGGACAACTTGTAACACTACAACCAACAACTTTTGAACATGTGAAGGTAGGCGACATAGTCTTCATAAAATGGAAAAACAATTATCTACTTCACTTGATAAAAGAAATAAAAGATAAAAGAGTGCTTATCGGCAACAATCTCGGTAAAATAAACGGCTGGATATCTGCGAAAGATATCCTAGCAAAAGTAACCTGCATTGAAGATTAGAAACATTACTTTTACAAGGAGTTAAAAATGATTGGTTATGTTACTTTAGGTACCAATGATATGGAAAAAGCGGCTAAATTTTACGATCAACTACTTTCAGAAGTAGGGGCAAAACGCTTTATGGAAATGGAAACTTTTATTGCTTGGGCAATATCCCCTGGACAACCAGGTCTAAGTATCGCCAAACCATACGATCAAAATGCCGCAACAGTGGGAAATGGCACTATGGTTGCCCTACAAGCTAAATCAAAAGAAGAAGTTGACAAAATATATAACAAAGCAATTGAATTAGGAGCAACAGACGAAGGTAAACCAGGGCCACGCGGCGGAGATAACTTTTATGCCGGATACTTTCGCGATCTCGATGGCAATAAACTTAACGCCTTCTTCTATCAATTCGATAGCACTAAAGAATAACAGTCATTCTACATAACACAATAACAATTGTCATTCATCTTCTAAAGTCGTATAAAATAACCTCCTTTTCCTTAAAGGAAGTATGAGGTACTATTTGCTACTTTAGATTTTTCAATTTTTAAAAGAATGGTGGCTTGTTATCGCAATTATTTAATAATACAAGTCACCTTTTTAAGGTCAACAGAGAACAAGCAAGGTTGATATATTTCTCAAACAACATCAATCATTAAAAAAGAATCAACAATATCCGTTATAAATTCCAAACCAATATTTGTGTAGCTACTCCGAAATTAAACGAATCTAAACCACTTTTTTCTTTATTTGTCGTAAAAGTTGACTATTGTCGTTTTTGCTGTTTTTATAAGCACTATATATCATTTGAAGCCAACGAGTTTAAAAACATACTAAACTAAAAATCGAAATGTAATTGCTGTGAAACGTCGTTTTCAAAACCAGAAACAGACACTCCAGCTAAGCGAATGGGAGTCACCCCAACTTCTGTTTGCTTAATAAGTGAACAAATATTTTCGTATAACTCGTACGAAGAAAGAAAATAACCATTTTTAGTAAAGCGACGCGTCACAGTCTGAAAAGTATGGTATTTAATTTTCAAAGTAATAGTACGGGCACGCAAATTTTGTTCATTAATTGCTTGGAATACTCCATCACAACATTTCTTCAAATAAATAAGAGCCTCTTCAACATCAACGATATCATTTTCAAAAGTATTTTCGCGGCCGTAAGATTTACGAATACGCTGCGAAACAACCTCTCGTTCGTCTATTCCGCGAGCGATATTATATAAATGCACACCAAATTTACCAAAATTATCAATTAAAAATGTTAAGCTTTTTAGAGATAAATTAGCAATTGTTTTTATTTGTAAACGTTGTAATTTTTCATAAGTAACTTTGCCAACTCCTGGAATTTTTCTAACAGAAAGTGGATGAATAAAAGCCAGTATATTTTGCGGAGAAACAACACATATACCGTCAGGTTTATTGTAATCAGAAGCTATCTTTGCGATAAACTTATTAGATGCTACTCCCGCCGAAGCAGTAAGCTGCGTTTTTTGGAAAATCATACTTTTAATATGTTCAGCAACGCGAGTAGCGCTACTTTCTTGTAGCTTATTTTGTGTTACCTCTAGGTAAGCTTCGTCCAAAGACAAAGGCTCAACAACATCTGTAACAGAATAAAAAATTTCGCGAATTGCGTTAGAAGCATCGCGATATTTTTCCATTTGCGGCTTCACAAAAACACAGTGTGGACAGCGCTTATAAGCCTCCATACATGACATTGCTGAACGAATACCATACTTGCGCGCTTCGTAATTCGCTGTAGCTACAACTCCACGACTATTCGGTTTGCCTCCTACGACAACAGGAGTATATTTTAATCGAGGATTATCGCGAATCTCAATTGCTGCGAAAAACATGTCCATATCAATGTGAATAATTTTTTGCATAATTATTTTATAAAATGATTTACAACATTCGGGAAATGTAGAATACATAACAAGATACATTTTGAAACATTATTCTTATCTCAGAAACAGTGTCAGACTCAAAAACAGTGTCAGACTCAAAAACAGTGTCAGACTCAAAAACAGTGTCAGACTCAAAAACAGTGTCAGACTCAAAAACAGTGTCAGACTCAAAAACAGTGTCAGACTCAAAAACAGTGTCAGACTCAAAAACAGTGTCAGACTCAAAAACAGTGTCAGACTCAAAAACAGTGTCAGACTCAAAAACAGTGTCAGACTCAAAAACAGTGTCAGACTCAAAAACAGTGTCAGACTCAAAAACAGTGTCAGACTCAAAAACAGTGTCAGACTCAAAAACAGTGTCAGACTCAAAAACAGTGTCAGACTCAAAAACAGTGTCAGACTCAAAAACAGTGTCAGACTCAAAAACAGTGTCAGACTCAAAAACAGTGTCAGACTCAAAAACAGTGTCCAACCAACGCCATTTTATTTGCTTACCACAGCGCTCTATCACTTTGAAGCTGAGTTTTATTTTGTTTTTGTCTTTCGTCAACTTTATCGCTTGTCATCAAGCACATAAGTCAGTATTTTTTTCTTTACCTTTGGTGGTTTTTGCAAGGATGAAATGAGAAAAACGTCCATCTCAGAAAAAAACAGACAACAAACCCTTAAGCTATTCATTAATAAACCCTTACGTTGCAAATTTTGTTAATTTGCTACAACTGCGAATAACCAAATATTGTTTAAATATTTTTTCTACCTCTTGTTTCATCTTACATTAATGAAAAACCTTTATTGTAAACAAAAAGAACGCCTTTAAGTTGCGATTCTAGCACCTATAGCACAAGATCTAAATTTAGAGAACTACAAGATCTTTAACTACATCAGAAATCGATTGATATCTTTTATTTCTATTTATCTTCATCATCAAATCAACAACTTGACAGACTTCATTTGAGATATTAGGATTAAGCGTTTGAATGTGCGGTAGAGGTTTTTCTGATATAAAACCTTCTACAACTTGGATTGGATTCGAAAAAAAACCATATAGTGGAGGAATTCCTGTTAGCATATTGTATAGAATAGCACCTAAACTATATATGTTGGCAAGTTCGTCTGGTACTGCTGGTTTTTCTTTTGTAAGGTTCTCTGGTGCTATATAGAATATCGGACTATTATTCATAGATTTATCTGGTCCATATGGTTTTGTTGGAAATCTAGTTATTGTACCTCCTGGATATTCTGGTGTAACGACATGTAAATCGTAAATTTTGATCTGACCACCTTGAGTAATGATGATCTTATTCGTGTTTAAACGTGGATGCTGTATATCGAGAGAGTTGGCATATTCTAAAGCTTGCGCCGCTTGTAATCCAATATTAATGGCTTTTTGTTCGTTATACGCTCCATTGCTTACTAACTCTTCTCTTACAGTTATGCCATCAACGAATTCCATAATATAATACAAACGTCCGCGAAATTTTCCTGCTTTAAAAACAGACACTATATTCGGATGATTTATTTTGAATCCTTGGTTATTTTCTTGTATAAAACTCTCCACATAGGCTGGATTATTTGATGAATCATTACTTAAGATCTTAATTGCAGCATACATATTTCTCTGCCGATTATAACCTTTAAAAATAGCTCCGGTACTTACGTAGCCCAATTGTTCAATGATATCATAGCCATGTATTTGATATCTACTCTTCGACCGTTTGGAATTTTTGTTTTGTGTGGAATTAGACTTTTTTGTAGTAACTACACGGCGTTTTTTCTGATCAATTGTACGATTAAAAATGAGTAAAACAACAACCGTGATAAAAAGAAGAGATAAAGTACCAAGATACAAACTATTCTTTAGCGAACCTTTCGTCTTTATATGGATACAAAACATAACAAAGCTGAAAAGTGCTGCTACTCCAAAAAATATGATGAATGCTATTTTTTGAGATGCAGACATATATACCTCCAAACAAAAACAGTGTCAGACTCAAAAACAGCAAAAACAGTGTCAGACTCACACAATAATCGATGCAACAAAGTACTAGTACCGCTTACTATATTTTTTTATGGTTGAGCGTATCTTTTCTTTTTTAAAGTTAGGTTTAAGCTCTACGATTTTCCTCAAGTCTGCAACCGTTCCTATTAAAACGCAAAAATCTAAAAAGATCTAAGACAATCACCAAACAGTGCTGCGATCGATTACCGCTAGAGAGTTGCACTCTAGAGGACAAGTAAGAGGACAAATTCGTTTAAAAAACTTTACTTTATTTTTAGCAATTCATTTTATCTAAACAACTATGTCTTTTTGTACTAATTTTACTCATTGCAAAATCATTTTACAAAAAGACAATAGTCTATCAACAGCTTATTCTTAAAATATGGTAGAGGATTTTCTATTCTGATGCTATTTTAAAAATTAACAGCGTTCGATGATACAAGACATCGCAAATTTTATTTTGAAACTATATCTGTACACAAACAGATTTTACTTCTGTATATAGCTTAAGAGCCTCTTCTCCCATCTCTCTTCCCCAACCTGATTGCTTATAGCCGCCAAATGGCATAGCGGCGTCAAAAACGTTGTAGCAGTTAACCCACACTGTTCCGGCTTTGATTCTCGCTGCTAAGCGGTGCGCTTTGCTCACGTCTTGTGTCCAAATACCTGCAGCAAGCCCGTAGATGGTGTCGTTAGCAACACTCGTAATTTCTTCCATATCGTCAAAAGGCATTGCCACAACCACTGGACCAAAAATTTCTTCTTGCACTACTTTCATATCTGCTTTGGTTTTGACAAGTACAGTAGGTTCAACAAAGTAACCTTGCTCTCCATGACGCTTACCACCGGCAAGAGCTTCTGCGCCTTCTGATAAACCGGATTTGAGATAACTGCATACTCTATTTAGTTGTTCATCGGAAACTAGTGGCCCCATTTGCGTATCTTGATTCATCCCAGCCCCTAGGCGAATTTTCTTTGCACGAGCTGCTACACCTTCTGCCACTTGTTCAAAAATATCTTTTTCGATATATAAACGTGACCCTGCGCAACAACATTGTCCATGGTTAAAGAATATTGCATTGGCTGCCGCTGAAGTTGCGTATTTTATGTTTGCATCGCCAAAAATAATATTTGGTGATTTACCACCTAGTTCTAGGGTTACTTTTTTCAAATTTCCTTTTGCTGCGTCTATGATTTTTTTGCCTACTTCTGTAGAACCTGTGAACGCAATTTTATCTACATCGGGGTGTGCTGCTAATGGTGCGCCTGCTGCTTCTCCGTAACCTGTTACAATATTAACAACACCCGCAGGGAAACCAGCTTCCACAATAAGCTCACCTAGTCGTAAGGCTGTTAGTGGTGTTTGTTCTGCGGGTTTTAAAACAATTGTACATCCTGTTGCTAGCGCTGGTCCTAATTTCCATGCAGCCATAAGCAGTGGAAAATTCCATGGTATAATTTGTCCTACAACTCCTACTGGTTCGCGTAAAGTATAAGCAAAATGCTTTGATTTCGCAGTATTTGGTGTTGAAATAGGAATTGTACTACCTTCTATTTTTGTCGCCCAACCAGCCATATAACGAAATAGATCTGCTGCAAGCGGAACATCAGCTACTCTAGCAACACTAAACGGTTTACCATTATCAAGTGACTCAAGCTGTGCTAATTCATCTAGATTTTGCTCAATAAGATCTCCTAAGCGCCAAATAAGCTTTCCGCGGTTTGAGGGTGTCATACTGTGCCAGTCATTTCCGGTAAATGCCTTACGTGCTGCACTCACAGCCATATTTATATCTTGCTCATTGCCCGAAGCAACTTGAGCCAAAATTGCTCCTGTTGCCGGATTGTATACAGGAAACGTTTCGCCGGAGGAAGCAGCAACCCACTCGTTATTGATTAGCATCTTCTTTGGTTCTTCAGTAAACGACTGTACTTCTTTTAAAACCTCTACTTGCGACATATTCTTCTCCCAAAGTTAATAATTTCTTACAAAGATTTGTTTTGTAATTTTCTTTTCGGTTCTCTATGATCTGTATTTTACACAAGAAAATATTTGATAGTCAAAATCTAATTTCTATCAGAAATTTCCAAAATAGTTTTATTTCTTTATTACAGTGAATTCCTGATCAAGGTCAGAAATAATAGAGAAAAACAATTACGGAATATCAATTATATTATAAACATTATACAAAATATTTTCCATCTGTATGCAAGGACGGAAAAATGCAGGAAAAAAAATGGGATGGCAAGTCTTACGGTACTCCCTTAGGGTATAAAATGTTCATTTTTTGTATACGCTTTTTGGGACTACGTTTTACATATGCAATATTATTTTTAGCCAGTATTTATTATATTTTTAAACGCAAAAGTCGCGAATCGACAACGCAATTCAAAAAAATATATAAAAATTGGTCCCATAAGACAAAAAAAATAGGATTCTTCTTTCTCTTCAAACGCGTTTTTACATTTGGTCAAGTTTTGATTGACCGCGTAGCAGTATTTTTTGGAATTAAGTTCCATTTGGAAGAAGACGGAGTCAATAATCTTGAAAGCATATTACAATCAGGTGGTATTATACTTGGTTCTCATTTTGGTAATTGGGAAGCAGGATTATCCATTCTTAAACAAAAAAAAGACCTAAAAACTTATGTTGCAATGTCAGTAGTAGAGGGTGACTTTTTACAAAAGATACTACAAAAAAAAGCGCGTAATTTCGTATCAGTTATTCCTCTAGATCGCGATCACGACAGTTTATTTAAAATCAAAAACTGTCTTCAAGAAAATAAAGTAGTCGCTATGCATGGAGACCGCTACTTTGGAAAAATGCGCACAATAGAGTCTTCATTCATGGGAGAACAAGCACATTTTCCGACAGGCCCCTATATTATAGGTGCAACACTACAAAAGAAAATATGCTTTGTGAGTGTTGTTAAAATCAAATGGAACACTTACAAAGTAGTATGCAGTGAACCTTTGTTATGCACATGGGATAGGCAGTACAAGAAAAACGATCAAATAAAAGCTTGGTTACAAAAATACATTAGCTTTATCGAAGAAAACTTAAGAGATTATCCTGAGCAATGGTTTAATTTTTATGATTTTTGGGCAAAAAAATGAAAAGGTTTATTTTTTTTTCGCTCACCGTTATACTAATTGCATTCGCAGTGAACAATAAAATTTGCTACTTCTCATTATTTTCTTTATGGTTCATAATCTTAAATGTAGGCGTTTTTCGCCTGCGTTCGCGAATATTTATAGATGGTGTACCGCGCAAACGCTTGTCAAATAAGGTAGTATTGACCATCGATGACGGTCCACATCCCAATCTAACAAAGGATCTACTTGACTTACTTGATAAATACAATCTAGTAGCTACTTTTTTTGTTATTGGTCGCGATGCACAACAATTTCCACACTTAATAGAAGAAATTTGTCAAAGAGGTCACACTATCGCGAATCATAGTTATCGCCATGTTCCATGGTTAAATTTTATGCTATGTGGTGGTTGGGAGAATGAACTAGAAAAAGCACAAAAAGCTTGCGAGCCTTATTCTATGAATAAGTGGTTCCGCCCGCCGTACGCATTAATGTCACCACATTTAGCAAAAGCTTTGTATAAAAATAACTACCAACTTATTCTATTTGATATACGCGCACTTGACTTCGGAAACCGTCGTGTAAAAAATCTAGCGCAACGATTACTAAAAAATATTGACAGAGGCGGTGTTATTCTGTTTCATGGGAAAATGCCAGAAAACTATAGCGTAGAGTTAAAGAATGAATTACTTGAGGAACTTGATACTTTTTTTCATGCTCTTCACAACAAAAACAACGTTATATCTTTAGGCAGTTACTTGGAGTTAACTAATGCCCAACAAAAAAACAAGTAAATGGCGCAAAATACTACGCCGTACTTTTTATATTTTCGCCTTTATATGTGTTGCATTTTGTATATTTTTTGCATTTGTTGAAGAGCTTTATGAATACACACCACCACATATTGAAAACCTCGCGACAAAATTAAACGAGTACAAACAAGTTATACAAAAAAACAATTATACCCAAATAGGAAATTCTTGGAGTAAAAAAGAACAGGAATTACTATTATTACACGCGCACGGAGATCCTTTCGCGATTGGTTATACATCGGGAAAGCTCGTTGGACAAATAGCCCCTAAATTAGAAGACGCTTTACTACAAAGGGTAGAAGAAATAGTGGGGAGCACTTCTTTAATATGGATGTTCCGTAAAGTAGGGTATGTTATATATTCCGATTTACAAAACTATTTCTCTAACGACATTTTACAAGAAGTATACGGCTACTCTCTCGCAGTTCCCGACAAGCACCCAGAACTAGGTTCTTCTTACTTTCGAGCACTTAATTATCAAGCGGCCCACGACACAGGACATCGTGTTTTAGAAAATGTATTATCTTTACAAGGATGTACATCTTTTGCTGCATGGGGAGAAAGTACACTTAATGGCCATTTAATTATTGGTCGAAATTTTGATTTTGAAATTGGCGATGTTTTTGATCGCTTTAAAATCGTTCAAGTAGTTGTTCCACAAAAAGGCATACCTTTTTTATCAGTGAGTTGGCCAGGAATGAGTGGTGTTGTTTCAGGAGTCAACAAAGAAATGTTAGCTGTAACAATCAATGCTGGAAAATCGGATCATGCTAAATGGAAAGCAACACCTGTAACAATTGTTGTGCGTAAAATATTACAAGAAGCAAAAAATATTCAAGAAGCAATAGCTATCTTAAAAAATAGTCAGACATATGTTTCAGAGTCTTTTTTAATTGCAGACGGTAAAAATAATGAAGTTGCCATTGTTGAAAAAAGTCCGGAAATAACAAGAATTCGCCACGCAAAACACTTTTCTCAAGCACTTGTTTGTTCTAATCATTTTTTAAACGATGACTTCCAAACACATAAAAATCATAATATTTTCGTAAAAGAAGGTAGTTCACCCAAACGCCTTGAACGTATGAGAGAACTTATCTCAAAACACCAAGGTCAGATTACTCCACAAATTACCGCTACTATACTAAGAGACACAAAACTAAAAAACGAAAAAGAAATCGGACTCAGTCACCTTCACTCTATTAATCCTAGTATATGTTCACATTCTGTCATATTAGATCTTACTGATGGCATCATTTGGGTAAACAGCGGGCCAAATCAATCAGGCCGCTATCTACCAATATCTATAAAAAGTATTTTTGAGCAACAACCACATGAAAGCTTTATTATAAATGAGAAAATCATCGAAGCTGATCCTCTCGTTTCACCTAAAAAAGTAGCACAACTCATTTCTTGGCGACAAAATATAAAACTATGGGTGCAAAAAAAGGCACCTTTAGATAAAATAGTCACAGAAATGCGCAAACTCAATCCACAGCATTTTCTCACTATAGTAGCTGAAGGAGACCTATATTTTCAAAATGGACAACTACTACAAGCAAAACAAAAATGGCAATCAGCACTTAAAAGCCATCCATATGGAGAATGGGTCACTGATATACAAAATCGCATAGAAAAAATCGGAGACAAAAAACATGAATAAGGAAATGTCACACGAAGAAATCCTTGAAAAAGTATATGGTATTCTTAATGAAGAATTCGAAATAGAACGCGATGATCTAAAACCAGAAGCTCGCTTATTCGAAGAACTCGAACTAGACAGCCTTGATGCTGTAGATTTGATCGTTGCCCTAGAAAAACTTTTCGGATTTCGCGCCCAAGAAGAAAAAGCAAAACAACTAAGAACTGTAGATGACATTGTTCATTTCATAATTGAAAATCAAAAAGAAGTTAAAGAACAGCAGGGAGCAACACAAAGCTAATGAACAGAGTTGTAATTACCGGAGTAGGCATTACTTCGAATCTTGGACATTCCTTTGCAGAAGTTGCAAAGTCATTGCAGCTTGGAAAAGGCATTATAAAGATAGACGAAGAACGGCAGAAAAATGGCTTTCGCTCCTCTCTTACATCAAAACTACCTCCTTTTCCTGATACTTACGGATTACAAAAAGATATGATGAGTGAAGCAGCCTACTATGCTGCAATTACTTGGAGGAAAGTGCTTGAAGAATGCGGCTGGAACGAAAATGAATTTGCAAAAAACAATGTCGGGGTTGTCGTCGGCAACGATAGTGCATCCGATCCTGTAGAAGAAATTTTTTCCACAGTCAGCGAGCACAAAGATACACGAAAACTAGGAAAAAACATCGCTTATAAAGCAATGAATTCGGCATGCTCGAATGTTTTAACTTCAATGGTTGGTTCTAGTGGATTAAGCCTCACAATAAGCGCAGCGTGTGCTTCTGGTGCCCATGCTGTTGGCTATGGACATTCTCTTATTCAAACAGGTATGCAAGATGCTGTTATTGCTGGTGGTTTCCAAGAAATGAATTGGTTATCTATGTCAAGCTTCGACGCACTTGGAGCTTTTTCTGACTACAAAGATCCCATGCAAGCTTCACGTCCATTTGATGGCAAGCGAACAGGTTTAGTTCCTGGAGGTGGTGGTGCGATTATCGTCCTCGAAAGTTTAGAAAGAGCAAAAGCAAACAATCATAAAATATTTGGAGAGGTAATTGCTTTCAGTTTTTCTTCCGACGGAAGTCACCTAACAGTCCCTTCAGGAGAAGGGGCACAGCGCTGTATATCAGACGCAATCGATACTGCCGGAATTTCACTTTCGGACATTGACTATATAAATGCTCATGCAACATCAACGCCAGTCGGCGACCTTGTCGAAGCTTCTGTTATCAATAAAGTATTTGGAGAAAATGGCCCAATAGTTTCATCTACAAAGTCTATGACAGGACACGAATGTTGGATGTCAGGAGCTTCAGAGATTATTTATTCACTCGCCATGATGCACTACAACTTTATAGCACCTAATATTAATTTTGAACAACAAGAAGAAGACGCCCCCAAAATTAATATCACCAATAAAACAATTCACGGACAACCAAACATCATTTTGTCAAATTCTTTCGGATTTGGTGGTACAAACGCATGTATTATTTTGAAGCGATTTGAATAATGGTTCTAGTAAGAGACAATACAGTAACTATAGACGATCTAATGAGTATAGTACAAGGCAAAGATGAAATTGCGCTCGATAGTAGCCAAGAATACATCCAGCAAATAAATAACAATTCTCATTTTCTGCAACAACAAATAAAAAATAACGTTCCGATTTACGGCACAACAACTGGTTTCGGCGCTTCTTGCCGCGAATTTGTCGGAGAAAGTTTTGCCAAAACATTACAAAAACATTTAATTCGCTATCATCAGTGTGGTACAGGCGATCCTTTTTCAGCAGATCAAGCAATAGCAATTATGATCGCGCGCCTTGTAAGCATGGCAAAAGGTTACTCTGGCGTGCGCTATCAGCTTCTTCAAAATTTGCAAATGCTGATTAGCAAACGTATTATTCCCTATATCCCACAGCAAGGTTCTGTAGGAGCATCAGGAGATCTAACACCGCTTGCTTACATTGCTGCTGTTATCGAAGGAAGTGGCCGTGTTATCCACAATGATAAAATAGTACCAGCAAAAGAAATATTGCAACAATACGGAGTTTCACCAATAGAACTGTTTCCAAAAGAAGGGCTTGCCATTATAAATGGAACTTCTGTGATGACCGGCGTTTTAGCAATATCACTTCATAAAATACGTACACTTTGTTCTGTAGCAGAAAAACTCACAGCTATATGTATACAAGTACTAGGTGGAAAACGCGAAGCTTTTGATGAGCGTATTCATCGTTTGAAACCTTTCAGTGGACAAATGAAGTCAGCGCGCAATATTGATTCTTATTTGGAAGGATGTACTTCTCTTACAGATTACCGCCAACAAGCTGCACAACAACTCAAAGAAAATCGCAAGCAAGTACTACCATTTGCCATTCAAAACGTCTACTCTTTACGTTGTTCTCCACATGTAATAGGTGTTGTTCGCGACAGTTTGTCTATAGCTGAGAACTGGACCCAAACAGAGCTCAATTCAGTAACGGACAACCCACTTATTTTCGACAATGACAACACTATCTTACTAGGCGGTAATTTTTATGGCGGGTACATAGCCCAAGCCGCCGACAGCATGAAAATTGCTATTTCTCATCTCGCGGATTTAGCAGATAAACAACTAGCGCTTCTCGTAGACGAAAAGCTATCGCAAAGTTTACCTGCTAACTTAGTTATAAATGACCTGGGAATCAACCATGGTTTTAAAGGAATGCAAATAACTGTATCAGCATTAACAGCTGAAATTTTGCGTAACACTACAGCAGCAAGTATTTTTTCGCGTACAACGGAAAACAATAACCAAGACAAGGTAAGTATGGGGACAATCGCTGCACGCGATTTAGAGCATATTGTAATTTTAGTATCAAAAGTACTAGCTATTCATAGTTTAGCAGCCGCACAAGCCATAGATATTAGAGGAAAAAGCGTAATATCTCCTAGTTGTTTAAAGTTTTACCACAATATTCGCAACATCAGTCCTAAACTCGAAGAAGACCGACCGATGGACTTAGAAATAAATAAAGTTGCTCATTTTCTTTTAACAGGATACAGCGATGATTAAAAATTTCTGCCAAAATATACATGATTTTGCTCTACAAAAACCTAACGAGATAGCTTTTATAGCTAACTGTTGCGAAGTAACTTGGAAAACTTTATCACTAAACATTTATCGTAGCACTTCACTTTTAAAACAACATCCTGTTCTTATTGATAGTGCGACAAATCAAGTACTACTTTTAATCAAAGACAGTACTACAATGTTAAATATGTTTTTTGCTTTGATTCAACTTGGCAAAATTCCTATTCTCGTCAATTTTCACGATGCATTCCACCTACAAGAAGTATTAACAACCAAAAGACACCACTGGATTTTATACGATGATAAGGCCTTTGAAGATCATCTAGTTAACGCTGACACCGCAACTTACATAAGCGAATTACCAGAAACTTATGAAAAAGAAATACATACTACCCAGCAACAAGATATTATGTTCTCTCTGTATACGTCAGGAACTTCGGGGCAACCCAAATATATAGAAAAAACCTATAATAATACTTTGTGCGAATTAGATTTTTTGCAAACACTTCTAAAAATTTCATCCAATGATACAATAATAACAATTGTTCCCTTTATTCACATATACGGATTACTTTTTGGCGTTCTCTTACCATGCTATGTAGGAGCGACAATGGTACAGTGTAGCAAAATACTACCAACCAACATTTTACAAACTATAGAAAAGTACCAAGGGAACTTTCTAGTAGCCTCACCTGTTCACTATCAGTCTTTAGTCAAAATAGAAGATAGTAGTAATCTAAGCCTTCTAAGACTTAGTATTTCATCTGGGGCTCCGCTACGAAATACTATTGCTTTGCAATTTTTCAAAAATACAGGTGTTGAAATCTTAGAACTTTATGGCTCCACTGAAACAGGAGGTATTGCTCATCGTTCCTGGAAAGAAAAGCAACAAAATCTACAATTTTTTCCTTACATTACAAGAAACAACGAATCAAACACTGGTGAACTATTGATAAAATCACCTGCCATTTCGCCAAACCTACACGACGAATGGTACAAAACAGGTGACTATATATCAGTAAACAACGATGGTAGTTTTTGTATAAAAGGTAGACAACAACATCTAATTAAATTTGCCGGTAAAAGAATATTCGCGACACAACTAGAAGAAGAATTAAAAAATTTGCCTGAAGTTATTGATACAGCAGTTATACGTATTTCAGACCAAGGATCTAAAGGAGAGAGAGCTGTTGCCTTCATAGAAGCAAAAGAAAACATAAAAATAGAAGATATAAAAAAATCATTTAGTCAAACCTCCTCAAATGCCAGTGTTTTTTCCAAATTCTTTTTGCAAAAATCCATCATACGCAATCATAATAATAAAGTAGACTATCCAATACTCAGTATAATGGCTCAATCTAGGATTCAGGCGCGCTCTTCAAAAATAGGGGTAATCATTCCTACTTTTAATCATGGTCACCTTTTAAAAAACGTCATTGAAGGATGTAAAAATTACATAGAAGACATTATTGTTGTAGTTGATGGTTCAACTGATAATACACTAGACATACTGCAAAATTGCGATGTTAATAAGATTATTTTTACAAAGAATCGCGGAAAAGGACTCGCTTTAAAAGCAGGTTTTAAAAAAGCACAAGAACTCGGTTGGAAAAATGCCATAACAATTGATAGCGACGGGCAACATTTTCCATCACACATATGGGACTTTGTGCAGAAGATTGCAACACAACCAAACGCTATTATTGTTGGTAACCGTAACATGGAGGCAGCCCATATTCCTGGTTCGAGTAAATTTGGTAAAAAATTTACTAATTTTTGGTTAAAAGTAGAAACGGGTTTGGATGTTAGTGATGGGCAAAGTGGTTTTCGAGCTTATCCAGTTAGCGCAATTAATCGCGTCAACACTTATTTTTCACGATACGAGTTTGAGGTAGAAATACTCGCACGTGCTGCATGGCACAATATTCCAATAACTTCAATTCCAATACGTGTAGAATATAATCCTCCTGGAGGAAGAGTATCACATTTCCGTCCATTTATGGACAACATGCGTACATCAGTACTCAACACAATACTAGTGACTGTACGTGCATTAAATTTATGCTACCTTATTCGCTTTAAACAAATTCATGATGAGGAGAATTAATATGCGTATAATAATATGTTTACTATTGTTTTCGTGGTCATTTGCCAATGAGTATATACAATTGTCCAAAACACAACAACAGCAGTATTTACAAAAACTCCAAGAAAATGTTCGCGAAATAGAAACCTTAGCATGCCAATTTAAACAAGAAAAACGCTTAGATCTATTCGACGATGTCTTTCGTTTAAAAGGATGGGCCTATATACGCAAAAATCCACGGAGTATTCGTTGGGAATATTCCAAACCATTAAAAAAAGCGGTACTAATTCAAAATGATGAAATGCATGTATTTAAATGGCGTAAAGGAAAACGAAAACGAATCATAAATCCAAATGAAAAATATGTAAAACTTGCTTACGAATATATTTTAGCTTTTTTCGAAGGAGACTTCAGTGAAGCGCGCAAAAAATTCGATCTATCTATTCGCGGCAATTATAGAGGTAAACACTTACTTGTCTTTGCAAGCAGTGGTGAATTGAAAAAATACATTCAAAGTATTCAAATAATTGTAGCATCCGATCAAAAATCAATTGAAAAAGTTTTGATATACGAGTCCGAAAAGAACTATACTAGTATAGTATTTCAAAAAATTCACCACAATGTCCAATTTCAACCAAATATTTTTAGTCAGGTTTTTATCCAAAATTTTGCCGATGGTATCAAACAAACTAATACAAAAAATTAAATTCCTTTTCACCGAAAATTTTGAAAACAATTTCATTATGGCAGCTTCCACAGGCTTAGGATTTTTCATGGGAATTATTCCACTTTGGGGATTCCAAATGATCATAGCTGTAGGAGCTGCACACGTTTTCAAATTAAACAAACCCGTAGTCCTTCTATTTTCCAACATATCGATTCCTCCTATGATTCCCTTCATCCTTTTTTTTTCCATCCAAACAGGGTCTATTATTTTAGATCAAAAGTGGTTAGCTATTACTCTTCATGATATTAACTGGGCATTTTGCGTAACGATTATGGAACACTATATTATTGGAAGTGTTGTATTTGCGACGCTAAGTGGTATACTTTCTTTTATTATCACCTGGGCATTACTAAGCCTTTTTAGAGGTAAAAACACATGTCGATAGAAAAATATTTGCCACACCGCGACCCTATAAGGTTAATAGACAAAATAATCTCTCACGACGAGGCAAGTATTATTTGTCAAGTTGATTGGCCTAAAAAAAAATTTTTCCACAACAATTCTCATACAGCAATGATAGAAATGATTGCCCAAGCTTCAGCGGTCATGATGGCATACAAAAAAACAGGACAAGACGGTCTTGGAATGCTAACTGCGATAAAAAACTTTAATTTTATTGCTACGCCAAACCCATCAGACAACCTCACTGTAGAAATTACAGTTGAAGGAGGACTTGGACAACACAAAATAGTAAACGGTACCGTTTACCAACAACAAAAATCTCTAGTAAAAGGGCGCGTTTTTTTATACTTGGAAACCAAACACAGTGAGAAACAAAATGAATAATTGCTCAATGCACCAGGATATCCTTGCAATGTTGCAGGAAGATAATACAATTAAAATTCCGCAAAGTTTGTATGCTTTTCGCGGTCACTTTGTTGGAAACCCGATTGTTCCAGGAATTTATTCATTAGAATTGGCGGTTCACTTAGTAAGTCGTATACTAAAACACGAAGTAACTTTGCATAAAGTTATTCGTTGTAAATTTATGAAACCACTAACTCCAGGAATGGAGCTAGCCAGTAAAATACAACTTTTATCTACGGAAAATAACGAACAAAAAGCAAAAGTTCAGTTTTTGATAGATGATACTGTAACCGTAGATATACACTTTATTGTAATTGGAACAACCAAAAAATTGTGTTAAGGGATACGGTAAAAGGAAAACGTCTGAGTAGCCGTGCGGACTAGATCCGCGGGTCGAAAGTTAGATACTTGTATAAAAGGATAGTACATTGGGAAAAAAGCCAAAAAACAAAAAAAAACAGAAAGCCGATAATGCAGTTGCACAACCACAGCAATCTTCGAATAGTCTACCAACTCTTTTTTTGAGTGCTATTTCTCTCATTTGTGGCTGCTTAGTGATGGTAATCGAACTCACCTCCTCACGCGTTTTAGCACCATATTATGGAAATACAATTTATTGTTGGACAGGGGTAATAGGAACTGTACTATTCGCAATGTCTCTAGGTTATTTGATAGGTGGTTTTTTAGCAGAAAAGCAACCACGCGAAAAACTTCTCTATGTACTGCTAATAGTTTCAGGTTTAACCGCAAGTACAATTCCTTTCACTGCACGTTGGTTAGCCGGTTTTCTAACGAATTATAATTCCTACACAACTGGTCCAATCATCGGTTCACTCCTTATCTTTTGCCTACCTGCATTTTGCCTCTCAACAATTCCCCCTCTTTGTGTAAAAATAATCTCAGAAAATGTAAAAATGGTAGGAGTTGCTTCGGGAATTGTTTCGTCTACTTCTGCCATTGGGAGTATTTTGGGAACTTTTCTTACCGGTTTTTATCTAATTCCAAACTTTGCACTTTCCCAAATTTATTTTTTCACGGCTGTAATTCCTTTTATTTTGTGTCTTGTCGCTTACTCCTTAGCAAAAGTATCACTTAATCAAAAGGCAATAAAAGTAGCAGTGCTTTTAGTGGTATCATTTACTTTATGGGAAGTGCAAGCAGATGTAGACGTTTTTCCTGTAACTGATAACAAAAAAGAAGTATACAAAAACCTCAATCAATACCATCTTGTACGTGTATATGATCAGAAAAACGCTTTTTTATTGAAACTAGACTCTACACAAGAAGGTGCTCTTACTAAAAAAAACGGCGAACTAATTTTTCGCTACACAAAATATTGGGAACTCATTAAGTGCTTTCGCAAAAAATCGCAGTTACAGTCTGCTTGTTTTATTGGTGGTGGTGCTTTTGCAATGCCAACTATTTTCCACAAAAACTTTCCAGACTGTCGCATTGATGCCGTAGAAATAGATCCAGAACTAAAAGAAATAGGTAAACGCTTTTTTCAGCTAAAAGAAAGCGACAATCTACAAGTACATATTGATGATGGACGGCGCTGGTTCCGTGGCAAACAAGAGGCTTATAATTTTATTTTTTTAGACGCTTTTCATGGTGTACGAAGTATCCCCCACCATCTAGTTACTTCAGAGTATTTTCAAGAGCTAAATACTGCTCTAACAGAAAATGGTGTTATTGCAATTAATGTAATAGCTGCACGCGAAGGAAAGCAATCGCAATTATATAAATCTTTACTAAAAACAATAAAACAGCATTTCGAGAGTATTGTTGTTTTTGCAGTAAACACCGACATAAAAAAAGCACGAACTAATTTGATATTGTTTGCTTTCAAAAAAGCTCCTAATATGATACAGGCCAGACGTCGAGCAGATAAGCTCTATTTAGGTTCGATGTTCTATCAAAAAGTTGCTGTAGTAGATGATGCATTTATAGCAAGATTTGCCGATCATCCAATACTAACAGATGAATACGCACCAGTTGAATATATGGTTGCTGAATAGGAGAATTTTTTATGAATGAATATTTAATCACAAACGGAACAATAGTTACTTTAGGCGAGAGTAATGATGTAATTTCGCAAGGTGTTGTTTACATCAAAGATGGAAAAATCGCTGATTTTGGCGACAAGAGCCTAGTAGAGAAGTACAACTGTCCTGTTGGAATTGATGCAAAAAACAAAGTGATTATGCCTGGCTTTATATGCGCACATCATCACTTATATAGTACTATGGCTCGCGGATTTGCTCCTCCTGGCGAACCCGCATATACATTTCAAGAAGTTCTAGAACGCCTATGGTGGAAGTTAGATGCTGCTTTGGGCGTGGAAGATGTATATTACAGTGCTTTAGTTCCAATGATTGAATGCATTCGCAACGGAACCACAACAATCATTGACCACCACGCAAGTCCTAAGTGCGCCGATGGTAGTCTTGATCAAATAGCCAACGCTGTCTTAGAAAGCGGGATTCGCGCATGTCTATGTTATGAAGTTTCAGATCGCAATAAATTGGGGGAAGGTCTTGCTGAAAATGCAAGATTTTTAGAAAGAGTTCAAAGCGAAAATTCTCCTTTTCTTACTGCAATGTTAGGAATGCACGCTTCTTTTACAATTGGTAACGATACCCTTCACAAATGCAAAGAAATAGCAGAAAAATACAACGTAGGCTACCATATCCATGTATGTGAAGGACCTGAAGATGGTGTTGACTCGCAAAAAAAATATGGAATGACTCCTATCGAACGACTCATAAGAGAAGGAATTTGCGGAGAAAAGTCTATTTTTGCTCACTGCATACATATCGATGATCAACAAATTGAACTTTTACGAGATTCAAAAACAATTGTGCTCCACAATCCAGAATCAAACATGAACAACGCTGTAGGTGTAACTCCTATTTTAAAAATGATGTCCCAAGGAATTGTTGTTGGAATGGGAACAGATGGTATGTCTTCAGATATGTTATCACAAATGCGCTGCGCGTATCTTCTACATCGCCTCGCAAACAAAGACCCACGTGTAGCATTTACTGAAGCTCCACAAATGCTGTTGAATAATAACCCTCTTATCGCAGAACGTTTTTTTTCTCAAAGATTGGGTGTTATAGAAAAAAATGCCCCTGCTGACTTAGCAATACTTGACTACATACCTCCAACAAATATGTGCAAAAACAATTTTCTTGGACATTTTATTTTTGGTATGGTAGACGCTGTTGTAGATACAACTATTGCCTCAGGAAAGATTCTTATGAAGAATAAGAAAATATTACATCTTGATGAAGAAAAAATTGCTGCTAGAAGCAGAGAATTAGCTGCAAAGCTTCACCAGAGAATTATTTAAAAGTATTATATTGATTTTGGGATTTCGATTTTTTAGCTAAGTGTTTTGAACGTGCAGGTTGCAACTCTGTAAGCGAAAAACAACACGCTAAAAATCGAAAGAATAAAACTAAGATATTCGAAAGTTTTTGTAATATTGTACTAGTGTATTTTTTCTTCATAACCCATTTCAGTAAAAAATACAATTAAAAATATGAAAAGATAACGACAAGATAGTAGAATGAAGACAACAAGACAACCTAATACGGTAAAACTATCTTGGTAAAGTGATGTGGCAAACAATATAAATGAGCAGAAAGTACAAAATATAAATTTGTAAATACATGCTTTTAGAGGTTCCATTCTTTCTCCTGGTTTGTTTTAACAAAAGGTAGCGCTGTTTTGGACATCCTGGTTTTGTTTCTTTTTACAAAGTTACTATTTTTTATAAGTAGAAACGACCAAAATTCTTTGGCCTTTAAAATAAGGCAACAGCGAGCAGGGCAGACTTCAAAGCCTTGAAAAATGGTCATCTAAGATTTGGGTGCCTGGAAACATTTTTTTTCTTATTATATTATTAGTAAAGTAATAGGAATACTAAATTCCTAAAGTTGAGGGGACGTAGATGGATGAAAGGTTAATTGAGTATATGAGAAGTTTGCCTGAGCGTGCTGTACACGCATACATGTTACAAAGAATGCTAAAGTGGCCATTGCGCAAAATCGCCAAAGAAATGAAAATAACCTCTCAAACAGTTGGTCGTTACACATATGATATAAGAGAAGCTCTATATCGCTATGCAGTAGACAATGGAATAGAACCTTCGCAGATATATAGAGATGACTAAAGGAGCAAAATCATGTCAGAAAAAAATGAAGTACTACAAAACATTGACGAAGTAAATAACCGCAAACTAATATCAAAAGCTCTTAACGGTGAGCTTAACTTCTTCGAAAAATTAAAATTTAGAAAATTACTAAAAACAGAAAAATGGCAAGAATACTACCAAAAGATTCGAGAAATGGAAAATCGCGTAGATCAACTACTTTTCACCGACATCACAAATGGAAGAATAAATAACCAAACACTTTCGAAATTGGGTTTTCCTGTAGAGTATAAAGAACTAGTAGAAAAACACTACAATGGTGAATCACAAAAAATAAGCATTGATAATATTGTTGATTTTATTTTTGGTAAGCCATTTATACTTGCCTGTGCTGCTTTAGCAATTGTAACAGGAGCAACAATGTATTGGGAATCCATGCATTGGGGAAATCATGCACTTATATTAACCGGAGTAGTAGCAACAGCATATGCGCTAGTATCAGAAGCTTAAATTTACTGCTTGCAAGCATTTATAATCATAGATAAGTATAATAAACACGTTACTCTTTGCGTGTTAAGTATTTTATTGACTCAACGAAAAACTACAGTAGTAAACACTCCTTGTTTTCCTCTTTTTATGTCTTACAAACATACGGTTTTAATTCTAGTTTCATACGACTTTCCTTCATTTCAAATTACAAACCTACAAATTTTTATCTACAACAAAAACTAACTCTGTTAAAAATATATGTTTCTTTACAAACCACTTCTCGTTAACAACCAACTGGCTTTATAAAGATGTTTATCATAGTAAAGAGGCTTTTTATTATTTGACTTAGAAGGAATAACAGGAAGAATATCTCTCTCATTTAACTTTTTTAAAACACGTTCTTCAGCATCATATGCTTTATCAGCAAGCAAAGCTTGTGTTTCACTAAGTAATGGTAACAAAGCATCGTTTCTCTGTGCATAACGTCTCATCTTTTCCCTCACGTAATAAAACTCAAAAGATTATTTTTCAAAAAAAATAAACACCTAAAGTCTTAATTATCAAAACCTTAGATTAACCAAACAAAAAATCCGTAAGTTTTCCGTATTTTATTATTGACTTACATATCTATCATTGTTATATTATTATTAACAATATGATTATGACAGTAAAACAATTGTTCAAAAAAACAGAATTTGGTAATCAATACCCTAAAATTGAACATATGTTTTCAGCTTTCAAAACCTAAAATTATATACGGGATATGGTAGGATCGTTAGAACCCCTACAACATATCAACCTAAGCAAAAAAAGGTGAACCAGAAAACCACAAACTTTCTAGTTCACCTTTTTTTATTGCTTTAGCAAAGCAATGTAAACTTAAAATCAAATGTTTCCTTCGATCACCAAACAATTAGATTTATCTTTTCCGCCTAATGACTATCCTCACTCGAAAATCACCAACATTTTAAGTAAATCACGCCAGGAACAGTCTCTACAAATAATCTATTTCAAGTTTTCTAACTCACCTTTTTTTATTGCTTCAGTAAAAACGTACCTTAAAATAGAGTATTCTCGCACACTTTGAAAACAGTTTTCTGATATTTATTTTAGGTGTCGTAAAATGGAAAATAAAGATATATTATTTGCTAAAAAAGCGCTAGAACTACGTATTATAGACGAACAACATATCAAAAATTGCCGCGTTGTTCAGCAACAGTCTATTCAGCAAGGAAAAAATATTTCTTTAAGCCAAGTTGCAATGCGCTTAGGATTTATTACTCAAAAGAACATAGATACAGTAGAAAAATTAATTTCTCAGCAACAAAGTATTGCAAATATCAGTAATGTGCAAACAAACTTTAAAAATAACAGTGTTCCTGACAACTCCGCTCTATTTACAAGCAGCATGGTAGGAATTCATGAGCGAAGTACAATAAACACCAGTGAAAAATTTAATCACTATATCATCGAGGAAAAACTTGGCGAAGGAGGTATGGGAGCGGTTTACAAAGTGCGCGATGATCAACTTCGACGGAGTGTAGCATTAAAAGTAATTATTGGTTCAGGCGCATTAGGCGAAAAACAAATACAACGATTTTTAAACGAAGCGCGCGCTACGGCATCACTAAAACACCCTAATATTGTAGAGGTTTATGAAATAGGAACAAAGCCGCAAAATTATTTTACTATGGAATTAATTAAGGGGCGCTCTCTTTTATCATTGATACGAAGTAAAAATCTGTCTTCTCAAAAAGCCGCTATTATCATGATAAAATGCTCCGAGGCATTACATTACGCTCACCGAAAGGGGATTATTCATCGCGATATAAAACCAGCAAATATTATGATGGAAAATAACCAAGAGCCAAAAATTATGGATTTTGGTTTAGCAAAAGATGTAGAAAATGACGAACAGCTATCTCAAGCCGGAGATGTACTTGGCACACTAGTTTATATGTCTCCAGAACAAGCAAGTGGTGAAGAGATAGATGCGCGCAGTGATATTTATTCTCTTGGCGCTTCTTTATATGAAATACTCTCCAAAAGGCCACCTTTCCAAAGTGAAAGCTCAATGAATCTTTTGTACCAAGTATTTACAGAGGATCCTATAGAACTGCGACTTCTAAATCCAGATATTCCTCGCGATTTAGAAGCAATATGTTTAAAATGTTTACATAAAAAACCTGAAAAACGTTATCAAACTGCCAAAGAATTAGCAAAAGATTTGAATAATTTTATTTATAATCGTCCTGTTCATGCGCAACCAATCACAACGTGGATTCGCATTCAAAAAAGTATACGCCGCCATAAAAAATCATTTATCTTCCTTATGTCTTTAATTATAGTTTTAGCTATTGGAATATATTCCTACATAGTTGTTACTCGTCAAGCAAAACAAGAAGCTGTAGACGCAAAGAAAATTGCTCTGCGTGAAAAAGACAAAGCTCAACGTGAAAAAGAAAAAGCTCAACGTGAAGAAGAAAAAGCTCAAAAACAAAAACAAAAAGCTCTAGAAGAAAAACAAAAAGCAAAAGAAGCAGAACAAAAAGCAAAAGAAGCAGAACAAAAAGCGAAAACAGCTCATGAACAAGCAAAAGAAGCTTTATACAAAACAAATATCACTCTTGCTGATGTATACAACAGTAAAAATCAAACAGCTGATGTAAACAGTGTTCTAAGACAAGCTAAAGAAAATAAGCCCGATGCTGAAAATTTTTGGGAGTACCGTTGGCAAAAAAACCGCGGTCATTTTGAAGTGGATCACTATCTATCCAAATTAAATAACAACAAACAAATCAAAAACATTGCTATTAGTCGCAACAACTATATCGTGATTACCTATAACACTGCTGTTGCCCTACACGATCTCAACAAAGAAACATCAAAAACAATAATCCTGTGGTCTGGAACAGATTTTAATTGTAGCACTATAAGTAGTAATGGTGTATGGATAGCCGCAAGTGACACAAGAGGAAACGTTTATATTGCAAACACAAAAACTCTTAAAAAAAGTAAGATATTTGTAGCAGAAAAAGCAGCTCCCAATCACAAAACATCAGATCCTTATGGTGAACAACAAGTGGAAGATCTTTCTTTCAATAAAGATGGAACAAAACTACTTGTCGCAAGACAAACAATCAATCATTCTACTTCGGTAAAACCGCCTTTTTTACAATCACTCATTCTTATTGATGTTATTGGTAAGGAAATAGTAAAAAGATTCTCCATTCCCAAAGCTTATCAAGTAATCGATAATCGAGGTAGAATACCAAAAATTGTTAGTGCCGATTTTACAAGTTGTTATTTAGGAAAAAACGGAAAAAAGATTATAGGTGCAGCGCAAGACAACTATATTTATACTTTTCATCTTAATAAAATGCGTTTTTTTGGTCCACATCCAACTCGTATCCAACAATGTACGTATCACCCCAACAATTCACAGGTTATTGTAAGTGCAAGTGGGTACAACTTGTATTTTTGGGATCAAAATATTTGGAACCCTGATCTAAGAAAAAAAGTGATCGGTCAAAAATATATAACCAAATTACGATTTAGTAGTCGCATTAGTAGTTTCTCGTTTAATATTGATGGTAAAAAATTGGCTATCAGTACCGATAGTGGAGAAATTTATGTTTACTCTATCGCTATTACTAAAAACAAAGGCAAGGCTGTCGTAAAGCTAAAGCGACAAAAAATACTTTCAGGACACGAGACAGCGAGCTCTTGTGCATTTTCTTCAAAAGGAAATATTTTTTCTGGAGGAAATGGAGTTAAATTTTGGCCAAAAAAAATCTATCCCAAAAAGATAGTAGAAGGTTTATCACATCCTTCTAGGATCGCTGTATTTCACCCTAAAGAAAATATTATAGTACTTGGTCAACCAGCTAGTATTGTTGTTATGGATAGCTTATCAGGTAAAAAAATCACTCGCAATGGTCTATCGAGATTGACTGGACATTTTTCGGGAATTACTCATGCTCAATTTAGTAAACGAGGTGATTTATATACGTCTGGATATGATGGTTCAATTATTTTATGGAGCTTAGAAAAATTCCAACGTACAAAAACACACCATTTAAATAATGTACAAATAAGAAAATTTGTGCTCGTTAATAATGAAAAACGTATTATTGTGGTAGGAGACAAGGCTCGTATTTATAGTTTAGACCTTTTAGAAGATGGCACGATCTCTAACAAAAAAATATATAAAATAAACGAACTAAAGAACCAAAACCCTAGCTTAGCAAAATTTCAAATAAATCTAGAAAATTTTAACGATATCTCCTCAAATGGAAAAGGTCTAGCGGCTTTCACTGGTGCAGGAAAGTGGCTATATATAATTGATACAAATACAATGAAGTTAAAAAAGATATTTCATCTTCAAAATGTCCAAGCAGATCGCAGATGCTTATTACACTATGATGCACAAACAGACCAAAATTACGTTTTTTTAACTCGTGATAAGAAAATTATCAAATATAATATCGGCGGTGATACTTTACAAACCATCACTACCTTTGTAGGACATACAAATCAACCCTTGTATATAAACAAAGACACAAACAATACGCGAATGATCAGTTGTGGAAAAGGCGGATCAATCCACTTTTGGCCACTATCAACAAAAGCTACTCAACTAAACAAAAATAAAGACGGGGAAATCAATCCATATTTCACTTTAAAAGCCAAAGGAGTACTTACTTTTTGCGCTTTTGATGTGGAGGGTAATAAAATCGCTACAACTGGCGGCGATGATGACGAAATATTGGGTGGAAATAACTCTTTTTTCCGTATTTGGAATGCCTCAACTTCTTTGGAACAAAAAATCAAATAATATCGAAGAAAGCCAATTAAGAGAGGAACGAGGTCAAAATCGGTAAAGAACTTAAAATATCAACCCCCTCTCCTAGCAAAAAATAGCCATTTTTCTAGCTTCTTTTTTTCTAGCTTTAGTAAAGCTTGCACTAAAATAAAGTATTCTAATAACTTTCAAACAACTTGCTCATTACCTAGTTTAGGTGTTATAAATGGAAACTAAAGATATTAAGAGTGAATTAGAAAACAACAAATTTTGTAGTTCACCTTTTTTTATTGCTTCAATAAAAACTTACTTTAAAATAGAGTACTCTTTTACTTTTAAATGGTCTGCTAATTATTTAGTTTAGGTGCTCTAGATGGAAAATAAAGATATACTATTTGCCAAAAAAGTTCTAGAACTACATCTTATAGACAAACAACATCTTAAGAATTGCTATGTTATTCAACAACAGTCTGCTGAACAGGGAAAGACAATTTCTTTAAGCCAAATTGCGGTGCATTTAGGATTTATGACTCAACAGCATGTTGACATGGTAGAAAAATTACTTTTAGAACAAATCAACCCATCAACCTTAGACAAAACGCAAACAGGTTTTCAAGGAAATAGTATCCCTAACGGTTCAGCGCTATTTACAAATAGCATGATCGGAATCCATGAGCGTAGCATCATGAATACCAATGATAAATTTAATCGCTATATTATCGAAGAAAAACTTGGTGAAGGAGGCATGGGAGCAGTTTACAGAGTTCGCGACGATCAACTTAGGCGTAGCATAGCTCTAAAAGTAATTATCGGTTCAGGAGCATTAAACCAAAAACAAATACAACGATTTATGAACGAAGCGCGCGCTACAGCATCACTAAAACACCCTAACATCGTTGAAGTTTATGAAATAGGAACAGAGCCGCAAAATTATTTTACCATGGAATTAATCAAAGGCCGGTCTCTTTCTTCATTAATGCGCAGTAAAAATTTGTCACCTCACAAAACTGCGATTATTATGATCAAGTGCTCTGAAGCCTTGCATTATGCCCATAAAAAAGGGATTATTCATCGCGATATAAAACCATCAAATATTATGATGGAAAACAACCAAGAACCAAAAATTATGGATTTTGGTTTAGCAAAAGACGTGGGAAATGATGAAGAATTGTCTAACACAGGAGATGTGCTTGGTACTCTCACTTATATGTCCCCCGAACAAGCAAATGGTAAAGATGTTGACCCACGTAGTGATGTTTACGCCCTTGGTGCTTCTTTATACGAAGTTCTTTCAAAAAGGCCACCTTTTCAAGGTGAAAGTTCGATGAATCTCCTCTGTCAAATCTTCGCACAAGAGCCCGTCGAATTACGTCTCCTAAATCCAGATATTCCTCGCGACCTAGAAGCGATTTGCTTAAAATGCTTACACAAAAAACCAGAAAAACGTTATCAAACCGCAAAAGAATTAACAAAAGACCTCAATAATTTTATTCATAATCGTCCTGTTAACGCGCAACCAATAACAACCTGGATTCGCTTTCAGAAGAATGTACGTCGCAATAAAACATTCTTTATATTTCTTGCGCTATTTTTCGTGGCACTAACGATAGGCGTATCATCCTATATTTTTGTCACGAAACAGGCAAGAGAAAGAGCGGTAATTGCTAAACAAGAAGCTGAGAAATTAATGGAAGCGGAAGAAATAGCTAGGAAAGCTGCAGAAAAAGCTACAGCAATCGCAGAACAAGCTACAAAAGCCGAAAAAATAGCAAGAAAAGATACTGAAGAAGCTCTATATAGGGCAAATATAATACTTGCCGATGTATACAATAGCAAAAATCAAATGGCTGATGTTAGCAATGTTCTAGCTCAAGCCAAAAAAAATAAGCCTGATGCTGAAAATTTCTGGGAATATCGTTGGCAAAAAAATCGCGGTCACTTTGAAGTTGACCATTATCTATCAAAGCTAAATAACAATAAACAGGTAATAGACATCGCTGTTAGTCGTAATGGTTATATCGTCATTGCCTATAGAAAAATGGTTGTTTTAGGTAGTATTAACAAAAAAATATCGCAAACAGAGTTATGGTCAAGAGCCAATTTTAATTGTTGTACTATAAGTCAAAATGGTATGTGGGTAGCAGCAGGCGATATAAAAGGAAACGTTTATATTTTAAACACAAGTACTCTCGAAAAGATAACAATACCTGTCGCCCTAAAAGTAGCTTCAAACGATAAAGTAAGATTTCCTTATTATGAACAACAAGTGGAAGAACTTTCTTTTAATAAAGATGGAACAAAACTACTTGTTGCTAGACAAACAATTAATTATCTGGCTTCACTGAAGCCGCGATTTTTACAATCTCTTTTACTTATAGATGTTGTTCAGAAAAAAATAACCAAAACATTTTCTACACCAAAAGCCTACCAAAGCATCAATTCTCAAAATGGGATTTCGGGAGAAATTGTCAATGCTAACTTCACAAGCTGCCACTTAGATAAAAATGCCAAAAATATACTTGGTGCAACAGAAGACGGATATGTCTATGCTTTTCACTTTGATCAAGTGCGCTTCTTTGGCCCACATCAAAATCGCATTCAACAATGCGCAACCCACCCAAAGAACTCAAGAATTATCGCAAGTGCAAGTGGATATAATTTATATTTTTGGGATCAAAATATTTGGAATCCTAATCTAAGAAAAAAAGTACTCAGCCAAAAATATATAGAAAAAATAAGATTAAACAGTCGCATTAGTAGTTTTCAATTTAATGCTAACGGCCAAAAATTAGCAGTAAGTCTCGATAGTGGAGAAATTTACGTTTACCCTATCACCGTTGTTAATAAAAAAAGTAAAGTTCTTTTGAAAATAGAAAAGCCAAAAGTACTTGCAGGGCATGCAGTCGTAAAAGCTTGCGCATTTTCAGCAAAAGGAGATATATTTTCAGGAGGAGATGGGGTTAAATTTTGGCCGGAAAAAATATATCCAAAAACAATTAGAAAATCTCTACCGTACCCTTCGAGAGTAGCAGCATTTCATCCGAAACAAGATATTTTAGTGTTTGGCCAGCCAGGCGGTATTATTCTTGTAAATAGTTTGTCAGGAAAAAAAATCAGTCGAAACGGTTCAACTAGATTGGCGGGACACTTTTCAGGCGTTACACATGCCCAATTTAGCAAAAAAGGGCATTTATATACATCTGGTTTCGATGGTGCGATTATTTTGTGGGACATAGAGAAATTTAAACGTGTGAGAACATATCATGTTAACAACTTACCAATAGAAAGATTCGTATTAGTCAACAACGAAAAGCGAATCATCGCTGTAGGAAATAATGGTCGTGTCTATAGCTTAGATATATCTGAAGATGGAACTATCTCCAATAAAAAAATATACAAAATAAATGACCTCAAGAATTTAAACCCTAATTTGGTAAGATTAGAGTATTCCGATAATCCAAAAAACTTTAAAAACATATCTTGGAACGGCAAAGACTTAGTGGCAGTAACTGGTCAAGGAAAATGGTTATATTTAATTGATACAAAGACGATGGCGTTACAAAGCAGATTGAATATTGAAAATAAACAAAGATATCGAAAATGTTTATTATTTTATGATGCACAAACAGATGATAACTATGTATTTTTAGCTCGTAGTAACAAAATCACTAAACATAAAATTAACGGCAATACCTTACAACACATTGCGACTTTTATTGGGCATACGCGCCAACCTTTGTACATGATCAAAGACATAAACGATGCACGAATGATTAGTTGTGGAAAAGATGGATCTATCCATTTTTGGCCACTGTCAGCGAAAGCTACTCAGCTAAAGAAAAATAAAGATATTCAAATCAACTCATATTTTGCCTTAAAAACCATAGGAGTGCTTAATTTTTGCGCTTTTGATTCAAAAAATAACAAGATAGTTACTAGCGGAGGCGACGATGGTACGCACCTTGGTACGAACAACTCTTTTTTTCATATTTGGGATGCCGCAACTTCTTTAGAAAAAAAATAAAATACACGTAAACATTTAATCAAGGTGTATAAATGGAAAATAAAGATATATTATTCGCTAGAAAAGCACTAGAACTACGTCTTATAGACAAACAACACATGAAAAATTGTCAAGTTGTACAGCAACAATCAGTTCAGCAAGGAAAGAATGTTTCTTTAAGTCAAGTTGCGACGCGCTTAGGGTTTATTACTCAAAATCATGCCGACGCAATAGAAAAATTAATTTCTCAGAAACAAAATATTCCAAATATCAGCAAAATACAAACAAATCCTAAAAAGAGTAGTACTCCTGATAATTCAGCTTTGTTTACAAGTAGCATGGTCGGAATTCACCAACGCAGCACAATAAACACCAGTGATAAATTTAACCACTATATTATCGAAGAGAAACTTGGTGAAGGAGGCATGGGGGCTGTTTATAAAGTCCGCGATAATAAACTTCGACGTAGTGTGGCATTAAAAGTAATTATTGGCTCAGGAGCATTGAGTGAAAAACAAGTGCAACGATTTTTAAACGAAGCGCGTGCTACAGCATCACTAAAACACCCTAATATCGTAGAGGTTTACGAAATAGGAACAGACCCACAAAATTATTTTACAATGGAATTCATTGAAGGCCGCTCTCTTTCATCATTAATACGAAGTAAAAATTTATCACCCCATAAAGCCGCAGTTATTATGACTAAATGCTCGGAAGCTTTACATTACGCTCACCAAAAAGGTATTATTCACCGCGACATAAAACCAGTAAATATTATGATGGAGAATAACCAAGAGCCAAAAATTATGGATTTTGGTTTAGCAAAAGATATAGAAAATGAAGAACAATTATCTCGAACTGGAAATGTCCTTGGCACACTGGTTTATATGTCACCTGAACAAGCAAATGGCAAAGACGTAGATACACGCAGTGATATTTATTCTCTTGGTGCTTCTTTATATGAAGTGCTCTCCAAAAGACCACCTTTCCAAGGTGAAAACTCAATGAATCTTTTGTTCCAAATATTCTCAAAAGATCCTGTAGAACTACGCCTTCTAAATCCAGATATTCCTCGCGATCTAGAAGCAATCTGTTTAAAATGCTTACATAAAAAACCTGAAAAACGTTACCAAAGCGCCGAAGAATTAGCAAAAGACCTAAAAAATTTTATTCATAATCGTCCTGTTCACGCACAACCAATCACAACATGGATTCGCATTAAAAAAAATATACTTCGCCATAGAAAACATTATATCATTCTTGCGTCCTTAATTGTAATTTTATTAGCCGGAATATGTTCCTATATCTATGTTACCGACCAAGAAAGACAAAAAGCTCTGAAAGCAAAAGAAAAAGCTCTAGAAGCAAAAGAATATGCTGAAAAACAAAAAGAAGAAGCTCTGGAAGCAAAAGAATATGCTGAAAAACAAAAAGAAAAAGCTCTAGAAGCAAAAGAATATGCTGAAGAACAAAGACAAAAAGCTGTAGCTGCAAGAAAAGAAGCTGAGAAGGCAAGAAAAGATGCTGATGAAGCAAAAGAAGATGCTGAGAAATCTGCTGAACAAGAAAAAGAAGCTTCATACAAAGCAAACATAATCCTTGCTGATTTCTACAACAATGAAAATCAAACCGCTGACGCAAGTAGTGTTCTAAAACGAGCTAAAGAAAATAAGCCAAATGCCGAAAGCTTCTGGGAATATCGTTGGCAAAAAAACCGTGGCCATCTTGAAGTAGATCATTATCTATCAAAATTAAATAACGGCAAACAAATAAAAGACATTGCTATCAGCCGTAACAATTACATAGTCATCGTCTATGATGACTCAGTTGCCTTACATAACCTTAACAAAAAAACACCAAAAACAATACTATGGCCAGGAATAGAGTTTAATTGCGGCGCTATCAGTAGCAATGGTCTATGGGTAGCTGTAGGCGATAACAAAGGAAACGTTTATATTGCAAATACAAAAACACTGGAAAAAACCCGAAAAACCTTAGCACAAAAAGTAGCTCCCAACGATGAAGTCTCGAACCCTGACGAGGAACAACAAATAGAAGACCTTTCTTTCAATAAAGATGGAACGAAACTACTTGTAGCAAGACAAACAATTAGCCACCTCGTTGTGGTAAAAGAGTCTTTTCTCCAATCGCTGATTGTTATTAATGTTATTAATAAAAAAATAATAAAAAGATTTTCTATTCCCAAAGCCTATCAAGTGATCAACAGTAGAGCTAGAATTCCAGAAATTATTAGAGCTGGCTTTACAAGTTGTTATTTAGGAAAAAATATTATAGGTGCAAGTGAAGACGGTTATATTTATACTTTTCACCCTGGACAGGTGCGTTTTTTTGGTCCACACCCCGTTCGTATTCAACAATGTGCAATCCACCCTAGTAATCCGGAAATTATTATAAGTGCAAGTGAGTATAATTTGTATTTTTGGGATCAAAATGTTTGGAACCCTAATCTAAGAAAAAAAGCAGCCAGTCAAAAATATATAGAAAAAGAGCGACTTAAGAGCCGTATTAGTAGTTTTTCATTTAACACTAGCGGCAAAAAATTAGCCATTAGTACAGACAATGGCCAAATTCTTGTTTATTCTGTTTCTATTACCAAAAATAAAGGCAAAAACATTGTAAAACTAAAATGGCAAAAAACCCTTACGGGACATGACACAGCAAAAACTTGTGCCTTCTCCTCAAAAGACAACATTTTTTCTGGGGGAGATGGAGTCAAATTTTGGGCAAAAGCCTATCCAAAAAGAATAAAAGGGTTTTTAAAGCATCCTTCTAAAATAGCAGTATTTCACCCTAAGCAAAATACTCTAGTGCTCGGTCAAATAGCTAGCATTGTTCTCATAGATAGCTTATCAGGTAAAAAAAAGGAAACGTTAGCAGGACATTTTTCAGCGATAACTCATGCTCAGTTCAGTAAACAAGGTAATTTATACACTTCTGGCTTCGATGGTTCAATTATTTTATGGGACCTAGAAAAATCACAACGTAAAAAAACATACTACATAAGCAAATCACACATAAGAAAATTCGCGCTAGTTAACGGTGATAAACGTATTATCGTAGTAGGAGACAAGGCCAGTATTCATAGTTTAGATTTACTAGAGAATGGAACTGTATCTACTAAAAAAATATACAAAATAAATGATCTCAAGAACCAAGATCCTTACTTAGCAAAATTTCAAATAGACACAGAAGAAAACTTTAATGATATTTCTTGGAACGGTAAAAACTTAGCGGCAATTACTGGTGAAGGAAATTGGATCTATATAATCGATACAAATACAATGAAGTTAAAAAAAATATTTCATCTCGAAAATGAACAAAAAAATCGCAGATGTTTATTGTACAATGATTTAGAAACAGACCGAAATTACATTTTTTTAACCCGCGATAACAAAATTGTCAAACGCGAAATTGATGGTAATACCTTGTTGGAGCCTAGTGCTAATTTTATAGGACATACACATAAACCTTTATATATAAGCAAAGATAGAAAGAATACACGAATGATCAGTTGTGGAAAAGACGGATCAATTCACTTTTGGCCACTATCAATAAAAATTGCTCAACTAAACACAAACAAGGAAATCAATCCATATTTCTCTTTAAAAACCAAAGGAGTCCTTACTTTTTGTGCTTTTGATAGAAAAGGCGATAAAGTAGCTACGAGTGGAAGCGACGATAAAGAAATATTGGGAAATAATTCTTTTTTTCGCATTTGGAATGCCTCAACTTCTTTACAGAAAAAGCCAAATGGTAAAAATCATTCAAAAGGTACCGCAAATGCAAAATAAAGATACATTATTCGCCAAAAAAGTACTAGAGCTAAACATCATTCGAAATAAAGATCTAAAAAAATGCCAATTATTTCAACAGAATTCCATTAAACAAGGAACAGAGACTTCTTTAAGTCAAGTAGCTGTAAGTCTCAAATTTATTACTCAGCAACAAGCTAATACTATTGAAAAATTTATTGCGGAACAAAAAACTCCGGCAAATACAAAAATTCAATTAGAAATCCCGCAAAATAATCCCATTAATCATTCAGCAAAAACCAATAACTCTGTGAATGCCAAAAACCAATTTAGTCATTATATTATTGAAGAAAAACTTGGATTAAAATGATACATAGTTAGAACACAGAACAGGAGAGGTAAGATGTCGAAATTCTGGAAAAGCAGAAAATTTTTTACCGCGTGGTTTGGTTTAGGAGTTCCACCATTTTTACTCGGAACAATTTATTTATCATTTTTATTGTCAACAATCTACGGAATCATCACCACTGTAGTCGTGTCTTTATGGACATACGATACATTTAACACTACATGTCGCAGGTGTCCATTCTATAACACCACTAAATGTGGAATACCAGGTATGGTTGTTCCTTTATTATTCTCAAAAAAATCTCCATATGATATATCCATTATTCGCGTAAAACTTCATTATTATTTTGATTTAGCAATGATTGTATATGTCAATTTTATATATATTCATTTCCCGTATTTATACCCATTCGTTTTTATAGGATCTGTCATTGGCTATATTATTGTTTTTCACTCTAAGCGATTTCACGGCCTTCTTTTTCGTCTCAAAGCTAAACCAAAAATTTAAGTGTAAACATTTTATCGCGGGCGATTTTTTATATCTCCAACTGGAATATTCGCAATACTATTATCGTCCAAAAACATTTGTGGTGAATTTATATAATCAACAAGCATTTCAGTACTATCATGTCCCCAAAAAATTTGATTATCACAAATAAATGTTGGTACACCAAAAACACCAAGATCGATTGCTCTTTTTCCATTGCTATATAATTTTTCTTTCACAATAGAGCTGGTAATATCCTCTTTATTAACGTTTAACTTTTGAAACAAACAGTCAATATCGGTGGCACTATCAACACTTTTGCCGTCACGCCATACAAAATAGAAAATTTCGCGAATAGCACTTTCTTCACAATTAAGAAAAAGAGCTAGTCTTAACAAAACTAGCGGGTTAAAAGGATGTATGGCTGGCATATTTAGAGTAACGTTTTTACGACGAGCTAACCAACTAACATAACGGTAAGTAAAAATTCTCTTACTTGGGATTTCGGCAGGTCCTTTATTTTCCCAATGTTTCAAAAAACCAGCAAATAAAACTGGGCAATACTCAATATTCACATCCTGTGGAAGTTTTTCTTTAAAACTTTCAAATTGAAGATAGGCAAAAGGCGAAATAAAATCGAAGAACCACGTTAGATTTTTCACTTTAAAATCCTTTAATAATTTTTTTAGCAATCATAAATTCGTACAAAACATTTGCAATTATTTGATGTGCTTTTTTGTTTGGGTGAGCATCATAAACGGGATCGACATGTAAATCAGTAGGATTATGCCCTAAAAAATGAGGAAGTAAATCAACAACATTCATTCCTTTTTTTTCTGCCACTGTTTTCACCTGATCATGGATCGCAGTATAAGGATAAGATGCGTCTAAATTAACAATCATTGGGAATATTGCCAGTACTACAGGTATATTACTATTTTTAGCTGTATCTTGTATTTCTTGTAACGCTTGTTCGTTTCTTTGCCAACTTTTTGATTTTTTATCAAAAAGATTATGTAAGTACCGGGTTCTTTGTGAATTAACAATACCAAAGTGATAAGAAATATTACGTAGTTTAGTTTTTAACCATAAAAACAAATTAGAGTTCTGTAAAGCCCATGAATAGAGCCTCAAAATAGCAGGTTGCGGATCTTTGACACCACCTCTTTTAGGTCTATAAAATAAAGGAGGCGCAGGATCATTAAGAACATAACCAACAATAATAATATCAGGCTTATACTTCAACACTTTATTTTTTAATAAAGCCGCTTCCTGCTCTGTATTATAGCCAACAACACCAAAATTAATTACTTCACAATACTTTTTAGCTAATAGTTTCTCTAACTGTTCACAATAAGTATCTTCATCAATAACACCAAGACCAAAAGTTTCAGAATCGCCAAGAACTGCAATACGGATATTTCCTTTTTTGCGTTCAACAACAACGTCATCATCTCTTCTTCCTTGTTTACCTACTGTCACATATGTTCCTTGCCACCAACCCTGAGCGCCGGGCTGCAATTCATAGCAAATTTGAGGAACAGAGCTTTTCATAAATGGAAAAAAACCATCATCTTGACGTGGAGGGTTCGGCAAAATTAACGAAAAAATAAGTTCTCCTATCAAAAACATGATTGTAAAGCTTGCAGCTGCGATGAGTAATTTGTATCTCAATTTTTTTTTAGTACTCTTTTTTTTCATAATATTTCCTATTCAAACTTATTCTGATTAGAAATATTGTACCAGTTTAAGTGAATAAGTGTCTACATTCATCTTAATTATGGTTTCGAAAACTTGAGATATCTTTACTATCAAAAGAGGAGAGATTTCTTAAAATACGGGTGTTTCAGAGAAATGAGGATTGAAAATTAGAGGAGTTTATACTCCTCTAGGTCTACATGTTAACGTTGGTTATATTCTTTATTACGGATAACTTTATCATTCCGGCAACAAAAAATTTTTTTTATATTAAGATGGTTCCTATTTAGAGATTATTAATGCTTTGCATCATCAAAAAAATCATCAATAGAAATCCAAGAACTTTTACGGTATATTCCCCAGTTATCTTTTCCGCGTTTTACAAAAAAGTAAGCTTGCTCGCGTCCACCTTTATCACCGCTTTTAAATTCAAATTTTAAAACCCCTTTACCAAATGTTGAGGAGTAATGAGCATTTTTAAAAGAGTATTTCTTTTGCGAAAATTCGCCGACAAAATCTCCTGTTACATTTAACTCTTTCTTCTTTTCGTGAAGATGTGCGAGATTTTTTCCTAACTCATCTAACTCAGGTAAAGAAGGTAAATTTTCGGGATGAAAATGCCCAAAAATATTTCCTTCCAAAAAAAGATTTGTTATTTGTTTATTTTCACTAAGCCCATCAATTAACCAACTTTTATTATTTTGTACTAAGTACAAATACACTTTATCCACACGACGGTTATTTCGATAAATTTCAACATCGAGTACAACTCTAGAATTTTTTTGTCTTTGATGAGAAATCTTTAATTCAAATTTTTTACGCACAGCCTGTCTGAAAAATCTCTCAGCATTGTCGACGTGACTTTCAATGAAGCCTTTAGTACAATACATATTGTATTTTTCTATTTGGTTTTCTTTTATAGATTTTTGCCATTCACCAAAAACTTGTTTAAAAGTTTGACCTTCGGTAACATACTGCCAAGTTCCATTTTCAAATAAAACTACTTTTTGTCCCGTTTCTTCAATAACAGCAGTTGCTTGAGAATAAAGAAATGTTATAAAAAAAAGACAAAATAGTGCTAAGCGATATATCATTTTTTTACCTTTCAAAAATTTTTTACAAACAAGTATAATAACCCAAGTTGCGACCTATAAAATTTGTCGTATAGTCTGGTATAATTACTCTTACAAATTCGATGTGCGCGGTTCGAATCTCGTGAGACGCAGTCGTGGCATATGGCACGAAGTAAGGGTAATGCAATGAATTTTAATCATGAAAAATTAGATGTATATCAAGTATCACTAGAATATACAAAAGAAACATTTAATGTGATGGAGAAAATGCCATCAGGTTACAGCTATTTAAAGGATCAGCTAAAAAGGGCATCGCCTTGAGTCCCTCTTAATATAGCAGAAGGCAATGCCAAATTTAGCAAAAAAGAGAAAGTAAGGTTTTTCTCTATAGCAAGAGCATCAGCAAATGAATGTAGTGCAGTATTCGATGTTGCCAAGATAGCCCAAATAATAGACTCAAAAGAAAAAACTATTCTATAGAATAATTTGTATGCTTTCAAAGTTAATAGTCTAATTTTCGCACATGGAATATCGATCCACGACCACGAACCTTAAAAATCGAATTGCACACATCGTTTTCTTATACTGTTATAACGACTCTTCTCTTAAAGTAGGAAAAACAATAAGGAGAAAGTCATGGAAAAAGAAATTATAATTGTTTTCTGTATATGTGATGAAATAACACAAGCACTCAAGATTGTAGAAGATCCTCAAGTTAAAATGACTAATTCAGAAATTATGACAACAGCATTAGTTTCTATGCTCTACTTTTCTGGCAACTTTGAAAAAGGACGAAATTTTTTAGCTGAACATGGCTACATCAAAAAAATGCTAAGTAAAATTTGGTAAATTATTTTCAGCCACATCCCTAAGTAAAGGAATATCATGTCAAAAATTACAGATTCCCAGTCTTATCAAAAGTACGTTTCTTTTGTAAAACAAAACTACCAACCACTACACACTTATTTATATAACTTCGACACAAAAAATCTATCGAAATCTTTTTATGAAGTAATAGAAAAAAACACAAATCCCCTGGACGCTGTTACCGAAATATACCCACAAATTTACTCATGGGAGATATTTACACCAGAATTTTGCAATCAATTTATTGCTGAGGTGCGGCACTTTGATAAATGGTGTAGGAAAAATAGTATCGAAAAACGCTTACCAAACTCGATGAACAATTATGGTGTTGTACTAGGTGATTTTGGTCTATATGATTGCCTAAATCAGCTCATGATAAAATATATAAAACCAATAACTTCGATTGTATACCCAGAAATCGGTGGAGCAACACTTGATTATCACCATAGTTTCACTGTTGAATATGCTGTAGAGAAAGATGTGTCTCTTGATTTTCACGTTGATGCAAGTGATGTTACTGTGAATATCTGTTTGGGAAATGAATTTGAAGGTGGCGACCTTTATTTTGGAGGTATTCGCTGCGCATTTTGCCAAGAAACTTCGCCAAAAAAAGCAGAGGAGATATATGTTCGCCACCAACCAGGACATGCTATATTACATCGCGGTAAACATCGTCACAGTGCACAGGATATTAAAAGCGGAGAAAGGCTCAATATGATACTGTGGTGCATGAGTTCAGAGAACCAGAAAACACAATTAATAGAATGCCCTGATTGGTGCGGAAGCAAGTGAAAATTACTTGACGAGTTTCGCCCGAACCATCATTTTAAGATGAGAAAAGCGCTCTAATAAGTATTCTAAGCGATCTCTCCTTATTCCTGTTGTTTGATCAAAGAGTGGATTCCCTCCCATATACATGGTGTCTTGAGAATCTCCATAAGCATTTAATTTTTGTTCTTCTAACCATGAATCGACAATATTTAGCATCTCATCTTTTTTAGCTAGATCCTTCAATGGAGTTGAAATATCTATTTTTTGGATAGAAAGCTCATTTCCAGTCACGCTTTTGACCTTTAAATACTCTACTAATTTTTTTCCGTGGAATATGCGCACTAACCCCCAAGAATCAACACGCCAAGTTACTGACTTCGTACCATGAGCATCATTTGCAGCAAGAGTCAAAAGTTCACAAGAATTTTTATTAAAGGTATACTTCATACGAAAGCGACTTGGAGGAAATTCTTTTGTTCCTTCGCGAAAATAAGTATTTCCTTGCCAATGCAGCCACGCTCCGAGCAAATTCTCGTGAAGCCCTGTTATTGAGACCTCAAAGGTGTTTATATTTAATTTATATGTCTTATTTCTACTATTAGTGACAATAAGATGTATTCCATCTATCTTTATACTTGTAATAAAAACATATTGTACATCTCTCTCTAAATGGATATTGTACTTTACAACATAAACCTGTTTCCACCACACCACTCTTTTTGTTTCCACATCTTTAGCATAAATACATCCCATATGATTATGAGGGGCGCTGTATTCTATGCCATTGTGAACTATAGGCACAACTGGTTTGGGAGGCACAATCTTTGCCAACGTCAAAACTGGAATAAACACAGATAACAAAACAAACGCATAAATTTTCATAAGAAAACCTCTCTTTTTTATAAACCTGAAAATAAAGAAAATCGATATTGCTGACCACTAAAACGAATCAAAGTCCCAATACGACCAAAGAACCAAAACCAAAATGTTTGTCGTCTTAAATCGTAAAAAGTTCCCAAAATTATTTCAAATAATATTGTACTAAGTGACCTGCCAAAAGTATTTACCTTTTGTCAAGTCACTTATATAAACTTCGCAGCTAATTTTTTTTGTAAACGATATCTTCTATTAAATAATACTTTCTCGTATTTGTACCACTTTGTTTTATGTTTTATGTGAGCCTCAACATAACGATTCACCCTTTTTTCCCACTCGAGAGCAAAGCGTGTTGCTAGATGGTAATTTTCATTGCGATTTACTTTGCACTCTAACCACAGATCTTCTAATGTAAAGTGGCGCAATTCAATCATTTTATGTGCATTAGCTAACATTTGAATGATACGCTGGATTTGTAAACGACATTCTTCTATATGTGCTTCTATATCTTTTTGTTGATAGACTTTATTGACTTGTGCTATTATATTTTTTTCATATTTTTCTATTGGTAATTGCTCTTTTGAATCTAAATTTATAATAATATAATCGTAGCTCATTAGTACTTCAGAGTACATAACATACAAATCACGCCTCGAATATTTCATAAAAAACATAAAAATAAAGAAATCTTTCCACGGAACTATTAATTCCGTAGGATTTGGAATAAAGCTTTTTATAAAATCCCATAGCGATTTTTTGGCTGTGCTTTTCATTCCCTTTACAGTTAGAATTGATAAATCGCGCTTCATTTCATCTAAACGGTAGCGTATTTCTAAAACCAATTCAAGGGCCATTATTTCATCCAAATTTTGTTGCCCTTGGTATGGACAAAAATGAGGCAAACACAGTAATCTAGAAATTTGATAACGCACAATGTGCAGTTCATCACAAATCCCTTGAATTTGTTTCTTATTATCTCGTCTAGCTAAACGTTTCTTAACACTTTTACTTATCTTCCATGTGCGATAAATACTGTTAATATATCCAGCCACAAATTCTAAAAGATTATCAAATAAGTTGATGAGGGCAACTATTCGCAAACCTATTGTTATTTGAAATACAGAAACAAGGGCTTTCGATTGAGCAATTGTTCTTTCTAATATTCCTGGTCGCCCTGCATCTTCACTCAATAAAGATTCGAATAACGGCACTTCTATACCAGCGATTGTTTTTATGCTTTTTTTTCTTAACCACAATAGTAGTTTCTTTATTACGTTAACTATGCTGGCGGTTATTTTCTTTAATATAATAAAACCCACAACGAATACATAAGCCGCTGTTGAAAAGACATACAAAAAAGTAGCGGCTGTAATACCAGCCACTACTTTTGGTACGAAAGTAATTACCTTAATCATCGTAGAAATGATTGATCGACTTTTGTGCTTGCGTGTGACAACGCGTCGTCGTCGCACCCTTGCCAAGTTTCTAGAGGGCGCTCTACGGCTAGAACGCTTAGAATCCGGTTCAGACTTAGGCTGCTGCGAACTCGGAGGGCCAAAATCAAAATCCCATTCCTGGCTTTCTCTGGAAGCATCACTATCTACTAGCCATTGATCTTCTTCGTTTAATTCAATAGCATCGCCTATTGGTGTCATACCAAACGTATCATCTGGAGGGTGTTTTAAACCTTCTAAATCGATCTTGTTTTGATCATCAGTAATCTGTTGTATATCAAACGCTAAGTCAGGTGGATTAAAAAAATCATCTAAGGAAGCTGTATTGCCATCAGTTGAAGTGTTAAAGAAACTCGTATCTGATTCTATAAAAGTTTTATCCGTCAAAGTTATCTCATCTGTCGAAGCTATCTTATCTAAATTCGACTGAAAAAATATATCAACGGCCCCTTCACCTTCTTCTGATATTGTAATATCATCTTCATCCTTAGGAGCTTGATCTGGCTGCCCAAAAATATCAAAGCCTCTAGTATCTACAGCAGAATCGGCAAAATCTTTTTCGAAATCAGCACTTCCAGTTTCACTACTAACATCAAAAGGTTGACTTGAATAATCAATAGGCTCAATAACGTAGTCTTCTTTAAACGTAGATTCTTCTGTAATTGTTCCTGGCAGAGGTGAAGAGTCTGCGAAATCTGCTTCAAAATCAGCATTTTCAATATCAGAGTCTATATCCAAAGGCTCCGCTTGTAGCCCAGTATCAGATTCTATAAAAGTTTCGCCACTGGGGTCACCACTGACATCTAAAACTTCACCTGAATCAGTAAGAACATCGTCTGATGACTCAAGAACATAGGAGCCACTATCTTCTTCAAACGTAAGCTCTTCTGTAATTGTTTCCGACGCGTATGAAGAATCATCAAAATCAGAAGAAGAAAAGTCAACCGTTGGTACTGTCGTAGAGCTAAAATCCAAATCATTTATATTTAGTAAGGTTTCAGAAGTATCCTCTTCTACTAAAAGAACTTCATCGTCTTCCGAAGAATCATCGGGTTCTCCAGACGGAAGAATAATGGTTGGTTCGAGCATTCTTCTCATTTTGAGGTTATCGATGTCAGACTTTTTGAACTTCATTTTGCCTTCATCGCGAAAAGCTCTAATTTCACCTTCGGAAACAAGTCTCTTTAACTCATTTTCTTCTAACCGTAACTCTTTCAGTACTTTTTCAAAAGAGTAGAAAACTGTAACTTTAAGTCCTAAGTCTTGTTGAATTGTCGTTACTAGAGAAGACGTTTGTCTATCTATACTAGGTAAAGAATTTGAGGTTAATGTAGGTAAAAAATTTGAGGGGAAATTTATAGTTTCAGGATATTCAAAGTTTAAATCGGATTTCAATATATAAAAATTTTTATTACGATAAGTTGCGACTATTTCACCCTTATTTACAAGGTCCAAAATCTCTGCACTTGGAGAAACCGTTTCTACAAATTGTTGGCTTTCACAACGAAATTCTAACAAGCTGCAAACTTCATCATAATTAAATACTACCGTTGAGTAGCGATATTCAACATGCAAAACACCCTTGTAAACACTTTTAAGAAGCTGTTCTTTACTCACTACAAAGCACTTACAAATACTCTCCAAAGTCGAAACAGCAAACAATGAATCGTCAATTTCTTTTGGCAATATTCGTCTTTTATATAAATTATTCAGCCCTTGGAAACCTACTCGTTTGATGTTTTGTTCAACGTGATTTTTTATGTTTTCTTTGGTAATTGGATTTTCTGTTCGTAACAGATTTTTACAAGTTTGATTTTTTTGTTGTTGTATGCGGGAAATATTGATGCGGTTATTTTGCGAAATGTGGTGTAAATAGTACGTAGCTTTTTTTTGATAAGTTGTTTTGTGATCAATATGGTAGAAAAACTGACTCGTTATTTCTCGCCAGCGCTTGCTATCACCATGAAAAGCATCCCACTGCAATATAGCAAGCAAAAATTGGCAAGGTTTTTCTTGTTCTAATAAAGCGCTAACGATTTGCGCTAGTTTCATAACATATTATCCTCCATTTTTTCTAAGTAGGCAGAAATCATTAACTCGAATAGTTTTTCCAAACACTCACAAACACCTATTCCGGTAGGCGCAAACACACAATAGAGTTTGAGTCTTTACGCAAATTATTTTAAATGAGATCTAATCGCTATTTATTAGATTTTTCTAATTGTCGCGCTTTTTCGTAGTCATCTATTGATAACTCAAAGTCAATATTTCTATTTTCTTTATCTCCACGATAACGATATGCCTGGCTTCGACCATCGTAAGCCTCCATAAAATTCGGTTTAAACTTAATAGCTGTACTAAATTCACCAATAGCCTTGTTCCACTTCCTGAGCCCCATATAAGAGTGTCCTCTACGAAAATAAGCTGACGCATATTTGTCGTCTACCTTGAGAACACGGCTATACTCTTGCAAGGCCTTTTCATAATCTTTGTATACTTGATATATATCACCAATACTAATATAAGCTTCCTTCATTCTAGGATATACTTTAATTGCTTTTTTAAATGATTTTACAGCTTCTTCAAGTTTATGCTTACGTATCGATTTACGTCCCGCATCCATATGTTTCTTAGCTTCAATATACTGATCTCGTTTTTCCACTGGTACACCATTAGGAACACTTGGTTCTGCAAGAGACCTGCGAACATATGTAAGAGAAGATGCCACTAAAGTGGTCACTACAACTGAAAGAATAACCATTTTCATATTTGGCTTTTGCGAGTTTTTTTCTTCATTATCCATTTATTACCTCCTGAAATTACAACTGCTAACGCCTTGTTCAGATTAATCTTTAACAAATATAGTTACACAATCTTCGGCTTTATCACTACCATCGCATTTTACTTGGGCAATACTTTTAATATCACCTTTTTGTAAGGCCGTAACCTTCACTTCAATTTGCTTTTCTTCTCCAGCTCCCAAATTATCTATTTCAAATTGTTGTTGTTGATATTGAAGCTGCGATGAAGGCAAAACAGTTATTTTTACATTTTTTGCTTCGACATTTCCTATATTTTGGACGATGATTTTAAAAACAGACTCTTTTCCTAGCGAAGCTTCATGATTTATGCTACTGTGAATTACCTTTAGCTTTGGAGCTTCTTGCCAATCAATACAAGATTCAACTTTTTCTTTATTGGAGTTCGAGATAGCTTCAACCTTGATACACTGTTTTCCTTGTTGAGAGGATGTAGTAAGAACACTAAAAGTGATCTGTTCATCTGCAGGTAATATACCTTGCGTCCACGATAAGGTATTGGCAATCTTTTTCACATCAGAAATATCGTGAGATATGATTTGACTACCTTGCGCAAAATCGGCGTGAATGTAAATGTTTTCTAGATCCAAGCCTCCGGTGTTTTTAACAGTAATAGTAACGAGCCCTCCATCATTCACAGTAAGCTCGTCAGGCGCTTCAACAGAAATTGCAAAATTTTCATGCTGTATCTGACAACAAGACTTTGCATTAACAGTCTCGTGGTTAGAGCTCGTAACTTCTACTTCACAGCACTGATTCCCAGGTAAAACGCCACGAACAACAATTTCAATTGTTTTAGTTTCTGCTGCTTGCAAGGTACCTATTGGAAAGGGCAATGTTGATCCACTTTTATGCGATAGTCCCTTCGGCAAAATGAAAGAAGCCATAACTTTATTCGCTTTCGCTGAACCAAAATTATGAATCTGTAACTTGTAAGAAAAAGGGCTTTGAAAATTCTCTTTTTCTGAACCTTCCAAAGTTATTTTTATTTGCGGTTGTCCAAATGTCATGGAGCTACGTGTAATAGGGGTGGCTTTAGCAAAAGAAAAAAACGATTGCTCTCCTGCTTTGTTAGGAACAAACCATACGCGCATATTTTCATGTTTATTTTTTTGGATAATATCATATTTCCATGTTAATTTTCGTCCATTAATTTCTGCGCGCGGCTTACTACGTAAATATGAGACACTTTCTGGTATAATTAAAGTAACTTGCACTTCTCCACAATCAACAATAGCACTGGCCTTGAGATCATAAACAGCTGTTTCAGTCACAGCACCAACACCTTGAGAGCTCTCCAGTATAATCGGTTGCTGTGGAAAATAAGTTTGTGTTGTGGTATATTTTTTCTTCAGTATATTTTCTTTGGTATTTTTTTCTGAGGGCTCTACTTTTTTTACTGGAGTAACTTTAATTTCTTTTGGTTGTTCTTTTATTGTATTTTTACTATCTGAATTATTATTTTGTATATCACTAAAGCTTGGTAGATAATTACTACTTTTTAGAATTTGAATTTGCGCACCATTATCAAAAATAGTGACTTCATAAGTAGACTGTTCAGGATTTTGCTGAATTTGCTGTAAAAGTATTTGTCGTTCGTCTTCTAACAGTGAATCCATGTTTTCAATTAAAAAATCATTACAAAAAACAGTGCTTTTTCGTAACAAAAAATCAACTAAGTAACGTGAGTTTTTATAACGAAGATGCACAAACTTAATAAAAAAGCGATAGTATTTTTGATCTATTTGCGAAAATACATAATCTAACTGGCCTTCACTTTTAAGAAATTCCTCCAAACACAAAGAAATATCATTTGGGTATAGTTTCAGCTGTTTTGCTATAGAAAATCGCTTAGCATTGCTAATCTTTGCGTCAAAAAACTGCTCTTTAAGTTGCTCTTCACTAGAATTAGCGATATGTTTTTTATATACAGAATTCACCCAATAAAACCATTTTTTCTTGGTTGTATAAGCCGTAGTTGATTTTGTAATATGTTGTAAAAACTCGCTAACTTCTTTTTTTAATGTCGTTTCTTCTAAAACCGGTGCAATATCAGCAACAACAGCAGCAATTTCTCCTGTCTTAAGTGAACTCCACAGCGATTGATGACAAGTAGTGTATATTTCAAGAACCTTACGCATATACTCAGAATCATTTTTTAGGTGTTCCCGCAAAACAAAAATATCGCGTGCTTTTAAAGACAGGCCAATTATACCTCCGAGATAACATTGTACCTCTTTACTTTGCTCTAGATTATATATACGCTTGACTATATCTATTTGAATATTATTATTTCGAAGTAAAGCAAGCGCTGATTTTGACCGCACTTGAGAATCTTCATCCTCTAATGTAATGTGCAAAATTTCATTGATCGTTTCTTGGTCGGGAAATGTATCTGCAAAGTTTTCCAAAACAGCAAGAGCATTTCTTCTAATCTCAGGAGAAACAGAAGAAAAACACTCAACAAACTCTCCAGGGATTTGTTGTTTTTTGCTAATAGATTTAGCCAAACCTTGATTAAGAAAAGCTTTATTTTGTGGTACAGACGATATAATTTTTTTTTGCCAAACAGATATTTTCGAATCTGCAAATACTGTGTACTTCAAAAGCATAGAAATAAAAATTACAGAAAGCACGGAAGCAGCAATGGGCAGTATTTTCTTTTTCATAGTAAACTCCGCTAATACAGCGTAAAGTGGTAGATCACAAGAATTATAAACGCTATGCGTTTTTACATATTACATTTTGTATTAAGATATTAAGAATGTCTCTATTTATATTTTATCGTAATAAAGTATAAACGTAAACTTAATAAAAAAGCTGCAGTAGTGAGACCACTTACTAGCCCAATCCAAAAACCAGATGCTCCTAGTGGTTTTTCTAGGCATAACCCCAAAAAATACCCAATGGGAATTGCCACAACCCAATAAGAAAAAAAAGTTATTATCATTGGAATTTTAGTATCTTTATAACCACGTAAAGAGCAAAGAACACTCACTTGAATTGCGTCTGATATCTGAAATAAAGCAGAATAAAATAACAATTCAACTGCATATTGCATAGCAATAGGATCATTTGTATATATATCGGCAATAGGGTGCGCAAAAAAATAGATAATACTAGCATTTACTATCGCAGTAAAAAATGCTAAAAACAGATTTGCGACGCAAGTCACTTTTGCTTTATATAATTTTTTCTCTCCAAGATTATGCCCAATGCGTATGGTTGCTCCTAAACCTACGCTAAGTGGCAACATAAATAATATAGAAGAGACGCTCATTGCTATTTGGTGCGCAGCAACTACTTTGGCACCAATCGAAGCGACAAAAATGGCCACCATCGAAAAAGAGCTTGCTTCAGCAAGAAGAGAAGCGCCAATAGGTAAACCTAAACGAATCAATTTAGATAACTCTGCAAAGTTTGGTAAATGCCATTTTTGGAATAAACGAATAGATGCCAAATAAGCATCTTTACGAATATAAAAATATATAGCTATCGTGCTAATAACTAGAGCAATGGACGAAGCCCAACCACATCCCGCCCCCCCTAATTTGGGAAACCCTAATTTTCCATAAATAAGTACATAATTAGCACACACATTTACAACAAGAGTTACCATAGACACAACAAGAACAGGTTTTGTGTAACTAAGTCCTTCACAATAACCTCTTAGCACACAAAAAATACTTAAAATAGGTGCTCCCCAAGATATTCCATATAAATACTTCGTCGCTAAAGGAATTATTTCTGGATCAACTTTCATCCACTTTAAAAACAAATGGGCATTTTGTAAAATAAAAATAGCAACCACACCTAGAAAAATAGCTAACCACAAACCTTGCTGAATCACACTAGGAATAAGTTCGTTGTTATCAGCTCCGCGCAAGTGCGCAACGCTGGGAGTAATTGCCATCAAGACACCACTAATAAAAAGCGTTGTAATAAACCAGACACTACCACCAACAGAAATAGCTGCGAGATCAAGAGCACTAACATTACCAGCCATCACCGCATCTATAACACCAATCGAAGCATAAGTAATTTGCGCAATTGTAAGAGGTATAATAATCGGTATGAGTTGTTGTATTTCTTTATATATTTGCTGAACATTCATATATGTTTCGATTCACGAAGGAAGGAAAATTAAGTGGTGTAATTATATTTCTTAATCCAGAGTCTCGTTTGTGTCTCTGCGAATTTAGTTAGAGTATATCGTCTTTTTGCGATCCCTCACTTTGCTTGTGTCCCTTTTGTAAAAAACAAAATGGTTGCGAATTGTGATGCCCTCATCTTGCTTTACAAGCGACGTGAGAGCATCGCATAAAGATTAATAGATCTATTTTTGAGATTCGTCTGCTTTTTCTTGAGTCTCAGTTTTAACTTCGACTTTTTCACTTTCTTGTGGTTTGTCTTCGACTTTTGCACTTTCTTGTGGTTTGTCTTCGACTTTTTCACTTTCTTGTGCCTTGTCTTCGACTTTTGCATTTTCTTGTGGTTTGTCTTCGACTTTTTCACTTTCTTGTGGTTTGTCTTCGACTTTTTCACTTTCTTGTGGTTTGTCTTCGACTTTTTCTTTCAAAATGCGCTTAGGAAAAAGCTTATTGTGATCATCGTTACTAATCGCAGTAAACGGTTTATTCTCGTCTACACCGATATAAATACCATCAACAACGGGAGACTTTTTACTTCCAGAATATACAGAATGTTTTGTATTATCTTTTAACGTTACAGTCAGAATATTTTGCGAAGCATCTAACCCTAAACTTGCTTTGTCTGTAGCATCAGTATAATCTTGAGGAGCTATTTTACTTACCGCACTCAAAAGGTCATCAATCACATCTTTGTCAACTTCACCTTCACTATTTGCTTTCCAGCTTTTGTCTTCTTGCTTATTGAAAGAAATTTTTACATCAGCGGTAGTTAAATCGACTTGAGTGATATCATCTTTTGTTAATGTTAAACTTGGAAGTTCGAAAACATCGTTACCATTTTTGAAAATATCGCGGAAACGCCATTCTTCAAGCTCATAAACCAAATTTGGTTTACTTTCTAAATAACAATATCCTACGCCACTTGGGTTAGGGTGACTTCCAACAATAGCGTACTTACTTTTATCGTTAAGATTAACTTCTAAACGAAACCTCGGCTTATCTAAGCCATATTCTGCTTTTTTTGAAGGATCAACACTGTCAGAGATTTTACACTCAGATAAAGTATCGAGTAGACCTGTTCTATACTCGTCTTTAAAGTCACGACCAAAACCACCAGAAGTCAATTTCCAAACGTAAGTTTTCTTTTTCGGTTTGGCTTTTTTCTCTTTGCCTTCCTTATCTTTACTCTCATCTTTTTTTTCTTCTTGTTTTACTTCTACCTTGCTTAAAACAAACTTTTTATCTGGATAAGTAAGAGATAATTTATTGATCTTGTCTTTCTTTAATTGCAGAATAACTTTTTCAATCCAAGTATCCTTGCGTAAATCATTGTTATCTTGTGCTAAATCAAGTTTAGACCGTAGTTCTCCTCCCACGCGATATACTTTTTCATTCTCAGAATTGCGTAAAAAACAACTTTCTTGGTCTAAACCTTTACCAATTAAAAAATGCTGTTTTCCTTCTTTGCATTCGATAATTAAATGAAATGCTGTTTTATCTGTTACTTTATATCTTTCGTGGAAATCTTTATTGCTAGAACGAAGTTCACCAAAAGTTTTTTTGAATTCGTTCAAAAACTCCATTATTTTTTTCTCATTAGCGGGCGCATTGTAAGATGAGCTGACAAACCACTTACTATCCCGATGAGATATTTCAACTTTGTTTTCTGCTTTACTTCCGTCATATAGAGCGATTTGTTTTATATCTGCAATTAAAAAATCATCACCCAAAACTTTTTTAGCATCTGTTTGTTCTATTACGCTTGTGGTTGTTCGCATTTTATTCTTTATAAGAATACCTACAGCGAGTACAGCAGCAACAGCTGATAGTATTACAAGTTTCTTATTCATTTTTTTTCCTCTACCTCTAATGAAAATTTTGCAAAGGTGTAGTCCAGATGTTTAGTGTGTCAAGCAGTAGTTTACATCCACTTAACACACTAAAATATTCAAACCAAAAGTAATTTTTTAGATATTTGTTTACATAACACTCATAGTATATTGATCACGAGTAATACGGCGCACTTGCAAACGCAAAATACCAATAATAACAATAAGCAGTGGTATAATTAAATAGTTCAGTACTTTCCAAAAAGTTCTATCGCTATCAGAAATTTTATTGATAGTACGTGCTGCTATTTTTTTACTGCGGATACTAGACAGTTCTCCACCTGTTGTTAAAACATCAACTCCATTGCGGAACAAATCAAGACTGTGTGTTAAAAAAGTCTGACTAAACATCTTTCCGCAACCAATTACCAGTAGTTTTCCTGGAGCTGGTTTCGCCTCGCTTACCTTTGAATCAGGAGCTGGCGGAGTAAATTGATTAGGATTTTGCTGTGGCTCTTTTGGCCATTCTGGTGTTTTTTCGTCGGCATCAGAAAACTGACCTTTGAGAAGAGCAATTAAAGGATAAGATGAAAATCCTTGTAGCGGTGGATTACGATCTTCTCTTGTTAAAATTCTCGTTTTTGGCAATTTCCATGCTTTGTCACTAGTTGTCATTAAAGTTTCTACTGTCAATTTATTTTCTTTGATGGTTTCTTCATCAATATCAAGAGCAGATCCCCACAAATAAACAACTTGATCAATACGGTTAGTGATAGGGCTCCCTTGCTCCATAAAATCACGTGTGACAATAATATGAGTTGGCATATCAACTTGTAAACCAAACATCGCAGCAAAAGGGTTCTCTTGTGATGCCTGTTGCTGAACAGTCAATACAAAATTATTGGAATCCATCAACACTTCTTCGTCGATCTTAACCCCATATTTTTCTAACCAGTCATTTACCCCTGGTTCATAATTTTGGCGATTAATTTCCAACTCTTTGTTTTTTTGACGATAGTCATACTCGTAATTTTGAACAGCTAAAAATACATTTTTGCCATTATGTAAAGCACGAGAAATTTCCCATTTTTGACGTTCGTTGAGTTTACGAGGGGCTAGCACAACAATCGTATCAAATTCTTCTGGCAGAGGGCTGCGTTTTGTTAAATCAACACGCTTTACTTCATAGCCATCATAAGTCAAAAGTCTTTCGATCACATCGTATTCGCCAGGAGGTACTGGTCGCCCCATTTGACGCATAATAGGGATCATAGCTGGATCAATTGAACTTCTTGGAGCAACAAGCGCTACAGTTTGCTTGTCCCGCGTTTGACGGTAGATAATAGTCATCACTTGGTACTCAAGTTCTTCAAGTGTTTGCGGAACAACACGCGGAATATATTCTTCTTTTTTGTCCATGTAAGCAATTCCCATAGACGAATATATAAGCTGCGTACTTTGTTTTGTTGCTTCACCTAAAGCAATTTGAAAAGGTTGTACACCTTTTTTCATCAATGATTTTTCCAGAGACTCTTCATCACGATGTTGTTTTCTTTGTTGTTCATCTTCTTCATCGTCAATTAAGCGCTGTGTTTGCATGTGCACGACTGAAAACTTCATCTTGCCACTACTAACAATGCGCATCTCTTCTAGTTTATCTGCCACTTGTTGTTCAAGACTTTTGAGTTGTATTGGTAGCTCTTCTTTTGGACTAATGTAGAGTTTGATCATCACATCTCCCTCAAGAGAGGTCAGAATCTTTTCCGTTGCAGGAGAAACAGTGTGAATTTTGTGTTCTGTTACATCCAAACGCCCTACAGCTAATCCTTCAAGCAAGTAGTTAGAAAATACACCGATGAAACAACAAAGTACAAAAGAAGTGGCAAACGAAAGTTTGTGTCCTTTGCGGTTACGACCCTCTAAATACATTCCATTTAGAAATAAGAACATTCCTGTCCACACAAGAAAATATACAAGGGAGGCTGTAGGAATGATTCCTTTAACAAAAGGTTCGTAGTGAGCTGTAACTGTTAAAAAGCTTTTCAATATTTGCCCGAACTCCACATTCATTCCAGTAGTATTCTTGATCATCGCATCGATACTAGCAACAATCATATCTAAACCGAAAATATAGAGAAAAAAGCAAGCTCCTAGAGAAAGAACAGCCGCCACTATTTGGTCTTTAACAAGGCCAGAAATGAAAATCCCAACAGCCAAGAATAAAGATCCAAGAAGTAGGGCCCCGATATAAGAAGAAAGGATAATTCCCCAATCAGGCGAACCTAATGCTCCTAACATGATAGGTAAACATATTGTTCCAGCTAAAGAAATGGCGAAGAAAATTAAACTCGCCAAATACTTTCCTAAAACTAAATGCGATGGTTGCATTGGAAATGTCAGTAGCATTTCAATTGTGTTTTCCTTGCGCTCTTCTGCCCATAATCTCATAGTAACAAGAGGCACAAAAACAATCAAAATGAAAGGCAAGGTTTGAAACATAATACGCATATTTGCGGAAGGAGCAGAGAAAAAAGAAATCTGATACAACCAAATATTAAGTGCTACAAATACGAAAGTAAAAATATAACCGATAGGAGAGTTAAAATAAGTAGCTAACTCTCGGCGTAGAACGGTAAATATATTTCTCATGCTTGTTCTCCTTTCGCATTGCGAGTGAGTGCAAGGAACACTTCTTCGAGACTCAAAGGATGACGTTTTAATTCGGAAAAGTTCCACGATTTATCACGTACGAGCTTTGAAATATCAGCGATAGGATTTTCATCCTTTGAAGACTCAATAGTGTAAATAGTCTCTTCACCTTGTGCTTTTTCTTCCACTTTTTTGACATGATCTATTTCTTGTAATGTTTTAGTTACCTCATCGCTTTCTACATCTTTTCCTATTACTAACTGCAATCGGTGATTTGGCATCGCTTGCTTGCGAATATCAGGAATTTTTCCGTTAGCAACTATTTTGCCGCGATTAATAACAATAATTTGGCTAGTAATTGCCTCTATTTCTTGCAAGATATGAGTAGAAAATATAACTGTTTTGTCTTGTGCTAACTCATTAATGAGAGAGCGAATTTCTAAAATCTGATGAGGATCTAAACCACTAGTAGGCTCGTCAAGAATTATAATTTCTGGATCATGTAGTAAAGCTTGCGCTAGAGCCGTTCTTTGCTTGTAACCTTTAGATAGTTCGCGAACGATCTTGCGATACATCATTTTTAAGCCACATTTTTCAACTACCCAGTCCAAACGTTTTTGTAAATTGAGACCATAAAGCCCGCGTGCATTACCTACAAACTTTAGGTACTCGCAAACTTCCATATCCATATAAAGAGGTAACTGTTCAGGCAAGTAACCTATCATTTTGCGAATAGGAACCGGATCTTTACGCACGTCTTTTCCTGCAACATATGCAGTTCCTATTGTTGGATAAATGAATGAAGTCAAAATTTTCAATGTCGTTGATTTACCTGCTCCATTGGGACCCAGTAACCCTATAACTTCGCCTTTTTTAATTTCAAAGTTGGCGTTATCAAGAGCAGTTACCGGCCCATAAAGCATGGAAAGGTTTTCCGCTTGTATCATTCCATGAACCTTCCACAAATATTAAATTTTAAATAAAGTGTTTGTACAAAGTTGTATACTACTATAGTATATTAGAACATATCCTATATACTGTTTTAGTAAGGACACGCCCTAGTGTCATTATAAATCAAATTTCCCTAATAAAAAATAATTTTATTAGGATGTGTAGTTAAATGCTTCAAATAAAGTGCCAACTAACTCCAAATTAGAACGTATATTTATTTAGAAGACACTTCATCCTTGTATGTTATAACATTTTTTCTTGATTTTTTTTTAATAAAACTTCTGGCACACATATCGTGTATGCCAAATTGCTAAAGTTTTTGTATTAAACATGCCTTGTTGACAAAATTAGGATGCGGCAAATATACCAAATTTTACATAAAATTTCACCTGCAACATCCCTAGAGGAGCACACCATGAAAATTTTACTTACAGGATCAAACGGTTTTGTTGGTTCATTTTTGAGACAACACTTTAACAACAAAGGCTACCAAGTTCGTCGACTGGTGAGATCGAAACCACAAGATGAAGATCAATTTTCGTGGTCACCTAGCGAGCAAAAATTAGATGAAAAAGCCCTAGAAGGAATCGATGTAGTTATTCATCTTGCTGGAGAAAATATATTAGGCATTTGGACACAAAAAAAGAAAAATGCGATTATGGAAAGTAGACGTCAAGGCACAAAACTAATAGCCCAAAAAATGAGTGAAATGGAAAAGCCACCTAAACTTCTAATAAGTGCTTCAGCCATTGGTTTTTACGGTGACAACGGTGATCGTTTTGTTGACGAGACAGATAAAAAAGGAAATGGATTCCTAGTAGATGTTTGCGATGAGTGGGAAAAAGCAACCTCCGTTGCAAAAGAAAAAGATATTAGAATAACTAATTTGCGAATAGGCATTGTTATGGGGACGAGTGGCGGACCTTTACAAAAAATGCTTCTTCCATTTAAATTAGGTTTAGGTGGTCGTTTAGGTAACGGAAAGCAATATGTGAGTTGGATTAGTATCAATGATATTGTCGGCATTATTGAGCATATTATTGATAATAAAAATGTTTCTGGCCCAATTAATGCGTGTGCGCCAAATCCAGTAACAAACCAAGAAATGACCAAAACATTAGGAAAAGTGCTATCTCGGCCTACTATTTTTCCTGTACCGCGCTTTGTATTTAAAACCCTTGCGCGGCAAATGAGCGACGAAATGCTATTTTCGAGTACGCGCGCTAAACCCAAAAAAATAATGGACTCCGGATACGTTTTCCAACATAATTTTTTACAAGATGCTTTACAAGACTTATTAAAAAAATAAATACCTAGGGCCTATCATCAAGTTAGATATAAACAACGATCATAATCGTAGCGATAGTCGTGATCCTGACTATAACCGAATATTTTAAGTATTTCTTGAAAAAGAAAATCGCAGTTATTCGGTTATGATTACGGCTACGATCTCGATTACGGCGAGGGTCACAGTCACAGTCGCGAATTTTTAGTATAATGTTTTAATTGATAATAACCCCTAGATTACCAGCACTAACTATCAATTAAGTTTCTAGTACTGATAGTTAAAGATAAACTCAAAATTCTTACATATATAGAGTAATAACATGAAACCTAAAAAAGATTGGTCTACTTTTCGCAAAGTCAAAATTTCTATTGTATTCTCTATAATATTCTTATCTGCGGGAATGACAGTAAACAACTTACTCGCAATGTTAAAAAAAGAGCCCAAAAAAGTAGAGAAAATACAAGCTTTTACAACAGTAAAGGTTCAAAAAGTTGTGCGCAAAAACTATCGCGAACAAATCAAAGGATATGGCACTGTTGAGCCGATATTAGACACCACTGTTTCTGCAGAAGTTGCAGGCGTTATCAAGTGGATTTCTCCTCGTTTACGACGCGGTGAAATTTTTGCGGCAACGGATAAACCACAAAAATTATTAGAAATAAATGACGACGATTTACAACAACAATATATTTCAGCTAAATCAAATTTAGAAAAAGCTCAAGCAGCAGTAAAAGCCCTTGAAATTGAATTTCAAGGTACAGAAAGCTTACTAAAGAATGCAGAAAAAGAATGGCAAACCTCTTCTAGGGAACTGCAAAGGCTAAATAAACTAATTCAGGAACGTGGAATTTCTCCTAGTGATCTTGATCGTCAGATTATGCAAACTTCACAAACAGAAAAAGAGGTTCTACGCCTAAGCTGGCAATATAAATCGCAAATCAATAGCCGCAAACGCGTTCGTGCAGATGTTACACTTGCAAAGGCGCAACTTCAACAAATAAAAAACGACTTGCGTAAAACAAAAATATACGCTCCGTATGCAGGCTACATAACAAACGTTCATGTAAATTATGGAGCGCGTGTTACTCCTGGCATGGCACTACTACGCATAGTGAATATCGATAAAGTCGCTGTTGCTATTTCTCTATCTGCTTCGCGCTATGGACAAATTAATATTGGTTCTCAAGTTGAGATCGCAATAAATGGTTCACAATCGCGTAAGGGAAAAATTGTACGAATTCTTCCAGATATAGACGCTCAAACAAGAACATTCCAAGTTTTTGTTGAAATTAATTACCAACAAAAAATAGTTCCAACAGGCATTTTCGCTGTATGCAAAGTAGAGGGAAAACTCTACCAAGATATGTTTGTTATTCCTCGCACGGCTGTAATCGACGGTTTTGTATTTATAGCACGCAAACTTCCTGAACACAAAAACAAAGGAATCGTGGAAAAAAGACCACTCACTATTGAAGCAAGTACTTCAGAATATATTTTAGCCAGTGCAGGTTTACAAGAAGGCGACGAGGTAATTATTACCAATGTAGAAGAAATATCCGAAGGTTCTCACGTAGGAATTTTTAGCGGCTATCAAACTTCTAAGCAGAGATAAACTTATGAATCTACCTAAATTTTCAGTGAAAAATCCAGTTGCAGTCAACTTACTTATGTTGGGAATACTCCTTGGAGGATTGTATTTTTGGTTTACAATGGTCCGCGAATTTTTTCCTAACTTTAATCTAGATAAACTTATTATAAATACTCCTTTTCCAGGCGCGACACCCGAAGAAATTGAGAAGTCTGTCACTGTCAAAATAGAACGTGAGATAAAATCAGTAGATAATATAGAAAGCACTTCATCTTCTATTTTTGAAGGTGTTTCGGTTACGACTGTAACCTTATATCCTTACGCTAATAAAGATAAAGTTCTCAACGATTTACGTACTAAAATCGATCAAATAAAATCAGAACTTCCTCAAGATACAGAAGACACGATAATTACGGAACTAAAGGCCACGATTCCTGTTATTTCTGTCATGGTATATGGTGACGTGGACGAAAGAGCCCTTAGACGTACTGCGATTAATATCAAAGACGATATACAAAGTTTTCCCGACATATCACAAGTTTTTATCTCTGGTATTCGCAACCAAGAACTTCGCATTCAGGTATTTCCCGAAAAATTAGAAGAACATAACCTTACATTTGAAGACGTTGGACGCAAAATTGCAGCGATAAATTTGGATCTTCCAGGAGGACAGTTAAAAGGAAGTAGTAGTAATATTGGCGTACGCACCATGGCCGAAAGCAAAAAAGCTAAAGAAATAGAGCAAATTGCGATTATCAGCAACAGCGAAACAGGAGCGATCGTACGTTTAAAAGACATAGCAATTGTCGAGAATAGCTTTGAAGATAAAATAGAAAAAGGGCGCTTTGCTGGAAAAAACGCCTGTATGATTACGGTGATGAAAACGCCAGAACAAGATGCTCTTAAAATAGCAGGAATAGTAAAAGAGTATATTAAAAACAATCCCACTCGTTTGTCTGGAGCAGTAACGTTAGGTACAGCTAATGAGCTATCGCGTTTTATTACTCAGCGTCTCGATCTGATGTTGCGCAGCGCATTCTGGGGATCTATTCTAGTTTTATTATCGTTAATAATTTTTCTGGATATCACAACCGCACTGTGGGTAGTTTTGGGACTTGCTGTATCATTTCTTGGAACCTTTATTTTCATGGTTTGGCTTGGAGTTACAATTAACTTGATGTCCCTATTCGCGCTCATTCTCGTTTTGGGTTTAGTTGTGGATGACGCAATCATTGTCAGCGAAAATATTTATTCGAGCATTCGTAAGGGCGATTTAGAAAGTGGTGCTGCTGCTATTCGTGGAGCTAACGAAGTTTCTTTACCAGTGTTAGCTGCCGTTTTAACATCGATTATTGCTTTTGCTCCGATGTTATTTCTAGGAAAAGAAATAGGCGCATTCTTAGGTGTATTACCCAAAGTAATGATCGCTGCTTTAGCCGTGTCATTAGTTGAAGCCTTTTTAATTCTTCCAGCACACCTCTCTCATATAAAAGAAAAAAAAGCACCTTCTAACTTCATAGCAAAATGGTGGTATAAATTTCAGATAGCAAAAAATATATTTCTAGAAGTCACTTTGCCAAACATAACCGCTAACTTTGTCGGCTTTTGTCTACGATGGCGTTATATTACAGTAGCTGCAAGCATTGCTTTTTGTTTATTTGTCATAGGACTAGTTCGTGGTGACCTTGTTCCCTTTGTATTTTTGCAAAAAGTAGACGCCGAAACGCTGACCATTGACTTAGAGATGGCCTCAGGAACACCAGAAGAAATCACCTTGGCTGTCATAAAAAAAATAGAAAAAGTAACTCTGGATGTCCCTGAAGTCAAAAGCGCATTTTCAGTAATTGGAACTTCATTTTCAGATCGCGGTCGCAAAACGGCAAACGATCCCGCAACTGTAGGACAAATAACTGTTGAACTCGTCGATTCCGACATTCGTGTGCGCAACAACATGCGTAGTTCTTCTCAAGTTATCTCTATTATTCGTCGTGAAATAGGGGAAATTCCTGGAGCTAAAAAACTACTGTTACAAGAGCAAGCTGGCGGACCACAAGGTGCTGATATCGAAATACGTGTCACTGGTGAATCATTAAGTAAAATTAGTGAAGCACTTGTGTATATGAAAGGTGCTATTCAAGAGAAACAGGGTGTACTTGAGGTAAATGATAATTTACAACGCGGTAAACAAGAAATTCGTTTGCGATTAAAAGATAATGCTTACATGTTGGGAATGACAACTTCCGACGTTGCGCTACAAGTACGCCATGCTCTTTTTGGTTTTGAAGCACAAAAATTACAAGAAAATAAAGAAGAGATTATTGTTCGCGTTCTACTTCCAAAAGAACAACGTAAAAGCATGACCGATTTATCGGCCCTAAAAATTTCAACTGCAACAGGCCAACGCATTCCACTCGAAGAAGTTGCTGAAATTTCAACTGCTCGTGGCTACGCTTCGCTATCGCGTTACGAAGGCAACCGCGTCGCAACAATTACAGCAGAAGTAGACGAAGACGAAGTTAATCTATCAGGATTAACAGCGACGATTGAAAAGGATTTTGCTAATTTGAACAAAAAGTTTCCGGGCATCACTTTTTCTTTTGAAGGTCAAAAAAAGCAAACTAGCGACTCCTTTTCTTCATTGTTTGTCGGTTTTCCTGCCGCGCTACTTATTATTTATGCGATCATTGCAAGTTTGTTTGGCTCGTATTCACAACCACTCCTTATTATGGTTGCAATTCCATATGCAATTATAGGTGCTATATTTGGGCATTTTATTATGCAAATGCCTTTTACGCTATTATCTATGATTGGTTGTGTGGCTCTTTCAGGTGTAGTTGTAAACGATAGTTTGGTACTTGTTAGTATTATTAATGATACACGTAAAGATACTGACAATTTAGAGGAAGCTCTTCTTACAGGTGTACGTCGTCGATTGCGAGCTATCTTATTGACAACAATCACTACTGTTTTAGGCTTAATTCCTCTTCTACTAGAAAAAAGTTTTCAAGCACAATTTCTAATTCCGATGGCAATTTCTCTGGTCTTTGGTCTTATTTTTGCTACAGTAATCACTTTGTTGATTATACCTACATTTTACTTGATACTAGAAGATATAAAACGCATAACAGTATTTACATTTCAACAAACTAAACGTATTTTATTTTAGAAAGCATTAAGAAAAATCAAAAAACAACAATTGAATAGCGAAAACACAGAGAACTAAACCACTACACCACGAAAATATAACAGCGTGATGATTTCTTACTAAAAAACGTCGCGCCAAAATAGTAACAAAGGAAAGAACAATACTTGCAACTATAGCATGAAGACTGCCAAGATATAGTGCTGCTAATCTGTTACTTTTTATATCAACAAATTGAGGTAATAACGCTATCATTAAAATCACAACCTTCGGATTTAATAAGTTCATAAAAATACCATCAATAAGTACTTCTTTTAATAAAACATTTTTTTGAACTTTTTTGAACGAAAGTTCTTTTGCGTAAAAAATATTTTTTACCCCCATATAAAAAAGATACAGGGAACCACACATTTTTAAAATAAAAAATAGCTGGGGAATAAGCTGTACAAAAATAGCCAACCCTAAAAAAGCAAAAGCAGCATGTAGTAGTATACCAATAGCGTTGCCAAGTACTGCTACGAATCCACCTTTTTGTCCTACATGAATAGTCGACTGGATGACATAAACCCAACTAGCACCCGGAGAGATAGCGATCATAAAACTTACGGCTGCAAAGGCAACTACGTTTTCAAGTGTCATAACTTTTTTGAATCCTCAATTGCATGGAGTTATCGATGAGTGATCAATTTGTACATTTACATACACATACCCATTATAGTCTTTTGGATGGAGCGATTAAAATACCAAATTTGGTAAAAGCAGCAAGAGAATTTGGTATGCCTGCTATTGGTATCACCGATCATGGCAATATGTTTGGTGCCCTTGAATTTTTTCAAGCATGTAAGAAAGAAGGTATTAAACCAATTGTTGGCTACGAGGCTTATGTCGCCCCTAATAGTCGCTTAGCAAGAGGCCGAGAAAACGCACGCGCTTTCCACGTAACACTGCTTGCAAAGAACTACACAGGCTATAAAAACCTAATGAAGCTAGCCTCAGAAGCTTATTTGACAGGCTTTTATTATAAGCCGCGTATTGATCGTGAGCTATTAGCAGCACATAGCGAAGGAATCATTGCATTTTCAGGTTGTTTGGCCTCAGAAATTTGTCGTAATATTCTCAATAAGGACCTAAAAAAAGCGCGCAAAGTAATGGGCTGGTACCAAGATGTATTTGGCGAAGATTTTTACATTGAGTTACAAAAGAACAAAATAAAAGAACAATATATCGCCAACGATGAGTTAATTAAGATGGGTAAAGAATTCAAATTACCTTTAGTTTACACAAACGACATACACTACTTACGTGCAGAAGATGCAAAGCCTCATGATGTACTACTCTGTATCCAAACAGGTAACTTAGTAAAAAAAGCCGACCGCTTTCGCTTTGGCTCACAAGAATTTTATATGAAATCCCCGCAGCAGATGCGTAAAGAAGCAGAAGAATTTCCAGGGGCAGCCGAAAATACATTGCTTATTGCCGAAAAAGTCAATTTAGAAATCCCCCTAGGAGAAATCCACATTCCTAAATTTGATACTCCAAATGATATTCCCAACGAAGATTATTTGCGGCAACTTTGTGAAGAAGGCTTACACAAACGTTACGGAGAAGTCAAAGGAGAAGTTAAAGACCGCTTCGAAAGAGAGTTTGGCGTCATTTGCAAAATGGGCTTTGCTTCATACTTCCTGATTGTATGGGACTTCATTAACTACGCACGACAAAAAGAAATTCCTGTAGGACCAGGGCGCGGATCTGCTGCGGGAAGTATCATTGCCTACGCGCTAACAATCACCGATCTCGATCCTTTGAAATACCGTCTCATTTTTGAGCGTTTTTTAAATGAAGGACGTAATGAGATGCCCGATATCGATATCGACTTTGAAACAGAACGCCGCGGTGAGGTTATTGAATACGTATCTCAAAAATACGGGCAAAAACAGGTAGCGCAAATCATTACTTTTGGAACAATGGCTGCGCGCGCGGTAATTCGCGATGTTGCAAGAGCTATGGACATTCCACTTGCTGTTGTAGATAAGGTAGCAAAAAAAATCCCTGCTGTGCCTGGAATCACAATTGAAAAAGCTCTTAAGGAAGAAGAAGATTTTCGCAAAGCGTACAAAGAAGATCGCTTAATCACAGAACTAATTGATGTTGCCAGAAATTTAGAAGGTCTCAACAGACAGCCAGGGTTACATGCCGCAGGAGTTATCATTGCCGACGCAGATTTAACAGAATACTGTCCACTTTATAAAAGTTCTGACGGCACAATTGCAACGCAATATTCGATGAAATACTTAGAGAGTCTCGGTCTTCTTAAGATGGACTTTCTTGGACTAAGCACATTAACACTTATTGATAAAGCTCTTAAAATTATACATACCAATACTGGCAAAGAAATTGATATTTCAAAGATTCCTCTCGATAACAAAGAAACTTACGAACTACTTATGCGCGGAGATACTGGTGGAGTTTTCCAATTAGAATCCGACGGAATGCGTAATCTTGTAAAAAGACTACGCCCTGACCGCTTTGAAGATATCATAGCGCTCGTAGCTCTCTATCGTCCAGGTCCACTAAAAAGTGGAATGGTTGACACCTATATCCGTTGTAAACATGGTGAGGAACATCCAGTATACAAACATGCTATACTCGAACAAATCTTATCTGAAACTTTTGGTATGATTCTATACCAAGAGCAAGCAATGGAGATTGCCAAAGAGATGGCTAATTTTTCCCTATCCGAAGCGGATAAACTGCGCAAAGCAATGGGAAAGAAAATCCAGGAGTTAATGGATAGTTACCGCGAAAAATTTGTAGCCGGCGCAGCAGAACATGAGATTTCAGAAGAGCTAGCAATTGAAGTTTACTCGCAAATTGAATATTTCTCAGGGTACGGTTTTAACAAGTCACACAGTGCGGCATACGCGCTGGTAACATACCAAACAGCTTACTTAAAAGCGCTATACCCTAAAGAGTTTATGTGTGCTTTAATGACGTGCGAAAACCAGAATACCGATAAAATCGTGCGTTATATAAGTGAATGCGGATCAATGGATATCGAAGTGCTTCCTCCAAATATCAATAAAAGTCGTTCCTATTTTTGTGTAGAAAACGAGGACAAAATTCGTTTTGGCCTTTCTGCAATAAAAGGTGTAGGTGACAAAGCAGTCGAATCAATGATGGAAACGCGCGATAATATCGGTGAATTTAAATCACTCATTGATCTTTGTGAAAATGTCGATACACGTGTTGCTAACAAACAAACCCTGGAAGCACTTGTTAAAAGCGGTGCTTTTGATTGCTTTGAAAGATCACGAAGTCAGATGTTTGCCGGAATTCCTGAGATGCTAAAACTTGGTGCAAACATTCAAAAACAAAAGAATAGTAATCAAATGGATTTGTTTGGTGATTTTGCAGCCGAAGAAGTAAATGAAGTTTCCGATGCAGATGACTTGTATCCGCAGGTCGATGATTGGAGTGAAATTGAAAATTTAAAGTTCGAAAAACAAACACTTGGATTTTACTTTTCAGGCCACCCTCTACAACAATGGTCCGATTATATTGCAATGATGTGCGGAAGAACTATCGATTCCTTGTACCAAGAGAATAGTGCTGGAGCCTCAATGCTTGGTGGTATGATATCAGGAAAAAGAGAAATCACTATCAAAAGTGGTCGTAACCAAGGACGCAAGATGGCCCAAGTATACTTAGAGGATCTCACTGCCAGTTGTAGCATGATTTGTTTTCCTGATACATATCACAAATATTCGGAGTATTTACAAGAAGACCAAGCTGTTTTTGTTCGTGGAAAAATGAATGAACAAAAAGACGAACCCGAAATCATAATTGACCAAGTAATACCAATGGAGCAAGGTTTAGAAAACTTAATTACGCGTATCACTTTAAAAATCAAAAACAAAACGGAAGATGAAGTCAGAAAATTATTTGACGTTTGTTCTAAGTACCGCGGCGATTGTAAAACATTTTTACACATTGAAGGTAAGGATATAGTCACAGACCTAGAAGTTGCTGAAAAGTATTTTTTGCGCCCTGGTGTCGAATTATTTGAAGAAATAGAAAAAATAATAGGCAAAGGTGCAATAATGGTAATGTAAGTTCGCGAAGGTAAAATTCATCGAATTATCAAAAATCTTCATTGATAAAACAAATATTAAAATTCAATTTACCACTAAATACAAAGCTATTATCAATTAAGACATTATGCTGAAAAATTCGTAACTGCGACTACGACCTAGTCGTAATCTAAGCTCGTAGCCGTAATCATAACTGAGCAACTACAGCTTCTTTTTTAAGAAATGCTTAGAATACTCAGTCACAGTCACGGTGAAGTTCACGACAACGGCTACGAGCTTAGATAATTATTAACATCTAATTGATAACACACTCCAAATAGTGAAAATTAATTTAGAGTGAGATTTATCAAAACATCGAAAATTCTCAATTTATATTTGAAATGCAATAATATATTCATCTGATTTTACCTAATAATGTTACAACTCTTTAGAGATACTTTTGATTTGTCTCTTAGGTTTTACTTGAATTTGATATATTTGTAGCCTATAATTTTTATAGAGCCACTATTTTTGACAGCTCACTTATTAAAGACAAGAAACACGTTATTTGCGACCTACTCTTGTGACAGGGCAAAACAATGGATATACCATCTCGAATAGGCAAGTATAAAGTACTAAAGCATCTTGGCCAGGGAGCTAGCGGTTGCGTACTTAAAGTACAACAAGATGTTATTGGCCGTAACATAGCACTAAAGATTTTATTTACAAATCTTATGCAAGCGCGGCCAAATACAATAAAAAGATTTAAACGTGAAGCGCGGCTTGCATCTTCTCTTATACATCCAAATATAGTACTTATATTTGATATTGGAGAAGAAAATGGTATGCACTACTATACTATGCAATACGTAGAAGGATTATCAATGGTCGAACAGATCAAAAAAAACAACTTATCTTTCTCTCAACGTTTAGACATGATGCTACAGTTTTGCGACGCCTTAGCTCTTGCACATTCAAAAGGAATTATTCATCGCGATTTAAAACCCCATAACGTCGTCATTACAAAAGATTTGGCACCTATGATTTTAGACTTCGGTATTGCTAAATCACTTGTTGATGATGAAAATATGACTCAAGTCGGACACATTTTAGGAAGCGCTCACTACATGGCACCAGAGCAGGCGCGTTCCACTGCAGTAGGAACATACACTGACGTTTTTGGTATTGGTGTTATGATGTACGAAATGTTTACCGGAGCACGCCCATTTCAAGGAAATGATGTAAGAAATTTAATTATCGAACGTATTAAATACGGCGAAGATTCAACAAAAAACTGCCCTATTCCAATGTACGAAATAAATAATCGCATTCCTATAATGCTTAACGATATTGTATTTCGTTGTATGGCAGGAAAACCCAAAGATCGTTATCAAACGGCAAACGAAGTTCTTGAAGAGCTAAAAAACTTTAAGAATCAACTAGATTTACACAATGCGATTGATCGCGTCTTAGACAACAAAGAGAAAGACAAAATTCTCGTCAATCACAAAGCTTCTTATGTACAACCAATACTGTTTAGTTTGTTTATCTTTGTTTGTGGAATATTGTTTGTGTCCTTAATATTTTGGGGAGAAAAATACATTCCCAATTTACATGAACATCTTCCCTTCCTAAAAACATTGCAAAATTACTAGAGGCACAAAAATGGCAAAATTAACTGTTATTGTTGGTGAGAATGTTGGCACGGTTTATAAACTAGGCAAGAAAGAAAATGTCGTTGGGCGTGCCTCTGATGTAAGTTGTGTATTACGAGACTTGCGCGCATCACGTAAGCACTCCTGTGTCGCTTTTGACAAAGGAGAATACTACCTCTTTGATATGGGTAGTCATAATGGAACATACCTAAACGGACATAAGATTCCTGGAAAATCAAAACTAAAAAGTAATGATAAGATAGGTATTGGCGCTACTGTTCTTACCTTCACAGGAGAAAGTATAGGTCAAAAACAAGACACACTCTCGTCTTATACAATTATCAATGAAGTTAAAAAAAATGACACAGGTGATTTTTCAATTGCACGGCAAAAGATCGTAGAACGGGATGTACTACTATGGAGAATTTCACGCGAAATCCTAAACGAAGATCCACAACAAAGTAATAGTATTCAACGAGATTTTTTACAGCAAATTCAAACCGTTGCCTCTATTCTGCATCGCAATCTCTTAATACTTCTTGATTTTGGAGTCAGTACACGTTATCTATACTGCGCTTTTGAATCTGTAAATCTCAAATATAATTTACGCAAATACATAGAAGAAAATACTCCATCTGTTCCAGAAATAATCGATATTAGTATGCAAATGGCCACTGGTTTAGAACATGCACACAAACAAAACGTTCCTCACCTACATTTAACAGATAAAAATATACTAATTGAGCCGCAAAATAAAAGAGTAACAGTAACTGAACTAGGAATTTCGCAATTTTTATCTTCCGCAACTTTAACCAACAGTCACGGATCAACAACAACAGGTATTCTTGGTGTCTCAGCATACATTTCACCAGAACAAGCTTCTGGGAGCAAGGCAACGGATAAAGCCGATATTTATGCATTAGGATGTGCAATGTACCATTTGTTAGCAGGCTCTCCACCTTTCGAAACAAAAAACATGTATGAATTATGCAACAAACACTGCAACGAAGAACCATCACCGATTGAAAATCATCGTAGTGAAGTTCCAAAAGCATTTGCAGCAGTAATAAAAAGATGTATGGCAAAAACTCCTCAACAAAGACCAACGGCAGAACAACTCATTACGGAGTTATCTTTAATTAAACAACAAGTTGTCTACGAAGAGTCTGCCTACAGTGAAGAAGGCAAAGAGTATTTACGCGAGAAGTTTGGAGAAATAAAGTTACTGCGTTGGTGGTTTATTGGGCCAACGGTTTCGATTGCGTTAACAGGTATATTCTTTTTTATTGTACGCAGTTTACAATAAAACAAAACACTAAAAATTAAGGTTTCTCAATGGCAAAGCAAAGCACCCAAGATTATCTAGCAAAAGTTACGCGCTTAATTCCAGCGCAAATAATTGGAGCATATATCCTAATCGCTGGACTTATTCCAACTAACGCCCAAAATCAAAAATGGATTTACACATTTATCTTTGTGTTTTTATTGGTGCTAGCTCCAATTATTGGCAATAAAAATCGTACACAAAGAAAACAAAAGAAACTCACTTGGAAACAAATAGTAATTGTTGGTATATCATTTAGTTTATGGGTGTACTGTTTAGGTGGTCCTTTTCGTTTATGGTTTCCTGGATACTATCAACCATGGATAGGTTCTGTAGCGGTTGTAATGTGGTCAATGCTAACTTCGTTTATCGACAAAGAAACAGAAAATCCTGGACCATTTGTATGGATTCCCAAAAAAGATGGAGAGCATGTTTAGTTTACTTAGATTTTTACCACGGTAGCAAGTTAGAAAACTACAAAATTTAGAAAGAACAAAATGGCTCTTCATAGTTATGTGCTAGATGAAAAATTGGTCAGCTTACCGCATCATCTCCATCTCTTAAGTTCGGGATCGTGTTTTATTTCAACTCGCACAAGGCGTAAAGTATTGGTTTCTTTCATTAACATAATATGAATGGAGAATTAACCGGTGTAGAGTGTGGCTCTTGTGGTGACTCGCATCCCCAAATGATAACATATACTATATTAAACTTTATAGTTGCAGATTATTTCGGTGAGAAAGTTACTTTTTCCACAAGGACGTCCATTACACAAGACAATGTACTACAAGTATTTACGAGCAAAGCCACGCTTTAATTCAAAAAAAAGTTATTTTTTTTGAAAAAAACTATTGACGATCAACAAACCTTGTGATAATATCTGTTCATCAATCGGCCCTGTCGTCTAGCCAGGCCTAGGACACAAGGTTTTCAACCTTGCAACACGAGTTCAAATCTCGTCAGGGTCATTGTGTTTTTCCCTCCAAAACTCATCAAAAAATAACACCTTACTTTACTTAAAACATTACTAATATTTTTTTTATTTAACAATAAAATATATATATGAACTGAGAGGATTTTTTTAGTGTCTAAAGAAGAAGCAATTTTAATGGAAGGTCAAGTCTTAGACGCATTACCTAATACTAAATTCCGTGTAAAACTAAGCAATGGACATGTTGTACTCGCACACATTTCAGGAAAAATGAGACAAAGATATATTCGAATTGTACCTGGAGACACTGTACAAGTAGAACTTTCTCCTTACGATTTAGAAAAAGGTCGTATTACCTATAGACTTCCATCAAAGTAAAACTACTTGTAATTTATGTCAGCACCTAAATAAGATAGTTTTACTTGCAAATTTTCATAGCCTCTCTGAATGTGGTGAATTTGTTTGATTTGAGTTTCGCCTACAGCAACTAAGCCCGCTAAAACAAGTGCGGCACTCGCACGGAGATCAGACGCAAAAACCGTCGTGCCTTTTAGCGTTTTTATTCCTTCAATATAAACACTTGCTTTTTTCTGTTCAATACACGCTCCCATCTTTAAAAGCTCTTTTACATAAGCAAAACGATGAGGGTAAATTTTTTCTGTTACACAACTCACACCAGGAATAATAGTAAGCATAGAAGTTAGTTGTGCTTGTAAATCAGTAGGAAATCCAGGATATGGTGTTGTTTCTATACTCACTGGTAAATAATTATCTTTCCCTTCTACGACTATTCGATTAGACTCCTCTACAATAACCGTACCCATTTTTTTTAGTGTAGTAATAATACTTTGTAAATACAAAGGGTTGGCATTCAGCAACTCAACACTACCGCGCGTCATTGCTGCTGCAATCATAAAAGTTCCTGCTTCGATGCGGTCTGAAATAATACGATGCTCCGTTCCTCTTAATTCATCAACACCTTCAATAATAAGTGTTCTCGAACCAATACCACTTATTTGTGCACCCATTTTATTTAAAAACTTAGCTAATTCTTCTACTTCAGGTTCACATGCAGCATTTTTAATTGTTGTCTTTCCACGCGCAAGAACAGCCGCCATCATTACATTTGCTGTTCCAAGAACGGTCGAACCAAAAGAGCTACCGAGATATATGCTGTTTCCATTAAGTTTTTGCGCTGTTAGCTCAATGTGATTATTTTCTACTTGTACATGTGCACCAAGAGCTTCCATTCCTTTTAAATGCAAATCAATAGGACGATCACCAATTACACAACCTCCAGGAAATGCAATCCTCGCTTTTTTGCGTTTTGCTAGAAGAGGTCCTAAGACACATATCGAAGCGCGCATTTTTTTTACAAGCTCGCTAGGAGCTGCATATGAAGTTTCTTCATTTACACAGCAAACAAGCGCCTGATCTGAGCGGCGATGAACTGCAACCCCAAGAGAACTTAAAATTTGCACAATAACATCTACATCACTTAGCTGCGGAACATTATGAATAATACTTGTTCCACGACTAAGTATAGTAGATGCGAGTATTGGCAAAGCTGCGTTTTTAGCTCCGCTAATTTTAACTGTCCCGCGAAGTGATTTTCCGCCTTTTATTAATAAAGTGTCCATTTTTTTTCGTAGCGTGCTACTTAAGCTTTTCCACAGCATTTTTTGTGTTTTTTACCACTACCACATGGACACGGATCATTGCGTCCAACTTTAGGAGCACTACGCTTAATTGTTTTAACTTCGGTAGCGCTTGCTGCAACTTGAGCTTGCTCATATGCTTCACGATCTACACCACCACCTCCAAAATCAACGCCAAGATCATTGTGGTTAAACTGAGAAGGATTCCAAATGTCACCCAAATCTTCCATATCAGGCTCTTCAATTTCCAATTTAAATATAAAATCACTGACATCTTCTTGAACAGCAATAATCATTTTATCAAAATATTCATAACCTTTTTTCTTGTAAGCCACTTTTGGATCTATTTGTGCATATGCTTCGTAATTAATACTAGAGCGAAGTACATCCATTGCATACAGGTGATCTTTCCACCTTGAATCAATGGTATCAAGAAGTATATACTTCTCTAAGTTGCTCATCATTTCTCTACCAAGTTGTTTTTCGCGACTATCATAATTCTTATTTAAAGTATCAAGAATTTTTTCAATCACAGCATCTATTTTTTTAGAATCAATATCTGCAACACTTACTTGCATATTGAATTTTCGTTTTATCCAGTCACGTATTTCGGTAAATTCATCTACATTGCCAGTCAACCTCTCTGGTAGCATCGAATAAGCTGCATCTTCAACGCGCTCTTCGATCATTGTCCATACCATTTCGCGAAGGTCCTCTCCTTTGAGTACCTTACTACGTTTTTCATATACAATTTTGCGTTGCTCATCCATTACTTTATCATAATCAAGAAGAGATTTACGCATTTCAAAGTGAAATCCTTCTACTTTTTTCTGAGCTTTTTCAATCCCACGATTGATCATACCATGTTGAATATCCTGCCCATCTTGCATACCAAGTTTTTGCATCATTTTTATCATTGTAGGAGGAGCAAACTTGCGCATTAAGTCATCTTCAAATGATAGAAAAAATCGCGAACTACCAGGATCTCCTTGACGTCCAGAACGCCCACGAAGCTGGTTATCAATGCGCCGTGAATCATGACGCTCAGTTCCAATAATATGCAAACCATCTAATTCTGATATCTTAGTGCACAGTCTCAAATAAGGTAGGCTAAGTTCATCCCAAACTTCTTGCAATCGTTTTTGAATTTCATCAAGAGGAGCATCGACATTTTCTTTTAGATACACTTTTGCCCAATGGCGCGTTATTTTTTCTTCAAAATTATTATCACCCACAGAAAGACGTTTCGGAGCTAGTCCTGTTTTTTTCCAGTGCTCCAATAATTCTTCATGAGTAAAAGTACCAAGAACGATATCCGTTCCACGTCCAGCCATGTTTGTCGCAATTGTTACACTACCAAGATGCCCTGCGTTTGTAATAATTTGTGCTTCTTGCTCGTGATGTTTAGCGTTCAAAACTTTGTGTACTATATTACGCGCTTGTAATACAGATGAGAGTTCTTCTGATTTCTCAATAGAAATTGTACCAATAAGCATCGGACGACCAACACTGTGATTCTTCATCACTTCTTTTATAATCGCATTAAATTTTTCGCGTTCAGTTCCATAAATAACATCATCGTGAGAAATACGTGCTAGCGGCCTGTTTGTCGGAATAGCAAAAACTTCTAAGCTATAAATTTTATGAAATTCCATTGCTTCTGTTAGCGCTGTACCAGTCATACCAGAAAGTTTATTAAATAAACGAAAATAGTTTTGTAATGTTACTGTCGCAAGTGTTTGGTTTTCTTCGCGTAACTTCAACCCTTCTTTAGCCTCAATTGCTTGGTGTAAACCATCACTCCAACGTCGTCCTGGTTGCGGACGCCCTGTATTTTCATCGATAATAACAATTTCGCCTTTTAACTTAATATATTCAACATCGTGCTTAAAAAAGTGTTTCGCTCTTAGGGCTTGAGTAATATGGTGCGGCCAATCCATATTTTTTCCCTTGTAAAACGAGTCAACGCCTACTAGTTTTTCAGCTTTTTCTACACCTTCATCTGTTAAAAGTGCTAATTGTTCTTTTTCTTTTAATTCAAAGTCTTCATCTTTTTTTAACTGTTTAACAACCTTTGCTGCCTTGTAATACTTCTCACTAGATGCTTCCGCAGGTCCAGAAATAATAAGAGGTGTACGTGCATCATCAATTAATACCGAGTCAACTTCGTCAATAATGGCAAAATTTAGAACGCCTTGGGCTTGATCCTCTACTGACATTTTCATATTGTCACGTAGATAATCAAAACCAAATTCATTGTTCGTACCATAAGTAATATCGCACCCGTATTCATGTTGACGCTGTTTCGGCCCCATATAAGATTGTATACAGCCAACTTTAAGACCTAAAAACTCGTAGACAGTGCTCATCCAATCTCGGTCACGCTGTGCCAAGTAATCGTTTACAGTAACAACGAAAACCCCTTTACCTTCAAGAGCATTTAAATACGCAGGAGATGTTGCAACAAGTGTCTTTCCCTCTCCTGTTACCATTTCTGCTATTTTTCCGCGGTGGAGAATTATTCCCCCAACGAGTTGCACATCATAATGGCGCATGTTTAATACGCGGCGAGCTGCTTCTCTTACTGTAGCAAAAGCTTCAGGAAGGATTTGATCCAAAGTCTGGCCTTCTGCCAAACGCTTCTTAAATTGAGTTGTTTTTTCTTTTAAATCGTGGTCACTTAAAGCCACCCACTCAGATTCTAGAGCATTGACTTTATTTACTAAAGGAATAACTTCTTTTACAATATAACGATCGTTGTAAGATCCAAAAACTCCTTGTATTCCTTTTCCTAATTTTTCGACAAAAGACATAGCTTCTTCCTTATTCTATTGCTGCTAAAGAAATCATTTTAATATATCCTAACACGTCAAATACAGATTATGATAGAATTGCAATTTAGGGACGTGGTTAAAAATATATTAAATTTCTACCACAACCTTGTTGCCAAATTGAACAACCTTCGCTAGGATTTTTTATTGTATGAAAATCTACTGCATACTTCAACTACTAGGTTTTAGCATAATGTATAAGTACATTTTTTTTCTATGCTGTATTTGTAATATTTATACTCAAATTCAAATAGACCCTCTGTATTCAAATAACTATCGGCCAGGAACTTGGTGGCCTGTACGTTTTACCGCACAAGAAAGTACTAATCTAAAAGTATCTATTGATAACTTTAATATTGATTTTACAGTTCCAAACACACAACATGTTGGCTACAGCATCTTATCTAAACAACTTGTTCACATTCAAATTGTCGCTCAAAAAAAACAAGCTCAACATTTCTCACTCAATACTTTAAAACAAACAGATCAACTCATTGGTATCTATGGGAATTCTCATACTTCTATACCTGTGTCCCACCGAGATATTTATTACACTCATATCAAGTGGCTACCCGATCACTGGGAAGGATTAGCTCCACTAAATTGCCTATTTATAAATCGCGAGTTAAATTCGCGCGAAAAAAACATAGTCAAAACTTGGGTTGCTGCTGGAGGGAATGCATTTTTAAAAGCAAATTTTATGCCTGAAATAAATCATAATTCTAAAAAAACAATCTTATATGGGCGTGGAAAGATATTTTTTATTAATATATTTTCTTCATCTGCTATTGACGAAATGGTGATTAATCATAAAAATCCTTACGCTAAAATTCAAGCAATATATGACATTCCTCCTGTAAAACCTCGGTTCTGGTCTACAAATATTTACATTTGTATTAGCCTGTTTTGCTTACTACATTTATGTATTATTTTTTTTATCAATTTTAGTAAAAAAAATATTAATCATCGTGCAGTAATTATGTTCATTTTGACAATTGTAAATACATCATTGCTAGCTTTTTGGCTAAGTCAATATCAGCTAGTTCATTACACCTCTATTGATTTATGCCCACAAAACAATGAAACGACTCTCGTTACCACGATCCATGATTTCACCACAAAAAACCTCAAGCAATTCAAACATTCTTTCACACAACTCCCAATGCCTATTCTCCAACGAGAACAACAACCATTTTCACTAACGCGTACTGAAAAGAGCTGGCTAGTAAGCACTACAAGTAATCGCTATATTTGCCAGACCTTTACAATAAAAGAATACATTGGAACTATGCAATTCGAAAAACAGAATTCAAAATTAATTAACGATAGCGAAGTAGACTGGGAAAATACCTATTTTAGCAACAATAAAAAAGGCTTTTTTGTTGGAAACTGCTTAAGTGGAGAATCATTGGTACTGCCTAAGAAAGAACAAAAGAAACTTCAAGAATTTCCGCAAAGTTGGTTACAAGAATTATTTCCTCAAAAAGTTGTTTTTAGCATAAAAAAACATGAGCAAGGAAGTAAACCTCCTTTTGCATTTTTGGAGAAATACCAAATTCATTTCATCGACACCAAATGATTATTGACCAACAAATCCTATTTTATCTATTACTTGTTCATAAAAATCGTCATATGCATCTTTTGCAGAAATAAGTTCTTCTCTTGTTAGTTCTGGAAGCTCCATTTGCATTTTTTCCCACATATCGACAAAATCACTAAAAAATGCATTTTTATAATAATCATGTACTTCTTCAGAAAATGGTATTTTATAAAAAAGAGAACTATCGATATTTACAATAAGTCCTTCATCCTCTCCCAAATTCTGTTCCTTTTTCCAAACATTATGTAATAGAAGCATTTTCTTGAGTAGTATGTATTCTGACGCTAATTTTAGTAGTACAGATTTATCGAGTCGCTTAACACCTTCAGATTCTTCTTCACTAGAGTCAATTAAATCTTCCTCTTCGTACACCAACTGATCTCCCTGTTCATCTTCATATGCTGAATCGATTTTTCTATTCGTAATATAAAGTCCGAAACGTCCATCTTGTTCTACCGCTGGTTCACGATTAGGAATGGCAAAAAGATACACAAATTGATGTGCTGTAATACCCGCTAGTGGGATAAGAGTACCACCAATTACTGACTTTCCTGCTGCAAGAGCTATAGGACTCATTACAATGCCTACAGGAAAAATAACCGCTCCAGCTGCGCCACCAACAATACCTATAGGGGCTGTTGCTAAACGAAAAGTAGGTTTTATTAAATATCCCCAAAAAGCATTTACAACAATGCGCGGTATCCATCCAAAAGGGGCTTCACTAACATTGGCACTAATATTACTACTTGCATCTGAAAAATCGTCCGTTATGCCTCCTACTAAATATTCGCTAAAGGATTCTCCAGAAAACTGCAAAGACTCACTACTCCAATCAGCGCAATTTTTCCAGAGGTCTTTTTTTCCATATTCAGATAAATCTCTACCTGCATCAACCCAGCTGTCTTTAGAAAATTCTAATACAGGACACATACCTGGAACAATCCAAATATCCCAACGATTGCCATTTTGATCTGTTAATTCACCTTGCATATACAAATCTGCCATTTGCGTTGCATTTGTAAATACAAATGGACGCTTACTACCACAACAACATAAAAATGTTAATAATATGGATAAAAAAACAGTGCGACATAGCATAACTTCCCTTTCTTGCTATAATTATTTTTTTTGTCTATTACTAGTATAACCAAAATAAGAGCAGATTGGGAAAAAAATGAAAGCTTATGCAATTAAAAAGTATGGTAAGATTCCTTTGGAATTAATGACATTCCCCGTTCCTGAAGTCGGAGAATCAGATATTCTTGCTGAGATTCACGCTGCTAGCGTAAATCCTGTAGACTTTAAAATGCGTAATGGCAAAGTAAAAATACTACTTAAGTATAAAATGCCACTCATCTTAGGTAATGACTTTGCTGGAGTTGTTACAAAAATAGGGAAAAAAGTAACAAAATTTAAAGTAGGTGATGAAATCTATGCTAGAGTTCCAAAAAACAGAATAGGGACCTTTGCCGAATATATAGCAGTCCATGAAAAAGCTGTAGCAATAAAACCTAAAAATCTGTCTTTTGAAGAAGCGGCCTCAATTCCTTTGGTTGGGCTCACATCATACCAAGCACTCTGCGACATAATGCACCTAGAAAAAGACCAAAAAATATTAATTCAGGCTGGCGCAGGTGGAGTAGGAACATTTGCCATACAACTTGCAAAAATTATAGGTGCACACGTTACAACAACCGTCAGTGATGCAGGAATGGAACTTGTAAAGTCTTTAGGTGCCGACAGTGTTATTAACTATAGACAACAAAACTTCGAAGATGTTCTAACTAATTGTGATGCTGTTTACGATACTTTAGGTGGAGAGTATCTAGAAAAAGCTTTTTCTATAGTAAAACCAAACGGTAATATCGTCTCTATATCAGGTTTACCTAATGCAAAATTTGGCAAACAATACAAAGTTGGCACTTTAAAAACACTTTTATTTTCACTTGTCACTCGCAAAATAACAAAACTTGAAAAACGATCTGGTGTAAAGTACACTTTTCTATTCATGTCTGATAGCGGAGAACAATTAGATATCATAAGAAATTTTATTGAAGACGGAAAAATTCGCCCTATTGTAGACCGCATATTTCCATTTAGCGAAACGCAAAAAGCTTTAGACTATGTTGAATCTGGCAGGGCTAAAGGTAAAGTTATCGTCAAAATAAAATAGACTACTTTTTACACTGCTGGAAATGTTTCTCAAAAGAAAGGGCTATTTTTTTACTATGAATCACTGCTCCTACCTGATGTGTAAAAGAGTTTTTTTTCGACCAGTTATTCGATCCTATAATAGTCTTATATCCATCGACAATAAGTATTTTACTATGTGTGACTTTCGATGTAGAGTCAAACGAAACTTTGTAAATGCCATATTTCTTTAGAATTTTTGCCACTCTTGCGTTATACATATATATATGTGAGTTAAAAGCTTTTCTTGTCGTTTTTTCGAGTAATATTTTTATTTTAACACCGCGCTTTTTTGCTTTTGCAAGTAATTCAAGTAAAAATAAATTCTTATCATACACGTAGTACATTATAACAGTGATTTCTGATTCGGCATTTTTTAAAGCATCTTCTACCACAGAATAATATTTATCGCCATAAAAATAACAACTATCATTGATAGTTATTGTTGAGGAGCATTTATTGTTGGGATTTTTCCATAACGATGCATAATATTCAACATAAAACTTTGCAATACTTTCACTATTAATAAGAATATTGCTTTCGTTATTGAAAATAAGAGATTGAAATGTCAGATTACTCGAACCAAAGAGAATATACTTATTATCAAAAATTGCCAGTTTTGCGTGAATCAAGTATCTAGAAGTATTAACTTTCGCTTGTGCACCTATTTTAAGTAATTTTTGTACTGTATTGTAGTTATGTGATTTTACAAAACTATTTCCTTCTAATAATACACGCACTTTTACACCGCGCTGTTTAGCGTGCCGTAATAAAGAGACAATTTTTTTATTCACATTTGTATTTGTTTTCATTGAAAAACCAAGAATATCAATACTTTTTTGCGCATTGTTAATCTGATTTTTTAACGTTTTAAAATATTTGCGATTGCAAATAGCTTGGTGCTCTTGGCAAAAAAGAAATGTTGAAAGCAAGATCAGCAACATTAGTCTCATTTTTAGCCTTTCTTTTTAAGTTAAATTATTAGCCTAGGATATATCGCTAATTAAATTTTTCAGTCTGAAAGCATGTGAATTTGACCGATCTTTTTGACCCAGCCATTCTCAGTTATTCCCTTTATATTTATTGATATACAGAAAACCTTTAGCGATTTTATTCAAATCGATTAGTCATGGCCACCAACCGCGATGATGGCTACGATAGTTACCAATAGCTCATTGATAACGCGTCCTAGTTAAGATATTATAATACTTAGTACGGCAAAATAGAATAACAACAAAAAATACAAAATTATGAGATTGCCTCTTCATTCGGCAGTCAAACATCACACAAAACAAAATTACTTAACCAAATATCTAGTTCAGTTTATAAATGAAGAGAGACAAAAATGATAAAAAAAACCTGTTTATTGCTTACTGCGATTGTTTTATTAACGAGTTGTATTGAAATTGAGCAAGAGATTTGGATTCACGGTGATGGTTCTGGACACGTCAGAATTGCCTTTGGTGTATCAAAATCGATGTACAAAATGATGAACTTAAAAAGCGAAGAAGATCGATTAAAAGAACGAAAAGAAAACCAAGCTTTGCTAGAAAAAAACCCAAATGTCGGAAAAGCAGAGGTAAAAGAGTACGAAAAAAACGACTTGATATTCTTCAGTGTATACGTCTCGATAAAAGACCTAAGAAACACTTCGCAATTGCAAAAAGATTTACAACAAATTTTTAGTACCAAAGGTAAAAAGCCTGGACGTAGAACTGATATATCTGTCAAAAAACTCGATAATGGTAATTATTTATTCTTGTATTCTTTTGAAGAAAAAAAAGAAGAAAATACACAATTTGCAAAAGGTGTGAATCGTTTTTTTGAAGGAAAAAATTTCTTATTTCGCTTACATGCTCCCCACATTGTTGCAACAAATGGTCGCCGCAACAAAGATCAAAACATGGCTGAGTGGAAGTTTGATATGGTAGACATTATTGAACAAAAAGGTGAATTTTTACCCGAACTGCGTGCCGAAATCGCCGGGCCGAAAATTTGGCTATGGATTACAGTTATCGCTGTATTCATATGTGCATGTGCTGGAATATATTTCTACAAATTTAAATAGAGAATCCCCATGAAAAAAATACTAATTCGCGCATCAATTGTGATTTACTTATTATTCACACTAATGGCAGTGTGCGCAGCAGGTTATTTTGCTCTTAAATCTACGGTTTGGTTTAGATCTGGTTATTCAAGACAAGACTCTTGTTTCAAAACGTTGAGGTATTTAAATAGTATAATTGCCGTGTACCAAGCAGATTTTCACATACCTCCTACGAGTTTTAATTCGTTACTTGCGATCGGTCTATTAGGAAACACCGATGGAGAAATTTATCACTGTCTATCGTGTTCTGTTGTGAAGGGTTCGCAATATGGCCAATCCAATATATTTGGTGAAAAACTTCCTGGTCATAGCTTCGACAGACCACCGCAAATAGATTACTGTTACTTATATCATAAGTCTTTACCTATAACAAATTCAACTATTTTAGCTTATTGTCCAAATCAACATAACAATAAAATTCCCACCATATTCGGCGATGGTAACGTTGATTATGTTCCTATTAACGATTTTCAAAAGCAGTTCAATTTGCAAGCTAAACTTTTAGAAAAAGCGCAAGTTAAGTTTTCTTTCAAGAGAGGTATTATTTTCCCCAAAAAATAATGGAGAAGTTTCTTATTCCATCTTTTTCTCTATATTGGGTAAAAGGACTAGTCAGGTTAGTTTTATTAGAATTGTTGTTCAAATATATTTAAATAAAGGTATGCTATGAAGAAAGTTTTGATACGTACAATCATGGTCATTTTCACGTTAGTATCTATATGCGCTGTGGGATTTTTTGGACTAAAATACTTTCCATGGAGCGCTGCTAGTTATCGTAAGCAACATTGTTTGAAATCATTGGAACGATTGAACTATGACCTTACAATCTACTCTGTAAGCAATTCTACAGGTAATTCTATAAGTGCTAAAGACTTCGGAAAATCTCTTTTTTTTCATAACCTACAAGAAAAAATATCTAATCATACATATCCCGCTAACTTTAATTCGTTATTCGCCACCAATATACTCAAAAATGACGATTGTACTATTCATAATTGCTTTTCATGTCCTTCAACAAACGGTTTATTATTTCAAAAATACAACATATTCGGCGAAAAAATTGGAAATCCTTACCTTAACATACAACCCAAGATAGATTATTGTTATTTATATCATAAATCTTTGCCTGCGAAAAAATCAACTATTTTAGTTTATTGTCCCAACCAACATGGGAATAGCATCGCTACTATATTCTATGGTGGTAATGTTGATTATGTTTCTGTCAATGATTTTCGCAGGCAATTCAACTTACAAACTAAGCTTTTAACAAAAGCACAAGTTAAATTTTCTTTCAATAAAGGTATTATTTCAGGCAACGAAGCTCGAGAGCAGTAAATTCAAAAAACAATTGAGGTTATGAACTCTCCATTAGCCTCCTTGATCACATAAATAGCAAAATAGATATCTCGACCGCCTTATCCACGACAAATATGCTAAAGATACACGCGAAATAAATAGGAGCATTCGATGAAAAATTTTATAATCTATCTGATTTTAATACTAACAGTGTTATGCACTGTAGGATTTTTTTGCCTTACAAATATGGTCTGGCGCAAAACAGAATTTCCAAGGCAAGATAATTGTTTTAAGACACTACGCTCTTTAAGTACAATAATTGACAGTCATTTATATTCTAACAGTTCCCCTCCTTTTTATCCTACTGACTTTGATTCCTTGTTTGCTCCAGATGGTGGGTTGACGCAAAGTAATATTTATAGCTATTTATCATGTTCTTGGAAAAAAGGTAATATATACAAACTTTCTAACATATTTGGTGATGAACTTAGAAGGGGACACAAGCCATCAAATATCGACTTTTGTTATTTGTATCATAAATCTTTACCGATAGAAAGCTCGACAATTATAGCCTATTGCCCAAATCCACATCCTTACTACGATAATCCTAGTCTATACATTGTTGCCATATTTTGCGGTAGCAAAGTTGTTCGAGTTCCTCTTAATGATTTTCGCAGGCAATTCAACTTACAAACTAAGCTTTTAACAAAAGCACAAGTTAAGTTTTCTTTCAATAAAGGTATTATTTCGAACAATGAGGCAGGAGAGAGCAATGAATTCAAAAAAAACAATTGAGGTTCTAGACAATAACGAAGGCTACATTAGTCTCCTAGACCACATGGGCAGCGAAATAGATATTGTTAATGCTGCTCGCGTTAGTTATGACAAATATGTTGAGAATATGCACGAAAAAGATTATAAATTACTACGCTATTTAATTCGAAATCAACATACCTCTCCCCTGGAGATGATTATATTTAAATTCGAAGTTTACTGTCCGCTATTTGTTACGCGTCAATGGTTTCGCCATCGTACTTGGAGCTATAACGAAGTAAGTCGACGTTATACTAGCGAAAATATTGCATTTTATGTACCACAAAATTTTCGCAAGCAAGACAAGAAAAACAAACAAGTTGGAAGCGGTGAACTTGAGGGTGAAACCCAAAAACACGTTCACGATGAATTACAAAAATTTACAAATGAAGCTGTGGAGTTCTATTATCAACTTTTAGATCGTGGTGTATGTAGGGAACAAGCGCGTATGGTTCTACCGCAAAATTTGATGACAAAATTTATTGGGCGCACCGATCTTAGTAACCTAATTAAATTTTTAAAATTGCGCGACGATGAACATTCGCAATGGGAAATACGCGTGTATGCTCAAGCGATTAAACAGCTTATATCTGATATTGTTCCTACAGTAATGAAGGAGTGTTTTGGTGAATAAGGTTCAGTTATTTGTAGAGCGTATAGATGATTCATTGCCGCTCCCACAGTATCAAACAGTAGGCGCTGCCGGAATTGATTTATACATAAGAGATAGTCTTGTTTTGCAACCTAAACAGCGCGGTTTTTTTCCATCAAATATCAAAATGGCTATTCCAGACGGTTACTACGTAACCATTATGCCTCGTTCTTCTTCATTTAAACTAGGAATCAATATTTTCAAAGGCACAATCGATAGTGATTTTCGCAAAGAAGTACATATTGGCATTGAAAATGCTACAGAGTTAGAAATTATCTTAGAAAAGGGACAACGCATTGCTCAGGCAATTATACACAAAGTAGAACAGGTAAAACTCACAGAAGCAAAAGTAGAAGACAATGATCGTGGTGGTTTCGGCAGTACAGGAAAATAAAATTTTAATCACTTATCTTTAAATAAGGTTTTAAATTTGCACAACATATTTCAAAAATTTTAATTTATCTGAAAATTTTATTTGCATTTTACTTTTTTTTTCGCTATATAAACACCTCCAAGAAATTGGGTATTTATGACTAAATCTATACAGGAGATATATTAATGGCGTCTAAAAAAGTGAAAACTATGCCTGTTATTGAAAATGTACGTGAGTTTATAGAAAACTGTATGGCTACAGAAAAAGTAATGAAGGGGCACAATTTTTCTGATGCAATTTTAAATAAAATCAAATTCAAAAATAGCAAAATTAGTAATGTCAAAATGAAAAGTTCACAAATATGCGATGCTAATTTCGAAAATTCTAAAATTGAAAATGTTGATTTTTCAAATGCCAATCTAAAAGGCGTAAATTTCGAAAGTGCACATCTAAAAAATGTGAACTTTCAAGGAGCAAAATGCTTAGAGGCTTCTTTTAAAAATGCTCACATTGTAAAATGCAATTTTAAAGAAGCTATATTAGAGGAAGCTTTACTTGAGGGAGTTGAAGTAATAGATACTAACTTTGAAAAAGCAAATCTACAAAATGTCGATTTAGGAAATGCTTCTCTAGACAGAGTAAACTTAAAATATTCTAACATGAGAAATGCTTATCTTGAAGGAGTTTATCTTATAGATTCTGATCTTCGAAAATCAGATATGCGTAATACCAACATTGAGGGCGCTGATCTTAAAAATTCAAATTTTGAGAAAGCAAATTTGCAAGGTTGTCAATTAGAAGGGGCAAACCTAGAGAATGTAAATTTTAAAGGCGTAAATCTTGAAGGAGCGAACATCGAAGATACGATCCTTGAAGAAGAAGGATTAGAATTATAACTAACAAAGAGAGTGAATGGGGGTTATAGTCAAAATAAATAGCAAAGTAATCATAACAAAACTAACTATTCTATATTTTGATAACGAAGTTTAAACCGAGACTCCATAATCCGTTCTCCGTTTTTTATCGTGCTTATACATTCTCCAAACCCAAAATAATCATTCATATCCCAATGAGTGATTTCGTTCTTCACTACAGAAATATCGTTGAGTTTGGTTCCATTTGTACTACCTTTTTTGAAGGTACCAATGTCATGATAACACACTTTTCTGCGCTTATTCAGAAATATTAATCCATGCTCCCTAGAAACAAATGGGTCCATATCAACGGCATTTTCATCTAAAAATGTTCGAAAATGATTATGAGCATAGCGTCCAATAGCCAAGCACATTGCTCTTCCTAGATCTTCTAAGTCAAATAGTTCTTTTTCCGTAACAATAACTTCTTCATATTGTGGTGATTTTAACAATGGAGTAAGTTTTTTGGCATCACTATAAAAAATATGTTTAGGTTCTAAACGAGTCAAGAATACTTTCACAATAGGGGCGGAATTTGCTATTTTTTCTTGGACTTCTTTTTCGTCAAAACGCAGTAAGTCTAAATAGGTTTCTCGTGGTTCTTTTAGTTTTGCTATATCTTTCAATGTGATAGATGTTAAATGGTCACCCATAGTTTTACCTTACATATTTAAACTAAACATTACTTTGATTCAGACATTATCTGTTAAGCGTATTTTTAACGAACAAAGAAAAATTGGGCCCTTAGGGCGTATCGATATAAAATAATCAAATTATAAAGAAGATTAATACGGATACGTCTTAATATGATATAATATAGAGTGTATCATAATTAGGTGTGTCGGTATCAACACACCCTATATTATATTGTTTTTGGTAAAATATTCAAGTAACAAACCTTGTGGAATCGAATTATGTTAGAATACATAAATGGAAAAGTAATTAGTTGTTACGATGGAGATCTCATTTTAGATATTGGTAGTATGGCTTTTTCTATCAAAGTTTCAACTCATGCTGAAATGCAGTTTCAAACAGGGCAAAATGTAAAGGTATTTACAGCCTTGTCTATTCGCGACGATGCAATGAAATTGTTTGGTTTTGCTAATAGCGAAGAAAGAATCTATTTTCATAAGTTACAAACAATAAGTGGCGTAGGTCCAGCAATGGCGCTTAACATTCTTTCTGGCGGAGCTCCTGAAGATTTGTGTAAAGCAATTCTTACCGAAAATTTGACATACTTTAAGAAGATTAAAGGTGTTGGTCCGAAAACCGCTAAACGAATTATTCTAGAACTTAAAGGAACAATAAGTAGTATTCCTATACCTTCGGGACAAATACAGGTCACCTCAACGCGCACAGATGGTATAAATGCTCTTGTTAGCCTAGGATACAATCAGATGACAGCAGCCACAATTATTGATCAGATTCTAAGTAAAGAACCAGAGATTCTTTTAGATGAATTAATTAAACTAGCATTACAAGAGATGTAACATTGCTTTATTTAACGTTTTATCAGTAACTCTAACACTGTTAGCTATACATACTCCAACCAACCAAACTACTCTGTTATTATCATCAACTACAATAGGAATGTGATGACGAAAAGGTTCATGAAGTTTAATATCCTTTAAGATCTTTTGAATTTTTTTCTTACCTGGAGCACCCAAAGGCTTCATTAAGTCTGATGAATTCCATGTTCGTATTTGTAGTGGTAAACAGAGCTTGTCCATATCTATAATTTGCGTAAAAACATCGCGATTATAGTTATCATCGTAGTATTTCCTAAACTCAAAAGTGGTATTGTTTACGCAAAGTTTATTGGTAAATTGATCGCTTGTGTATTCTATATTTTTTCGTTGGTATATATATATTTTTTGAGACTTCTTGCAAATAATAACTTGTTTAGATAAATAAACTTCACCACTAAGTTGGCCTTTTAGCTTCTCAATCATCGCATAATGATGCTCATACACAGAAACGTCTACTTGCATCAGCATTAGAACTTTTTTTAAGAAAAAAGGTATTATCTCTGGAGGAATATTTGAAAATGCTTCACTATCAAACACCTCAAACAACAAAGTTTTTTTTATAAACTCATCAAGATGTGTTTTTGAACAAAGTGAAGTTTTCGTTTTTTCATAGCAATCATCGGCTTGACAGTGCATGAAATTTACAATTCCTTGGCAACGCACCGTTATTTTGTTTAGAGATTGTAAAATATTAGATGAAAAATTTTTTTGCAAAAATGGCACTAGCTTAATGCGAATTTTGTTCCGCGTAAAGGAAGTATCTTTATTTGATTCATCTTCTATCCATTTTTTATCAGATAAATAATCAATCAATTCTTGTTTAGGTAGTGAAAGTAAAGGTCGTATAATCTGAATAGACGAAGAAAGAGAAACAGAGCGTTTATAAAGTATTCCGGCAAGACCAGTAATACCACTTCCGCGAATCATATTAAATAGCAATGTCTCGGCTTGGTCATTCGCATGATGTGCTACAGCAATGCTATTCGCTTTAAATTTTATAGCACACTTGTTTAGAAAAGTGTATCGAGCATTTCGCGCACGTTCTTCTATTCCTTTATCACCAGAAATAAGCAAATTTTCGCAACGTGTATAAAAAGGAAGTTTTAAAGATTTTGCAAGTAAAGCAACACTATGAGCTTCATCAAATGATGAATTCCGTAAACCGTGATCTAAGTGAGCAATAGATAGATGTAGCGTATACTGCGAACGAAGTTCGAGAAGAATATATAACAAAGCAATCGAATCCGCACCACCAGAAACAGCAATAACAATGCGATCATCTTTTTTTATTAAACTATGACTTTCGATATTTCCTATTACTTGTTTAATAAGCATGTGAAATTGTGGCCTTTGGATTAATAAATATTCAGATCTTTATCCAAACGATAAACGCAGCGAAACCCAATAAAATTATAGCGTACAGTATTCATCCAGCAGCCTCGCATTGTATTGCGAATACTAGTGATCGCGTCATTCCAAGATCCTCCGCGAACTACACGCGAAAGCTTATCAGAGTCATTTACTGGATTTGTGACATTACCAGAACTATAAAAGTTAGGATCATAAGTATCATAGCACCACTCAGAAACATTACCAACCATATCTAAGCAACCATATGGAGAGCTGGCTTCAGGATATGAACCAACAGGAGTTGTTTTACCTAAATTCCCTCCAAAATTTGCCATAGATGATGTGGGCAAATCTTTTCCCCACGGGTACATTCTCTCATCGTTACCTCTTGAAGCTTTCTCCCATTCAGCCTCCGTAGGTAAACTTTTACCTGCCCACTTAGCATATGCCCAAGCATCCCACCAATCTACAAAAACAACAGGACTGTTAGGAAGATCACTATAAAGTGAATACTCTGGAGTTCTCCAACTTTTAGGTTTGAAATTGTTTACTTTGGTTTGTTTAGGGTGAGCTATTTGCGCAATATCCATTTTCGATGTTTCTTGTAGAAAGCGCATGTATTGTTTATTGGTAACAGGATACAAATCAATTAAGTAAGTACTCAAATGAACCTCGTGAACGGGAGACTCACTATTTCTTTCAGTTGATCCCATTGTAAAAGGGCCTTCTGAAATCAAAACCATGGCACTACCATCTTTACTGTTGTAAATTTTATCTCCCTTTATTGTCATATTTTTAGGGAGCAAAATCTTGTTTCCATTTGGATCTATAATATGATTTTGATTTTCGACTGTTTTTGGTTTTGCTGGTACTGATTTTGCACTTTCAGGATTTGCTAAAGCCTCAACCAAATTTTTGAATATTTCTTCAGCATTAGAATATCTTTCTTCCAAACCATATCGAACACTTTTTGCAATAATATTCCTAATATAACGAGGAACATCATCACTAAAAACATCATTAATGCTACCACTTAGAAGATAACTTAGTATTTTTCCTAAAGAATAAACGTCACTACTAAGTTCTAAGGCTTCACCTTTAACAACTTCTGGTGCGTAAAATGTCGTATCTTCCATATTATAACCATCAATAGGCTCTCCCCACATTTCTCCAACACAAAAACCAAAATTGCATATTTTGATATTTTCTCCATCAAAAAGAATATTGTGCAAAGAAAGATAGCCGTGAGCAATTTGAAAATCATGAGCGTGAGCAACTGCTCCAAGAATTTGCATCGCAACCTCTTGCCATTTATCTATATCCAAAGAGCCATTGCTTTCAACATACTGTTTTAAAGAGATACCATCAAAATAGTCAGCGATAACAATTTTATCCTTAGATGTTTCTTTAACATCTAGTATCTCTAATATTTTAGAGTGCTTTAATTTGTGGCTTTCTTTTATATTTTCAAGAGCTTGAGCAGGTGGATTTCGAAGAACTTTAATAAGTATTTTTTTCTCAGCATAAAGATCATTTCCCTGATATACTTCTTCGAAAAGATTTACAGACAAAACCTGTTCTATCGTATAGCGATCTGTAGGGAGCATAGCAAAAGAAGGACTAGAGTCAACGGCAGCGTTATATGCTTCAATCGCAGCAGAGTATTCGTTACACTTAATAGCCGCTTTGAAATAAAGCATATAGATAAGAGGATTTGTAACTCCCGTCTCCATAACTTCCATAATAAGATTTGATACATCCACATAGTATTTCTTTGTATAGTAGTAATAACCTAAACATAAAAGAAGCTCTTCTCGTTCCCCAAAAGGAATATTTTCCCAGCCAAGCCCTTGAACATATTGCATTAAATGCCCAATATACTCTTCTTCTTTTGCTGAAACAAACGTTCCTATATCATGTGGAATAACTCGAAGTATGTTTGCATCGCGCGCTGCTAATATTTGAATAGTTTCATAGAGAAATGAATTAAAATAACAAGTAGATGAAATTTGCCTATCGTGAGAACAATTACAAATAATATTTGCTATTTGACAACGAATAGAACTCATATTATAAGCAAATCGACTATCTTCTAGTTCGTGGTTATAGATTTCATTGCATAAATCCTCTATAGCTTCTTCACGAAGATATTCGAAGAGAATTTCGGCCTTTTGAGAAAGAATAATTTGTAAGATACCGACATCAGTAACATCATTCCAGCTTAGATTTTCTGGTAAAGGCAATTGTATACTTATCTGCGTTTCTAGCATCAATTCTAGTATTTGAATTGCTTTCGTAATTTGAGAATGATTCCATACTTTTATTTGTTTATCCAACGTTTTATCCCTTATATACTCTGCAATCCACATAAACTACAAACACTTTGCCCACTTACCATTTTAGCTCCACAATGTTGACATCTCATACCTTTTTCAAAAATAACAGACTCTCTTTGTTCCGGTGGTGGATCCTCAGGAAAAAGCAAATCTAAGATGTCTTGCTTGTTTGAATTTTGATTTTCATTAACAGGGTTGGGTACTGTCAGTTCCACGTGGCATCTCACGCAATCAAATTTATAACCTACCAGAGAATTCGCCGATGTGAAATATTGACCGCACTGGCATTTGAATATAATAGGCATTGATCAGAAACCTAACTAATAGTTGATAGGAACAAGGTTATTCTCGAAATACATGCCAATGATTTCGCCGTAAATATTAAATATAGGAGCTCCGTAAGAATTGCAAGAAATAGTTAATCTTGTATTTTTCACAAAACCTTCAGTAACCACTTTGTTCAAAGTTCCATTATCCCTTATACCATCTTTAGGACTAGTATAAATAGAAAACACTTTCATTTGTTCTTCGGTGAGTTTTGAATTTAGAATGATTTTTTGTTGAGGCAATGCAAAAGGAATTACTCCATCAATGGTGATCTTACATAGTTTTTCATTCTGCATCTTTATATTACCTATTTTTTTTCCGCCTATACGAGCATAATCATTATTGTAGCTATGGGTAAAATCCAAAGTATTATACCCTAAACTTTTATCAAATATTGGCATACGACTTGGCCAAACAGCTACAACATGAACTAATTTCTCCACTGGATTTTCAGATTGATTTTCCCATGGATAAAGACTAGCTCGTAATGCGATTATTTTTGTTTTCCCATCACTATGATATAAAACTCCAGTGCTATAAGTCTGCCCACGTATTATCTTGCCATTAATCTTCACAAGATAACGACTATACACAGGAACAACCACTTCACTATAATTTGTGTATATACCTTTTTCATCATAAGTTTTTTGGGAAAACGCGCCAAAAAAAATAATGACCAATATAAACACAACTACAGCAATTACAATACTCTCTTTTTTGCGATCATTGGTATAATTTTTCACTTTTTTGTATATATCAAAATCTTGGATATTATTCGTATATCTTTGCGACTTTTCTTTTATTTTAGCGAGTACTTGGTTGCGCTTTTTAACGCGTTTGATTTTCTTTTTTGGAGACTTTATGGTAGGCGTTTTGTCCTGCGCAACAATAAGCTCTTTTGTTTCTGTGGCATCTATTTGTTGCTTAGAAACAACATTTTCTTTTGTGTCGGGAGCTAAAGTTTCTTCTTCTGCAATAATTATCTTTTCTGGCAAAGAATCATCCGGGACAACCACAGATTGATCATTCCCGTGATATAGGAATTGAAATTTGGGCCCTTCTTTGCCTAGTTGTACAATATCAAGGTTTTGTAATTTGCTATTTTTACAAACAACCCCATTGAGAAAGGTTCCATTTGCAGACTGTAAATCTTCAAGATAGTATCCATCATCTCCGCAGCAAATTAAAGCATGATAACCCGAAACTTCTCTATTTTTTAGCGGATCGAGAGCTAATTCACAATCTGGTTGTCTTCCTAATCGCACAGATTTTTTGTCGAAATTAAAAACAGTATCAGTATCAAGGCGTTTTAAAAAGAAAGTATTTTCTATTTTAGAAGAAGATTTTTCTTGGTCATCAACTTTACAATCATAAACTTCAACTTCGGGTCCATCAACACCTAAACGAAACACAAGTCCTTGTTTTAGTTGAATAGGGGTTTTGACAGGCTGATCGTTGACAAAAGTACCATTTTTGCTGTTGAGATCCTCTAAGTAATAATATCCACTGGATTTATAAATTTTAGCGTGCTGTCCGTGAACAGAAAGATCTTGATAGGGGTCTAATTGTAAAATACACTCAGGTTTGCGCCCAGCATATATCACATCTAGATCACTTTTGACGATCTTTCCTTCTTTCCCACCAGATAATATTCTAAATACGATCATGTGTATGTACCTTAGCTTCCGAATATAGAAACACTTTGGAAAATTGCCTATTTAGGTGACCGGAAAATCAAGACAAAAAATATGTTCTCCTACGCGAAACATATCATTATTTTTAAGTATACTTGGCCGAGTTATTCTTATCCATGTTCCCATTTCACTATCTAAATCTTGTAATATATATCCGCTTTTGTGTTCAAAAACAGAAGCATGTTGAGGTGAAAGTGTCTTATCATTACTAAATACAATACTTCCTGATTCGCGCCCGAAAGTTATTTTACTTTGTATAATAGTTATGTCATACCCACCTTGCTCAATAAAGTATACTAGTTTAGCTTTAGGAATTGTTGCCGATGGCAAAAAAGCTCCTGTTATTCTTTTAGGAACAATTGATTTGTCTGCTTTTTTTATTAGTCTAAATTGAAAAATTTGCTTACCAATACTAAATATATCACCATCTTTTAAAAGATATGGTTTACGAAGTTTCAAATAAGTTCCGTTCATACTTCCTAAATCGTCAACTACGACTTTTTGCTGATGATAGTATACCTTACAGTGGCGCTTTGAAATTTTCTGACTTTTAGGAAAGATAATATCTCCCTCATCGCGACCGATAATATTATCTTTAACTGTTAGTTCGTAGCTCTTTTCCTCATCACCATGGTGAACTATTTTTGCTAATAGTTCTGTTTTTTTTGCATTTAATTTATTGCCACATACCTGACACTGTTCATAAAAAGATACGTTTTCAGCACGACAATAGGTACAGATGATAATGTCTTGCGACTCTTGATTGCTATTTTTATTTTCTTGAAAAATAGGGCTTACCATATCGTTATATTTAACAAATATATCATCTTTATTGTCGGGTAAAGGATATTCTTTCATTAGTTCAGTATTTTCATCACTGTTTTCTTTTTTAAAAAACGACAAGGTTGGTGGCACCTCTTTTGAGTTTTTATTTGTAATAACAGTATTTGGAATAACCTTTTTATCTAAACGCAAAAGCTCCTCATTGCCTACTTGCGTGCCAACAACTGTATCAGGAATTGGTCTTCTTTCGCTTTTAGTTATTAACGTTGAGGGAATTTTTCTCTTAGCTACTAAGGGAGCATTGCAATTTTTACAAAGGCGAGCTTTTTGTAAATTTCTTGTTCCGCAATTTTTGCATATGATCATGAATGAATCCAGCTACTTAAAATGAGTCTATGAGTCTTCACTACTATCATTTTCAGCGTACTTTTTAAAAATAAAAACAACAGAATCACTGATAATTAGTTTATCTCCAACATTTAGTTGCTTCTTCTCTTTACCGCTCTCACTCTTCAATAAACGATGATCATCGTCTTTTATATTAATCCATGTAGAACCTTTACCTGAAACATCTTGAAAAGAAAAATTACCATCCTCAAATGTTATGCAAGCATGTTTTCTTGCAATATACTCATCTTTTTCGTTAAAGTAAAATTTCCAAAGGTCAATGTCAGGATAAATCCCCTCTTCAGTACTTCTTCGTCCAACGCTTAAGGCAGGAGTATCTTCCGTTTTACTCCACTCTTGGGGATTTAAGTCTAAAATATGAGTAAAAGCATTGCGTTGTTTGAAATATAGAGGAGTTTGAGACTCTACTTCCAAATAGTATTCAGCGCTTTGTTTTTCATCTTCGCTTTCAGGCGTGTCTGGTTCTTCAGTAATATTATCAGGAACAAGTTCAAAACGAAAAACCAAAGATTCACTTAAGAAAATTCGATCTCCATGATGCAGTTCTATCGTTTCATTATTGATGACTTTTACTTTTTCTTGTATAGAGGTGGAATTATTGTTGCAAATATCTTCAACAAAATATTTACCCTCTTCATGAATAAATCTTGCATGTTGCCTTGATATGTAAGGGTCTCCTCCATCCAAACGATACTGTCTAAGATTTATGTCAGGATAAATATCATGTTCAGGGTCCATTACACCAAGGCTTATTTCATCCTGTTCAAAACGAATTTCTGATACCCATACGCCTTTATACAATACTTTAATACCACCTTCTACGGTAATTCTGGCGTTATAATTTACATTCTCATCTGTAGTCATCTCTACTTTTCCTTATGATTTCTACACCAAGCTAAAAAAAGAGCTCTTAGTTCTTTAAAATATTGGACAATATAACATAAAGAAAATTCTTTTTCCACTTTTTTTACAAAGGCAAAAATTTTCTCCATAACTACGTAATGATATGATAAAATAAATTAATCAACCAACCGAAAGTATTTAGGACATGCCTCCGTTTAGGTTTCTACAAAACTCTAGTTATTTTAGCGAATAGCGAGTTACCTTTAGAAGTACATGATTCCTAAAAACACCTAATGACGAAAATACAAAAAGGGACAAATCTTACTTTAAAAATTTAAATCTATAGAAAAACAGTAAGCGTCTTTTCGTTCCTTGATATGCAAGAGATACTAGAAAGAAAGCTTTGTTTTTTTAGGAATGCGCAATGAACACAAAAGACCTTGCTCATAAAATACAAGTTCTATCTCAAAAATATAACCAAATAGTGCGCGAACAAAAGTGGTCTACCGCTCTAGAAATATCTCAGCAAATGATCGAAATCAATCCTAAAAGTGCTATATGTTATAATTATCGAGGATTTGCGTACTTTAAACTTTTACAATTCGATCGAGCGCGCCTTGATTTCGAACATGTTTTAATTCTCGATGCCAACAACAAAAACGCGAAGATTATGTTGAGTAAAACTAACACACACCTTCATTCATTACACGATGAAAATGAAACAATTCCTCTAAACAAAATAGTCAAACCTACAGGAAATGAAAATACAGAAACACAACCCTTAGAGCATCTAAGATCAGAGCCAAAACCCGTAGTAACCACAGACGGTTTTATCGAGGAAAAAACGACACAAGTTATTCCACAAACAAAAACAACTGAATTACTTTCATCTGTTAGTACAATGTTAGAAGACAACCAAAAACCAGCATCGAAAATTTCGAAACAAACAATTATAGTCGCTAGTTCGATGTTGATTATAGGAATTATTTGCGGGTTACTTCTTTTACCTAAAAAAAACGTTGTTCACATAGAAAATACAGAAAACAACAACACTGTTTTTGATTCATCACCAAGTGATAAAACTTTCGAAAAAATTGCAAACTTAGAAGTTCCGTTACAAGAAAATCCAGGTAAAGAACCAAAATCAATAGAAATGCCTACTCAATCTAGAGCAAAGGAAAAGACTAACAACAAAAATAAGAATATAGAAAAAAAACAGGCTCCATTAATAGAAATTACAAACCCTGAAATAAATAATCCAAGCAATCCAGAAAACAAAAATAGTCAAGAAGATATTGTTGACAAAGTCGATAAAAAAAATACTCTCAACGAAGATAACAATAAAGAAATTAACGAAGATATTGATGAAAAAATACCCGGTGAAAATATTGCCAAAGCGACTGAAAAAGATAATGAAGATATAAAGAGTTTGGAAAAACCCAAAGACGTTAATCCACCAATTTTGATTGATATTATGGGAATAGAAATCGACTTGCGCAAATCAAAAAACATTGTTTTTGTTGTCGACAATTCTTCAAGTATGAAAAAACAAGTTGCGGAGTACAAAAAAAGCAAACACAATTTAATTATGAAAGCCTTAGGAACACTAATACCAAAATTTAGTGAACATAATGTTAACATAAATTGTATATTGTTTAACAAAAAAGTAACTCTTTGGAATTCTAAACTAAAAATAGCAAATGATACCAGCTTTCAAAAATTCTTTACCAAAAACAAACCACAGCCAGGCACCAATACATACGACGCTTTACACAAAGCACTCAAGATGAAAAGTGTTGACACAATATTCCTTATAGCCGATGGTTCGCCAGGAACAGGAACATATGTAACACACCGCGATATTTTACAAAATATCCAAAGTGTAAATAGTGGTAAAGTTCAAATACACACAATTGCAATGTATGTATTTGGTTCTACGAAAAAGTTTTTGCAAAAACTAGCACAAGAAAATGCTGGAAAATTCTACTTACACAAGTAGAACATAAGGGCGTGTCATCAATTTAGATATTAATAACCATCATAACCATAGTTGTAGTCGTGATCCTAGGAGGCAAAATTGACTACCTTTGAAAATAACAATAGAACTTGATCTTCTGACGCATTTTTTTGGGAAATTCTAAACAGTTGTAAAGGATTCATGTATGAGAGTGCTAATATTTATATTGTGTGTACCTTTTATATTTTCATCTCCTAAGGAAAATATTACTGTTCGAGGTGTAAAAAATTTCTACTCCATCTGCCAAGGAATCGCAGCTAAAATAAAAAGAGACGCAAACGAAAAAGATTTAGTCATTTGGTTGGTTGATACCACCCCAGGCTTAGAAAGCGAAATAGAACAGTTAAAAAGTGAAATCAATCTTTTCTACGAATGTGGAATTAAAGATCTATCCATGGCAGTTGCTACTATTCAAAATAACATTCAATTTTCATTAGATTCAACAAACAACCCCGACAAAATAATTCGATATTTAGATACGTTACAATATAAAAAAGGTGTTAATGCTTACAAAAATCGATTACTACCTCTTCGAGAAGTAGCAAAGAAATACGCGTCTTTTTCGGGAAAAAAGTCAATAGTATACATTACATTGTCTCCGTGGGAAAATGAAGACAGTCTAGAAAAAACGGTTGCAATATTAAAACAACGTAAATATAGCTTATATGTTGTTTCCCAAGAGGCTGTATTTACAGACTCTTACTCTATCACAAAGAATCTTCGTCATTCTAAATTTCGATTTAGAGGACCTGAGTCAGCAGCAGACGAAAGTATGTGGAGCTGGATTACCGTTCCTTCAGGTTTCTATGTCAATGGGCATTCTAAAAATACATTTTTTCCTTCGGGATTTGGCTTCTATGGTCTTTCGCGACTAGTCTACGAATTAGATGGTTGGTACTATATATATAGCCCAAACCGCAACAACAACTCATCTGAAAAATCTACTGGTTATAGCTATTACGGGTTACAAAATTATCGACCTTTATGGAAAGCTCGCTCAGACTATCAGCGACAACTTCGTAAAAGTAAATACAAATTGATCTACAAATATTGGAATGACCTAGCAAGTAGCAAAGGAATCTCAAGGTATTTCTCTCCATATAAAATCTCAATACAAATCAGCGAGCGTCAGAAGCGAGTTAGTAAAGCCAGTAACCTTGCCAATTCATTTAAGTCGTTTTCGGAAATAAAAATTGCAGTCAAAGCAGCAAGTACAAAAATCAATTTGATACGTTCTATCAAACGCAAAATAGAGTCACAAACAAAAAAGAACGTCAACCAAAAAAATCGCGAATATGCAAATCTAAATCTTTTATATTGCGATTTGTTAAAATCAGAATTTCATTTGCAACAATACTTAAAGCTGATGGTGGAACTACACAGCCTAAAGAAAAAGCTACGCAAACAATTTCGAAAACGAGAAAGTATAAGTATTAGCGCAGATATAATAGGAACATTTAAAACTGGGCTCTCCAGCAAAGCAAAACTAAGTCGATCCGAAAAAAAAATAACAAATAAAATGTTCGAAAAGCTTAAAAGCTATCAACATTTATACAAAGGTACTCCTTGGGGATACAGTATAGAGACAGGATCTCTACTCACTTTTAAATATAAAACCATCGCAGCAAAACCAAAATCAAAACCGAAAAAAACAAAGAAAAAGCCTAAAAATAACAAAACTCCAAAACCAAAAAAACCAGTAGAGCCGACTCCACCAACAAGAATATTAATCAATTCAGGAGAAGGCAACTCTCAAACATCTGGAAACTGATATAACAGAACACTTAGAAATAGAAAGATTTTGTAATGGCTCAAAACATAGTTTACCATCCAGGATACAATGTATCTTTTTTTGGATTAGAAAAACTACACAAATTTCCTGTAGATAAATTTTCACGCATTTGCAAAACAATTTTAAAAAATGGGTTCGGTAAAACAAGATTTCTTTCACCGATATTTGAAGAACAACTTATTTTTAAACATTTAACAGACGCATACAAACAAAAATGCTCAAGCACAAAATGGTTATCCACATGCATTGATTTAGATTTTGTAAAATTCTTTCCATATCGTTTAGTAAAAAAATATTTATGCAACCCTTTGTTGTTCGCTTCTTGCGGTACTGTCGCCGCCGCTTTTTCTGCTTTTGAAAACAAAAAAAGCGTCAACGTTGGTGGAGGATATCATCACGCTTGGTTTGATGGAGGAGAAGGTTCTTGTGTTTATCCTGATATTCCAATTGCTATGCAAGAATTACGCGAAAAGAAAAACATTAAACGAATAGCTAGTATCGATTTAGACGCGCACCAAGGAAACGGAACAGCTCGCGCTTTTCCTAACCATGAAGACACTTTTCTTGTCGACATATACAATGACATTCCATTTCCCAGCGACTTAGATGCCAAGAAATACACATCTGTTGATATTCCAATCAAAGGTAAATCAAGTGACGAAGAATATCTCGGACTTATTGCAGACAAAGCATTCCCAGCAATTGAAGAATTTGCACCTGAATTTCTCTTTTTCAACGCAGGAACTGATATTTACAAAAAAGATCCGTTAACCCAAATAGAAATTTCAGCAGAAGGTATACTCAAAAGAGACAAAATGGTTTTTGAATTTGCGGAAAAAATAAATGTACCAATTATTATGACCTTATCAGGTGGCTACCACAAAGATTCAGCCACTATTGTCGCAGAATCCATAATCGAAAATTTTAAATGATTGCGACATATCGATATTTAAAGTTTGTTTAGAATGTAAGTCATTGTAAAATATAGTGATCAATAATTTAGAACAAATATCTATTGAAAGGATTGTTTTGTGTATAAGTATATTTTAGTATTTATATTGTTACTACCATTATCCATTGCTGATAAACAAATAGCACAGTTTAGTGTTGAAGAATCTTCAGCGAAGATGGAGCATTTAGATAAAAACCTACAAGACTACATAAACGGTAAAGATTACCCGCAAGCAGCTTCTTATGTCGATTTACCATTTGAATCAGCTACTATTCGCGGAGAAAAGAAATTAGATACTTATCTAAACATTTATTTTGCAGATAGCGATATAAATGATTACTTCTATTCTTTGTCTAAAGAAAAAGTTCAGAACATTCGTTATTTAGAGTCTTTACTTATCAGTAACAAAAAGATTCTTGTTTTCATGAATATTTCTGAGCAGTGGAAAGAAAACACCGGTAATATCCTTAACAAAAGCGCTGAAGACAAAAGTATTGATTTCAGAGGCGTGGTAGTTACAGGTTTTGATCATCATGCTCGTTATTTTATCATTAAAGATGAAGCAAAAACTATTTGGGCGAGTTACGATTATGTAGCGCAAAATATTGAAAGTGGATTTTACTCGCATAAAAATAGCTCCGTCGACCAAATGCGCAATGTAAATTTTGAAATTACGCGTTGGGCTTTTGGCAAAGGAAATATTTTCAAACCCAAAGCAAGAGTGTTCGGAACTGTAACAGGTCACCCTGCATTTATTAAATGGTTGCGTATTGTTGTCGAATTTTCAGGAAAAAAGCGCCTAGTTTTAAAACAAATCGCGGCAAAACCAAACGATAAATTTACTCTTCGTAGTAAATATAATCGTTTTGGATCGCGATACGGTATTTTAGAGTGCCTGAATAGTGATTTTGAAGTTACGCGTTTTATAAAAAGAAAAGTAGACAAATAATAACCAATTATACACTCTATTTTTAAAAATATTTACTGCTACGACAAGAATTTTTCATTAAAAATTTATTGTCGTAGCATCACAAAAAAACTTAAAATTTCTTTAAATATTTACCAAATTCCCTAAACACAACCATGTGAATTTAAAGCAAATATTACTTATATCGTTACACAAAGAACCTTAAAAGTAATACTTTGTCAAATATAGCGACTAACAAAATTTTAAGAATTCCGTTAATTCGAATTTACTAAATTCATAGTTAAAAATAGAGAGGAATGCTATTGACCGTAAAGAAAAAAGAGATGGGTTTAGTATTGGGAATAACTTTAATACTAATTTATATAGTGCTTATGGGAATTCTTCTAAGTAATATCTTGGAAAAAAGAAATTCTTTTATTCTTATGGGAATCATCTTTAAATACATTGCTTTTGTTTTTGCTCTAGTTTATTTTTACGAAAGCAAAAGCTTTCTGTTTCGCTTAATTATTTTTGTATTACCAAAGTGGTTTCCCCGTATTGGTCATATTAGTGTTTTTATAAGTTTTATGGCTTTTGGATTTTATTTTATGCTAGTAGGTTTAAATTTGCTACCTATTCCTTCGTAAATAACTCTAATATACCTTTAGCGAAAATGTCTTTCTATTTAGATTTTTACCAAATTCGAATTATTTTAAGCAGTAGAACATCATAATTTCAAATAAAAAAATTTCCGTCTTTATTAGGGCGAAAATACACTGCAAGTAACTCGTGTATAGTTTTATTTTAAGGAAAATCATATGCATATTCGATTAATGTGTCTAATTATTTTTTGTATATTATTTTTAGGATGTGATGAAACAAAGAATACCGCAACTGACTACAGTAAAACTATGATAAAAACCCTAGATGCAGCGCAAAAAATCAAATACACAACAAGCATACAACAACTCATTCGTATGTACAAAATCGAAAACAGTAAGTGGCCAAGCAAATTAGATGATCTCAAAGAGATACCTGAATTACCAGAAGGTTGGGTTTGGGTTTACGATAACAAAGCAGGCAAGGTTGATATCGCTAAAAAATAAGAACACCTAATCAAATAACCTCTGTTAAATTTTCTAGCATAACCAACATTTAATTTGTAAAATAAAATAATGAAAGAAAATATACTAAATTTAGCAGAAAAATTGTTGCTCTTAAGAGGTTACAATGCTTTTAGTTACAAGCACATATCTTCAGAACTAAACATAAAAAATGCCGCTGTACATTATCATTATCCTAAAAAAAGCGATTTAGGTATTGCTATTATCCAGAGAGTCGTTGATCGATTTGATTCATGGATTTATTGCCCTCAAATCCTTGAAATGTCCCCTAAACAAAAAATTCAAGCGTTTTTTGATGGCTATTGGAATATATGTTCAAAAGAAGGGCAAGAATATATTTGTATAGTGGGATCTCTACTCGCGGATTATCACACTTTGCCACCAGAAATGACGAAAATGGCTTGTGATCATACAGAGAAGGTAATATCGTGGTTGGAAAGTGTTCTAACAGAAGGACAACAGCAACAGGTTTTTCTTTTTGATGAACTCGCGAGAGATAAAGCTGTAGTACTCATTTCTACAGTACAAGGGCTCTTAAAATTGATTCGAATTTATGGTGATGATTTATATAAAAAAGCATGCAATGACTTACTTAAAAACCTACTATGTTCAAAATAACAAAAACCACAATAAATAAATTCCATCGTCATTTTTTTATTAGGACGTGCCAACATTTTAAATTTATGGAAAGAACAAAGCCATTTCCTACTCTATCCTAATTTCGTCCTTGAAAATAAAGTATTTAATCAAAGTCATCTCTATAATTATTCTTATTCATTTTAAGAAAATAGTACAACTGACTTTGATTATACAAACTTATGTCTACCAAAATAATTTAAAATCTTTAGATTGGAGCACGACAAAATCGTCTATATCATTTAATTATTTTCTTAAATTCCGACGCTTTAATAATAACTTTATATTTTATAATAATCCAAGTTATGAGGAGCATAAATGCCAGCGCCACGTGTAAAAAATATTCATTCATACAATTATATACGGTATCAAGTAGTAAAATTCAATTTTAGTACTTGACATTTTTTTCAAAAAAAGTATCCTAGTTACTTACTTACTAGTAAGTAACTTACTTCCTAATAAGTAAGTTAAATTATCGTCCATTATTCAGTGAGAATTTGCAATGGTAAAAACGTGTTTAATTAATATTCTTGTTGTATGTGCTTTGAGCTTCAGCTCCTGCGAGCGCAAAGAAAAAAAAATACCTACTCCTAAAATACGTACTGTAGAGTGTCTTTCTATCGTGTCTCATAGAACTGAAGAAATCATTACCGCACAAGGTATCATTCATCCTTATCAACAAGCAGATTTAGCTTTTCGCTTATCAAGTACAGTCGTCGATACATCTAGTTATCTCGGCGAAAAAGTAGAAAAAGATAAGATACTAGCAATACTCGAAAAAAACGACTTTAAACTACAACTACTCAGAGCAGTAGAAAACAAAAAACTTGCTCAAGCAAATCTTGCTCGAATAAAAGCTAAAGCGCGACCAGAAAAAATAAACGCAGCAAAGGCAAAACTAGATGCTGCTCATAGAGCGCACGACTTTGCACAAAAATTCTACAAAAGCCAAATAAGACTAAAAAATTCTCAAATTCTTTCGCCACTTGAACTCGATCGATTAAAAACAGATTCTCTTGTGAAAGAGAAAAATGTTCAAGTAGCAGAACAAGAATTAATTTTTTTAGAAAATGGATCGCGGGTAGAAGACATTGAATTTGCACATCGTCAAGTAGCCGTTTCCGACGCCGAAGTAAAAATCGCTCAACAAAATATAGAATATATGTCTATGAAATCACCATTTGCAGGTATTGTTAGTTCTTATAACTTAGATAAAGGTGAATTTGTCATTCCTGGCAAAGTAGTGGTAAGTGTTCATGATCTTTATAAAGTCAAACTTAAAATTTCTGTATCAGAAAAACAAATCTCGCACATAACAACTGGACAAAAAGTACAAGTGCATCTTGATGCATTGCAGCAAAAAACATTTACAGGAATCGTTAGCTACGCCGCGTATAGTGCAGACTCTGTATCTCGCACATTTTCTGTAGAGATCATTATTGACAATCCAGACCTAAAAATTCGTAGCGGAATGTTTGCTACAGCAAATATCTTTATTAAAAATGTCCGCGAAATCATTTTAATTCCTCCGAAAAGCATACTAAAAGATTTTGATGGGGATTATGTTTATGTTTTATCTGATGATCCGAACAAAACCAAAAATATTAAAGTAGTTCACCGTCGCATTCTTGTCGACAAACTAAAAGGACAATCTGCTATCGTGCAAAGTGGCTTAAAACAAGATGAATGGTTGGTAATTTCGGGGCATCATTACATTAGTGATAATGAAGTCGTAAACTGCCATATAGCTACTGAAGAACAGCGAAAGGAGACAGAATGAAACTGTTTTTGAATATACTTACTTTTCGCAAAATATACATGCTAGTCTACTTAAGTATTATTATGTTAGGTCTAGTCTCCTTTACAAAAATGCCGCGTCAAGAAGATCCAACATTAAAGATGAGTTTAATGCGCGTCGTAATTCCTTTTCCTGGGGCAAACCCAAAAAAAGTCGAAAAACTGGTTACAAAGATTGCCGAAGAAGAAATAAGTGAAATCTCTTCCATAGAGGAAATGTCTTGCAGCTCGCAAAACGATTTTGCAATGATTGATATCCAGCTTGATTACGACACTGATATATATGCTGAAATAGAAAAAATTAAAAACAAAATAGAGGATGCTAGAAATCGTTTTCCCGCTGAAGTGGGCAAGCCAATCATATTCGATGATATGGCAAAAAACTACCCAATTGTAGTTATTTTAACTAGCGATAAGTACGAACCTTACCGCCTTAAAAAATTGATGGAAAATTTTAAAAGCCGTTGTTCTGGTTTACCAGGGGTAGCAAATGCTGAATTGCGCGGAGAGTTTGAAAACGTCATTTACATTTCTTTGGATTTAGAAAAAATATCAAAATATCAAATTCCAATACGCAAGGTACTTGCCTCTCTCTCTTCTCATAACGATTTAGGTCCTGGAGGTTCGATCAAAGCGGCAAATCATCGCTATCTAATTCAAACCCAAGGAGAATTTCAACATTTGCATGAAATAGAAAATGTTGTTGTTGAAATATCCCCTGGAGGAAACCCTGTTTATGTAAAAGACCTTGCGACTTTAGTTAGAGACAACAAGGATCCTGAGTATAAAATTCGCTATAATGGGAAGCACGGAGTTGGTCTCGCGATCAATATAAAAAACAAATACAATGTTTTAAAACTACAAAAGAGTGTGCGAAAAGCAATGGAAGAATTTGCACAAGATTTACCGCAAGGAATTAGCATTGATTTTTGTATTGATCAAGCACAACATGTTGGTGAAAAACTGGATGATTTATACTTCAACTTTTTTTCTGGTATAGTATATGTTATTATCGTACTTTTCATTTTTTTAGGTTTTCGCGAATCTTTAATTGTATCAATATCAATCCCTATTACCATAGTTGTCGCTTTGTTATTTTTAGATTTACTTGGAATTGAACTACAACAAATTTCTATCGCATCCTTTGTTATTGCACTTGGTCTTTTGGTCGATAATTCAATTGTTATTATTGAAAACATTTATCATCATTTACAAATTTCCAAACAAGGTCTTCTCGAAACATTTGCTGTTGCTGTTCACGAAGTTGCCCCTTCAATTACCTCCGGAACTCTCACCACCATTGCCGCTTTCATCCCTCTAGCCGCAATGCCTGGAGATACAGGTGCATACATCCGTTCAATTCCCATAGTTGTTGTTACCACTTTGCTATCTTCCTTATTTGTTGCCCTATCATTTACTCCAATATTGTACTTATGGCTATGTCAAAAATCTGGAATTGAATCTGGAAATCCTCACAAAAAAGATTCAGAATTCTTACGATTGAAATATAGAGTATTTATTCGTTTTGTTTTACAGAAGAGGTATCTTTTTGCATTCTTGGGTGTATTATTTCTAAGTTTTGGTGGATGGCAACTTTTGACAATGGCAAAAGAACTATTTCCGACTTCAGATCGTTCTCAGTTTATCATCAACTCTTATTTACCAGAAGGATCTACGCTGAAACGCTGCGAACAAGTCTCACGCAAAATAGAAAAGAAACTACAAGACAAAGTAAAATTTCCAGAGATAGAAAAATTTGTGTGCTTTTTAGGTAATGGTGCTCCCAAATTTTATGTCAATGAATTCGGAGATAAAAAACCTAATAACCCTGGCTTTATTGAAGCTATTGTAAATTTACATAAAGAAATCGACGGCAAAAAAGCACGATCAGTGAAAGAAATGATTAGAGCTGTTCAACAAGAGCTTGATGCTGTTATATTTGAAGCAGAAATTCGCGTCCGTCCTTTTCGTTACGGTAAACCATTTCCAGCGCCTATCATCTTAAGAATCATTGGCGACAATCAAAACGTCATAAAAAAAACTGCACAAGAACTAAAAGAGATACTAAAGAACATCCCGGGAACGCTAAATGTACGCGATAACTTAGGCGAAAATGGCTACAAAATAGGAATATTCACGGACACTTACCGCCTAAACAAACTAGGTCTAACTCATACGAATATCTCATCTGATGTGCGCATTGCATTTAGTGGTCAGAAAGCAACGAGCTTTCGTGCTGGAGATGAAGAAATCGATGTTGTTGTTAGACTTAGTGAAAAAAATCGCCAAAATTTTGAGAATATTGAACAGCTATATTTTAGTTCTAATTTTTCTAAAGAAAAAATACCTTTTCACCAAATAGGCAATTTGCAACTGATTTCAGAACAAGGAAAAATAAATAGGTGGAATGAAAGATGGGCTGCAACCATTCTTAGTGATGTTTCTGGAAAACTGCCTGATGAAATACTACAACAGTTTTACAAAAAAATCGAAAACTATCCTTTACCTTCTAATATTAAAATTTCCTTAGAAGGTGAAGTAAAAGAAATAAACAAAACTTTTAAATCGCTAGAAAAAGCGGGTCTATTTGCGTTCATGTTAATATTTTTGCTTCTAGCACTCGAATTTAATAGTGTTTTCCAGCCAATTATTATTTTACTTATGCTACCACTCGCAATTTCGGGAGCACTATTAGGATTAAATATAACTAACAACCCTCTTGCTTTCATGTCTATTTTAGGCTTTGTAAGTCTAATGGGTATTGTTGTTAATGATGCAATCATTCTCATTGACTTTTCTAACGCACAAATCCGTCAAGGCAAGCAAAACGTGGTAGCTAGTTGGGAGAGCTACACCACTGTCCTTCTTGATGCTGCAGAACAGCGTTTAAAACCAATATTTACTACTTCAACAACGACAATATTTAGTTTACTGCCTTTGGCTTTCTCAGGAAGTGTGTTTTGGGAATCTTTTGCTTGGACCATCATTTTCGGTTTGGGAATCGCAACATTCTTAACTCTCGTTTATGTCCCTGTATTTTTTCGTATCGTAGAAGATATTAAAGTTTACTTCCGCATCACACCATCGCTACAAATAAATGTCTATACAAAAAACGAAAAACTACAACGTGAACTCTATCACCTACTCAGCGTACAAAATCAATTGTTATTTCCTGAAATCGACGATGTTCAAACTCTTGAGGAAAAAAGAGCGGATATCGTTATCATTGATGAAGGACAACGCACAGCTTCAGAGCTTATTCAACTAATCGAAAAAACGCGTCATGCACCACATATTGCTTCCATTATAATAGCTGAACAGTACAATCAACCAGCGATTTTACTTGAAGATATCGCACGTGAAAACATAGTAACCACGACATCCTATACTAAATATTTAACAGAATCATCTATTTATATTTCTCCACCAGAATTAGTAGATTTGCCTAAAAAAATCAAAGGAGTACAAGAAAAAATAAGTAGTGTAATGATTAATATTTGGGGGCTGTCCCGCGGTAAATAAATTTTTTTTTAATAGGGCGTATGGCATTTTGAGTTTATTCATTACATAGCCCTTGTAAATCCTAGCGTCGTTGTATCAAACTTACAGAACTTGGCGTAGCCACACTTGATACGCCAGTTACGTCCTACAATAACTTACGAACTAAACAAATTTTAAATACCCGCGTGCCCTAGGAACTTAATTACAAATTTATAAAAGTTAGTAAAAAAATATCTTATTTCAAGGATAAAACAACATAAAAGAGAGCAACAAATGGAAACAAATAACATTACTAAAAGCGTGCAAAACACCTTTGCTAATATCACTCGCTATCCGCAAGAAATATTGACTCTTTCTGCTGATTTAGAAGAAGACCTTGGTATCGATTCTGTAAAATTAAGCGAAATTATTGCTGTTCTAGCTGAAGATTATAACTTTCCAACTAGCTTAGATTTGTCCAGCATAAAAGCTAGAAATATCCAAGATGTAGTGCATATTATCGAGCAACAAGTTGCCGAACAAAATGAAGAGTCTGTAGCCACAGATATATCGACATCGCAACCAGCTATACCACAGCCAGATATTAAAAAGTCTTATGAACATTTTATAGGAAAAGTGGTGTTTATTAGCGAGACAAACTCTGCTCTTGGAAAAGAACTTATTCAATTTTTCACAAAAAACGGAGCACATGTAACAAGTGATATTAACTCGTCTATTGATTTTTATATAGAAAATACACTGCAAACGTTTTCTGGTTCATTGAAAGCAATTTCTTCTGAACAGTGGGAATCGGGATTTGATACAAATGTTGTAGGATTTCACAGTAACGCACTACAAATTTCAAAAGGTATGCGCAAAAAAGGTGGAGGAAAAATTATATCCTTATCTTCTACTTCAACGCAACAATATACGCCAGGTCACAGTTTCATTGCTGCTATACATTCTGCTACTGCATCTTTAACAAGATATCTTTGTGTTGAATTAGCAAATTTCAACATTCAAGTTAACTGTGTATCAGTAGGCAATGTACCTGCCACTGAAATAGCACATGTCGTTGGACAACTTTTACAACAACAATCAAAATTTATTAACGGCACAACAATTGTTGTAGACCGTGGCCAAAACTGGACAACAAGATAGGACATATGATGCAACATATTGTTAATAAAGATTTAGCCAAACAAGTGCGAGAAATTTTTGCTGAGGTTACACGTTATCCCATAGATATACTTGAAGATAATGCACATTTTGAAGAAGATTTAGGTATCGATTCTGTAAAACTAGCAGAGGTATTTGCTGTTATCCAAGAAAAATTAAATCTCCCTGAGAAAAACTCTCTTTATGAAGAGCAGTTTTCAGACATTCAGCAAGTTGTAATAGCTATATCGAAATATTACTCTCCTACTAAAAAGGCAAGTCAAGTTGCGACCCCCAAAGAAGCTGAACAAGTAAAACCACAACCACAAATAAATGCCAACAAGATATTACAGGGAAAAATAGTATTAGTAACGGGATCAGGTAGAGGGATTGGTAAAGTAATTGCCAAGCACCTTGCTAACCTAGGCGCTTTCACTATTGTAAATACTTTTCATTCTCGCAACCTAGGAGAAGAGCTTGTTGATGAAATCAATAATGAAGGAGGACAAGCTTATCATTTATGGGGTTCAATGGCTAACTGTAATCAAATAAAAAAAATGTTTGAAGAGATAGAAACAAACATAGGAGGTTTAGACTTTCTTGTAAGTAATGCCTCAAACGGTACTTTGGGAACTGTAGAGAGTATTCAAGAAAAGCATTGGCAAAAAGCTTATCGCACTAATGTAATTGGTTTTCATCAAGCAGCAATAGAAGCCTCGCGACTTATGAAGAAACGCGGTGGGGGACGCATCGTTGCTCTTTCATCGCCAGGAGCACGAGGATACATAGAGCATTTAGCATGTATTGGAACAGTAAAAGCCGCTGTAGAATCGTTGGTACAGTATATGGCAAGTGAATTTGCACAAGACAACATTGCAGTGAATTGCGTCTCCCCAGGAGCTGTTGAGGGAAATTTAATACACAAATTTCCAAACAGCGAGCAACTTGTTCCACATTGGAAGTCTCTTACTCCTGGTTATGAACTATGCTCTCCACAACATATAGCCGAATTTATCGGATTTCTACTTGGACCAAACTCCACAGGAATGAATGGAAGTATCGTTGACATGGATGGCGGCAGTTCTGTTTACTCATACACATTGAAGGAGAGATTTCAATGAGAAAAATCTTAACAACCAAATATTTTCGCGTAACGATGGCCTTGTTTTTAATTCTTGGAATCTTCCACTTTAGTTTTCTATGGTATGTGAATCACTTGATTTATGATCAAACAGTTTCCTTTGCTGATGTAAATCCTTCTGATACAAAAAAATTCCTCCAAGAAAATACAAAAAAGGTAAACGAAATTATACAAAACCATCCACAAATCAAGCCATTTATTGAAATTGATGCATTCGATGATGATGCAAAATCTTGGAGCAATATTTTTAGTCAGTACTCAACAGGTGCTTTAGTTTTTGATGCGAACAATGATGGCAAACTTGATGTTTATTTTTGCCAAGATGGACAAAATTGGACGCGACCAACAGATGACAATGGTGTTCTTGGCGAAGAACCAAGATACCAAAGCAATGTGTTATATATAAATCAAGGAAACGATCAAAACGGATTACCACAGTTCGCGCAACTAAAACATTTAGCAAAAACAAATAACTCCTATGTTAAAGAAGAGCTCATAGTTGAGAATTACTTATTTCCACGACAAACTACTTCTGACTCAGAAAAAAGAGAAGCGAGAAAGTCAGCTGTTGCAATTGCTGTAGATATAAACAGTGATGGCCGTTTAGATTTACTAGTAGGCAACATACATGAATCTATGCTTTGGAGTCACGAAAAAACTCAAAGAGTCCTTACACAAATAGTAAGACCCATTGGTCGCCAAGCAAAAGCATCTAAACTACCATTATCAGCACAAGGAAGTTATTTTATCAATTATACTCCTCGCCATAATATAGATGATACGTGTTCAAGCGGTCGCGGTGAAGAACATCACGGAGCAAATAGCTTGTTTCTTAATATGGGAGACAAAGACAATGATGGTCTCCCAGAGTGGAAAGATATAAGTCGCGAAGCTGGCATTGAAGGACAAAGAAGCACTTTATCTTTTAGCGTAGCTGACATTGATTTAGATGGAGATCTAGATATTTTTGAAGCCAATATCATGGACCCTGATTACTGGCCAGGAGGCTCGCAGCATTGGGCTGGATCTGCAAATCAGATTTACATCAATCAGCTAGCACAAACTGGAAAATGTGTTTTTGTTGAGAAATCACAATCAATGAATGTTGATGGGCTTTATGACAGTGATAACCCAATGCCATCGTATTACAAACTTTACCGTATTCCATTTTTACCAATAGAATATTCAATTGCTCTAGGAAAATCAGTTCCTTACAAAATGCAATATTTGAATATTAACGGCAAAGAAGCAGAACACGGACAAATTTCTTGGGCAAGTGTTTTTCAAGACGTAAACAGCGATGGTTATCCTGATATTTGGGTAGCAAATGATTTGGGGTTTTTGCGTCTTTATATGAACAAAGAAGGAAAAAGTTTTGAAGAAACCAAACACCTACGTTCTAAACAAACAGGAATGTGGATGACCTTTTCTCCTGGAGATTTCAACAACGATTTAAAAGAAGATCTATTCGCAGGAAATATGGGAAGTGGTGTCTTAAATCTTTCTATTGCAATACCAGATCCAAGAGAAATGTTTGAGCCTATTATTTCAACCAATCTTATTTATCAACAAATATTTTATGGACACCATGATACAACACATGCTCTTATTGACGGAAGTAATTATCACCTTTCTCTGAACAATGAAGTCACTCACTCAAAAATACTTCCTCCTGACACATCTCATTTGAACAATGTTCGTGCTCTTAATTGGGGAAGTAAAAACAATCCACCCTTTATCCGAGATAGCTTAGACGCTTATGAATTTGCTTGGGGATCAACAAGCTTTGATCTTCAAAATGATGGAAAGCTAGATTTATATTATGTTGGTTGCTTGTATGGTCGAGGCGGCGGAATTTTTTCTGTCACAGGTTCTGGGCCAGGAAGATTATTAGTCAATTTACCTAGTGACAAAAAAGGTCTTCACTTTGTTGATCTAACAGCAGAACATCATGCATTTAACATTAGCGAATTACAATACGACAAACTCAATTCACATGGTTATATCTATCGAAAATCTCCACTACAAAATTGGCCCAAACGCGATATGGTTTATAGTTATGACCGTAGTTCATGGTCCGTACAGGGGCCAGAAATACAACAAAAAGTAGCAAATTACGACATGATACAACTTTCAGAAAACGGACGTGTTGCTATTTCTTCAGATTTAAATGGAGATGGCTTTTTAGATTTATTAATACGTAATATTGGTGGATATGATAGTCGTAGTTCGCAATCAGTCAATCTTAAGTTCAAAGTTGGCAATAAGGAAAAAGTGCTCCCAGCACACGATTACAATTATCCAACATGTACAAATTTCGAACCGGGAACATCTAGAGTGTTCATCAATAAATACAGCGACAATTATTGGATTAAAATAGCTCTTACTGACTCAAGCAAGACATTCAATCGCCATGGTATAGGAGCAAAAGTAATTATCAATAACAAACACTTAAGGGTAAAAAGAGCTGGACAAGGGAATTTTGCTTCAAATCGTTTTGAAGATCTACATTTTGGTCTAGGAAAAATGCCCGCAACTAAAATCAAAATCATTTGGCCAGATAAAAAACAAACCACACAAACACTATCTCTTTCATCTTTAAAGAACGGAACATTAACAATTTCCAAAACTAAGGGTATTATTGATTGGAGAAAAAAATAATGAAAAGAAACATTATAATATTACTTTGTTCTATCTTTGTATTATACGCTGCCAATGTTTTCTTTTCTCCTAGCTGGACGATTGACATATCTCCGAACCTAGAAGATATAACAGATACGGGAGAAAGATACAATCCTTCCACTCAATCTTTTTTACGGGGGCACCACTGGTTAGAAAGTATAAAAAAATTTGATCTTTCTATCAATAGTGGACATTCTGGTTCTCTCCATCTAAAAAGTAATAGCGAAAAAAAGCTTTCTTTGCACAACATTCGTTTTGATTTACTAGTTCCAAGACTACATTACTCCACGCAGAATCCAGATGAATTTGATGCGTTTAACATCATGATGGCAGAATACTCGCGTAACGGGCTTAATATTCCGACAGGAAAAAGCGGTGACCAGATAGCTCACTTTCAAAGTAATCTTCAAGACTCTGTACCTTGGAAATTAAAAAAAGACTACCAATTTGAGCCAAATCCACATTTCCGCCCTTTACGTATTGGTGTAACCAACAATTGCCTAAATCCAGGATTGTGGGAACTCAATGCGACCGATCGCGCCGGAGAGATTTATCATAGTTGGTTTTCCATGCCAAGAGAACTTTACATTGACATTGTTGCCGAAACCAATTCCTTGCCTCAAGATTTCGTTCGAAACTCTTTAGAGTGGTCAGAAAAAGAAGTACAACTAAAGTTAGATCGTTTGCGCCAAATAAAAACAAAATTAGCAAAAACAGATATCAAAGTTATTGATGGTCCAATTGGTTTTTCTACCCAAGATTCACGCCGTAAACTACATGGGAAATATGTACAAATAATGTCAAAAGATGGTCTGAAGCCACCGAAAACAAGGAGAGAGCTGCTAAAAAATCCAGTATTAATGTCTGATTTTGTTGCGCCGGGAAAATATTCACTACAAAAACAAAAGAAATTTTCTCTTGGTTATTTAGATGATCCTAGATATGTAGAAATTTTCTCTACTCGTCCAAAGACATACTACAACATGAAGAACAAAACACCTATTGCGCACAACGATGCCATTCATTTAGAGTTCAATATACATCTACACGGCAAACGCCTTATTATCGGAAACTTACCTCTTCCGCTCATTGTACAGCAAGAAGACTTTGTAATACATGGTTTTGGGGTGGGAGTATTAAGTGCTTCAGGTCTTCCTGAGAGACGCGCTCTACTCATTGAAAAAGGACCACACCCAAGCTATGCATATTTAACAAATGATAAAAAAGGAAAACTTTACGCTGTGAACTCTCACCTCTCTGGCGTAGAACAAGTATTTATTCGTTGTTATCCTCATGCAGTAAAGCCATATTGGGAAATAACCATTTCATCTTTTGAACGAATTGTTGATATTGTTAAGTATCGCATTGAAATCCCTTCACAATTGCAGAAAATCTGCCAAAAGCACACTCAGAACTACATTACGCCTATCTATTTTAGCTACCGCGACGACAATTTGAGGTAATGATATGTTACGTTTTATAATAAACTCCGTTGTGCAAAAAGTAGTAGACTCTATCGAATTCCGCAATGGCAAGAAAGGTTCAATCACCAATGTACTATTGTATTTTAAAAAGGGTATTAAAGATGGGATTTATTGTTTAGATTCTACTTCTATAAAAAAAAACCAACAAAACGTACCGTGGAACTGGCAAATATTTTATAGAGAAGGGTATGCTTTTGGATTAGCTTCAGTCCACGCTTTGTTTTTTTCACGCAAAAATCCAGATATTCGCAATAACTGTAATGGTTTTCGCATCATGCATTATACAGGTTATGGATTTTACAAAGGTATTGCTGACTTATTTCATATAAAAAGAGTGTCTTTTGCCAAAAAAGATTGGCTTAATACTGAAGATTACGATTGCTTTTATCCATTTCTCATAGGTGGAGAGTCATTCGCAAAAACAATATATTGCAAAAACTGGGATAAAAATTTTATAACGTATTGGAAAAAAGACCACCCCTACTCTTTTTACGCGGAAACGGCATGGCACGGTTGTGGGCGCTGCTTATGGTTCAATTTCTACCAAGACTATAATGAACTAACTAAAGCTTTAGAAATATACAAAGAAGCTACTCCTCATTTAGCCCTTGGTTTGGGCGCAGCAATTACTTTTACACAGATAACTAATCCCCAAAAAATTGTTGCTGACATAAAACGATTTCCTTTACGCTTGCAAAAAGATTTAATGAAAGGAGCTGGGATAGCATTAGCATTCGCGATTGAAGAAGATTCAGCATTTTCATCGGAAATTACACCATTATATGACGGTGAGCTAAAACTTTACTGGCAAATAAGTACACAGGCAAAGAACAGTATCAAACGCGATGAAAATTGGTATGAAAATACGATGTGTTATATTTTACAAAACGATAATCTATAATGAGGATTAACAATGTCTTACTATGCCGTTCCTTACTTAGTCCTATTTGATGACACAATGGCTTATGGATCTCATCATTATCTAACAAATTTTAAATTCCAATGTTTTGCCAGAGAAGCGCTACTATTCTCAAAGGAAAGTGGTGTAAACTGCGGAGAAGAATTCAAAAACGATTTCGACAACGTTTTATTACTAACTCAAGAAGGTTACAGTCGTAACTTAGCTCCCGTAAAAATGGGGGAAACAGTTACTATTTTTATGAGTTATGAAGATATGAACAGGTCCTCTGTTCGCTTATGTTTTCGGGTCGTACGCAATGATGGCAAACCAGTGTCTTGTAGTTACCAAACAATTGTTTGTACCTCACTATCAGGGGAATTAATTCCTTTTCCGCAATCTTTTCGAAAACAATTCTTGAGAAACGATCTACTCGATACGCTAGCTCATTCTTTCGCGGAATATGCTCATAAAGGTGCAATAAAGAAAATTTTCGATCAACGGATTTGTGATTTAGGTAAATCTATCGCGAACTTAGGCAATCGTTTTTTTCACCCACGTTTTGTAAATATAAATACTCTGCCTCATTTTGCTCCATTACCAATAAGCACCAACAAAACAGTATTTACTTTTCCTGGAAAAGATTCCTACAGCCCGAAACTATTAAATAATCTGATTTCAGAAAATCCTAAATTCCAAAAATATTTAGAATGGGCCGACACATATACCCAGAAATATTTTCGTTTTTCTTTTTCACAGCTACTTAAAGTATCGCTAGAAGAACATCAAGAATTACTGAGTCTACATCCAGATTTGCACCACATAGGAATCTATTTACTAGGAGTCATTAGCGCACAATATTTGCAACAAAAATCAGTAAAGCCAGGTTTGGTGGTTGGTCATAGTTTTGGCGAACTTGCTGCTTTAACCATAGCAGAAGTAATAGACATCAAAACAGGTCTTGAAATTATATGCTTGCGTTTTAAAACCTTACAGTCCTTGATAAAAAGTGAAAAACAAATGGTAGCAATTTCGTGCGAAGCTAACGAATTGCAAGAACATTGGTTTTCCTTTACAGACAATTCCCTTGTGATATCAGGAATCAATCATTCTAAGCAAACTATTATTGTATTACAAAAAAGTGAAATAAAGGATATCAGTCACAAGTTAGCAGGCTTAGGAATCAGCGCGACACCTATCAATACGACATATCCATTTCACTGCTCTGATTTACAGCCTGCAGTGCAACCATTTACAAAAGCACTCGAAGCATTTTCTTTTTCTACGCCTAAAACGCCTATTCTTTCACCTATTACAGGAGAACTTTATCATAAAGATAGTAACTATCCACATATTTTGGCGCAGCATTTAGTACTACCTTTTGATTTCGCAGCAGCACTAAACTCTTTACAACAAGCAAAATATACAAACTTTATAGAATGTGGTGTTGGCAATACCCTTTCAAAAATAACCAAGAAAAACTGTAAGGACAAAGAACTATACATAAAAAATGCATGGGAAAAAAACAACACACATGATAATATTGATGAGATTGTCCAAAATTTGGCACAACAAAACACACAAATTTCTCTAAACAAACCAGATAAAAGCCTTCCAATTGCGATTATAGCTATGGGATGCGTTGTTCCCGGAGCACACAACGTCCAAAGTTTTTGGCAAAACTTACAAAATGGAGTCAGTGGTATTATTGATCTTCGTTTTGGCGACCCGTTTGCGGCAAACGATTTCTTAATAACAAATCAAGTACAATCAGACAAAACTTATAGTTTGCTAACTGGAGTAGTGCCAAATCTAAGCAAAGTTGAAATTCCTAATTGCTATACACCTCCACAATTCGAAAAATTATCACAAGCAGAAAAATTTTTAGCGCATGCCTTGAGCGAGTGTAAAGCGCAACTAAAATCTCTCCCAGATAAAAAACAAAAGCTAGACTGTTTCTTAGGAGCAACAGCTGACGGGCTAAAGGAATACGACGAGTCTTTACTCTTTGAGAGTCTACGCCAATATGACAGTGATAATGAAGAATGGAATAAAATACTCGAAAATATTTTCCATTGTAAACAAGGCGATTACGAACGATTTTCTTCTGCACAATGTTATCTCGAAGTAGTAAAAAAAATATTTGGTAATGACGTTCCAACATATTTAATTGATGCTGCTTGCGCTTCTTCTTTATATACAATTGATCTAGGGGTAAAAAATTTACAAAGTTTCCAATCAGATCTCACCATTGCTGGTGGAGTTTTTGCCCCGGGCCCTGCCAATAGCTGTTTGTTTTCCCAATTCAAAGGTTTATCGGCGCAAGGAAGTTATCCTTTTGATGTAAAAGCTGATGGAGTTATTTTCGGAGAAGGTGCGGCGGTTTTAGCATTAAAAAGACTTCCCGATGCAATTCGTGACAAGGATAACATCTTTGCTGTTATTCGCGGTGCTGGATTATCAAGCGATGGAAAAAGCCCTTCTGTTAATGTTCCGCGTTCTTCAGGACAAAGAATTGCTCTGGAAAATGCTTACAAAAAAACGGAAATAGATCCAAACACCATCCAATATATTGAAGCGCATGCTACATCGACAAAGGTAGGAGATGCTACGGAGTTTCGCGCCTTGAGCCAATTTTTTTCCAAAACAAATAAGAAAATCTCCTTAGCCAGCGTAAAATCTCTTATTGGTCATACTGGATGGCTAGCAGGCGCTGCTTCTGCTATAAAAATTTGTAAATCACTACAAGAAAAAACCATACTACCGCAATATAATTACTCTGCGCCGTTGACAGAGAATCCGCATATCAATGTCGAAAATACTCCTTTTATTATTGCAAATGAGCAAGAACACTGGCCGCAGAACACCAATGATAAACCACGCCGCGCTGGAATAAGTGGTTTTGGTTTTGGAGGGACCAATGCTCATCTCATCCTCGAAGAATACAACAAAGACTATCACAGTAAATACGCAAATAAACAACAAAATCGTTGCGAAACTATTAATCAATTAGCTATCGTTGCGGTCCAAGGAATTTTTCCTGGTAGTGAAGGTCAACCAAGTTTTTCATTTGCAGAAAACCATCCGCATATTTTTGATAACCTAAAAATGAAACTACCAACAGGAAAACTTATTTTACCAGATGTAGCAGATCATATGGATGGCAGCCAAATACTATCGTTAATTCTTGCGGAAGAGACTCTAAAACAACTAGAAAAAAATGATTTGTCGATAGGAGTCGTTTTAGGAATGGAAGGTAAAGCTGAACGTAGTATTCCCGTTTTACAACGACTGTATGCTGATCGAATAAATCGTCATTTACAAGCTAAAAAAATTGATAGTAACTTCCAATTACAAATAAACACTTACATTGAAAAAAACCACATGCCCACAGGGCCATATACTCTTCCAGGACTAATGCCAAATGTTACAGCCGGACGAATCGCGCAAATGAACGACCTGCAAGGAGCGAATATGGTCATCAATGCCGGTGATCAATCTCTATGGGAATCATTAAAAATAGCAGCTAAATTACTGTATTTTGATGATTGTGATATTGTTTTGGCAGGTGGAATTAATTATATTGATCAACATTCATCAAAGATTACAACTAAAGGAGAGTCAAGTGCTGGAGGTGTTATGATCGCATTAATGCATCCGCAAAAAGCTCAAAAGATGAATATTGTCGGTTATTTGGATATAACAACACGCGATAACAATGATTCTTTAGAAATAAAATCTCGTCAGGCTAATCGATGTTTTCGCGGCGCTGAAGGTGGACTCGAAGTAATGAAAGCTTTACAAAATTTACAACAACATCCAACCGAAGAATACCAATGCCAGAGCAATAACAACGTTTTTACATTTTACAAACATACAACTGCGCCCAAAAAAACAAAAACTATATTGACAAATGTTACACCAGAAAAAATAGAAAAATTAGTAAAAACAACAGAGCAGAACGATTCTCCAGTTCAAGCTCCTATCCGTTTTTATACGCCGCAGCTTTTCTCCACGCCACAAGTTACATCTCGTATTGATCTCAATAACAAAAAAATATTGTTTGTTACCGACCAACCGCAGTGGTTTCGAAAACAAGAAAATTTAGGGCACTTCGACAACTTTAAATATGATGTTGTTTGTCAAGAGATCTATGGTTACAACTCATATTACAAAGTGCAACAAGAAAACAATCGATTAGATAAAGCTCTAAGTGAAGGAGATTATGATGTTATTATTGCAATTAAAAATACTACCGCAGAATCTTTTCGCAAAATGAACTTACATTCTCAAATAATAGATCTTTTATTCTATTGTACAAAAAACGCTTATGCTCAGATAAAAGCCAATAAAACTTTTGTAGCAAGTATAAATTTAAACTCTTGGAAAAAGGACAAGATTCATCCTTCTACAGGTTTATTTGGTGGATTCATAAAATCAATTGCTCGCGAAATACCTAAAGCAAAGTGCAAAGCGATTCATTGTGATACAGCATCTATAAGCTTAGCGATAGAATACTTAGAAAAAGAGCTTAGTTTGCAAAATATCTCCAGCGAAGTAGAAATATTTTACCGCGATAAACAACGTTATACATCTAAATTAGTGCGCAATACGCAAATCACCCGCAATCGTAAACCTTTGCTTAATAAAAATTCAGTTGTAGTTGCAACTGGAGGAGGACGTGGTGTAACGGCCGTATTAATGGAGGAATTGTTATGTGAATCGCAGTGCCATGTTATTGCAGTAGGAAGAACAAATCTCGACGATATTCCTTCGCATTATTTTAAAATGAGTCGCGATGAATTTATCAATTGGGAACCTAAATTTTACAAGCAACAGTTAAAAGAAAATCCCAAAGCAAAAATCAAAGAACTTAAACAAAAATATAATTCCTACCAAGGTGCAAATGAATTATATCACAATCTTGAAAAATTAAAACGTCTCCCAGGAAGCATAACCTACTATCACTGTGATATTACAGACTCTACTCAAGTAGAAAAAATGATCGCTCATGTTGCTAAAAAACACAAGCGCTTAGACCTTGTTGTGCATGGCGCTGGTGTTCAAACCTCTCAGCAACTCACTAGAAAAAAAATAACCGATTTTCAACGCATTATTGCGACTAAACTTCGTGGTATAGAAAATATTTACAGCAGTTGCAATACTCATATCACAAATGAAGTTCACTTTCACTTACTCACTTCTACTTTTAGCTATATGGGGAATGACGGTCAACCAGACTATGGTGCAGCTAACGAAACCCTCAATAGACTTGCCGATTACATGAACACAAATAATAATTGGTCAAGTTTAGCGTGGTTAGGATGGGCAAGTGTTGGCATGACGCAAAGTTCAGAATATGAAATGGTCGCACGTCAGCGTAAACTTCGTCCTGTAACAAGAGAAGAAGGTAAAATACTTTTTGGTAGTTTATTACAAGGGGAAATGACCTCCGCAATCAATGTTCTACTCACGAAGCGAGAACAAGCTTACTATAAAGTAGAAACTGTAGAAGAACAAGAGAAATACCAAGAACAAGAGAAATACCAAGAAAAACATACCAAACAGTGGAATTTAAGCACAAATAGTGCACCTTATTTACTAGATCATTTAGTAAGAAATGATCCTACTGTTCCAGGAGCTTTTTCTTTGGAAATAACGGCAAGAACTGCAAAAGAGCTCTATCCTAATTACGAAATTGTTCAATTTGAAAACATTTATTTTAAGAAGTTTATTAAGGTATTCTCTGGCAAATCAAAGAATCTACAATGTGTTGTTGAAACTATTGCTAGTAACAAAAAAAACGTCACTGTTTCAGCTAAAATAATCACTGATTTTATACATGAAACGGGCGCCGTTTTACAAAAAAATATTACTATGTTCGAAGCAACTATTGTAATGTATAAAAAGCCGCACATACAGACCAAAAGTATCCAAGATTTCTCAATAAAAAATGCAACAAAAATTTATGATCCTTATGTGCAAGATAATACAAACGTAAAACTACAAGGAATACTCAACTGCCTACACGATTTGCAAATAGGTAGTAACTATCGCCAAGGTATTTTCCAAATAAACACGGATTTACTGACAAAAGAACTAGATATTTTTTGTATTCCAGCTATTTTGCTCGATGCATTGTGGCGTTTTGGAATTATTCATAGAGATGGTATGCCGGTGTATGTTCCAGAAATGGCAGGGAATGTGTTTGTCACTTCTATTGCTGATCGAAAACTGCCAAAACTACAACTGCAAGGAAGTAATCCAGTTGTAAGAAATCAAAATATCTACAATGACTGGGTCCAAGCAGTTACACCAGATGGTAAAGTAGTCGCAAGAGCAGAAAAACTTGTTGCTCATCGTTTACGTTAAGATACCAAGAGAATATTAAGAAGTGTTAGCTAATTGCAATTGTTTAATAGACAATTGCATTAGCAATTATTATTGATAATTGATCTAAAAGATAAAAATAGGAGATTTTGTTGCCACAGATCTTTTGACTAGCATATTTAGAACTAGATAGTTAAAACATGGCCAAAATGTATCAACTCCTTCATGTTGAAACTCATAATCCTCTACATCTTCTTCCCCTGCCTCTAAATACGGTGTTATGTCATCTTCGAGAGCAGTGTTTTCTTTTGCTTTTAATTTCTTATTTAGTCTTACTAGTTCACTATGCAACTTGATAGAGCTACCTATAAAAATTGGTAAAGCGTGATTTTTTGTTGAAATATGAAGTGGAAAAAAGAAAAAAACAGGTAAGTAAATTCCTATGCTGTTTTGAATTTCAAGAAGATGAGAATAGCAAGACTGTTGTTTTCCCATATAAACAGCTTCCAAATTTCTATTTTCTTGAGATGTTGCGTATTCTTGGATATCTGATAAAAAATTATTGCGCTCGATATTTAAAAAAGCGGCGCATTTTTTATTATCTTCATCACAAATATATTCTTTACCAGTTTCCCATTTTACTGCTTTTTTTATTTCGGTCACTAATTCTTTTCTATTTTCTTTCGATGCAAAATAGTGACTCGGATCCATTTTTTTGTGCAGAACTTTAAACGAGTGTATCGCAGCGTTAAAAGACAAATCTATTCCCTTTCTACGTATCGGCTTCTAGTCCATTTTCAATTGTCTTACTACTTATGTAACAAATAAGTGGAGACAAATCAATTTTATCTCTAAAGGCTCTTTTATCATCGTCTGTTAGCTTTATCATTTCGCAATGGTGAGTGATAATTCCATAATGTTCTTGTTGTTCTGTATCAAGCACTCGTAACTGCGCCTTCATTGTTTTTAACTGTGGATGTTCCACAGAAAGAATAAGTTGATCTTTTACTTTATATGGGCATATCGAATGAAAACTAATTTTAGTCTTGCGAAAACTAACTTGAGAAATTGCTACTCGTCGAGGGGGTTCTGATTTTATGACCGAAACAATATCTTTTTTCGATATATAAAATAAACAATCTTTTAACAAAACATTTCCCGATGTACTTTCGTCTTCAGCGAAAATTTGAACATCTTGAAATAACATATCTCTGTCTTTTTTTAAGTTTTCTTGCTCAGCTAAATTATGCTTAAATTCAAACTCTTTCGCACCATTTTTATATTGTTTGGTAACACTTATTTTTATACGATCCCCTGGTTTTAACGGAACAGGGTCTAATACGCGTTTACCATTTACATAAGTGCCATTGATACTTCCTAAGTCTTGAATATAAAAAACCCCATCTTTTTCAAAAACTTTAGCATGTTTTCTTGAGACAGCAGAAACAGGAACACAAACATACGCTTGCCTATCTCGGCCTATAAACATAGGATATTTAGGTATTACATGTTTACGTAGAGACCTTACTTCTTCCAGTATTGGACGGGGAATATTGTTTTCATTAGCTTGATCATCTGGAAGTTCAGGTAAATCTTCAAATGTTTTAAATTCCATAATTAACACACTCAGAATTGTTCAAAATTTTGTCTGTAAATTTGCACGAAGGATAGAGATCTAAATGATATTATCTACATATTTTAGCATAAATTTGCGAAATTATCAAGGATCAAGATAAGCTCTCAAAACAGACCGCTAAAGCAAATTATTATGGAGGAACAGTATCGACATTTAGGTTTAAATATAGCCTGGCGCACGAGACACTTTTAAAGCGTAAAATTGTGCTCTATAAAGAAAAGTGATAAAACTAATCTAAAGAACCAAGTTATAAGGAAAATAAATGTCGACATGTTCTAAGGAAGGGAAGATATATTGATAGAGAGGTTTGTTTCGCGGACTAAAGGACTTTTTTGCTTTTCTTTATTATAAAGTTTCGAAAATATACTTGCAAAAAGTACTACCTCATGCTGGCTTGCTGTATTCTTTTTTACTTTCAAAGCAAGTTCGGCTAACTGCTTGTAACTGCCAGGTTTTTGATAAAGGGTAGTGAGCTGCACTTGTATCTTTTTCTTTTTAATATCAAAAATAATGGGATTCTTAACAAATAGTTGGCTTGATTGCCAAGAATTATTTTCAATTTCCAACTCCACTTCGTGTTGTGAGTTTTCTGGAATAAAAAACGGTAACGTCTGATTAACATTGTTTTTTAAAACATAAACAACTTGTTTACCTCTCCATTTCACCTTAATAGTAAAGACATTTTTATCAAACCTCTGATAAAAAACTCCACCTATTATCAAAACAATGAAAAGACTCACTGCTATATAAATCCAATTTCCCGTGCGCTTTTTTTGCAAAGCTTTTTCTTTTATTGTAATAATAGGATCTTGAGTTGTCATTTAACCATCACTTTTACTTATATAGTTATCCAATATCACCCGTTCACTTGCTAATACTTCTATCTTAGCCTTTAATTTCTTGATTCGCTCTTTTACATGGTATTTTGTTGTCTCGAGGAGTTTTGCAGTTGAGGTAAGATTACCATCGTGAAGTAAGAATGAATATAATAAAGACACTTCGTCATCTGTCAATTGTCCAAGTGGTGAAGGCAAAGCATTTACCTTTTTAGGGGTTTCATAATGAGGACAATTAGGATTAGTACAACGTTTTTCTGTATAAACAACCCATGATTTGCATAATCCACATTCATGTTTTTTTTCATTCACTTGCATGTTGTTGCGCTCCGTTGTGTTTTGTTTTGACTTTTAATATGCCAAATGCTTATTTAGACTTTGTTTGGATACGAAATTTATTGTACATCATTTTATTGTATTTTCAAAAAGAAAACTCAAAATCAAAATCAAAATCGCAAAAACATTTCATTTTTATTTGCATTTTGTTTTCATTATGGATATCATTTATGTGTATTTTAAAGATATTACTACAAAATTTAGTGCTAGGGGTTAAAATGTTCATTCGATTTTTACTGTGTTTTGTGTGCTTTTCTCTACTATATTCTCAAGAGAAAAACATTATTGTTGATGCTGAAAGTTTGGCTAATATAGTAATGGAAGTCAATGAACTTAAAGAAGATAACAAAAAACTTACGAAAGAAATTTCTTTTTTAAAACAACGAGTGCTAGGAACCACTAAGCCCTTTTCTGTCTTAAAAAATGGTCGCTATATCTTACCACTAGTAATTCGCACACCTAAAATTGCCACAAAAGGAATAATTGACCCACTAAAATTAAGACAATTTCGCGAAAAAATAAGCCCGCACCTGACAAATGCAAAAATTATCGATCACAAAGAGCTAACAAAACCAAACAGTACAGCTATACTACAATTCTTAACTACCTACACAAAAACTTTGCCTTATCATTTTTGGTATTCTCGATTTTCTTTTTCTTTGCTTCGTCGAGATTGGGAAAATGTGCCTTTTCGCACAAAATTATATACAAAAAACATGGCAAATAAAAGTCGCGTTTACTTAGCAGTTAAAAATAGCGGTAAATGGCACGAATATTACAAAAGAGAGCAAAGAACAACAATCAAAGCATCTGAAAACTACAACCTTCGCGAATTTTATATAAACAACACATGTTTGTACGCCGAATTTCCTTACGATATCAAAACAAAATATCGCTATACATCTCTTTTTTATGAAAAAGAACAAGGGCAGGAAGCTATTCTTGAAAATCCTTTAGCACTTCCTGGTTATGCTCTCTCTAGCGTCCAGCTACACCCTCAAAGCATTGTTTTATTGGAAATAGAAAAAAATAATCGATCACTACAAAAGTATATAGAAAACATTCCTAACATTACTGTTGGACCATGTTTTATTTTGCCAACTCAATATGATGAAACTCGAAAAAAAATGTTGTGTTTTACCTTAGAAAAAAATCGCGGCAGAATTGATGATATTTCTTATCAGTACACATTCGAAATAGACGGATTTCCTGTCGATAAAAAAAATATTACCGTACAAAAACACCTCAATTATTTCATATATCGAATTTGGATCCCGCAAGATGGAAAAATACTAACAATTCGCTCAGGCTTCTTATATAAAAAAATGGAATGTAACAAAATATGGCCAAGCATTCACCTTGGAAAAGCAAAAACAATATCTTTACCAAAACTAACAATCCACATATCTCAATTTACAAAAGTTAACAAAAAACGCGATGTACTTCTTCGCCACTTAGGGATGTCAAGATCTACAAAGAAAATAGACACTAGTCGTGTTGAAGAAATAAAAGAATTTATCATCTATCTAAAAACCTGGAATATAGCAGACTCAAATGTCAATGCGATGATCCAAAAACTTACACAAGTAATAAAATAGAGATTTTACTCTCAAACAGGAGTATTTAAATGAAAAACCTATTCATTTTATTGTTATCAACAGTTTTTATTGTACAAATTGCTGCAAAAGATTTTAGTAAAAGCGATAAAAAAAAATTAGATAAAGCTTTTTCTGGAGCAGAGCTAGCTGCAAAAGGCAAAACTTCAAAAGACTTTAAAAAAGGATACAAAACTGTAAAAAGTGCCTTAAAAAGCCTAAAACGCAAATATGCAAACCACCCACAAGTAATAGAACTCGGAAAGAAATTCACAGAGTTAGAGAAATTAGTTCCAGATGAAAATTCTCGAGCAGATCTCGAAAAGAATTTAAAAAAAATGCAAATAAGCCTCAAAAAAGTGAGTAATGGTGTTGCGTCTGCAAAAAAGAGGCTACAAAAGGATGCAAACACAGTGCAAATGAAAATGGTTGCTCTCAAAATGACCAAAAACAATCGTTTTTCGCAAAATATCACAGTAGCAGAGGCAGCTTTAAAACAAGCCAAAGAAAACGGTATTGAGCTGCGGTCAGAAGATGAAATTGTTGAGGAAATCAAATTACAACAAGCAATGCTCGGCTTAACAAGATCACAGCTAAAAACAATCGCTAAAATAGAAAAAGCTATCAAAAAAGCTGAACAAAAAGATCAATTTTCTCAAATTAAAAAAGAAATGGAAAATGCCCAGAAGTTGCTAGAACCTATCGCAGAAGTGTTAGCCGAAAACCTCAAAGTAGTAAGCCTACAAAAAAGATGTGAAAACTTAGAGGGAAAATTAGCCAAGAGTAAAGTGGCGTTTGATCTACGAGATGATTTAAAAATGCTGGAATCAAATCTCAAAGCCGCCGATGGAGCAAAAGATTTCAATAAGATGGAACGTGCAATGTCAAGCGCAAGATCTATTGTAGCAAAAATTTCGCGCCAAGACTTAAGCGATAATGAAGAAATAGAAAAACAAGTAAATAAGTTAAGGGAACGAACTGAAAATTTCGAAGAAAAATACAAAAGTTTACAGGTAGTTGCCGAGACAAAAGACGATCTTAAAAAACTATCTTACAGAATACCGTTTTCTGAGGAATCTTACGACTATCGCAAAATAAAAAAGGCAATGGAAGATGCAAAACCTGTCTTAGGTAAACTAAATAACAAAGAAAACTTAAGTGACAACAAAGAGATTTTTGCAAAAGTCAAAGATTACAGTGAGCGATTCGAAAAACTAGAGGAAAAGATTGTTTTTTGTAAAAAAGCTTACGATTTAGATGAACAAACAGACTCACTTGACCGCGAAATGAGAGATCTATTTTATTCTGCTTTGAAAGGGAATGAAGCAAAAGAATTGCCAATCACCGCAAGTACAGATAAATATCAAATAATGGGTAATGCCAAAACTCTTAGTAAAGCAATAACAGTCATCCCTGAATCAAGAAAAAAATACCAATCAAAAATAGATAGTGTTAAAGCAGAAGTCGAAATATTAAGCAAAAGAAATGCAGATGCCTTTTCAAAAACAATTGAAAATAGTGAAGGACTTTTAAGTAAATGGCAAAATGCCTTAGAGAGCGAAAAACCGCTACACAATCATTCACTACAACAAGCCAAACAACTTTATAATGAACTCGACAAAGGGATAAATGCGATATATACCAAAATAAACTCTTTTGCGAAGTATCCTAAAGAACACCACCAAGAATTCGAAACATTCCAAAATGAAATATCTACAAATGTATGGAACTACATGACCAACTTTAAAGGTCAAAAAGATTTCGAAACTTTGGTAAAAAATACAAACAAGTATCATGAAGATGGCAAAAAATACTTAGAGCTTGTCCGCACGACAAGATATATGCATTCTGATCTAGAACGCGGAGGCAATCTAGGAACTGCAAAACATCGCCTGAGCGAAATACGCAATACCAAGCATAAGGAGTCCCTAAAAATTATCGCTTTCTACGATAAATATTTAACACGTTGGGATTCTGCCGCAAGCGATTTGAAAAAAATACGCAGTCAAATGCTAACAAATTTAGCAAAGTCATCATCGCAACTACACAAAGATTTCGAAAAACACAGCTCAAAATACACAATAGTTGCTGCCAACCGCGTTAGTATACTTAAAGACCTAAACGCGAATGTAGGCAAAGCAATAAAAGACCTTACTCGTGAAAAATTGACCTACTCCTCAGCATGGAGACTAAACCACGGCAATGATCTATTTTACTACGCTCTAAAAAATACTATCGTCGAACGTATTGATGCTTTTTACGAAGACCTAAAGGCACAATTCAACAAATACAAGCAACAGGTAGCAAAAAAATATGATGTAGAACAGGACGGTTTACCATACTGGAGTTTTCCACACTATCTAAGTATGAATATGCTACCAGTCATAGAAACATCGGTAACCTATACACCAAAAGTTGCGGTACGCGATCAGTGGGGAAGTGTTAAGGCGTGGATTGATGGTACTCCAATACAAATTGTAAAAGTACGCGTGGTAGGATTTAAGAGCAAATACTTTACAATTTGGGAAAACAGTCCTCAACAAAAAGTGGAAATGACAGGACTTTATAAATAAACTTAACTAAGCTATTTAGACTTCACAGCAGAGCTTACTCCATTGACCGAACTTTTACAGCGCTCTGCTGTATTTTATTTACTTGAAGATTCGTTTATACAGGAAAATATCTTTCACAAATTACCTTAGAATAATTTTAGCAATGTTTGAACTTCTTCATTTTATCAACAATTTCCTTATACTCAGCTAAATGCCTTATACCAGCAAGATCCTCATCTTCTTCGATAAATTTCCAATTATTATATCCTAATCCAACCACTTTGTCTAAATGCTGAACAGATTCAGATAAGCGATTTTGAAGTGCATATAAACAAGAGACATTATAATGTGCATTTTCAAATCCAGGATCTATGTCTATTGCCTTTGTACAGTCACTTAACGCTTTATCATATTTCTTTAAATTCAAATACACAGTGCCCCTATTGTCGTACGCTTTTGCAAATTCTGGATCTAATTCTATTGCCTTTGTGTAATCATCTAATGCCTTGTCAAACTCTCCTAACTCCCCATAAGTAACACCACGGTTACAATATAAATCCGCACCTTCAAGATCAAGCTCAATGGCTTTTGTTTGATCAGATAAAGCCTTATCATATTCTTTTAAATAAGAGTACACAAGACCACGGTTACAATATGCTGATACCTTGTCATCACAATCAAGTTCGATTGCTTTTGTGTGATCCATTAGCGATTTGTCATATTCTTCGAGATTTCCATACACAACTCCTCGGCACGAATAAGCATGAGAGTTTTTAGGATCAAGTTCAATTGCCTTAGTATGATCAGCTAAAGCTTTTTTGTAATAACTTAATTCGTTATATACAGTGCCTCGACCATCATATGCGTATGCATCATCAGGGTCAAGTTCAATTGCTTTTGTGTAATAAACAACAGCTTTATCATACTGCCCCAAATCACCAAATTCCAAACAAGAGTTACAATATGCATCTGCAATAGCATTAAATTCCATCACATTTTTTAATTTTTCCACTTCGCTCTCAATCATATCCGCTATTTTTGCAATTTCTTCAAAACCACACCCTTCAGATATCATAGATTTAGCTTCAGCTTTTTTTATACAATCCAACTCATTTATCATACCTTGCTCCAAACTATCTAACTCCACTAGGAGTAATTTCAACTATCCACCATTCCTAATCGAAAGTAAACTACCCAAATCTGCTGTGCATGTAAAACCCCCATAACAAGAACATTAATAGAAAATATATTGCGCTAAAAAAAACAATTTTCTTGGAATAACCAATCTGAGGATAATCGTTGGGTAAAAAAATAGCTAACATTACAGGTGGATATTCTTCTCTAACTTCAGATATCATTGCTAGTTTCATTAAATGATAACCCAAAAAGAACATAGGAATATTTAAAAAGATTGCCATTGTAATGTCTACTATATTTGTTGGAATGCCAAACACAGTACTGCCAAAAATATTAATCATAAACTTCTGCATATCGGCAGTAAAATGAATACTTACAAAAGTAATATATAGCATAGCTCCCATAAGCAAACCAGGCACATAAAATTGATCATTCATAATTCCTTTTATTTGTGCTTCTTCTGCTTCTGTGAAATTTTTTGCAATAGCTTTTCTCTCTGTAATTTTCACTATAATTCCATGCTCTTCTATTTTCAACAACAGCGCCATTATTTCTTCACCACTAAAAAGAGATGATATTATCCCATTCTTTTTACCTGCAGCATCAATAACTTCAAATTTTATATAATCGTAGTGAATTTCTTCAACCTCTTGTACAGAGAAGCTCATATCGGTAACACGGACGAAATTGGAACTCGAAAAACTTAATTCTCCACCATCAAATTTAATATAGCAATTACGATGCTTAGCAAAAATAAAAGTCCAAAATAAGATTCCCAAAAAACCTGTTGTAGTAAGCAGTACTATTACACTAATTTCATCGTTACCTACCAGAAAAGACAATAACCAATTCATTAAAATTAATGCGTAAACAAAGAATAATAAAATCACTGAACATAGTTGCGGGTCTTTTAACATATTTAACCAGTACCGTGGTTTACTCTGTAGTTCCATAATCTGTTCCTCGATTAGAGCTTTACAAAATAAGAATTAAACACAAGTGGGTTTTAGGCCATTTTCAAAGTCTTTTCACTATAGACGTCAAAAATATATATGTGTTTGCACTTTCCCTTAGAAAGGGAGTGTAAAGTCAGTACTTGTAAGTATATTCAACCTAAACAAATCTTTTATATAACGAAAAAATCAAAAATTTATAGTAGTTTACTACTGGTGGCTATAGTATCTAAAACTTCAAAAATTTTTGAGGCTTGGTCGTTAACAGGCGAGAAATTCAGAGCTACTCTTGCCAAATTAATTATTTCTAAATCTTTTGCCGAGCACTGGCGACATACGGCAAAAAACTGAGCGACAATAGCGGTTTTAAGTACTTGTGCTCGAGTACGAAAAGTGTTGGGAGAAAAGCGGCCTGGATGAGCATGAATAAATTGCTGCGGATTATCGGCAAGTCTTAAAGTAATTTCGGTGTTATCACTTAATGATAGCATTATATAATAACCAATGCGTTTTATTGTGCCATGCGCTTCCAAATATTTAGTATATTCAGTGCAACTCGTAATGTTTTTTCCATGCACAAATTGTAAAACTTCTTCTTTGATTTGAGCAGCGCTTAGTTTTCCAGTATAAACATCAACAGTTCCTTTATAAACCTCCCGAAGCCCAGCATCTTCTAAATCTTGGCAAAATTGTTCGGTTGCGATTTCACCTTTTTGTGCATAGTAATGAATTTGCGCAATCATAGCTTCCAGATGGTGCTTTGTTGCATTAAACATCACATTTTCGTTACTAATCATAATTATCCTCTTAATTGTATTTTACAATTTACAAAGTTTTGTACTACTAATTAAAGTACTCTAGAGAATTTATTATCAGAAAATTGCCAAAATTAGAATACAAAAAAGTATTATTTTAAATAACGTAAAAAGACAACACAATTAGGTTTTCTCATAAAAATCTTGGAACTAAATAAACACTTCAAACTCTAAAACTCAAAAAAATAAAAACTATTAGGAGAAACACTGTGAAAAAAAATAATTCAGAACTAATTGTAATCGCAACATTTATCTGCTTATTTCTATTGTATGCAAGTATATATATACTACAAACAAGATTTTATGCAGAAAAAATTCATCCTAAAGGAGGAGCATACACAGTAATGCGATTACTTAATCCAACAAAAATGAACAAGATATTTCTCACAATCTACAAACCAGTGGTATGGCTAGAGCAAAAATGCACTAATACCACAGTGACAACTGGTGCAATATACCTTAACGGTAAAAAAGAATAATTTCCGCACCATCGCTTTGATTCCGAAATCATTATAAATGAGGTTATAATGAATCGTTTCGATCATGAACGTCTTGATGTTTATCAAATAGCTCTCCAGTTTGTTATCCTTGCACATAAAATTGTGGAGAATTTCACAAAAGGCCACTCTCGCCTTTGTAATCAAACTCCAGCGCCCTGCTTTGTTAATTTCTTTAAATATAGCAGAAGGCGCTGCTGAGAAAGCTCGTTTTTATAGAATTACTCGTCGATCTGCCACTGAATGTGTTTCGATTATTTATATCTGTCGATGTTTAAAATTCGTAGAAAAAAATCTTCTAGTTAATGAACGAGAACTTCTTTTGCGAGTTGCAGCAATACTTACTCGTATGATCAAAGTTCAAGTAAAAATGGAAGATTCAAACTCTTAGATTAGGTTGGACTCGGACTCGAAAAAAAATAGACAATACTTTGAATGATGACAGGCTCTAATCACAACTTATACTTTAATATACAAAAAACACAAAACGGTACAAACTATTCGTGATCTCTGACCGAAGACAAAGATACATTTTGAAAATATCGTTAACGATGATACAATGAATTTCGAGCATACTACATACAAAGAGCCAAATAAAACAAACAATTGAAAAACCTATTTTAAAAAAAACTATACGCAACAAAAGCTTAGTTAAATTTTGTATTTTAAAGCCACTTTAAATCCAACGAAGTCGCTTGGATTAATTTCCAGATAAAAGTAGAAATTAAAATGAAAAAACATAACATTTTGCAAATTATATCTGAAATACAGAAAATGTATATTGATGAAACTAAACCAAACATCCTATTTGACAAAATGCTTAGTTATCTTCTTGAGATGACCGAGTCAGAGTATGGATTTATTGGTGAAGTTAGATATAACAAAGATGACATTCCTTTTTTAAAAACCTATGCTTTGACAAATATTGCCTGGAATAAAGAAACCAGAGACTTTTACGATAAAAATGCACCTACAGGTTTAGAGTTTCATAATTTAAATACTTTATTTGGCTACACATTGATTAATAAAGTAACTGTAATTAGCAACGACCCAGCAAATGATAAAAGAGCTCAGGGAATACCTCATGGACACCCACCACTCAATAAATACCTAGGGATTCCTTTTTTTTTAAGAAAGCGCTTTGTTGGAATGATTGGTATTGCGAATAGAATCAAAGGTTATGACAAAACAATAGTCGAATATCTGGAGCCAATTACAAACACATGTTGCCAGTTAATTGCAGGTTATCAAGAAAAAGCAAAACTCAATTTATTAATTGATGAGCTACGCATAGAAAAACAAAAAGCTATAGAAGCAAATAAAATCAAAGATAACTTTATTGCGAATATATCACACGAAATTCGTTCACCTTTACAATCAATTATAGGATATGTTGATCTTCTTTCACTCGATACTACTGTACAAGAAAATAAACAAATAAAAGACAAGGTTGATGTCATAGAGTCATCAAGTGAACACCTTTTAAAAATGGTCAATAACATACTTGATTTTTCAACAATCAATAGCGGTAAAGTTGACCTAAACATAGAAAAAATCGACCTAAGTGAATTTACGAGTAAAATAGAACTATATGCCCAAACTTTAAACCGAGAAAATAAAAACAATTTTATAGTAAAAAACCAAAGCCAATATAAAAAATTCGATTCAGATTACACAAAACTTTATCAAGCAATTATTAATTTAATATCCAATGCAATGAAGTTCACAAAAAATGGAGAAGTAATTTTTCAAATTAAGTCAAAAGAAGAAAATGGTCTACCATACATATTGTTTATTGTTCAAGACAATGGAATAGGAATCAAAAGCAATTATTTAAAAGACATATTCAATGAATTTTCACAGCAGAACGATACTATAAAAAAATCTTATGGTGGAACAGGTTTAGGGTTGGCTTTAGCTAAAAACATTATAACCTTGCTAAAAGGAGAGTTATATGTACATTCAGAAGAAGAAAATGGCTCTGTTTTTACAATAAAAATGCTGGTAAGTAACTAAAATTAAAGGTATTAAAATGAATATTTTAATTGTAGATGATGATAATTCCACAGTAAAATTGTTTGAATATTACTTATTGCAATTTCACTACAGCAATTTTGAGTCTTTTACAGATTCTTCAAAAGCCATAGCATCATACTCATTGAAAGAATATGACATAATCATTACCGATTTACAAATGCCGCAGATAGATGGCATTGCATTCCTGCAAAAAATAAACGAAATAAATATAGAGCTCAAAAAGAAACAACCTTACATCATTGTTGTAACAGGTAGTATTGTAGAATCACTAAAGCAAAAATGCATGGAGCAAGGGTGCAACGAGTTTCTTGTAAAACCTGTTAGAATAAATAATTTCATAAATGCTGTTCGCAATCACTCGAAAATTTGAAAAATTGCTCTATTTTATACTTTTCGTAATAAAAAGAATACTCAGCATCTACGAACAAAATCTGTCTTATCTATCAAATGAGAAAAATATTACTTACCTTAACTACAATTTCCTTACACTGACTTAAGGAAAATTAGATTCCTATAATAATCGTCAATCAAAATAATTTATTTAAGGATTTATATTGTGAATAATTTTGCTCATTACAAAATAATAAGCCAAATAGGCTCAGGCGGAATGGGCAAGGTCTACAAAGCTTATGATTCCAAATTAGAACGAACTGTTGCTTTAAAAGTTTTGATTTCACAACACTGTAATAAACAAAGAGAACGATTTTTGCAAGAAGCAAAATCTACAGCTCGTTTGTCACACCCTAATATTATACGTTTGTATGAAGTTGGTGAATATAATAATCTCTGTTTTTTTTCAATGGAATTTATTGACGGATCAACTCTAAAAAGTTTTATTACAGACAACAAGATTTCTTTGCGTAAATCGTGTAAAATTCTAAGCAAGATCGCATATGCTTTGCAATATACCCATAAAGAAGGTATCATTCATCGTGATCTAAAGCCATCGAATATCATGGTTTCGCCAAAAGGCGAACCAATATTAATGGATTTCGGCATTGCAAAAGATTTTCGTAAGAAAGCGCACACAAAAACAGGAGAAGTAGTAGGTACTTTATATTATATGTCTCCTGAACAAGCTGGCGGCAGAAAACGAGAAATCGATTATCGCACAGATATTTATTCTTTAGGTGTTATATTATATCAGGTTGCCACAAAAAAACTTCCATACCACGCAACAACACAATACGAAATCATCACAAAAATCATCCAAGGAAAATTAAAAATACCTTCCCTTATTAACCGCCGTTTACCTAAAGCTATCGATGCGATTTGTCTTAAATCAATGGCAAAAAATAAAGAGCGACGTTACGCATCTGCAGAAGCATTTGCTCTAGATTTGGAGAAAGTATCGAAAGGAGAAAATGTCTCAGTTTCTGCCCGCAAAAACCAAGCTAAGTTTTATCTAGGTGGACTTATTGTTCTGCTATTACTAGCTACTTATTTTTATTCGAGCGATGTTCCGAAGAAAAGAGAAAGTCCCAGCGACAAAAAAATGCGACATTTGCATTCAAAAGTAAATACACTGTCAAAAGAAGTTGACAACATCTACAATCAGCTAAAATGGACAGATGTTCCTGGGTGGTATGTAGAAAGTTTTGTTTTAAGAGCTGAAAACCTCTCGGAATTGAAACTTGTTGGAGTAACGGGTTTGTCCCACCTAAACAAAATCGTTGATCTATATGAAAACATATTGTTTACACTAAACTCTATAAAAAAACTATCTCCAAACGATATCGAAATCAAGAGACAAATAGATCACTTTACCTTGCAAAAGAAAATAACAAAAGCAAACTCCTTACTAATCCAAAGAAACGATAATTTACTACATACGCGAAAATTATATAAAAAAGCGGAAATTATACTAACCCAAACCCCTCACCAAGACGTACGCAGTTTATGGATGCTCGCTTTTTTTGTTTATGCTGCTCTTGATGTCAATTATCAAAACGAAGAAAAAGAAATACTTAAAGAATCCTTGGGTTATCGCGAAAAAATAGAAGCAAACAGACGTTATCAAAGAGAATACATAGAAAAAAGTACTAACGCATTATACAAATTAGCACTTGAAGTAAAAAATGTCGATCTTGAGAGAGGATGCCTGCAAAGAAATGCTTATCAGTGGCTACGTTTTGCTATGTTAATGAGAAAACATAAAAACAAAAATGAAATAAAAGATGCTTATATCCAATCATCTGAATATTTTCAACGAGCATTTGCTTTGACTCGTCAACATAAGATGCTTAAATCTAGCGGAATTTTATTTAATCACGTTTTTGTTTATACTAACCTATGTGCTATTGATAAAAAAGAAAATTTAAACAATAAAATTCAATATATAGAAAAAGCGTTAGTGCTAAATCTTGGAGCCATTTTTTTATTTTACCAAGAAAACAAAAACGATAAAGAGCTCCCCAAAGATTACCATGGTCCATATCTTTATATATACCAACAAATTCTTCCTCGAATAAGTAAACATATAAAAGGAAAGAATAAGACTTTTGAGATGATAAGCCAATCAATTCTCTGTATACAAGATAGAAAAGTATTAAAAAAATATAGAAAAATTGAAGAAATTCCTGGTTTACCTCAACAGATTATTTTAAAGGTTAAAGAATTACTCAAATCTTCCTGAATCATAACGAGGAATCAAAAATGAAAGACAACTTAATCATATTCGATCTAGACGGGACAGTAAGAAAAAGTAAATCGGGAAATGTAGCCCCAAGAAATAAAGATGACGTAATAACGTATCGTTTTTCATTAGATAAAATAAAACTTCTAGCCAATGAAAATGTTTTAGTTGCTGCAAGTAACCAAGGCGAAGTTTCTTTTGGCTATCTCTCCGAAAAAGACGCATGGGAAGCCGCACACGAAACAAATAAACAACTGGGCAATCATTTCCAAGAAATATTATTAGCCTTTTATCACCCAAATGGAAATATAGCTCATCTCTATAACACTCAGGCTCATATGAGAAAACCAGATACAGGAATGATTGACTATTACAAAGAAAAATATAAAGGATTGTATAACAAAATCGTGTATATAGGAGATGGAGAAACAGATAAAGAGTGCGCTAATAATTCTGGTATTCAATTTATCTGGGCACACGATTTTTTTGGTGTTTCGGCCCGAAAAACATCATGGGGATATAAATACCTAGACTAAGTTTTTCAACACTAAAGTCGGCCACATAATCCTAACGATTTTGCTCTGACACGTTTTTGCTCTGTCCATTTTTATGCTCACAGTTTTGTTTTAGAGCAGTTCGAATCGGCAACCTTAGCTCCTAGAAAAGAAAAAATGGGAAAAACAGATAGACCGCACAACAAAAACCATGTTGGATGAGGAATAATTATTAGATTTATAATGGTTGCCAATAAGAAAAAAATACCGACAGTAATTCCAGATATCATTTTATTTTTATTAACTTTTGTCGCAACAAAAGAGCCAAAACCAACTCCTGTAGCCCAAGCCAATAAAACAAATAAGAACGCACCAAATGGTAGATTTTTAACATATTCTTTCATTTGTTCTTTATTGTTTAGATCCAAATCCGTAGGTACAGGATACACTAAATGACCAATATATTCGACTAAAGCAACTGTTGCTATTCCAATAATCAATCCTAAAAGAATTCCTCCGATTAACCTTTTCATCATTACCTCTCTTTCGATAAACTCATAATTTTTTGTAAATTCAGCACAGCGCTTTTTTCTATATCATGAATCGTCAGAATTTTGTTTTTTAATTCCTGCAACATCATCTCTACTTCTTTTTTCCTAAGAGGAAAGTGATTTTTTATTTCTTTTTTTATATTCGCCAATTTGCAATCCATTTCTTGGATTTTTAGCAAGGCTTTCTGCCCCTGTTTGCGAAAAAGCGTATGTTTATTGAGTAATAAACATCTTGTCTCTCTAAAAATTTCTACCTCATCTGGCAATAACGAAAAAGCTAAAGATTTCCACATTTCGGCACTTTTTCGAAACTGTTTGGATACTTCTTTGAGATCCGGTTTGTTTAAAATAAGACTTGCTTCTTCTAAAAATTGAGAATATAAAACTCTTTCCGCATCAAATTTTTTTCCATTCTGACCAAAAAGAGCAATCCTATTAAAAGCAGATTGCAAGCCGCAATACATCTTAATTCCTTTTGGAAATTCTTTGGCCCAGCTCATTTTTTTGTTCGGTTGAGTTAGTAAATCAGCCCACCTTTTAAAGGCTAATAAGCCAAAATTATGTCTAGAACCTTTTGGCGGTTTCTCCAGATAAAGTTTTATACAATCCCAAATACCTTTTTGAATTGCCGCAATAAACTGCTCTTCATCAGGAATATCTAAAATGGCAAGGCGAAACTTCATCTTTTTTACCCGAGCCCTTGCAACCTCAAACTCTTGAACAGAAACAACAAGCGGTACTTGAGCACGATCAGCGATCCATACTTTGTCTTGCTTTTCATTATAACCATAAACAATCAAAGGAAACATTGCCCAATTACTTTCATCATATTCGCAGTTATTATAAGATAAACTAAACGAATCAGCCCAAACTATTGCTGGTATTCCTTCCTCCAAAGTCGATAACAAATTTTGAGTAGCCTTTTTATTTTTTGATGTTTGAAAAATTTCTTCTACCATAGCTAAGCGATTTATAATCGTGTTCCAAGGCCGAAAAGTATTTCGAGTTAAAAGTGCAACAAAGGGATCATATTCTTTGTAAGCAAAAGAAAAATACCCCATGGTAATCCCGCCACTTATACCCAATAGCATTGCTTCAGAATAAGGTTTATTGGTATGAGGAGCATTAAATTTGCGATAATGCAAATAATTATGTAAAGTGCCCGTTTCCCAATGAATTCCAGCAAAATGTTTGTAATCTTTCAATATAGGCATTTCAATTCCCCGTAAAAATCCAACGAATTAGAAAATTTTATTAATAATACCATAAGAAAAAATAATCATTAGAAAAAGGAGACATACTATTCCATAAAATTTTTTATTATTTCTTTTAGTCTTTGTTTGGTAAATTGTTATGCGTATTAAAAATCAGTTTTTTTACAGGAATTCGTAGGCATTCGCGCCATCAGCGTCAAGGTATAAAAATACACTCAAAGAAGCTTAACAACATTATTTCTTTATCAAACTTTGTCTCATACTTCTATCAAGACTAATGAGTTTTGGATAGTTACTAAGCTTTTTACTATGACTGGCTAAATTTTTTGCTTATAGAGAGCCTGCATGAGAAAATCAGAACGTTAAATATCAAGTAGTACCCATAACTCCCTAAGGAAAAGAAAAAACAATTCACAGGTAATCACTCATAGTTTTATGATCTGTACATTTTATAAACGAAAGCCACGACATAGGTCTAACGATTACCAATCTGAAACAGCGAATATGACTTTGTTTTACAAAAGTACTCAATACAAACAGTATAGAATATAGTTAAAGAAAGATAAGGATACCACAAATGGAAAAATCTCTAAATTCAAGATATACAAAAATAAAAACACTTGGAGAAGGAGGAATGGGAATAGTATACAAAGCTTTCGATAATAAATTACAAAGGCATGTAGCTTTAAAAGTTTTGATAAATAGTCAAAAAAATATGACAATTGAGTCAAAAGTAATGTCGAAACTTGAACACCCTAATATTGTAAGGCTATATGAATATAATGAACATCCGGTATGTTATATTGCAATGGAGTACATAAAAGGTATTACTTTAAAGCAATATATAATCTCTGCAGAGATGAACGAAAAAAAAATTATTGACATGATAATCCGGATATGCAAAGGGGTATCTTATCGCCAATTGGGACACAAAAAAAAGCAGACCTCCATTTTTCCTTATTTAAAAAACATCAGCAAAGAGATATTCGTTCAAAAACTTTCATTTTAAAAGAATCTAAAGAATAAATTCAAATGGTACTGTTAGCTTTAGTTTTTTGCACTCAGAATATATTTCAACAGTCAAGAAAAATGACGAAAAATCTTAATAAAAACATTTGACTGTCCTTACCAAAAAATCACAATATCTGCAGAAGCTAAAGAAATTTTGAATAAATATGTTAATGTTATCTAGGATTTTTATTATCTAGAAGGAATTGATAGAAATCATTAGATACTGACTTATAATCTACCTATTTTGACTTGTCAGAGTTATATTTTGTCTGCAGAAAAAGGAAAATAAATGATACATTATCGTCGTGGAAAATTCAAAGCGTTTTTAGTGAAGTATGACTGGAATAAGATGTTTCAGGCAACCGCTACTATATTGCTTGGTATAGGTGTGGGCCTATACCAATATGAGCAGGGGGAACTTCTTCAAAAATCGCGTCCATTTTTTATTGTTGGTGGAGTACTTTTAGTTGCATGTTTACTTACCAAGGCTACTCTTTATTTGGGGTTGTGGAATGCCAATAGTCTAAAAGGCGCAGTGACTGGAAAAAAACAACAAAAAAGGAAACGAGGTATTGATATTAATGGAATTTTGCAAGAAATTTTTACAGTTCTTTTAGGTCTCGGTATCGGAATGTGTTCTACACCAGTTGTCAATAACGCGGTTATCTTTGAGAGTACAGAGTACCCCGATCCCACTCCTGGACTTATTCTTATTGTCTCTTGTGTCTTTTTAAAAATTATTCTTTATTCTGAAGCTCTTAATTTTAGCCAGGAAAATTTTATCCAGTTGAGAAAGGTTAAATCGTTTTTAGCTCGCTATAATTGGAATAGTGTCACTCATGAAATCTCATCTACGATGATTGGTATTGGTGTTGGTTTTTACATGTACGAAGCTGGATTTAAATTGATTTTTGATAAATGGTTTCCAGGTCTAACCAAAGAACTTTGGGGAAGTGGAGTAGCGCAATCTTATTTATCCGACGAGTTAGGAATCTTTGGTCTTTTTGCCACAAGTTATTTAGACAATATGTTGGAGACGCAAAAACCATTAGTGATTACTGGTCTTATAATCATTGGGGCATGTATTCTCGTTAAAGTTCTGTTGTACCTGCGACGGCTCAATATGAACAATGTACGCGATAGTTTATTGGGACAGCGCTCAACAAAAAAAGCAAGTAGTGTAGACTATAGAGGGATTGCTGATGAAATTGTTAGTTTGGCTTTCACTTTATTTCTTGGCGTGCTTATAACACCTTATATTAAAAATGCAGTAGGAGAAAGCGATCCCTATGGATACCAAGTTTTCGCCATTTGTGGTACAATTCTTTTTGGATGGATAAAGTTGGCGCTTATAGTAGATGCTCTAGAATTTGGTCAACGTCGAAAGTCTAGAAGCAAACGTTAAAGATTATTGAGTTTTTGAAATTATGTTACAAGCATACAACAAAACATATGGAAACAACAGCGCATTTTTGCATAGGAAAATACCACTCAATTACTATTTTCGCCACTATTCGCTTTTTCTTAAATTACATTGATTATCCAATCAACAAAATCTTTATTTATGTATATGACCCTGTCTTCGTGGTTAAGGTCTGTCCCTTTTAAAAATGAGCAAAAAAATGATGTTTCTAGAACAACTTTACTCTACTTTATTAAGACGAGAGGAATTGACTGAGAAGCCATTTATAGCAAGAAAATACTCTATATTGTTGAACAACACATTCTCCGAAAGAATACGCATTAAAAGGATGATATTATGTTGCCTAAAAAACTTACTATGAAATGTAAAGATTGTGGTATGTTAAATGAAAAGATTCCGAAATGTCAGATGTGTCAAGGAATCCTTTTTGAGCATTTATATGAATTCAAAGTTATAGAAGCTAACGAGAAGAAGTATGTTAAGCACTTTTTCTGTCAAGATATCAATACAAAAGAAAAATATACAGTTTACCGAGGAATTTTCTATACTTGGGCTTTTAATGAAGTTATAAGTCAAATTCGTTTTGCTTACAGTCAACAAATACATAAAATTGCCAAATTAAAAGGTTGGTACTATGGTCATTATAGTAAATATAACGGAACGGACCTGTTTTTAATTCAAGAATATATTCCTGGTATAAGCCTTGCTCAGGCTGTAAATCCATCGCATCTATTTGAAATAAAAAAATCTGTAAATGTTATTTGCGAACTTAGTAAGATAGTCGAAAACACCTGGAAATATAATGATGAATATTTTAGCTTGAAACCTAGTCATATTATCGCTAACAACAGTGATCTATATTTAATAAACCCATATTTTAGTGAAATATTTAATAAAGCCAGCTACAAAGATCCTACTTCTAGAATAATAACAATTAACTATTGCTGTGCTCCTGAAGTTCTTGAATGTGGTGAAGAGGATGTACTTTCAATGATATACTCTCTAGGAGCAATGTTATTTTTTCTGCTATGTGGACACCAACCTTTTTCTGAAAAAAATGATGATGCTGTTGGTGTTATAAATGTGCTTGAAACAATACTTGATAAAGAGTCAAAATATATTTCTCTACACGAAAGAAACAGTAAGCTTCCCATAACATTGGTTGATATAGTTGAAAAAGCAATGGCTCATAGTAAAAACAATCGTTATAAAAATCTCAAAGAAATGAGAGAAGAGCTATTATGCTTTTTAAATCAGAAGTCTGCTTAGAATTATAAATGGAAATGCTCAGAATAATAATAGGTTCATGGCCACTTTTGGTGAATGTCTACGAAGGCTATATTGGAAGGATAAAAATTTCCTAAAAAGTCTTATCCTATCCTATACCGGTTGAACGGACTACCCTATCAGGTAAGTGTTCACCCTTATCGAACAACCATGATTTTACCAATTGAAATGTTTGTTCAAGATCTAATAAAGTACCAGTTTCATCCCAAAATCCTCTCCAAATAGCAGCTGATTTTTTATACTGGGATGGCAAGATGCTTACTTGTCCTTGTAAGTTATAATGAAAGATACCATTTTTTTTGTAAATGATGATAAACCGACCATCTTTCACAAAGAGACCATGTTTCCCTATTTCACTCCAATCGAAACCTTGTTCAGCAGCATAAGAGATGAGTTCCTGATGTGTTTCCAATTTATTCATATAGTTTCCTACAGATTTATTCCTGTTGATATAAGACTCTTTTTCTCAACAGATCAAATTTAGCTCTTCCAAACATCATACGTTTAATCAGCTTTAGTTTGTTAATGTGGCCTTCTGCCAATCCGTTGCTATATGGGTAAAGAAAAGCATTTTCTACTTCTGTAAGATTTTCCTTTATACCTGTAGCAAAACGAATTATTTCAGTAATATTGCTTTCTAACGCCTTGGATAACCAAGGATTCAAGGAGCTATGATCTTTGTCCCTAATCATATTTCTAAACTCAAGAATAAGTTGATACATTACTTTTATTACGGGAAGCCTTTGAAAAATATCATCTCTGACTTTTTTATCTTCCTGGCAAAGTTTATCGCTGTAAGTCCACAAACATTTGATAAATTTATCATGCGGCATCCAAATAATTTTTTCTGATGGCTCAATATGTCTCCGCTTTGAAGGCTCATCAATATTTTTGTTATTTTTGATTTCTGCAATCCACCTCCTCAAAGTAGATTTTCCTCCTTTAAAACCACGTCGCCTTAATACAGATAGTATTTCTATCGAGTTCTTTCCTTTTTTTAATAACTCATAGATGTTTTTTTCGTATTGGTGGTAGCTGATAGATTTCCATCTTGATTTTCGACGAACAATAGCAACTTCCTCATCTAATTCAATATAACGTTTCGCAGTAGCCCAGCCTATACCTAGCTGATTAGCTATTACCATGATAGGGCATTTTTCTAAATGTAATTTTTTGGCTTTCCTTACTAATTGCCTTTTTTCCTCACGTATTTTGAATCGTTCTTCTATTTGCCTTGCTGAAAGATGTTTTTCGTCTGAAATTTCTCTCTTTTTTACCATTTCTTTACTCTGAGGTTTTGCAGGTTTTTCAAAACCGACAGGTACTTTGGTTTTGAAAATTCTTTTGACAAAATCTCCTAAAGAATCTAGTAAATTTTGCACTAGATGAAAGCGGTCTGCGATCTGAATAATCTTGCTATTTGCTTCTGATAAAGCTTGCCGGTAGCTATTTGAGCGATCTCGGGTTGCAATGACAATGGAAGGATATTGCTTTAACCATTTTTCTAAAGCTTCTGATGTTCTTTCTGGAAAGATATCTATCACTTGATGAGTCTCATGATTACAGACAATAGTTCCGTAGTTGTTGCCTTTACGAAATGCCCAATCGTCGATCGCAACAACTCTGACTTTATCAGCAACTTGTGTAGGTGTTTTTCGGACGATTCTTAAAAAGGTGTTTCTACTTTTTGGTAATGCCAATTTAGCCGATAATCTCTCACTACCTTTAGCTGTTGTTGAAAATACCAATGCTGTTAAAGACATACTTAATCTACAAGTAGTCCTGGCATAACTTTTTAACCTAGTATTGGTGCCAGGCTCAGTAAACAAAATTCGCGATCATCTTGCGCTCTCGAGTATTAATCAAAACTTCGTATCGTTACACCTACAAATATGCTTTAACATTTCAGCACTTGAAATCACTCGAATGAAACCAACGGAAGTATCTTGGTGTTTTCCATTCAAAGCAAGCCGTGCCGCTTATCCGAGAAGCCGATGGATTTTGCGAATCGGGCAAAAATTATAGTATAAAAATATTTATTATTATCAATAGTTATCACTTTTTAATAGAAATACTATTGAGGATAATCCTTTAATGAAGCGGCACTACTAGAAAGAATGCTTCCCATTCCCCTATTATTTCAAAAAATGATTTAGTACCCGCGAGTATACATAACATCCGAACGAAGTACATATTTTCGCCCTGAAACAATTGTGGCTCCTTCATGAATAATCTCATGTTTAAACAATAATGCCATTCCAGTTTGCGGTTTTATAATAAGTTCTTCTTTTTGATCCAACAAAGGCATAAAGAAGAACTTTGTTTCTCCTCCTTCACAGTCTTCATTTAAATAAATAATGAAAGTAAAAAGGCTATGCTCACCATTTTCTCTAGTGTAAATATCATCACTATGAGGAGCAAAGCGCTGCCCTAGATCATATCTATAAAAACGAAATCTCTCATTCAGTCCGAGAGATTCTCTTCCTTCACATTTTTCAGGAACAAATACTTTTACGCGTTCCCATAGTTTTTTCGCCATATCTTCATCATTAAGTATTACCCGAGTATTGTTGCGAATTTCAGGGCTAAAGCCCATGACTATTTATAGGGGCATCAGCAAAACCAATATTCTCAGTATAATCGATATATTTTCGGCACTCTTCTTCAGAAAAAACATTGGTCACTGTAAAAATATTACTAGTCCATTCTTTTTTTTCCACTGTATTTTCTCCTAAAATAAAAACTAAGTCGTTGTAAGAAAGCAATCGAACATTTTGACGCTGAAATTTTGAATTTTTAGTAGTACTTCAGTAAGACGTATTATAAATATGAACATGACAAGCGTATGCTTTTACTTAAATTCCACAAAATTGACAAAAATATTTTTTTCAAAACCAGTATTCATAAGAAATACATGAGATTTGTTAGGACTTTACACGAAGTGCGCCCATGCGCTAAGCAATGGCAATGCGCTTGAGAAAAGCCTACCTCGGCGGCCATTTCGGTTATTGCTATTTTCTTTTTTCCCTCTTTTTCAGCAATATTTTGTCTAATTTTTCCAAAAAAGAACCAAAAGTATGACTTGTCTTTTTTGCCATTGTAGCCTCGATAACCATGTAATGAAATTTAAAAAATTTGTTCACTTTTCTTTCACTACTATAGTGGTTGAGATTTTATTCACAAAATGAATAATTTACCATCCGCTTTTATAACATTCTTTTTGAGGTAGTATAAAGTTGCTTTGGTAATTTACAAAAAGGAGAAAATGAAAATGAAAGAGTTACTTCAAGCAATAAAAGAAGCTTACAAAGAAGATTCAACAATGAGTGTTATTAGTGACACTGAAATCGAAATACATGTTCGTTGTGAATGGGTTTTTCTTATATTGAGTTATTCCTTTTTTCTATTTTTTATTACGATTGCACTATTAAATATTAGCCAAAACATAGCGCTGGTTCCCTCATTTCTTTGGCTAGGTATCGTATTTTTTTTTGTTAGAGGGTCTATTTATTATGAAGGATTAAAATCTTTTTTTTTAGGGCACATAAAGCTATTAGCAACAAGACATTTTCTTACAATTGATCATAGCAATGAAAAGCCTATTTTGCAGTTCGGTTATGAATTGTGGGGAAAACGTTTTTATTGTTTTCAAACAAGCGTAGATAATCTTGCTATTGTTAGCTGGTCTTATGGGCAAGGAAGTCACCGCTTAGGCTGGGATTGCGGAGATTGGGGAGTAACTTTTTGTATAAATACATCTGCATGTGGCGAAAAAAAATCTCAAGAAGTTTTTTGTATTAATGAACATGATTTATCACGTAAAAATTGCTTTAAACTAGGAATTGCTATTGTCATTTTTTTACAGAGAAATGGAGCGCAGCTTACACAAATAAGTGAAAATAAATGGGCATCGATTGATTGTCCAAGTTATAAAAAAACCGAAAATAATAATGATTTAGACAAAGAAGTGATCTGTAGCGAAATAATGCTGTTTCAAGAAGCTAACGGAGTTTTTCCTTTAATAATAAACTTGGTCTTTTTTTGGGCGATAGTTTTTAGTTTTTCTTTAGGAGATCAAGAAGTGACTAAAATTTTTATATGTATGCATCTATTGTTTATTGAATATCCGTTATCTAAAGGATGCGTATTTAAAATTTTGGTTTTGTTTTTTCTCTTTGCCATTACTTACACAAATGTTTTGTTGATCTTATGTACTGCTGCGATTTATTTGTTTTTAGTCTATTGCTTTGCCTTAAAATATAAAGAGAAAAGCCATACATGTTTGGTAAAAGCATTTGCAAGAAAAATTATTTTGTCTATAGATAATAACGCGCCCCAAGAAACAATTTTATTCCACTACAAACTGTGGGGAAATCGTTATTTCTATCATGCAGAACAAGCGAGCAATGTTGTTGCTATTGAACAAAATCGGGATAATCTATATCTGAAAATGTGTATATTAGATAAAGAGAAGGCAACTTCAAATTCTGAATACCCAGAGAAGAAATTGTTTTTTGTTTTAGGGAAACAAAAGACATCAAACGTTATTGCTTTTTTGCGCAATAATGGAGTCAATCTTGTAAAAAAAAGCTCATACTGTTGGCAAGTTACACATCGAAATCACGACATCACTTTTATTCGTGATTTTCAAAAAACCTTGGGATAGGACACTGTGAATACTTGGTAGATTAAAAGCTAGGGCGATCTAACACAAATAATATTAAAGTTACACACGTTATCCATATGATTATTTATTTTTAGTATCAGGTGTTCGTGCCAGACTACTGACAGCAAAACATACTCATATAAATTCAAATTAATAATTGTAAATCAAAAAAGTCATACAAGCCTTTCTATTTCAAAGAGAAAATTTTGTAAATCATTTTTGGCAGAGTAAATAAGTGATCTTCTTTCTAGATCAAACAACAATTTCTTTTGAAAAACGATCTCACTATGTGGAAAATCAATACAAGAAGAAGGAGATAGTTCTAAATCAGAACAAAGAGCATAAGAAGCAGCAACTCCTGATGAAAAAAGAAAAAGATGTTATAATAAAGTGTCAGACTCGTGTCAGACTCGAATGTCATTCAGTTAAGCTTATGAGCGAGTAAAAATTAGGTATACAAAGGTAATTGAAAAAAGAAATCTTTCTTCCTAAAATGGTTAAATCAGAAAAAACAAAAACCAAGAAGGAAGAAAGAGATGAAATTATACAGAAGAAACGCCTTTGAAAAAATAGAAAAAAAATTTGCAGAAGAACAAGGCTTACCATTCATAAAACTACTAAGAAAAAATTTAATAGAAGAAGTGATAAAAGAAGAGAAAATCAAGTATCGAAGTAGAGTATTTACACCAGCAATAACATTGTGGGCATTTCTATCGCAAATATTATCAGATAACAATAGTTGTGAAGAAACGGCGGGAAGAGTGAGGGCATTTTTTACGAAACAAAATAAGAAAATGAGTTCAATATGCGCAAGCGCTTACTGTCAAGCAAGGCAAAGGCTACCTAAAAATTTGATATCGAAATTAGTGAGTAAAGTTGTCGCAGAAACGAGGGAAGAACTACCAAAAGAAAGATTATGGAGAGGACGGCGAGTAGCGATAGTTGATGGCAGTTGTATCAATGCACCAGATACAATTAAGAATCAAGAAATGTATCCTCAAATCAAAAGCCAAAAAGAAGGTTGTGGCTTCCCAATTATCAGAATAGCAGTGGCTTTTTGCTTAGCAACAGGAATGGTAATTAAAATTCGTTTTGCCAATTATTCTATTCATGAAAGAGTTTTATTTCGCCGTTTATATGAAAACCTTGAACAAGGAACAGTTGTTTTAGGTGACAGAGGATGTTGTTCTTATTGTGATTCTGCCTACCTTCAATATCTTTATAAGCATGATTTTGTTTTTCGTGTTAGAGGTAAAGCCAATACTCGCTTAGCAAATACTACTTATATTGTTGAAAAACAAGAAATAAAAAAATGGCATCGCCCTAAGAGACTACCTGATTGGGTTGAAATGCCATATTTAATTCCTGAATCAATGGAAGTTCGCCTTGTTCAGTACAAAGTTAATACTCCTGGCTTTCGTTCCAAAGAGTTTATCATAGTCACTTCTCTACTTGATTTTGACGCATATACTTTTGGAGATATTGCGCAGTTGTACTTTCTTCGATGGAATGCAGAGCTTTATCTACGTACTTTGAAAACTAATATGTGCATGGAAAAACTAAAAGGCAAAACGCCTGATATATTGTATAAAGAAATCTATGCCTATGTTTTAGCCTACAACCTTATCCGTCTTGTTGTTTTTCATACTGCTGTTGCACACAACCATATTCTTTATTTAGTTAGTTTTAGGCATTCTCAATACTCAATTCTTTCTTTCCTTGAGCAGATGAGATCTAGTTCTATCGCGGCGCAAAACTTTTTGTTTAAAGCACTTATTTTGGATATTTCAAAAAAGCTTTTACCTGTCCGTACTACTATGCGTGTAGAACCTCGTCGGATTAAACAACGAATGAAGAGATTTACTTTACTTACTAAGCATCGTAACGAGTACAAAGTCCTTATTATTCAAGGGATTAGTACTGAAAAACCTTAGCTTAACTGAATGGCATTAGTGTCAGACTCATTGAGATCTTATGAGATCTTAAACTAAATAATATTCCAAGATAAGTGAAATTAGGCAATTGCATGGTATATGTGTGAGTCTGGCCCCCATTATCTGGCCCCCCATTATCTTGTCCTCTTAAATCCAAATGTTTTGACGGAAAATACAACAAGTGGAGAGGACGTTCTCTCAGAGTCCGCGAAGGCGAATTTTTTCAAGATCAAAAAAGAAAAAAAATGCGAACTTCACAAGGCCGAGCAGAGATCAGAAAAAGAAGTCTTATTGAGCACCGCATCTCTCATCAAGTTAAAAGTCAGGGACGTAAAGCTCAATACAGTGGTTTGCGCAAAAATCAATTTGATGGCCGATGTCACGCTGCTATTCTTAATTTGCATCTCGCTCAGCAATATTGGGAATCTCAAAATCTATTGGCTGTGGCCTAGATAAAACTATTCAGTGTTCTAGTACTACAGTTGTAATTAAAATAACAAATAGGTAGCTATAAAAATTAGACACTCTGTAGGTCTTATTTTATCGATAGCTCTTCTCAAATAGCAAAAAACACTGTTATTTGTAAACAGCTAGAAACACCGAAAAATAAGGAACTGTACTTAGTTACAACTGTAGTACTAACAGAGGAAGAAATTTGTATCATTTTTGCAGAAAAAATATCTAGTTGACAGCTTCCTATTTTGATTTCATAATAAAAACATATAAAAAACTGAATGGCGTTTGATTTGGGGAAATTTATTAAGGTTTTTCGATGAAAATACGAAATAAATCTCTAAGAGAAGTAAAAAACAACGTAAAATATTTCGCGTGTGCTTTTTATTTAGACAAAGATATAAAACACAAAATAAGTAATTCTTTTTTTGATAACTGCAGCTTTAGATCTAGGTTTAAATTAGGATATATAGAAAATTGTACATTTCAAAATTGCACATTTCCAAATGGACTAGAGTTCTCTTGGAATCACCGATCAAAAATACCAGAAGAAGTATGGCACCTTTATAGTCTTACTCATTTAGACCTAGAGTATGAACCCGAATATACAAACCAAAGTTCTTACGAATTGGGTCCGTTTTATACAGCTAATAGAGAAGAATTACCAAAAGAAATAGAGCAACTTTCCAATCTTACTCACCTAGCTATACGTCAGAACGGATTAATAAAAATATCAAAAGAAATAGGACAACTTTCTAATCTTAGGTTTTTAGATTTAACTCATAACAAAATAAAAGAATTGCCAAAAGAAATAGGACAACTTTCCAATCTTACTCACTTAAGCCTAAGTAACAACGAACTAGAAAAGCTACCAGAGGAAATAGGACAACTTTCTAACCTTGAATTTTTAGATTTATCCCGTAACAGATTAGAAAAATTACCAAAAGAAATAGGACAACTTTCTAATCTCACTTACTTAAGTCTATATAGCAACAAACTAGAAAAGTTACCAGAAGAAATCGGACAACTTTCTAACCTTACTACACTGGATATGATCCGCAACAAACTAGTAGAGTTACCGAAAAAAATAGGACAACTCTCCAATCTTAATCGTTTATGTTTATCCTCTAACAGATTAAAAAAACTACCAAAACAGATAGGACAACTCTCCAATCTTAATCGCCTGTTTTTAAGCTACAATGAATTTAAAAAACTGCCAAAAGAAATAGGACAACTCTCCAATCTTACTCACCTGTCTTTAAGGTACAATGAATTTAAAAAACTGCCAAAAGAAATAGAAAAGTTTCCGAAACTTGCTAACTTAGATTTGAGAAAAAACTACATACAAAAAAGGCCAACGAAAATTCATCGTGGGATTAAGTGGCTGCCGCAAAGAATATAATGCACCTCCAAATTTAGACCAAAAAATGAAAGTCTAGACCAAAAAATGAAAGTCTAGACCAAAAAAGTCCTGTACGTTCGAAGCTGGCATTCGTGTCAGCTGGCATTCGTGTCAGCGGTAGCTAATGAGACATTAGTTTTTTTTGGTATGAAACTGAATCAACAATAGAATAGTTAGTGCAAAGTACCTCGCTGTATTGTTAAAATTTAAATTTTAACCCATAAAATATAAGCGAGGCACAACTATGAATCCTACAAAAAAAGTTGGTGAGAAAAAAGCTAAAAGCATAGAGACATTTGATATTATTAATCCTGATGCGGCAGGAATAGACATAGGATCAAAAGAACACTGGGTATGTGTACCATCAGACCGAGATTCAAAAAATATTAGAAAGTTCTCTGCCTTTACGTATGTGTGAGTCTGGCACGAATGTCGTACATTCATTTTCAACTATTACTCCAAGAGATACACCTCTCGGATATGCCAAGTTTTTTATCATATTTTTATTCTCTATAATATTTATTTCAAGGTATTTCTACGACAAGATTTTCATTGAAACTTAAATTCGAAAAGATTTTTCCTGCTGGATTACACAAAATACGAGTACCATTAGGCCTAGTTATATCTACACTATCATGTAAATGACCATGAATCCATAGAACTATCCTACCCGTATCAGTCAAATTGGATAAATCTGAAGCAACATTTCCTGCGATCCAAGTATTGTAAAAATTTTTAGGTAAACAGTCGAAGTGCGGAGCGTGGTGTGTTACCATCACAATTGGAAGGTTTAAATCAGTATTGTTAATGTGAAATTCTAATTTATTACGAGCTTCTGTATGTAATGCAATTGAATCCCCTATAGTGAAACAGCGATTCTTTATTTCTATCTTTTCTCCTGTTATAAAATCATTTTCTACCTTTTCTGCAGAAAATCGATAATCACTCCAAAGGGTGCCACCAATAAAGCAACACTCATGTATTACTTTACAGTTATTGTTTAAAAGATTAATACCGCGCTCTTGAGCTAGAATTTCGGCGCAGTGTAAATTCTTATGAAATTCACCATTCCAATGCTCGTGGTTTCCCATAACGAAAACTACAGGCTTGCCCTTTGCAAGATTTTTTACAAAAGCTAGTCCTTCCACATAGTTTCCTTGCCACACATCGCCTGCTACAACCAAAATATCAAAATCAGAGCATTTAGGCTTGAATCCATATGGATAAGGAACACTCTCAAGATGCAAATCAGATATAATCCAAAGTCTTGGCAATTCAATTCCTTTCTTTTCAACTGCTATAAAGTCCAAGTAAATAAAAAATTTATTCTTGTAAAAAATGAGGGATGTTTCAAGAAGTAGCAGAAAGAAAAACCCCCCTGTAATTATCCATTCTAATTGTATCTTTCCAAAATTCATATCAATTTTTTATTGAAATCAATTTTTAACATTTTTAACTTAGTTAACATTTATTATAATGTCTAATAAATTAAAGAAGAACATATACACATGTCGTTTAGTATCGACTCTGAAGAATCGCGTACAAAAATAAAAAGGAAGATTTTTACGATGCAACTATCGCCTCAGCAAATGGAAGAGCTAGCGGAGAAATGCCTAAAAAGCCTAACAAAAGAAGATGCTAATTTCGCAATGCTAGCAATTAATGTACAACCAGAGGAAGTTATTCAATCACTTCACCTTAAAACCTATTTCCTAAACATTGTTAGGTTTTTACAAGCACGAGATAAACTGAAAAACTGGTTACTACAACTTAGTACTGTTAATCAACTTACATTTGCAAAAGAATGGCTACAAAGTTACGAGGAGAAGAAAACAGAAGGTAAAGAAAGCAATAAGAACCAAAAAGTAGACACAAGTTACCAATTAGGTATCTTTGCCTCTTACGTAAAATCAGACGATAGCAAAAATACAGCCGGTTATCACAACTACTGTGGAGTAGTTAATTCTTTATTAGAGTTATTAAAATTAGATAACCTTTCTTACAAAGATATTCAACATAACAGTCAAGTTACCTTTGCAACGATTATAACTCTTTTAGAACAAAAATATGATGAAACTTGCTCTCAATCTTTTTCCATTGCCATATTGTTAAGTGAATACATTTTAATTCAGAATTGTTATGGTTCAAGTGACGAAAGATTAAAAAGCTATAGTAAGCAAATTTTTTCTTTTGACAAATCTCCTTATTGGGAGGCATCTACAGAAATTCTAAAAGAGATAGATATATATTTCACAAGAGATACTTCTGATAATGGTGTACACAAACTTTTAGATAAGGTACGGACACTATCCAGAAAAAGAAAAACTAGGCGCGTACACCAATTTTTAGATAAAGTACCTAAAAAAAGAAAAATCAGAGGGCGCAGTCATAGCCAAGTTAAAACCGTGAAAAAAAGTATTTTTATAAAAAGTTTTCGGTTTCTTTTTATATTTGTTCTGACCACCTCAGCTTTTTTATATCTTTCTGAATTACACACCCAAAGCTTATTAAAAAATAAACTTGTGGTAATAAAAAAAATGAAGGAACCATGGAAGAGAATTTTGGCATTAAAGTCATTGTATAAAGAGCATCCAGATAATCGACAAGTCAAAGATTTTCTAAAAAAAGAAGAGTCTGTTAAGCAAAAACAACTTGCTGAAATAGAAGAAGTTGAACACATTTGGAGTAAAATTAAAGCATTAAGAAAATTTATCGAAGATTACCCAAATGACAAAAATGCTAAGAAAAGCTTTCAATACGCTCAAGAAATTTATAAAAATCAATCAGAAGGCTTAATAGGGTATTGGTCAGGAAATAACGAATTAGATTCTTCAGGTTTCAACAACCACGGAGAACTTATGCATGGAGCAAAACTAACAAAAGGAAAATTTGGTTCGGCCTTTATTTTCGATGGCGTAAATGATGGTTTTTATATAACAAAGCAGCAACAAAATTTTGACAATCTAAAAGATTTCACAATTTCAGCATGGATAAAATTTTCCAGCTTACAAACCGCTCGTAACTCAGCTATTTTATACAATTATTCAGGAAATGCATTTTGGGGATTATTTATCGACCAAAAGGGCAAAGCAATGGGAGCTATCCGTAAAGGTAGCGACCTTAATACAATATACATTAAGGGACAAAGAGCACTCAACGATAATAAATGGCATCAATTGGTCCTTGTACGAAACGGTAGTAATATAACGCTATTTGTAGATAATCGATCTGTAGCAAAAGAAAAGTTTTTCACAGGATCTATCGATATCAATATACAATTCCTCACAATAGGAGGAGCATATACTAGTTCCGGTTATAAAACTTTAAAACAATTTCACGAAACGCCCTTTAAAGGTATAGTTGATGAAGTTAAAGTTTATAATAAAGCACTCAAAAAAATACGCGATTAGATTGAGTATCGCCAGACTGCGAAAAATCCTATAACCTTTACAAATATTGTCTTCACAGAATAGGGTTAGATGAAGATTTATCAAGCGTATTAATCTGATGGGTTTGGTAAGGAAATAAAACGAAATATCGTAATGCAGTATATCTCTATTTGTTAGTTGCAAATAGCCGTGAATTGATCATTTGATGTTGAATTAGTTTTGCGGTATGAGTATCTCACAACGGTCGGGACCTTCCAACTTTGCGTTTCCAACTTATTGCACCTACGAAACTCTTTATCGATCTATTTTTTTGTTTTCTAACCGCGCTTGCATTTTTCACATCTTGGCCAAGCACACTTTACTTTGTTACGCTCTAACAATTCCATCCCTAATAATTTACATGCTTTATCTTTTCTAATTTGTTCTGGATCTTTATTTCATTTTCGCTTATTATTTTTTTTAGACACAGCATTTTTGACTCCTTTGTTTGTGGTGGGGCGGAGATATCATTTTTGTGCCGTATTCATATTATTTTCCATCTTCTTTTTTAACCTTTACCATTAGGTATTCGTAACTTTACCGTCCCGCCTTTTGTTACATGCTCCCGCGTATCATTTTAGAGAGGTTTTTCAATGAAAATAGTAAGTGTTATTTGTTGCTTTATTGCAATTCTCACTGGATGCGATCAAGAAGTGGATATAAGTAAATTAAATATCCAGTTTATGGCTTTACACCAAGATAACGGAGTAAGTTTGTTAGATCCAAAGATCGATTATGCTTTAAATGTAGATACAGGAAAGTTAACTAATGCAAAAAGTCCGCAGTCCGCAGTATATGGAGAGAAGTTTTTTGCTATTGCTAATTTGAATAGCAACAACATCACATTACTTGATCCTACTAATCCGCAAACCCCAATGGAAGTAGTTGTTCCTCATGCTACGAAACCGTATGAGATAGCTTATGGCAAAAAGGTTTTTGCTATTGCTAACCTGCATAGCAATAACGTAACGCTTCTTAATCCTCAAAATCCGCAAAATCCTACGGAAGTAAAATTTGCTCGTGCTAAATCGCCACAATCTATTACATTTGGTCATAAATTCTTTGCTGTTTCTTGCGGATATAATGGATATATCACTTTTATAAATCCAGATGATCCTAAGAATCCCATAGAAATAAATGTTAGAAAGCGTATTGAAGCTAAGTCGCCTAATCAAGTTGCTTTTGGCGATGTTTTTTTTGCTTTTACTGATGATAAAATTTTGATTTTGGTCAAAGAAGACAACCTAGAAGATGTTATTCAAATAAAGTTACCCGGAGATACATCAAGAAGTGTTGTTTTTGGCAATGGAATTTTCGCTGTTTCAAACTATCATGACAACCATGTTACATATGTTAATCCAAAAGACCGCAGTACAGTTACGTTAAATATTGCCGGTGGTTCGAGTATAGGGTATGGAAATGGTTTTTTTGCTTTCGCAGATGAAATAAAAGCTGTGGTAACATTTGTTAATGCGAAAACGAAAAAGCCAATTATCATGAATCTTTCTAAACTTATTGGAGCCCAATTGATAGGAACTCCAACTTTCGGAAATGATTTGTTCGCAATTCCAACAATCAATAAAATTATCTTTGTTAATCCACTTAAAATAAAAAAATTCACACAAATTCGCGTAAAAAAATCTATAAAAATCGTCGCAAAATAAGTTCGCAAAACAAAAAATTCAAGACCTACATTAAAATTTGAATTACAAAAAAAGAGGACAGACCTTAACCGCGAATCACGAAGAGCGCGCATCTTGAAAAAAAAGGGACGGACCTGAATGCCATTCAGTTAAGGACATTCGTGTCAGACTCGTGTCAGACTCATTGAGATCTTATGAGATCTTAAACTAAATAATATTCCAAGATAGGTGAAATTCGGCAATTGTAACAAAAAAAGTATGCGGAATAAAAAATTATAAGTGTGTATAAAGTTACAACTAAGCCAAGTAAATGAGAAATGTTTTTCTCACTTGGGAAATAGAGACAGACTTTCCTGTAATTATCGCTATAGAAGATTTAAATATAGGTGAATTAGGTAGAATTTAGGTTTTAAATTTCCTCAAACAAGATGTATTTTGGTCTAAGATGCAACTTTTAGAAATAGTATAAAGTGTCAGACTCATTGCCAGTTATCAAGCAGTTGTCAATTTAAGGATAGTCATATTTATACCGATGAGTTTGGTATGAAGTTTGAGGATAGTCATATTTGTAAATTTTACCATCGATAATAGTTTCTGGGAGTAATGCCATTATCAAATATTGTTCATCATTACTTATTAGATTGTCACTTATTCCTAGAGAAACTAAATGCTTTTTTAGATTCATAATTTCTATTGGTAACTTTTTTAATTTGTTATTACAAAGAGATAAATGTGCTAATTTTCCCAAGTAACCGATTTCGATTGGTAAGTCTACTAATTTGTTTTTGTCAACAATCAAAGAATGAAGAGAACTTAAGTTTTTGATTTCAATTGGCAATTTTTCTAATTGATTATTGCTTATACCTAAATGACTTAAGTTAGTCAAATTTCTAATTTCAGCTGGTAATTCTTTAAGCTGGTTGCTTTTCAATTCTAGCAAAAAAAGAGAGGTTAAATTCGTTATCTCTTGTGGAAGTGTACTTAAATGATTATTTGTAAGAACAAGGCATGTCAGAAATGTATATTGGCAGACTTCTTTTGGTAATCGACAGAGCTCATTAGAGGATAAATCTAAAATAAAGCAACCTGAATAATTGCAATTTACAAATTTAGAATTCTTTAATAGTTTAAAATTTCCCCCATTTGTAAAAGCACAATTGTAAACTGCACTATTTTCTACTTTGTAATATTCTTCAGGTGAAAGCTCAAAAGTACAATTTACATATTGTGTATTTTTTTCTATTGTGCTCAGAGTTTGGTTTATCATCTTTTCCAATTTTATATTCCGCTTTTACTATTGTTGATAGAATTGTCCTTTAAACTACGACAAGTCTGGAAGCCAGGCATTCCATGAGTTGTTGTAAACAACTTTTCTGTGCTAAAGACTCTATAACTTTTTGTAGTAGCTCGTAATTTGAGACTTTTAGAATTTTTGTTAATGGACTGTGACAAGTCTGGCATATTCTTCACCACTGTTTACTCTAATTATAGAAAATCTGAAAAAGAGGGACAGACCTTTATAAAAAGAGTAAAAAGAGGGACAGACCTAAAAAAAGAGGGACAGACCTTAACCACGAAGACAGACTTAATAAAAAGAGGGACAGACCTTTATAAAAAGATAAAAAGAGGGACAGACCTTTATAAAAAGAGTAAAAAGAGTAAAAAGAGGGACAGACCTTAACCACGAAGACAGACTTATATACAGAAATAAAGATTTTGTTGATTGGATAATCAATGGAGTTTAAGAAAAAAAGAATAGTTGCGAAAATAATAATTGAATAAAAATTCAATTATGAGGATATTGTGTGCAGGAAATGTCACATTAATGAGCGATTGACAGACTTTGAGCGTTGTGAGTTTTCGTAGTCATTTTGCTTTGGGATTGCCGTATAGTAGCTTGCTAACTGGTATCGATATTCGTTTTTCTTAGAGTATATATATCTTTTTCTTGTGTTTTGTAATTTTTGCGTTTTTCATAGTATTTATGATTGGCATGTTTCTGAATGATGTTTTCTACAAATTGTTTTGAACCGTATATAATGCCATAAGTAATTGGTTGCTGCTTTTTTAGTAAGCCTTTTTCTTCCATCGCTAACTGCATTATTTGTCGATATTTTTTTTGTCTTTGTTTAGGTGAAGACCCTAGTTGTAAATATTGATCATGATAATCTATTTTAAAGATACTTTTTCCATATGCATGTTGTTTATAACTAGAGTATTTCCAATCTTTAGGATGTTTAGTTACGCCGTTTCTGGTCATGTTTAATTCAACATAAAACAGACAGTTCATGTAATATTCTTCTGACTCTATGATTGTTGAGTGGTATCTTCCTGTCCAAAAATGTCCTGTTTTTCCATGTTTTTTATTATATGCTTTTGCGAAATTACCTTGGCTATACTGCATAAAAAGAGATAAATTTTTGTTTCGTGGTGTACCTAAAATCAAATGAATATGGTTATTTGTCATACAAAACCCATAAATACTTACATCGTATTTATTCCGGGCTTTATTTAGCATTGTCAGATAGAGATCAAAGTCTTCGTTGCTGTCGAAAAAGTGCTGGCGATTATTACATCGTGCAATCACATGGTAGACCCCGCCAACATAAATTAATCTTGGAGCGCGCATTTTTTCTCCTGTTCTTAGTTATCGAAATTTTAATCTCATTATATCACTTTTTTCGACAATTTTTGAAAAGGAGTAAACTGTGCCAATAAAAATACAGTAAAAAAAGCGAACAGAAATTAAAACAACATAGAATTTTCGCGCTATTATTTGGATTTTTGTTGATTAGGTTGGTTTGTTAAAGTGTAGTTATCTCGGGATTGAGGAGGAAAAGAGCAGGGGTACCAGGATTCGAACCCGGACTATTGGTTTTGGAGACCAGTGTGCTAGCCGTTGACACCATACCCCTGTAAGGTATATATACGCTCGGCGGGATTTGAACCCACAACCCTCGGTTCCGAAGACCGATGCTCTATCCAATTGAGCTACGAACGCTGCTTTCGCTAGATAATACTAGAAAGTGTTTTTCTTTTCAAGAATTATTTCAAAAAAAACATTGTTATTTGTCATTGAAATTTTGGCTTCTTGGTTTAGGGGCGTTTCTTTCTTGTATTCTATCAGTTTATCATTTACGTAAATATTGCTATTTTCTTCGCTTGGTTTTATAAAATATTGATCGTTTTTGTATGTTATTGTTGCTTGATTGCGAACGCTTTTTTCTATAAAAATGCAACTTTCAGGTGATGTTCCTACTGTAAAGTCTTCGTAAAACAAAAAGTAAGATTCTTGGGGGGTGTTGCCAATGCGTTTTAGTAGCATGTTATTTTTACGCATACTGATTTCTAAGTCTAGTACTCCACCAACGTCTAAAATTTGTTTGTCATCAAGACTTCTTTCGCGGTTGAGAACAGCTAAGCAATCAACGCTTGTTCCGTTTGTGGAACCGTCATCTTTTATTGTATATTGCGAATTTTTTCGTTCTATTACGAAATGTTTACGGCTGATATCAGTCGTTGCCCACTGGAAAGAAATTTCTTCAAGTGGATACAATGCTAATTTTACATCATTACTTTTGTCACGTCCAAATTCCACAGTACTACCAGGAAGTAACAAAATTTTATGGCTAATATTTTGTTTTTTAAATCTTAGATAAGCATTTGTCATTGTTTGCCACTTTTGTTTAGGTTTGTGGTCTCATTTTTTAAAGAGATCCTGTTATTTTTGTATTTTCTACTTTTTTTTGCATTGTAATTTGATTAATATGCATTTGTATAACACAATTAGATGTATCGAAATTTATCTTAAGAAAATAATATACTCAGTATACTTTCCACCATGAATAGGAACACCCTACACGCCAGTACTCTGTGAAGATAGTTTTGATTACTTTAAGTCTGACTTAAATATTAAAAAAGGTAGTTTAATATTTCAAGAAAATTTTATAACAGTTATTTCTAAGCAGCTTCATCGCTTAAAATCTGTTAGGCAAGGAAAACAAAATGTTAAAACGATTATTTATATTTTTATTTTTTGCTGCTTTCCTGCCAAATTTATTGCTAGCAAAAGGTAACAACGCAAAAAAGTTACCAACAATGCCTGTTTTTTTGACTGTAAAAAAGATTTGGATCGAAGGAAAAGCAGGTAACTTGCAACCACTTTTATCTCACAAAGTTTCTCTCAACTTAGGAAAACAAAAGGGTCGATTTTCTAAAGGACAAGCAACAGCTATTTTAAAAACATACTTTCGAAAAATGCAAGTTACGGAGTTTAAATACTACCAAAAAAAGATGCAGTTAGCAAAAGCAAGCGCTCTTTGTTGTTATAAACTAAAGCGCTCTGGCAAAAAACGGCAAAAAATCATATACATCTATCTTGTGCTCGATACTAAAAACCGGAAATGGTTGATTAGTGGTATTAGTATTATTGGATAGGAAAGCAGCGTCCATAACCTAGTTCTTCCACTAAATGCTCTATGAAATTAGTTTTATTTTTAAAATATTGTAATTTCACAATTTTAAACTAGCGGTGTTCAAAGTAGCCAACCACAATGAAGATTAAATACGGACACCCTAATACCGTTCAAATTTATCCTTACGCGCTCTGTTTAAATTATTGACCAACAAAGGAAGATGCCGAATGAAATATATAAGTATTTTTTTGTCATTCCTGATGATAAACACTTTTGTTTTTGGAAACCAAACATCTGTATCAGGTACAAAAGGTTTAAGATTTCCTAATATTTCACCTGATACCAACTCAATTGCTTTTGTACACAAAAGTGATATTTGGACAGTCAATGCCAAAGGTGGGCAAGCAAAACGCCTTACAACACATCCACAGCATGATACACGTCCAATATGGTCTCCCGATGGAAAGTGGATCGCGTTTGCTTCTAAACGAGGCGGAGATTTCAACGTTTGGGTAATTCCATCTCAAGGTGGAGAGCCAAGACAAATTACTTGGGACAGTACTTGGGACTCTCCTTGTAGTTGGAGTAAAGATGGCAAAACATTATATTTTTGTTCTTACCGCGATGGAAAACCAAACATTTGGAAAATACCAATCATTGGTGGTTTTGCAGAGCAATTAACCTTTGATGGTGGACGATATGCCGCGCCTTTGCAAGATCAAAAAAATATGATATTTGCGAATGGGAGTGTCACTTTGTGGCAGCAAGGATATCGTGGTAGTAGTAATTGGGACCTCTTTCAAAAAAAGAATGGCACAAAGTCAGCAACTGCTATTACTAATTTTGAAGGCAATGATATTCGTCCCATTGTCGTTAAAAACGAAATTTTTTATTTACGCGAAGCAACACACAAAACAGGAAAAAAGAGTTTTCCCGTTTACAATATATGGAAAATGAAAATAGGGGAGTATAAATCCAATCCTGTAAGCAATGTTTCTATAGATATCCATTCTTTTGATATTGCAACGAGCAGCAAATTTTGCGTTTTTGAGATGAACTTTGTTTTGTGGAAATTAAATTTAGACGGAACAGGGCCACAACGAATTTCAATACAAATAGATGACAAACAGCACGAAACCAAGACAAAAAACATAAACATAACATCGGGAAGTGAAATGGGGCACTGGTCTCCGGATGGCAAGTACATCACTTTTGCTGTAGATGGCGATTTATATATTATGAATTCCTCTGGGGGTGCAGCACAACAAATTACAAATACTACCGAAAAAGAGGAATGGCCGCGATTTTCTCCAGATGGTAAAAAGATCGCTTATTGCGTAGCAAAAAATGATAATAGTGATATACACATCTATGATATTACTCGTAAAAAACACAAACAAATTACTCACCACGCTAGTAATGATTTCTACCACAGTTGGTCGCCAGATGGACGCTTTTTAGCATTTACTTCAGAAAGAAGTGGAAATCGCGACATTTGGAAGCTGCAACTAGAAGATGGTTCCGTACAGCAAGTTACTCATGGTAAAAAATCAGAAGACGATGCGGTATATTCTCCCGATGGGCGCTGGTTAGCATTTGATTCAGGAGAAAGTGGAACACAAGAAATATGGGTTATGCCAACAGATGGCACTTACAAAGAAGCAAAACAAGTTACTAAACACAAAAACTTAACTCAGGTGGCTTCTTGGTCAGCAGATAGTAAGTGGCTGGTGTACGAAACTCACGACAAGGATAACAACAGTTTCATCCGAATGATATCGCGTAACGGTGGAGAAAGTATGCTCGTCGAAGCCGACGCTTCTGTCCCTTGCTGGTCTCCTCTGGGAGATAAAATACTATTCGAATCTCGTCGTCATGGAAAAGTGAATATTTACCAAATAGAAGCTCCTCAATACGTAAGATTTGGTAAAAGAATTCCATTTCTCATCGAAAAAAAAATTAGCGAACTAAGTGAAAAGCAACAAGTATTCAATCAAGCTCTCGATTATATCAATCGAGGATTTTATGATCCAAAGCTACATGGGAAAGATTGGAAAAAACTTGGCGAATCTTACCGAGATGTGTCAGTCAATTCCGCTACAGAAGAAGAAATGTATTTTTATATGAATCGTATGCTTGGTGAACTAGAAGCTTCGCATCTTGGTATTTCAAGAAGTACAAAGTCATCGATAAAAACAGGACAACTTGGTTGGACACTACAAAAAATACCTGGGCAAAAAGGATTACGTGTAGTAAATGTTGTAAAAGATGGACCAGCCGACAAAGCCTGGGTTCGTAAAGGAGATTTTGTATTTCAAATTGAAGAAACAATCTTAAGTGATGCAACAAATTTATCCAAATTGCTAAACAATAAAATTGGAAAATCTATACGAATTTTTGCAAGTCCGCGGTACAATGTTGAAGATGGTCGTTATATTAAATTAAAACCTGTTTCAATAAACAAAATTTTATCATTGAAATATAACGAACATCTGCGAAAGCGTATGGCATTGGTGCGTAATCGCACCAATAACAAAATTCTGTATTTGCATTTGCGAGATATGAGTGCTGCTACTTTACAACAGTTTAGGCAGGTCATGCAGCGCTATAGTAATTCATCTAAAGGTATGATAATGGACTTAAGAGATAACGTTGGCGGGAATATTCACCAGCAACTTCTAACTATCTTACAACAAAAACCTTATATTACAGTGCAAACAAGAGAAGGAAAACCACAATCTCAACCTGACGTATACTGGGGGAAACCAGTGGTTGTCATTATTAATGAAAATTCTTTTAGCGACGCCGAAGTTTTTGCGCATGCTTTCAAACAACTAAAACTCGGTGATGTTGTTGGTATTCCAACTTCGGGAGGAGTAATTGGAACAAGAGATATTCGCTTGAGCAATGGAGCTACTTTTCGTATCCCTGTGGTAGGCTATTATACTACGGACGGTAAGAATATGGAAGGGCTAGGTGTGAAGCCCAATCATGTAGTAAAAGAAACTTCGCAAGATCGTTTACAAGGTAAAGATCCGCAATTAGATCTCGCTATTAACTTGATTCTCAAACAAATAAAAGGAAGTAAATAAAGTGACTGAAGGACGTTATGTTTTAAAAGTAGCCAAGGATAATCACGAAAAAACTTTTATCTTGAAAAGTAACTTTACAGTCGGCCGCGACGAAGAAATGGATCTTTTTATTGAAGATCACAGTGTATCTGGACAGCATGCAGCAATCTATGCAAATGAAGACCAAGTTATTTTAGAAGATTTTGGATCTACAAATGGTACTTTTGTAAACGGAAAAAAAGTCGAAAACAAACAAGAACTCCATAACAAGGATGTTATCGCTTTTGGAAATTTCAAGTGCCGTTTTCTAGATACACATGTTAAACAAATCAAAAAATACATTACAGTTTGCTCTTCAGTTGTGCATACAAAAGAGCATAATGTAAAAATCGCGATTACTGACAAGAAGTTATCTCTAGAAGAGATAGCAAAAGTACAAACGTCTTCAGAACCAACTGAAAAAAGCGATTTCAAAATTGTACCTATTTGCCCTAGTTGTGTATATAGCCCTGGTTATATCAATGCTAATGTATTAAAAAACGTTTTTTCTACCGAAGTCTTTATTACACCTCTTTCGCGAAAAGTCAACGAGATATCTCTTTTATTTCAGCGAGAAAATATAGTAGTACAGAAACTAACTATGCGTCTCAACCACAGTAGATATTACGCTAAAAAATTAATTATGTTTGCTTGGTTGATACCAGTATTATGTTTTTTTATCGATGGCATTGCGTTTAAGTCTGTAGGTATCTCTTTTATTACAAGCTGCATATTAAAAATTGTAAACCTCGTTGGAGGATTTACGGTTTTTGGAATACTGTGCGGAATTACTTTATCAGCGTTTGGTTTAGTGATGAATGCTCGTTCACAAGTAATAGATTTATACTACAAAGATTTAGAATTCGAACTTTAAAGACACATTTCGATTTAGGCAGTACTGGCGTTCTAACTAAGCATAAGTGACCTGACAAAAGTAGTTATCTCTTGGATGCAGAGCTTGAAATTTTTAGTTTTGGTAGGTCACTTAGCAAAGTTGCGATCTCTGAAAATATTCACAGTTTTTATAAACGATGTGCCTAACCCAATACTCGTCATTCGTTTTGTTAAATCATCGAAGTTATAAACAATTATAACATTTTTTGTATTTCTCCAAGTCGCAACTTGGGTTAATTTATATTGCAACCATCAATGCCATAGGCTAGAGTGCAAACCTCATAATTGCGTAGATGGGTTTACGTTGTACAGCACAAACTTAAAAATGATGTTTCTTTTACACAGTTATGGGATTGTATTCATTCACTTTATTAAAACATGTATTGATAAGGAATATGATGGATAAAATAAGCGAGGAACTCAGTACTTTTAACGAAGCTAAAATTTTCGAGCAAGACGGAGATTATAATGCCGGATCAGAGATATACCAGCATCTTGTAACTCTAGAAAAAATAAAAGACGATGCAGATTATTCTATCATCTTAGATTATTTAAACCGCGCAGGTTACTGCTATCAAAAAAGTAATGATATGAGAAGCGCGCAAAAATGTTTTGATGAAGCTCAAAAAATAAAACAAGAGAATCCTATCCTAGGAAAAGAAATTTCAGCAAACCTTGATTACAACCCTGGCTTATACGAATCGCTTAGTGATTTTGATAAAAGTTTTGTGAATAAAAATGAACTAGAACTCATTGATCTCGTTTCACCTTTACAAGCAAAAGCACAAAATTTTCATGAAAAGAAAAAGCCGAACTTAGCGGCTGCGCATTATGCAAAATTAGCAGAACTATTAAAGCGTATTCGTCCAATCAACGCAGAAAGTCTTGCAAAATATACAGAGCAGGCAGCTTTTAATTTTCAAAATGCAAAGTGTTATCGCCAAGCTTTATATTATTACAGTGAAGCGGTCCGCTTAAATATCCAACAAAAAAAATATAACAGCATTGCAATGAATTACAATAATATGAGTTATTTGTACATGCAGTACCAAAACTTTGGAGCCGCTCTTAAGTATTGCCAACAATCACTTAAGTTTAATAAAAAAGTCAATAACACATATCAAATTTCATTAAATTTAAGTAACTTAGGTCAAATATATCGTAAACAAAAATGTTATGAACAAGCATTAAACAGCTTCGAACAAGCTGTCGCCTTAAAAATCAATCTTGGTAAGAGAAAAGATATTGCCCATGAAATGTACCATATTGCAGCAGTATACCGCGATCAACAACAATACAAAGAAGCAATTGCAAAAATAAACAATGCTCTTAGTTTAGTGAGTGATATTGAAACTAGAAAAATAGCCATTTATAATGATTTTCTTGGAGATGTATATGCTAAACAAAAGTTACCTGAAACGGCCATTCAATATTTATCGAAAGCATTAGATACTTATGCTATTCATAATAAACCCAAGGCATGCGAAGTATTAGCTAAATTATGCACTATCTACCAAACGCAAAATAATCAAGAAAAACTAATCGATTCTTTACAGCAAAATTTACAATTAAACATAGAATTACAGAACGACAGTGAAATAGATCGCTTATATCGCGAAATAGCAATTGCTTTATACTCTCAGGGCAAAATAGAAGAAGCAGTAGAATACTTTACAAATATTGTCTCTTTACGAGAAAAAAAAGGGCGTGCTAAGTCTTTTTCCCTATATTACCAAGATTTGCATTTACTTGCGCATTGGCATCAAGAAATAGAAGAGTACAATGAAGTTTATAGTTATTTACAAAAAGCTTTAAATACCGCCCAAAAAATCGATAACGGTTATGTGGAAGAAACTCTCCATCGTATAGGTGATGTTTATTTCATTCAAAAAAACTACACTCATGCACTCAAAATGTACGAACAAGCACTACAAGAAACACAACAGTGGTATATGAAAGGTTTGCACTCTATAGCTATTGCAGACGTTCATGTTCGTTTAAAAAACACAGAATTAGCTTTCAAACATTATGATATAGCTCAACAAATACATATAAAAGAGCGCCAAACTCAAAGTATTTTATTTTTAGGAACTTTAAAAGACGAAGAACAACGATGTGTTGAGTTCAAAAGTTATTATTTGCAAACGTATATCGATGCTAAAATTGCAAATGTTTACAGCGAAGATAATAGCGATGCAATCCAATTTTATCTAAGAGCAATTAACCTACTAAAAGATATTTGCGCAATCGACGCTAAAGACATCTACGAAAATCAATGCCAAAATAGCAAGTTGAGCATTGATATTACAATCGACAAAAAACGCCACTTGATTGAGCAAATAAACCAACTAACAACAACATGTCAACTTTTAATAGAGAAAAAGGAAACTTCTACAATAATTGAAGCAGCCAAGCAATTGTTCGATACAAACGACAGTATTTATGGTATTGAATACTGTTCAGAGTTATTAGAACTTTGTTGCGATATACTTCCTCCAAGAGAATTAGGTAGTTATCTTTCACAAACAGGCTTACGATATTACCAATTACAAGAATATGAAAAATCTATTGTTTTTTATACAAAAGCTCTCGATATATTTAAAGATATTGATAATGAAAAAATCAATTACGGCTTAAGCAAAGTTAAATTAATACTCGATAAATCTTCTTTAGTATTCACATCCGAAGTTATAAATAGTTTGGAAAAATGCGTTGATATTACTAGAGATACAGATATAGATATAGATAATGAAATTTTTCATGCATTACTAATGGCCCTTTGTCTATTTTATAAAGACAGTGAAACCCCTGAAAAAGGAGCTTACTGTGTAGAAATAGCTAGCAAAGAACTCATCGATAAAAACAAAGACTTTGTCATAGAGTTACTACAAATTTTAAGTAATCGCTATGCTGTAATAGGAAACAAGAATAAAGTTTTGCAATACCAAGATACAATATCACTTTTGCAAGACCCAAAAGACAATATTTCTTTCTTAGAAGAATTGGACTGCGAAAAATTAGAACGGATGGCTCAAACATTCTTATCATTAAATGATTACGATAAAGCACTAGAAAATTTTTCGTTGTTATTGGATGAGTACGAAAAAAAGAAAAACCCTTCTTCCATTGCAAGAACTTATTCTTCATTAGGTTGCACTTACAACTTTATGGAAAATATCCAAAAAGCACTCGAAAACTTACACAAAGCTCTTACCATTGCTCGCGAAATAAATCATTATGAGTTAATTGGCGATGTGCTTCAAAAAATAAACGATGTATACATCAATAACAAAGATATTGATGGAGCACTTAATTATAATTTATCGATGCTAGATCTAGACCGCCGTTACAGTATCGTACCTCTCATCACCCTAGACTTGTACCATATAAGCAAAGTCTATTTTGTAAAACAAGAATTAGCGCAAGCGACTTTTCATGCAGAAGAAGCATTACAAATAGCACAATCTTCTAAAGAATGTTTGGCAATAGATATCATTGCTATTTTAAATCATTTAGAAAGCCTATATATACAAACAGATAACTCATCCAAACTAATAAGTACTTATACCAATCTCATATTGATATATGAAAAAAATAATGAACAACATCTTGTAACAACATATAAGGATCTACTCTTTAAAACTTGTCAAATTTATTACAATAAAGTTCAGAAAATGACTCCTGTTGAAAAAAGTTTAGAACAGCAACAAGATTTATTTAATGCTTTTATTTATTTGGCTCGTACAAAATCTAAAGAAGGACTTGTTGAAAGTAGTTCATATGAAAATTCGGTTTCTCATCTTCGCGAAGCTTGCCAAATTTACCAAGAATTAAAAAACTACGTTTCTTCGCGAAACAAACAAGCTATTTATGAAGAAATGATACAATGCCAAGAAGGCCTGAGTCAATCACTTCTAGCATTAGGTGATTACCACATGAATTTTAACTCTTACGAAGACTCCACCTTTTTTTATAAGGAAAATATCCAAATACGCATACAAATGCAAGATAATAGAAGTCTCATCGAGGGATTTTTGCGTTTAGCAAGCGCTCATGAAAAACAGAAAAAAATACAATTGGCCTTGGACGCACTACTAAAAGCACTTGAGTACTGTCAAGATAGCAGTGTTGAGCAAGAAGAAATGAGACTTTTGAATAACATATCTCAATTATACCTAAGTTTGGGCAACGAAGAACAAGCTTATATTTACAGCGAAAAAGTGGTAAATTTTTATAAAGAAGTAGCGCAAACTGCTCCACTACACGTCAACGAAGAGTTACTACTAGAGGCAAAACAAGTCACCGCAAGTATTAAAGAAAATACTCAGAAAAAAGACCGCGACTTTACACTGAGTATTGAGGGAAAATTACCAAAAAGAGATTAAGGTGTTAATTCATGGAAGAAGAAGCATTATCGCAAACAACGACATACAATAAAAAGCTTGCCAAGACTTTAAAAAATAAGGGTATTTTAAATGAAAATACTCTCAGTAATTTTTTAAACAAGTGCAATCAAACAGGTATTAATCTTGGTCAAGTTCTTGTACAACAAAAAGTAATTTCTGCCCACAATCTTGTTGAAGTAATCCGCGACATGAATACTGGTGGTGGTAAAAACTCTCAAGAAGTAGTACCAACCAAAAAATTCGGTAAATACAAAATAATAAAAGAACTTGGCCGCGGTGGAATGGGAGTTGTTTACTTAGTAGAACAACCAGACATAAAAAGAATTTTGGTTTTAAAAACACTTTTACCTGCTGTGGGAAGCGATCCTGTACAAGTTAAGCGTTTTTACAAAGAAGCGGAAACGGTTTCAACGTTACACCATCCAAATATAATTCCAATTTATGAATTTGGTAAAGAAAAAGAAATGCCCTATTTCACAATGCAATATATTGATGGAATTGATTTTCAACAACTACTTGACAAGGAAGAACAAGATAGAGACTTATATCTAAAAATATTAGAAAAAGCTTCAAGAGCTCTACATTATGCGCACCAAAAAGAAATTGTTCATCGCGATATAAAACCAGCTAATATTATGTTAGACAAGAATAACGAACCTTATCTTGCAGATTTTGGCTTAGCAAAACATCAAAATAAAAAATCTTCATTGACACAAACGGGAGCAGTTATTGGTACTCCTTTTTACTTATCTCCTGAACAAGTAAGAGGAAGTAGAAAAGCAATAGATCACCGCACTGATATATATAGCTTGGGAGTTATTCTCTATAAAATCCTCAGTGGACAATTTCCCTTTACTGCAGGTGAAATGCCTTCTTTGTATCGAAAAATACTCAAAGAACTGCCTACTCCACCAAAAAAGATAAATACATCTATTCCGAGTAATCTCAATTATATATGTTTAAAAGCAATTGCCAAAAATCCTGAAGATAGATATCAATCCGCTCAAGCACTAGCCGAAGCACTCAAAAACTTCCGTCAAAAAAAAGCCATAAAAAACGAAGAGCGCATAAAAATTTCTTTTAAGTACTGGTGGGCAAAATATCACAAGTTAGTCTCAAGAGCCCTGATACTTGTTCTCAGTACAATTATTGCAACCACGATGTGGATGTATAGTAGCAGTAGTTACTCTTCTACACTAAAAAAGCATCAACAGATATATTATGATGTCATTGATTTTGTTCGCGAAAATCAATACCAAAAAGCTATTCACAAGCTTAAGTCATCCAAAGAAAACACCCCTTTTATTCTCGCAGCAAAAGCACAAATCGAATATGAATGGTTTAATAACCCTCAAAAAGCACATAAATACTTTTCTTTAGCTATAAAGCAAGACAAAAATAACAACGAAATTCTATATGCTTTTAGTAATTTCTTCTTCCAAGTTAAAAAATACAGCAAAGCCCTGTCCATGGCAAACAGAGCTATTGAAAATAGCACTCCAAATTCAGAGTACTACCGTTTTCGAGCGCAAATACATCGTAAAATGCGTCATAATAAAGAGTTCAAACAAGACGTTGCAATTGCAACTCAAATAGAAAATTCCAGCATAAATAATAGCCTGGAAAAGCTTAAAAACCATAAGAAAAAAAAGAACTGGACAGGAGCATTGGTGGTTTTAAACGAAATAATAGGTAACTATCCTCATTGTGAAATAGCCTATTATGAACGTGCGCAAATTTATAATTTGAGAAAAGAAACAACAGCCGCGATCAACGATATAACCCATGCTATTTCATTAAATCCTTCTTCGGCAAACTATAGATTGCAAGCGGAATGGCTCTTAAAAATTGGCCAAAAAGAAGATGCCCTAAAAAGTTACCAGTATTTACTATCAAAAACTTCAGAATCATATATATACCAAAAAATACTACAATTGCAGATTGCCACGCAAAAATTCAATGAAGCAATAACTTTTTATTACGGTATACCAAAACAACTACAAAATATCGATAGTAAGTTACATCTTGCAATTGCATACTATCACAAACAGAAATACAAAAAAGCATCTGAGTTTTTACAACAAATTCCTTCGCAAAAAACATTAGTAAACTACTATTTAGGTATCTCTTTATATCAACTAGGAAAACATAAACAAGCAAGCTCTATACTAAAAAAGCTTCTTAAAATTGCTAGTGATAAACAAAATACATCTTTAACAGTAAGTCAACGAGTAGATATTTTTTATTTTTCAGCAAAGATACTACAACAAATAAAGAAATACAAACTATCAAAAAAATATCTATTAAAAGCGCTAGAAATAGACAGTAGTAATGTACAGATAAATTTCTCATTGGCTCAGTGTTACAAAGAGCTTTCAGAGTATAAGTCTTCACTAAAACACTACTCTATCTGTATTGACTTACAACCCTGGAAAACTAACTTTTATTTACAACGGGGTTTAGTATATCGACAAATGAAAAAGTGGGCTTTGGCAAACTATGACTTTTTAAAGTGCGTGGAATTAAAAAGCAACAACGTCGATCTAATTTCTTATATTTATGAATGTGGCTATAGAGAAAAAGACCCTTTCAAAAAATTCACAATACAAAATACCTTGAAAGGGCGACTATTAGATATCTATGATAGGGTCAATCTCGATCTACTCCAAGACATTAAGCACGAACTAGCGGCAAAATTACTTGATGTTACTCTACCTCAAGAGAAAAAATACGACCAAACAAAAATTTCCTTAGCACGGAGTTTCCTAAAAACTATAGTAAAAAATTCATCGGCTGACGTCATACAAATAGCGAGCAATGGATTACAAGGACTATACTATATCCATCAAGTTCAAGAGCTTGTAAAATTGAGATCCGAAGACAAAATGCTAGGAATGAAAACGCGTCTTTATCTTCAAGAACTTTATCAAAAACTACGCCAAAAGTATTTCAAAGATAGCGAAATCTATGTAAAACAAATATTGGCGAGATATTTTATCGCGTTAGACCAAAGAGCATTACTTGAATTATATCAAAAGCGCAACAAGATGATCGATGTTCTTAAATACCTTATCTACAACGAAAACAAAGAAATTGCGATTCGTTTTTACGCTGCAGAAGCACTAGCCTTACTAAAAACCCGTAATGCAATTAATCTTCTTCATGAAGGCAAAAATAGTGAGCAGTCGTCGGTTAGTCTCATATGTAAAATAGTTTTGGCAAAATTAAAGTTTATAGCTAACCCAAACATACTTTACAAAGAAATCAAAACACAATCTTATTTTCTTAAAATAAAATGCATTGATCATGTAGACTTGAATAAACAAATTATCAATAACTTACTAGAAGACTCAGATCCAAAAGTACAACTAAGTAGCGCTAAAAAAATGTGGCTGGCAGGAAATCAAAAGCCTTTACGATTATTATTGCGTTCTTTAAAATCCCAAAACCCGCTATTACAAAAATTCACTCTCGATACATTCTGGACAATGGAAAATCACACGCGCGCTTTTCGGAAACAGTTAGTTGATCGTTATTTACAAAGTCTATTTCATTTTGCCGATAACAGTGACCCTATTCTACGCAAAATTGCTATTGCTAAAATGAAAACAATATCTTCCCCCTTGATAATACCCAAAATTCGCAAGAAACTTCAAGACGAGGATAAAGATGTGCGCGCTCAAGCTATTTCAACTCTTGCAATACGTGGAGAGATTATTCCACTTCTAAAAATTACTCAAGATTCCACCAAAGATATCACAATGCGCTTAGCACCTTTTTCTTATTTCGAAACAGGACAAAGTACATCAAAAATACCTATTTTTAAAGTACTTACATTTGTTAGTAAAATACTAAAGGATCCCGACCCACGTATTCGCTTTATTGTTATTACTTATCTCATGCGCGCAAATGATGGCAAAGGAGCACGTTATTCTATTTCCCTTATTAATCTTAAAGATAATAATGATCGTTTTGCTGTCGCTTTAGGGATAGCTCAAAGTGGTCCACAAATGTTGCCTTATGCCGAAAAGTTTCTAGAGACAGATAAAGATCGCGATGTTCTTTTAGCATCAGCAGCATCAGGTATTTATATACTACTGACCTGCAACGACATGAATAAGCTACAAAAATTTCACGCAAAAGTTAAGAGCTACAGTCCCTTCGTTCAAACGGGAGGTGCTTTTGGCTATTCTTATTACTTATACGAACGCTATTACAGGATATCAAAACTAAGCTCTTCTATCTTTCATGAAGTTAATAACGAATATTATGACAATTATCTTCTCAATATCGAAACAGAAGTTCCCGCGTTAGTTCCAGAAGAAAAGCGTATTATGCTTATGTGTGCGCAAAGAGCACATGAGTTCAATTTGAAAAGTAACCGTTGCTTGCTAGAACGAGCAGTAATGGAGTATACTTGTGGAAAGCACGCACAAAGCAGTAAAACGCTTTCTTATATTACCGGAATGGAAAAAAATCCGTCTTACTTATATTGGAAAGCAAGAATCTACTTCAGTAATGGAGAATTACAAAAAGCACAACAACAAATTATAAATGCCCAAAAACAACGCCCATGGAATAAAAAATATGTTTTACTTCACGCAAATATTGAGAAAGCTTTAGGGAATTCGAAAACATACGTTGAATTAATGGACCGCGTTAAACTGTTAAATTAGAGGAAATTATGGACGAATTAACTACTCACATTTTCAAAATTACTTCATCTAAACCATATAACGACAATCATAAATACTATTGTATAGAATGTCCTGACTGGGTAAATATAGTTGCAATTGCAACAACAGGTGAGATTATTTTGGTAAAACAATATCGTTATGGTATTAACGATATGACTTTAGAACTACCAGCAGGTATGGTTGATAACGAAGATAACAATCCACTCGAAGCGGCAAGAAGAGAATTATTAGAGGAAACGGGATATGGTAAAGGTCAATGGATTTCATTAGGTTGGATGCACCCCAATCCAGCAATTCAAAATAATCGTTGCCATAGTTTTTTGGCAAAAAACGTGGAAAAAATCGCTGATATTAAAAACGATTTGCATGAGAATACGGAACCAGTACTTATTTCACCAACAACTATGGAGGACTGGATTTGCACAGGGAAAATAACTCATAGTTTAGCAATAAGTGCTTTTTATTTGTACCAAAATTTACGTAAGTAATTCTTAATTCAGACTTTTAATGACAAACCAAAAGTTTATCAATTAATGAGCTTGGCGTTGTTGTTTTAATTTTCGAAAGTCCCAAAAACACAAAACAGTTTCACCAATAAGAAAAGAAGTCCCACTTTCTATTTTGCGCTCACTTATTTTTTGCTCGTTTATCTTTGTACCGTTACTGCTCCCTAAGTCTTCTAGAATACATACACCATTGTCTAACGTAATTTTTGTATGTTGACGCGATATTCTATTATCTCCTGGTATATTAATATCAGCAGTACGACCGATAACAAAAGTTTTATTATCCTTGAGGGCACAAATCTCACCACGAATAGGTTTTACTGAGGAAATAACTTGAAGACCGTAAAAAACATTTTCTTCATCCATATTGAGAACATTATGCCATAATTTGATATCATAAATATCTTTTAGCCAATCAAGTACCCCGCTAGGAGTCGGCCTCTTTTGAGGATTTAAAGACAACATTAATTCTAAAAAACTAGCAATTTGAGGGGTTATATAGCTAGATCCTTGTTCAATATTTGACTTAGAGAGAGAGACTCCGTTTTTTATATGGTTCCTATATTCTTCAATATCCTGAAAAGGAAATTTTCCACTAATTAAACGATAAGTCATAATGCCAAGAGAAAAAACATCCGTTGGGAAAGAAAGAGTCTCTTCTCTAATATATTCAGGACTTAGATAAAAGAAATCACCTTTTTTTTCTGGTAGAACTGTATCCGCACTACCAAAACCAATAAACTTTATTTTTTTACTTCCAGCACACAAAATATTGTTAAGCGATAAATTTTTGCAAATATAATTTTTTTCGCGAGTATGTTTTAAAAATTCGGCTATTTTTTTTATGACGAGAAATGTTTCTCGATATCCAATACGCCCTTTTTTTGCGAGGTAATTGGCGAGAGTCTCTCCGGGAAAAAATTCTAATAGTACATGAGGTAAATCAGCGTAAGCAGCCTTAATCTCGCAGAGTAATTCATCATTGATATCACTAGTAGCCTTTGCTACTTGAAAAAAGTAATCAATTTTCACTTGATCTTTATTCTGGTAAGGATGAAGAATCTTTGCAACCCTATCTTCATTTATTTTGTAAATCAAATGGCGATCATTTTCGCTAAGTTTTCTTACTTCACCATATTTTGTTTCTAAATAGTTTTCTATACTTTCCTTTTCTATACCCTCTTCAAGAGTTACCTTGCCTGAAATTTCAACATAAGGATGAATAATGATTTTCCACTCTAAAAGAGTATAAAAATCAATCAATTCATTAGGATTAAAAGGTACAGTGTACAAATCACCTTCTTTTAACAAAATTTCTTTATCTTCGTACATTAAAACAGTTTCGCCTATAGATTTTATAAACAGAGCGTCTTGTTGAAAATTAAAAGAACAATGAGCAGAATCAATATTATCAATAATAATAGACGATTTACTACCACTACCGATTGTGATAAAAGAGGTGGGTGTCCGCGTAAAAAAATTATCAAACGTACTTACAAAAGTATCGCGATTTTTAATACTATCAGGTACATTGCGAACAATGTCTATTTTGCAGTGAAAAGCATTGTAATCCATATTTTCCCTATTTTTTTTGTAGATCTAGGTATAGTTGTGCATGACGAGGAGAAATAGGTGTATTAATTAACATTTCATCCTGTTTTTTTAACATACCCCATACTTTTTTACGATGAAAGTAGTTGTCACTCGTAAGAAACTGAGCCATAAATTTTTTATTGTAATTTTCGCCTAACATATATAGTGAATAATTAGCTTGAAAAGCGATAGAGCGAGCTAAAGAATAAATTTGGCTATTTGCAGGGTTGTAATACTGCTGACATTTTTTCATAATAGGTATAGCAGGCTTATATTTTAATTCGCCAAGTTTCCATAGTAATAGGTTGATAGTTATATTGTCATTGCGATACTGCATTTCTGAATTTAATTTTTGAAATAATTGCGCCGCATCGTTTGTTTGGATTATTTTTTGCCATTTTGCCATTGAACGTACATAACGACTAAGTAATTGTTCCGTTGCGTAAGAGATCTTGAAGTCTCCAGAGAGGACCATTCCATATTTTTCACCACGACGAGTAACATGAAGAGCATCGTGTTCAACAAGAATAGGAATATTAAAAGGTACATTATTGTTTAAACTAGCTAAATAGGCGTACGGAGCACCGTTTAAAGGTGAAGATGTAAACTTTGTCGAATTAGATTCTAATTGAGAAAGATGTTGCGGAAATTTCCCTTCTTTTTTAGCATATTGTAGTAAAGAAGTTCCTAGTTTCTGTAAATTTATATAACAGAGATTGTTAATTTTTCGTCGGGCACTTTTTTCTTCAACATTAAAAAAGATAGGAGCTACAAAAAGAATCATAAATCCAAACATTGCCAATGAAGTCCACAATACTTTTTTGTTCTCAAAAATTGATTTTTTCATTATGCGGTCTCGAAATTTTACATATATTTTGGAAATTGCTAGAATGCGTCAATCCTTAAATATATAGCATAGATTTATTTTGTACGCAACGGTAAAGTTACCAAGCAGATTTTTTTAACCACTGTAGATGTGCTAATACAACAGGCGCGTCCTTAACAAAATTTTGAACGAATGTGAAAGGCTTTATATGAAACGACAGTTAATATACTTGTTATGTATACTTATTTCTGGAATTAGTGCCCAGAATTTTACGCCTCAGGATATCGCAGTAAAGGTTTCTCCAGCAGTCGTAGGAATAAACTGTGTCCTTGTAGATAAAAGCGGCGAAAAAAATCGTCCCAAACTTTTGTATTACTACGGTACGGGGGTAATTATTTCCAAAGAAGGTTTGTTGTTAACAAACTTAACAGTGGTTCCCAAAGTGCCATACAGCATAACACTATACTTTACTGATGGTCGAATTGTTTCTGCATCTTGCGTAGGTATACATCCTGAGCTAGAGACAACAATTCTTAAAGCTAACGGTAACAATTTTCCACATATTCCCTTAGCCGACTCAACAAAAACAACTATTGGTGATCGCGTTTATACATTTGGAAATCCTTTCCATTCCATTGAAAATGACAGTGAAGTTGCTATTTCAAAAGGAACAGTTTCTGGAGTATACCGTGTTACTAAAAATGTGGAAAGCGAATCGAAATACACAAATACTGTGATTGAGACAAATGCAGCACTTAATCCTGGTTCTGATGGTGGTCCTTTAGTAAACCACCGCGGCGAACTGTTAGGTATTCTATCTTTAGCAATGCAAGAAGAAAGAAGAATGGGAACAGCAATTCCTGTTCACTTAATGCTGGAAAAGCTTTTAGATTTAAATAGTTTTGTTTTACAACCATACGAAAATAGTATGGAGAACGACGAAAAAACTATAGCAAGTAAAGGAACTGAATATTCTGAAAATGTCATTTCCCTAGAAATAGTTCGCAAGGATGTAAAAGTAAAACAAGCCAGACAAAATAATCAAAGAATGAGCGCGCAACGTAAAGCTTCAATCATGAAACGACCAAAAAGCTGGGTGACAGGAACGATTATCGAGGAAGGCCAGTATGTATTAACCAGCGCCTACCAAGTTACTAGCCAAGAAGGCGAAGGAGCAATACAAAAAATTACGATTCATACTCCTAAACAAAAAATAGACGCAGAACTTATTGCTATTCATAAACCTTATGATATTGCACTTCTTAAACCACAACAACCAATAAAGTGCGCTAAATATTTTTCTATTGGTTCTACAACTAATCTGAATGTTGGACAATGGATAGGAGTTTGTGGTAAATTGCAGGCTAGTTTTGATATTACTTGTGATATTGGTATTGTCAGTACAATAAAACGCAACTTAAATTTAATTCAAGTATACCAAACACAAGCTTTCATCAATTACGCCAATAGTGGTGGACCTGTTATCAACACTCTAGGGCAACTTGTAGGCATTGCAGGACATATATATCCTCAGGCTACGTGGGGGTTAAATTCGGGCGTTTCAATGTTCACAGGAATTGAAACTTTACTCCAAATCCTTCCAGACTTAAAAAAAGGTAAATCAACCCAGAATCCATCACTACCATTTCTCGGAGTTAGCTTTTGGGAGAATAAAAATGTTCCCCAAGGAGCGATCATATCAACTGTAAGTATGGATTCAGCAGCGTATAAGGCCGGTCTCTTACCAGGTGATATACTTATCTCCCTCGACAATACATCTGTCGGAGAATGGGCAGATTTAGTTCGCTTAATTACCTCGAAAAAGATTGGGCAAAAAATCGAATTTGAAATCATTCGCAATAACGAAAAGAAAAAACTAACGGCTACGCTAGGGGAAAGACCATGGTAAAAATATTCCAAATAATGTTGCTACTGCTCTGTACTGCTTTTTCGCAAGACATAAAAGAAGTCCAGGAAACGCAAGACTTACAAGATATAAAAGAGGTCCAAGAAACACAAGACTTACAAGATGTAAAACAGGAACCTAAACAAGCAGAAATTCAACAAAGTAAATCACCTCTAGAAGAGGCTATAGCAAAAGCTTTGCAGTCTTACGTATTTGTTGACGCAAGTGGTTCAGGAGTAGTGATTAGTAGTGATGGTTATGTCATTACTAATGATCACGTTGCTGGAGACGCAGCAACATGGCGCATCCGAACCACTGATGGCACAATGCACTATGCTGACTTAATAGGCACAGATCCATATGGAGATATCAGTTTATTGAAAATACGCAATGTCAAAGATCTTCCTCACATAAAAATAGGTAATTCCGATCTCCTCAAAGCAGGCCAAAAAGTTATTGCGATTGGCAATCCTTTTGGAATGGGTAACCTCGATGAGAAACCAACTGTAACTGTTGGTATTATATCCGCACTTCGCCGCTTTCATTTTAACTATACAGATGCGATAATGACCGACGCACCTTTGAACCCAGGGAATTCTGGAGGCCCTCTTATTACAATGGCTGGAGAGTTAGTTGGAATTAATGGGCAAATTGACAGCCGTTTTCAGATTCGCGTAAGTAGTGGAATAGGCTACGCTATAACCAGCAACCAAATCAAACGCTTTCTACCGTTTCTAAAAAGCGCGAAAGGTGGTTTTGTCTACCATGGACACCTAAAAGGTGTTCGACTTCCACGAATTAGCGGTGAAGAAAAGAAACCGTATGTCCGTTACTTAGATAAAACAAGTGGTCTCTACGTAGCAGGTATTCGCAAAGGAGATCTCATTACTCATGTAAACAATTATCCTGTGGCCACTGTTTCGCGTCTTACAGGACTGGTTCGTAGTTATCCAGCTTACAGTAGTCTTACATTTGATATTTTGCGACAAGACAAGAAAAAAACATACAAAACAATGCTCAATATTTACAATATACGCGGACGAGCACAACTCGAAATTTCATTTTATCCTTCGCGTGGGTTTAGAAAATATCAAGCAAAAACATTGCTTGTTAAAAGCGTTGTTCCCGAAAGCGCTGCTGCAAAAGCAGGTATTTTACCAGGAGACATAATTGTTTCTTTTGCTGGTAAAAAAATTACTCCTAACATCATACAACGTTTTCCTAACTACTTCAATTTACTATTCTCTTTGTACTCTTCTCCACGTAATAAAGGTGCGCTTGTTGAGATTTCAGTTATCCGTAAAGGCATCGAAAAAGTTTTAGTGGTTACTATAAAAGAAGGGGTCAAAACATTTGGAATTGAACTACAGAAAACGCCAAGTATTACAGAAATGAAAAAAGATGAAAAAGAATTAACCATCTTAAACGTACAAAAAGGAATGTTGGCATATCGCGGCGGACTAAGACGCGACGATGTTTTACTTGAGATAAATAAATATAAATTGCGTAATAAACGCTCTTATCATTTACTACTCAATCGCCTAAAACCAGGCGAAAAAATAGACATCAAGATACTGCGTAACGGAAAAACACAAAATTTACAAGTAACTCTCGGGTTAAAGAGAAACTATGGTGGAGGATTTTAATTGGATATACGTTTTGACACTTACTATAACTTTTCCGAAATAACCAGTCGTATAGATTGGCTCCAAAAGCAATATCCTCATATACTAGAAATTGTTGAGGTAGGAAAATCATACGAAGGGCGTAGCATTCCTCTAATAATAGTGAGTAATAAAAATAAGAGTTGCCATAAAAACAAGCCAGCATTCTGGATAGACGGCAACATTCATTCTATCGAAATTACCTCGTCAGCGATGGTTTTATATTTTATACATCGCTGCACAAAAGAGTATGGTCAAAATAAGTTCATTACAGAACTTATAGATAACCTTACTTTCTACTGTGTTCCCTGTATTAACCCTGATGGAATGACAAGAGCCCTCGCGGAAAAACCAGCGTTTTATCGCTCTGGTGTGCGAAAATATGGCGAAGATGGAAATTACCTCTACGTAGAAGATATCAACGATGACGGTCGCATTTTACAAATGCGTATAGAAGATCCAACAGGAGACTGGAAAGTCTCCCCTAAAAATCCCAACTTTATGATAAAGAGAACACCTACCGATTTTGAAAGTGCAGGTCCTTTTTATCGTTTATTCGCTGAGGGAACCGTCCCTGAATACGACGGATGTAACATACCAAGTATCTTTCCACATCAACTAGATTTTAACCGTAATTTCCCAATAAAATGGCGTCCAGAAGGTGAACAGCAAGGGGCAGGTGACTTTGCAGGCTCTGAGGTCGAGATTCAAAATATTGTACGCTTTATTGCTGAGCATCCCAATATTTTTGTTGCAATAACATACCACACGTACAGTCGCGTTTTTATACGGGCATTTAGTGATCGTCCAGATAGCGACATGAACACCTCTGATTTGTGGATATTCGAAGCTTTAGAAGACATAGCAAGTGACACAACAAAATACCCTACAGTATCAGGCTACCACGACTTTAAATATCACCCAAAAGAAATCATTTCAGGAGCATTTGACGATTGGGCATATGAACATCGCGGTATATTTACATTTACTGTAGAACTATGGGACCTTCCTACTGCTGCGGGAATAAGTGAAAAAAATGACGAAAAAAACTTCATAGATTGGTTTCGTAGACACCCAATAACTGACGATGACAAAATTCTTTCATTTATTGAAAAGAATGCACCTCACACCTTAGTGAATTGGGAAAAATTCGATCATCCTCAGTTAGGGGAAATAGAAATTGGAGGACTAGAACATTTATTTTCTTGGCGAAATCCTCCGCAAAATCTACTTGAAGATGAACTAGCTCCTCATTTTGACTGCATTATGCAAATGGCTTCTTTGGCACCAAAGTTAGAAATATATAACCACAAAATATCTTTGCTAGGGGATGGCTTGTATAAATTTGAAGTTATCTTGCAAAATAGTGGTTACTTCAGTACATATGTGTCACACCAAGCAAAGAATATGCACATTACAAAACCAATATACATTGATATCGTCCTTCCTGAAAATGCCACACTTTTATCAGGGCAAAAACGCGTAGAAATAGGACATTTAGAGGGGCGCTCAAATAAAAACAGCATGACTTATTATCACTCTCCTACAGATAATCGCAAAAAAATCGAGTGGATTATACGCACTGTTAACGAAGATAAAGTTACAATAACAGCTACATCTTGTAAGGCTGGCAATATCGAACAGTCGTTTTTTTTACATAAGGGACATGATCATGTCTCTAAAGATACATAAAGGAAATCTTCATGAAATTTTTAATACTACTAGGTATTTTTATAATGCCTACCATTGCCCAAGTTTGGCATCCATCTCAACAAACAGTAAATATTGACCATTACACATTAGACATACGTGTAGATGAAAAGCAAAAAAAAGTTTGGGGCAATGTAACATACACTGTTTTTCCTCTTTGGGAGAATGTAGAAAAAACAACTCTCGATGCTGGAGATATGACCGTAAATAAAGTTACATCAGGCAGTAAAGACCTGCGTTTTTCGCATGAAGGACGTAAACTCACAATTCAATTTTCTCGTAAATACCGTCGCGCTGAATCAATTAACTTTACCATTCATTATACCGCTTTCCCAAAACGAGGAACCTATTTCGTTCAACCTAATCATAGTTATCCTAACAAACCATACCAAGTTTGGACACAAGGGGAAGCAGAAGAAACTCATTACTGGTTCCCATGCTATGATTTCCCAAATCAACTGTGTACAAGTGAAACAATGGTCAGCGTTCGCAAACCATACACTGCGATTTCTAACGGTAAATTACAAAAAATAATAGAAGAAGCTGATGGTTGGCGCAAATTTCACTGGAAAACAAGTGTCCCTCATGTTTCCTACTTAGTTAGTTTAGTTATTGGCGATTTTGTAGAACTCAATGATAACTTTGAAGATATTCCCCTTCAGTATTACATGCAAAAAAAAGATGTTCCCAATGCTTTGCGCTCTTTTGGAAAAACACCGAAAATGATGGATTTTTTCTCAAAGCTCACAGGCACAAAATATCCTTATGAAAAGTACGCACAAACCCCTGTTGAAGAATTCACTTTTGGTGGAATGGAAAACGTATCAGCATCAACATACAATCAAAATACGATTCATGACAAGCGCGCACATTTAAACTGGAGTAGTGATTCTCTTGTTGCACACGAATTAGCGCACCAGTGGTGGGGCGATCTTCTGACTTGTCGCGATTGGTCACAAATATGGCTAAACGAAGGATTTGCAACATACTACACTGTTCTATGGCTAGAGCATGATATGGGCAAAGATCAAGCCAAAGAGGAACTATTAGGCGAATACGAATGGTATATTGGTTCTGATCGTCACCCTATGGTATGGAAAACATTTAAACATCGCGACGATGTCTTCGACTCTCATGCATATGCAAAAGGGGCATGGATCCTACACATGCTACGCAAAACATTTGGCCACGACTCTTTTGTACGCGCAACACAATTGTATTTAAATCGTCATCGTGGACGTGCAGTAACTACAATCGATTTACAAAACGCTTTTGAAGATACTTTAGGCAAGAATCTCGATTGGTTCTTTAAGCAATGGATTTATGGTATTGGTCACCCACAATTCCAAGTAAGTTGGAAATGGGATAACAAACATCAAATGGCTGTTCTTCATGTTAAGCAGACGCAAAAGCAATCGCCATTTCGCGTAACACTCCCTATCGAACTTACCACTAAATCAGGAAAAAAAGTATACACTGTAGATTTAGAAGGTCGCGAGCAACGTATCTATTTACCAAGCAAAGAACAACCTCTTTTCATCGCTTTTGATAAAGATGGTACAATATTAAAAGAACTAAAGATGGAACAAACTCAACAACAATGGATAGAACAATTATCAAAAGATTCGGATTTTTATGGACGACTAAACGCTGCCAAAGCTCTTGTAAAATACCCGAGTGATAAAGCAATCACTGCTTTGGGCAAAGCGCTAAAGAACGATAGTTTTTATGGAGTGCGTTCACGTATTGCAAGTTTACTAGGAAGTGTCCACAGTAAAGAAGCAGCAAGCCACTTAATTGCCGCAATCGCAGACAAAGATGCTCGTGTACGCGCAAGTATTGTAAACGCTTTAGCTAAAAATCGTTTCAACCGCAAAACAGCAGTTCCTGCTCTCAAATCAATGTTCCACAATGACATGTCATATCGCGTACAAGCAAATTCAATTAAAGCTTTGAGTAAATACACCAAAAATGGCACTGACTTAAGTACCAAAGACATGATGGAACTATTAAATGAAGCTCTCAAGATGGATTCACATTTGAATGTCATTCGTCAAGCAGCATTAAGCGTTGCAACAGATGTAGAGAAACATGAAGGTCTTGAGATACTACGTAGTTGGGTAAAACCTGGAAAACCAATACGTTGCCGTACAACAGCAATGAATGAAATTTTCAAAGAAGAAAAAGGCAAAAAAAGTTTAATGTTAAATAGTTTAATAAAACAACTTGGCGATTCAGATCATCGTATCCGCAGTGCGGCTATCTCTCTTCTAGAAGAGCTAGGCTCAAAGAAAGCAATACCAGCTCTTATTAAAATATCAGAAAACGATGACTTACTTAGTCTTCAAAATAGTGCGACAAAAGCAATTACTAACTTAAAAAAATAATTCTTATAGCGTACCAAAAATTGGTACGCTAAATTTTCTAATTTAGTGATTTCGCAAACAGTTTTATTGATTGTACGTAAAACATAGTATAGAACTATACTTTAACCACAGAAACTGCTTTGTTGAGAAATAACAATGACATCTAATTTTTTTTCTGAAATAAAAACCGAAACACCTGTTCCTAAACATTTTGGGAAATATGTAATTGAGAAAGAACTTGGACGTGGTGGTATGGGGGTTGTATATAAAGCTTATGATCCTCAATTACAAAGACACATAGCCTTAAAAATTATTTTAAAAGCTAGTCAAAAAAGTATTGAACGATTTGAAATCGAATCAGCAGCTATGGCGCAATTAACTCATGTTAATCTAGTAAGTATCTATGAATTTGGGAAAATTCCTCAACCATATTTTGCAATGGAATACATCGAAGGTCAAACCTTAGAACACTTAATAGAACAAAAAAAAACTAAGCCACTTTTTGTTGTAAACATACTAATAAAAGTTTGTAGTTGTTTACAACAAATGCACGAGCTAAACATTATTCATCGCGATATAAAACCCGCAAACATAATGATTGCAAAAAACGGCGAACCAAAAGTTATGGACTTAGGACTTGCAAAATTTGTAGAACACGATAATGCTTTATCTACAAACGGAGAACTTTTAGGAACGCCTAGTTATATGCCCCCTGAGCAGATTTCAGGACGGGTATCTAGTGCAACAGATGTATATGCTCTTGGTGCAACGATGTATGAAGCTCTTGTTCATGAAAAAATGTATAAAGGTAGCTCCTATCTTAGTCTACTATTTAAAGTGCTCAACGAAGATCCTATCCCTCTGCACCAGATAAACCCCAAAATATCCCCAGTATTAGAAAAAATCTGTTCAAAGTGTCTACAAAAAGATCCTGAAAAACGCTACAAAAATTGCACAAGCTTGAGTAAAGCTTTGAATAATTTTAAAAACGCACGTAAAACTATGCGTAGTGAAATTAAAAAAAAATCAGAAAATAATTTACAAAAAACAATTATTGCAGGCCTTACGATTTTAACTTTTATGTTGAGCGGTTTTTCGTGGTGGCTTTATTATTCCTACAGAAAATTACAAAATAAAAACAATGTAGTAACGCAAAGTAGTAAAATTGAAATAGACAATAAAACGAAAATAGACGATAAAATTGTAGAAAAAACTAATGCGCGTACAACGAAAAAAATTGACAGTTACAACAAAGCGAACAAACATTTCAATAAAAAAGAATACACCTTAGCCTTAAAAAACATCAATCACGCAATAACACTTAATTCTACAAATGCAAAACATTACGCTTTACGAGCTCGTATTTACATAAACATGCAAAAATACAAAGAGGCAAAACTCGACTACGACAAAGCTATTAACATAACACCAAAAGTAAGTTATTATTTTGAAGGTAGAAGCCTAGCATATCGCTGCCTGAAAGAATACCCACTTGCCTTAAAAGACATAAACAAAGCCATAGAGCTTGATAACTCTATCGACGAGTATTACATCGCCAAAGCTAAAATATTTGAAAACACTTATCAAAACAAATTAGCCTTGGAAAGTTATAATAAAGCAATAAGAATATCTCCAAAGAAAGGCGAATATAGAGATGCAAGAAGTTTTCTTTACAGTCGTCTTGGTAATTATCCAATGGCACTCCAAGATATCAACATTGCGATAAAAATCGATAACACAAAAGCTAAGTACTACGAGACAAGAGCTACCACCTACAGAAAGATGCAAAAACACAAACTAGCACTACAAGATGAAAATAAAGCCATTGAAATATCACCTAAAACAAGCATATATTTTAAAAATAGAGGTTTAACCCAGTACCGCCTAAAAAACTACCGAGCAGCGATAGATGATATAAATACTGCAATAAAACTCGATAACACTAAAGCAGAGTACTACTCAGTAAAAGGTGCAATACTTCTTTATCAAAATAAACACAAAGATGCGATGGAATGTTTAGACAAAGCTCAACAGCTTAATAATGAACTAGACAATGTTTATTTTTACAAAGGAGAAATATTCTTTGTAGAAGCGCAGTACAAAAAAGCACTGGTTCATTTCCAAAAAGCATGCCAAATAAATCCTAAATACCACAATGCCTACGATAGTATGGGGAAATGCTATTCCGCTTTATCTGACCACACAAACGCAATTGTAAGTTGGAAAAAAGCAAGAGAATTGAACTACAAAATAAAAGAAATGACAGCTAACATTGCAAAAGCTCAAACGCTAATAAAAACGGAGGCGAAAAATCAAAACACTCAAAAAGCTAAAGAATACTTTTTACAAAGTAAAAACTTATACCTGCAAAACAAAACAACAGAGGCACTTCATTACTTAAACAAGTCTATCGCAGAAGACATAAACTACACTGCTTCTTATAATCTTCGAGGAGTTGTGTATAAACGTCTAAATAACCTCCCAGCTGCTATTGAAAATTTCAGCCGTGCTATAGAATTGAAACATCAAAACCATAATAGTTATTACAATCGTGGTGTAACCTACAGAAACGCTAAGAAATATAAACTATCTATGTTAGATTTTAACAAAGCTATAGAAATATCACCACAAAACAGTGAATATTTAAACGGTAGATGTTTACTATTTTACCACTTAGGAAAATATTCTCAAGCGCTAGAAAATATCAACATCGCAATAAAGTTAAATCCTAAAAAAGCCCTCTACTATGCCACAAGAGCAAATATTCTTCACAAAACAAAGCAGCATAAACAAGCACTTTCAAGTAATAATAAAAGCATTGAACTTGCACCAAAACTAAGTCGATTTTGGCACGAAAGAGGTTTAATATACTTAGCCTTACAAAAGAAAAAATTAGCGCTAAAAAATATAAATCGTGCTATAGAACTCGACAACTCTCAGGCAATATACTACACCAATAAAGCGGTAATTTTACTACAGAGTGATCAATTTCCAGAAGCAATTAAAAATTTAAATATCGCAGAAAAACTCGATAACAAATCGCATATCATACCTTATCGAAGAGGAGAATTTTTTTTAAAATCTAAAAAATATACATTGGCTCTAAAGAATTTACAACATAGCCTAAAACTAAATAAAACACACTCTTCAACATATGCGCTTATCGGCGACTGTTATTATTCTTTACAGAAATACAAGCAAGCTATTGACAATTGGCAGCAAGCTATTAAATTAGGACTTGCAGACACAAAGAGTACCTTACAAAAAATAAAAAGTTGTAAAAACAATTTACAACAGCAAAATTAGTCACTTCATTAAGGTAGGATATCTTTTACTTTATTAATGGGATTGTTTTCTAAGTTTAGATATCCTATCTCTTTTGGTAATACAAACCTTCAAGAGAAGAAATATTCTTTCTCGACAAGTCAACGGAAAGTCCACTCCCACGAAAAGAACAATTATCAAAACTAACTCCTTTGAATTCGTCAGGATCTAATATGTCAAGATAAAAACAACAGCGAGAGCTTTTTCATTTTTTTACTGTAATTTAGTATTGACAAATTAAGATATTGTGCATAAAATAAAAATGAACATTCATTCATAAGGTATTTATTTTGGCAATTAATAAATTAGAAAAACGATTGATTATATTTGAAAAGACACTAGAGCTAATATCTGAAAACGGCTTTCATGGGACTCCTGTGTCAAAAATAGCTGACGCGGCGAATTTAAGTGTGGGAACAATTTATCGTTACTTCAAAAATAAAGATGAGTTAATTCGAGAACTATATAATCACATCAAACAAAAAAAATACCAAGCACTTATGACTAATGATACTCAAGAAAAACCAATAAGAGAGCGGTTTTTCAATTTTTGGTTTAATCTAACAAACTACTATCTCTCTAATCCTAAAGAGTTTTTGTTTATAGAACAATACATTTATTCTCCTTATTCACAAAACAATGACGAAAAAAATATACAACTAGAGAAATTTTTTCAGTATGCACAACAACAACAAGTTTTAAAACTCATTCCTATAGATGTAATGATTTCTTTCATTCAAGGTTCTATATCATCATTAGTAAAAAGACATGTTTCAGGAATTGCGCATGCTGACTCAAACGCAAAACAGTGTGCAGTTAATTGTTGCTGGGATGCTATTAAACTATAATATTTTTTTTGCCAATAAAAGGAATGAACGTTCACTCCTTACAGAAGAATCAAAATAATTTGTTAATAACAATTTAAAAGGAAAAACACATGAATAAAAAGACCGTTATAAGTATATTTGTTATAGTATTTTGTTTTACTTTAACGTATGTTCAGATCGCAAATGCACAAGAACAAGAACAGACTACATACAACAAAAACCTAGTATCAAACTTCTTTGAACTCCTCAGTAATGGAGAAATAGACAGAGCATTTTATTTAGTGAATGATGATGTATCATGGTGGGTACCAGGTGATTTACCATTTTCTGGTACAAAAAATAAAAACCAATATCTACAGATAGTAGGAAATATCCAAAAAGGTTTTCCGCAAGGTTTAAAGTTAAAAGTAAAAAGTATGATTTCCGAAAACAACAAGGTAGCAGCAGAGGTAGAATCCGACGGAGTTCACATAAATGGTAAAAAATACAACAATAAATATCATTTTCTAATAACAATTGAAAATAATAGCATCATTGCTGTTAAAGAATACATGGATACTTTACATCTATACCAGCTAATTCAATAAATTTCCAACACCTTTGCCTTCAATTAAAACATTCTCTATAGGTAAAAAATGCGCACCAAAAAGGAGTGAGTATTCACTCCTTTTTGGCGATATATTTTAATTGTTTTGTAGATTTTTTGCTATCGCGCATACAACAATAACTTTGTAAAACATTAGCTCAGAGATGTCTTTTTTCGTTTTCATTGGTTGCCGTTTCATACAACAACTCCCCTCGCTGAGAGTTATTTTACGTTTGACGCCATTTATTCTAAATGTTATTATCCCTCTAATAATCCGAGACGCGTTATCTCTTCTATTGCTCCATTTTGTAAATAACTGAGCGTATTTAAATTCTGTTTATCACTTATAAATACCAAATTATAACGTTTTTCATCCACATAATTATTTCTACCAAAAACACTATACTTTTAGGGGACCATGTCATGTATAAGTGCTTTCTATTCTTGTTTTTTTTCATCTGTTCGTCTTTAACTGCATCAGAACTTAGTAAAAAATCCTATAAATGGGAAGATACATTGGAGAAATTTATTGAAATTACAAATACATTCCTTTCCGATAATAGGAAAGTTACGAGTGCTTATGCTCGTTTACTTGTAGAGATTAAAGATTTTAATGACACGCTTGATGAGGGTGAAAACTTGTCTAATAGAGATATTGATGAGATTGAAAATATTGAAGATATTAGTGATCTTAAAGATTTTTTAAAGATGAAAAAAAATATGTCTTCTTATTTAAAAGAAATCAAAATCGCAAAAAAGAAACTGCAAAAAAAAATGTCTTCTTATTTAAAAGAAATCAAAATTGCAAAAAAACCTGACAAAGATACAAAGGAAAAATATCAAGAAATCGAAAAACTAGCAAAAATTTTTAGTACTCTCGAAAACAGCATTCAAAAAATTCATTCCAAAAACCTAAAGTTACTAATAAAAACTTTAAAGATATCTAAAAAGCAAATTAAAGCAAAACAAAAGTTCGAGGAAGCTCAAAAAAAAGAATCGGATATATATGATAGTTTCGTAAAACTTAGGCTCATTAAATTTAAAAAGAATTTATCTAAATTTGACAGGATGTTAGAAGCTATTGATAGTGTCCTAAAAAAATTAGATAATATGGAAAGTGATGAAGAAAAAGTAGATTACTTTACTAAGGAAATGAGTTCTATAAAAATAGGAGAACATATTTTAAGTACGTTGGAGTACTTTATGAATACTTATCAAAATATTAAGCTTTCTAAGGACAAAAAGAAGTATATGCAACTGGTAAAAAAAATAAGAAAACATCACTTTGATTTACTGTCAATATATGAGTCAACAAATAGAGGTTGGTGGTATTCATTTGGTAGCAAAAGTGAAGAAGAACAAAAAATGAAACAAATCCAATCACTCATTATAATTTTGTCTCGACTGAATAAGTGGCTAAAAAAAGCACAAAAAACAAAATGGCGAAAGTAATATTTTTTGCAACTTTATATAGAGCGCATGTAAAACATGGTGGGGACGGTGAAGTTACGGTCAGAGAATAACTTATCAAAACGCTAATTGACCCAAGCAACGCGAAGAGAGAGTAAATTATCAAAACCAGAAAAAGACCAACGCATACCAGTACCTTTGAGTCGTTGTTGGACCAACCATTTACAGGACGACTCCACCATGCCGCTACCTATAGGCAAATCAACTTAAGAGCTACATACATTTTATTCTGGGTATCGTAAGCTTTATACACAATTCCCATACCACCTCTACCAAGTTCTTTTTCTATTTGATATTTTCCAAACATATTTTGTTGATTCGGCACAATTCAACCTTTCTTGTTGAGATTGATCAGCGATCATTCCTTTTGTACAGCGTATTTTAGTTTTTTTGTAGATTTCGCCAACAACTCCAAAAATCAAGTTAAAGTAGATATTATAATAAAAATAGAAGCACCTCCGAATCCAATCGTTGTTATTGTAAAACTAACACTAGAAATTATTCCAAACGCAGAATCTAAAGATTTGTTAACATCTGGTTTTATTGACATTACTAGAAATAATAGTGGATTGGTAAATGCTCCTATTACCATTATCCAAATAATCGTAGCGGGTAATTTAGAATCTATCGAAGAGAATGCGAATAATAGCAGTGACATCAAAAGGTAATCAATGTGACATTTTATTAAATTAGAACTCGATTTAAAAATATTACACAGCCAACTAATTTTTAAATATTTTACAAATGAAGCTATCCACGCAATAATCAGTGATAAAATCATCAGTACACAACCAGTGATAAGTAAAATTTTCATAACAACATTCCTAACTATGGTTTTGGATATTCTTAAGTGATCTGATAAATTAATTACTCGCTCAATACAGAGTTTTATATCTTGTGTATCGCGATTTATAAAGAGCATGATACAATATAAAATTTATTAACTTAGTGATATTGATTCCTATTCTCGCAGGAATGATAAGGCAAATAATTTATAATATTCAATTCATTAGTATATTGAGGTGCAAATGGATTTACTAATTTTAATATTGTTAGTTTTTATATGGATGTGGATAAAACTAGAAAAAGAGGTCTACAAAAAGGTTCTAGTCTTTTTAGCAAAAGTAGGAATATTCTATTGTTGTTGTTATGGCCTTGCAGAACTCTTATTATATTTATCACATTCATACTTTACAAACTTTCCTCCTCATCTATTTTCCTATTATCATCTTATCTCAGTGTTATTTTGTCTATGCTTCATATTTGCTCTACGCGAATTTAAAAGTGAATGGAATACGAAAAATAAATTAATATTGTATGCTGTTATTCTCGGAGTTTTGGGTTCACTGTATCTACAAATTAGTAAGGCAAGAGACCTTTGGATGCCGTACTATAAAACGAAAGTAAGGTATAGTAACAAATCTCATTTCGCTTATATTTATCCTCCTACGATCTATTTGGTTCCAGGTTATGCGGTTGTCAAAATCTATGTTCGGCTTTCCGCATTTAAGTGGAAAATTTTTTACATAAGAAAACATACAAGACTTTGCGGTAGCTTGCGATCAGTAGAAACTATAGGCTCCACTATTACTCTGCGTTGGGAAAAATCAAGACTCCGGCGAGATGCAAGAATTTACACAGAACACTACACACTCACAAAAGATGGACCAAAAAAAATACAACTCAATAATAAAAAATAGAAAAATCAAATATTCTTATTTTCTGCCAAAAATACTATACGAAATGTCATTTTGACATAAACGATTATTATCACAATAACGTTCCTCCTTTCAGACTGAAACGTTAAACCACTGCAAAAAAAAGACTTAAAACAAACATCTCAGGTTTGGCACACTAATTGCTTATTACTCTAGCAACAACAACATAAACAAAATATCATAAATTTAATAAAATACAAAAAAGGAGTACGTTATGTTTTTTACTAAAGACTTACACAGTATAAATAACCTGCAAGAAGAAATGAGCAAAATTTTTGATCACTTAAATTTTCAATTTATACAACCAACAACTACGCGAAGCCAAAAAAATCTACCAGTAAACATACAAGGAAATAAAGAAGAAGCTATAGTTAGTGTTGAAGCTCCTGGAGTAAATATCGACGACATAGAAATTAGCATTGATAAAAATATTCTTAATATTAACGTTTCTCGAAAAGAACAAGAAATGGATAGTAAAAAATATTATTTAAAGGAGCGAAAAATTGATAGTTGGAAAAGAGCTATTCAACTTGGGTTTGATATAAACGAAGAAAAAGTAGATGCAAATTATAAAAAAGGTATTTTGTATATCCATGTTGCAAAACAAGAACAAAGTGTTCCAAAGAAAATCATCGTAAAAAAAGTTTAGATCACTTAATCAAAATATAGGAGATACAAGAGATGAGTACAGATATTAAAGATGACACAATGATTTTTGTCCCTGATACAGATGTTTATGAAGAAGATAATATCATCACCCTGGTTGTTGATCTACCAGGTGTAGATGAAAACTCGGTTGATGTTCAATTAGATAAAAACCAACTACAGATTTCAGCGAAAGCTGAAAAATCGCAATTTAAAAAAGATTACAAAATTCAACATACAGAATATTATACGGGAGATTTTAAACGGACGTGGGCAATCAAAGAGGCTCTTGATCCTGAGAAGATTGATGCGCAAATTAAAGATGGTGTTTTAACTCTTCAACTTCATAAATTAAAAAAAGATACAGCGAAAAAAATAGAAGTTCGTTCTGCATAACTCAAATGAAACGACTCTACATACAAGTATTGTTTTGACTAAACATACTCAAAAAAAAGACCTAATATACATTAGGTCTTTTTTTATAAGCTGAACTACGTTTACACTTGTTCGTCGTCTTGCTTTTCTTCTTCTTTTTCAATGACATTCAAGTGGAGCTCTTCCAGTTGGTCGCATTCAATTGGTGTTGGACTACCATCGTATAAAAACATACCGTTACTTGCGTTAGGGTATGCAATAACTTCGCGAATATTCTCTAGTTGCATCATTGTCATCACTAAGTTATCAAATCCCATTCCTATTCCACCGTGCGGTGGACTTGCATATTGGTAAGCATCTAACAAAAAGCCAAACTTTTTCTGTGCCTCTTCTTCGCTCATTCCAACGAGATTCATAACCCGTTTTTGTATCTCTGGATAAGAAATACGAATAGATCCACTACCCAACTCTACACCGTTCAAGACAAGATCGTACAATTGCGCTTTTACATTGCCTGGATCTTGTTCAAAGTTATCAATAAATTCTTCTTTTGGCATTGAAAACATATGGTGCATTGGCGTCCATGCTTTGTTCTCTTCATCCCATTCAAAAAGAGGAAAATCAGCAACCCACAAAAAGTTGTAAACACCTTCAGGAATTAGGTCGAGTTCTCGCGCTAAGTAGTTACGCAATTCACCAAGAGAGCGATGAACAATATCTGCCTTACCAACGCATAGTAAAAGCAGGTCGCCATCTTTTGCACCAATTTTATCATAAAGCTTTTGTACACTTTCTTCGGTCATTTTCTTAACTGGACTTCCGTCTAACTTACCATCATTTACTTTGAAAGCGACAAGTCCTTTTGCTTGGAATTGATGTATATATTTTTCTAATTTCGAAACTTGTTTACGTGAATAGCCTGCACACCCTGGAGCAACAATTCCTTTTATTACACCGCCATCTTTCAAGATGTTATCAAAAAGAACAAATTCGCTGCCATTAACTGCTTCTGTACAGTCAATAAGCTCCATTCCAAATCGCATGTCTGGTTTATCTAAACCAAAACGCAACATTACCTCATCGTAAGTATAGACAGGAAAAGGTGTTTGCAATTCAACATTTAGCACTTCTGAAAAGATAGTTTTCATAACATGCTCTACTGCGCGAAAAACATCTTCCTGTTCTGTCGTTGCCATTTCTACGTCAATTTGGGTGTGAACAAGCTGGCGATCTCTACGTGCATCTTCATCGCGAAAACAACGAGCAAACTGATAATAACGATCTAACCCACCAATCATTAACATTTGCTTGTATAACTGTGGACTTTGAGGCAATGCGTAAAATTTTCCATGGTGAACGCGACTTGGTACGACAAAGTCTCTTGAACCTTCAGGAGTACTCCGCACTAAAACAGGCGTTTCTACTTCTAAAAAATTTAGCTTCTCAAATGCCTTGCGAATAGATGCAGCTGTTTTACTACGCAAGGTCAAACGTTCAATCATTTGAGGACGACGCATATCTAAAAAACGATACTTTAGTCTTGTTTCTTCTTTTACATCAATTTTATCAAATAACTCAAAAGGAAGCACTTTCGAACGCGAGAGAATTTTCATCTCTTTGCACACGATTTCTATTTCCCCGGTTGCCATTTCAGGATTAATTTCTTTTTCTGGACGCGCTTTAACTTCACCCTTTAGTTGGACGTAAGCTTCTTTTTCAAGCTGCGATTTTAAATTTTCATCGAAATATACTTGGCAAAAACCATAACGGTCAGTCAAATTAACAAATGCAAAATGATTGTGGTCGCGAATAGATCGAATCCAACCACTTAAAACCACTTCACTGCCAGCATGCTCTTTGCGGAGTTCTCCACATGTATGAGTACGTAACACTATCTTACAGCCTCTCTAATTAAGTTTTGTAGGAAAACCTACAATAAACTATTGTTGCATAGAACGCCGACATTTATATGTTATTATAATGTAGATGTTTTAGAGCTTATTACAAAATTAATTGAAGGTGAAAAATTTGGGCATTTTAGCTTCTAATAAGGCATTTTTTTAGTGTAAAGTAGTAATTTTATAATAAAAAAATAACGAAATTCGAAGTTAAAAGGAACAATTTTGCACCTTCAAATAATTTTATAACAGGCTCTTAGGGAGTAGAAGGCACTTTGAAAGTACATAGTTGCGCTCTACAATTAAAAAGTAACAAAGCTAGTCTCTAGAATAACCACATTATAAAGAAAATGATGTCAACGCCTTTATTTTTAAACAGATTTATTTCACTTTGCCAGATCAAAAAAACGACGTAATTGTTTGATCGCAAGCCTTGTTGATAGTACTACGTATAACGGTAAAAATCAAGAAAATATGTTTGTGGCAGTGCTAGTTGTTCTTCTCAAAACTTTTCTGTAGTTTTTGAAGTACGGCATCCCAGATTTTCTCGTAATCTTGGTAAATTTCTGTAGATGTTTCATTCCAACCTTGATGGTACAAACGCAGAGAGGTTATGTTGCCCGCAACTTGCGACATTTCTATAACAACAAAGGTGTCGCAAACTGTTTCTTTCTTTGAAATAGGAGAGATATTCCACTGAAAAGACAACATTTTGTTAGGAATAACTCAAGTTGCGACCTATAAAAGTTATCGTACAGTCTGATATAATTACTCTTACAAATTCGATGTGCGCGGTTCGAATCTCGTGAGACGCAGTCGTGACACACGGCACGAAGTAAGGGTAATGCAATGAATTTTAATCATGAAAAATTAGATGTATATCAAGTATCACTAAAATATACAAAAGAAACATTTAATGTGATGGAGAAAATGCCATCAGGTTACAGCTATTTAAAGGATCAGCTAAAAAGAGCATCGCCTTGAGTCCCTCTTAATATAGCAGAAGACAATACCAAATTTAGCAAAAAAGAGAAAGCAAGGTTTTTCTCTATAGCAAGAGCATCAGCAAATGAATGTAGTGCAGTATTCGATGTTGCTAAGATAGCCCACAAATAATAGACTCAAAAGAAAAAGAGAAAATCAAAAAACTACTCTATAGAATAATTTGTATGCTTTCAAAGTTAATAGTCTAATTTCCGCACATGGAATATCAATCCACGACCACGAACCTCAAAAATCGAATTACACACATCGTTTTTTTATACTGTTATAACGACTCTTCTCTTAAAGTAGGAAAAACAAGAACGAGAAAGTCATGGAAAAAGAAATTATAAGTGTTTTCTGTATATGTGATGAGATAACACAAGCACTCAAGATTGTAGAAGATCCTCAAGTTAAAATGACTAATTCAGAAATTACAAATAGGTAGCTATAAAAATTAGACACTCTGTAGGTCTTATTTTATCGATAGCTCTTCTCAAATAGCAAAAAATACTGTTATTTGTAAACAGCTAGAAACACCGAAAAATAAGGAACTGTACTTAGTTACAACTGTAGTATTAGGGCGTGTCATCATTCAAAATATTGTGTGTTTTTTCGAGCCCGAGCCCGTTTCCGAAACTTTCACTAACAATTTATCAAAGAAGCAAAGTTTCTTTTTCCATCGCAAAAAACTAGTATTGAACCAATAAATCACTTTCTGTCACTCTCAAGTTTTCGGGCGCGGGCTCGGGCTCAATACTACTGGCGTATCATTAAATGAATCCGTTATATTTTTATCTGTATTGAATGATGACACGCCCTATTCCGGTCTGTGACAATATTCGCATTAGTCGAAATATACAATACACAAGATCATCGGGGTTATATTGCAAGCAAACGTCGTTATTTTTTTCGGCTTGCGGGTTCATATGCTCGTCACCAAAACTGGTTTACCAGTTGAGTTTTTGCTTGCTCCTGGTGGCTGCAATGATTGTCGTGTTCTCAAACAATTTCAATTAGATATCCCATGTTTGCCAAACATCAGAAACAAAAGTGTCAACAAGAACTTCGCACTTCCTCTCTCAATACGATACGAGAAGTATCGTAGCAACTCCAGAATGCTGGGATTGAAAATCTGCTTATTTCCCACACATAAAAAAAGCCTCTACGTTTTGTAGAGGCTTTTATGTATTACTTAGTTATTAATTATTCAATAGCAGTTAGAGCTTGTTTCGCTGCTTCGCTAAATTTAGGATTCGGGTCGATAGCCATTTCTCTTAATACAGGAATCGCAGATTTTGCGTCTTGTTTTAAGATTTCCAAAATACGAATAGCCGCAACCACATCAATACTTCCATAACGATTTCGAATAACTTGTTTTAAGTATTGAACTGTGTAACTCGCATCAATCTCACGTAAATTTTTAATGATAAACATTTGATTTTGCGGTTGGTTTTCAAGCATAGCAATTAATGAGTTAATTGCTTTTTCTTTCAAGCCAACTCTTGCAACAATTACCCAAGCAAGTACTTTGTGATCGTTAGTAAAGTTCTTACTTTTCAAAATAAGCTTACATGGTTTTAACACATACCTACGCTCTCTAGGAGTTGCAATGTGAGCTATTGTTTGCAAGGTAGTAGTTCGCATTGCTGTTGATGATTTTCTCAACAATTTAACTAAGCTACCTGTTGCTGTACTAGCATTTGCGCCCATTTTTCCTAGAGTTTCAATAGCAATCATCTGTAGTTGTTGTTTAGATGATCCTGTATATCGCAAAATAGCAGAAACAGCAGGCTTGCCTACCTTAACCAAAACTTCCGAAGCTTTGACTCTCACTTCTTCTGATTCATCATCAAGCCTTTGCGCTACTTTATTAACAAGAGAAACGTTTTTAATACCTATATTACTTAATACAGATACTGCAACTAAACGAATTTCCTCATCTTCATCTTCTAACCACTTTACTATGAGGTTTAGATCACCAGAGCCTTCGCTTTCCAACACCAATTTTTGAGCTAATTTACGAATTTCAGCATTGTCAGAACTTTGTAAAGTTTTAAGCGCAGAGAGAGCAGCTGACTTTTCTCCTTCGACATTTTCTATTTCTTCTAACGCCGCGAGAACAGTATCCTCATCATCACTACTAAAAAACTTACTTAGATAAATCATTGCATCAGCATCATCTAAGTCTAATTTTTCCTGAACTTCGTATACTGTTGGTATTGCAGATTCAATTAGATGATCATTCTCATTTGCAATATCAAACAAATAATCTAAACCATTCAAAACGCCAACGGTATAAAGCGCTGCATCTTGTTTATCTAGTTCACTTGGCTCTTCATCACCTTCGTCGTCTTCATCATCATCGCCATAGTCTTCATCATCTTCTTCGTCGTCGCCTTCGTCATCGTCGCCTTCGTCATCGTCGCCTTCGTCATCGTCACCTTCGTCATCGTCGCCTTCGTCATCGTCGCCTTCGTCATCGTCGCCTTCGTCATCGTCGCCTTCGTCATCGTCGCCTTCGTCGTCTTCATCATCATCGCCGTAATCTTCGTCATCATCGCCTTCGTCGTCGCCTTCATCATCATCGCCATAATCTTCGTCATCGTCACCTTCGTCGTCGTCGCCTTCATCATCATCGCTGTAATCTTCGTCATCGTCACCTTCGTCGTCGTCGCCTTCATCATCATCGCTGTAATCTTCGTCATCGTCACCTTCGTCATCATCGCCATAAGGATCAGCAGCTTCTTTTTGCAATATCGGAAGTAATTTCGCAGTGATTTGCTCTTTTCTATCAGGAAAATTTGCTAGGATACGAATTGCAGCAGCCGAAAGTGCAAAGTTTTCACTATCAATAAGCGACATACACATTGAATACATCTTTTCATGACTTATATCAAATGCACTACTCACTTCTAGAATAGTTTTTTGTATCTCTATATCGCGATCTAATCCAGAAACTAATAATTCTGCATCTTCTGGTGTGGCGCTATAATCACCGCTTTCCAAGTCTAATATCTCAATAATACTTTGACGTGCTTCTGCATTTTCACCCAATAAAAAAGGTAAAAGATGAGGCACAATACCTTCTGCATCATCATTTTTGTATTTTGTTAATATTGACAAAGCTGTAACTTTTGCTTGGTTGTTATCGTTAACAATTCCAACCAAAGATTCCACAAAACTTCTTTTGATGTTGTTGTCAAAGTCTTTACCAATTACTGAGTTTTCGTATATTCGTTTTGCAAGACTTGAGATCTTATTATCACCATGTCTTAACGCTTTATCTAAAACAATAGCAGCTCCGCTAGAAATACGATCTCTACCTAGTAAAAAACTATTCGCAACAGCTAATTGATCTAACTCAGTTCCCTGTTGCCAGCGAGAAATAAAGATGCGAGTTGCAGGTTCAATATTTTCATCCCAGCGTTCATGGAAATGCAAATACCAACTTGCAGCAACAATTTTAGTTTGCGCATCATAAGAATTCATTAGTTCTAGCATGCGTTTTTTAAGTTGCGGCCTAACTTTATTTGGCTCCAAATCTTCATCACTTGCTTGTACCCGAATAAGCTGTAAAGCGCTCCATCTACTACTTTGAGCATCTTGACTGTTCATCAATATATCAACGAGAAGAGGAACCACATCATCCTTAATTGCGAGGTAAGCTTGTGGATGATTACTCGATAGCTCGCGTAAAGCTTTTATTCGTAGTTCTGTGTCTTTCTGGCTTTTATCTGCAACTAATTTTTGAAAAACGGATGCAGCAGCACTTTTTTCGATATGAATTACCGCAGCAAATGCCGCATCGCGAACAGTAATTTTTTCATCGTATAAAGCTTTTTCTAACGCTTTTGCGGCTGGAGTAGCATCGATTTTCATTTTTGCTAAAGCATAGCCAGAATCACGCCTTACGTATTCATCCTCATTTTCTAGCGCTATAACCAAAGGAGCAACTTCACGTAGGATGCTTAGAACTTTAACAGCACTACGACGTACCAATTCTTCCTTACTGTTTAGCTCCTCGATAATATTGTCTTTAAGTTTTAAAGATGCTTCGCGAGGAAGAACCTTTAAGTTCTCTAGAGCTGCTGTTTTTAGTTCAGCATCATCACTTTTCAAGGCAATAGTTATAAGAGATAAAAAATCATCGTTGTTCAGAGAACCATGAGAAGCGATAGAGTTTAAAGCTGCTATTTTCTCATCTTGATATTTAGTGTCGAGTAAGAATTTCAAAGCATCAATCGTTTTTTGTTGTGGATTGATCTTACTTTTAATTTGCTCACGTACAAGTTTATTTAAATGAGAGAGGTAAACATCATTAAAAAATAACTCACTTTGGTAGGATTTACCTTCGAAACGAACCTGTAAATTCTCTAATTCTTGTTTTGCTTGCATAACTTCTGGTAGAGAGTTTAAATTTAATTGCACACAACGGCGCCAAAAAACAGCAGCTTCATCATGTTTCTTTGCAATAGCTTTTATTACACCTAGATAGTAATAGCAAAGTGTGTGCTGCTTTTCTGAAACACCAATATTCCAGCTTTGTGCTTCATCTAAAAGTTGATCAGCACTTATTTTCCCAGCAATATAATTGAGAATTTGCTGCCCATATGCCTCGCGAATATCTGTATAGTTTGTAATAACTTTTTGGATATTTTCTTGCGCGGCAGCAGTTTCTTTTCCATGCAAACATGCTGTTGCTTTTGCAAGTAAGGCCATTCTTCTTTCATTTACAGGAGTATTACTATCATCGAGAATTTTATCGAGCACTACTTTTGCATCAGTAAACTGTCCACGTAAACTATAAAGATTTGCCATACCAAGTAAGGCACTGTATTTTGCTTTTCCACTATACAAATCGTTATCGTATACTTCTTTGAATAGTTTAGTTGCTGCTTCATAATTTTTTTCCCCTTGCCTTACAAGTGCATGGGCAAGAGCATTGGCAAACGCAGGATATAAAGTAGTAAATGATTCTGGTTTACCTTCTATAACTGGTTGCAGCTGAGTAATAAAAGCAGTAAAGTCTTTGTTGGAAGCCGAATAAAGACTTTTCAAAAGGGTTTGAACATATGTAAACTTGTATTCGAGATCAAAACCAAGTTCTTGGGTTGCCAAAGCAAAATATTCTGGCGCTTGCGGTGTGAATAAATGTAGCGAAGCGTTATACAGTTGTATATCAAACAACATTCTACGTGTATCTAGAGTTTTACGTTTACGCAATTCTTCAAGAGCACGCTCAATATCATTTTGTAAAAAAAACAGTCTTCCGCGAATCGCGTATGCTTCTCCTGATTTTTGCAACAATTCTTTTTGATATTGTTGCTTAAATGCCGCGTTTTTGTCTAATTTACGTAGATATATAAATGCGTCATCAACATCTTTTTCTGCTTGTTGATAACTAAAAACTCTTTCGTTGAGTTCTGCTAGTTTTAAATAGTTTTCTGAGGATTTTAGCATTGCCTGATCGTGATTTGCATCTTTTTGCAAAACACGTACATACAATTGCTGGCGCCCAATGGGATCTTGGAGGAATGTTTGCGATTCCGCCTTTTCCATGAGCTCCTTTATTTCGACCTTGATAATTTCGTCGATAAAGTATTGTATTCCCCATATAAAAGCGAAACTCCATAGAGCGACACAGGTTAACGACAAAGCGTTATTATACCAAGGATTTTTGGCCACCGTTTTTCCTGTTTGCTCATCAGCATTAATACCCGAGAGTTGATTTAAACATTCTTGCGCTTGAATACGAGATTCAGAATCATCCATTTGATGAACGTTTTCGGCATATGGTCTTACTAAACCAAGAACGCGCATAACTTCAGATAGCTTTTCTCGAACCTCTTCTATTTTACTTGGATTACCTACAATAACTAGATTCTCTAAATCAAATAAAGTTTCTTTTGAGCTAACATCTTTTATCTTGCGACCTGTATGGTAGTAAATCCAAGTACGACGATAACTTTCAACGCCAGCTTTGATAAGAAGCGAAATTACCGCAATATCGAGCAGTAAACGCGTCACAAACGTTGCACCTAGAAAAAGGTATCCACTAACTTCTAAGTTTGCAATATTTACAGCGTCAAGTAAATCGAGGAAAAGTTGCGTACGAATAAAGTTTTGAATTCCCAAAAACAAGAAATCAGAGCGATCAGGAACTAATATAGCTGCTTCGGGAGAAAACAAAAATGCCCAACGAAATATTTCAACCATGCTTACATAATAAAGAGGTATCATCAAGAAAACTACACTTTTTTGATAATCCATGTCCTCTGATTTTCGCCGAGCAACGATTGTGTATATTATATAAAGCACTACAGCAATAGCACAAACAAGTCCCATGATATTATCTTGCCCTAAGAGAAAAATCAAAAATGGGATTGCACCAAAAAATAAAAAAATTTGTAAAATAAAAGTAAAAAATTTAGAGATAAATCCTTTTGAAGTTTTGTACCCTGAACGCCAAAAATGTTGAAAAGTAATGGTGCGAAACATAGGAATTAATATTTCGCCAAACAAAAAGTTATCAACAAAGTAAAAAACAGCTTTTACTGGATTTACTCCACGATGTACAATATAACCTTTCTCACATTTGGGGCAAATTGATTTTCCCCAAGAGCGAAAATGCTGTGGAAGTTTGTACACAAAGAATGCATACAAAGAAAAAACCGCAAATCCAATAAATAGAGCTAAAGCTTCTTTTATCCATGGAGTGGATAATGAAATATTTTGTTTTAACGCTTCAAGGTCACCCGATAATTTCCAGCCAACAAAAACTAAGCCACCAATAACTGCCGAAAATAAAGTGCAGATAAATAAGGTAGCTAGTTTATATTTGCTTGGGTAAACCCGCCAGTCGTTACAAGAGCATTTTTTATGCATTTCCATAAGTGTTTGTAACAAGAATTTTCTTGTCGTCTCCTATACATAAAGTTATGGATAATAAGTGACGAGGATAAGTGATTTTTTAAGATGCGTAATTATTCTCTTTCGCAACCATTATTTGAGGCATTTAAATAATGACGCGTCCTAATAAAACACATAACAATAATTGATAATATCAATACACAGCACTATATCATATTATAGAAACATTTCGCTAATGAAATGGAAATAATATGTATTTACTAATGATATTTAGGTGTGTTCAAATAAACTATCGTTGCGTGTACACGAGGTCTTAATAGTTTTCACTACTAGAAAATTTATCAAAAGTAAGATCGAAAGTGTTTAATACACTAGTGTGTTGTGGTGGTATTCGCAATATTTCAATCTGTAGCGTTAATTATAGTGTATAATTTTGAGCTTTGCAAAACTTACTCATAAAGAAGAATAAAACATTGGTAAACAAAATTTTTATTTCAGCGGTTATACCTACTTATAATCGATCTCAAAGCATAAATAATTGTTTAAGTCATTCTAAACTATCCACAACCGCTTTTCGAAGTAAAGAGCTTGTAGAAATTATGCCCTCTTTCCTTCTACACAATCACGTAAATAGTCTCAATCCTTCTACAATCTTTAACAAATAAGTTTTGTAACCTTTTGTTTCATTAATTTAAACAGTACATTCTACTATGTAAGAAAATTCATGCGAAATTTCACATTAGCGAATATTAAGCCGATTGGACATAACACATGTATATAAATTCGCAGTATAAATCTATTAACTTGATTCTTTGTTTTTTTGCAGGGGCAATTATTCCTATACTAATATGGATAATGATACCTAACAACTTGGAAGATATTGCACCCGAAGAACATCATACAACATTCAAAGGACGCAGTACAAAAACCGATACTTCAGATAATGGACAAAGTAATCGAAAAACGGCCTCTTTGTCAAAAACATATTTTACTGAATCTGTAGAAGCGTATAACAATGGTAACTGGTATACTGCCTGGCAAAAAATAGAAAAGGCATACGAACTAGACCAAGAAAACCCTCATTATTTATTTCATCGAGCTCGTATGCTACATTCTGGTAGAGGCGTAGTACAGAACACTGTTCTAGCGCAATCTATTGCAAAAGTACAGTATAATACTTTGCGCGCTCGTGGAGATGACTTTAGTGTATTTGCTGTTGCAGTAATGAACTATTGGGGACTTGGTACTGTAAAAAATCTCAACTTAGCAAAAGAATTGTTTGAAAGACTATCCCTCCAAAAATATTCTCCAGCACTCACAAGCCTTGGATCAATGTATGCTTCTGGGCAAGGAACACCTGTTAACTTTCAATTAGCTGTAAATTACTACCGCGAAGCTGCTAACAATAATAGTGGTCTTGCAATGGCAAATTTGGCTCAGTACTTTATAACTTCCCAAAGTCCTTTGTTCAATTTGCAAAAAGGACTAGCTTTATACCGCAGAGCGGCAAATTTAGGTAATTTGCAAGCTATTCGTTTATTTGGCCGTCTAAACATGTTTGGACAACTAATACCAAAAAATTCACAAAAAGCGCGTATGTGGCTAGAAAAAGGAATTGAATTATCTGATCCTCATTGTATGTATTTATTTGCTAATTTTTGGATCGCACGTAATGACTTCCTGAAGGCAAAAGAATGGTTGGAGAAAGGTGCTCAACAACATAACCCTTCTGCAATGTACACACTGGGAAATTTATATCTTTACGGACAAGGGGTAATCACAAACTACCAACAGGCGCGCAAATGGTTTTCAAATGCTGCAAATCACAACTTTGTACAAGGATGGACAGCACTTGGCCGAATGCATTTTTATGGACAAGGAGTTTTAAAAAACTATAGCACGGCGTACAAATGGTTTGAGAAAGCAGCTAACTACCGCGACGCTCAAGCAATCGAATTCCTGATAGAGATGTACAGTACAGGTTTAGGAGTGGAAAAAAATGAAGGTAAAGTACGGCAGCTACGACAATTACTAAGTAAGTAATCCTGTTATTAAATATTGACAACGCTCAGAAAATATGATAATCTTTCACCAAATCAAAACTAATTTTTTAATTTGTATTGGCACACAATGAAAAAAGCACACGGAAATATCAAAATTATTCTAAAAAACAAAAAAGCATTTCATAACTACAATATTCTTGATAGATTTGAAGTGGGAATTGCACTTGTAGGTACTGAAATCAAGTCTATTCGCAATTCAAAAGTAAATGTAGGCGACGCTTTTTGTAAAATAGATAAAAATGATGAGATTAGCTTATTCAATATGAATATTTCGACATATGAAAAAGGCGGATATTCAAATCATGATCCATTGCGGCCAAGAAAACTGTTAATGCATAAGCGCGAAATCAGACGCCTTAAAGCTAAACTACAGCAACGAGGTTTTACTCTTGTTCCCATCAGTGTTTATTTAAAAAACGGCCGAGCAAAAATAGAACTAGGTCTTGGAAAAGGGAAAGACGCTGCTGATAAAAGAGAAACTCTCAAAAAACGCGATGCACAACGTGAAATTAAGAAATTTGACTATTGATTATATAACAGCTAGTCCAATGCGGGGGCGAATATGGTATCGACTGGGCAAAGTGCTGATGATAGTTGCGTTTCGAGGGTCCAGGCGGCCTCGTAAAACACCTGGAAAAAATTTAAGTGCAGAAAATAACGCACCACTAAGAATGGCTGCTTAATTGCAAGCCTGGCTCCTGTGTCCTTTCTTACATGATACAGTCGTAGCTTAAAACAATTAGTAAGATAATTTTGTTATTTACGCCTGAGAATAACAAAGTGAAACCTTTGATGGCTAGCATATATTAAGTTTGTCTGTTTACGACATATATGCGAAACTTTTAAACAGAATATAAACGTAGACGCTGTTATCAAACTGTCGCAGGACGTGGGTTCAAGTCCCACCGCCTCCACCACTTTCAACAAAGAGCAAGATAATCACTATCTTGCTCTTCCTCTAAAAAACAACCAAACGTACTTGTACGTTTCAATCTATTCACTTCAAGGAAAAATTATGGCTAGAGTATTACTAAAACGCCTTGGATCTTCCATTGAGAAATTCACCTCCACACAAGTCTTTAGCGAAAACAAAGAGCACATGGCAAATTTAGAAAAAGACTATGATGCTAAAAGACAAGAAGTATTTTCTGGCTGGGGAGAAAAATATGTCGAGCGTATACACAAAAAAGAAAAGCTCACGGCATGGGAGCGAATTGAACAACTAAAAGATCCAGACACAAAGGTGTTTCCAATAGGTACTTTTGTAAATTACGGCTACGATTTCGACGGACGCACTTCTCCAGGAGCAGGTGTTATTACTGCCTTTGTAAAAATCACAGGCAAGTATGTCGTCGTTATTGCTAATGATAACACTGTTGCTTCAGGTGCATGGTGGCCGCAAACACCAGAAAAAATACAACGTGCACAAAAAATAGCACTAAAATTAAGAATACCTGTCGTTTACTTGGTTGATTGTAGTGGACTCTATCTTCCTGAACAATCAAAGTCGTTTCCTGGCTTCACTGGAGCTGGTCATATTTTCAAAATGAACAGTTTACTAAGTAGTCACCAGGTTCCTCAAGTCACAGGTGTTTTTGGCGATTGTATTGCTGGTGGTGGATATATGCCAATCATCAGCGATATTGTATATATGACAGAACAGGCATACATGGTAATTGCTGGCGCTGCGCTGATCAAGGGTGCAAAAAGCCAAAAGATAACATCTCTTGGTATAGGTGGGCCTGACATTCATGTTCACATATCAAACTGCGCTGACTATCGCTGCCCTAACGATGAAACCGTTTTAAAGAATATTCGTAATGAAATTGAGAAACTCCCCTCCTCTGCAGCCGATTACTACCGATATGGTGGAGAAGCCGCAGATCCTCTTTTTCCTGCAAAAGAATTACAAGGATTATTCCCTAAAGATTACCGAATTTCTTATGATGTCCGACAAGTTATTGCGCGTTTGGTTGACTCTAGTTTGTTTTGGGAAATAATGCCAAATGTAGGTACAGAAATGATTTGTGGTATAGGAAAAATTAACGGACTATACATGGGTATTATTGCAAACAATATTGATTTAACAGATCATCCTCAAACAGGAAACAAAAGGCCAGGTAGCATTCTCTACCAACAAGGTATTGCTAAAATATCTACCTTTTCAAGAGCTTGTAACTCTGATGGAATTCCGATCATATGGTTACAAGATATTTCTGGATTTGATATAGGCGCTGAAGCAGAAAAACAAGGACTTCTCGGTTACGGCTCGAACTTACTTTACACAAATTCAAATAATCAAGTTCCAATGATTACTATTTTACTACGTAAAGCATCGGGTGCTGGTTACTATGCTCTAGCAGGCGCACCTTTTGATCCAGTGTTACAACTTTCGACACCTATCACTCGTCTTTCAGTAATGGATGGTAAAACATTAGCAATCGCGACTTACAATACACGTTTAGACGATAATTTTGAAATTGCAACTTCCGATCCAGAAGAACGGGCAAAGATCGAAAAAGGTATGGCAGATGTAGAATCCCGCATCCAAAAAGACATGGACCCAATCATATCCGCTCGTCAAATGGACACAGATGAAATTGTATATATGCACGAATTAAGAGAGTACCTGGAAACAATTAGCGAAATGTGCTACCAAACAACAGGATATCGCACAGTAAAGAATCCACGTATTTGGTCTATCCACGATATAAATGCATTACAAGGTTAGGAAAATATGGAAACTGTAATATGCGAAGCTACTGAAAATGGCTTCATTGTAAAATCTCCTCTTGTCGGTGTTTATTCTAAGGCTCCACAAAATGGGGCTCTGATTAATAATAAAACTTGTTGTGGTATTATCACTATATTAGGTAAACAATTCCTTTTAGAGCTTCCTGTGAAAGTTCAAGGGGTTGTTAAATTTGACAACTGCGAAGAATCAAAAAATGTCGAATACTTGCAAGAGTTATTTCGTATTGAAAAAATTGAGAGCCTAGTGTCTGATGGCGAAACAAGTAGTGATATACAACAAGACAAGCAACACGAAAGAGTTGTAGTAGCACCTACCGATGGTATGTTCTATAGACGTCCAACACCTGATGAGCCGGCCTACGCAGAGATAGGAGATCAAGTAAAAAAAGGACAAGTATTAGGACTTGTAGAAGTGATGAAAACTTTTAACCAAATTCTCTATTCTGGCGATTCATTGCCTGAAACAGGTAAAATAAAAGATATACTTGTAGAAGATGGTGGAGAAGTTAAAAATAAACAAGTATTATTTGTAATAGAGTAGGAACTTTTTTGTTCCTAATTTGTCTAAATAAACCATTCGAATACAAACCTTCGAATTAATATTACAAAAATACCCGACAAAATAGGACATGTAGAAAAAAATAGTATATCATTTTGCTAGATCATTCATAAACGTCGTTATTTCTCATTTACAGAAATAGATTTTATACACCTAAAATGCCTAACTATGTTGTTTTTTTCTACGCCTAAATTCTCGTATATAGGATTTTTTTATGAAAAAATTTTTAATTGTTTTGGTAATGTTTTGTTATACTGCGATTTTTGCTAATGTTTTAGAAAAAGCGAAAATTCTAGAAGCTGTGCCTAACGATGCTTGGGTTGCGGTAGTTGCAAATAACGTAAATGATCTTACACTTCGCTTGGGAAAAGAAGATATTCTTGGCAAATATAGTGAGATGTATGATCAAGTCGTAAATCAAGTTACTAGCATGACAGGAGCAAACTTACTTTCTCCTGAAGGTTTACTTGAAAAAGGCATTGATGTTAGCAAGCCTTGTGGTTTCGTACTTTTTGATGGTGTAAAAGAATATTTTGCTTTTACTGCTACGCTTAGTGACAGCGAGACTTTTCGTAATTTTGTTATCGAAATGTCTGAAAAACAAAACGTTGCACTAGAGATAGAAAAAATTGGCGACGCTAGCATTATTTATCCTAAAAAAGATCAATTCGACGCAGCAGTTATTTTGCGTGGCGACCAACTAATCTTTTTCATTGCAGATCACTACCGTTATCGTACATCTGCTTTGGATTTTGTCCGTGGTCTTACAGCTGTAAAAGTCGAAGATTCCCTAGCAAAAGATAGTGTTTTCCAAGAAAGCACTGCTAGCTTAAACTTCGGTAAGGACCTTGGCGCTTACATTAACATTCAAGTTATGCTAAAACACGGTCCTCTAGGTCGCAACGAACAACTTATTGAACAAATGTCGGGTAATCCTGCTTTGGCTATTGGTGCAGAAGTGCATAACAGTTCTCTGCAGTTCAAAAGTTTTTTCCACATGAGTGAACGCGCCGTACTAGGTACTTACCTACAAAGTAGCCATGTTCCACACCTTCTATTTGCTTTAACAGACTCACCACTTGTGTACTTGAGTTATGCTCTAGACATTCCGTCTTTAGTTGAATCTCTAAGCTCTTTTGCACCTCCTGGACAGATGGAACAAGTCGATGCTGAATTCCAAGGAATGTTGCAAATGTCTTTCTCTGAATTGGTTTCTCTCTTCAATGGAGAATTAGGTTTTGCAGTTACAGGACAAATGAATACCGAAAATCTAACCCCACAAGCACTACAACAACTAGATGCTAGTATTGCTATCGGTATTACTAATCAACAAAAAGTGCAAGATTTGTTAACTAAAGTAGTTGAAATGCAAATGATTCCTATGCCAGTAGAAAACAACAATGGTGTATTTCAAATACAAGTTCCAGAATGGAAGACAGTTACTATAACAGTAACAGAAAATCACATTGTAATTTCAAGTAGTAAAAGTGTGGTGGAGAACCTAAAAAGTGGGGCGAATAACCAAGTTGCAAATCAGTTAGTACAATTGACAAGTCCAATGGCTGTCTTTAGTATGGATATGCGCAGCTTGGGCTATTTTATACTAATGCAATCAATGCATGGTAAAGAAGCTGTAGGCTCTTCAAAGATAGGTAAAAGCTCATCAACAATAACCTCTTCATACGATGAAAACGTACCATTCTCAGAGAAATACCTAGCTAAGAAAGCTGAAATTGACGCTCTTTCGGTTGCTGAAGAAAAAGCTCTACAGGCTTTAGAAGAAAAGCGCGACGAAGCACTAGAAGCTTTAGCAAATGAAGAAGAGAAACAAAGAGAAAAAAATCAACATCAGATTCAAAACCTTGTTATGCAAATTATCAATCGCCTAGGAAATTTGACAATAACATCGCAAAAAACTAGCAAAGGAATTGTCACAAGCGGTGGTCTTTTTATGAGAGCTGGTTCCAAACAATTTGTTATACAATTAGTAGATGGTGTTGCTGAAATGAACTCTCTCGATCAACTTCGTAGACAACAAAGAAGATCATATTGGCAAAAGAGAAATGAGATTGATGACAATTTCAATCAAAACCATGAAGCAACAAGAAAAGAGTTTAACGCAAAAGAAAATGCATTGAGAGCAGAATTATCAGAAATAAGACAACGCGATATCGATGCTCACAACAACAAGCAAAAAGAAGATAAATAGTATCATTTCATAAATTTTAAAATAAAAGCCCAACCTTATACAGGTTGGGCTTTTTTTGTAAGTATACCACTCGTGGCTAGGGCCTGTCATCATTCAAAGTATTGTCTATTTTTTCGAGCCCGAGCCCGCTTGCGAGCCCGATCTCGTCTAGCAATTTAAGTCTTACGTTTTTACTTGAGCTTTGACCAAACGAGTAAGCATTGCTACAACTCGCAAAAGAAGTTCTCGTCCGTTGGCCAGAAGATTTTGTTTTACTAGTTTTAAACATCGACAGATATCAATAATAGAAGCACATTCAGTAGCAGATCGGCGAGCAATTCTATAAAAACGAGCTTTCTCGCCTTCTGCTATATTTAAAGAAATCGACAAAGCAGCACGCTGGAGTTGATTAGAAAGGTGAGAGTGGCCTTTTGGTAAATACTCTACAATTTTATGCGCAAGGATAAGAAATTGGAGAGCTACTTGGTAAACATCAAGACGTTCATGATCGAAACGATTCATTATAACCTCATTTATAAGATTTCGGAAGCGGGCTAGGGCTCGGAAACGGGCTCAAAACGTTCGGTCGTATAATAACACGAGGCAACGACATCTTTAGCGAAGATCAATTGAAAAAAGTATTGCTATGGATATAATCTCTTAAAAAGGAGATTGTTAATGAGGTATTGTGTCCTGAGAGATGATCAATGGAAAAAATTAAAACCGTTATTATTAGGAAAAAAGACAGATCCAGGTAGGACAGTAAAAAATAACAGATTATTTATAGATGCTATATTATACAGATATAGAGTAGGTATTCCCTGGCGCGACTTACCCGAATCCGCATAACACATGTGCAATTCAAGTTGTAATTTCATTTCAAAATGAATAAACAGCAAAAATTCTTGTCGATAGTTATATCAACATAGTTTTATGTTTAACAAGGTGTAATTTAAGGAATTTTGTTTTGAAATACATATTTTTTTTAGTACTTTTTCATACTATGTTATTTTCACAAGTAATTGAAAGTAAAACTGTCCTATTTGAAATTGTCAAATTTCGCAATTCGCAAAAAATAGTACCTGATAAAATCACTCTAAACAATCGTACTATTCAACCTTCAAATAAAGTAATTATCTCACCTGGCAAGTATAGAATGATTATCACAAAAAAAGGTTTCGCGACAATTGATAAACAGATAACTATTCCTGTAAGTAAAACATCATACAAATTAACAGAAACAATGATCGAAAATGGGATAAATGGCTTTCATGTTATTCGTGGAGATTTTGATGGAGAAATGCCAGTTGAGCATTTTTATGTAGATGGAAAACCTTGGGACAATAGAAAAAACATTCCAACAGGAACCCACTTCATATCCATTAGAAAAGAAGGTTACACTAGTATTGAGCGCAAAATAAAAGTATTACCCAATGATAATTACTTTTTCTTATTCGAAGAAATGATTAGTAAATCACGTCAAATTGAATTCAACTTTCTTAACACATATACAAGAAAAAAAATTTATCCACAACAAATATACCTTAACGGACTAAAACACAAAAACACCCAAAGATATAAACCTGATACTTACACACTAGTTGTTAAACATCCTGGTTATCACAATTTCAGAAAACAACTTATTGTGAAGCCTCAAGAAAAAGCACTTTCTTTTCATACAGAACTCCAAACCACTCCTCGGAAAATAATGTATACATTTCTAGATAGCCGCTCTTTAAAAAAAATAAATCCAGATGTGTTAACTATAAACAACAAACACTTTTCTCACGAAAAATATTATCAGCCAGGAAAATACAAAATTGTTGTTGAAAAACGCGGCTATGAAACCAAAAAAATAGATATCAATATAAGGCCTAGTGAAAAAGATTATTGGATAGAGGATAATCTTTGCAAGGCTAACTTACGAACTATCGAATTATATATCTCTGGTGATTTTCCCAAAGGAGAACGTGTATCCTGTGAGGTAACAACACTAAACAACAAAAAAATAGGTAAAAAGAAATTTGCTCCTGGAGAGTACGAACTTTACATAAGCCAACCTGGTTATATTCCTTTGCGCAAAAAAATATTGATTGAGCCAGGCAATGGGCCTTTTGAAATAGAGGAAAAGTTAGTAACAACAAAGCGCAAGATCGAAATAAAAATAAGTTATTATATCGATCCGCCAACAACACTTTTTGCGCATAAAATAACAGTAGCTCCGTTAAGTAATCCATCGCAAAAGCGCGAGGTATGGAGTGGAGATATGATAAAACCAGATTCTTATCTTCTTGAAATTACCCAAGATGGGTATCAGAAAATTGAAATAAAACAGCATGTGTGGCCTGATTCTCGTCCATACGTGATAGACCAAAAACTCTATCCGAAAAGTATCCCTATTTCGTTTACTTTAAAGCATGACGTTCCGCCACACAAAGATAGCTGGTTTCCTTACCAAGTTTCTATTATAAATAAGAAAACTAGAGTTCTCGGAATTGATATTTACAGACAAACCATTCGTCCTGGTTTATATGAAATGAGAGTACATCAAAAGGGATATTTCTCACAAACTCATGAATTCAAAGTGGTTCCAGGGCAAAAAATGGTTCTCCTTTCTGCGCATCTCAAGGCATGTAAGCGTAAGATTACTTTTGCTATGAAAGACAAAGATCAGAAAACCACCAATATTTCGCAACTAATAAATCTAAAAACGAGGAAGTTTATTTCCGACAAAGATGCGTTCCAACCAGGGCAAAAATTATCTCTTTGCGCTAAATTTGCGAACTATAAGACGATCTATTGTAAAATAAAAATCTATCCTGGAGTAGAACCACAGTCTCTACCTGCAGAATTAGTACGCTTACAATCACTTTTATTTTCTGTGGCAGAAAATAATTTTGTTTTTGATAACATTAAGTACAAATATAAATTTCTTGTTGATGGTAAAGAAATAGAATCACACCACTTACACGTAAAAAAACAACAAAAATATAACTATACCATGATGGTAAGTATAAACGCTGAAAAGTTACGCTTTTACCAAGGATATTTTTTCACAGAAAAACCTATTTCGACATTACACTATCGTTTGGTATTACCACATATGGATAGAATTTCTATTCCGCGCTTAATCGAACACCTCAAATTGATTGAGCAAAGCGACCCAAATCAAAAAACAAAACGCATTGACGTATTAACAAAGTTAGTTTCTAGATCTACATATCGCAACATGCTAAAAAAATGCTCAAAAGATAATATTCAAGTATTGGAAGAATATGTACAAAGTATAGTTAATAGCAAAAAAGTGCTTAAACGTTTACAAGAAATTCACCGAAATTAACAACTTGATAAAAGTAACTAAAATCAATCGCTCAACTATCTAGAGCGATAAAATAACGGGCTAGATCCTTTTAGACAGGGCACTTACTTTGCTCCTAAATTCCACTCTACAAAGTCTCTACCTACAGTTATTAATTTCTTAGAATCTTTCAATGTTTAACCCCTGCATTGCATTGTAATAATGAAGTAAGTAATTTACGATATTGTATTCCAAATATCGTTGAGAATGTTTTTTGATGTTTTGCGTGTTTTTATGAGATTATAAACATATTCATTCACTGGTGTTGCTACATTATATTTTCTACCTCTACGAATCACTTCTCCGCAAATGGCGTCTATTTCAGTTAGCGAATTCCGCTGGTAATCGCAACACATTGATGAATAGTTTTCCGATGTTTTTTGAACGACACTGTTAATGTGCTGTTTAATGTTCATAGCAAAAGAAATATGTAACCCTTGAGCTTTTGCTACATTGTAAGTTTCATAAGCTAATGTATGCATTATTTTTTGTGCAAGAGAATCTTCAATGAGGTAGCCATTTTTTTTTTGTAATATGGCAGTAAGAGGATTGATTGCTGAATTGATAATTAGCTTTTCCCACAGTGTGTTTTCAATATTATCTGTTATCTTAACATCAAAGCCGCTTTTTCTAAAATTATTAGCGACAATTTCTATTTGTTTGTATATTTCAGGCGTATTCCCAAGTAAAATACTACCATCACCTGAGTTTTCAACTATTCCAAGAGAAGTAATTCTAGCTGCTTGTGTTGTTGTTCCTACACATAAATATTCTTGTGCAATATGTTCGCGCAAAGTTTTCCAATTTCCAATACCATTTTGTAGTGTAACTACCATATTATTTTGATGTAGATATTTAGCTTGTTTGGCTGCACGCTCCGTCTGGTAAGTTTTTACTAAAATTAAGATCATGTCAACATGGGGAATATTACTGATATTGTTTGTGGCAAAAACTTGGTGATGCGATGTTGTTGTTTTCTTTGTCAAATAAAGCCCCTTGCTCTGTATAGCTTTAATTTGGGGCACCCAAGTACCGAGAAGATGCACCTCGGCAATATTTGACAAGCGAGCAGCAAAAAAACAAGCCATTGCTCCTGTACCAATGATTGCTATTTTCATTAGCTTTATCTTTAATGAAAATAAGTATGGGGTAGTTTTTGCTTAAGAAATTCAATAGATTCTTTGGTGATAGGATTTTCTTGTAAAGATATCTCTTCTAGCTGACAAAGTTTGTCAAGTACTGGTGGTAGCTCACTCAAATCATTATTATATAAAGAAAGTTCTTTTAAATTGAGTAACTCACTAATACGAAGAGGAATACTTCCCAGCTTGTTATAACTTAATAATAGGTTTTCTAAATTTTTGCAATCGCCAATACTCGAAGGAATTTCCTTCAGCTTATTTTTGCGTAGATCGAACATTTTCAAATTTGTAAGCGCATTTATTTCATTCGGTATAGATGACAAATAATTACCACTAATATCAAATTCTTCCAAGGAACAACACCCACTAATTTTATGTGATACTGTAGTTATATGATTATTCCATATGTGAAGTTTTTTCAATTGTGGCCAATAAAGCCCATCGGGAATTTCGCAAATATGATTTTCACTTAAATCCAAGGTTATGAGCTGAGGCAATTTTCTTAAACTATTTGGAATAATCGGTAATTTATTACAACTTGCAATTAAACTTGAGAGAGTACTTACTTGTTCCCAGCTACTGTGGATTTCTTGCAAATTATTATGCGAAATCCACAAGGTCGTTAGTGAACAGCTACTCGTTAGTTCTGGAAGAGATTCAATTTTATTATAACTGAGATAAAGACGCTCAAGATTTGGCAATTGAAAAACCTCACAGGGAAAATCTTGAAAACAGTTACCAGTAAGCCATAAAATTTTTAAATTTTGTAAATCTTCAATTGTTGGTGAAAGATGTATTAACTCATTACTACTAAGGTCAAGCTCAACAAGTTTTGATAATCTATTCAGATCATCAGGTATACGATCGAGTTCTTGATGGCTCAAATCTAAAGTAAATACATTATCAGGCTCTTTAAGCGCCTTATCAAGACAAGAGTATATTTTTGAACTTGCCATAGTTATCTCCCATCTGTCTTCCATTTAAATCTTGGCATACGGTTAGGTGCAATAACTTTCTTCTCGCGAATATAGTCACTAAGAACATCGCATAACAAAAAACTAGTATCCACTTTTTTGTTTAGAGTTTTAAAAATAGAAAAACCATCCCCACCTTGTGCAATGAATGAGTTTACGGCAAGAGTGTATTTCTTGTGAAGCTCTATTTTTTTGTCTGCAACAAATATATCTTGTGCTTTTCCATTTTCAATGCGAAAGCGTATACCTGAAACTTCAAAAAATCTTCCAGTACTAGGATCAAAATCGGCCATCATTTGTAATATATCGACAACATCTTGTCCTGTTAAAGTATAAATATAAAGAGAGTTGGCAAAAGGAAGGATTCGTTTAATATCTCGGTAGGTAATATTTCCACGCAACAAATCAGCGCGTATTCCTCCTACATTATGTAGAGAAATATCAGTTCGCGTACGCTGACGTAATGCATCTGCAATAAGATTTCCAAGTGAAGATGATCTTGGAGAACGCCTTCTACCTCGTTTAAAACTTTTTCGAGCAGTTCCAATAGGTTCATCTAATAATTTATCTACTTTTTGGCGGTATGGTTGGAATATTTTTTCAACTTCTTCATCTAACTCAAATTTTTTCTTAGAAGGATAAACCGCAACTTTATCACTAATTCTACTCATAAGAGGCATTTTTAAATTTATACCAATATTACGATGCCGCCATTTTACTAATTTCTTTCCACTAAAAGATAAATTGAATTTTCCCATAACAAGCCCATACGATCCCGCTTCTGCAATTAGTGTTTTTCCTACTTGTATTGGTTCGGGAGTGATGATATGAGAATGCCCACCGATAACCAAATCAATACCAGGAAACTGCTTACATAAATGAATGACTTCATGCAAAGAGATATGGAAAACACCGATTAGAAAATCAACTTTAGGGCGTAATTCTGATATTATTTTTGGAATAACATCTTCGTGTTTTAGAAATACTAAACGCGGATCATTACCATAAGTACTTACGATGGGAGTATCATCTGTCGTCATGCCAAAAATACCAATTTTAACATTGCCCTTTTTTACAATAATGTAAGGACGAAACAGCAGTTCTCCCGTATCTTTATATACTACATTTGCAGAAAGATAAGGAAATTTTGCTATTTTTTCTTGTTGTCTGAGCTCCTCTAGATGTAAATCAAACTCATGATTTCCAACAGCCATGGCATCATATTTCATTTTATTCATAATACGAATAGCTGGTTCTCCCTTTAACATATCAGAAAAAGGGTCTCCTGTATTTAAATCTCCCGCATCAAGAAGAAGCAAATGCTGATTCTTTTCTGCGATTTGTTTACGAATTTTTTTCACATATGTCATTCGTGGCGATATTCCTCCTACGCTTTCTTGATTAGCGATATCGAAGGGAAGAACATGTCCGTGACAATCGTTGGTGTGTAATATAGTAATCTCGGTGTTTTTATCTTGTGCAAAAGTCACTGTAAGCACAAAGCATAGCAATATAAAAATTCGCTGCATAATTCTTCTTTCTATTGATAATTTATCTTTGTAGGAATATTATAAATATTATAACACTATTTTGCGTACGGTTCCCATATAAATTTATTACGAATAACCGAATCTATATCGAGATTTTTCGGAACAAAAACGCTCGTTCCATTTAGAAATAATAAATTAACTCCACCGTGTCTTGTCAAATTAATATCCTTATACGGTTGATGTATTCGCGTATCAGTATGATGATTGAGCGGTGGCTCTGTTGTTCCATCTACAAGAAGAACTGTACGCGATTTCTGCTTTATATACCAAGTATTTGGCCAATACCATTTATTGTTTTTTCCATCTTTTTCATGTAGACTTTTGCGCTCGCGATTACAAAGTGCGCCATTCATTTTTATGCTATGTTCGTTTTGCATTTCTTTATTTTTATAACCTTGCCAAGCAGCGCACTGTTTCACTTCACTTAAATTACGTACAGTCAAATATGGATCAAGAACATCAAACCAACAATGATTTCGACCTAAGTCACTATCACGATCAGAATGAGGCAAAATGCCGTCATAATCTAAAGCGTACATTAAAAACCCTTTACTCAGTGTCTGCATATTTAAACGGCAAGAAATAGTAAGAGCTTGTTTATGTATTTGGCGAACACTAGAGTAAATAATAGAAACTAGCACAGAGAAAACAAACAGAACAACGAGTAATTCACTCAAGGTAAATCCACTCTTTTTCTTAGTATAATTCATTATGATCTCCACGATAAAAGAATGCAATTTTGTTTCGCAAGTCTCAACTTCAATTACCATTATAATAGCGAAAGCGACAAATTTAAGTAACTCGCTAAAAGTATTTATCTATTAGCATTTGCGTTTTTAATTTCTGCTTTTGTCAGGCCACTTAGAAGACGAGTTGCCGCTATTAGCGTTTGCGTTTTTCACCTTTCTCTGTTACAATCAAAAAAATATGGATCTGATAAAAATAACGCAATTTCGATTCCACAATCTTCGTTCATCTACTCTTATGATTTTATTGAAGAATGTTAAAGGAAAAAAAATGAGGCTACTACTATTACTCTTGTATATGTGCGCAATACTTGGAGGATGTACACACTATCACGCGACATCCGAACCGTATGCATTTCCAAAAGAAACAATATGGAAAACAGCGTATAAAATTATTGAAAAGCGCTATGATATCCAAACAGCACAAAAAGAAGATGGAACTATTGAAACAGAATGGGATTATAAACTATCTCCAATGTACCTCGAAAGCTATCGCGATCGCATTTCACTTATGGTAGAAGTATGTGATAACTGCGAAGAGCAAAAAGAAGAAAATAGATCTGAGGCGCTAGAGGAGTTAGGTCTTGAATTACCAAAAGAAGAAGACCCAGACGAAGGAAAAGAAAAATTCGTTGTTAAAATTAGCGTTGAAAGACAACAAAACCGCAGTTTAGATAATCCCAATTCCAAAGATGAAGCATTTTGGTTTCCACAAGGTTATAATGCTCTAGAAGAGCAACGGATTATTAGCCTAGTTCAATCACAACTATATATATTAAAATACATGGATAAAGATGAAGAAGTGGACCCCTAACATACTATATTTCTTTTTCATTATTCAAATATGCAGCTGTAACACTCACTCGCAATTAACTGTTACAGCCGATACCCAATCTGTACAAAAATTCTGTAAGGATATACTTATTCAAGAAGGATTTGAAATCGACATAGATAAGTCAGATTATATTAATACAGATTGGAAGATAAATCTTTCGCCATATCAAAAAAAAGGTCGGAAAGAAAAAGCAGAAATATTTATAAAACCGTATAATACGCAAGTAAAATTGGAAGTTATTGTTGCTCAATACATCAACTATACTACACAAGATTACTTAGAAAAGAAAAATGCTGCATGGGTAAAAAATGGACGTAATCGTGCGCGTGAAAAATGGTTGATTGCTTTGATAAAAAACAAATTATTGCTAACAAAATAAGGAATCCCTTAGAGCCTGTTATAAATCATATAACAGGCTCTTATATATAATTTTGGATTGGGGTATGACGTGTCAAAATACCAAATTGTTTTGACGGCTGAAAATGTAGATTGCTGTCCTCTTTATAAAGCGGGAGATCAGATTGTTTTAGATTTTCCGCAAGTTGATTTAGAAAAAACCAATAAAGTTTGTGCTTTTGTCATCGCGGAGCTAATGAAGCACCAGATACAAAAAGATAAAAATATGATATGTGAATTACGCGAAGATATGGTTGATAAATCTGAATTTTTGGAAGAGTATGGCCTGGAAGAAGGAACAATTACTTGCCCACGAATGACAACAGGAGTTTCTTTTCGCCTTGAAGTAACACAACAAGAAGAAGACATATCATTAATTCACGACGAAATGTTCTCTGGACGACAAGATAAACGCGAGATGATTAGTAAATTGCGAAAAATACCGATACTCTCAGCGGTATCTAGCGATCATCTTTTTGATGCCTTGGGTGAGATTCGTTTAAAAAAATACGACGCCGGAGAAACAATATTACAAAAAGGTGATAAAGGGCGGAGCTTTTTTATTATTTACAACGGTGAAGTAGAAGTTGTACAAGTTTATAAAGATGGCATGGAAAGTGTTATTATTAAGCTTGGTACCGGAAATTGCTTCGGAGAAATGTCTCTATTGACAAATGAAGCTGTTTCTGCTACGATTCGCGCCTCCGTTCCTTCAACTATGTTGTCTATATCCAAAGAAGGTTTTCGGCAATTAATGGACAGCACTCCTAAAATGCGTTTGATGATAACAAAGCTACTCGCACAAAGAATTAAAGACACAAATCACCGCGTGGGGCTTGTTGTTGCTTCCGGGATGGTTGGACAATTGCAAACAATTGCTTTCCCCGAATTGGTCCAAACACTTTCCTCCACAGAATCGAGTGGTATTTTGTATTTAAAAAGTGATAAAACACAAGGAAATGTGTATTTTCAACATGGCCAAATAGTTGACACCGAATTAGGGGATACTAAAGGCGAAGAAGGCTTTTTTAAGATGCTAGAATGGAAAAAAGGAGATTTTCGCTTCTCGCAAAAAGAAGAACTAGAGCGTGAAAGAACCATTCCTTATGATACAATGGGACTACTTCTAGAAGGAATGAGAAGACTAGATGAACAGACGCGCAAATGGAAATCTTCAGACGTACAACTGTAGGCACTTTTATTGGAAAGAGAGAATAACGTGTTCAAAAAATATGACCCTTTAAAAGGTGAAATGCTCGAAATTATGGATAAAAAGGGCAAAATAACCAATAAGGAAATGATGCCTGAACTCGATGACGAAAAAGTTATTGATGCATATAAGTTGATTCACTACTCACGAATGGTGGATTTAAAAGCGGTATCTTATCAACGTCAAGGACGTATGTATACTTATCCTCCTAACTTAGGTCAAGAAGCCGCTGCTGTTGGTGTGAGTACAGTTATGCGCGATATTGATTGGCTAGTTCCTGCATATCGCGAATTAGGAGCTTACTTAACCAAAGGTGCTACACCAAAAGACATTTATTTGTACTGGGGTGGTCATGAAGACGGAAGTCGTTTTCCTGGAGCACCAAATCTTTTACCAATAGCAGTACCTATTGCTACTCAATTACTACACGCTGTAGGAATTGCTCATGGACTAAAATACCAAGAAAAAGAAGGTGTTGTTTTCGCATGTATTGGCGATGGTGGTACATCTGAAGGTGACTTTCACGAAGCGATGAACTTTGCTGCTGTATGGAAAGTTCCTGTTGTATTTCTATGTCAAAATAACCAATATGCCATTTCTCTACCTACAAAAAAACAAACAGCTGTAGATTGTATCGCAGTAAAAGCTGTTGCATATGGCATGCCAGGCATACGAGTAGATGGCAATGATTTCTTTTCTTGTTATGCTGCGGCCAAAGCGGCGCATGATCACGCACAATCAGGAAATGGACCTGTATTTATTGAAGCTTTAACATACCGCCGAGGAGCACATACCACTGCTGATGACCCTAGTAAATACCGTAGTAAAGAAGAAGAGCAAGCTTGGGAAGACAAAGACCCTGCTATACGCTTAAAACAATACTTAATGGATAAAAAATTGTGGTCTGATGAACAAGAAGAGGAACTTTTAGAGAAATATAATAAAGAAGTAGAAAGACAATTTCTGGAGTTTGAAAACTATCCAAAATATAAGCTAGAAGATGTCTTTCAATATATGTATACGGAAATGCCTTCCCATTTAGTGAAGCAAAAACAAAAGTATGAAGAATTTCTTGCGTGGAAGGAGTCACAATAATGGCTATTATGAATATGGTACAGAGCATTAATTCTGCTTTGGATATAAAACTAGGCGAAGACAATAAAATCTTGTCTTTTGGTGAAGATGCTGGAGTAGAGGGCGGTGTTTTCCGCGTTACCGAAGGCTTGTATCAAAAGTATGGAGAAAAAAGAGTTTTTGATACTCCTCTTGCTGAGTCGGGGATAATAGGAACTGCTGTTGGTATGTGCGTTTCTGGTCTACGTCCAGTTGCGGAGATTCAATTTTCTGGCTTTGTTTATCCTGGTTTCGATCAAATAATTTCTCACGTATCGCGTATGCATAATCGTTCTAGAGGTAAATATAGAATGTCTATGGTAATTCGTATGCCTTACGGTGGTGGAATTAAAGCTATAGAACACCACTCAGAAAGCATGGAAGCTTTATTTGCACATATCCCTGGGCTTAAAGTAGTTATTCCATCTACTCCATATGATGCAAAAGGTCTTTTGATTTCCGCGATAGAAGATAATGACCCTGTAGTCTTTATGGAACCAAAAAGAATGTATCGCGCGATTAAACAAGAAGTTCCTGAGGATAAATACACTATTCCATTGGGCAAAGCCAAAGTTGTTCATCAAGGAACTGATATAACAGTAGTTTCTTTTGGAGCACTTATGAAAGAAAGTATTGCCGCTGTAGAAATCGCCAAACAAGCTGGAATTAGTGTCGAGCTAATAGATCTAAGAACCATTTCTCCTATTGATCGCGAAACTGTAGCCGCATCTATTTGCAAAACCGGGCGTTTACTTTCAGTCACAGAAGGGCCAACCTCTTTTGGAGTTGGTGCTGAAATGATTACTTTAGCAAATGAAGAAGCATTTTTATATTTAGAAGCTCCTCCAACGCGATTAGCTGGTTTTGATACTATCGTACCACTTCCTAAAGGTGAGCACCTTTATTTTCATTCCCCTGAGCGTATTTTTTACGAAATCAAAAAGCTAGCTGAATACTAAAAGATAGGAGCATTTTATGCCATTTGTATTTAAGTTTCCTGATATTGGCGAAGGCATAACAGAAGGTAAAATTTTAGAGTGGTATGTAGAAGTTGGACAACAAATAAAGTCCGACGCCAAAGTTGTTAAAATGGAAACGGATAAAGTTGTCGATGATATTCCTTCTCCACGTACAGGCACTGTGATTGCTCGATATGGAAACGAAGGCGATGTTATTGATGTAGGGCAAGTACTTATTGAGATTCAAGTCGAAGGTGAAAGTGCAAGCACACCAACACCAAAAAAAGAAGAAAAGAAAAAAATCGCGTACGGAGTAGTTGGTAACCTCGAAGTAGCAAGCGATAACGATGTACTTCCATCAAGTAGCGAAGGTAGTGCCGAACAAGTTGTGGCTACATCGACAAAGAAAAAAATTCTAGCAACACCAGCTGTACGTGCTCTAGCAAGACGATCGCAAATAGACATTCAGCAAGTCAAGGGAACAGGACCAAACGGACGTGTTACTAAAAAAGATATACAAGAGTTTACAGGCACAAAAATATCGACAAGTGTTCCTATTGCATCTCGCGAACCTATTAGTATAGACAAAGAAGCATCTGTTACTATTGAATCTTTGTCGCAGATTCGAAAAACCATCGCAAAGAGAATGTTGCAATCCAAGCAAGTATCAGCTCATATGACTGTTTTTGAAGAAATAGAAGTTTCTGAACTAGAAGATCTTCGCAAATCTCAAAAACAAAAATTCAAAGAGCGTGGTACGGGGCTGTCTTACTTGCCTTTTATTATTAAAGCAGTCGTTGCAAGCTTAAAAGCCAATCCAGTACTCAATAGTCAGATGGATCTAGCAAACGATCGTTTAATTTATAAACACCAGTACAATATTGGTATTGCCGTAGATACCCCAAGCGGTCTTGTGGTTCCGGTTATTCGCAATGCCGACCAAAAATCTATATTCGAGCTTAGTGTAGCAATACAAGATTTGGCTACGCGCGGACGCGAACGAAAACTATCAAGAAATGAATTTCAAGATGGAACATTTACAATATCAAACTTTGGTTCTATCGCTGGAATTTATGGTACACCTATTCTAAATCAACCAGAAGTAGCAATACTTGGTGTTGGGCGCGCACGACAAATGCCAGTAGTCAAAAATGATGAGTTGGCAATTGGGCGAATACTACCTCTTTCTTTATCTGTAGACCACTGTTTAATTGATGGTGGAGATGCTACAAGATTTTTAAAAGGTGTGATGGATTTGCTTAACGATCCTATGGCGCTTTTAATGATGTAATTTTTTTTGTTGGACGACAATATGTCGTCCAACAAAAATAACTCAATATTTTTGGATACTACACTGTTTTAAGATTGCAAAAATATTACTCCAACCCTGTTTGTTTTAAAAACGCGTGAAGTGTAAGGTCGCGGGCTGTAACAACGATTATTTGCGCTTGTGTGCGTGCCTTTTCATCGCTATCTACATCAATCATTACTTTGATAAGGCTTTTATATTCTTTACTATCATCACCAAACGCCAACGCAAAAGCTTGTTTAATAACAGGAACTTTCTTTGTTTGAAAATCGCTATAATCAGCAGTTGTAAGAGTACTTGCTGACTTTGCGAGATTATCAATCATTTTATTTGCCGCTTTCCACGCTGTTTTTGCTCTTTGAGCCATACGCTTTCTTGTATCTTTAAAAACAGCTTTTATTCTCTTTTTAAGACCTTTTTTACCAATCTGCTTTTTAAATTTTTCTGCTGCTTTCAAGGTTTTGCCTAAATCTTTTTTATCACCTTTACTAACACTCTTGTCTTTTTTCCATTCTTTTTTTGCACTTTTTAACTCTTCAATTACTTTGTCTAGTTTTGCACGAGTTTTATTAGGGTCTTTGTTTGCACGTTTTATTACTTCTTTCTCGAAGTTGTGTAAATCGAGAAAATTCCACTCCTTAGTTGACTTGACTACCAAAGGTTCGAATTCTGCTAGCTTGATTTTATTGTAAAGTTTTTTAAAATTTTTTAATAAATCTCCAATACTCTCCTCTACTTCACGCGCTTCGTCATCCTCATCTCCGTCAATTTCTTCTATATCAATAGCTTTATCCCATGTTTTTTCTTGTAGTAATTTTGGGTAAGCAGGGAATACAGTCTCTATACTTGCATGCATATGAACAAATACTACACAAAACAATGATAACGTAGATAATAATTTTTTCATTGTTGCTCCTTGATTAATATAAACATAAGATAAAATTTTTCTTTTAATTAAGGTAATCTCAATTTTTTAATTTCTTTTGCTATTTTGACTTAATTCAAGTAGTTTGACAAAGAAATTTTTGGTTATTTTTGTGCAAATATTTTGTCTAGTCTTAGGGCCTGTCATCATTCAATACAGATAAAAATATAACAGATTCATTTAATGATACGCCAGTAGTATTGAGTCCGAGCCCGTTTGCGAGCCCGCGCCCGAAAACTTTTTGAGAGCGACTGAAAGTGATTTATTGGTTCAATACTAGTTTTTTGCGATGGAAAAAGAAACTTTGCTTCTTTGATAAATTGTTAGTGAAAGTTTCGGAAACGGGCTCGGGCTCGAAAAAACACACAATATTTTGAATGATGACACGCCCTAGTATAAATTATAAATATAAGGAAAAAATATGGACTTTCTCGAATATAACTTACCAGATGTAGACATGCTAAATAATGAAGAAGTCGTTTTTCGCTATCTGCTATGGCAACCTCAGGATACTTTGGTCATACTAGGACGAAGTAACAACAATGTAGAAGATGTTGTATTTGTAGAGCAAGCGCAAAAAGATGGCGTTGACATTTATCAGAGACCAACAGGAGGACAATCCGTAGTGATATCTCCTGACATGTTGTGTATTTCTATTACCGAGCCTCTTGATGCAGTACGCGCATCTAAAGATTACTTTTTCGCATATAATCAGATTACTATTAGCGCTCTGAAAAAGTTAGGCATAAAAGACCTTGGAGTCAAAGGAATTTCTGACATTGCGATAAAACAAAAAAAAATAGCCGGTACAGCTATGTACCGCAATCGTTTACGAGTATTTTATCATGCTGTTCTTAATGTAGCTGGAGATCTGGATCTTTTTGAACGCTATTTAAAATACCCTCCAAAAGTACCAGATTATCGCGAAGGACGTAGCCATAAAGATTTTGTAACATCATTACGTATTCAAGGTTACCAATTTTCAGTTGATAATATTAAGAATGCTATTGAAAATGAATTGTTCCAGTATAAAAAGACTAAAAATTAAGTGACCTTGTATGGTCACTTAATTTACTTTTCATCTACCTCGTAATTTGGCATTATTTCATCTATCATTTTTAGAAATTCATCTAAGCTTGGGCGTTCTTTGTGATCCGTGGTCATCGCGTGGGTAATTATATTGGCAACTTCGTTATGAATATCACCAGCCGCTTCATGAACGGGAGCAAAATCACCATTTATAATCGAAGACATGATTTCAACTTGCGATTCATGTTGCTGAAAAGGATTAACTTTCGAGAGTAATGTGTACATTAAAACGCCCAAAGAGTATACGTTTGACTTGGTGTTTTCAAATTTACCTCTGATTTGCTCAGGGGATAGGTAATAAAGATACTCGTCGTCCATTTCGCGAAACTCATCTAAACCAGTGTAGCGAAAAAATAGCGACATTACTTGCCGGTTAAACCAAGTTGTTTTTGGATTTATGTATTCTATAAAAAAATGACGTTGCTCAAGACGAAGTAATATTTTAGATAACAATTTGATAAAACGTAAAGTCCATTTTACGGAAACGGCTCCGCTATTTTGCTTTTGGGTTTCGTATAAACTACCTAAATTATAGCATTTTAAAACAGAGAAAAGGTGACCATCTGTATGTCCATAGTCAATTATCTCTAATAAATCTCCCTCTAAAGTTGTGGCTTGCTTCATTTTTTGTAAAAATTGCACTATTTTTTCAGCAGAAAGATTACTATTTTTTATTCTCTTCAATATAAGATACTTATCAGTGTTTAAATGTTGTGCAAGATACGTTTGCTCTTGGTGGTTTTCTCCCCACTTACTGACAAGTTTATAATCGGCAAATTTTTCATCGATTTTTTCTCCTTTGTCTAAAGAAGGACCGCTCCAGACGTTAAAAACGGTATTGATAGTTTCCACCATTTCTGCTGCTGTTTGAAAACGATTTTCTTTTTCATAAGCCATTGCCTTTGCGATTACTGTTGCTGTATGTTTATTTATATCGGGATTTATTTCTTCAATAGGAATCAGTTTTTTTTCTAAAATTGCTGTAGCAATATCTATAAGTTCTTTATGCTCTGCATACGGAGGATGACCAGCAAGCATATGGTACATTGTTGCCCCTAATGAATAAATGTCATCGAGATGACTGCCTTCTTCTCCTTGAAGTTGCTGAGGTGAAAAATAGTAAGGGGTCCCCATTACTGTTCCCATTACTGTAAGTTTGTTGTCAGATTCAGATGTACATTTTCCTAAGCCAAAGTCTAGTAATTTCACTGGGTAATACATATCACGGAAGATAATATTCCCTGGTTTAATATCGCGATGGATAATGTTTTTCTCTCGTGCTAGCTCCAAAGCTTTTGCTAATTCGCGGGCGAGAACCATGGTATTTTTTTGGTTTAGTGGACCTTTTTGGGTTATATAAGTTTCTAAGTTTTTGCCTTCTGTGTATTCCATCACAATGAATGTACACTTGGTTTTTTCACATTGACCAACTCCAAAGAGCTGAACCACATTCGGGTGAACCATTTGCATTTGTACACGAGCTTCACGTAAGAAGCGCTTGTAGAGATTGCTTTGTTTGCTATGTCGACCATTTAAAATTTTAATCGCTACTCTTTTGTTAGGGTCTTCATTTGTATAAGCTAAAAAAACCGTACCCATTTCTCCTTGACCAAGTTTTTCAATAAGGTGATATTTATCAATAATTCGGCGTTGTGGAACGTTTAGATTATTAGAAGCATACATAAAGTGTAATAAATGTTCGTTATCAAAAATAGCTTCTCCAAACGCTGTACTAGAAAGTGGTAAACGCCAACGTTTTTCTTCTCCTATAGGTTCTTGAATTTCCCATTCAGACTTGCTAATGCTAGTAAGTATTTTTTCTAGATCTTGTTGCGTAAAACTTGGTAGCAGACCTTGTGTTTTTATAGAGTTTGCATCGATGAGAAATGACGAAACTAAATTTTTATGTACAAGATGATATAACTCGGACGAGTGGTAAATTTCTAACTGATAGCGAAAATATTGATCACTACTTGAACTTGGTGGAAGCAGTACGATAATACCTATTTGGTTTTCTACGGGAGGAGCAATACCTTGAAGTTGTTGTTTTATATCATTTATAGTATCACTATTTTCTTGATTTTCGTTATCAATAACCCCTGGCTGACTTTCTGATAACGCATCTTGTAATACCGTAAAATCTTGACTTGGTGATATAGTTCCAGTGTTGTAAGTTGTTTTGTAAATCGTTTCCCAAATTTTTTGTTGTGATTTATTGTGAAAACGCATTGTCGACAATGTAGTTTCTGCTCCCTTGCTATAAAATTTTTGCTCGCGGTCTGGATTCCACCTTCCTTCTTGAATACATTGTACAGGTAAATCTGTAGTTTGTTTAGGTGAGAGCACAAAGCTATGTTGTAAATGACGATTTTGACCCCCACCTCGTAAAATATTCCCACGATAACCAAGAAAACGTTTTCCACTGTAGTTTTTTGCTGTGATACTTTTTACAAGATATCCACTTGCTCGTTCCTGCACTTCTACAGAACCATCCATAACACCTTGCCATAGAAAAAAATTTACCTTCGATGAGCTTTCTTTTTTTTCACAAAGAATAGGTATAATTGTTACTTTTGGATAAGACTGAATATTATCAAAATCAGCATCAATATTAGGTAATTTCACAAAATGCATCCTCACAATAACTATGTTTTAATTTTCAAGACATATATCTAGGGCATGTTCTCATTCAAATAAAAAAACGTGACCGTGACCTTAACCGTAATCGTTGTCGTTATCGTAGCCGAATAATTATAACATTTTGGAGAGCATAGAAACAATACGAGTTGACAAAAGTTTTCCATCTTGCCATTGTTGAGAATCAAGAACTTGCATAATATGAGCAACATCAAGAATAGCACATTCAGTGACAGAGCCACGAGCAATATGATAGAATCGAGCTTTCTAGAAAATAAAAACGCTCTACAATCACTGACAATAATCCGTCTTTTTTTGGCGATTTTTCGCCTTTATTCCTTACAAAATAACTTTAATAAGTATATTACTTTATTTTTTTTTAATAATGCTCTTATATTAGGGCGTGTCATCATTCAATACAGATAAAAATATAACGGATTCATTTAATGATACGCCAGTAGTATTGAGCCCGAGCCCGTTTGCGAGCCCGCGCCCGAAAACTTTTTGAGAGCGACAGAAAGTGATTTATTGGTTCAATACTAGTTTTTTGCGATGGAAAAAGAAACTTTGCTTCCTTGATAAATTGTTAGTGAAAGTTTCGGAAACGGGCTCGCAAACGGGCTCGGGCTCGAAAAAACACACAATACTTTGAATGATGACACGCTCTAATATTTTTTTTCTTATATTTTTAAGTCGCCACATCACGAAAACAACTTAAGTATAAGCTCATTTTTTCAAAATAAACGTTTTTAAAACTATTTGGGCATAAAATTTGATACCTTTGTTACATATACTATAAATTTACTATAAATTTACTATAAATTATTATTAAAGGATTAAATATGGATAAAAAATGGATTGGCCGTGTAGTCGGCGCACTAGTAGTTACAGCAATAATTCTTTTCCTACTATCTTTTACTACTTTTGGTGCACAGTACTACGAATCACAAGCAGGTAAAAATCCTCTAGCAAAAGGCGCTGCAGAATCACAAATGAAAGCCGCTAAAATTTATAGTTGGTGGGGTAATCATTTATCAGCAGCGAAAGCCTTTGAAAAGTATTATATTAACTATGGTGAACAGGATGTTAAAAAAGCTGTAGAAGCTCAGTATCTTGAGATGTCAGCGCTGCATTCAGCACACCAGTACGCAACTTGCATGAAAAAGATCGAATTATTTCAATCTCAATACCCAAATGGAGAACACGACATTTGGTCTAACAAAGTAACTAGTTTATACAATAGTTTGAAGATGAAATCATCGTCCTTAATTGTTGATGAACCTGTAAAATAGTTTATGTTTCTAAAACAACCCATGCCAATTCTTCTGAGTTGGCATCTTCAAGGATGCGTATGGAAAAAGAATTTAGAGTTGAATGCAAATTTTGCCTTAAAGCAATTATGGCTCCACCTAGTCTTGGCGGTAAAAAAGTAAGGTGTCCTAGTTGCAAAAATCCTATTCTTGTACCTAACAACCAGTCTGGTAACCAACCAATAAGTCCATCACCAGATAACGAAAAAAAGGATATTAAAAACAGAGCAATTGCTTCGCGTCACCAAAAAGGACAGATCACCCGAATTATTAAATATATTGCTATTCTTGTGTTGGCTTACTTTGCCTACACTACTTATGTCGATTTGAATAACAAAAACGATAAAACAATAGAAACTCTTTTTGAAGAGTATTCAAAAAAAGAAGATAGCACTACTAGTTTTTTCATAAAGAAAAAAGTAACATCAGCAGATTTAGAAACCTTAAAAGAGTATTCAAAAGCTTCTGAAGAACATGTACAAATTGTTGTTGCTGAATGTCTACCTAAAATGCAATATTCTGAATATATACATGAATTACTAACTACTTATTTGCAAGATGGCAGTAATAAAATAAAAATGGCAGCAGCTGAAAGTTGCGGATATATAGAACAAATTCCTATTGTTGAGCTTCTCATCACTCAACTGGAGAAAGAAGAGGATAAAAGCGTAAGAGGATCTATTGGCAGTGCTTTGCGCAACCTCACAGGTGTACGAGGAAACACCGTTAATTCTCAGAGATGGAGAGTGTGGTGGCAAGAAAAAAAACGCAACTATCGGTTTCCAAAAATAAAGTAAAGCGATTATATATAAAATAACATGATTTATCCTAATTATAAAATTAGGGAATTGATGACACTCTGCGGTCTATACAGACCGCAAATTTTTTACCTTCCTTAACTCTTCAAAATAAACAACTCCCAAAATCCTAGAATTTTTATTTAAATCAGGAACTCACTTACTGTAATTGCACTCTAAGTTTTTATAAGTGACTTACGAAAAGTATTCACCTCATCTATTATCTAACGACAAATATTCGTTTCGCTGCGCTAGAAAATAAAATCTCTGCGTTAAGTGAATAAATTTTGTCAAGTCACGAAGTACATTAAAAATGTGAGCGAAATTCATTCAACTAAAAAGCGTTATAATATTGGTTCTCTGGTGTTTTACTAAAGGATTTTTTTATGTATAAAGTCATTATTTTTGTTTTTTTATGCTTATTATGCTCTTGTCAACAAAATGAAATAACTAGAAAAATTGTAGAACAACCATACTGGTGTCTATCAGAGGCTACCGAAAATGGAAACAAAATTTCTATTAACCAGGGAACTGGTTTTACTCTTTACTCTGACAATAATTTATCTGGATATTTGCCTGTTAACGGCTTTGGCGGCTCTATGAAAATAACAAAAAATGGAGTGGTTAAATTTGTAGATGTTTCTTGGACATCAATGGCCGGTGAGCCTAAAATAATGAAAGAAGAAATGGAACTACAAAAACTCATTTTTGAAGTAAACAAAGCGCAAATAGATGGAGAAAAACTTATTCTAAGCAATGAAAATATAGTTTTAGCATATGTTCCTTGCGAACTAGGTTATATCAAAAATCTAAGAAAAAATAGTTGGTCGTTGGTTGGAATTGAAAAACAAGAGCCTTCTGACATTGTCTCTATGCACACCGACCCTAAGGAGCAATATAAAAACCTCACAGCTTCTAAGCAGAACATAACATTAAACTGCAAACCTGGATATAGATATGACTCAAGTTCAAATAGCATTGTCTATGAAATTTCAGGAAGACTAGGACAAGAAACTTACACTGCCGAGTTAAATGTAAGTAAATCGACAGGAAGAATGAATATAAATAAAGTGAAAAGTAATTCGCAGAAAAATTCTCAACTAGCTGAGTACTTACAGGACTTAGGCGCATTGAGCAATTTTTCTTTTATGCACAACAATCTACATGTGGATACGAATAATAATACCTTATTAGTGTTCAAAAAAGAAAATTAAGTAGCATGCTTGCAGGGCGTGTTAATACGCCCTAAGTAAAACCTGGGCAGTAGACCACTAAAATCTACCTTAAAATCACTTAGATAGAAAAAAATTCTTTTGCTGTGCTGGTTGTAATTGCTGCGACCTCTTCTTCTGATTTTTGTAGTGATCTTGCTAAACTCTTTACCACAAATGGTAAAAATGCAGGTTCGTTTCTCCCGCTTTTGGGACGTGACTTTATATTACGAGGTAACAAAAACGGCGAATCAGTTTCCACCATTAAACGATTTTCTGGTATTTTCTTTACAATTTTCCACAGATGTTTTCCCCTTCTTTCATCGCTAATCCATCCAGTGATTCCTATATAATAATCCATCTGTAAATAGCGATCTAATTCTTTCTCTGTCCCTGTAAAACAGTGAACAACCGCTTTAGGAAGATTTTTTTTATAATCGCTTAGAATATCGATAAAATCATCATGAGCATCACGTTCATGCAAAAAAAGAGGAAGTTGTAACTTACATGCCAATTCAATTTGTGCAATAAACCACTTTTGCTGTACAGGGCGCGGTGAAAAATCACGATTATAATCTAAACCACATTCACCTATTGCCACCACTTGTTCTTTTTGGGCCAATTTCTCTAATACGGTAATGGTATTATCATCGCAGTCTTTGGCATCATGAGGATGGACACCAGCGGTAGAAAATAATTTTTGAGGATACTCACTGGCTATATCAGCAGCTCGCTTACTACCTTTTAAACTAGTTCCTGTTATCACCATTTGCTCAACATTCGCTTCACAAGCCCGTTTTATTGTTTGAGGTAAATCATTACTAAATTTGCGATTTGTAAAATTAGCACCTATATCTATAAGTCTCACATTTTTTCCTTTGTCAGTTTTATTTTGGCCCTAAGTAGCTACTTTTTTGCGTCGCTTAGATTTTATCATTAGCCCAAAGTTAGTGCCATGGAGCATAATTCTTAATTTAAAGTCCAAGGTCAAAACCATTTTTCTATTTGTTTTTATTCAAATGCCAAACTTTTATATAGTGGTCCAAACCCCCGGAAACCATAGTATTGCCATCGCTACTAAACGATAGTGCTTTTACCCCTTTGTTATGGGCTGGAATCGTTAGAATAGGCTGAGATTCTTTTTCTTGACCTATTTTTTTCATATTCCAAATGCGAATTGTTCCATCGTGACTTGCAGAAGCCAATCGATCAGGGTAATTAGGAATAAAAGCAAATACTTCGACGCGATCGTTATGACCCGAAAATGAGTGAATGATTTTTAACGTTCTACTATCACGTACAACTAAATTTTCTTCTCCTGAACTTGATGAAACGAGATAACGCCCGTCTTTGCTATAAGCACAAAAAAAAGTTTCTTGCTTAACTGGCATTCTCTTTATTGGTTGTAGTCGAACATTTCTCTTGCCATTATGGGGATTCTCATCAATATTCCATATAAAAATTGCGCCATAACCACATCCTGCAATTGTTTCATTTTTAGGATGAAAACTTGCGACATTTAAATCGTCAGTAGCTCCTTCAAGAACAAAAATGGGATTTCCTTCGTTTTTGAATGACTTATTCTTTATATCAGAATTCCAAATGCGTATAGTACTATCGTAACTTGCTGATGCGAGACGTGTACCATTATCGTTAAATGTGCAGTGGCGAACGTGTTTGTTGATCTTATGTCCTGAATACTTACGAATTCTTTCACCATTTTCAGTATTAAACAACATTACGAGTCCAATATCACTCCCATTTGCAATTATCTGTTTTTGAGGATGAAATTGTAAAAACCGTACAGGTCCCATACTACCAGAAAATGCCTTCATCTCTCCTGGATTATCTTTGTAAATCAGAGACTGTCCACGAAAATTAGTTATAGTAACTGCAAGACCATATTCTGTAGCAAAAGCAATATTTTGTTTTCGCGGATGAATTTTACAATCGGTAATCGCGTACTGCTCTTTAGGAAATACATAAGGATTACCTGTTGTTATATGCTTTTCTTGAAAATTAACATTCCAAAACTTTACACCATCAGCACCACACGAAATAATTTTATTTTCACCACTAAAAGCACAAGAGTAAATAGACTGTGTATGCCCTATAAGAGTAGTTATTCGCGAAAAATCTTTCATTGACCATACTATTATTGTATGGTCATAACTTACCGATAAAAGATACTGGTTATTAGGACTAAAAACACAATAAGATACGCCACTTTTATGTGCTTTTAATTGACGAATAGGTTGTAATTTTTTGTTCATGATAATGATCGAGTTATCCTCACTCACTGTAGCCACAAATTCTCCAACAACAACACGGTTAATTTTGCCTTTGTGGTATAAACGCGGCGCCTTGGATATTTTTTTTTCTTTTTGTGTTTTTGGATTCCATATAGTTAATAGTTCGCGATTGTATTTTTCCTGAGTGCGATGAGAATCCCCTCCTACAAGAATTAAATTATCGCCTACAAATGCCATAGAATTAACATCATTATCAAAATATGTATTTGCGCTACGAAATTTAACAACTTTTGCATTTGCGATATCCCAAACAACTAAATTTTGTTTTTGCTTTTCTGAAAGTGTTTTTCTATCACGAAAACTAATATTTTTTATTTCGTAGCCTACAATCAAATAACGTTCTTCAAAAAAAATACACGTTAAACAAGTATTCTCGTGCTTTAATTTGCTTTTGATACGCCAAGTCTTGGTATCAAAAATAAATGCCGTTGCCTTAGATAAGACAGCCAAATATTGTCCAGAATTACTAAACAAGCAGTATTTAATTTCTTTGTTAGTTACCTTAAGAATTTTTTTCGTATCTCGTTTTGTATTATAAACTATAACATTTCCCGCTTTATTACCTATTACAATTAGATCAGAGTATGCTGCTACTGTTATAGGCTGTTTAATTTTAGCTATAGCATCTGGTACAATCGATGAAGTATCACTCATACTTTTTAACCAGGACCATTCCCAATTACGCAAAAATTCAGGGCAGTTTTCCAAAGTTCTCATAGCTTCTTTACTAGAAAAGTCTTTAACGTACTGATTTGCGAGATGAATGTTAGCGTAATATTCGCGAATTTCTGCTTGTTGCTTTGCTTCTTTCTCTGTTTGTTGTGATTTCTGCAATTTTTTATTGAGTTGGAGAAGCTCTTTTTGTTTTACACTCAGGTTTTTATTTATACTTTGCAATTGAAGATATTGATAAACTATATACACCGAAGAGTTAATAATAACTAACGCTAAAATAAAACATAGAGAAAAGATAAGTTTGTTGCGCTTGATTGATTTTAGCAGACGTGATATAAAAGTTATAGGAGAAGCGTGTACAGGCTTATCTTTTAAAAAGTTTTCAATATCTTTAGCGAAAGATATTGCCGTTTGATAGCGTTTACTTGGTTTTTTCTCCAAGCATTTCATACAAATCGCTTCTACTTCTAGAGGGATATCAGGGTTTAAGCTGCGTGGGCGCATTGGTTCATCAATATGAAGTTTTTTAAGTACTTTCCAGTAACTGTCAGCTTGAAACGGAGGGCGTCCAACCAACATTTGGTACATTGTTGCTCCAAGAGAATATACATCACTACGCGCATCAACTTTAACTCCACTTGCTTGTTCAGGAGACATGTATGCGGGCGTTCCCATAACATCTCCTTGGCGCGAAATTTTTTGATCATTGTTCACATCTTTTGCTAATCCAAAATCCATAACTTTGGGATTTTTGAGTCTATCAAGCATTATATTGGAAGGCTTAATATCGCGATGTACAATACCTTCATTATGAGCAAAATCAATGGCTGATGCACATTTATTCATAATGTATAGTACTTCTTTTAGTTTCAAACCTTTTCCAACATAATCGGAAAGAGGTTTGCCATCAACATACTCCATTGTAAAGTAATTCACAGGCGTATTATTGATTTCGTATAAGCTAATAATATGCGGATGTTTTAGGCGTGCTGTGGCTTTTGCTTCTTCTAAAAAACGTCGTATTTTTTTTTCAGTTAAGGTTGTTCCAATTATCACCTTGACAGCAACTGTTCTACCTAGTTTTGTATCAGTTGCTTTAAATACAACGCCCATTCCTCCTCGCCCTAATTCTTTTTCTATATTATAATGAGCGATAGTTTTTTGCTGCTGAATATTTTGGATTACCTGCGTTTGAGTAAATCTACTGGCATTCATCACTGGTTGTTGTGTGGTAAATGGCATTTGTGTACTGCTTGACATTACACTACTAATCATGTTTACAGCCGTTTGTAAATTTTGCTGTGAAATATAATTATGATTAAGTAAAAAACTTTCAATTGAAATTTTTTGCCCTTGTTGACGTTGATGCTTTATGTACTCAAGGGTTTTACTCATGACCTGTGATTGTACCCAATTTTTTTGCATAAGTAGTTTTACAAGTGCTTGTTCATAGCTAGAAAATACCATATATTTCCTTTGTTATTTGAACTAAAACAGCAAGGCGGATATGAATTCTTTGGCCGTAATTACTTTTATAGTATACAGTCAAACTGATAATCGCGAATCACATCTTGACTTAGGTAGGTAAAACTTATGATAGGTCTTTCTCTTTTACTTAAACACTTTTCAGGTAATAACCCAACGACATACCGTTTATTAAAATCCTTTGCGCTGTATAGCACTTAGTATTTCATTTATTTGTACGGCGTTATATTTGGGATCTGCACCTTTACATGCTTGTAAATCCATTTTCGCTTCTCTATATTTTTTCATATCAAAAAATAATTTACCTCGGGCATATAGAAATAAAATATTTGGTTCTATTCGTATGGCGGTATTGTAAGCTTGTAAAGCTGACATCCCTTTTCCTAGAGCAATGAGAATAAGTCCTTTTTTGTGATAAAATGTAGCTTGTGGTTTCATTTTTATACAAATTTCAACATCGCGAATCGCTTTTTGGGGTTGTTTTAATAAATAATAGCAATACCCACGTTGATCATACGCGTTTAGCAAATCCTTTGGAGCAACTTCATTCTTATTGTTAATAACAAGGTTTAAAGTTTCAATTGATTGATCTGGCTTAGTAGTAATAAGAGCTTTACTTTTATTTAAGTGCGCAACCCAATGTTTAGGGTTCAATTTAATTGCTTTTTCAAAAGAACCCAGTGCTGTTTGAATATCACGTGCTATATTTAATTGTGCCACACCTGTGTTATTATATAGTAACGACAGCTCTTCATCGCTAATTTTATCACTACTACTTTGTTCCTTTTTCTGCGTTAATTTTTCTTTGAGAACGCTTGTTTCAATCTTCAAAGTTTCAATTTGATCTTTGTAACCATCTAGTTTTTTTGTGGCATTCATCAACTGAGTATATGTATTGTTATATTTGCTTTGTTGCGAATTAAAATCTGAAGACATCCAAGCCAAAACCATACAAAAAACTGCAGATGTTACTATTACGCCCAAAAACATAGGTTTATTTTGACGAATAAATTTACCTAAAATTTCTGTAGGAGCAGATCTCTTCGCTTTAATCTCATCACCTTTAAGAAAACGTTCTATATCACGGATAAGAGCTTTGGCGTTAGGATATCTTTGGTTACGGGTTTTCTTCAAGCACTTTAAACAAATTGTTTCTATCTTAATAGGAATACTTGGAACTTCTTGTCTTAAACGAACAGGTTCTTTTGTTAAAATCATTTGTAACGTTTCGGCTAAAGAACTCCCAGAAAATGGAGGTTGTCCACAAAGAAGTTCATAAAACACGGCGCCTAGAGAATAAAGATCGCTGCGCTGATCTATTTCGCGAATACGTCCCTCTGCTTGTTCTGGAGACATATAAGCTGGTGTACCAATCGCAACACCACTCATTGTCAAACCATCTTTACCATCTTTTTGTCTTGCTAGCCCAAAGTCAGTTAAAAAGGGTTTTCCTGACTTGTCAACAAGAATATTACTTGGTTTTATATCACGGTGGATGATACCCTTTGTGTGAGCTGCTCCCAAGGACTCTGTAACCTGAAGTATAATTTTTAGTAACTTACGCAAAGAAGGGCTTTGTTCCTTAACGTAGTCAGACAACGAAACTCCATCAACAAAATCCATCGTGTAGTAGTGAAGATTCTCTTGTAGCCCAATCTCATGTATCTTTACAATATTTGGGTGCTCTAACTGTGATGTTAATTTAGCTTCTCGCCTAAATCTCTCTGTATCAATAGAGTCAGCAGCTTCTCCCCCAAGAATAGTTTTCAAAGCAACAATTTTGTCTAAATGAGGGTCTTTTGCTTGATAAACAACTCCCATTCCTCCGCGTGCTATTTCGCAAATAATTTCATAATTACCAATAGTTTTAGGTACATTAGAATTATTTAAATATATCTTATTATCGTGTTGTTTTAACGACAAATAAGTTAAGTTCAATGTTTTGCTTTTTGTGTTTTGTTGCACTTTTCGATTAATTTCAACGAACTGCTCTGAAGAAATCACTCGTTTCTTTAGCAAAATTTGTCCCAAATTTAAGGTAGGATTTTGTTGGCATTCTGAAAGAGCACTATTTATATCCTGCAAAGAAACAATATTACCTTTAACTAACTCTTCCGCGAGAAAAAGTTGGCGTTGTATTATGGGATTTAACTTGTGAATACTCAGGTCTTCACCATCATTTTGTTGGTGAATAACAGGAGCTTTTTGTACGATTAACCACAGCATTTTAGCTAACTCTGGATCAATTTGATGTTTACGTATTAAATCCTGGAGTTCTCCCTTAGCGCGCCCCATTGTTGTACGCAAACGATGTTGGGTAGACAGAGACTCTTTTTTTGTAATAAACCCCGTCACCTCTGATAACTTAATAAACAAGTTAACTTTTTTTTGCTCTTTAAAATCAGTTGGAGGTAGCATGTTTGTCTCTTTCTTTTTAGACTATTATCACTTACAGTAACACTTCCCACTAAAAATCTGTTTTTCCCACTCAGAAATAGGAATTTGAAGTTTAGAAAATCTTTGTAGTAATGTTTCCCGGTCTTCATTCATTTTTGCAATAAGTTCTTGTATGTTGTCAAATTTTATTTGACCTCGTATTTTATCAAGAACAAATACTTCTAAATGATTTCCATATATCTGTTTATCAAAACCTTCAATGTATACTTCTGTACTTGTTTCTTGTCCATCAAATGTTGGATTTGTTCCTACACTGATGAGGCAAGGGTAAAATTTGCCATCATCAAGCAAAGTTCCAATATAAACACCATCACCAGGTACTAATGTGTGATCTAATTGTAAATTTGCTGTTGGAAATCCTAGTTCTCTACCGCGTTTTTCACCTTCAATAACAATACCACACAGTGAAAACGGCCGCGATAACATCTTGCGCGCACTATGGCAATCCCCTATCTTGATAGCTTGGCGTATTTTCGTACTTGAAACAACTTCGTTTGTGCTCTTTTTATGAGCCTGTATATCGGTAAGAAAATTATGTTCTTTTCCTGTAGATTGCAGTAACAATGGAGTGCCTTTTCCTTTGTGACCGAAACGAAAATTTTCGCCAATAACAATGCCCTTTATTTGTAAATTAGTAACTAGAAATTTTTCAATAAAATATTCAGGGGAAATTTGCGCTATGTCTTTATCAAAATGAATAAGTAAAGTGTGTATAATGCCTAACTGAGCAAACAATTGTAAACGCTTTTGTAAGGAAGTAATCGAAGAAGGAGATGAACCTGTAATTGTTTTTAGCGGATGCTCAGCAAAAGTAATTACAGTGGGTTCTCCTCCTCGTTCTTTTGCACAATTTACAACTTGTTGAATCAGTTGTTGGTGCCCAATGTGGACTCCATCAAAAAATCCCATTGTGACAATAGGATTTTTTATTTGTTGTGGTTTGATATCGAAAAAATTAAGCGTTTTCATGATTCGATTCGTATTTTTGCTCCAGCTCTTTTAATTCAGGTTTAATAGCTACTTGTTCTATAGGTTGAATTTTATTAATAAACAAAATCCCTAACAAGTGATCTATTTCGTGTTGTAATACTCTAGCTTCAAAATCTTCCGCCTCAAAAGTTACTTGCTCTCCGGATATAAGAGTTGCAGTAACTTGAATCCAAGTAGATCGTTCAATATTGCCATAAATACCTGGAAAAGATAAACAACCTTCTTCTCCTAATTCTTTGCCTTTACGCTTCAACACCTTAGGATTAATATAGACCGTTTCTTTTCCCTCTTCCGCAGTAGGGTTCACTATCATTATTTGTTTTGAAACACCTACTTGCGGCCCAGCTAAACCTACTCCATTTGCATGATGCATTGTCTTGATCATTTCCTTTGATAACTGAACAATCTCATCATTAATGTCTTTAATTGGCGCTGTTCTTTGTTTTAACACTGGGTCAGGATATAGTACAACTTCCATAATTTACATTGTTCCTTAATTTGAGCGAATATCGTCGTCTGTACTAACTTTCATGTCTTTACCAATTGAAATTATTTGGTATTTGCCATAACCTGCAAAATTTCCTGTTTTTGATTTTCCAGCATATGGTTTAGCTGTTTGTTGCTGACCATTTATCTGGTAAACCTGAGCTGTTTTTGCATTTAAATCTCGGTAATGAAAGTAAATATAAGGGTTTCCCCAGGGATCTGTTATTTCTAACAGATCTTGCGTAGAAAAAACCGACCCCGTCAAGGTTTTCAAAGGGACGGGAGAAGTATCAAAATCAGTGTTTTCTAACTGGTCATCACGAAACTCATAATAAGTATCCGTTTTTAAATTACTTGATAAACACAAAGTAAGGGACTCATTGCCAGAATTAATATTATTTTCATCCTTTAGTCCCAAAGCTTTTACTGTAGAAGGTGGAAAATCGCGAAAATCACTATCATACGACTTTAAAGCAATTTCTATTTGACTTATATCTACTTGGCAAACTTTTTCCTGACTTTTGAAAACGACAGAAGATAAAGCTGGTAGAATAATTCCCATAAGTATAGCTAAAATAGTGATAACAACGAGTAGTTCTATTAAAGTGAAAGCTTTAATTTGCGAAGTCCGATTCGGTCGCATTTAATGCCTCCTTTCGAGAAAGTTTTATCTTTCCTCGATCAATACCTAAAACTTTGACAACAATAGCATCGCCTTCATTAACAACATCTGTTACTTTTTGAACGCGACCTTTTTCTAATTCAGAGATATGAACTAAACCTTCTTGTTCTCCGAAAAATTTTACGAAAGCTCCAAAGTCTTTTACCGAAGTGACCTTACCACGATAAATTTTTCCGACTTCTGGATCTCCAACCATTTCATCGATCTTTTTCAGAGCATCATTGCAGTCTTTCATGTTACTTGCGTAGACTTGTACTTCACCATTTTCAGAGTTAATGTTTATATTAACATTGCAAGCTTCTTGGATAGATTGTACGTTTTTTCCACCTGGGCCTATTAAACTGCGTATTTTGTCTTTGCGGATAGTTGTCGAAACAATTCGTGGCGCTAAATCAGAAAGACTTCCTCTTGTTTCAGAAAGAACTTTTGACATTTCATCTAGAATGTGATGACGTCCATCTTTTGCTTGAGCCATAGCTTTTTCTAAAATAGAAAACGGTAAACTTCCTATTTTATTGTCTAGTTGTAAAGCGGTAATTCCCTCTTTAGAACCAGTTACTTTAAAATCCATGTCCCCTAAGTGATCTTCATCTCCCATAATATCAGAAATAACAACCGTTTCTCCATTATGTTGAATTAGTCCCATTGCGATACCCGCAATAGATTTACTCACAGGAACCCCAGCATCCATCATTGCTAAACATCCACCGCAAACGGTAGCCATGGAGGAAGAACCGTTGGATTCTGTAACATCTGAAACTAAACGAATTGTATAAACAAAATCTTTATGACTAGGTAGAATATTTGTCAAAGCACGTAAAGCAAGGTTCCCGTGACCAATTTCGCGACGTCCTGGCCCACGCAAAGGTCTTACTTCTCCAACACTATATGAAGGAAAATTATAATGAAGCAAGAATCGCTCGCGTCTCTCACCACCAAGACTTTCCACAAATTGTTGGTCTTCTGGAGTACCAAGAGTACAAGAGACAAGTGCTTGGGTTTCTCCTCTTGTAAATATAGAGGATCCATGAGTATTTGGTAGCCAACCGACTTTGCCCGTTATTGGACGAATATTGTCAAAATCGCGCCCATCAATTCTCTTTTTTTCATTGATCATATAATCGCGAACAAGGTTATAGTGCAAATCGTCAAGGATTTTACCTACGTGATGTTCTTCTTCTGGATACTTCTCAACAAAATTTTCTTTATGTGTAGAAAGTACTTTTTTTATGTTTTTGCTACGTAACTTTTTCTGAGGAGTGAGCACAGCTTGAAGTAGTTCTTCTTTTACCGCTGCAACAATATCATCTTGCATTTCTTGTGCCGCTTTTTCAGGTTCTACATACTCTCTTTTTTCTACACCTTCGCCCCACTCATCCATCATATCAAAGAAAGGCTTCATTGCTTGCTGCGCTTTTTCTAAAGCTTCTAGAACATCAGATTCTTGGACCTCGTGAGCTATACCTTCAGCCATGATAAGTCCTTCTTTACCACATGAAATCATTAAGTCTAGCTGTGGTGTTTCACGTTCACTACGCGTAGGTAAGACTGTATACTTATCATCATTTTTTGCAATCTGAATCCCACAAACAGGTCCTGCCCACGGAATATCAGAAATATGTAATGCGGCAGCAGCGCCCATAATAGCTAACGCTTCTGGATGTGCATCATCGTCATAACTAAAAACCGTTACCATTACTTGAGTTTCACACAAGAAAGATTTTGGAAAAAGAGGTCTTACAGAGCGATCTATCAAGCGACTAGCTAAAATTTCACGATCTTGCGGACGAGTTTCTCTCTTGATAAAGCCTCCTGGAATTTTTCCAGCAGCAGCAGATTTTTCTCTGTATTCCACAGTCAATGGAAAAAATCCCAAACCTTCTTTTGCTTTATCTGCGGCAACAACGGTTGCTAATAAAACTGTACCACCTTGTTTTACAATAACAGCCCCGTCAGCTTGTCTAGCAATTTCGCCGTACTCGAAGGTTATAGATTTTCCATCAATATCAATTGTAGTACTTTTCACTCTGTGTGTACCTTTCTGTTTAGGGACATACCTAATCTAAATGGCCTTGACCTTAATCGTAGTCATAATCGTAAAAAATAATTATATTTCTATAAGAGAAGATAAAGATCGGCAACAGTCACGGTCACGGTGGCTGTTACGATTAGAAATAATATTTTAGGACATCCGCTATTCTAATCTTGTTTGTTTTATACAGTGATGATAATACTCCATGCTTTGTTGTAACTGCTTTTGCAAATTTGTATTATTCGGTTGTAATGATAAAGCTTCTTGGTAATATTTACAAGCTTTTTGAAAATTTTCTTTGGCCTTGGCAAGCTCACGATCAGCGTTTGGTTCGCCAGGAAAAGATTTCTTTAAGTGCTTGAAAGCTACTCCATAATATTTGTTAGCTTTTTTTGTCTTGTCGGAAGCTGCACCAGCTACTTTCGGTAGTCTTTTTACCGTTTCGCGTTGCACTACGCGCACAGGTGGTGCTACTCTTTGCAAAGATTGTTCTTTTATTTCTCTTGCTGCTTGAGAATTCGGATATTTATCAAGTATTCTATTACGAAATTTTTGTGAGCGCTGTTTTTGCCCCATTGTTTCACACCACAGATAAGAACGATAAATTTTTGAAGCCTTGTATTCTATTAGATCTTTAATAATATCTATATTTTTTCTTTCTAATCTTTCTACGGCTTGAACAATCAAATGCGGCAAGTTATTTTTATAAACATCTTCGATAAATAAAACAACTTGTCGGTGATTTTTGGGAGATAATGATCTTATTTGTTGTTTAAATTTTTTTGACAACTGCTGTCTAAATTGCTCACTATCAAGACTTGTTTTGTTAGCAATACGACTTTTGGGAAGAGGAAAAGTTCCCCATTCACTTTGAAAGTCAATATTCTCTACTCCGTTAGCCACTATCTTACCAATATATTCTTTACCATTCGACATTTTTATAACGGTTATTTTACCATGAAAACTAGCTTTTTGTGACAAGTCTTCGATCAGTAAAATGAGGCGCATACATTTTTTCTTTAGATTTTTTAGTTCAAAAGAATTTTGTTTGCGTTGTTTAATTTTGTGTAGACATGTGTAAAAATCACCGCGCTTGTACAAAGGAATAATTTCATCCAATATAGGAGATGATTGTTTTTTTTGCGTTGGCTGCTGTTTTTGCGTTGGCTGCTGCTTTTGCGTTGGCCGTGGTTTTTTTTGAGATGTTTTTTTTCGAGTAACTTGTCGTTGTTTTTTATCTGTTTGACGTTGAACTTGTGGAAAATCTTCCTCAATCTCCCGTTCTTTTCTTTTGCGCTGTCCTAATTCTGCGATATCTACTTTAGTTGTAGAATACTCTTGTGGTAGGGACAACTCTTCGCCAAAAAATATCTCTATTGTCCGATAACTAAAGAGTCCGTTTTCGTCGAGTCCCCATAATATGCTAAAAAAAACAACCCACAATATAATAAAACCCGTTAATTTTTTCGTCATAATAAATACCTCTTAACTAGAGCGTGTCGACATTTGAAATTTTTAGAAATAGCAAAGTCGCTCCTGATCTCGATCCTAACTTCGTTCCCGAAAACAAAATATATTCTCTCTTTTGTTAAAGTAACTTCTATAACTTCTCTTGTTCATTTTACGACAAGAGCATGACCCCTTTGGTTATACAAAAACTTAATATTGACAATGTTTCTGTTACTATACTTACCAAAATCATTCGGGATCATAGTCTATATTTTAACTCGCTCGATTGTATTATTTTAGTTATTCTTTTAAATGCCAACGCGCCCTAAGAGCCCTTATAGGTTTCTAAAAAGTGGGACATAAAACTTTGAAAACGATTTTCGACAATGGCTTGACGAATATTTTTAGTAAAATCGTGGTAAAAATAAATGTTATGCAAAGTTAGTAACGATAGTCCCAATATTTCTTCTACTTTTTTCGAAAATAAATGATGAAGGTAGCTACGTGTAAAAGTTTGACATGTATAACAACCACACTTCGAATCTAAAGGAGAATCATCGCGTATGTATTGAGAATTACGTATTTGCTGTTTGCCATCCCACGTGAAAAATCCTCCGCCGCGTGCGTTGCGCGTTGGCATAACACAATCAAACATATCCACTCCACGAGATATAGCTTTAATTAAATCGACAGGAGTCCCGACTCCCATTAAATAACGTGGTTTATTTACAGGAAGTATTTTGTTTGTGTGCTCAATCATGACTTGCATGACATCTTTGGTTTCACCTACTGCAAGTCCACCAATCGCATATCCTGGTAAATCAAGTTTTACCATTTCTTCAGCACACCATTCGCGCAAATCGTTATAACCACTCCCCTGAACAATACCAAATAAATTTTGATGAGAGCTTAATTCGTAATCTTGAGAACGTTTTAACCAGTCAATGCTCGTTTGGGCCGCTTTTTTCGCTTCTTCTTTAGTACATGGCCACCCAATACAATGATCAAGTGGCATAACAATATCAGAGCCTAGACATTTTTGAATTTCCATCACCCTTTCAGGAGTAAACTCAAAAAGAGCTCCGTCAATATGAGAACGAAATGTCACTCCATTTTTTGATAGTTTGCGTAAACCTGCGAGAGAAAATGCTTGAAATCCGCCACTATCAGTAAGTATAGGACCATCCCAAGCCATAAATTTATGAAGTCCGCCCATCTCTTCTATGAGCTTTTCACCTGGACGTACAGCCAAGTGATAGGTATTTCCTAAAAGAATTTGCGTTCCCACTTCACGCAAAACTCTTGGTGTCATTGTTTTTACAGTTGCTCTTGTTCCGACGGGCATGAATACTGGAGTTTCAATATCTCCATGGTGAGTGCTTACTTTCGCAACACGCGCTTTGCTACCTGTCGTATCTTCGTGTATGATTTGAAATTTCATTTTGCGATACTTTTTTAAATAACGTTTAAGATGTGTTTAGGGCCTGTTATAAAATTTTATTGAAACAGGTCTTCGAGGTGTCCAACCTTAGTTGTCTTCCTTTTTCTTTCTTTCAAGCTCTATCTGTTCTTGCGGAGTCAAATAAGGACGTACTCTTTTTTCTAAATCTTGATTAAGTGCCATTAATTTTTTATTGTCTAATTGGAGTTTTTTGTGATTCTTTAACAAAAGAGAGTGTTCATTCTCAAACTCAGCAATTCTCGTGCTTATTTCTCTGATTTGTTTTTTCTGAATAAAAATTCGCGTCTCATAATCAGTAATTTGTTGTTTGTATTTTTGTGCCAATTGTTCTGAATTTCGCGCTAATTGTTCTGAATTTTTACGAGCTTTTTCCATTGCAAGGATAATATCTTTGTAGTATTTTTCCATTTCTTTAAACAGAATATCTTTTTCTTTTTGATTCTTTATATTCATTTCTGCTGTTTTTTTATTTAAACTGTCTTCTATTTCTTTGCGATATTCTTGCGCTAACTTAGTAAAAGTAGCATTGAATTCCTCCATGGAAATATCTGCTTTCGAAGGATTTTTTTTATTCAATTCGCCAAAAAACTGAAGAGAGAGAAAAAATATTATTGCAATAGCAGCAAATACAATCAACAATATGATTCTATTGTATTTATTTTGATTGTGCATCTGACTGTGTAATAGTTGCGTTTGTTTGCTAGATTGTTCTATTAGAGCGAGTAGTTGCCCTTGATGATCAAGACTCAAACCTTCACTAGCTTGTACAACATCATTTTTTCTATTCATAGATAACCTTGGTATAAATATCCTGATAAATGCAATTTTAGGAATGGTATAAATTCAAAAAGTAGATAAAGGTACTAAAAATACTTGGTAATAAACACCGTGAATTGATAACATACCCAAGTCTTAAGTGAATCGTGAAAGTTTCGCAATTCACTTAGGGCGTGTCGATATTCATCTTCTGTATAATCCGGCTATATTGGTACTTTCACCGTTATTTTTCAACGACAAAGCGGCACTATGTACTTTCAAAGTACCTTGCTACCGACCAATATACCTCGTGTTATATAAAAACTCGAATGTAAACATGCTCTAACTATAACAAAAATAAAGAGTTTTGTCTACTGTTATTAGAAAGGAGACAAAAACAATGGAACGTCTCCAAAAAGTACTCGCAACTGCTGGACTTGGCTCAAGAAGAGCCTGCGAACAATTGATTTTACAAGGTCGCGTTACAGTAGATGGTAAAACCGTAACCAAACTAGGCGTAAAAGTTGATGAGAGTGTGCAAAAAGTTGCATGTGACGGTGAACTACTACGAGTTCCCAAAAAAGTATACTATATGTTTTTCAAACCACGCAATGTTTTGTGTACTAATGACCAAAAACAGAACCAAAAAACAGTGATTGATTTTTTTAAAGGTTTAAGTTTCAAGATTTTTCCTGTAGGACGTTTGGATAAAGATTCAGAAGGAATGATTTTAGTAACAAACGACGGCGCATTTACCCAAAAAATTCTCCACCCGAAATACGCAATAAAAAAAATATACCTTGTACGCGTTAAAGGACTCGTCACGCCCCAAACTATTGAAAAAATGGCTAAAGGAGTGTGGTTTAAAGAAGGCAAGATGCAAGTAGAGCGAGCAAAAATTATCGAAGCGCGCAGTAAATATTCTGTACTAGAAATTCAATTACGCGAAGGCAAAAACCGCGAAATTCGTAGAATTATGGCGCGAATGGGGCACGAAGTAAAACGACTTGTTCGCGTAAAAATAGGTAAATTAGAACTAGGTGATCTAGAGCCTGGAAAATACAGAGCACTCGAAGAAAAAGAGATACAAAAGATATTTGCAAAATAGGGCACCAACACCTTTACCAAGGTGTTGCCTTCAAAATCTATTCTTTGGTTACTTTTCCTGTTTCGCCTTCATCATGCGTAAGAAAGTAAAAAAACATGACTGAATACAACAATTCATATGAAATTTTAAATATACAAGAAACTAGTCTTGAAAACGGCCTTAAAGTTCTAGTACTTCCAAGACACTACTTACCTATTGTTACCGTGATGCTCGTTTATAGAGTTGGAGGTGTCAATACGTGGAATGGAAAGACAGGAATAGCCCACTTTTTAGAACACATGATGTTTAAAGGAACGCAAAAGTATCCCAAAGGTAGCATTGATTTAATTACACAGAAACTAGGTGGACATAATAACGCTTATACCACATGTGATTATACATGTTATTATTTCATGTTAGCGGCAGATCGCTGGCAATACGCACTTGAAATAGAAGCAGATCGTATGAAAAATTGCTTATTATCTGAAAAGGATTTTTTAAGCGAAAAGAAAGTTATCTTAGAGGAATTAACCACTTCGCAAGATAATCCGATTGAATTTTTAGATCAAGAAGTCGAAGTAATGAGTTTTCATCGCCACTCTTATCGAAATCCCATTCTCGGATGGCGCGAAGATATTGAAAACTTAACGCTTAAAGAATTACGCGAATTTTATGAGCACTACTATGCGCCAAATAATGCTGTTGCAATTATTGTGGGCGATACAACAATGAAAAAAGTCTCGCGTGCTGTTAAACAAAACTTCAAAGATATTCCACCAATTACTTTAAAAAAAGAAAATCGCATTGTCGAACCCCCTCAAAAGTGCCAGAGGCGTACACAAATTATTTCAGAAGTACAACTGGCAAGATTTGAGATTGCCTTTCCTACATGCCGCGTTGGAAGTAAAGATGACTACACACTTGATATTATTGACACAATTTTAACAACGGGAAAAACTTCGCGCTTATACAGACGTTTGGTAACAGAAGAACAATTACTACAGATGATAATTTCTCTTAACGACTCTCGTAAAGACCCTGGATTATTTCGCATTGTAGGTGAAGCGCATCCTGGAGCTTGTGAAGCAACAATCGAAAAAATCATGTTTTCTGAGATCGATAAACTAAAAAAGCGACCTGTAAGTTCCTACGAGTTAACTAAGGCTAAAAATATTATTATTGCCGAGTTTATAGGGCAACGCGAAACAAACTACGAGTTAGCAGAAAAAATTGCCCAATTTGAAATGATGTCTTCTTACAAAGAGATAGATAAACTGATTGAAAAAGTTGAAAGTGTTACCACCGAGGATATTCATGAGATTTGTCAAAAATATCTCAATGTTCATCAATCGACTATTGGTTGGTCGCGCCCTAAGAAAAAGAAAAAATTTCAAGGAAAAAAAGAAAAACCTTTGTCTTTAAGAGGAATGCGTATACCCAAAACAATAGGCCCTATATACCAATCGAAAAAACCATACAAAAACACCAACATACTCAAACGTCCTATTCATGAAAAACGTTTAGAAAATGGTTTAACTATTTTGTTTATGGAAAATCACAATTTGCCTAATTTCTCAATGTCTCTTCATGTAAAAGGCGGCTATTTATACGAAGACCCTAAAAAAGCGGGTGTTGCTCATTTAATGGGACGATTACTTAGCGAAGGGACGCGAAAATACAGTATGTATAAACTTGCATGTACTTGTGAATTCCTAGGAGCGGGATTCAAGACTTCATCTACGTTTTTAGAAACAAGAGGTTTTGTTCGCGATTTTCCAAAACTATGTGATATTACCGCTGATATAGTGCAGTACCCTAATCTAGATGCAGACCTTCTACAGACTCACAAACAAAAAGTAATTACCAGCCTTCTTTCTTTCCAAGATAATACTTCCTATCAGGCCCGTAAACACTTCATGAAACTCATATACGCAAACCATCCATATGCTCGTTCTCCTTACGGAACACTCGAAACTATAAACGATATTACACGTAATGACATCACTAAAATGCACAAAAAATACTTTGTCCCTAACAATACAGTAATTGCTTTGGTCGGCAACATGGACAAAGACAGTGTTTTTGGCGAAATAGATTCTCATCTGGGAAAATGGGCGGCGCATGATATTACTTTTAATTCTCTACCTGTACTAAAGCATAAAAGAAAAGCATCAACCAAACTAATTCCACTAGACAAAAAGCAAGTCAATGTTTACTGGGGCCACTTAGGAATAAAACGTAGTAATCCCGACTATTACACTCTATTAGTTCTTGATCACATTCTTGGAATGGGATCGGGGTTTACAGATCGTTTATCGAAAAAAGTACGCGATGATTTGGGATTGGTGTACAATATATGGGCGTCTATTACATCCTCAGCAGCCATTCAACCTGGTGCTTTCTCTGCTTTTTTTGCAACAGATCCGCGCAACTATCAAAAAGCAATTGATGTAATTAAAAAAGAAATAAAAGATATGCAAAAGGGAAAGATTACTAAAGAAGAAATAAATAATGCCAAAGCATACTTAACAGGGAGTTTTATTTTTTCTTTTGAAACAAATAGTTACTTAACTGACTATTTAATTTCTGCATATCGCTTGCAGTTAGGCTTCGACTATGTACGTCGCTTTAAAGAAAAAGTAGAGAAAGTAACGCAGGACGATTTAGTGCGGGTAGCCAATGAATATTTATTTCCCGATAAAGCAATTACTGTTGTTGCTGGGGCAGTAAAAAAATGATGAAATCTATTTTTATTGTTGGTTGTGGTGGATTTATTGGAGCAATTTTGCGTTATACTCTTGGATTGTACATAACAAGAGTATGTGGAGCCTCGTTATACGGAACTCTCACTGTTAATGTTATTGGTTGTTTCTTTTTAGGCGCATTAGCAGGATTAAACACACGCGGAGATATTGGCAACACTGTTTATTCCCCTGAAGTACGTTTAATGTTGCAAACAGGTCTTCTCGGAGCATTAACTACATTCTCCACTTTTATTTCTGATATTTTTCAACTTTTTTTAAAAAAACAATTACTGTGGATGCTATGCATATTGCATTTACATCTTGTTATCGGGTTTGTATGTTTTTGGATTGCTTACGCACTAACAGCTACAAATCAGTAGAAGGAGAACACAAGTGAAGGTACTTTTGTTTAGCTGCTTTTTTATTCTTGTAGGATGTGCTACTACTCATACACGCATAGTAGAAAAAATCGATAATTCATCAATAAAAAAAGTTCTAGTTCTTACTCCAGAAATAGTCACTAAAGTAAAATACATCGATATACCAAAGTTTTTTCGCAACAAAAAAGTAGAATCGCGTGTAGTGCAGCAATCAATAGATGGTTATAAAGATTCTCTGAAAGAAAAAGGATACAAGACATATAGTGAAAAGGATATTCTACAAACGTCTTTATACAAAAGCTACTCTGCGAAAATAAAAAAAAATTTACGTTTAGAAGGTGAAAGAGTCATTGCGAATGATTTAGAACACAATTATGAAACGATGCCAAAACATTTTTGTAAAAAGCTAACTAATCCTTTTCCTGAAGAGTGGAAAAAATACGATGCTGTTATTTTTTTATATGGCAATGCAAAAGTAGAAACAGATAAAGAGTTTTGTATAAGATGGCGGGGAAATTTTATTTATAATACACTAGCTATGCCTTTAAGTGTTATCACTCTTGTTTTTCCTTTCCTACTACCTATTGCTTTTATTGGCTCAGGAGAATATTCTTTTGATAAAAGCCCTGATGAAACTTTTCTTAATATGGTGGTTGTCGATGTTTTTCGTCGCAAGGTAATTTATCAACACGATTATTTTATTAGTGAGTGGGGTTTTAGTGAAGATGCTTTTCACACAATTGCCTTTGACTCGTTGGGTAATTTCCCTAAGTAATTGCAAAAAAAGGATTAAATTATGACGACTAAAATAATTGTATACATTATTTTGTTTGTTGTTGGAGTAAAGTTTTTTTTCTGGGGACGCAAACAACAAAAAAAGCATTCTCCTAAATGGGGATGGCGGCTAACTATATTCTTTTTTCTAGCGCCTCTTATCGTATACTTTATTGATAAATTACTTCCCGTGCCAGATGAGGGAATCCATATACTTAAAGCTATTGTCAAATATATGGATTATCCAATTATTTTTATTTATGAGAACGTGAAAGAACATCTAGGGTGGTGGGCGTGGTTCGCAAAACCAGCCATTGCAGCGCTATTTTACGGTATTATTGGATTTTTTATTGGAACAATGCTCGACTCATCAAATGACGAGGAAGAGGATGAAGATTAAACGCCCCTTTGCCATTGTACTTCCAGGAGGTGGTTTTCGCGGAGCTTACCAAGCAGGAGCAATAACAGAAATCGGTCGATTAGGAATCGAAATTGATATGGTCGCGACTGCATCAGTAGGTACTTGTAATGGTGCAGCGCTAGTTCTTGGTATGTGGGAAATGCTTTCTGAGCTATGGGAAAGAGCTGTTGATTTAAAAATTTTTCAACCCTCTCTGTTACTCAAAGGCAAAAGCCCTTTCGCTATTTCTGATGTACTTGGCCAATTTTCAGAAGAATATGGACGCCCAGGACAATTCAATGAAGCGCAGTCAGATTTTTTAGTTTCCGTAACGAACGCAACAAAAATGGTCAACGAGGTAATTGATTTTAAAAGTACTCAGTGGAATTTTAGCGAATTACAAAATTTGTACTTAGCCTCAAGCTGTATTCCATATATTTGTAACCGTATAGAAGTTCGTGGAGATTGGTATGTTGATGGTGGTTTTACAAATAATTGTCCTATCAACTACGTTCTAGAGCGGGGTGCAAAAGAAATATGGGTCATTGGAATGGGACAACCTGCTACTCTAGAAAAAACTTTTTTTAGTGTAGTCAAACACTCACTTAAAATATGTCCCAAGAAAAAGTTTCGCACTCTGCAGTTATTAAATCACATGGTAACAGAACAACCTATCTTATCACCTCAAAATATCACTTTTCATAACATAACCCCATCCTCTCCTCTGGATTTAGGCCACTTGCGTCTTACGCGCCAAAAAATTAAATCAGCAATCGATTTAGGGCGAAGAGATATCAAGCAAATTTTAATTAGTAAACACTGTTAAGAATGATATGTCATGATAAATAGAAAACAGCAGCTTATACAAATGTTTCTAAATTCTTTAGCGACTATTACACCAAACTCTTTATTGAGCAGAGTAAACCATTTAGCAAATTTACCTGAGGAATTTTATCTATTTGGCAGTGGGAAAGCCGCAGCTACTATGGCCAAATCATTGGAGGAATCTTGTTTATCTCAAATTCAGGGAGGAACTATTGTTAGCAATATGCCAAACGTTTGTTTACAAAAAGTTCAACATCTACTTAGTAGTCATCCGATTCCTAGTAAACAAAGCCTCATAGCAGGTGAGATTTTGCAAAAAGAATTAAACAATTTAGGTAAAGACGATCATTTTGTGTATTTATTGTCTGGAGGAACTTCTGCTTTGATTGAAAAATTGCCTCCCGAAATTACACTTCGCGACTTACAAAATCTTACAGAGCAGTTACTATACAAAGGTGCAGATATTCATGAACTCAATACGACTAGAAAACACTTTTCTCTTATTAAAGGTGGAAAATTAGCACAGGATATTGTTGCTCAAGGTATTGTGTTAGTCATTTCTGACGTAATTGGAGACGACCTTACAACAATTGGGTCTGGCATTCTTTATGGCGACAACACTACCAAAGAAGATGCTAAACGAATTTTAGTAAAATACCATTTATGGGAGCAACTTTCGTTTAGCATGCAACAAGTAATTCAAAAAAGTAAAGTATTATGTGAACCCAAAAACAATATACGACATATTGTTATTGCAAATAATCAGTTCGTCTTAAAACACCTAAAAACACAATTACAAGAACAGAAAATATCAACTCGTATTGTAACCACAAAAATGCATGGTGAAGCAACATGTATCGCGGAATCGATAGCTAATACAGCCAAAGATGCTTTATCACAATCTTCACCATTCTCTCTTCCTTTATGCCTTCTTTATGGTGGAGAAACTACAGTCACAGTTACTGGAACAGGTAAAGGTGGTCGTAATCAAGAATTAGCTCTGGCAATTTTATCGCACTTACAAAATGTAAAAGGAATTTCCGTACTTTGTGCAGGCACTGACGGTATTGACGGAAATACAAACGTTACTGGAGCAGTTGTTTGTGGAGAAATGTATAATACTCAGATTGCAGAATATCTGCAAAATAATGATTCTTATCATTTTTTTGATAAATATGGAGGTCATATCACAACGGGAAAAACAGGTACGAACGTAATGGACATTGTTATGATTTTTATTGAGAAGGAAAATGACATATGAATTACTTAGATTGGATCGTGGTTGTTGTTTATTTAGCAGGAATGATTGCTCTTGCTGTTCACCTTGGAAAGTCACAAAAAAATGGTGGTGATTATTATCTGGGAGGAAATGATGTTAATTATTTTGCCATTGCAATTTCAACAATGGCGACCCAGTGCTCTACAAATAGTCTATTAGGGGCACCTGCCTTTGTCATTGCATCAGGAGGTCTTTTGTGGTTACAAAATGAACTTGCAGTACCGTTAGCAATGATAGGTGTCATGATCTTTCTTCTACCGTTTTTTCGTAAACAAAATATTATATCTGTTTACGAGTACCTTGAAAAACGTTTTGGTGTCGGAACGCGTACATTCATGTCTGTTGTGTTTCAAATCTTACGTGCTTTTGCGACAGGTGTAACTGTATACGGTATTTCTATTGTTTTGCAAGAGATTACCGGTATGGAGTTTTGGTTAGCTGCTCTTATTCTCGGTGTTATTACTATTATATATGATATGTTTGGTGGTATGAAAGCTGTTATTTACTCTGATATTATTCAGATGGTTGTTTTATACGGTGGAATCGCTATTTGTTTATACTACGCTGTAACTTTGACCGGTGGTTGGACAGAAGTGTGGAATTTATTACCTGCTGATAAAGCAAACGCTCTGGACTTTTCTCATCATGGTCTTGGCGATGGAAAGGACTATGCATTCTGGCCGATGCTTATTGGCGGATTTTTCCTATATGTGAGTTACTACGGATGCGATCAAACGCAAGTGCAAAGAGAACTATCCTCTAAAAGTATCGACGACACCAATATGTCACTATTTATAAATGGAATTTTGCGTTTTCCTTTAGTGATTACATACTGCTTAGTTGGAGTTGCGATTGCAGCATTTATTATAAAAAACCCCGAGTTTCTAAATGCTATTCCCAAAAACGCAGATGGTGCTATTAACTACAATTTAACTGTCCCGCAATTTTGCATTATGTATCTTCCTCACGGTGTAATAGGTCTCATCATGATTGCTTTGTTTTCCGCAGCAATGTCATCACTTGATTCTACTATTAACTCCTTATCAGCAACAACAATGCGTGATATTGTCGAACGGTTTTTTGTAAAGGAGCCTCTTTCAGAGGAAAATCAATTATTTATTTCTCGCTCTTTAACTGTGTTTTGGGGTGTTGTGTGCGTAATATTTTCTTTTTTCGTAGGTAATATTGGCGACTCAATTATAGAAGCAATTAACAAAATTGGTTCTTTAGCAAATGGCTCAATTCTCGCAACATTTTTACTTGCTATTCTTACAAGACGTGCAAATGGTCGAGGAACAGTTATTGGCATTATTTGTGGTTTTGCGTTTAACGTATACTTATGGCTATACTTCCCTAAGGTATCTTGGTTATGGTGGAATCTTTTTGGCTGTGTAATTACATTTGTTAGTGGATATGTATTTAGTATACTTTTAGGTGGAGAAAAGCATAATCCAGATGAAATAGATGACTTAATTTTTTCTTCTAATGCAAAAAGTTTTTTCAACTATAAGAAAAACTGGCCTGTTTACTATGCTATTCTAGTAGGATATTTTGGTTTTATGATTTATATGTTAAGTGTAATTAGTTCACTAGGAGCGAAGTAATGAATATTGCTCTAATGCATTTTCGTGCAGGAGAAACCGACGGTGTTTCATTAGAAATGGATAAATGGAAAAAAGCAATGAAGCACCTTGGGCACGAATGTTTAATTGTGTCCGGTTGCGGAGGTGATTACAATCATCCATACTTAGATTTTCGTCACTCTAAGGTACAGAATTTTTTTGCAAATGCTTTTAGTGCTTTAAATGTAACACCTTCTGCTCTCGAAGAGTTAGCACAAGAAATTTATGATAAAATTTCTATTTTTTTAGAAGAAACTTTTCGCAACATTTCTCCGCAAATTTTGATTGTTAATAATGTTTTTTCACTACCATTAAATATCCCTTTAGCAAAATGTATTGTGAACTTAGCACAAAAATATAATATTAAAATTATTGGTTTTCACCATGATTTCTATTGGGAGAGAGAAATATACGATACGACATGTTCATATATCGATAATGAACTACAGCAATATTTCCCTCCTTGCTCTTTAGAGAAACACTTAGTTATTAACTCTATAGCTCAAAATTCTTTGGAAAAACAAAAGAAGATGTCATCGATAGTTGTTGATAATTATTTTGATTTTGAGAAAGTTACTTTTGAAAAAGACAACTATAATGTTGAACTTCGTCAAAAATTAAACATAGGCGAAAATGACATTTTCGTTCTCCATGCAACGCGTATTGTAAGACGCAAAGGTATTGAATTTGCTTTACAGACTTGTGCTGCAATACAACAAAAACTAGTAGATGAGAATGATCCGCGCAAAGTACATATTGTATTTCCTGGATTACAAGAAGATACAATCTACTTAGAAGAGCTAAAAAAATATGCTGAATTTTATAAAATAGAGCCGCAGTTTATTCCCGATCTATGTACACATACGCGAGAAAGTGGTACCTTTTCTCTATGGGATTTCTATGTAGAAGCGGACTTGGTTACCTACACAAGTTTATATGAAGGATGGGGAAACCAACTAATTGAAGCAATTGCAGCGAAGAAACCTATTATTCTTTATGAGTATCCTGTATTTGAAAGTAATATTAAACAGCTTGGATTCGAAACTTTTTCTTTAGGAAACAGCTACAAAGAAGAAAATCATATTCGTTACATCGACAAGCAGATTATTGATAAAGTAGTGATAGATATACTTGAATTTCTAAGGTCTCCAAATGTGGGTATGCTAGAACGTAACTATGAAATAGCAAAAAAACATTTATCAATTGGTGCTCTAGAGCAGGTATGTGAAAAATTGTTAAAATGCTGAAAATAAAGTGTTTTTAATATGGTGGTAGACTGCTAAAAAAATGTTTAGGGCGTGTCATCATTCAAAATATTGTGTGTTTTGTTGAGCCCGAGCCCTTTTGCGAGCCCGTTTCCGAAACTTTCACTAACAATTTATCAAAGAAGCAAAGTTTCTTTTTCCATCGCAAAAAACTAGTATTAAACCAATAAATCACTTTCTGTCGCTCTCAAAAAGTTTTCGGGCGCGGGCTCGCAAACGGGCTCGGGCTCAATACTACTGGCGTATCATTAAATGAATCCTCAGTAATTTGTAGCGAAATTTTCAGGAAAAATGTAAATGCGTTCTGCACAATATTATACAACTGTAATCTTAATATTTCTAATAACTTCAATACATTTTGATACAGCAAATACCAAAATGATTCGCCCTATTTTTTTGATTCAAAATAAATTGCAATTTCTTGCAAAGTAGTTCCTGCGGATAATCTTTTAGCTGTAAGATTATAGTAATCTCGAAAATCAAAACAAACAGGATAAAACTTTTTTATAGTTATTTTCACCTTTCAAACTCCATTTCCTAAAATTTTCTGACTTTTGCTAAAAGTTCATTCCAAAGCTGAAACAATGGTACATGCGTTGCTCCGCAAAATTGTCCGTCTCCCATTTCGATAACAATCCATTTTCTTGACTCCAGTTGTCCAATATCAATAGCAATATATGGAGTTGATATTCTTTTCGCAGCCTTTTGAGCTAAATATAATACCTCACTTTCTTCTGTCGCTGACAGTTTGGAAAGCTCATCTTCGCCATCCCAATAGTACCCATATGATAATACTTCTCCTTTATATAAAAAAACTCGATACTCTCGCCCAAAAGGAAAACCTAATTTTGAAGTGCGTACATGACGTAATTTCGCATACTCTCGCACAATCACATTTCCCACCGTTTGTTTTTTATATTTACAAAATAAGTCATGAGCAACTTTTCGCAGTTGCTCTTTATCGTGAACAATTCCTATTCCTAAAGATTTTAGCGAAAGTATCGTGCCTTTTACAAAAACAGGGAAAGTAAGATCAAGTTCATCAATCATTGTTTCATCCGTAAGAAAATAACTTTTAGGGGTTAAGTCTTCTATCGATGAATAATACAAGTGAAAATGTTCTGCTAAAGCGTATTCTTGTGGTGAATTGACGAGATATATGTTTTTTTGTTTTGCGGCGTTGTAAATTTCGTTATAACGCTCAATAGTCGGGATATAACCAATGTAAACAGCTTTTTTTGGTATTTGTTGTTGAGGAACATAACAGAGTGCACCTTCGGCATCACCACAATCGTCAAAATCACTTGGAATAAAATAAACACGGCAGCCTGACGCTTGCGCAACTTTTGTGACTTGTTCAAGGTCGCGCGCGCTTTCTGAATTGAGAGTGGTATGTTCGCTAAATACAATCATTTTCTTTTCCCATGTCTACAAAGAATTTGTTGTAAAAAAATACAGGCGTTAAAATAGTACATTTAATTGTAACGAATAAACAGAAACTAAGGCAGCGTAATTTTACAATATTGTTACAGTAAAACTTCTTTGCCCGTGCTAAAATATAAGTAGGATTTTGAAAAAACATATCTTACAAGGAGTTGCATTGTGGCTAAACACATTTTGGTTGTGGAAGATGATTTTGCTATTCGTCAAGGAATTGTTGATGCACTTGAATTTGAAGGATATCAGGTATTAGAGGCTGATCGTGGTGATGTTGGTATGGAAATGGCTCTTTCCTACGAATATGATTTATTGCTTCTCGACCTAGTTTTACCTGAACATAGTGGTTTGGAAATTTTACAAGAAGTACGAAGTGCTAATTCGACGCAACCTGTTATTATTCTAACTGCACGCGGAGAAGAAAATGATCGCGTTCAAGGTTTACGTCTAGGAGCGGATGATTACGTAGTAAAACCATTTAGTATCAAAGAGCTTTTAGCGAGAATTGATGCCGTATTGCGACGTTCACCAGAAAGACCAAATAAACGACAAACCGCAACTATCAAAAATGGAATTATTGATTTCTCCAAATGCGAAATCCGTTTCGATGATAAAGAAAGCGTTGTACTTTCTGAAAGAGAAGTTGCATTACTTCAATACTTGGTTTGCCATGCAAATCGCGCAATTTCACGTGAAGAAATATTAACAAGAGTATGGAAGTTTTCTCCTGGTGAAGTAGAAACAAGAACCATTGATATGCACATTGCACGATTACGAGAAAAGCTGCGCGATCGCAATTCTAAAATTATCTGTACCGTACGCGGCAAAGGCTATATGTTTGGAGAATAATTATGCGTCCTCTGTATATTTGGATTGTTTTTGGTTCATGCTTAGTAGCAATGATTATAGCTATGTTGTGGGTAAACAATGTAATTCTAGATCTAGAAGAAGCTCAACAACAAGCAAGTCACGAAGCTATTGTCGAAGAAAATGTACGTTTAGCCCTATGGCGGCTTGATTCTTATTTGGCACCAATTATCGCCCAAGAGAATTCTTCCCCATATTTTTTTTACAGCTCTTTTTATCCACTAGAACGGGCTTATAGCAAAATGTTTGACGAGGTGTATGCTGGAGAGTTCTTGGTTCCATCACCGCTAATGACAACACCATCTGAAAATATACTACTGCATTTTCAAATACACCCAGATGGACGTATTACTTCACCACAGATGCCTTCTGTTAATATGCACAATATTGCTGTACAAAAATACACTTCGGACAAAAAAATAGATATTGCATATAACCTTTTAAGCGAACTACAAAATAAAGTAGACATACACCGTTTACAAAAAACACTACCTAAAAAAATTCGCCAACCTAAAACAGCGATCGTGCATAAATCATTGCCAATACAAAAAAAAAATAAGTGGCAACAAAAAAATAAGTGGCAACAAAAAAATCAATCAGAGTTTCGCGTAAGAAAAAAATACCAACAACTATCGTACAACAACAGTATAAGAAATCGTACTCCACAAACAAATGTTGGTGAAGGGGTTATGAAGGCTATATGGATTAACAATGAGTTACTATTTATTCGTCCAGTAATGATCGATGGCGAGTACTATTTTCAAGGTTGCTGGATTGATTGGGATAAATTACGCGGTAACTTGTTGCAAAATATAAGCGATTTACTACCTGAAGCGAACATAAAACCTTCAAACTCAAAAAAAGAGCAACGCATTCTTGCAATGTTACCTGTTCAGTTGCTTCCTGGAAATGTAAATATCGACAGTAACTTACAAATGTCTCCACTAAAAATTTCATTACTTGTTGCATGGGGATTTATGATTTTGGCAACAATAGCGATCACAGTACTTCTGTTTGGAGTTGTTTCTATCAGTGAACGCCGCGCTTCTTTTGTGTCTTCAGTTACACACGAATTGCGAACCCCCTTAACAACATTTCGCATGTATGCTGAAATGCTAAATGAAGGAATGGTGAGCGAGAAAAAGCAAAAACGTTACTTTGCAACGATGTTAGCTGAAGCAAAAAGATTAACTCATTTAGTTGAAAATGTACTAGAATATGCACGCTTAGAACGAAAACGCACTGGAAGAGATCCAAAACCAGTAGCGGTAAACAACCTAATTCATCATATGCACAACCATATTGAGCAACGTTCAATACAAGGTGGAATGAAACTATCTATTAATATAGATGAAAATCTACAATCAATAGTCACCTATACAGATGTTACTATTATAGAGCAAATTGTATTCAATCTAGTAGATAACGCTTGTAAGTATGCATCAAAAGGATCAGACAAACGAATAGTTATATCTGCAAAAGAATTGCCGCACTACTTTTTGCTTACCATAAGAGATTACGGCCCCGGGATACACAAAAAACAAAAAAAGAAACTATTTGGTGCTTTTAGTAAATCAGCAGAAGAGGCAGCGCATTCTGCTCCAGGTGTTGGATTAGGCTTGGCCTTGAGCTACCGATTAGCAAAGCATCTTCATGGAAAACTAGTGTACGACTACAAGGTAAAAGACGGTGCAATGTTTACTCTGTATATACCAAAGCACAAAATATAGAATCCTAAGTAAACAGAACTACGAGGAAATGGTACTAGTTCTTCGTTTTTTTTTCTTGTTTTAAAGTGAAATTTTTACCTGATAGAGTCATTAAAAATTTCACAATATATCCAACATCCATTTTGTTAAGTTTTTTGTTGAGTTGAAGGTAAGTTATTGTTTCTACAGCTTTTTCTAAAGTTTTTATTTTGCCATCGTGAAAATATGGTGCTGTTAAAGCAACATTACGCAGAGATGGAACTTTGAACATGAATTTGTCTATTTCGTTCTTTGTTTCATTAAAACGTCCAAAATCTTTGTTGTTTTCATATACATTTAAAAGACCTATTTTATTATAAGAATTTCCTCCTAAGAGTGGTCCATTATGACAAGTAACACATCCTATTTTTATAAATTTGTCAAGACCAATTAATTCGTCTTTAGTTAGAACATCTAAACTTCCTTTTTGAAAATCATCAAAACGATCCGTTGTGATTAATGTCCTTTCAAAAGCAGCAATAGCAATTGCAATATTATTATAACTAATCGGTCTTTTCGTTTTAGGAAAAACCTTTTTAAAAAGTTTTCTATATCCTCTTATCCTACTAATTTTTTTTACAACAACCTTTTTATTAGGTATTCCCATTTTTATGGAATTCAATATAGGTTCTTTAGCTTGTTCTACAAGATCTTTTGCTCTACCGTCCCAAAACTGAGTAATATGAAATCCCGCATTGTAAACTGTCGGAGAATTACGAGTACCTGTTTTTCCCTTTGTCCCTGGAGACGTTGGTAGATTATCAACTCCTGCTAAATTTTTGTCAATTCGGTGGCAACTATTACAAGATATCGTATTGTTTTCAGACAATCTCTTCTCAAAGAACAATCTTCTTCCAAGTGAAACAAGTTCAGGAGTGTCATTCTTACTGCCAGGCATTTTACTTGGTATTACCCCAAAGTATTTGAGGGCTTCTTTTTGTAATTTTACAGCTTTTTCTTTTAATTCCTTAGTGTTTTCAGAGGTATTTTGCTTGCATCTGATAAACAACCCAAAGAAAATCATAAACAATATAATATGTTTTCTCAACGTTTTATCCTTAGTATGTATTAGTACATAAATTATAATATAAAAAATGTGCTTGAAGGCAAATTAATTTACCTTCAAACCCTCATCAAACAATCCTTGTCACATCCAAAATAGAAAGAAACTAAGGTTTTGTAACTTTCTTTTTGTCTGTAAGTGTGCTCAAAAAAACAACAATCAAATCTACCTCTTCAGAGTCCAATTTTTTTCCTAATTGCATCCATGCCATTTGTTGTACAGCCTTTTTTAAAGTATTAGTACCACCATCATGAAAATATGGCGCTGTAATAGCAATATTTCTCCAAGATGGTACTTTGAATTTTTCTTTATCTAATTCATTTTTAGTAATTTCGAAACGCCCCATGTCTATTTTTCCTGGATAACGATTTACTAAACCAGCGATCTGAAAACTATTTGCGCCAAGTAAAGGTCCATTGTGGCAGCTAATACAACCCTTTTCAATAACAAGCTTTAATCCTTTTAATTCCTTATTATTAAGAGCAAGAGGGTCTCCTTTCAAAAAATCATCAAATCGATCTCTAGTAATCAAGGTACGCTCAAAAGCAGCAATTGCGGATGCCATATTTCCATAAGAAACAGGTTGTTTATCTCTAGGAAATGCTCGACGAAAAAGTATTCTATATTTTTTTATACTTCTTAATTTTTTTTCAACATATTTTTCATTTGGCATTGCCATTTCAATAGGATTTAGTACTGGTCCTTTTGCTTGTTCTACAAGATCTTTTGCTCTGCCATCCCAAAATTGAGCAATATGAAAACCTGCATTTAATACCGTAGGGCTATTACGTCCACCCTTATCACCAAAAGCACCAGGAGATACGGAACGGTTATCAACTCCAGGTCCATTTTTATTCAAATTATGACAACTATTACAAGACTGTTTATTATTTTTTGAAAGGCGTTTTTCAAAGAACAAATGCTTTCCTAATTTTCGCATGTTTGGAGTATCCTTTTCTCCTCCAGGCATTTTTTCAGGAATGGCTCCAAAAATAGTTTGGGCTTGGTACATTAAAGCCGCTATTTCATTCACAGACAATACTTGTAATTTTGTTTTTGTATCTATTGTGTTATTTTGAGTTGAGTTATTCGTTGAACTTTCTGAATCACACCCTAATAGAAATAAAATAACAACCATGATGAAAACCAACTTTTCCATAACAAAACTCCTATTGTATTTTCTTTACTACTCTAAATCCCAAAAACTGCACACGATAAGAAGCAGGATTGCGATCTCTGTAAGAAGATCTACAAACACGAGGACTAGACCAAAAGCTGCCTCCACGATAGACACGAGTATTTTTAAATTCTTTTTCATTATAACTACTCAACCAACGATCCTGACACCATTCAAAAACATTGCCTGACATATCATACAAATCAAAACTATTTGGTTTTGTTTTACCCACTTCACTAATTTTGAATTGTGAACTTTGAGAAGACCAAGAATACAAACTATCAAACTTATTTCCCCAAAAATACTTTGTGGTACTTCCCGAACGACAGGCATATTCCCATTGTTCTTCTGTTGGCAATTGAACATCCATTTCTTTGCAAAACTCTTGACAATCATTCCAAGAAATGTTTGTCGATGGAAAAAAACTTTGGTTTGTACTTGCTTTACCCATTACTTGATTCCAAATAGCATTTGTTATTTCATATTGGCTCATCCAAAATGCTTTTTTGATGATTACTTTATGTCTTGGCCCTTCATTTAAATCTCGTTCTTCTTCATTACTTGGAGACCCCATCCAATATTGTCCAGGAGGTAAAAGAATCATATGAATTTTTGTTTTGTCATCAGGTAGTACAATACTATCTTTCAAAGACAAGCCATGATTGTATGCAAACCATTTTTGATATTCTCTGGTGTAAATTTTCTTCTTATCGACTGACAAATTTTCCCAAATTTTACTAGTAAAATCCAACCATTTACCATTCCAGCAATCTTTCCACAATTTTGCAGACCACTGCTCTGGTTTATCTTTGAGGGCGTTTAGTTTAAAGGACAAGGTATATGTCTTATTGAAATCTTCGATGCTAGCATCTACTTGTAGTTTATATTCTTTTTCTATCTGCGAAATTTTTAATGGAATATATATGGTTTCTTTTCTGGTGTGTTTTTTAGAATGCCAAGTAATAGGCTTTAGCATTCCCTCACTACTCACTTTTAATTGTAGTTTTTTCTTTACATATTTTTTATATTGAAATCCAATATAAATTTTTTCATTCAATAGAAAATGTTTTTTTGATCTTTTTTTATCGTCTACCAATCGCATTCTAACTCGAAAGATATCAGGGTTTTTTATCGTAACTTTTGCATACCCAATAATATTACTGGAACTTATACGAATGACTCCTTCACCTGGTTTTTCCGGTGCTACGAAAGTCCCTGTATTATCTATTTTACCAATAGATGTACTCCAAGTAACAGATGAGGGAAAATTGGTTGGGTAACCAAACTTATTATACGGTATAGATTGAAATTCATGGCGAGTGTTCGGTTTTAGAGTGATTTTATTTGGAACTATTTCAATGTACTTGACTTTTTTTATCAGTGCTAAGTTATCAGTTTCTTGCTTTTTGTTATCCTGTATCGTGTTTATCGTAGAATTTTCTTTCGCATTTTGCTTTATCAACTCATCAACAAAATATATTGCAACACTTACTACAAATAAGATTATCGCAGCTGCATAAATCCATCTATTCTTTTTTTTCTTTAAATCAGGATCGATTTTAAACGTGGAAGTCTCTAAAATTTCTTCAAGACTACGCTTTTTTTTATGGGAATTCGTTTCTGTTTCCACGATATAAGAAAGGGCTTCGTAAAACTCTTCTGTATCTTTAAAACGATCTTGTCGTTCGCGTTGTAGAGCTTTTACAATAACTCCTTCTACAGATTTTGATATTTCTGGGTTTATAGAAGACGGAAGAGGAAGTTCTAGAGTAAGTCGAGAAACAAGAGTATCCACGTGGGTCGATCCTTTAAACGGGATCTTTCCTGTTGCCATTTCGTAAAATATAATTCCTAAAGAGTAAAGATCAGAACGAGCGTCTAATTCTTCTCCTCTTGCCTGCTCTGGAGCCATATAGTAAGGCGTTCCAATTGTATGTTTCCCTGTAAGTTGCGTATTATCTGAATCTTTTTCATATATCTTTGCAATCCCAAAATCGAGTAACAAAGCGTGATATTTTTCGTCGCGTATTTCAATAAAAATATTTTCAGGTTTTAAATCGCGATGAATAATCCCTTTAGAGTGAGCAACTTGCAAAGCGGACAAAACTTGTCTCATGATTGATATAATTCTGGCCTCTGGCAGTTTAGCTTCTTCCATCATACTTTTTAGAGATGAGCCGTGCGAATAGTCCATAGTAAAGTAAGGATTACCATTTACTTCATTAAATTCTCTAATAGGTAATATATTTTCATGATTGAAACTCATACAAAGCTGTGCTTCGCGAAAAAATCTTTTTTTGTTTACTTCACTTTTTAACAGATCAGAATGAAGTATTTTAACAGCAAAGTATTTTTTTAAAAGAAGGTGTTCAACTTTGTAAACACTTCCCATTCCACCTTTTCCAAGTAACTCTATTACTTTATACTTATTGTCTATTACTTTTCCTATAAAAGACTCATTTTCCTGATCATTATTAGAATTTGAAACTTTTGTCTCATAATTTGTATCTGTAGATCTTTGAGAAACTTCTTCGAGCTCAGCAGCGTTATACCTTATGGTACTTTTTCTTTTTTTCGTAAAATTTTCCTCAACAATATTATTATTATTTGAAGACTGATTATTCTTTTTTTGAGTGCCATCTATAGTAAAACTTTCTACACCTGCATCATTTAAATTTGAAAATTGATTATTCTTTTTTTCCTCTTCGTCGTTGTTTAAATTTGTATATTCATCCATCTTATTCTCCTATTATTTATACAACGAGATATCATGCAATTGAAATTTTTAAATTATTTTAAATTACTCTAATTTAGAGTAAATGGTACTGGAGTTAAACAATACTCAATATCAAGTATACAATTACCTTTAACTTATATAAGTAATAAGACTTTATGTAGTATTTAGAGTATTGTAAATTGCAGCAAAATCATGCTACAATTTATAATATAGCAAAAAACGCGCCAAAAGAAATTGGTCTTCTAGTAGCTGGCTGTATTTCTTTGTTTAATTTCATTATTAAAACTCTTAGACAAGTTAAGATAAGTTATGCTTAGTTGATCGCTGTTGGATTGATAATTTGGGTTTTATTTCGAAGATATTAGGGGCATCAATTAGTCAAAAAACTGTATAAAATCTAAAATTAATTTATTATAAAACTATAACTGTAATCGCAATAGTAACCTAATATATCAAGATTTCGTTTTAGACATAAAAAGTATCTTACTATTTATCGAGTATGGTTGTATTCGCATATTTTTTAGTATAATATGGCATTTAAAATTGATTACACACCTTGGTTGTTTGCTAGTGATAATATGCTATTTTTTATTTTTTTTTTAAGGTAAAACCGTTTTATTTTTTCCTATTGAGCAACTCCTCTTGGCTTTTAGACGATTTTTCGTCTACAAAATACTTTTGTTGTTTAAAAACAACAAGGTCGTTTCTAATCCATTCCAAAAATAAGTATGTTTACTGTTTTAAAGAAGTTACTTTATTTGTTTTTAATCACAAAATTTTATTAAAGCGTGTCGACGTTTAAAATTTTTGGTTTTATTTTAACAAAATAATGCAAGAAGCTTGAAAAATAGCGCCTAAAAAATGATAGCTTTTTTATTATATCTGGTTGCAATAGTTCGGGGCCATGAAATGGAAAAATAGGATCTTTCAAAAGTAGATGTCAAATCTTTACAAGCACTTTGTTTTAGCCACCATTCATTTTTAATATCTCAAGAGTCTTTAAATTTCTTATTTCTGTAGGAAATCCATCTAATTGATTATTTTCTATCCAAAATGCTTTTAAAAATCTCAACTTGCTCATTCCTTTTGGTAAACTGTACAATTGATTATTACCTAGGTACAAAGTACCCAAAGAAGTTAATTCACAGATCTCCTTAGGTCGAATGTTTAACTGGTTAGAGTCGAGATAAAGATACTCCAGAGAAACTAACTTACCAATTTCTTTGGGAAGATTACTAAGTTTATAGTGTGCCGAAGCTCTTTTTAGATGGCGAGTACTATTTTCAAGGTTGCTGGATTGATTGGGATAAATTACGCGGTAACTTGTTGCAAAATATAAGCGATTTACTACCTGAAGCGAACATAAAACCTTCAAACTCAAAAAAAGAGCAACGCATTCTTGCAATGTTACCTGTTCAGTTGCTTCCTGGAAATGTAAATATCGACAGTAACTTACAAATGTCTCCACTAAAAATTTCATTACTTGTTGCATGGGGATTTATGATTTTGGGAACGATAGCGATTACAGTGCTTCTATTTGGGGTTGTTTCTATTAGTGAACGACGCGCTTCCTTCGTGTCTTCGGTTACACATGAACTGAGAACGCCTTTAACAACATTTCGTATGTATGCTAAAATGTTAAATGAAGGAATGGTGAGCGAGAAAAAACAAAAGCGTTACTTTGCAACAATGTTAGCCGAGGCAAAAAGGCTAACCCATTTAGTTGAAAATGTATTAGAATATGCACGCTTAGAACGAAAATGCACTGGAAGAGATCCAAAACCAGTAGCGGTAAACAATCTAATTCATCATATGCATAGTCATATTGAACAACGTTCAATACAAGGTGGAATGAAACTATCTATTAATATAGATGAAAATCTACAATCAATTGTAACCTATACGGATGTTACTATTATAGAGCAAATTGTATTCAATCTAGTAGATAACGCTTGTAAGTATGCATCAAAAGGATCAGACAAACGAATAGTTATATCTGCAAAAGAATTGCCGCACTACTTTTTGCTTACCATAAGAGATTACGGCCCTGGTATACACAAAAAACAAAAAAAGAAACTATTTGGCGCTTTTAGTAAATCAGCAGAAGAGGCAGCGCATTCTGCTCCAGGTGTTGGGTTAGGCTTGGCCTTGAGTTACCGATTAGCAAAGCATCTTCATGGAAAACTAGTGTACGACTACAAAGTAAAAGACGGTGCAATGTTTACTCTGTATATACCAAAGCATAAAATATAGAGTCCTAAACAAATAGACCATGCGAAAAACGATTAAGAATTCCCGAACAACATTAAGGATATAACATTATGTCAACTGTACAATATCCGTGGGAAAAAGACAAAAGAATGAAAATTCAAGGTCTTTTTTTACAAGAATTACTACAGCAGCACATGGCAAAAACAATAAGAATAGAAACGTTCATTCATGGTAAGTTCTTTCAAAAAGTAGATGTCAAATCTTTACTGAAAGCATTTTTCATGTTTTTAATTGGAATGCCTCTACTTCTTGTTACCGGAGTACTTGCATTTACTTTTGGCTGGATTTATGTGTTGTATCTTCTCATAAGTGAATGGAAAAGAGCCCGCGAATTAGAAATTATTACCAAATGGACAAAACCCTTAGGGGCTATCTCATGTATAACATTAATTGTTCCTGCATGTACCGTTTTAACTAGAGTATTACGAATGTTTCCAAAGGTTTATTTTTTTGTATATCCTTACTACACAGTTGTTAAGACAATAGATGAATATATTATTGTTGGCTGGAATATGTATCCAGGATTATTACCTTGTTATGGACCTATAAGAGATTGTTTTCCTGTGTCAACAGCTAAAATCACGAAGCTCCCTAATAAACTTACTGAGCCAGACACTAAAATTGAGCACAACGGTAATTGTTATGAAATGATTACATTTGGAATTGGTCTTAAAGGAGCAGCATTAGAAAATTTCAAAATGTTTTTTGTCAATTCTAACACAACAGAACTTCAAGCGAATAAAATGTAGCTTAAAATACGCCAAGTACTACCTAATTTTATAATCCACCAAGCAGCGCAATAATATCACTTTGTTTTTTATTGTGCGCTAGTTGTTTTGCAGTGAGATTTTCATCATTGAACACATCTGAATCAGCATTCTTTTCTAATAAGATTTTTACTATTTCTTGGCGCTTATCTTTTGGAATGTCCGCTACTACTGCGACATGCAGTGCCGTATCTCCAGAAACGTTCTGTTTATTGATCTTAACTTTCGCAGATACAAGTACTTTAAGAGTTGCAACATCACTGTTCTTGACCGCAATATGAATGGGATAATTTCCAGCGCTATCTGGTACGTTGATATCTGCTTTAGCGACAATTAATCTTTCTGTTACAACAACATCCTGATTTTTAACGGCAATAACTATAGGAGAACCCTCTAAGACAACTGACATATTAACATCTACTTTAGGAATTAAATATTCCACCGCTTCAATATTACCATCACTTACTGCACGAATAAAAGCATTGTCGAAATCGAACTGATTGTTAAGGTTTTCATAGCCTTTTGGTGCAAAAGAACACGAAACAATAAATACAATCACCAAGAACATACAATATTTCATAAAAATTACCTCTAAAAGTCTTAAGAAGTTTATTTAATACAAGTCGTTTACAGATATTTATTGTAGCAAATTTAACTATCTCCGCGTAAAATTTTATTGTAAAACGTGGCAAGATGTTGCACACTAATATAGCACTATTTTAGTTTTTTCCAACTATCCTGCTGTTGTTTGCGTATAATTTAAAAAGATGACCACTTAGCAATATTTTGTTTATTATGGAGAAATTTATGCATAAGTTATATATAGTTTTGTTGGTACTGTTTTCAACTATATTGTTTGCGAAGGAACCGATTACTGATATTGCTCTTGTGTCCAAAAAAGTACAAGAACTTAAAGACTACGCAATATCTAGGACTGTGGGGATTCGTATCATTATAGGTGATAAGCAAGGTTATGGCTCAGGAGCGTTAGTTTCCGCAGATGGGCTCATCGTTACATGTGCTCACGTTGTAGAGCCAGGTGATTCACTTGTTGTTGTTACTTCTGATGGGCGTGAATATCCCGCTCAAAAACTAGGGCTCAACTCAGTAAATGATTACGCTCTTATCAAAATAAAAGGAAAAGAATTTCCTTATTTTGAATACGGAAATTCAGATGAGCTATCTATGCTAGAATGGGTCGTTGCACTAGGACACCCAGGAGGTCCTTATTTTGATGACCAGCCAGCCGTCGCGTGTGGAAGAATTCGCGGATTTCATAAGAAGTTGCCTATCCAAATGGGCGTAAAGTTCTACGATGATGCAATCCAAACCGATGTACCTATCTTTGCTGGGAACTCTGGTGGACCGCTTATCGATCTTGATGGCAAACTCATTGGTATTAACGGTGCAATTATGCTTGTAAATGAACTTGCCTTTTCAGTTCCAATCAACGAAATAGTTGCTGATATTAAAACCATGACAGCCGGACGTGATGTCAAAGGACGATCACCAGGAAACATTTTTGACGTATTTATGGAAATGCAAGAAGATCTATCTCCTGAAGACATGATGAAAGCTTTCGACAAAAGCCCTATAGGTAAAATATTCAAAATGTTTAGCGGTACGCAACAAATGCCAAAGAAAAAACCAAGCTTAGGAGTTGTTGTTCGCGAGGTAGAACCAGAAGGTTTACAAGTAACAGACGTAGATATTAACAAAATAGGTTCTCTTGCTGGTGTTCGACCAGGAGACATTATCGTTCGCGCCAATGGTATCCCTCTACAACTACGCGAAGATTTAAAAAGTATCGTTGCATCCGCTCCAAAATCCGGCAAAGTATTTTTAACCATTAAACGCGATGGTAAAAAAATACGCATACCTGTTTTTATCTCCGCTCAATCTTATTCACGAGATAACTATTTTCGTCGTCATTTCGTATACAAAGGTTTAGAATTAATGGAAACCACTGTAAAAATACGAAAGGGCCGCAAAGTTTATGGTTATGGTGTTGTTATTTCTGAAGATGGGTGGATATTAACCGCAAATCACATACTTAGTAAAGTGCAAGGTGCTGTTGATGTGCAAATGCAAGATGGCACACGACGTAGTCACATAGGTATAGTCAAGGGACGCAACGGAGTTTTAGACATCGCACTCATAAAAGTTACCTCTGCTAAACCTTTAAAAGCAATGAAAATAGGCGATGATAGCAATGTAAAAATAGGAGAATGGCTTGTTTCTGGAGGAACTGCTAACGGCATTATCAACGCTGGTATGCTTAGTGCTAAAAATAGACAAGTTTCCCACAACCGTCGTGTACCAACTCTTGGACTTTTTGGTATGTTTGGTCAACCAAATAAAAGTCCTGTTCGTGCCTACGATAAAGTATTCCAACACGATACTAATTTAGAGAAAAAGCAATTTGGAACACCTCTTGTTAACATGAAAGGTGAACTTGTTGGGATTAACGTTGCATATTTCTATCGCGGAACAGCTTTTGCTATTCCAATCTCATCAATCATGAAAATTCTACCAGATCTAAAAGCAAGTAAAGTAATCTCTGTTCCTAGCCGATACAAACCTCGCCCAGCGCAAGTCGATAACTTTTCTAAAATTTTACGCCGATTTCTTGGAGATGGGGATGATAACGAAGAGCAGAAAAGCGATCCATTCGAAGAAATCCTAAAAGATTTATTTGGCGGTGGAGAAAAATCTTCGACCTCTAAAGGATTTATTGGAGTTCAAGTCGAAAATCATCCAAATGGTGTAAAAGTTGTTCATACAGTTTTTGGTAAGCCAGCACACCAAGCAGGTGTTAGAAATAACGATGTGATTACTGCTGTGGGTAAGAACTCAATATCAGGAACACAAAGTTTAGTTTCTGTAGTTTCAAAGCTCAAACCTGGTAGCAAAACAACAATATCAATACTACGCCAAAAAAATAGATTTAATCTTCCCATAACTATCGGTAAACGCTAATCATATCTGTATAAAAAAAAGATAATCTTCAATGGCATTTGGGTTTCTTAAACTAACAATAGGAGGGAGGCCCGACTATTATTAGCCTAAGGAAGCTCAAATTTCGTTGAAAGTATTGTAGATGTTAGTCAAAAGAAATCGCATAATCATTTCGTAACTATGCGATTTCTTTACTTTCAACGCAGCCCTGAGAATAAAGATTAGGAAGATTCATTTCGTGTTATTTTTTACATATATAAGTAAAAGCTGGAGGGACATTTGCCCATATAACAGGTGATTTTTCTACCTCAGAAAAACTACGACTTAGTAACTCAGAAAACTTTTTTCCTCGTGGTAGAGGTGCACCGTGAATATAAGCAAAAGAGACAAATATTCCTCCTGGCTTTAACGCCTCAACAGCAGCATGCAAAATTCTTTTTTGCAAATTGTCAGGAAAGCCAGCCCACGGCAAACCTGAAACAATGCAATCACACTCTATAATGTTATGTTTTGCGAGATACTTTTTCACATTACTAGCATCATCATTATAAATCGTTACCTGCGGACAACGTTTTTGCGTTAACTCCATAAACTTGGAGTTGATTTCTATAGCAATGAAAGTTGCTTCTGGAGATTTTGCATTATAGATTTTTTCTGTAAATACCCCTGTTCCAACACCAAATTCAACAATAGAATTGGCTTGAGAAACTTTCGCGCTTTTTACCATTAAATCACCTAGTTTTTTTGAACTAGGTGCAACGGCTCCTGTATTCACTGGGTTTTTAAAAAAAGCTTTTAAAAAATCAATGGTACTCACAGAAGCTCCCTTCTCTATAAAAATAAATGTTATATAGTGCTGTAAAGAAAAAAAGTTTTCTAGGATATATCACTGCATTTCTCGGCAATTTTACCAACCAAACCATACTCTTTTGCTTCTTCCGCAGACAACCAAAAATCACGATCGCAATCATCAGTAATTGTGTCGACATCTTTATCTGTTTCTTTCGCGATAATTGTATTGTAACGTTCTCGCAATTTTATGATTTGATTAGCATTGATTTCGATATCAGAAGCTGTTCCAAATAGCTGCGTTGATGGTTGGTGCAGTAAAAAACGCGAATTTGGTAAAGAAAATCGTTTGCTTTTTTCAGCAGCCATATAAATAAGAACAGCTGCACTTGCGCAAATACCAGTACAAATCATATGGATAGGTGGTGATACAAAACGCAAGATATCATAAATAGCAAAGCCAGAATCTGCAGAACCACCTGGAGAATTCACATATACTGTAATAGGCGCGTCTTTATCTTCTTCTTGCATGAGTATACATTGAGCCGTTACTGCTCTAGCGAGTTTATCAGTAATTTCTTCAGAGATCATAATTACTCTAGCTTTTATTAAACGTCCTACTAAAGCTTCTCCTCCGTCTTTTTTTTCTTTTTCTTCTTGGCTCATATTCAGTTCCTTATTTTAGGTTTCAATCAGTATGTTTTAAGTGACTAGTATACTATTACACTAGTTTGAATATTTGTAATACCTAATGATTAATCTAACACCAAACTAGTCACTATCATTTACACAGAATATTAGTATGTTTACTACTCGTAGTCAAACAAAATCCTCGCGTAATCATTATTTCATTTTCTATATTCAACAATAATTTCGGCACCTATCTTTACTTGTAAATTTTTGGCTGCATTCCCTAAGTTCTGTGCAATTTCAAGTAATGTATTACTATTAATAAGCGCTAGGTACTTTTTATAGTCTGCGTTACTATAACTTGTTACAATTTCATTTACAGACAAATTGTTTAAAGTAATTTGTACTTTTTTGCGATTAACCACCAATTGATCGATAATATCTTCTGAAATATTTGTAGTAATATTACCGAAATGATCAATATCAATAACTCTACCATAGATACGGCAAAGGTCTGTATCTAGTTTGACAGGTGGCAAAGAAAATTGATTTATTTCTTCATAACTAATTTCTCTCCCAAGCAAATAAGGGTCTAATCCATTTGCTAAGTGTCCTGCCACAGGAGCAAAAATATCACGACCGTGAAATGTATCTGACACCTCTGGTAAGAAATACTCTTCGTTTGAGACTTCTAAAATCACATCGATATTATCAAAATCAAGAGATGATAAGACTCCATTATCAGGAGCTAAAAATTGTTGTTCATTAGCCTGTACATAAAGTATACGCCTGGTAGAACCCACACCAGGATCAACGATAACAACATGCAAAGTATTTTTCGGATAATAGGGAGTAATAGATGATATTGTTAAATCTGCCTTGCGAATATCTTGAGGAGGAATGCTATGCGATATATCAACAAGATTTGCATCAGGGGCAATACTTAGGATAACGCCTTTCATTGCCCCTACAAAACTATCACGTAAACCAAAATCAGTAGTGAGTGTCACAATCATTATATTTATCCCGAAGATAGTATGTTCACACGTCTAATGTAGAAGACGCGTTAAGTAACCAATTTTAAGGCACCTATTTAATTTTTGGAATGCTTTCAATGTTTCTTATGGCTTGGTATCTACACCTTAGCAAACAACAACCGTGCTTTTTATTATAGTATCAATTATTAGATTTGACAATCATAATTAGACTATATCAATGTATAGTAAACTCCATCTGCTTTGTGTAAAATCGACTTGTTTTTATTTTAGGATATGAGTAAAATAAATAATAACTTTTGGCAGATCGCTTAAAAGCCTGTTACAAAATTAGTTGAGGGTAAAAAATCTAAACGTTTTAGCTTCCAATAAAGTAGGGCGTGTCATCATTCAAAATATTGTGTGTTTTTTCGAGCCGGAGCCCGTTTGTGAGCCCGTTTCCGAAACTTTCACTAACAATTTATCAAAGAAGCAAAGTTTCTTTTTCCATCGCAAAAAACTAGTATTGAACCAATAAATCACTTTCTGTCGCTCTCAAAAATTTTTCGGGCGCGGGCTCGCAAACGGGCTCGGGCTCAATACTACTGGCGTATCATTAAATGAATCCGTTATATTTTATCTGTATTGAATGATGACACGCCCTAATTCGTGATAAAAAATAACCAAATTAGAAATTAAAAGAAACAATTTTGTGTCTTGAAATAATTTTATAACAGACTCTAAAACCAATCGAAATAATTCGTACATTCTAAGTATCTTAAAAAAATTTTGCAACGAACTTAAAATAAAACCACTAATATCGAAAACTGTGTAGGTATTTTGTCAGGTTACTTATGAAAAAAATTGTTTGCGAGTGCGGAAAAAAAATTCGCGTTTATGAAAAAACCTTAGGAAAACAGGGGAAATGCCCACGTTGTAATAGAATTATTGCTATTTCAGCACATATATGGAAAAATTCTCCTGAAACCCATGAAATTAACGAATACGCTGTTATCCGTGAAATCAGCCGTGGGCATATCGGTGTTGTTTACGAAGTAATCGATAAGCATGAAAAAAGATTCGCTGTAAAAATTGCTTATTCTGAAAACGAAAATGAAATGCTGCAACGCGAATACGACATGCTTAAAGATATCTCTCACAGAAATATTATTTGCTATCATCAAATAAACACATACAACAAACGAAAATTTGTCGTAATGGATTTTATCGATGGAAAATCTTTACAGGATATATTACTAGGTCTTCCAGGACAACTACCTGTTTTTATCTGTCTACAAATCGCACAACGGTTGGCAAAAACACTTGGCTATTTACACGACAAAAATATAGTTCACTGCAATATAAAACCTTCTAACATATTATTTACAAGTCACTATGAACTTGTAATTATTAATTTTTCTATCGCACAAAATGTAAACAAGGCTTTAGAGATTCCTGCAGAATTTGGTAGTAGCCCACGGTATACATCTCCAGAACAAAGGCTACGTTGTAAAGCACAGCCGCAAAATGATATTTATTCACTAGGATGCATACTTTTTGAACTTCTGACAGGAGGATCTATTGTTTGCGATGAAGATTTGTTAAAAAGTCAGCATTTATTTCATTCATCACCACATGAAATCAATATCACTATTCCTCAAGAGATCAATTCTATTTGTCGCAAAGCAATTCATCAAGAAATTGACTATCGTTATTCAAGTACAACTCAACTTGTCTACGAAGTCGAAAACTATATCGGTAGCTCTTGCGAAAGTTTAGCTTTACAACTGCAAAAGTTTTTTAATGAAGTAACCTTTGAAGAACCACTACAATCTCTAAATCCACAAGTAACTGTGGAAAATGAATTTGCGCATTTTCGAATCTTGCAATATTTCCGTAGAGACCACTACGGCGTTACTTATAAAGCCTTAGACACGCATAGTAATAAAATCATTACTTTAAAAGTACTTCTTAACGCACAGGATAACAATAACGAAGATTTCCGTAATTGTATTGCAAATGTAAAAAAAACCCACCATCCTTATATTGCCCAAATCACATCTTATGGGGTCAGCCCTCAAAAACATTATGCCACTGAGTATATATGGGGGCAACCACTTACAAAATTAATTGGTACTCACAAATACAAGAAACTAGCAAAAATTTTTTACAAGATTGCTCTTGCTTTAGATTTTTCTCATGAAAAAGGTATTTATTGCGGTTTACACCCCCAAAGTATATTTATAGATGAAAACCTCGACCCAAAAATATTTGACATAAATTTACGATATTTTTACGAAAAAGAGAGCATGCTCGTCAATAATGTACTTTGCTATACATCTTCACAAACTATTGAACAAAACTCTATGACACCACAAGACGATATATACACATTTGGAGCTATTCTATATAATATCCTTACAAAACGACCTCTTTTTGAGGGTAAGAATAAGACTGTCATTGCTCAAATTAATCGCGGTGAATTTATTTCCTTGCGCCAGATAAATCCCGATATTCCTGTTGATTTAGAATATATCTGCACAAAGTGTTTAAATAAAAATTTAAATAAACGCTATTCGGCGGCTAGTTCAATAGTATTCGATTTGAAAAAATTTCTCGATGGAGATATACTTCCAGAAGTACAGAAAAGTACTAACAACAAGAAAAAATTACTATCGATTTCCTTATTTATGGTCGCAACAATCACTAGTTTATTCATCTACTTACAGTTTTATACAAATACGGAAAAAAACAATTTCTTACAAAAACAACTTTCCGAGACTTTAATACAAAATGCTCGCATTTTTTATCAGCAAAATCAGTGGAAACGTTCTGGAGAACTAAGTCTAAAAGCCTTAAAAATAGAAGAGCCCAACTCAGTAGAGATCGCAAAAAATATTTTTCATAAATCATATTTGAATTCGCATATAAAATGGTCCAACTCTCTTTCTACACAACAAGTAAAATTCAACCCTAGTGGAAATGTTATAGCCTTTGTATCGGAACAAAGAGTTTTCATCGTCAATTCTCACAATGGCAAGATTATAACTCAACGTGAATTTCTTCAAAAAATAGACCATTTTATATTCAGTAATGAAAAAGAGTGTTTATTTTTTCTCGCTAACGGTGATTGCCAACGATGGAACTACGTTACAGAAAAAATAAATAAAAACAATAGTTTTTCATCGCAAATTTTAGCTGTTGGTGGTTGTATTGTTGCTCATCAAATAAATAACCAATTTTGTTTATTTGATTTCCGAAATGACAAAGAAATTGCATGTTGGGATGGCACTGGCGAAGATATAACTATTAGCTCTACGGAAGGAACTGTTGCATTTCGCAATGAAAAAAAAGTTGAAGTATGGAGAATAGCCGATCAAACGCGACTTTTTTCAAAAGATAGTCATTTCAGAATTGCTATTTCCGATAAAATTCTAGCTCTATACAACAATAATGATATAGTTCTATACGATCTAGAGTCAGGCAAAGAATTAAAAAAAATATATGTCGAAAACCTTGTCGATGTTTCATTTTCCAAAAACAACAAATCTTTGATACTCAAAACAACGCAAGGAATACAGATATATAACATCTCTCTTAAATTTATAGAGCATTCATTTCAAAATGCCAACGCTTGTCTTTACCATCCACATAAAAAAGAATTAATTCTAATTGAAAAAAATGCTCACTATTTAGATTACAGTGGTTGGCGTTTTTTCAAAACGCAATTAAATCAAAAAATTTCTATAAAAAAGAAGTTATTTCCAAAATACATACAAGCTTTTCATCCTCGCGCAGAGTTTTATAAATTGTCCCCAAATAAAAAGCTAGCAATTGTTGTGGAAGACAACGTTATTTTTATATGGAAAGTGCAGAAAAGATATCCATCAATAAGCATTTCTAATTTTGCGCTCAACCAGAAGATAAAAGACTGTGTATGGATGTCTCAGTATCAATTTATTATAAAAAATTATGGTATTGGTGTATCTGTCGACTTGCAAAATCTCCGGCAACCACCTTTGTCATTTTCTCAAATAAAATCAAAACGAACATTTATCACTAAATAGGATCTTTTATGAGAAAATTAATCTTATGGTTGCCTTTTTTAGGCTTCATTATATCTTTTGCAATTTGCTTTTCTTATATAAGCTATTTTGTATTTAATGAACGAATACGCGATAACCCACTCATTATTATCATAACTTCTTTTATCGTAGGACTTATAGCTACTTATGGCGCTATATCCACTATACATAAATCTTCAAAGAAAATATTAAAAATTGCCAACTTTATTTTTGCATTGTTAGCTTTAATCTTCCCACTAATATTCACTTTTTTTACGACAACACTTTCTTATGATTTACCTGACCAAAACTTAGCCTTGCAAGGGGATGTTGTCGCCCCTGTTTTTACTCTTATCGATAGTAATGAGCACAAGGTAAGTCTCCAAGATTTCTCAGGAAAAAATTTACTAGTGGTTTTTTACCGTGGTCACTGGTGACCTTTTTGCCTCTCTCTTTTGCAAGTTTTGCAAAAAAATTACGATAAGTTTAAAACTCTAAGTACTGAAATAATTGCTATTAGCGTTGATTCTCCTGCCGAAAATAAAAAAGTACGCGATAAGTTAGGATTGAAATTCGAAATTCTATCAGACAACACACACCAGACAATCAAAAATTATAAACTTTTTCACGATATGCGAGGTGGGGTTGCGCGACCAGCAGAGTATCTTATTGGAGCTAATGGGAAAATTGTTCACACATGGCTTACAAATAATTTTCGCGTACGAACGCGAGCAAAAACTATTTTGCAAAAAATCAAAGAATTGCAAAAAAAACTAAAGGACAACAAATGATTCCTGTTCATACAACAGCTCTAGTAATCATTCCCCCTAAACATTTATGGGAACCTATTCAAAAAATTCGCGAAGAACATGATCGCAATATACGGCGTTGGATGCCACACATAACATTATTCTATCCATTTGTTCCTCGCGAACATTTTCAAGACACAAAAAAAGATTTACAGAATGTTTGTCAGAATATAAAACCATTCAAAATAACACTTGATGCTGTGGGGAAATTCAAGCAACGCAAAGGTAATTTTATTTTATGGGTAGGTTGTGAAGAACAACAAGAAATTCAAAATCTCTACAGCTCTCTAAGTTCTGCTTTGCAAAACACCATGGAAATAAAAAAGCGTCCTTTTCATCCTCATTTGACCATTGGTCGTATGCGCGATGCAAAAGTATTTGATGAATTGAAGAACAATGTTCAGTCTACTTGGCAACCCGTAGAGTGGCAGGTTGACAATGTTAGCTTAATTTGGCGTAATAATTCACCAGATGATATATTTCGTATTGAACACGAAATACCGTTGTCATAGTTCCACAAGAATACCAAACACTAGGGCGTGTCCCTATTTAGATTTTTACAAAATTCGAGTTATTTTAAGTAGTAGCGAGGCACTTTGAAAGTGAATAGTTTTACTATGCGCTTGAAAAGTAACAAAGTTAGTCATTAAAAGCACCGAGTTATGAGAGATATGAATAGGGACACGCCCTAAGATAAAAATATATTTTCTATTGGTCCAATTCATAATATGTTGCAAAATGTTTAGCGTAAACTTAAAACACCTGCCTAAAAGTAAATGTATTATTTAAATAAGGATAAACTATGTATCAAAAATATTTATGTATCGCTATTTTTATTTGTTCAGCGGTAACTTATACTCAGCAAAATGAGCAACTATTAGAAATGATGTTACCCAATGAAAATCATTCTAAACTGGATTCTTTGACTGGTTTTTGGGAAGCAACATGCTCTGTGTATAACGGAAGTGGAAAAATCGTTTATGAAGAAACAGGTTTTTGCGAGAACAAGTGGGTCTTAGGAAAACGCTTTGTATTATTAGAGCATATGTTTACCAGTTTTCACACAGCAGCAATAGTAGGGTATGATAATTTTTTACAAAGTTATACTGCGGCTCACATAGATAGTGAATCAACAGGGATTCATCATTTTATTGGTAATGTGAGCCAAGAAAACAGCAAAACAAGTTTTATTCTACGCGGAGAAAGTATTGGTTTTGATGGTGAATTGGTTTCAACGGTTTATATTATTGAAATTTCAAATCACAATCACTATAAATTAAAAGTGCATTATGAAATAGATGATAAACATTTAAAAGTAATTGAAATTAACTTTGTACGTCTTGATGACGCAACGATTAGTCGCGCTCAAAAGCAAATCGATCAATTTGTAGCAAATTCATTTGCAAGAATGTCAATAAGCGATCAAAAACTGCAACATCTAAATCCTCTTGTAGGTCAGTGGAAAGTTGAATCACTCATTTACGACAACGCTGGAAATATCATAAGAGTTGTAGAAGGTGCAAGTGACCACCGCTGGATTATGATGCGCAAATTTGTAATGATGGCAGCGAAAATGGGAGACTACGAAAGTTTATCTATCATTGGCTACGATAAAACCAAAAAAGCTTATGTTGCAGCCCATGCTGATAATGTCGGAACCTCTATTTATCACTCTGAAGGTGGTAAGGTAAAAAAAGAATTCAAGATGTATGGAACTGCGATGGACTACTCTACCGGTGAAAAAACTGAATTAACTCAAACAATAAAAATAAACAATATAAATTCTCATACCAGCGAAATGTATCGTCAAAGAGATAAAGAAGGCTTAGGAATTAGTACATTGCAAATGAAAGCCACAAGACTACAAAAATAAAAACCTCATTTGTTGAATAAAGATAAACTACAAATTACAGTCTATTTTAAAATGCCTATATTCACATAAACATAAATATAGGCATCTTAAATTTTAATTTTATCAAGCTTTGTTACTTTGGTACACTTTCTCTACGCTATCCCAACAAAGTTCAAGATTTCCGCCGCGTTTTTCTACTTGTGCTCCGTGCGATTTCAGTAAATCAATACATGCATGATCTATATAGTTGAGTCCATCAAGAAGGATATGAATTTGACCATCCCATGGTAACGATTCTAACTGTTGAGCTAACTCTGGAATTTTCAAGAATGTTGCTGAGCCTTTGAAACGCATTGTGTAAACTTCTTCTTTTTTTTCTACAGTAATGCTCAAGTGATTCATGACATAGAGCATTTTGCATAAAGCCAAACCAAACCCAATTACAATCCCAGTCAAAAGATTTGTAACAACAATACCAACAATAGTTGCTATGTATATAAATACTTCACTTTTTCCGTATTTTTTAAGTTCTTTAATAAAGCTGATATTGATAAGCTTTATACCAATGTATACTAATATTGCAGCAAGACTTGCTTTTGGGATTAAGTTAATTATCTGAGGAAATATCACTATAAATAATAGTAACCACATACCATGAAGTATCGCAGAGTAACGAGTTTTTGCACCCGAATTTATATTTGCAGAACTGCGTACAATTACTCCTGTCATTGGTAATGCGCCAAGGAATCCACATATAACGTTTCCTACACCTTGAGCAAAAAGTTCTTTGTTATAGTTCGTTCTTTCACCATCATGGAGTTTATCCACAGCAGTAGCGCATAGTAAAGTTTCCGCACTTGCAACGATAGCGACAGTAAAAGCCAAAGTAATTCCTTTTGATGTTGTTAATATCGAAAGAGCTTCCCAGCTAAGAAAACTTGAACTACTAACAAGAGTTTCAGGCAGTTTAATATAGTCGATTTCTAATTTAAAGCATTGTGCAAAAACAACAGCTGCAACTACACCTAGTAGAGTCCCAGGAATAAACTTTAGCTTTTCTGGGCGAAATTTATTCCAAGAAAGAAGTGTTACAATAGTTATTATTCCTGCGTAGGCGGCTAAGTGGTGATTATCAAGCCCTGGAGGAAATACTACTTTAATAAATGCTTCTGGAATCGAAATTAAGTTGGCAACCCCACCAGCTTTAACCGGATCATCGATCATTATATGGAATTGAGAAGAAAATATTAAAACCCCAATTCCTGATAGCATACCGACAATAACAGCAGGAGAGATAGCTCGAAACATTTGCCCAAAACGCAAGGAACCGGCAATAAGTTGTATTATACCACCAGCAAAAACAATGGCGCCTAAACCCTGTAGGCCAATGCCCGAAGTATTGACTAGTTCAAGTATAATAATAGCTAAACCTGCAGCAGGCCCACTTACTTGTAATGGACAACCAGCAAGAAAACCGACAACTAAACCTCCGACAATCCCCGTGATTAGTCCTTTTTCTGCTGGTACACCAGAAGCTACAGCAATTCCTATACACAGAGGTAAAGCTACAAGAAATACTACAACAGAAGCTAGTGTTTCTCTTAATATACTTTTTTGATCCATTTTGTATCCCATCAATTATCTTTGTTGAATGTGAATCTTATTTTAACCTAAAACTAAAAACAAAGTAACGCATTTGCAATTGATTTCTCCGACCAAAAAACAGGGTAAAATCCGAAAATTTTTTGGCGTAAAATAAATTGCAAGCATGTTCTTTGTTTTATCCATAGAGTTTGCTCAAAATTTTATTTAGGGCGTGTCATTATTCAAAATATTGTGTGTTTTTTCGAGCCCGAGCCCGTTTCCGAAACTTTCACTAACAATTTATCAAAGAAGCAAAGTTTCTTTTTCCATCGCAAAAAACTAGTATTGAACCAATAAATCACTTTCTGTCGCTCTCAAAAAGTTTTCGGGCGCGGGCTCGCAAACGGGCTCGGGCTCGCAAACGGGCTCGGGCTCGCAAACGGGCTCGGGCTCAATACTACTGGCGTATCATTAAATGAATCCGTTATATTTTTATTTGTATTGAATGATGACACGCCCTAGTTCATATGGATATTTTATTTGTAAAATGGAGAGGAAAAAGTATCTGCATTTACTTTTTCAACTCCACTCTATACATCTTACATCAAACAAAATACATCAGACGCACAGGTAATGACCACGCGCGTTTATTAACGTTAAATATTATCTATTGATTTTTCATCTAAGATTTTCCAATCTTTGTTTGAAAAATCGTAAGCTTCAACAATTCCTTTACTAATATCGTAAACCCACCCGTGAAATTCTAGTGGCTTTCCTTGCATAAAGGAATAGCTTTTTAAATTATCAATTTGCTGTAATACATTGTGTTTAATCAAGCCCTCTAAACGCTGCTTGTTATCATCTATATCTTTTAAAGATTCTAGATACGACTCCTCTATGTTTGATTTCTTCAACCACGAACAAACATGTGGAAGAGATAAACTGTCGATGTTTATAATACCTTGCATCGCACCACAGTTAGAGTGTCCCATAATAATAACGTGCTCTACATTCAGAGCTTCAACACAGTACTCTATACTAGCAATTTCACCAGACCCCTCTTCTGAAATAGGGATCATGTTCCCAGCATTACGAATAATGAACAATTCTCCAGGATCGGTACTGGTAACTACGTGCGGACAAATTCTTGAGTCTGCACAAGTGATAAGACAAATTTTGGGATCTTGTTGGCTTTCAAGAGAAGAGAATACACTTTTTTTCTCTTCGTAAACACCTTGTTGAAAGTTTTTTATCCCTACTTGCAATTTATTTATAAAATTCATTTTACATCTTTCTCTTTAAATTATAATATAAACATATTAAAGAAATATAAAATGTTTACTTGTTAAGTAGTATAATAACTAAAACATAATTTACAACTATAAAATTTTTTTTCAGAATAAAAACTAAAATTTGCATATAAATTAGAGCGTATCATCAATTAAAACATTATATTAAAGACTCGCGACTTACACATTTGCTCTTATATAAATATATTATGTTGTTATCATAACAGAAAATGTTAAAATGATAATAAACAGACAGAAATAATTTACTTTAAATGTTAGGTAAGTAAATTTTTAATGTTGAGTGGCTTATAACTTTATTGTTACAGATAGGTAAAAATATGACGGCAAGAAAAATAGTCGCTGGAGAACTAGCCTCCTTATTTAAAGTACTTGCAAACGGAGACCGAATCAGAATCATTGAAGAGCTGCGGATAAGTGAAAAAGACGTTAATACTTTACAATCTATTTTAGGAACTTCTAGCTCGCGCGTTTCGCAACATCTGTCGCAATTAAAGTCTCACAAACTAGTAAAAGAGCGACGTCAAGGAAAACATAAATTTTATAGTTTAGCAAAATCGGAAATAGCTGATTGGTTAATGGGCGGTCTTGATTATTTAGAAAATGAGCTTGTTAACACACAAGCCTTGTGTGAGGCTGTTATAGAAGCTAAAAAATTATGGACCGCTAAAAATAAGTAAAAAAACACTTGCATAATTTTGTGGGGTGTGTTTTAAGTATAGTTATGAAAAAAATAGTTTATCTAATTACATTAATTATATTTGCTGCCCCATTAAATTCTTACATACATCATGTTTACAGTTGTAAAACACACAAAAATCAACAGAGTAAGTGTGGTCATGAGCATACTAACAAACATGAATCAAAAAAAGAGCATAAGTGCTCTGTGTGTCTGCTTTTAGATAGTAACTATTTTGATAACTCAATTATCATTCCACATGTAAAACCAACAACATTCACTTTAGTAACAATTTGCTCAAAAAGCACTTTGGGTTACTACTATCCTGATAAAGATTCTAGATCTCCTCCTGCATAATATTTCTTGTTTGTTACTTATAAATTCGAAGTAAAGTTTCAAGAAATAGTTTTCTATGACTTTCGTTTTATTTTTTAAGAAAAGTTTTTCTCGTATTCATTTATCTATCTAGTAGTTTCGAGTCTATTTTCGAAAAAACTTTAGATTTTTTATTTGAATGCATCTTGATTAATTTCTCTTAACAAATAATGCCAACTCATCGAATTTCAAAATCGAATTGCCATTGAATCGAGCAAAAGCTATCTATTTCATCAACTCAAATTACAAGTAAAAAGCTTTTATATTAATTAGACTTAATATAGTTTAGATAAGGAGTAACAAAAACTCTGACATCTAATCGGTGCTTTAGCTTAACTCGCTCCAAATAGCTTAGTTTTGAGTTACAAACAAAATCAATTCTTAATAAAAACCAGAAAATCTGTACTAGCATTAAATGCTAGCAGATTTTCTAATTTAAATTTCAAAAAACGGTTACTCTTTGTCCGATTTTTTTTGAAATGCATGGTTATAAACCTCCGTAAAATAAAAATAACCTCAAAACTCCTGCAACTTACTTCATAATTATAAAGGCATATGATGAAATATATTGTTTTAATCGCATTTGTCGTTTCTTTTGTCGTAGCACAAGAGAATGTCGAACAACAAATGAAAGAAATGTTAAAGCGCATAGAAAAACTAGAACAAGATAATAAAGAGCTAAAAACACAAGTTCGACACCAAGAAATAAAAGATGACATAGAAGACGAGGTTGATGATCTACTTGGAGATATAGAAAACGTAGAATCGACACCAACAAGGCAACCCGGAGATCCTCTTTTTTCTTTCCAAATCGGACAAGGAACATCCTTGCAGCTTGTTGATCTATCATTCATTGGTTTACTTAGTGTAGGGTCTTCAACAGCAGATGAAGATGAACTTTTGTTCTTACAAGGAGGAGCTCATGACCCACGCCGCCGCGGTTTTACTCTTCAACAATTTGAAATTCACGGTGAAGCGGCTATTGATCCTTATGTTAGGGCTTTCTTTACATATGTAATGCTTATCGACGAAGAAGGAGAAACTGTTCTCGAATTAGAAGAAGCTTACTTTGTAACGCAAATGCTTCCATATGGTTTGCAATTTAAAGCCGGACAATTTTTTACTGAATTTGGGAAATTGACTCCTCACCCTCACGATTGGGCGTTTGTCGATCAACCTGTAATATACTCGCGTTTTTTTGGCGGAGATGGCCTTAGAAACCCTGGAGCTAGTTTATCGTGGAACGCACCTCTACCATGGTACTCTGAAGTTATTGTTTCTGCGCAAAATGCTTTTGGTGAAACTGCGACTAGCTTTTTGTTTGAAGAAGGAGAACAAGTTGTAGACGGACACGATCTTGTAGAACGTGATGTTGAATCGTTAAAAGACTTGATCTATATGCTTAGTTGGAAAAATGTTTTTATGCCAAGTGAAATTTTGACATTAGAACTAGGCTATTCTTTCCTTATTGGTCCAAATGGTACAGGAGATGATACAACAACGATAATACATGGTCTACAGTTTTATGCTAAATGGAAACCACGAGACAATAAAGGGCGTTATGTGACTTGGCACACCGAATTTTTATTGCGTAACTACGAAGCTGATGCAGACCCTAACAATGCCAATGATAATGAAGTACTTAACGACTGGGGCTTTTTTACACAAGTCATTGTTGGCTTGAATCGTTTTTGGAATGTTGCAGGTCGTTATGAATACGCTGTTGGAGATAAAGGGGAAGCTGACCGCACTGAATTTCGCGATGAAAGACACCGTTTATCAGCAAGCGCTACTTATTACCCAAGTGAATTTTTTAGCATCCGTTTGCAATATAACCTTGATAAAGCACAATTTCTGGGTGATTCTTTTGAACATTCTGTTTGGTTGCAATTTGGCTTTTTGGTCGGTACCCATGGTGCACATAAATACTAGGAGAAAACATGTTCAAATATATAATTTTACTGTTGGTTTGTAGCTCATTTTTGTGTGGGCAGGTTTCTATTATTACTTCCACTCCTAACCAAGCGTTTTTGGTAAAAGAAATTGGTAAAGATAAAGTAAAAGTTGAATCTCTACTAAAACCTAGAGAAGATATGCATTTTTTGGATGTCAATCCTGTTTTCATGAACAAATTATACTTTGCTGATATTTTTGTAGAGACGGGACTTGGTGCCGAACCTTGGGTTCTTCCTCTTTTACAGGGCGCAAAAAATCGTAAGATTTTACGCCAAAATATTGGCAATGTAAATGCGGCAAGGGGTATTGCACCTTTGGGAATTCCATCTTCTATTAGTAGAGATCTCGGAGATGTTCATCCTCAAGGCAATCCTCACTATTTACTCGATCCTGTAAATTCGAAAATAGTGGCTGGTAACATTTATAAAACTTTGATTAGGATTGCTCCACAACACACAAATTTTTTTAAGCAAAATCTTATTTCTTATAATAAAAAACTACGTTCTTCACTCATCAAATGGTTAAAAAAAGTAAAACCTCATAAGGGAAAAATAAAATTCGTTAGTTATCATGAGCTTTGGCCATATTTTTCAAGAAGGTTTGGTCTTGTACAAATAGGAACAATAGAGCCGAAACCGGGTATTCAACCATCTTCAAGGCATATTCAAAATTTAATCGCACAAATGAAAGCTCAAAATTGTCGGCTTATTATCGTTGCCAAAATATACCCATTAAACCAAGTTCGGTATATAGCCGAAAAGACGGGAGCTAAGATTATTCATGCATCGATTGAAGTTGAAAAGAAAGATGGATATCTTGCAATGATAGATGAACTTATCAATGGAATAATCCCTGGTGAATAAAGTTATTGATTTTCAAAAAGTAGATTTAGGATATGGTAAGGTTAAGATTCTTTCTGATGTTAACCTTACCATATATAATGGTGAATATTGTAGTATTATTGGAACAAATGGTTGTGGAAAAAGTACTCTACTAAAGAGTATGATGAGTATTATCAAACCATTAAGTGGGAGTATTGTTATATCACAAACTAAAATGGGTTACGTTCCGCAAAATAATGTTCTTGATCCATTATTTCCGTTAACCGTTTTTGAGGTAGTTAAAATGGGCTTATACGGACAAATGGGCTTATTCAAACACATAAAAAAGAAACATACCAGTGCTATACTACAAGTGATAAAAGATGTTCAGTTACAAGGTAAAGAAAACAACTTGTTTCGCGATCTATCTGGTGGGCAAAGGCAAAAAGTTCTTATTGCTCGTGCTCTTATTAGTCAGCCTAATTGTTTGATTTTAGATGAGCCGACATCTGGTATTGATATTCCAAGTCAGCACGAGATTCTTAATTTGATAAAACAATTACATCAGGAACAAGATGTTACTATTATTATGGTTAGCCACGATCTTAATATAGTAATGAAATATTCGCAAAGTGTAGCAATCATTCATAACGGTGTTTTACAACATGGGCAAAAAGAAGAAATAATGACTACGGAAAAACTGACAAAAATATACAACTATCAAATGCAGGTTGTAAATCAAGTAATAGTAGGTATTAATTGATGGATTTCTACACCCACTGGAGTTTATTTGGAAATGCCTATATTACTTGCCTTCTATTGGCAACATGCTGTGCATTTTTAGGCGTTTATGTTGTTCTTCGTAGAATTATTTTCTTTGGAGTAGCAGTAATTCAGCTTGCTGCTCTCGGTGTTGCCTTCTCTTTCCTTTTTGCTTGGAATCCAATAATTTGCGCTGCAATAACATCATTTGCTGGCATCGCATTATTTCTAAAACTGGATAACAGTAGAATTTCCAAAGAAAATTTAATAGGTATTATTTATATAGCAGCAGGAGCTTTTTCTCTACTTATTATCAAGCAAAGTGCTATTGGAACTGAAGAATTAAAAGATTTTTTTTACGGCAATATTTTACTAACTCAACCACAACAAATTCAAACTATGTTAATTATGTTTGTAGTAGTTCTTTTGTATCATATTGTTTTTTTCTCGCAAACGATTTTTGTTGCTTTTGATCGTACAATGGCAGAAACATTAGGAGTGAAAGTTAAATTGTGGGATGCACTATTTTTCTTTTCTCTTGGTGGGGTTATTGCAGTAAGTACAAAGGCTGCTGGATCGCTTCTCGTTTTTGGTTATTTGATTTTGCCAGCTACAACAGCACTCATTTCTACCAAACGCGTCAAAACAATGTTTGTGGCTTCCATTTTTTATGCAATACTTGCTTCAATTGTAGGACTGTATATTCAACACCAATGGGAATTTCCTCCTGCTCAAAGTATTGTTGCTGTTTCAACTGTGCTTCTCATTGTCGTTAGTAGTTATTGCTACCGTAATTTTTATGGTATTCTCATTGGATTTTGCATACTGCTTATTTTAGGCTTATTACTCCCTACAAATACAAAACAAAACCAACATTCCCATTCTCACTCTCCAAAAATACAAGCAGAAATAGCTATTACCACTTCTACAACTTTTAAACAGCTACAAACCAAAAAACAACTAAGTTTACATATCGAAAATTACCAGCATAAAGATATCGTTACCTATTTACAAATAGATATCTCTATTGAGATCTATACTATTAAGGTAAATGTGAAAGCAGACCAAAGTATTAGCATTCCAATCGATATTTCGCCCAATGTAATTGATTTATTGGATAAAGAACAAGATTTGCTTTTATCATGTTGGGAAGACAAAGAGGCTACTATACCAGATGATATTGTACTCACGTCTGCAGTGATTAAAGTTCGTTAACGGTGCTAAAAACTTTCACGCATTTGGGCTATTGATTTTTCAATAATTGCGCTTTGTTCACTTTTGGTTTTTCTCATGAGTAATACCTGTAAAGCATTTAAAGCTTGTTTACTTGGGCATATTGCTAAAAACTCTATAGCGCGCTCACTCACTTGAGAGCTAGGTTTATTTAGATTTTCGAGGAGGATAGGTTCTAAGATTTCTTTTGGACATCTTTCTAAAAAGGGAATAAAAAGAATCGACTCCAAATGGCTATGAAGTATTTCTATAAACAACTCTTCAAATATTTCTTGTGCATTTAATTTAACAATGCTACTAATAATAACATCGGCCGTGTTAGTGATTGATATTTCAAGTAAAACATGTAAAGTTTCATCACCTAAATATGTTCCACGTTGCTGTTGAAGAAATTGAATCAACAAATCAATTTCATTATTAACTGTGCAAAGTGTAACATGAGCAAACTGCCGCAAAAATTTATCAAGATTGTTATTCTTCAGAATATTTTTTAACTGTTCTATAGCATACGGAGTGCGAATTTTTCCTAAAAGATCTATTATTTTCATTCCAATAGCAGTCGATGCGCTTTGTAATTTTTCAACTAAATGTGGAACGGAATCATCAGCTATATCAATTATACATTCCTGATAAATCACAGCATTGACTGGTTGAGGCAAAATTTTGAGATCTTGAACACCAAGTTTTCCGCTCAAAACAAGTTGCGATACATGCAGCTCCCAAAGATCGCACCACGCCTTTACTAAATAAGGCGCACTCTTAACTGAAAAATTGCTAGCGAGGATTTGAGCACATTGTACCGAAAGTTTTGGTGATAGTTCCAACAATTTACATACAAGAGCATAAAAGAATTCAGGCATTTTTAAATCTGTATGCGTTTTAGAAACCAAAAATTGTTGGAAAATGTAAAAATTTTCAATACGTTTGTGTAAATAATTTTCGAGTAGTTTTTTTGTCTCTTGCTTATTAACAATGCAGTATAATTTTATCAGTTGTTCAAGAGCAACATTCTCAATGAATTTTTCAAGTACTTTATTTTCTAATTCTACGATTAGCTTTAAAATATGTTGTTCAATAGAACGATCGCAGTATTTTAGATCTTCAAATAAACTGTTTATAGCTTTTTCGCTTTTGGTAGCCACTAGAATTTCTTGCACTCGTTGACGAATATAAGTAGTCCCTTTTAGAGCAGGAAGTAACCATTCTTCACATTGTTGTTTTTGAATAACCATGTTATGTTTTACAAGATCATAGATAATTTTGTACTCTTCGCTTAAGTAAGGAAGTAACGTACAAATAGCCTCTTCACCACCTATAATTCCCAAAATTCGAATAATACTTTTTTTATCTGCTAAATCATCACTACGCTCCAAAAACGATGTCAATGGAGCTACTGCTTCTTTTCCTAATGATTTAAAAATATTACTTATTGGATTCTGTAACTCTTCATCACTAATATAAGGAATCAATTCTGCAACAGCTGCTACTCCAATCTGTATAATAGAGTTTTCAGCTTCTTTTCTCAAAGAACGATTACTAGAATATAGAGTCTCAATTAAAAATTGTATCCCTCTCGCGATTTTCTGCTTTCCAAAGATTTGACAAGTGATAATTCTTTCTTCATCTTTAGGATTCCAACGTAAACTCCAGATATATTTCAAAAAGTTATCATCCAAAGATCCGCGTAATAAATTCGCGACCAAATGAGCTATTTCATTACCTGCAAAATTCATTATTTGTAACAAGTAGGCTATTTTGTTTTCTTTTTTCAGCAACAATATATATTTTTGAAGTAAAGTACCTGTCCCTAACAGAAAAAAGGCGTGTCCTGCCAGCCAACGAATATTTCGATTTTTTTCACGTAACAATATATTTAGGGAAGCAAGCACAAAAAAATATAGATTTGGTTGCTGCTCCAAGTTTTTCATCATAGACTGCCATGGAGCATCATCACCTTTTTTTAGACTTGTAACAGCGTCAACAATAACAGTAAAGTTTAAATCTACAAGAATTTGATGTATCAGTTTTAATTTTCTTTTTTTATTTTCAAACAACAGAATAAAAAGAGGAGCGAGAATCTGTTCTTTGTTTGTCTGTAAATATTTTTGTAAATACTCCTTGTTTTGCTGATTACTAGACTCTACTATATTTAAAATATGAAGTAGCGATATATTCGCAGGAAAAAATAAAAGCGTTCGTGTTATCCTTCGACGTATGTTCTCATCCCTATTCTCAATGAGTAAATTCAACTTGTTTGTTGGAATTAAACTTATTAGGCTCGCAGGTAAAGACACCTTGTAAAGAATTTCTTGAATCCATACAGAGCGTAAATCTTCATCAACATTCTTAAAACTTGCAATAGCAAGTACTTCATTCTTTTTAATTGCTGCATGGAGAAAAGTTTGAATTTTAAAAGACAGGTCTACATTTTTTTCGCGGCATAATATAATAAACTCTTGAACAGCATCCGCCTTTTCTGGGTCTACCTTATGCAAACTACGCAAAATTCCAACAAAGTCATGCTCTGCACCCAAAAATATTTCTATTTGATCAAATAAGATACTGCGATAAACAGAACAGAGGTTTTCAGACACAATTTTCATACTACTTGGCCGTTCATCAACATCTTCAGCAAGCATCTTTTTTAAAAAACGCGATAATCCTGTTGGAATAGAAGGCGCAAAATTTTCAGGAGAGATAAGTTCATCATGAATTAATCTATCTTTGTAACAACCAAAAGGAGCTCGTTTAGTAACTAAGTGATATAATATTGCACCTAAAGCAAAAATATCGCACAAAGGGCTTTGTCGTTGGTTACATACTTGTTCAGGACTAGAATAAACAGGTTCTTCTACAAACTCTAGTTTAGGAAGTCCGTTTGTAGTGCTATTTGGCCGAACCTTATACGACAGACCACTGAAAATTAAACATGGTGACAATTGTTCGCATACAACAATATCTCTAGTTGTAAGGTTACCATGCATGTATTCACATTTATGTACTTTAGTTAAAATATTTGCTAGCTTAATAAACAAAGTAAGTATCTGTAAAATAGATAATTGTTTTTCGCCAAGAATGAAATCAGACAAAAATTGTCCAGGATGATATTCTACAGCACTATAACTATAATTTTCATATTCTCCGACATTATAAGTTCTTAATACCGACACGGAATCTAAACTTATTGGGAGACGATAGTCTACAATGCTTTTGTGCCCTACAAACAAATAAATAGTTCGCTGTTCATTTATATCAAGTGCTTTATATGTTTGTATAATGCTCTTAGTGTGAATCTCAGTAATTATTTGATAACGTTGGGCAAAAATATAGTTTATTTTTGGAATTTGAGAATGTGGGATTCTAGGGTCTAAAAATCCTTTGTGCCAGCTTTTATTTTTTTCGTCTAGCGTTTTTTGTAAAAAAGCAAAAATTTCGCTTGTGCCTAAAGTGTTACGTTTTTTTGTTTTTTTTACTTCTTTTAGGTGAACTTGATGTTCATTAATTACAAAATTGTAAAATACTTGGAGTTCTTGGATAGTTGATTCCCATTTGAGAATATTTTTATTCCAGGTAAATACAACTTCAGAATCGCGAGATATCTCTCCTTTTTCGATTAAGGAATCATATATCTTACGCAAAGATGTTTCTTCAGAAACATCTAATTCGAACACTTTGTTATTAGTTTCATGATAAATAGTAATCAACATGTTCTTTGCTCACCCGTAAGGTATTTCTAGGAGTTTAAGGCGTGTGACAATAAATAGCATACTTATTTTGTACTAGATTTCATTCATTAAGTTAGACGTCTTGAACGCCTTAAAATGAGAGTAATAGTACTAATAAATAAAAGGTTAAAACAAAATGGGTATATTCTTTATTTCTATACACCTAATTTCTAAAGTTCAACAAATATACAAATACAGTTTACTTGCTATTTGGTCAATGTATTCCAAGCAACAAATAAATAAAAAAGTAAATTTATAGAGGATATCTCTCATAAAATATTTTAAACCGAGTTGTTTATTTGTGATTGTACCCCTTAGAGTATACAAAAACGCTGGTTCTTTGTATAAATAAAATTTCACTATAATTTATGACAAAGTAGAATCTATTAAATTCTGAGTTGATTGACAACTAGGAACATCAATGATAAAATGTTTACAAAATCAAAGCTTGCCATCGTTATTATTAGGGCATAACCCTAATTACATCACAGCCAAAATATATTGGTAAAATTAGATCCTTACATAGGAGGTTGGGCAAAAGCAATTTAGAGTATCTATTTTTTTAAAGATGTTTTATGGCCAAAAGCAGTAAAAATATACTCTAGTACATCGCCCTGAAAGCTTATGAAAGAAGATTTGTTATTTGGACGTATTGCTTTACTAAACAATATAATCAATAAAGAACAGTTGGAAGAGGCTATCAGTCTTCAAAAAAACTCAGAGCCCTTGCGTTCGATAAGTTTTATTTTACGACAAAAAGAACAAATAAAACGCAGCCAAGTAAAAGCAATACTTCAGGCACAAAAAAAAAATCTACCTCGCCCAGTAAAATCGCCTGAAGAACGTAAAGAAGATATGGCGTTTGGTTATATAGCATTTCGCCACGAATATTTGACTATTGATGATTTAGTAAAATGTTTAAAACTTCAAGGCGATGTTGCGAAAAGAGGTTTGTTATTTAGGCTTTCAGAAATTTTATATAATGATAAATACCTTACCTACGAACAAATAGAAGAAGTTATACAATTACAGCAGGATAAAATTTTACCCTGCTCTAAATGCCAAACTCCTTACAATATTGTAGGATTACCTGCTAAAGCGCGTTTTCCATGCCGCAAATGTCAAAATATTATAGAAGTTCCCGAAAGCCTAGCAAGCGAAGATGAATCAGAAAAACTCGAAAAATATAAGATTGATATAGAAGAAGGTATTCTTCGCATACAACAAATGCCTGTTGTACAAGCGATCATTGAAAATGATCCTGAAGATGAAGATGCTGAAATCAAAGAAAACGATGATTCTTCTCCAGAACCTAGCGCACTAGAAGCAAGCGAAACCACCGAAAAAGATGACGATGAATTCTCTGAAACCAACGAAACAACCGAAACAGATGACGATGAATTCTCTGAAGTCGACGAAACAACTGAAGCAGATGACGAATTCTCTGAAACCGACGAAAATACCGAAATAGATGATGATGAATTCTCTGAAATCGACGCAACGACCGAAACAGATGATGAATTTTCTGAGACAACCGAAACAGATGATGAATTTTCTGAGACCAACGAAACGACCGAAACGGATAATGAATTTTCTGAAATAGATGAAACGGATGATGAATTTTCGCAAATGGAAGAAGAATTTTCCGAGACTACTCACAGCATGGAAGAAGAAGTTTTTGCAGAAGTGGAATCATCCACACCAAGTAAAACAAATGATACTTGGCCACGCGAAATCTCACTTGATACAGACGAAATGTATGCACAAGAAATGCCAGACCTCGAAGATGTAACGGCTAAAGCAACGCAAAAAATGAAAAAGGATTACAATAATCAATTAAAACGTAAAGCCGAATTTTCTATTACAACTTCTGATTTAAGTTTTTTTCCTGAAGATACAAATACTACTCATCTTGAAATTGGCGCTGTCCAGTCTTTAACAAGTTTTTCTGATGATGAATTTTCTGTTACTGGAGATGATTTTTTCGAAGAAACGGTTTATAAAAAAGATAAAAGTGAGCTACCTGATATTGAGATGGTAAACCTCAACAGTGATCGTTTTTCATTTACTTCCAAATTTAAAGTTGAAACTAAAAACGAAGATGATGTTATTTCTTTAAGTTCTTCAAGTAAAAAAGCAAAGAAAAAAGTAAAAACAACAAAAAAAGATCGACGTACTCAGATATTGAAATTGGATTTAGATTTATCAGACGAAGATCCAAATGCATTATTTGAAGATGAAATGATTTCTATTGGTCCTGATGCCATAAAGAAACACAAAAAACGTAAAAAGAAAAGAAAATAAGGTGTGATATGAAGTTAATCTTACTCATCTTGTGTGCTATTTCAACGGCAACGAGCCAAACAGAAGTGACCCCCTCTTCTTGGGATTTGAAAACAATTTCTCATAATAGCTATCATAGTAAAACATTTACACTTCATAACAAATCATCAAAGCAATTACAGCTTAGTTTACAACCAACAGGCTGTAATTGCATTCGTTACAAACTACAAAACAGCCAGTTATTGTCAGGAGAAAAAACGACAATTAATGTTATTGTAGAACCAAGAGGTCAACATGGAAATTTTAATTGGAAATTAAAAGTAAAAACAAACAACGAGCAAAACATTGAAATTCCAGTAGCAGCGAAAATATTAAAAAAATACACTGTATTCCCACCACAAATAAATCTAGGTTCTTTAAAACAAGGTATATCAAGTCAGGAGACTGTTATCTTTGTTCAACCCCAAATAAATAATTTCTCCGTAGAAAAAATTACAAGTTCCAACAAGACAATTTCGGCAAAATTCCAACAAAAAACAATTGAAGATCTTTATCCAGGCCCACAAAAAGGTTATCAAATAATTGTTTCCTTAAGCAATACTGCACCTGTGGGACGCCACAGTGAACATATTACCATTCACACAAATAACGGCAATACATTCAAAGTCCCTATTTTTTTTCAAATTACAGGTGAATTAACAACTGTACCTGATTATGTAATGTTTGGCATGCTTTCGCAAAAAAAAATCACGACAAAACGAGTTGTCGTCTATCACAACAACTCCAATAAATTCAAATTAACAAAAATTAATACTAAAAACTCTTTTGTTAAAACGCGTATTGAAGAAGTTGTTTCTGAAAAATATTACTATATCTACATCGATATAGACACAACAAACGCCCCTCGCGGTGAATTCCGCGATGTAATCAACATCACCACAAATTATTCTCCTCAAACAAACATACCAATATACATACACGGATTTATAAGATAGACGTGTTAGACGTCTCCGAATCTTAGAACCACTTAAGTTTAGCTAACACTTTCTACTCAACGTCATCACCGACGAATAATTGTCCATAATCAACGAATATTCGTCTATCCTTAACCAAAATACGTCTTTTTTGTTCTACAATATCACAATAATCGAAATCAAAAACAGAGCATACTTTTACCTGTATTCTAAATTTTATAAGTAATACAACGATATCATAATCTTAATCATAATTACCACGGTTATAGGTAATCACACCTATGGCTAGAGTCCAGGCCGAGGTCATGCCATCTAATGATAACACTCTCTTCTGATAAAGATTTTCAACCTAAATTATATTTTATTTATCAAAAATACAAATCGAGGCAAGTTTTTTGCTTATATGCAATAGAAGGTATCTCTACATTTGCCTTCCTTGTAATTTAGCTATTTTAGAGATAAATTCTTTACAAATATTAAAACAGAATTCAAACAAACCTCATTAGGTTTAGAACTATTTAAATCATTAATAATTTAAATGTAATTCACTAAGTAAAGCTCAACTCAAGAGTATTCAGTGATATATACTCCACTGAATATATTTAAGTACCTCAACTTGTAAAAGTAAGGGTCTTCTCTAGCATGTTAATGCTAAACTCTGGTACTTGCATGTTTGCTGAGCCATTTAAGATAAAAATATGATAATACAAAATAGATATAAAATAATAAAAATACTCGATCAAAATGATATTAGTACAGTTTATAAAGCTCAAGATCTTTTCCATGAATACGAAATTGTCTTAAAAGAATTGACAATTTCGGAAGAATACGAGAACTATGAATTTGAATTAAAACGTCGTGCGGAATTAGAATATAAACTACTTTCAACAATTAATCACAAAAACGTAGTTAAAGCTCATCACTTTTTTCACGAAAACAATTCTACATACTTAGTTATTGATTATGTACCAGGCAATTCATTAGAAGAAATACTGAACACACAAAAAGATACTTTTTCTTTGCAAGAAAAAATCAAAATATTCATGCAAATAGCAAATGGACTTTCTGCAATACACGATGCACAGGTAATACACAGAGATATAAAGCCAGGAAACATCATCATTAAATATAAAACCCAACAACCAATGATCTTAGATCTTGGTGTAAGCAAATCATTTTCTGGTGATTTTTCAAATATTACAAAAAACGATGATATTGTTGGAACTGTTTTTTACATGAGTCCAGAACAAATCAAAGGGGACACCACTATCTCTTCAGATATTTTTTCTTTAGGAGTTAGTATGCACCAGTTCTTTCTGTGGAACAATTGTTCGCCATTTTTTGAACGCCAACAAATGAAAGCAATAGATAAAATTTTATATGAACGGATTCCTTCTGTGGCAGAAAAGCTTAATACTGAAAAATCCAATCAAACATATATAGAAATTTCAAATCTTATTGATCAGATGCTGGCAAAAACGCCAGGTGAGCGTATTAACATATCAAATGTTCTTTCTGTATTAGAAACGCTAATATGATGCTTAGACATCTAGCAATTTTTCAGAGATTGCTAGACGTTTAAATAGACAGTTATTTAGTAGAATCCAATGACAGGTACTAACGTTTTGTATTTCCAATTACACTCAAAATGTTATAAAATAGAAAAATACTGGATTTAAATTACTGTTTTAAATTCGAAGTTATTTTCTTTTAGAAAGGATGGTCAGGTTTTGAAAAAGCTTATCGTTCTACTTATGGTGTTTAGCTGCGCTGCTCTTATTGCAGAGGATCAAATACCATTTTCAAAACAACCTGTTGAGTTAAACTCAGGTGTTATTAGCGGTAGTCGTTCACTTGATAACGTAACATTTCGCCAAATAGTAAGCATTCCTGATGCTCAATGGCTACGTGTTCATTTCTCTGATTACAATCTTGGTAGTAAAAGTTATGTTAAAATAACATCTCTTAAAGACCATGGTGTACAGACTCTTGATGGCAAAAACCTAAAAATGTGGCACGACGCTTCTGCTTATTTCAACGGTAGTCGTGTACTAGTTGAGCTATTCGCTTCTCCACAAGATGTTGATGTATTTATTCAATGTTCAGAAGTAAGTGCTGGAGAAAAAGGCGGAGTAAACTCAAGAAGCATTTGTGGAAATACTGATGATCGCAAAGCATCTAATGACAAACGTTCAGGCCGTTTGGTTCCTGTAGGTTGTACTGGATGGATTATCGGTAATGGTTACCTAACTGCTGGTCACTGTGTGGATGGTCATTCTGTTGAATTGTTAGAATTCAACGTTCCTGCTTCTGATCCAGATGGTTCAATCAATCACCCTGCTCCGCAACATCAATACCCAGTTCTAGGAACTACTGAGTACAAAAATGGTGGTCAAGGAAACGACTGGTGTACTTTTAAAGTAGGCGCAAACTCTGTAACTGGTTTGACACCTCTACAAGCACAAAAGTCTTTTTTCAAAATAGCTAACGACATCAATCCAGAGCAAATTAGAATCACCGGATACGGTGTTGATAACATGCCAAGAGGTAGCAGTGGTAGTCGCAATAAAGACAGTCAAACACAACAAACTCACGTTGGTCCTTTTGTACAACTAAGTGGTGGACAAACTCTACGTTATTCTACTGATACTACAGGTGGAAACTCTGGTAGCCCAGTTATCAGCGAAACTCACCAAACAACAGTTGGTATTCACACGCACGGTGGATGTGGAAGTTGGGGCGGAGACAACGCAGGAACAAGCTTCAAAAATCCTGCCCTAAGCAAAGCTGTTCAATTATTAACAGTTAACACTATTTTCGTTGACAATACTCATCCATCAACAGTTGAAAATGGTGATATTTTTCATCCATACCATTCAATAAACAATGCAATTGAAAAGACCCAAGACAAGTCTATTCAAGTAGCTCCTGGCGTTTATACAGAAAGCCTAGCAATCAACAAAGGTATTGCTATCAACGCAATCACCGATGTTGTAGTTATTGGTGAAGTAGTAGAAGCAAATCCTACTATTCTAAATAATGCCATCAGTGGCAACCAAGAAATTAACACCGACGTTGTTCAAATCGGTTCAGATTTCAGAATACAAAAAGGTGCAAACATCGTTATCAATGCAAAATCAATCAGTTTTTCAAGTATCAGCATTCCAGATGGCGCATCTCTAACAATTAATATTGTTAAGTAATAAAAAGTGTGGGGAATTCTTCCCCACATTTCCAACTCTTCACTTAAACTACTTTACTTCACCAAAGAACGCCTCAAAATCTGTGAGAGAATGCATGTTTCCAATTACTTTTTTATCCTTGGACTGTATAATTTGGAAACGACCTTCTTCATCTTGTACAATAAATTTTCCATCGATAAATATTCCGTTTTTAGTATTAGCAAAATAAGTATAACTATCTACTTTTTTTGTAATAACATTAAGCCAGCAAATCTTATCTTTTGTCAAGACCATTACATAAAGATCACCATAAATCAATTTGATGGTGTGTTCAAGATTTTCTTCAACCTCAAAAAATTCAAATTTACCATCACTAAAACTAATAAAAGTGATATTGTCAATATACTCGACAACATAAAGATTTTCTGTAGTTTTCTTTAACGTATCGTATGGACCCTTCTTCTGTAGCAAGATATTTCCACTTTTGATATCAACAACCCAAACTTCATTACCGACAAGAGTCCAGAAACAATCACCATCAACGATAATTTTTCTTTGGTTATCTGATCGTCCTAATCCAAACCCAAAAGATTGCACTATCTCTTCTGTTTCTAGATCAATAATTTGTATTTGATTTGCAGTAGCAACAATCATCCGACCTTGTGCTATTTCAAAGTCGCGTATTTCATCTGAAAAAGACATCAATTTTTGGTTCTTTTTGGAGTCAATAATAGCTATTTCACTATCATATGCAATGAATAATTTTTCACCAAACCTTCTAATAGTGTCACTAATTCCTGCCACGGGTATTTGATCAATTTCTTTTTTCGACTCAACATCGACTATACGACATACATCTCCATCTATTGAAGCGATCGAATTTTTTCCAAAGAGTAAACAATCATATCCCTTAGTCTTAACAACTTGTGACATGTTGTTTGCATCTATGATGCGAATTGTATTGCCATCGCGAATATAAAAATATCTTTGGGCATTTATATTCGCCGAACGAAGAGCATTTATTTTAAAACTCCCTACAAAATAAGGAAAATCCTGAACTTTTTTCTCTATATTTTTTGTATCGATAACAAAATTTTGATTTTCTAAGGTAGAAATCACAAAATGGTCATTTATGAAATTAATGCGCCCAATTTGCGGAATTTCTTGCTCAAACATTCTTTCTGTTGAAGCCGCGTGAAAAATACGAATTTTATTTTGCGACGCAGCAACGATACAACCACCTCCATAACACAATTTGGTAGGTCTTTCATTTCCAAATAGAATAGAATTCTTTTTATGCCCTTCATCCACGGAAACCTTATTGATGTAATTTCCATTCAACAGTTCGTAGTAACAAGAAAAAATAAAATGATTGTCACCATATACAATGCTAGTAGATTTTATTTTAAAAGGCTCCATAGATATATCTTTTGTTTTGAGTTCTCCATTTTTAATATGACAAATCACCAAAGCATTTTTTTTCTTATCTAAAAAAGCAAATGAATTGTTAGCAACTGCAAGATGTTCTATAGACAAATCATATTTATAAATTTTTTCTAAATCATCCAGGTTGACAACAAAAGGCCTAAAGTGTTCATCAATGCTTTTTGCTGTAAAAATTAAATAGTTCTGAAAATGATAAACGCTATCTGGTTCAAAAATTAACAAAGGTAATCGCTTTATAACAAATTCGCCCAAATGAGGATCAACAGAAATCAACTCATTAGATGACATATAGTATAAATGAAAGCGACCTTTGTAGAAAAAAATATCAAACATAGCAATCGCAGGTAACTTAACACTACTTATTTTTTTATATGTCACTGCATTTAAAAAATGAATATAGCCATCAACTGTTACTAGTGCAAGAAAGCCATCACCGTAAGCTGCTGTTGTTAAGCTCGAAAATTTATTTAGCCTAATCGGGTATTTTAGATTATTCATATTCAAGATATAATAGTCAAAATCTTTTTTAACAAGCAAACTTTTCGGTGGTTGTATTTTTATGCGAATTTTCAAAACAGCTGCGTCTATTTTTTTTACTTTGTTACCGTTATTCATCGCCTTAACAGTGTATTCTCTAAGGGCCTGTACTTTTTTTACCGTACCAGAAATAAAAAGCTTATATCGTTCTCCTTTTTTCCCTTGCCTCAATTCTAAACCTTGCGGCAATTCTGGTTTTATCGACCACTCTGTTGCAATAACAGCTCGTTGATTTTTACCAATCGTTTCGATAACCACTTCGATTTCAAAACCTTGTGTAAAAACTATTGTTGGATCCTGCTGTAGCTTTAATTCAGCAACATGTGGCGTGCCAGCATATATGACTACTGACAAAAAAAGAAAAAGAAAAGCTCTCATGATGATCTCCGATTTCAACATTCATTTTTGTTTTTGAAACACTTGAGTTTGCGTTATTTCTAACTTGATTAGAAATAACGCAAATTTGAATTCATTATATAAACAATTGTGCCCTGTTACCAAAAAATACAACGAAAAAGTTTTGGTACATTTATTCTCTAAACGATCAACAATAAGCTAAGGTGCAAGGAATAAAGTTCTAAAATAAATGCGTAAAGCCTCATCCCTTGCACTCGTAATATCAAAGAAGAACCAGCACCTTCGTAAACAAGCTTTAATACACAAACTTAGAAAACGACAAAGGAAATAAAATTTTAAATTTTCATCTCTTGCGTGAGTAGTATTATAAAGGAATATGAGGATTAAATGTCAGTAGCTTTAGCACAATTAACCTCTACTAAATCATTTTTTTAATGCTTTATAACAAAATCCTTCGTAAAATTTTTATAAGAGGTTTTAATATATTCTAAAGATCAATACAATTAATTGAGAGGTGAACAACGGTGAGGTATGAAATTATTTTGGTGTTTGTTTTTTTTGTTGGGTGTTGTAGCAGTCGTACTCAACAAGTAACTGCTTATCCACATACAGATAAGCACTCCCTTGAAATGGGAAAAGTAGTGGTGTATCCAACAACGATGAAACAAGTGGACTTAGGAAAAAGTCGATTTTCATTAAATTTTTTGCTAGAGCCAGAACGAATTTTTCACTATATCGCCCACGGACGCCAAGGATCTACTTTTCAAAGTAAACAACAACAAACAGATATCAGAATCAATACCAACAACGATAAGAAAACTACTAATACTCAAGGTATTGCACCTGGAGAAATTTATCCTTCGGATAACATAACTCCACCTTATCATCAAATTTTGTACGACACCGCAAACACGATTTTAGGTGGGCAAGTGCTTGAAAATCTTTATAAAACAGATCCTCGTGGTACATACGTTGAAGATAAGAGTTTATTTATCATTCCAATTTTAATTTCCTTTAAACCAGGAACTATTACACGTAAGAATTATAATATCGAAATTTTTCTAGATTTTTCTAAGTTAGCAGGAAATACTTTATCGCGAGATGATTTTAAAGTTCTTGCTATTGCACCTCATGGCTATACGCAACTTATCACTGAAAATTTGTCTTCATTTAATCAAATCGGACTTGGATTAGGTGCAAGTGGGCAGGTCGGAGCAGCAAATGTTTCAGGACAATTCGAAAATATCCGTAGCGAATTGAATGAAATCGCCCGAGTAGTTCAGTACCCGCATTTTAAAGCAAATGTAGAATGCCATGATACTATTTCTTTAAATTATTACGGGCAAAAAGATCATAATGAAGATATTCACCTTGTTCACTCCGATTTTCATATTGAAGTTATAGCTTTGTGCAACCAATTCGAGCTCATCACACAACGCAATTTTGATCAAAATAAATTTGATATAAAACGTAAAAAACATCACCGACATGACCACCACTATCAAAACAACCCCCATGAGCACCAAGAGACAAAAGTAAAAAACGGTCAACAACTGGCAGAGTTTTACGATTTGTTAGAATACATTGGTTATTTTGATGGTTCAGATCCTGTGAATAAAAACTTGGAAAATTTGGTAACATCTCTTTACAACATCGACTTTTCTTTGCTCAAGCAAGACGAATATCTAGCCTTAGTAAATAAAGTTGAATATGTAATTAACAATTTATTAAAAGAAAAAGAATACGACCAAAAATTTTTAGAACTTCGTAAACTGGTGCAAGACATTAAAAGGTTAAAGCTTGGTTACTCCTATACCTGGGCTTTTAAACCGTATTATCCTCTTTGTGGCGAAAATTGGAATCTAGAAGCCTATAGCGGCTATGATAGCGGGCAATTAGAAGCTCTGTTTCGCAAGCGCAGTCCAGTAATTGAAAACATAGAGAAGATTTCACGCAATAAGATTTTACTCACGGGAAACAATTTTGATTTATTTCGCAAATACGGAGCGATTTTCACTCTGGAAAGTCAAGGCATGGAAACGTTAGTTTCAGGAAATATAGAAACTTCAAATTCCGCACTAGTAATTGAGTTTAATGGCGATATTTCTGGAGAGAAAGTATACTTGTTTGCTAAAAATCGCGACAACAATATCATTATCCACCAAAAATTCACAAACCAAAGAAGAAAACCTCCAGCACCGTTAGTCAACATAATACACCTTGCCGGAGAAATGAATCGTAAAGATGTAGTTGTTAACCTTAAATTCAAAGAAATGTTTCCAGGAGCAGTAAAAAGGATTCTGATATTTGGCAAGTATATTGATTTAACAAATTCCACACAAACAACTGTAGATGGCGTAAAAATTTTATCACAAAAATCACAAAAAGGAATAAATGAATATTTACTGCAACTAGTGGATGTTGTTAGCGATGGAGTAGAAGAAAAAACAATTAGCGTTGAATTATTTGCTGCTGGTCAAGTGTCACTAAATAAATCTAAGCTGGTATTAGAGCGCTAGTTTATCCAACCTTTTACACCCATTTTTCTCAAAAAAGAAGAAAAATTTGGCGCCCATTGTTCCCATATCCAACCGTCATTTTCGTGTTTATCAAAAACCACTCGCGGTTTTTTTTGGTTATTTTTTTGTCATATTTTTAGAATTTGCATCGATCTAGAATAACTCACTTCGGTATTTATATCAATTACATATTTATATCTAGAACACAGAGATATAGTCTTTATGGCTGTCTTTATAACAGTGCGATGTAGGAGATCTTGTCGCCGTACTACAAATACAAAGGAATAACGCTTGCCATTTTTGCATTTGTCAGTACCATCTTAAATAAGTTTTTACTAGCCTACTTCTTTATCAATACACTCTATTTTCTTCTTCGCGCTTTGTTAGAAAGTCATCAATATTAGCAATAGTGATATTCGCTTTTCTTAGCAAGGCTTCTTTTGTACGAAAACCGATATGTGGCATTAAAACTACATTTTCTAAATTTTGTAGCTCTTCATCTCGCGGAGGTTCACTAACGTATACATCTAGCGCTGCTCCGTAAATAGTTTTATTTTTTAGCGCATCTATTAATGAGTCGCGACAAATAACTGGGCCGCGCGCAGTATTAATTATAATAGAGCTGTTTTTCATCGCGGTAAATTCATCTTTAGTTATACTATTTTTGGTTTTTTCATTTAATGGTAAATGAACACTTATTATATCAGACAATGTGAATATCTCTTTCCACGTAACATAGTTCCCAAATTTTTGAAAATCAGGTTTTTCGCTGCGTGAGTATCCTAATACTTTGCATTTATAAACTTTTGCTAGCTCAGCAACGCGCATTCCTATCGCTCCTGTGCCAATAATTCCAATTGTTTTATTTGCTAACTCTTGTCCAACATAAGGTTGCCAATCACCCAATTTCATTTGGCCATGTGATTGTGGAATTTGCCTTAAAACAGCTTGCGCTAAAGCTATTGTTAGTTCTGCTACAGGATCGGTTGAATATCCTGCGGCATTATAGACTGCGATATTGTTTTGCGTACAATAATCGCGATCAACACTATCGAAACCAGTGAAAGATACGGAAATCATTTTTAAATTAGGGAAAGTTTGTAGAGTATCAGCGCTCATTTTCTTATTCACTACAACAATGATCTCTACATCTTCTTTGTTGAATGTATTTTCGTCTTCAGCAAAAACAGGTTCGTATTGAACATTGTATTCTTTTAGAAGACCTAATATTAAAACTTCATCTATACCAATATTTTGATAAAACAGAATTTTTTTCATCAATTTTCCTTCAGTGATATTTTTAGAAAAATATTTTTAATGGAGTAGTTTATCAAGACTACAAATTTTCAGCCTGAGTTATTGTAAAAAAAGTAAAAACAAAAAAAATCATAATATATTTCATTTCACAGCCTTATTCTTTTTATCCAAAACGGCCATTATCAAATGGTTGTTCTCTCGAACTACATGCATAATTCTAAGAAAAACAAATATCGATACTAGTTAGTAAATTATTCTACTGTAATTGAGCCAACATCTATACGTAATTTTGAAGTTTCTGAGTAGAGTATTTTGAGCCAACTAGCAAGAACTTCATCTAGGTTATTAAAAATATCGGTGCCAGACTCAGCAAACAAAGAGAAACAAGAATTAAATGCATCATACTAGATAACAATGACAACTATTATAATTAATTTATACGGCTACAACGTAATTTGATTATTAAAAATATCGGTGCCAGACTCAGCAAACAAAGAGAAACAAGAATTAAATGCATCATACTAGATAACAATGACAACTATTATAATTAATTTATACGGCTACAACGTAATTTGATTATATATTGAAATATCGGTGCATTTTTTCGCTTTGACAATCGGGCTAGTTTTCTTGATTCATAAAATACTGACAAGAGAAATTTGTCATGGTGCTTCTCCTCACCGCACGCAGAAGAAAATGGCTATCGTTAAGATGAGTAAAATGCTTTTCTGTTAAAATATTTATAATCGGACTATAATCATAGAGAAGTACTTTATTAGAATAAATATTCCAACATTTGTCTGCTTGCACTTTTGAAATGAGATTATATTCTATGGCGATATTGAGTATTTTTTTTTGTTCATCTTTGAATAAAATGTCCTGCAGTTTAGTATAAATTACTTTGCGTTTTTCTTCATCTTGTCCAACATAATCTATTATTGTAAAACGGAATTGTTTTTTACTATCGGTTATAACATTTGGAGAAATCTTCCGTAAGACTTGTTCAAATTGTTCATTTATAAAATGATTAACTGTTTTTTTGAGTATTCTCATTTGAGGTAATGGTATAAATTCGTTTTCCAAAATAATGTCTTCTAGCAAGGTCGATATTCCTATTAAAAACAGTTGCTCTTGCTGCTGTAAACACAATTCTATTTGCTTTGTTTTTATAATGCGATTGTGTAAAGCGACTTTTGCGAGCAGTGTTTCTCTATATCCTGGTACATAACACTTTTTGTATTTCGCAATGATGCGACTACTTGTTTTTATACTGATACAGTTTTCTAATTCTGTACAAACTTCTTTAAAAGAGCGATATCTTTTGCTGCGTTTTTTTTCCATCATTTTTGCCACTAAAGCACAAGTTCGATTTGAAATTAGAGAATTCCATTCTTTGATACTTATAGCCTCTGTATCTTCAACATTTGCCATAATTTCGATAAAATCCTTCCCTCTGAAAGGGGGCTGTCCAGTTAACATGTAATACAAAGTAGAGCCTAAACTAAAAATGTCTGTTTGCTCGTCTAGGTCTTCACCTCTTGTTTGCTCAGGTGACATGTATTGTGGTGTTCCTAAAACGGTTCCTGTAATTGTATGTTTATTGGTATCTTCGAATGATTTGGCTAACCCTAGATCACATAGTTTAGCTGTTCCATCTTTTGTCAGTAAAATATTATCTGGTTTGATATCGCGATGGATAATTTTGAAAGAGGCAGCGTATTTTAACGCTTTAGCTATTTGCAAAGCGATTCTCAAGGCTTTATTTTCATTATAGAACGACAATGAAAGAAGTTCTTTTCGTACACTACATCCATTAATATACTCCATTATATAATACAAACGTCCTTGATATTCTCCTGCAGTATAGCCACTAACAATATTGGTATGCTCAAGTTGAATTGTTTGGTAAATTTCTCTTTGAAATCGAGCAATTGCTCGACTATTTTTTAGTAAATCATACGCAATAATTTTGATCACAACTTTTTCTTGAGTTTGATAATGGCAACCAAGAAAAACGTCTCCCATTGTGCTAGAATCCATTTTTTCTAAAATCTTATAGTCTCCTAATCTCATTTCATCTCCTCCAATGTTCTCGTTTTTTGCATCCAAGTTTCAAATTTATCAATTCTGAAACAATCACACGTTGAGAAAACCTTCATTTTTGTAATACTCCGAACGCCTCTATAAATTTAATTACTAAAAATGGAGAATTCCTGAGAGATAAAAAAGATTTTGCGAAATTTTCTTTAGATATTTACCGTGATAAAATGCAAACATTGAAAAAAGAGTGCAGACTGAAAAAATAAACAAGAAGCAGTAAGCCGTTTTTTATTAGTAACTTACAGTAGGTGAAAATGATGAGCGTAATTTTTTGCTTCGCATCACTTTTTATTACCACTACAACATTTGTCTTATCTTGGAAGATTATTACGTTTTAAGTTATTACGAGTCTGGTATATTAAGCGTCATTTATTACCACTACAACATTCACGAAAAATACATATTCAGTCTGGCACAATTCTATGGCTTATTGCACAATTCTATGGCTTATTATTTATATAATAAATAACATATATTCAAGTGGTCTTTCTCCTAAAATAAAAATATGTTATTATATAACGTGAGAATAGCACGAGAAGTTATTCAATTTAAGAAGATCAAGTAACGCGTCAGTCTGTAATCTACCTTTGAGTCTGGCACTAATTACTTCTAATTACTTAAAATCAACTCTATTCATGCAATTACATCTCAATATGCTGTGAGTTGGTTTAAATCTGTGGTTTTACATACCGCACTTAAATGAAGAACGCTGTAAACTCTTTTTTAGAGTATTTAACGGAACAAGAAATTTAAACGTCTCTATATAAATTAAAGGAAATTTTTTATGAGCAGATATAGTGAATATCTAAAAGAGATTGAAGAAAGAAAAGGTCAAGAACTTCATGCGAAGCCGATTGACTGTGCTGAATTATTAAGCGAAGTTATTACGCAAATCAAGGATTTAGATAATGAGCATCGCGAAGACTCTCTTAATTTCTTTATTTATAATGTATTGCCAGGGACCACTAGTGCAGCTGGCGTAAAAGCTAAATTTTTAAAGGAAATTATTCTTGGTGAATCTAGCGTAAAAGAAATTTCGTCTACTTTTGCTTTCGAGCAGTTATCACACATGAAAGGTGGACCCTCTGTCAAGGTTCTGTTGGATTTGGCATTGGGTGATAATCCTGCTATTACAAGTGAAGCAGAAAAGGTGTTAAAGACCCAAGTGTTCCTCTATGAAGCGGATATGGAGCGTCTAAAAGAAGCCTTTGAAAGTGGTAATGAAACTGCTAAAAATATTCTTGAAAGTTATGCTCAAGCTGAATTCTTCACTAAACTACCGGAGATAGAAGAAGAGATTGAAGTTGTTACTTTTGTCGCTGGAATAGGAGATATCTCTACAGATTTGCTTTCGCCCGGTAGTGATGCACATTCTAGATCAGATCGTGAGTTACATGGTCAGTGTATGTTTGAGCACAATAAAGAGAAACAAAATGAGCTATTGGCTCTACAAAAAGCACATCCTGGTAAGAGAGTCATGTTACTTGCCGAGAAGGGGACTATGGGAGTAGGTTCTTCAAGGATGTCAGGTGTAAATAACGTAGCACTTTGGATCGGGAAATCTGCAAGCCCATATGTTCCGTTTATCAATATTGCTCCGGTAGTAGCGGGTACAAATGGTATTTCTCCTATATTCCTTACTACTGTTGGTGTAACAGGAGGTATTGGTTTAGATCTCAAAAATTGGGTAAAAAAATACGATGAAGATGGCAATCTAGTAGAGAAAGATGGAGAACCAGTTTTAGAGCAAGCATATTCTGTTGATACAGGTACAGTTCTCACGATCAATACTAAGACCAAAAAACTGTATAATGGTGATCAAGAATTAATGGATATTTCTTCTGCTTTTACTCCTCAGAAAGTGGAATTCATGAAAGCTGGAGGCTCATACGCAATTGTATTTGGTAAGAAACTTCAGACATTCGCAGCAAAAACACTAGGAATCGAAATGCCACCTGTATTTGCTCCTTCGCAGGAAATCTCTCACGAAGGACAAGGTCTTACAGCAGTAGAAAAAATATTTAATAAAAATGCCGTTGGAACTTCAGGTGCAACATTACATGCCGGTTCATATGTTCGTGCAGAAGTGAATATTGTTGGTTCTCAGGATACCACAGGTCTTATGACTTCTCAGGAACTCGAAATGATGGCCGCAACAGTGATTTCACCAATTGTTGATGGAGCTTACCAGTCTGGCTGTCACACAGCTTCCGTGTGGGATGTGAAAGCGCAAAAAAATACTCCAAGATTGATGAAGTTTATGAATGATTTTGGTCTTATTACTGGTCGCGACCCGCAAGGGAAATATCATGCGATGACCGATGTTATACACAAGGTACTCAATGATCTTACAGTAGACGATTGGTCAGTGATCATCGGTGGTGACTCTCATACAAGAATGTCAAAGGGTGTTGCTTTCGGAGCCGACTCTGGAACTGTTGCACTTGCGCTTGCTACAGGAGAGGCCTCGATGCCAATCCCTGAATCTGTGAAAGTGACTTTCAAAGGAGAAATGAAAGATTACATGGATTTCCGCGATGTTGTACATGCTACACAATCCCAGATGCTCAAAAAGTTTAGTGGAGAAAATGTATTTCAAGGCAGAGTCATTGAAGTTCATATAGGAACACTACCTTCTGATCAGGCTTTCACCTTTACAGACTGGACAGCAGAGATGAAAGCGAAAGCATCTATCTGTATTTCTCAAGATGATACTCTCATCGAATCACTTGAAATCGCAAAGGGTAGAATTCAGATAATGATCGATAAGGGCATGGATAATGATAAGCAAGTCCTTCAAGGTCTAATTGATAGAGCAAATAAAAGAATTGATGAGATTAAATCAGGTGAAAAGCCTCCATTGGCTCCTGATGAGAATGCCAAATACTATGCGGAATTTGTGGTTGATTTAGGCATCATTGATGAGCCAATGATTGCAGATCCTGATGTTAATAATGATGATGTATCCAAACGTTACACTCATGATACCATTAGAGAGCTTTCTTTTTATAAGGGAGAGAAGCACGTAGACCTTGGTTTTGTAGGATCTTGCATGGTTCACAAAGGAGATGTCAAGATTGTTGCCAAAATGCTAAAAAATTTAGAGGAACAGTCTGGAAAAGTGGAGTTTAAGGCACCTCTAGTAGTTACAGCTCCAACCTATAATATCATTGATGAACTCAAAGAGGAAGGGGACTGGGAAGTGTTACAAAAATACTCCGGTTTTGAGTTTGATGATGCTGCTCCTAAACTTAATGCTCGTACAGAGTATGACAATATCTTGTATCTTGAAAGACCAGGTTGTAATCTGTGTATGGGTAATCAAGAAAAAGCGGAAAAAGGTGATACCGTAATGTCTACTTCTACGCGTTTATTTCAAGGTAGAGTTGTAAAAGATTCAGATCGTAAGAAAGGAGAATCATTACTTGCGTCAACACCTGTCGTGGTTCTTTCTGCTATTCTTGGTAGAACACCTACAATTGATGAATATAGAGCTGCTATAAAAGGTATTGAATTAACTAAATTTGCACCTCCTTTGAAGCAATTAACCTCCCCATCTCATCTAATTTCTTATTAGTTTTTTGAGTATCAATTGGGTAATGGTTCAAACAATAAATTCACTATTGTTAGTAGGCTAGAGATAGTCGAAGTAGATGACTACCAAAACGATGGAATTTTGAAACAGTCCTTTGTTAGCTAGCTAAATCTTAATCAAAATGACAAAAGCCGCAGAAAAATAACTGCGGCTTTTGTTTTTATTTAAGGCTTATTGGCAGTCCAAATAATGCAGAGACGAAACTCGTCAGTTTTGAGACCTCCGTCGGGATAATTGTCGAGGCGTAACGCTAAACATCCAAATTTTTCAGCGACCCGTATGTTAAGTATAAGCGAAATAGCGGATCCTCGTAACAACCACACAGGACGCTTTTGTGTATTTGTGGTTATTACGAGTCTGGCATCTTAAGTGAAGTAGACCTTTATCTACCTTAGAAACTGGTGAAAAAATGATCTACCACAAGCCTGGCATCTTAAGTGAAATTTCTTCCTCATTATATTTCCTTTATTATTAGTAACTTCCGTTTCTAATTTTGTCAATAGTTAAGTGATGTTAAATGAGAAATAGACTTTCAACCTTTATCTACCTTAAAATTACCTCTGGAGTTGTAAAGTGAGAATAAATATAAACAAAAACGGTTTTACACTAACAAAATTAATTCTTCTACTGGCAATCATTATGTTTAGCGTAATTACAGTTTTGTTCCTTTTAAAACAATCTTTTAAACAAACAGTTCAAAGTTCACGCCATATTGCTTGTAAAAACCATATATCGTATTTTGGAAGAGCACTAAATCTTTATCTTTTAGATTATGGTAGACAAGTCCATTATCCTCAAAAGAACGGACAAGGATTTATTACAGTGCTATACCATACTAAAATTATTATAGATCCCAAAAAATATCTTTGCCCTGAATCTGGCGATATCAACACAGCACTAGAAATACAAACAGCGCCTGATCTTGGTGATACTGATGGACCTGTGAGCTATGCAGGACGCAAAAATGCTAATCAGAATATTTATCCTGGTATTTTTCGACCGACAGAAGAGACTACAACAACTCCAATTATCTCTGATGATATTGGCCAACCATCTAATCATGAAAATGGTACAATGATGATTTACTTATTTTTAGACACCCATATGGATTGGGTGAGAAACAAAAACGGTAAATTTCCATTTTTAGATGTTCTTACAAATTAAGATATACATGTTCTCAAACATAACATATATCTGTTTAACTAGAATAGAAAACTACGAGTAACAGCTTTAAACCTTTCTGATGGTAAGTTGAAGTAAATGCTATCGGAGTAAGAGAAGTCTTGAATTTATCGATGCATACAACCAAGACCCTTTTAGATGGACAAAACCGCCGATGAAATTCTTAATCGTGTTTCTAATTTTTGTCAAAGAACTATTGATCATAATCACTAATTTATCAAGGAACTTCTGTTACATACTACTAGGGGCTGTTTGCAAACTCCCTTCTAACCTAAAATTGTATCTTTTAAACTCTAAGAGGATAGACAAATGGAAAAAAAATTTATCTATTGGTTACTGTTTGTTTTTGTACTACCTGTTTTTGCTCAGGAGAGTATAAAAAGCGCTATCGATGAAATAATCGCAAAGGAAAAGACAGAAGAAAACACTCTACTTCGTTTAAAACAAATAGACCCTAATTTAGATGACAGCCTTTCCTATCTTGCCGAGCTTATGGCAAAAAAAGAGACAGCAAAACAAGCGATTCGTGTGTTGAAAAAAATAGATCCTCATTGGAACAAAACAAATGCTGTAAAAAAGATTGTTCCACAGTTAGCGGCCAATTTTAAAGCAGCAGACGATTACAAGACAAGAACTTTGTTTTGCGAATGCCTGGGAGAAATTGGGTGTGGAGCATATGAGGCCATACCAGAATTGGTTTTCGCTCGTGTAACTCGTCGAGGAGTGTGGGACCCACCAACAGGTAGTACACTTGAAAAAATAGAACCACAGTGGCACAAACTACCCATAGCAAGGCAAACGATGTTACAAGCTTTAAAATCAACTCCATACGATTTTTTTACCAGCGTAGATCACATGATACGTGAGATGTATTACATTGATCCAAACTGGCCAAATGCAGCGGATGTTCGCGATGCCATCCCTGATATTGTTAGAGGTTTGAAAGTCACACAGGAAGGTTGTGCTAGAACAGCTATAAAACTTCTCAAAACAATAGATCCCAAATGGGCAGAATTACAAGTAAAAAATTCAATGCCAGACTCGTTTAATTCAATGCCAGACTCGTAATAACTTAATGCCAGACTCGTTTAATTCAATGCCAGACTCGTAATAACTTAAAACGTAATAATCATCCAAGATAAGACAAAAGTTGCCAGACTCGTTTAATTCAATGCCAGACTCGTAATAACTTAAAACGTAATAATCATCCAAGATAAGACAAAAGTTGTAGTGGCAATAATTTAAAAAATTCAATGCCAGACTCGTTTAATTCAATGCCAGACTCGTAATAACTTAATGCCAGACTCGTTTAATTCAATGCCAGACTCGTAATAACTTAAAACGTAATAATCATCCAAGATAAGACAAAAGTTGTAGTGGCAATAATTTAATTCAATGCCAGACTCGTAATAACTTAAAACGTAATAATTATCCAAGATAAGACAAAAGTTGTAGTGGCAATAAAAAATGATGCAAAACAAAAATTATTAGCGCGAAAAAAATTGCAATTTAGATAGATAAATGTGAAGCGTTTTTCTCACTTGAGAAATGGAAACAGATTTTCCTTGTAGACTATCATGTAGAAAATATAGGCTAGTAAATGAGTCAAAACCTAGGTTTTAAATTTCCTTAAACAAGATGTACTGCGATCCAAAGTGTAGCTTTTACGTTTCTGGTAGTATTTATGAGATGTATACTTACTGATAATTTCTTTTATAAAAGACTCTGAGCCAAAAACCAAACCATAAGTAATTTGTGGTTGTTTGACCAGTAAACCTCTTTCTCTCATTCTTTCTTTCATCATTGCAACATACTTTTCCTGCCTTTGCTTTATAGTCTTACCAAGGTTCATATAAATTTCGTGATAGTCAATATTGATAAGGCCTTTATCTGTTGCATGTTGACTATAGCTGCTCCATTTCCACTCTTTTGGATGCTTCGTAACTTTGTTCCTCGTCATGTTAAGTTCAATGTAAAATATACAATTAAGTAGCTGAGTCTCCGAGTCAATAATTGTTGAATAAAACCTTCCGCCCCAAAAATGCCCTGTACGCTTGTGTCTACGGTTGTAGTTCTTTGCGTACTCACCATTGATATATTGCATTATCTTTGACAGATTGTCTTCTACTGGAGTTGATATTAACAAATGGGTGTGGTTGCTGGTTATGCAGTAAGCGTGTAGCTTAAAAGAGTATTTTTCGCGGGCTTTTTCTATTACCTTTAAATATTCTATGAAGTCCTCATCTTCTTTAAAATAGAAGTTTTTATTATTACATCTTGTTGTTATATGAAATAAACCATTGATCATTGATATTCTCACTGGGCGCATTTGTTTTCCTTTATAAAATAACTTTATTTAACTATATTATTCTATAAGTTCGTTTGACAAAACACACTACAGCCACCATCTTTATTTGGAGTAAGTTACTAATAAAGATCAACTTACTGCTTTTTACTTCTCTTTATTTGTTGAACTTGACACCGATATTGAACCAACTAAGGAAGGCGATTGAAAATAATATACAGAATTTTACACAGAAATTTCATTCATTAACTAGGCATTTTTAACACGCATAGCCGCAGTGAAGAATAACGACGTTGATGGATAAAATAGCACGTGAAATGGTAAATTATTTTCAGCCGCCTCCCTTAGACAAATATTTAAAATTTGCAATGGGTTATAAGCCAAAGCTCATCTAAAATTTCTCAATATCTATTTTTACTTTTTCTTTCTTGGCATTACTGTTCCACCTGCACTAATAAAATCCATCACTTCATAGCGATCAAACTCTGTAACATTTACATTTACTCGATCTTTTCCTACACTAATAAAATCCATTATTTCATAACGATCAAATTCTTGATCAACTGTGACTGTTCCACCTACACTAATAAAATCCATCACTTCATAGCGATCAAATTTTGAGACATTTACATTTACTCGATCTTTTCCTACACTAATAAAATCCATTATTTCATAACGATCAAATTCTTGATCAACTGTGACTGTTCCACCTGCACGAATAAAACCCATCACTTTATAGCGATCAAATTCTGAGACATTTACATTTACTCGATCTTTTCCTGCACTAATAAAATCCATTATTGCATAACGATCAAATTCTTGATCAACTGTGACTGTTCCACCTACACTAATAAAATCCATCACTTCATAGCGATCAAATCCCGAGACATTTACATTTACTCGATCTTTTCCTGCACTAATAAAATCCATTATTTCATAACGATCAAATTCTTGATCAACTGTGACTGTTCCACCTGCACGAATAAAATCCATCACTTTATAGCAATCAAATTCTGAGACATTTACATTTACTCTATCTTTTCCTGCACTAATAAAATCCATTATTTCATGATATTCGCTGGCTAATAAAGATGAAAGAAATAAAAGATAAAAAAAGCTAGAGTATATCTTGTTTTTCACTTGTATATCCTTAATGAGAGATAATCACTTTTCAATTGCAATGACAAAATTGCTTGTACTATTAGAAATCATAATTGTTGGGTCAGTTATTTAAATCGTCTGACAGCTTTACATATCTAGCTCCACCAATCAAACCATCATCGCCCACTTTCCCCCTGACTGTACCTCTAAAAAGATACCATAAATTTTGATCCAATGCAAAGTTTGGATGGAATTGGATAGATTTTGCAAAAGTTCAAAGCAAAATTCAATGCCAGACTCGTTTAATTCACTCGAATCCAACAAGCATATTTACAAAATAAACTCTTCTCTTCTTGGGAAATGGGAATATTGTCAGGTATAAGTAATGTTTCCCTAATTTCTTGCAACAAAATCGTTGCAAATAGATCCTTTGCCGTTTTCATTCTCTGATAAATTCGATCTTCCACCTTTTTCTTTTCTATGTTGCTACATTCCTCGGAGATTTCATTAAAAAAAACGGCTAAGTCAAAAGCCGTCTTTTTATTATTTTCTTTAGAGAAAAATTTATACTGGAACATACGAAACATAATTTTATCTGTGGATCGATCTTGATCCTTTAATTTTACAAGGGTAGAATTCATCAGTGTTTCAACATAGTCAATTTCGAAATCTAACTCTGTAGTGTCATGAGAAAAGTTAGCCTCCATTACTTTAGGATCTAAAAAAACAGTAGTATTTACATACATACTGACTTTCTTTTGAAAATATCGAGTAGCAATAGTAAACATCAAATTTCTCAATTTTCCTTTTTCAGGGTCAGCGCTGCGAAATATTTTTTTTCTATTTTCGAATACGTATGAGAAAAATTGAGCAAACATATCTTGAGCATAATTCTTATCGTAATATCCCATTTTCCTAAATTGTCGACTAAATAGATTTGTGATGGGACTTTGAAAACGTTGGAATATAGATAAAAGGGCTTCGTCACGCTCACTTATATTGTAGTTAGTCGTGCTTACTCCCGCTGTGATTACTTTAAGCCAATCTGTCTCTTTTTTCATATAAACCTCCCTTTCTACTAGTTTCTTACCTTGATAGTGAGCTTCAGCCGCGCCAGACTCATGTCGAATTTGGCATTTATAGATAATATAATGAACGAACAACGGATTCCTAATTGCACTTTATTTGTCAAAAATTACTTTTTCGTGTAAATAAAAACACAGCAAAAAAGGGAGTATCAATTTTAAATTCAATTAACTTTATCCAGATTAAAAACTAGGAAAGCGAAAACGCACAATGCAATATCCGAAGCTAGGTAAATAGCGCCTAAGTAAAATTCGGGTCAGAGCAAAATTCGGGTCATTATCCAGATTAAAACTAGGAAAGCGAAAACGCACAATACAATATCCGAAGCTAGGTAAATAGCGCCTAAGTAAAATTCGGGTCAGAGCAAAATTCGAAAATATCTGCCTCATCTTCAACAACAAGAATTTTTTCTGCTAACATTGTGATTTCTCCGTAGGAGTTAGGATATGGAATTCCTGTAAAAGCCATATTTTGCTGAAATGCATCTCGAATTACAAGAGAAATTGTCAAACATCTCAAAAATTTAACAAACACTTCTTTATTTTGTAAAACTTGCCACCAATTAAAATAGTGCTGAAAAATTCATAACTATGCCCATGATCTTAGCCATAATAACGATCATAACCAAACAACTACGATTTCTTTTTCAAGAAATACTTAAATATTCGGTCGCGGTCAGGGGCTACGATTAGAGAAGTAATCTTCTTTTACGCAGTGCATACTGGTAATGCATTTTTGCACTCACATAAAAATACGCTCAAAAGTCGTCTTAATTGCAACTGAGATAAGAAATTGTAAAAACGATAAGTACTTTAAAATTTTCCCTTTGCATCAGAAAGATTTGCCAAAGCCATTGCATCCTGAATTTGACGCTCTATAGTATTGATAGATAAAGCTCTCTTCAAAAAATATTTAGCTCCCTCAAATAAACTGATGTGGCCAATTTGTAAAACTTCATCACCTTCCTCGAAATTAATAATACTTTTATAATAATTATTAACATATTTTTGTCGATGGAAAAAACGGAGGTCATCAGCCTCTTTTTGAAAAACAGTATTTTTGACACTACCACGGAAAACGAAATTCTTATCATCAAAATTTGCTTCAGCATCAATATGTATTTTCTTGCGATATTGATTATTTATTGTTTCTGCAATTTTTTTATGGGTTTCGCTTGGAGTAGTAAAAAAAGGAGAAGGATATATATCGCGGAAATATATGGAGCAATTCCCTAAACTACTGAGTACGCAAGCTACATTGCTAATCCATTGGCATCCAATTGGTCGATAAAACAATAAATATTTAACTAAGACTTTAGATGTCAATACGTGAGTTAAACCAAAACCTCTAGCTTGTGGAAGAACACAAGTCAAGCCTAAATGAAAAATAGACCCCATACCTGGGATTGGTAACAATACAGCCGAACAAAAACCAATTAATTTTCCTTTATCATTACGAGCAATAGTAATTACTTTATCCGATAATTCTTCTCGCGATCCAGAAATACATTGGTAATTCGGTAACTCATCAAAACAACAAGACGCAACTTCCTGTAACTCTGAGATTAGTTCTTGTAATTTTTCATCTGAATAGTTAAGTCCAGGACGGTACAAAAAATCAACTTTATATTTACGCATAGATAATCTCCTTCATAAAAATAGAACTGATATTTAAATTAGATGCCTGTCGTCAATTAATACATTCGTGAATGCGGCTCTAGTCGAGATCCTAATCACAACCGAATATGCCAAGTGTTTCTTAAAAAGAAATCGTAGTTGTCAGGAACATAGTTTTTGTCTCTAGTACCAAAATCAGAAAATACAAGGTATGCGATGCCCACATCGGCTAAAGCCGATTATTTCCCCACAGGAAGAGCTTACATATACCAAAAAGAACTGAAAAAACGCAACCTCAGTTTGAAGCACCGAAGTATAGATATTTCAAAGTTGCGCACTGACATATTTCAAAGTTGCGCACTGACATGTCATTTTTTCAGATTCAAAGAAACATACGTAAGTCCTCCTATGGGATAACAGTTGGGTGTACCAACAGGAGGACATCATAAACCATTGTAATTTCTATTTCTCAGAGTTAGCTACGTATTAATGTTCCAGAGTACTAGGCGTAGTTAGATTAATTGACGACAAAACCCAAATTAGTATAAAGCTATACAAATAGCGTTCTATATGCCTAAATGAGAATATATATTACTTATATTATTTAAAAATGAATTGGAGATTAAATTAACATAAAAAAAAGTTTAAATTTATGTATAAACTTTATTAAGAAATGATGAAGCTTAAGACAAAAGCTTCATCATTTCGGTCTCAGTGAGACTCAGAATTAGAGAATTAGTGTAAAACTCAATTTGGCAATTTGGTTGGTTAATTTGAAAGTCCAAGATAAACGCTGGGTAGTTGTTTCTCTTCCTCGATCATCAGCAAAAGTATTACTAGCTCGAGCTGTAGGAGATGAACAAAGTTCACACATTGGAAATCAAACCAGAGAATTAGTGTTACTAGCTCGAGCTGTAGGAGATGAACAAAGTTCACACATTGGAAATTAAACCAGAGAATTAGTGTTACTAGCTCGAGCTGTAGGAGATGAACAAAGTTCACACATTGGAAATTAAACCAGAGAATTAGTGTCAGACTCAGAATTCGTGTTAGACTCTGAATTAGTGTCAGACTCTGAATTCGTGTCAGACTCTGAATTCGTGTCAGACTCTGAATTCGTGTCAGACTCAATTCTCGTGTCAGCGGTAGCTAATGAAGCATTAGTTTTTTTTGATATGGAACTAGTATCTACCAATTTTTATTTATCTATATATAAAGTATAGACTTAACATCAAATATGGTTATCATACGAAACACTAGTTCCATAGAAGCAATAGCTAATGAAGCATTAGTTTTTTTGATATAGAACTAACTTCTACCCATTTTCATCTATCTATATATAAAATATAGACTTAAGATTAGATATGTTGTCATACGAAATACTAATTCGACAGAAGACTCAATTCTGGTGGCAGCATAACAAAATATTAGCTTTTTTAACTTCTACCCATTTTCATCTATCTATATATAAAATATAGACTTAAGATTAGATATGTTGTCATACGAAATACTAATTCGACAGAAGACTCAATTCTGGTGGCAGCATAACAAAATATTAGCTTTTTTGGGATAAAGTTAGAGGATTCGAGGAATAAAACAGGAGATTTGGATTATCAGAATTCGTGTCAGACTCAGAATTCGTCAGAATTCGTGTCAGACTCAGAATTCGTGTCAGACTCAGAATTCGTGTCAGACTCAGAATTCGTGTCAGGCTCAGAATTCTTCATGCCGGACTCAATTCTCATGTCGGACTCAATTCTCGTTGCCAATTTCAAGGCTCAGAATTCGTGTCAAGCTCAGAATTCGTGTCAGACTCAGAATTCGTGTCAGACTCAGAATTCGTGTCAGACTCAGAATTCGTGTCAGACTCAGAATTCGTGTCAGACTCGAATGTCATTCAGTTAAGCTTATGAGCGAGTAAAAATTAGGTATACAAAGGTAATTGAAAAAAGAAATCTTTCTTCCTAAAATGGTTAAATCAGAAAAAACAAAAACCAAGAAGGAAGAAAGAGATGAAATTATACAGAAGAAACGCCTTTGAAAAAATAGAAAAAAAATTTGCAGAAGAACAAGGGCTTACCATTCATAAAACTACTAAGAAAAAATTTAATAGAAGAAGTGATAAAAGAAGAGAAAATCAAGTATCGAAGTAGAGTATTTACACCAGCAATAACATTGTGGGCATTTCTATCGCAAATATTATCAGATAACAATAGTTGTGAGGAAACGGCGGGAAGAGTGAGGGCATTTTTTACGAAACAAAATAAGAAAATGAGTTCAATATGCGCAAGCGCTTACTGTCAAGCAAGGCAAAGGCTACCTAAAAATTTGATATCGAAATTAGTGAGTAAAGTTGTCGCAGAAACGAGGGAAGAACTACCAAAAGAAAGATTATGGAGAGGACGGCGAGTAGCGATAGTTGATGGCAGTTGTATCAATGCACCAGATACAATTAAGAATCAAGAAATGTATCCTCAAATCAAAAGCCAAAAAGAAGGTTGTGGCTTCCCAATTATCAGAATAGCAGTGGCTTTTTGCTTAGCAACAGGAATGGTAATTAAAATTCGTTTTGCCAATTATTCTATTCATGAAAGAGTTTTATTTCGCCGTTTATATGAAAACCTTGAACAAGGAACAGTTGTTTTAGGTGACAGAGGATGTTGTTCTTATTGTGATTCTGCCTACCTTCAATATCTTTATAAGCATGATTTTGTTTTTCGTGTTAGAGGTAAAGCCAATACTCGCTTAGCAAATACTACTTATATTGTTGAAAAACAAGAAATAAAAAAATGGCATCGCCCTAAGAGACTACCTGATTGGGTTGAAATGCCATATTTAATTCCTGAATCAATGGAAGTTCGCCTTGTTCAGTACAAAGTTAATACTCCTGGCTTTCGTTCCAAAGAGTTTATCATAGTCACTTCTCTACTTGATTTTGACGCATATACTTTTGGAGATATTGCGCAGTTGTACTTTCTTCGATGGAATGCAGAGCTTTATCTACGTACTTTGAAAACTAATATGTGCATGGAAAAACTAAAAGGCAAAACGCCTGATATATTGTATAAAGAAATCTATGCCTATGTTTTAGCCTACAACCTTATCCGTCTTGTTGTTTTTCATACTGCTGTTGCACACAACCATATTCTTTATTTAGTTAGTTTTAGGCATTCTCAATACTCAATTCTTTCTTGCAAAAAATTCAATGCCAGACTCGTTTAATTCAATGCCAGACCACTCACAGCAAAATGTACTCATAAAAAATTCAATGCCAGACTCGTTTAATTCAATGCCAGACTCGTAATAACTTAAAACGTAATAATCATCCAAGATAAGACAAAAGTTGTAGTGGCAATAAAAAATGATGCAAAACAAAAATTATTAGCGCGAAAAAAATTGCAATTTAGATAGATAAATGTGAAGCGTTTTTCTCACTTGAGAAATGGAAACAGATTTTCCTTGTAGACTATCATGTAGAAAATATAGGCTAGTAAATGAGTCAAAACCTAGGTTTTAAATTTCCTTAAACAAGATGTACTGCGATCCAAAGTGTAGCTTTTACGTTTCTGGTAGTATTTATGAGATGTATACTTACTGATAATTTCTTTTATAAAAGACTCTGAGCCAAAAACCAAACCATAAGTAATTTGTGGTTGTTTGACCAGTAAACCTCTTTCTCTCATTCTTTCTTTCATCATTGCAACATACTTTTCCTGCCTTTGCTTTATAGTCTTACCAAGGTTCATATAAATTTCGTGATAGTCAATATTGATAAGACCTTTACCTGTTGCATGTTGATTATAGCTGCTCCATTTCCACTCTTTTGGGTGCTTTGTAACTTTGTTCCTTGTCATGTTAAGTTCAATATAAAATATTGTATTAAGTAGCTGACTTTCCGAGTCAATGATCGTTGAATAGAACCTCTCGCCCCAAAAATGTCCTGTGCGTTTGTGTCTACGGTTGTAGTTCTTTGCATACTCACCATTGATATATTGCATTATCTTTGACAGATTGTCTTCTACTGGAGTTGATATTAACAAATGGGTGTGGTTGCTGGTTATGCAGTAAGCGTGTAGCTTAAAAGAGTATTTTTCGCGGGCTTTTTCTATTACCTTTAAATATTCTATGAAGTCCTCATCTTCTTTAAAATAGAAGTTTTTATTATCACATCTTGTTGTTATATGAAATAAACCATTGATCATTGATATTCTCACTGGGCGCATTTGTTTTCCTTTATAAAATAACTTTATTTAACTATATTATTCTATAAGTTCGTTTGACAAAACACACTACAGCCACCATCTTTATTTGGAGTAAGTTACTAATAAAGATCAACTTACTGCTTTTTACTTCTCTTTATTTGTTGAGCTTGACACCGATATTGAACCTATGCTTTTCGCCAGCTCTACCTCAGACCAAGGAGGAACAGTTCCGTTAAACAATTTCATGTCACCACCATCGCGTAAAGTAGCTATGCGCATTGTTTTATTTTTGTAAACGGCTTGGAGATCCAACATCCAACCAGTTGTATCTCCATCCCAAATAGCTTGAATAGCGACAGGCTTTTTCTCTAAAGATTTTATTTTTTCAATAATTTCCGACTTCGATAACATTCAAGCTCCTATCATTACGAAGAAATCATAATTATACTACGCAGATAGACTATATAAGAAAAGTGACAAGTCTGATATTGTATACTAGTACTTTGATATATTGACACGTTTTTGAGTGACACGTTTTTGAGTGACACGTTTTTGAGTGCGCATGACACGTTTTTGAGTCTGACACGTTTTTGTTTGGCTAATGTATACTAGTACTTTGATATATTGACACGTTTTTGAGTGCGCATGACACGTTTTTGAGTGCGCATGACACGTTTTTGAGTGCGCATGACACGTTTTTGAGTCTGACACGTTCACGTTTTTGAGTCTGACACGTTTTTGATTGACATGACACGTTTTTGAGTCTGACACGTTTAGGGACACGTTTAGGCACGTTTTTACACGTTTTGGCTAATGTATACTAGTACTTTGATATATTGACACGTTTTTGAGTCTGACACGTTTAGGGATACGTTTAGGACACGTTTTTGAGTCTGACACGTTTTGACCTTGGTTAGTGCTGGATCTCTGATTAAATCAGGGATGGCACTTAATTGATGACACCCCTAATCAAAATAAAACAAAAGCCGCGGTTATTTTCTGCGGCTTTTGTTTTATTTAAAGCTTATTGCGCCTTTTAATCACCTACTTAATTTCGGTTACAGCACTTCCTATTTACCAGCAATGTTTATAACTCTTCCTTTTAAAGTGAGAGTTATCTCATCATCTTCTATCTGGATACAGTCATTGTTTTCAAGTTTGCCAAGTGTTTTTTTGATAGTACCTCCAGAAAGTTTCGAATATTTCTTTTCTAGTTCAGCAACTGTAACATTGTTTTCCTTTTGGTGTTGGCAAAAACGTAAAAACTCTAGATCGCGATATGAAACACCGCTATTGCCAATCGCATGTATAGCATTTCCTTCGCGATAAGCTAAATTCAAAAAATTTAGAAAATTTACCAAAGAGTAGATTTCACTACCAGTATTGTTAAAGTAAGTTTGAATTTCCATTCTTTTTCCAGAAAATTCAATTTCTTGGACCGCTGTGTGTCTTCGCGGAATACCTTCTCGGTCTTTGTAGTTAGTAATAAGCTCTTCAATTAAAAGTTTCGTTGCCTCATTAGCTACCGCTGACACGTTTTTGAGTCTGACACGTTTTTGCGCTTTGTCTTGCTTTACTTTGGAGACAAGATATAATTTAGGTAAAGCAAAATCTTAATGTTAGAAAAAGAAGTGGTAACAAACTATGACAAAAATAATTATTCAAGACCGGTATCAGATCCAAAAGGAAGCAGAAAGTATTTCGGACTATACACGAAGTTTTATCGCACGCGATTTAGAATCTGCAAATAGCGTACTTATTGAAATATTTACCAAAACTGTAATAAAAAAAACTGCATTAGAGGGATATTTGGATGCCCAAATAAAATTACAGCATCCGAATATTTTTAAAATTGACAATTGGGGAGTTCATAATGGACTTTACTATTTTGTATCAGAGTACTCAAGAAAGGTTACTCTGTCTGCCATAGTTTCTAGCGGAAAATGTGTTCTTCCCAGAAAGGCACAACAGTTAGCAATACAGATCTTAAAAGCTCTGGAATACACACATAGTTTGAATATCGCCCACAAGAGTATATCATTAAGTAATATTCTTATCACAGAGAATAAAGAGATTAAGGTTCGCGGTTTTTTTGAATATGATTTTTTAAAAACATTAAAGGAAAATATTTTCACATTTTCAGGAAGTACGGTTTATATGTCTTATGAAACTCTACTTGAAGGACATCGAACACAAGCAAATGATATATATTCGCTTGGGATATTAATGTATTTTTGCCTTTGTAAACACTATCCTTTTCAAGGTTCTTTTCAAGAGACCCTTGCTCAAAAAAGAGAAGACAGTTATATGCGCTTACAAGAACATAATCCACAATTGTCTTCTCCACTAGTAAAAATCATAGAAAAAGCTATGCATATTGATCCAAAAGAACGATATACCGCGACGGAGATGATAAAAGAACTAAAATCTTTAGATAAGTCTTTGTAAAGAGCATAAAGATACAATCTAATTGACACGTTTTTGAGTGCGCATGACACGTTTTTGCGTTTTGAGTCTGACACGTTTTTGAGTCTGACACGTTTTTGCACGTTTTTGAGACATTCTATATTTCCGAAATCTGTCTGGTATTTTTTGTTTGGAAGACCAAATAGTAGTTCTACTTCTTTTTGACGTTGTCCAAACTTCAAAGAATAAACACCAAAACCAATTTTTATATCCATGCCACTCTATTCTCTGTAAAAAATTACAATAATCGCAATAAATTAAAATTATTATAATATGCTCAAAGCAAAATTACTATTGAATGTAAAATACCCCGATGGAAAATCTCTTTGAATTTCTCTAGTTTTTTCTGGATCTCTACTTTATTTTCTTTTATTATTTTTTCTATACACAGTATTTTTCATCCTTTGCTTTTTCGCGAAGCAAGGATATCATTTTTATACGATGCAACTCTTTTTTATTTTCAATTTCATTCCCCCTTTTATTATATACCTCTTAGAGTAATACTGACTAAACACCTTAACATAGAAGATATCGGCATGGTTAGCGATCTAATTATAAGAATAATATAAGGAAAAGTATTGGGTATGGATTGCTGATGAATTCGTCAAAGAAAAATAGAGTAGGAGAGTACAGTTATGTTAGAAAAAAAAGGCGGTATTTTTATCTCTTATCGTAGAGTAGATACTGAATATATTGCTGGCCGTATTTATGATAAATTGATAGAGCTTTTTGGAACAGATTTAGTTTTTTTCGATGTGGAAAAAATACAACCAGGAAGAAATTTTATAAAATGCTTAAAAGAGGTATTAAACGAATGTGAGACCTTTGTTCCCTTAATTGGTACAGATTGGCTCTGTCAAAATAAAAACGGAGATGTGCGTCTTCACGACGAAAACGATAACGTGCGCATGGAAATACGGACAGCTTTGGAAAGAAATATTCGTATTATTCCCATACTTCTAAAAGGAGCTCAAATGCCAAGTGCAGAAAAGCTTCCTAGCGATATCAAAGAAATTAGTATCAAGCAAGCCATTACAATAAAACCTGACCCATATTTTCACGATGGCACATTAATATTAATTAATGCCATTAAGGAACGACATCGATTTTACCTAGACTTAACAAAAATAGAGGCTGTTGTAAAAATATTTCCAGAGTGCTTTTTTCTCCAAACTCCAATTGGCAAAATTTTAAAAGCAAATTATTATGGTAATTGTAAAAATGGTGTTCCTCATGGTAATGGAAGCTGCACTTTCTTATGTGATGATAGTTGGTATCACTACGAAGGAGAATGGAAAGAAGGATGTTTTTACGGTAAGGGAGAATTAAAAAAAGATAGCGGAGAAACTTACAACGGTATATTTTGCAATTGGGCTAAAGAAGGTGATGGTGTATTTACTAAAATTTTAGAAGGCTCACCAGAAGGAAAATATGAAGGCGAATGGAAAAGTAACAGAAAGCACGGGAAAGGAGTTCAATATACTCCTACAGGTTGTAAATATGTAGGACAATTTAAAGAAGGTGTGCGTCACGGATATGGTATAGAATACGGTCCAGAAGGTGAAGTGTGGAATAGTGGAACATGGAAAAATGGACGTATTATAAAAGATTAAGACCTAATCCTCTAAGAGGAATTAACATGTTTAGCCGTAGATGTCAACATAGTGCGAAATGCTGGTGCAAATAGCGAAAAGTAAACATTGAATATCAGTGCCAGGCTCAGTACAAATATTACAAATATCGGTGCCAGGCTCAGCAAACCACTACACATGAGTCTGGCATGTTAAGTTTATTAAATGGCCCTGACCAAAATTTGTAATGGGTTATGAGCCAAAGCTCATCTAAAATTTATCAATATCTATTTTTACTTTTTCTTTCTTGGCATTACTGTTCCACCTGCACTAATAAAATCCATCACTTCATAGCGATCAAACTCTGTAACATTTACATTTACTCGATCTTTTCCTGCACTAATAAAATCCATTATTTCATAACGATCAAATTCTTGATCAACTGTGACTGTTCCACCTGCACTAATAAAATCCATCACTTCATAGCGATCAAATTCTGAGACATTTACATTTACTCGATCTTTTCCTGCACTAATAAAATCCATTATTTCATAACGATCAAATTCTTGATCAACTGTGACTGTTCCACCTGCACTAATAAAATCCATCACTTCATAGCGATCAAATTCTGAGACATTTACATTTACTCGATCTTTTCCTGCACTAATAAAATCCATTATTTCATAACGATCAAATTCTTGATCAACTGTGACTGTTCCACCTGCACTAATAAAATCCATCACTTTATAGCGATCAAATTCCGAGACATTTACATTTACTCGATCTTTTCCTGCACTAATAAAATCCATTATTTCATAACGATCAAATTCTTGATCAACTGTGACTGTTCCACCTGCACTAATAAAATCCATCACTTTATAGCGATCAAATTCTGAGACATTTACATTTACTCGATCTTTTCCTGCACTAATAAAATCCATTATTTCATGATATTCGCTGGCTAATAAAGATGAAAGAAATAAAAGATAAAAAAAGGTAGAGTGTATCTTGTTTTTCACTTGTATATCCTTAATGAGAGATAATCACTTTTCAGTTGCAATGACAAAATTGCTTGTACTATTAGAAATCATAATTGTTGGATCAGTTCTTTAAATCGTCTGACAGCTTTACATATCTAGCTCCACCAATCAAGCCATCATCGCCCACTTTCCCCCTGACTGTACCTATAAAAGGGTACCATAAATTTTGATCCAATGCAAAGTTTGGATGGAATTGGATAGATTTTGCAAAAGCGTTAAATCAATTTTTTCTGTACTATTAAAATTTGGAGATCAAGCATTAGTATTGGTTTCAGCAAAGATTCCTCAGAAAAAGTCATCTTTGCATTGCAATTTGAATAACATCTCCATTTTCCAATGCGCGAAAGACAACTCTTTTTCCGTTTATCTGAATTCCATTTGCGAAATTCAAATCCTCTAAGAAAATACTTTTTTCATCTTTATAAACTTGGGCGTGTCAACGTGAAATAGATTCATCTAATAGTACAACGTCATTCTCCTAAATTTCATTTACTCGAATCCAACAAGCATATTTACAAAATAAACTCTTCTCTTCTTGGGAAATGGGAATATTGTCAGGTATAAGTAATGTTTCCCTAATTTCTTGCAACAAAATCGTTGCAAATAGATCCTTTGCCGTTTTCATTCTCTGATAAATTCGATCTTCCACCTTTTTCTTTTCTATGTTGCTACATTCCTCGGAGATTTCATTAAAAAAAACGGCTAAGTCAAAAGCCGTCTTTTTATTATTTTCTTTAGAGAAAAATTTATACTGGAACATACGAAACATAATTTTATCTGTGGATCGATCTTGATCCTTTAATTTTACAAGGGTAGAATTCATCAGTGTTTCAACATAGTCAATTTCGAAATCTAACTCTGTAGTGTCATGAGAAAAGTTAGCCTCCATTACTTTAGGATCTAAAAAAACAGTAGTATTTACATACATACTGACTTTCTTTTGAAAATATCGAGTAGCAATAGTAAACATCAAATTTCTCAATTTTCCTTTTTCAGGGTCAGCGCTGCGAAATATTTTTTTTCTATTTTCGAATACGTATGAGAAAAATTGAGCAAACATATCTTGAGCATAATTCTTATCGTAATATCCCATTTTCCTAAATTGTCGACTAAATAGATTTGTGATGGGACTTTGAAAACGTTGGAATATAGATAAAAGGGCTTCGTCACGCTCACTTATATTGTAGTTAGTCGTGCTTACTCCCGCTGTGATTACTTTAAGCCAATCTGTCTCTTTTTTCATATAAACCTCCCTTTCTACTAGTTTCTTACCTTGATAGTGAAAATCCTGAGAGATTTTTTTATTTTTTTTAAAAATTTATTAGGGCGTGTTCATCACTTAGACCTTATTTAAGGTCTACAAATATCGGTGAATATCGGTGCCAGGCTCGAATGTCCAAATATCGGTGAATATCGGTGCCAGGCTCGAATGTCATTCAGTTAAGGCTGTAATTAAGTAAATACAAAGTATATAGGAGTAATTGAAAAAGGAAACCTTTCTTCCTAAAATGGTTAAACCAAAAATAAAGAACATAAACCACAATAAGGAAGAAAGAGATGAGATTATATCGAAGAAATGAATTTAGAAAAATAGAAAAAAATTTGCAGAAGAACTATAGTGCTAACGTTTGTCACCCATACCATGTCAGAATAATTGATATCTAAATCTTTAAGTAGATATGGATATTTCTTGTGATTCTTTCTTGGCACTACTTTAACGTTCCAAGCATCATTGGTATTGCAAGAGGTCCGAGAGGTATAAACAGAATAGCCCGCATAACATCACCGGGAGCGCTCAGTACTTCTCCAACAACTTTTACAGGAGCCGTTATGTACGAAAAAGCACTTTTTGCACCATCTGCCAAGCTTGTTTCTTTTTCTTTTGGTTTCTCCATGTAAAAGCTCCCTTCTACGACATTTACGGTGTCAGGGATTAGAGGAGTAGTAATACCCGTAATTTTAATTTCGTGATAGCAAGAGATTCCTTCCCCCCATAAACACTCTCGTATTTTTTTGGGATAATTTTTGAAAGAATATAGGTACTCTTTACCTTCTTCAACAGGACCGTCATAACTCTCTTCAGAAGAAAATTCATCCCCATAGTCTGAAAGCAAAATTAAAGAGCTGTTTTTTAAAACAATAGAACACTCTTTGTAGTTTTTAAAAGTAAGCCAAACCTTTAAGAGTTTCTCTTTTTTGTAATGCGATACTTTTACAACATTAGCGTAACCACCTACATATTCTTCTTGAGTCAGATGACCTGGGTTGTCTGTGCTTATGTTTTTAGATGAACATGAACATGAACATAGTAAGAAAAATGTAGTAAACAAAACGTAATATATTCTCATGCTAATTACTCCTTGGTTAGGTTTGTGTGTTTCGTATTTAACCCTATATTACCACAAAAGCACTAATTTGATTGTAACGTTTGTGTAACATTATCACATCTTGTTGTTATATGAAATAAACCATTGATCATTGATATTCTCACTGGGCGCGTGCGCTGTTGTGTATTATATAAGGTTACCTCAGGAGGTAAACATTAGAAAGAGATGTTTTAAAGTACTCACCTTACTCAGACCAAGTAACTGGCTGGGGAACATAACATGGTGAGAAAGGCTCAAGTTTGATTAGTCCGCAATCAACGACTGAGAGCCAAGCTAGGTTAGATATGAGATCAAGCGAAACATAATTTTATCTGTGGATCTATCTTAATCCTTTAATTTTACCAAGGTAGAATTCATCAGTGTTTCAACATAGTCAATTTCGAAATCTAACTCTGTAGTATCATGAGAAAAGTTCAAACATCGGTACCAGGCTCAGCAAACAAAAAAGCCAAATCCTAAGAAAGAGAAGTAAGAATCTTCTTGTAGCATATTTACGATTTTAGTTTTATCCATTTCAGGAAGAAAAATTTCCTTTTTCAATTACTCTTGTATACTTTGTATTTACTTAATTGTAGTCTTAACTGAATGATATTCAAGCCTGGCATATTAAGTGATTGATTAGTTTATATGTCGTGACGCGGTGTAATTTTATGAATTGCAATCAGAAGAACTTAGTTATCTTACTCTTGATCTCTCGCAAAAAATCCTGCTAAAAGTTACGGCTTGTTGGCAATTTTGTCACAGATCCTTCTTGAGAGCGAGGAACATTGGTAAACTTTTCGTGCAAAACTACATTTTGATGCGAATCTAAGAACTCTTTTCGGAACTCTGTTATACTGGTATTTGTTAAATCCAGTTGAATAAGAGAAAAAAGTTGGTCAATTTCTTTTGGTAGTTCTGATATCTTTGTACCACTCAAGTCAAGATAAATAAGAGAAGAAAGTTGACCTATCATTTTTGGTAAGGCTGTTATTTCTGTTCTCTCCAAATTAAGATGTGTAAGAGAAGAAAGTCTTCCTATCTCTTTTGGTAACTCTGTTATTTGGCGTGAATAGTCCAAATCAAGATGAGTAAGAGAAGAAAGCCATCCAATCTCTTTTGGTAACTCTGTTATGTATGATTGTCTTAAAATAAGACGAGTGAGAGAAGAAAGTTGTCCTATCTCTTTTGGCAACTCTGTTATTTTTTTTAAATCTGTTAAATTTAGCTCTACCAAAGAAGAAAGTTGTCCTATCTCTTTTGGTAACTCTGCTATCCATGTACCCCCTAGATTAAGATGAGTAAGAGAAGAAAGTTGTCCTATCTCTTTTGGTAACTCTGCTATCCACGCGTTCTCTAAAAAAAGATGTGTAAGAGAAGAAAGTTGTGTGACCTCCTTTGGCAGTTTTTTCATCCTCGAGCCCTCTAAAGAAAAATACGTAAGAGAAGAAAGTTGTGTGATCTCCTTTGGCAATTTTGTTATTTCTGTACCCCATAGATCGAGGTGAGTAAGAGAAGAAAGTCGCCCGATCTCTTTTGGTAACGCCGTTATTTCTGTACCCCCTAGATTAAGATGAGTAAGAGAGGAAAGTTGTCCGATCTCTTTTGGTAACTCTGTTATTCCTGTTCGATACAAATCCAGGCAAAATTTATTAGAAAAGTTACAATTTACAAAATGGCTATTTTCTATTCGCCTAAAAACTACATCTGTACGAAAACTACAATTTTTAAAAACACAACCATCTATTTCATATTCTTCATTCTCATTTAAGAAAAAAGCACAACCGTAGTATACGGTATTGTTCCTTACTGCTTCTCCCTCTGTGCCATAATAAGTGAGACACCTTAAAATATCAATTTAGAATAGTAGGGTGAAAAAGGAAAATACAGGTGTCGCAAAAAAATGAAGAAATCCCAAACCCAGAATTCCAAGAAAAAAAGCTTACAAGACGAAAGCGAACAATAGAGTACAAAAAAGAGATAATAAAAAAAGTGGATGCATTAGCCGGAACAGGTAAAATAGGAGCATTCTTGAGAAAAGAAGGCTTGTATTATGCCGCAGTAAAAAAGTGGAGAGGCAATTACGAATCGGGGAAATGGGAGCAAACAAAGTTGAAAAAAACAGATAGAAAAATAGACACTTCAGCAGAAATAACCAAATTGAAAAAAGAAAAAGAAGCTTTAGAAAGAAAATTAAAACGAGCAGAGCTAATAATAGAAGCTCAAAAAAAAATATCCCAAATATTAGAGCTGTCAGAGGAAGAGAACGATACGAAATAATGAAAGCAGTAGCTATTTTAGCGAACGATATAGGAGAAGCTTGTAAAAGTTTTGGCATAGCAAGAGCAAGTTGGTATCGTTGGAAAAACGGAGGAAAAAAGATAAGGAAAAAGGGTTGCTATCCCCATGCGCTAACAAAAAAAGAAAAGGAAAATGTTTTAGAAATTTTAAACTCAGAGCGTTTTGTTGACATGTCGCCGCGAGAGGTTTATGCGATATTGCTAGATGAAGGAAAATATCTATGTTCTTACAGAACAATGTATCGTTTATTGCACGATCAAGAGAGCTCGCAAGAAAGGAGAAAACAAAGGCAGCATCGTAATTACGAAAAACCAGAACTACTGGCTACGGCTCCGAATTGCTTATGGTCATGGGACATCAGTAAATTAAAAGGTCCAAGAAAGTGGAACTACTTTTATTTATATGTAATTTTGGATGTATATAGTCGCTGTGTTGTCGGTTGGACAATTGCCAAAAAAGAATGTAAAAAAATAGCTAGTGATTTAATTGAAGAAACGACGGTAAAGCAAAAAATCCCTAAAGGACAACTTACAATACATGCTGATCGCGGAGCCTCAATGAGGTCGAAAAATGTTGCACTTTTACTCTCTGATTTAGGAATAACAAAAACACATTCGAGACCTTACGTTTCAAATGATAACCCCTTTAGTGAAAGTCAATTTAAGACTTTGAAGTATCGACCAGATTTTCCTGAGAGATTTGGTTCTATACAAGATGCGCGAAGTTTTTGTCGGACATTTTTTCTGTGGTATAACAAAGAACATCGGCATACTGGAATAGCTCTTTTTACTCCTGAAATGGTGCACTATGGACAAGTTCAGCATTTTTATAACATCAGAAAAGATACTCTCTATCAGGCATACTTACAAAATCCTGGACGTTTTAGAAAAGGTATATCTATACCTAAATTAGTACCTGATGCTGTTTGGATTAATCCTCCCAAACAAAACTCTATATAGTTTTTTTTCTTCCCTTGCTTTTATTGGGAAGGAAAAAAATAACGAATATTATTTACTTGTTTTGAGAATAAAGGTTCGTAGCTGCTTTTCGATGAAAGCAAAAATCTTGACAGATTTTCTGGCGAGATTTTTGACTCAGCGAAAAGTTGCGGAGATGCTTTATGGCCGCAATACTTATCACTTATGATGGAGAATTTTTTAACGAATTTGTTTTTTAGTGTCTCATTTTTCTTGACACATTCCGCTAACGATTTAGATTTTACTTCCATATTGAATCCCTATTCATTTTCAATCCCTATTCATTGTCAAATTTAACAGTAGATTGTAATGGGCCTTAAACATTCTATATACTTTCTCATTTTTTACAATCAAGGTCTTATAAAAATACCATGAATAAATATATATACTTTGCTGTCCATTTATTAAAGTTTTAATATGTTGCTATCTGCACTTTGTGTCAACAACGATAAAGCCACAAAACAATACACACAAAAAGTCAGAAAACAGCAAATTCAACTTCAACACTTTTTAAAATACATTTATAGGATACATCAATACGTTCTACCAAGGAGAGTTTTAAAATGTCTAAATATTTTCTACTATGGATAATCACTTTAGGATTATGTTGTAATCTACTATATGCCAACCGATCATTGCAATTAAATTTAACATATGACGTAGCTCCTTTTAAAAATGAGTTAAAAGGAACAACTCAAATTTCTACCGCCGGTGAAAAAAATTGGAAAGATATTCAAAACGGCGATGTCATTACACCTGGCGAGTACATAGTACGTTTTTTATATGATGGATATCAACAAACACAACAAAATTTAAGTATTACGCATTCCAAAGAACCGTTTGTCGTCAAACACAAACTGACTGCCAAATATCGTAACATTCGTTTCATCATCGATTATGATGTTTTTCCGTCTACAGAAGCTTATTCTTCTCATTCAGTATTAATCGATAAGAAAATACCTTATTTCATTTCTAACCAAACACAGGTCAAACCAGGAAGTTATTTATTTTCAATAAAACAGCCTGGATACGACGATACACCTTTTACAGTACAAATTATTGCTGGTAAATACTCATTTTTTTATAAAAAAAAATTATCTAAAACAGAAGATATTTATATGCACGGAAAGAAAAGACAACTTATCTTTCAAAGTACTGCTCCCGGTACAAAACAATTAATGTTAGCACAATCTATCTTGATTAATGGTAATCCTGTTAGTCATGTAAATGGCTTTACAATAGGTAGTCAACTTACTATTGAAGCAACTTTTAAAAAATATGGCTCAATTAAAATACCATTAACTATACCAAAAGGGTATGGACCTATAGTTGTCAAAATTCCACTAGAAAAAAAGTCTATATTAGTATCTTCTCTTTTTTCTAAAGAAAACAAAACGCTAAAACCGCCACATGCAGAAAGCAGAAGATTATATCGCCATGGGCACTATCTTTACCCCATCGTAAAATTGCAAAAACAAGAGCAACGCTACCTCTTGTCTCAACATAAAAGCTCTTACACTCAATTACTAGGTGTATATTTTTCATACATAGGACACTATCAAAAAGCTCTTGAATATTTTGACAACAACAAGAAGGAACAAAAACCGCAAGCCATTGATCTAGATAAATATCAGGTACTAGATGCTGCTAAGGCAATTTGCGAAGTAGCAAGTACTAAAAACGTAATATTTATTAACGAAGCTCATCACATACCGCAACATCGCGTTTTACCAATTATGCTATTAAAGAAATTATACAAACAAGGATTTCGTTATTTTGCCGCAGAAACTCTTAATCAGTATGATAAAATGGAAGAACGTGGCTATCCTGTTTTTTCATCTGGTTACTATACACAAGAACCACTATACGGAGACTTAGTTCGCACTGCAATCAAGTTAGGCTATAAAGTAGTTGCTTATGAACATATGGGTCCTAGAGGTCAAAAGCAACGCGATGAAGGACAAGCGCGCAATCTTTATGAAAGAATATTCAAATCCGACCCAAATGCGAAAGTTTTGGTTCACGCAGGCTATGCTCATATCTACGAAAAAGAGACGCCATACTGGTCCCCAATGGCCAAATATTTTCGAGAAATTTCAGGTATAGATCCTTTTACTATTGACCAAACAAAAATGTCAGAGTGTAGCAAAATAAGTATTGAAAACCCTTATTTTCAATGGATTCAAAACAAAATTGCACCGCAAAAAGCCATAGTTTTGCGGACAGCAAAAAATACTTTTTGGGTGAATAAAGAGGAATTTTACGATTGCCAAGTATTTCATCCACGCAGCAAATACAAAAAAAATCGACCTCAATGGCTGTCTTTAGGTGGACAAAGAAAAGAAGTGATTATTCCAATTGAAGATGTAAAAACTTTGCCAATATTAATTCAAGCACTAGATTTTTCTGAAGAAGAGCAAACGAAAAATTTACCAATTCCTATAGACCAAATCGCTATTTGGAAAAAACAACAAATTTGTCTATACTTGCCGAAAGGAAAATTTTTAATTCGATTTATGGATGAAAATGGAAATGTATTCAAAAAATTTACTCATTTCGTAAAATAGTTTCAAGTCAACTAAATTTTTTGCATAGCAAAAGGAAATATCATGAAGATTTTAGTTTATATAGCAATAACTATGATGTTCGCTAATTGTCTTAAAAGCCAAGAAATAATAAGGCTTAAAAACGTCAAGTTTGTTGATATAAAAAAAGATTTTAGGTACTGGGCAATTGATGCTATTTCTAAATCTAAAGATAAGCAACTACTTATCAAGATGCTAAAACATAGCAGACTAAGAAGTTTGATAAAACGTAGACTCGATGACCCTGTCTTAATACGTATTTTGGTGAAAGAAGCAATAGAAAAACAAGAAAAACATATGATTAAGACTTTATACGATGTTAGCGAATATTCATTCAATAAAGAAAGTGTTGATGTAATAGCAGATACTCTTATTAAAAATTTTTCAAACTTATCACCTGAATTACAGATAAATGTTGTAAGAACGCTTAGTAATCTCAGTAAAGATAACCAAAAAATCCAAGCATTTTTACTCTCTCTACTACGTGATCCTCAGCCAAGTATTATAAAAATTGAAATTGTAAATGTTCTATACACAACAAGCTATCTTTCAAAATTGATTCCACTTGTAGATGAGTATTTACAAGGAAAGGATGCGATACTCAAATATCATATTCTGCGAATTATTGGAAATGCTAACTTGAAACGCTTTCTTCCAAAGCTGTATTTGTTAATAAAAGATACAAATTCCGACATTAGGATTGGAGCATTATCTGCTTTAAACATAATGATACCCAAAACGGAGAAGTTACGAAGTTATGCTGAAGATATGTTTTTTAAAGATGAAGATCCTTGGGTAAAAAACGTCGCACTTGAAATATTGCACAAAAAATTTTCTGGCGCGATTTCTTATTCTGATGAGTTTTATCTAATAGTTACAAGTGATAAAAATTTATTATCATATACATGTAATGAAATTTTAAAAAGTAAAAAAATATTAATTAAAAAAGATATTAAAATTTTAAAACGTTACCTTAATCAAGATGATTTTTTTGAAGAGGCAACTATTTTATTACTAAGTAAAATAAGCGAGTATGACAAAGAAGTAGTACAATTACTTATTAAACACGCCTCAACACAAACGATTATCAAAATAGGAAAAAAATTTCCACTTAAAACAGTAGAAACTCTAAAAGAAGAGTATTCTAGACAGGGAAGCCTAGATGAATATGATTTTAACGAAAAAAAGTACAACATATTGTATATTTTTGAGTCGTTGGGGAAAACAAGTGCACCTGCATTAGATTTGCTTTTAACAGAGTTAAAAAGAAAAAATGACTGGGTATTGCACATGTTAACTATTACAGCCTTGTGTGCAATAAAGCAACCATCGATTATGGATAAAATATTTGATACTATAGATTTAACCATATTGAAAGGTGAACAAGAAAGAATAATTAAAGCTCTTATCTCTTTGGCGCAAAACAAATCACAGTCTAAGGATGTTGTTAGATTTCTAAGTAAATCTTTTTTAGACGCAAAAGATGCTCCTAAATTACTCATATTAGAGTTTATTGAACAAGTACAGTTTTTTGATGACGCGGTTGCAAAGTTTTTATTTAGTTGCTTAGATTTGCATCATGAGCAAAATCTTCAAAAGAAAACTGTTGAAATCATTTCACAGTTAGAATCTAAATATATTAGAATGCTATCTAAAAAAGTTATTGAAGAAATAAAAAAGAATTAGAATGCACTAAAAAAACTTGAATGCTTCATTTCTCCTTGACTAAAACCCGACAGTATTTCCTCTAGGCTTCATCTCTCCTATAACATTATAAGTTATTGGAGAGATGATCGATCATCTATATCAGAGCAAAGGAGCTCGCAAACATAACAATATAAACGTATAAATCAATATCAAAAAAAATTACTTCTTCAAATTTCAACATTTATTTGACTTGCGTAAAAGTAATTTACTTCGCCAAACAACATCCTTCTTTAACAAATTTAAAAAATTTTCTACTTTTTAATCACTAAATATTTCATAACAATAGTACTATTGTTATGAACAAATAGCTGAAATAAAATTTTTGGCAAATTTTAAATCGATAACAATCTCACAAAATTAGTAAAAGAACATTTTTTAGGAGTTTTGTATGAGCAAATTATCTTTGAGAGCAAAACACTCATCGAAGTCTTTTTATGCTTCGATTGTACTACTCATAGTGAATTTCTTTTTCAATCCCATTTTTGCAATGTGACCATCGGGAGATATAGCTGGTTCAGTTATAGGAATTTCATTACTTGTTTTTGGAACATGGACATCAATAAACGGTTTATGGTTTCGTTATAAAATTATTCCTGGAATAATTTCACTTATTAACATCGCGATCATTTATTTTATAATATATCGCGAAATTTTTTATAAAGGCTTCATAGAACATTATCTTCCACTATTTAAAGCTTACTATGGTTTAATTTAATAAGTTAAGTAGGTAGATTATTATAATAATTATCGCAATTTTAATATAAATTACTATTCAATGAGCCGTTGGTTAAATTTAATCAACGGCTCATTTTTTTTGTTTCCTATAATTGTTTTTATAGTGCGGTTTTGTAAAACGAAGATTGGATTTGAAGTTCAGAAATGCAAAAAGCCCTTCTTAATTAAGAAGGGCTTTTTGTTTGTTTTATATGGTAGTGAAGGAGGGGCTCGAACCGTATCCATGAATTACCGTTCGTCGCTTGTCTTTATTTTATCTGCATTTGCGCAATTTAATTTTCGCTGTTTATTTTTGCTGCGCGGATGCTGCGCACAAAATGGGTATTAAATGTCCGACAAATTGTACTAAATGGTGCAAGGGGATTCAACCACGTTACCGAAACTGGCTGTTTTTTGCACTTTTTTCTTTGATGACTTTTACATTTGCTAGGGTGTAAATTGTTTTATCGATGGAATATCAACGTGGACATCGCATTTCAGTATTTATCGAAGCCTGTAGGTTATATCCCTGTCTCAAAAAATAGCCATTTATTTTAAATGGCTATTTGTAAAGCAATATCTCACAAGATAAACTGTAAAATATCATAAAATAAGCGTATTTAAATCGTTGTGTTACTACCAATATTTATTTCTTCATTTTCTTCAAATTTTTAATCTCTTTTTTCCAAGATTTGAGGATGGTAATAATCGTTCTCATATCATCACTCTTATAACTAGATGTATACGGTTTTATTTTCTCTACATCCTTTAAAGCGTTTTTGATTTTCTTGAGCAAATAAGTCTTAACATCAACAAGACTCTCCTTTGTAAAGCCTGCTCCTCCTATTTCGTTTTGGAATTCTTTTATTTCACTTTCAATTTTGGCTAATTTCTTTCGTAGCGAAGACAAGTTCTTTTTGTGTTGTTTTTTCGCTTTTTCTACCTCTTTGTCAAATTTTTTTATTTCATCATCTTTGTTTTTCTGTTCAGCTTCTTCTTTTTTATTTACAAATGCCTCATATTTTGTTGCTGATTTTTCACATTTTCTGGCTTTTGCTTCTAATGCTGCTCTTTCAGATTCTGCTTTACAACCGATGAGTACAGATGATACTACCGAAAAAATTATAATTAAGTTTTTCATGTTAATTTCCCTGTTTTGTCTAGAATAGTTTTGTTTTTTTTGTTAAATAAATGCTGTGCAAATATTATGCCAAAGTTTCAAAAAGTACATAGTACATTTTTGAATATAATACTAGATAAATCAATAGATGGTCAACATAAAATAATGAATTTATTTTTAGATAAAATAGGGCGTGTCATCATTCAAAATATTGTGTGTTTTTTCGAGCCCGAGCCCGTTTGCGAGCCCGTTTCCGAAACTTTCACTAACAATTTATCAAAGAAGCAAAGTTTCTTTTTCCATCGCAAAAAACTAGTATTGAACCAATAAATCACTTTCTGTCGCTCTCAAAAAGTTTTCGGGCTCGGGCTCGGAAACGGGCTCGGGCTCAATACTACTGGCGTATCATTAAATGAATTCGTTATATTTTTATCTGTATTGAATGATGACACGCCCTAATGTCTATTGATAATTCTTATCAAGAATGTGTATACAAATAGGAAATATTATCAACATTTAATGACAGTATTTCTTCTGTTTGTAGAGCTATATTTTCAAAATACGAACCATCTAATAAATAAAGTATCGACAGAGTAATTTTTACTCGATTTTGAATAACCCTCTCCCCAATGACACAACCGAACTTGTATAGAGAAAGACAGGTATGTTAATTGATATGCTGTATCTTTTATCATTTTTGGTGTTTTGTTGCTTTGTTGCTTTGTTGCTTTGTTGCTAGAAGGTGTTTGTTTTCTATAGATATAAAATATGAAATTAGATTCTGTTTAAAATCTAATTTCATCAACAACATTATTTCCATTGAACCAAATATTCATTTTACTATCTTAACTTTTTAAACCGAAAAGTTAAAATTAAAACGTAAATGTGATTATAGAGTATTAAATTAGATATTTAACTAAGTGTATTTGATCCAAAAAGCATTAAATTATACTCAGTTGAACAACGGATTCAAAGGTAGATTTTATCTGTTTTTGCTGCGCGGTAGCTCCGCGCCTGGACGGAAAAATTGGGTGAATTTGGGGGACATAGGATATTTTTCGTCTCATTTTGGAGGTTGGGGCGTAAAACACGAAAAGCCCGACATCTCTGGATGCCAGGCTTTATCTATGGTAGTGAAGGAGGGGTTTGAACCCCCGACCGATGGATTATGATTCCATTGCTCTACCGACTGAGCTACTTCACCTTTTTTGTTCGTATGGAAAATATATCATAAGAATTGTTAAAGTCAAGATCATTTTTATTTTTTTTACAAAAAAGGTTAACTATCTTTTTACATAGAACATCGTTGATCCAGCTAATCCCAATAGCAATGATCCTGATATAGCAAGCCACATACCACTACCAAAAATTTTTATTTGTTCAATATAACTAAAGCCTAGAGTAACTAAGATTATAGCTGCTAAAATCATGTAAATTGTTGCACTAAACTTTCCTGCTTTTGCGCGCCAGTATTCTACGAATACTATTAGCATGAACGTGAATATTATTGTTAAATGTCCACCAAAAATAAGAGAGTCTTGTTGTGGATGATAAACATGCTCAATTACTTTACGCTCATTTTTTGTTTGCCAGATTTGCTCCAAACCCTTTGTTTCACCTATCCATGGCATAAACAAAGAAGCAAAAATTGCCAGGCCTGCAAAACAAGCTAGCCAGTTGCGTTTGAGTAGATTATTTGCTTTGTTGCGTTTTACTACTTTATTACGTTTTGTTTTTTTGGCTTCTTTTTTCATTTTTTACGGTCCACATAATTTTGCAAAATTAGCGTTGCTGCAACAGCGTCTATAATTTTTTTTCTTTTTTTTGTCGACATACCAATACTTTTAAGTGAATTTTGAGCTTCCCACGTGCTAAGGCGTTCATCGCAAAAATCAATCGGAAGCTCAAATTGTTCTTCGAGCTCTTTAGCGAAGACTTTTACTTCTTCCACCATTTCACCTTCGGTATTGTCCATATTTTTTGGAAGACCAAGGACAATTTTACTTATATCGTTCTCTTCTATAATCTCGGCGAACTCTTTTAGTATATCATTATTTTTGCGCACAATAACTGTTAAAGGATTTGCAATTCCAAGCGGTCCACAAACGGCAACTCCAATACGTCGACGTCCGTAATCAATACCCAATATTTTCGTAAAATTCATCTTCTTTTTCCCATTTGTTAACGATGGCCTTTTTGCGTTTTTTTTGTTTTGTATAAGCTAGAATAGTCAAAATTGCCATTATACTAAAAAGAGAAAACAATTGCGTTAAACGCCAAAACCATTTGTATTCGGGTGTAATGGATTCAATCCAATTTTTTTCAAGTTGCGCTAGAGATATATTAGTTACTTTTTGCACTGCTGCTGAGAAATTTTTTGTCGTTTTGTAATGATCGATAATTTGTGTAATATTTTTTTGTCCGTATTTATTCGCCATATAGATAACGATATCACGCGCCTGAACATAAGCCAGTGCTGCTTTTTGAGCACCACGAGGAAAACCATCTTTAAGATCATCTAAGGGAATAAGTTGATCCCAAATAGCGCGATCAAATATTTGAGTATTGTGCTGTAAGTGAAGACGACCTGATATCCATTCACAAATACCTTCATTAAACCATTGTGGTAATTGTAAATTGTTTTTTATTTCCCACTTCCCTAGATAAAGGTGGCAAACTTCATGCTCAAGTAATGAAGGTAGACTATTTGACATTGTATCGACATTTGTATAATTAATTAAAATTAGATTTCTCGATGAAAATGCCACACCTAATGCCCACGAAGGCAACTTATGTCCTGAAAGAATATTCATTTCTTTGTTGGACGCACAAACTACAATACGTACTTTATTAGGCGAAGGTAGGTGTAATTTTTTCTCTATGTTTTTACACGAAACAGTATAAAGATGATCAATATCTTTTTTAATTTTTAATGTATTTAATTTAGGATTGATTTCGATGGATAACTTATTCACTTTCTCTTGAGAAAAAATGAATGAAGTTACTGCCACCAAAAACAATAATATATTATTTTTTTTCAAAAACATCATCTGCGTATTTTATCTCTTTTGCTAAATCGTCAGCTGTTTGCTGGCCACGAACGCGCCAGTTATTAATTGGTTCTTCGTAGTAGCCTTGATCATCTTTTGTCACAACGCCTGTACGAACCGTCATTTCAAATTCCCCATAAGCTCGAATAACTTTACCAATAAAAACTGTTGTTCCTTCATATTGAGAGATTGTGTTATCAAAAACATCAGGTGCCATCTCAACAAATTGTTTACCACTAAACCATTTTGCTTTAGCTGCTTTTAATATCGATGCTTTATCTGCATCTTCAACTAAATCGTTTGTTGTTAAGATAAGAATAGTCTGTCCTGAAGATACATTTGCATTTGCACTTGTATCTACCGAACTACTTGTTTCATTCATTGAAGTTGTTGAGTTATCAATAGCTTCATTCATTGAAGTTGTTGAGTTATCAATAGTTTCATTTATTGAATTTGTGGTGTCATTAGCAATTTGATTAAGATCATTGCTCGCTTCATTAACTGCGCCATTACTTTCCCAAGTAGAAGAAGCAGATAAATCTCCATCTGTGCCTGTAGTATTGTCACTTGAAGCTAATGTCTCGCCTGAAGTCGAAGTGTCGCTTGGAGCTGAAGTATCACTTAAAGCTGAAGTACCGCTTGAATCCGAAGTATCACTTGAAGCCGAAGTATCACTTGAAGCTGAAGTATCACTTGAAGCTGAGGCATCACTTTGCTCTGAAGTATTGTTTGTTTCTTGCACATTATCACCTTGATCATTATTGCTTGCGCAACTAATACAAAAAGCAACAATGAGTAAAACTGCTAGAATTTTTTGCATTCTTAATCTCCCATTTATCTACATTTCTAAAATTTGTACTTGAAGTAAATTTTAGCTTGAGATCTTAAAAAGTCAATGAATTTCGACAACATCAAAGGTTTAGTGTGTAGAGTTGGAGTGTAATAAATAAAACAACAAACCTCATATAAATCCTTGAAGAGGACTGTCATTAATTAGATCATAGGTTGGGTTATAGCGACAGAAACGTACAATTATCCATTTTGTTTTACAATGTAATTCCAAAAAATAAATGTATATCTTCTCTTTTTGACAAACAAGAAGAGAAAGAAATAACAATATTTAACGACATCTGCTCATCTGAATGATAACAAGCCTAACAACAGAGTGGTTATCACTTTAATTGGACACCGCAACAGTTAATTGAATTTCTGAGGTTTACGTTTTTATTTCAACTAGCACAAGTCGTAACTGTTATAAACTCAATATCTAAAACTTATCCACCAATGTGATACATTTCTACTTTATTTTTTTTAGTCGTGCTAGAACGTTCTTCAGAATACCGGTCAGAACGATTTTTCCAAATATTTGATAAATATTTGTGTACTTCATCATCTGATTCATTTAGAAGACATTTTAAATCATGTCCTTCCGTAGCAAACAAACACGTGTACAACTTACCTTCTGCGGAAACACGTGCACGTACGCAACTACTACAAAACGGCTTTGTTACTGAAGAAATAAAGTTTACTTCTCCAATACCATCTTTATGAAAGTAACGATCGGCAACCTCTCCGTATTCAAGCCCGTGGGCAACAAGTGGATATTCTTCTTCTATTTTTTGTAAAATTTCTTTAGAAGTAACGACTTGTTGCATTTGCCATCCATTAACATTTCCAACATCCATATACTCGATAAAGCGTATTGCATAGTGCTGTTTTTTGAAATACTTTACTATATCTAAAATTTCTTTATCGTTGTAATTTTTTATAAGAACAACATTAATTTTGATAGGAAAAAGTTGAGCTTGTTCAGCAGCACTAATTCCCTGAAGTACTTTTTCCAAGCTATATTTACGACCAATGATCTTTTGGAAATTATGCGGTTGCAAACTATCTAAACTAATGGTTACTCGGTGAAGGCCAGCCTCTTTTAACAATTGCGCTTTGTCAGCTAAAAGATATCCGTTTGTTGTCAGTGAAATATCCTCAATTCCGGGGATTTTGGATAAAGAAGATATAAAATCGCAAATATTTGCTCGCAACAAAGGTTCTCCACCTGTAATCTTGATTTTTTTAACGCCCAACTTCACAAAAACCTTTATTAATCTTATAATTTCAGAAAAAGTCAACAACTTGTTCTTTGGTAAGAATTTATAATTTTCGCCATACTTATCGACAGGCATACAATAAGTGCAACGAAAATTACAAGCATCAATCACAGAAATTCTTAATGAGCTTAGTGGACGTTCTAAATGATCTTTTAGCATAATTTGAGTTTCTAGAAAAATTTTGCATGTTTTTGGTGTATAACGCAGTCTGACAAAAGTAATTGAAGAAGACCTTTAGCGAAGTTTTCTTTTCCGCAAATTACAAGGCGTAGAATATAGCACTATACAATATTTTATTTAAACACACAATTGTTTTATTCAAACGCTACACACCAGTACATCTCAATGAACTGGCTTAAATAACACTTTGTATTTTTCAAAAAAAGAACATTACAAAAACATTATTGTTCTTTTTTGAAAAAAAACAGAAGATTTACTGCAAAATAATAAAAAATGTGATAAGCTATTAACCTTATTACAACCAATGGTTCTTAGAAGCATATTATGAAAGGAACACAATGAGATTAATGATTTTTTGCATTCTGTTTGTTTTCCTTGGTGCAGGCTTTGCTGATACGCTCTATATAAAATCAAAAACTGCTCCATTGAGAAAACATCCACGCAAGAAAAAAACGGTAGCTAAGGCTAAACGTGGCGAAAAAGTAAAAAAAATAAAAAAAGTCCGTAAATGGATTCGCATCAAATACAACGGAAAAAAACTATGGGTATACAAAGGTAAAGTATCTAAAAAAGCTCCAAAAAAAGACACTAGCCTTTTGACAGCAAATTATGCAGATGATGTTGCTGCTGGTAGCGCTGTACGTGGTTTAAGTAAAGTTGCCCTTAAATTTTCTTCTAGCCAAAGTGTTTCCCCAAAACATCAATCGTTTATGGACTACCACCAATCATTTATTGCTACAGATAAATCAGATTTTACTCCTCAGCTTGCGCGTGGTATTCAATTAGTAAAAATAACATCTGAAATGTTAGAAAAATTCCAAGAAGATGGCAAAGTCGGAAGTTACGCTGATCCAGGAGACGAAGGTGAATTTGAAGAAGAATAAAAAATTTATTATTGTTGTTTGTGCATTATCCATACTATTTACTGTAGCATGCGAAGCCGCATCCAAAATGATGGATTCAGCACTAGATAACAAACTAGTAAAAGACCAAGTAGGTGGTGAAACAGTAAACAACCTAAAAGCAGGCAAAGAAATTGGAGGCAATCTTGCAGAAGCAGCGAAAGCAGCTATTAGCTCGATGCCTTTAGAAGACGAAAGAGTTCTTGGCGAAACCGTTGGTGTACAACTTTATGCTACACAGGGTTTCGGAGAACCTGTTAAAAACCAAGACTTGATGCTTTTTCTCAATACAATGGCGAATGTAATCGCTCAAAACAGCGCTCGACCAAATATACCTTATCATGTTGCTGTTGTTACTTCTGATGAGAAAAATGCGTACGCACTTCCTGGAGGTTATATATTTTTAACATCGGGATTAGTTTTATCTTTACAAAATGAAGCACAATTGGCAGTAGTCATAGGTCACGAAATCGCACACATTGCAAAAAAACATACCTTAAATGAAATGCAAAAATCTAAAAGCTTAGGTAGTTTAGTTGATGCTGGTGGTGGTGCATTAAAGGCTTCTTCGTTTGGAAGTGATAGCCAAATGGGAGTTTTTACTGACTTCATCAAAGACCTAGGTAAAAAAATAGCTGCACACTCATTTTCTAAAGAACTGGAAATAGAAGCCGATATGGAAGGTGTCCGTTATGCTTATGACACTGGATATGATCCGAAAGCTATACTTGGCGTCCTAGATATTCTACAAGCTAAAGATGCAGACGTTAGCGGTGATCACGCAACTACTTCTGATCGTAGAGCAGCTTTTCAACAAAAACTGCAAAATGAATTTGCAGAAGAAGGCATGAGCGGGCTTGTAACAACAACAGGCCGTATGCAACAAGTAAAACAGTGGATACAAAGCGGCAATGCTGGTTGGTAGATTCACAAACAAAGAAATATTTGGTGATACTCATCAAATATTTCTTTAACTCATCCAAATATACAAAGTATAAATTTAAATATAAATATACATTCCCAACTTCTTTCCCAACTCCAAATCACTCAATCAAAAGTAGTACATTTACATATAACCGTCAAGAAGAGACGGCAAGTCGTCTTTCTAGCAATGTACTTGTTGCAAAAAAAAGACGGCTATTCCAAATTTTTTCTACTTATACCTCTAACAATACTACTAAGTATGGCTACAGGAGAAACAACATTTTATTCACAATAACTTTTCTTGAGAATTCTATTTAATGGCATGATATTCGCTAGATAAAACATCAGGGATAAGACATATTCCATTCACAATTCCAAAATTTTACGCATATTTTATATTTCGAAAGTTATATCTCGTATAGTACTTTTTTAGTTAGAAGCATCACAAAATATATTTTCATAAACAACAAACTCAATAAAGTACTGTAGCTATACAAGACTCATAATTAAGTGGGATTTGTCTTAAAATTAACAAGCGAAAAAAATCGCTTTAACAAATTTCCGAATCCATTCGGACATGGTATATCTATTTGTTAACCACCGGTAGATTATACCTTAGGAAACAATGCAGGAATGAATTGGATGCCAACACATCCAAACAAGTGCTAGTAAAAAATATTATTCACTCTAAATATTTTTATTAGCATTTTTTATTAGGTATGTCGACATTTAGCTTTTTGTGTAACATCGGTTATTTTAAGAAGTAGCAAAACGATACTCTTAAACACAGGAAGAGAAATGTTGATACGCCATATTTATAAAGGAAAAAAAGATGTATCTTCTTGAAAATACATGGCAACTAGACTGGCAACAAGTATTAGCATACGCAAAAAAAATTGCACTGGAGTATGGGCCAAATATATTATTATCTTTAACTGTTCTTGTTCTTGGACGTATGGTATCTGGTATACTACGCAAAATATCAATGCGAGTTATGAAAAAAGCGAATACTGATGCCAGTATTCAATCATTTGTTTCTAGTTTAGTATACATAACATCAATGATTTTCGTAGTGATAGCTTCCTTAAATATACTAGGAATACCAACAGCTTCTTTTGTCGCCGTAGTCGGTGCAGCAGGTTTAGCGATAGGACTTGCTTTCCAAGGTGCTCTTTCTAATTTTGCCGCAGGCTTTCTTATAATAGTATTCAAGCCATATAAAATAGGTGATTTTATTGAAGGAGGAGGAGAGTCAGGGAGTGTAAAATCTATTCAATTGTTTACAACTACACTCACAACAACAGATAATAAGACAATTATTATACCTAATTCACAAATGACAAATGGCAATATAACGAACTATAGTACAGAGGAAAAAAGACGCATCGACCTAGTTGTTGGTATTGGATATGATGATGACATTGATCACGCCAAAAAAATTCTTACTCAGATAACCAAACAAAATAGTTCTGTATTAAAAGAACCAGAAACAATTATAGCTGTTGTAGAGCTTGCCGATAGCAGCGTTAATTTTGTTGTACGCCCATGGGTTAAAACTGCGGACTATTGGCCAACATATTTCAAACTACAAGAAACGATAAAAAAAGAATTAGATAAAGAAGGTATTAGTATACCTTATCCACAACGCGATGTTCATATTTACGAACACAAAACCGAATCGAAAAAAGCATAAAAAAGAGAGGGCATTTCTTGTTAGAAATGCCCTCTATATAGAAATCTAACTTACAACACTATTTCAATCTAATTGAAAAAATAGTTTCTGCCCAAAGTAAATCAATTTCTTTACCTAAAGATAGAAATTTTCCTATTTTTGGGTACTTCTTGAGAAGAGAAAAATATTCATTGCTTAGATAAATAATTTTCTTCTTTTCTTTTTTATCAATGTTAAGCGATTCACTATCACACCATACACCATTTTTCATATAGAATGTTTTAAAATCTACGCGACGAATTTGTTGTTTACCATTACCTTTTTCTGATTTTTTCTTGTAGGCAACCTTAGCATTTTTCATTTCTTTAATATCCTGTGAAGCCTGAATAGCATCTTTTCCACTTTCTGATTTCATTGCTCTCTCAGCAGAAGTATTATCACGCCTCCCAAATAAGCTACCTCGTTCTCTTCTTGGAGTAGTTGGAGTTAACCTTACAGTTTGAATATCGTCTTCAACAACAAGATAAGAGGTATAAGGAGTAACAATACCGAACTTTTTAGCTAAGCGCACAACTTCTTTTTTTAATTCAGCATTTTCTCCATTTAAACGTATTTGGTCTAGTAAAAATCCAACCTTCCGAACAGCCCATAATCGCGGTACATGGCTATTTTCTATATTTTCTTCGGGAAAAGACACTTCATAAACAAATTCCTTACTTTCTCCGCCAATCATCCCGCTTACCTTAATAACTTGATCTCCCTTACCTTCATAACGCCCTAAAAGAGTAATACTAGCTCCTCTAAATAAATCGGGAAACTTTCGAGGGTAGATTTCGCTAATTCGTAAATTGTCTGAAGAAGGAAACTTTATCTTAATATCACTTAGTACTGGAGAAGAAACTTTATCTACGAAATTAGATATTTTAATTTCAATATCTTCTTTTGCACTTACATATTCCCTTGTTCCATTGTTTTCTTCCGCCAAGCGATCTAAGAGTTTTGCGTTGAGTTGATCACCAATTCCAAAGGAAAATAAGCGTAAATTCTTTAAACTTGCTTTTTGTACCTTCTTAATAATTTGCTCTGCATTTGTAACTCCAATAGTAGGTTTACCATCTGTGAGTAAAATAATCATATATGGACGTACACTGTTTTTAGGAGCCATATCAATTGCATAGCTAAGTGCCTCTTCGAGGTTAGTTCCTCCGCGCGCAAAAATTTCTTCATCTACATAATCAAGAGCTTCTTTTACATTGCTTTTCGAAGCTTCCAGTAACTTATCTTTGTAAGTGTTAGCTTCTGTAGAAAATGAAATAATATTAAAACTATCTTTAGCACTCAACTGATGCAAGCAGTACTGTAATGCTTTTTTAGCTTGGTCCATTTTATCACCGACCATCGATCCCGAAGTATCGAGAATATAAACTATATCCTTGGCATTAATCTCACTAGCATCTATTTTAGTCTTTGGCGATAACATCATCAAGAAATGGCCTTTTTTACCCTGCTTTGCAAACGGTATAAAACTCAGGTCAACGCGCTTATCAGAGTTTGACATATACAAAACTAAATCGCGATCAGTATCAACGTGATTTCCTGAAAAACTAACGCTCGCTGTTTTTCCTTCTTTTTTTACTTTTATCTCGTGTGTTGGTGAAAACACCGATTTAATAGCGTGCTCTGCTTCTATCTCAATGTTACATGAGAAATTTGTAATATTATCGTTATGCCCATTTCCCACAGCCGTAAGTGGGTACTCATAACGAATAAGATTATTGTCAGCAGTTAGAATTTGTTGGTAAGTCAACTTGATTTTACGACTACTTCGTGCTGGAAAAGGAAAAATACGCATCTTGAATGTTTCACGGCCCACAAATTCTAAAAGAGCAGGATCAATCATTTTGCGAACAATACTAACATACAAATCTTCAGCTTTCTTCGCATTGAGCAATTCAGCAGGCATTTCTTTTCCATTTATCCATAATGAAAAACTGCCAACAGAAGCTCCTTTAGGTAAAGCAAACAAATAGGTACCTTCAAGGATACGATTATTTGGATTGTAGTATTCAGTTTCTAAAGTAGTGACCGCAATGTTGTTCTTTATTTTTGTTGTTACCGTATGAGACTTTGCTTTGATAGGAAGTAAAGCTACTGATGGGCGCACTGTTGTATTAGGAATATTTGGAATAATTCGCGCGTAAGTCGTTACGCTCAACAGGACAACTATAAAACAAATTAAATTTTTTTTCATGATACGTCCTTTAGTAAGAGTTTATTTTCTTAGAGAAGTATCACAAGAAAAAGTTCCCAAGCTACTATTATTTTTGTAAAATATTTATACTACCGTAGACTCTAAATCTTGTAATTATACTAAGTGTAGCTCTCATAAAATGTAAAAACAAGATATACAAAAAATTGGTATTGGTGCTGCATTAAGCATTATAGGAATGTTTTTACGAGGATTTGCCAAATTTTTTATAGTTCCTATGCAAATATATTATGTTGGCTCGGAGCAATTCGGTATTTTTATTACTATCACCAAGCAAACTTGCCTACCTATTATTATTTTTTAGAGATATTAAAAATGCCATCAATTATATGAAAAAAAATCAGATAGACATCAAAGTATAATCTTATTTTTCCAATAACGCAGCGTTTTTTTTACCCAATACTTACTATACCAAAATAAATAAAGTAAATACCCTAATAGACCGATATTTTCTATTTGTACTTTTTCATATTTATATTTCTCCATTTCTTGTTTTGCAATCCTTTGTAAAGAATAGATTTCATATTTAGAAAGATGTTGCCGCCACCTTTCTATTTTGTTAAGGTTAGGAGAAGCATTAATTCCCGAATGTAAATGTTGTTGTTCTTTAGGAATTTTTAACGAATAGTTTTTGTTCTCTACTTTTTCATGAGTAATATTTAAAAATTTACATAAATTTTCCAACTCAAGGAAAAGATCCTTTAGCATATCCTCATAACGAAGTAAATAAAACCATGAATTGTGATTATAACTTTGCGCAATAGAAATTGCCTGGCGGTAATACATAGCTGTTTCAACAGGGTTTTTAGCCATTACCTTACCTGTTTGGCTATTTTTCGCTGTTTTTTGAGAGTTATAGATAGCCCGAATATCACGTACAAGAAAAATTATTTTAGCATCGGGAAATAAAGCTCGAATTTTACCAACATGGAAAATATAGTGCCCGCATTTGTATATATGAACTTTAGTTTCTTGTGATGCACGCATAGTTAAAATAGTCGATAGAATTGTATTAAAATTTATAGGAAAAGACTTGCATGCTAATTCAGTGTATAAAAAATCTTTTTGCACACCCCACGCTAGAAATTTTTGCTTTGTATACAAATTTTCAATAAAAGACTCTAATTCAGCACTGTTATTTATTTTAAAACTACCATAGTGAACATTGTCTGGTATAGGTGCTTCAAGACTAACAAAGATATCTTTGTATTTATACAAATTACTGGCTAAAAAAGTAGATCCTGAACGACTAAGATACGTTAAAAAAACAATAGACATTTTTTCCTCACACAAAAACAAGTTTATAAACTCAGGTAACATAAATATTCAAAAAGTCTACGCTACTACAATAGCCAAAATGTAAACACAGTTTTCAAGTTTTCACTCTTATTTTACCATCAGATTGTATGCAATAAACACTTTTAGAATTAATACCACTCCGCAACAGACTTTAAATAAAAATTGCAAATCTTACTTTTTTAGAAATTTATTAAAATGAATAGAAAAAACTCTAATCTACCAGGAACATTAATCCACATTTTTGTATTATTATTTACACTATTGTTAATAAATTTTATGTCTCCTATTTTTTCGTTATTTATTACTTCGTGGCTTGTTGTAATTATTTTTATCTTAGCTATTTCATACAATCACTTTATTCTCAAAATGCACCTACTATCATTTCCCCAAGTATATCTGGCTGTTACTTTTATATTTACAAGCGGTACTCTTTTATTATACGCACTTGGTATGGACACAGCCTTTGATAAATTCAAATGGTTCGATGAATTTTTTCTTATCAAGGCTAACGAATTGGTTTTTTTATCCATAGTATGTTTTCAATTAGGGCTTCATTTTCCAATAGTTTCATCGAAATTCTCAGATAACGATTTTGATTATTCTTTTTTACGAGTTGTCGCACTTACTTTATTTATAACGTCTTGTTTCCTACTCATCTTTGTTTATCCTTCTTTTTTAACCATTATGTTAAAATCAGGATATCAAAACTTTGTTTTTTTTAGACAACAAAATGATGTGCGAATTCCAATAACAATCCTTCACTGGTTACTACCTCTTACTTGTATTATACTTGCGTGTACTTGCGAGTCTTCTCAACAAAGAAAAACCGCATATGTAACAGGCGCAATTACATGTACAATGTTTTTACTAACGGGAGATCGCGGAGGATGCTTTAGTTTTTTACTTGCCTTTTTAGTAAGCGTTAGACTATCAGGAAAAGTATTTAGTAATTTCAGGATAATACTTTTAGCTTTATCCATTATTTTTATTATCCCCATTCTTTTTGAACTTAGAAATCTAAATGACTTCCAAATTGACAATCCGTTTGAAAAAGCTTTACAAGAAACAGGAAGCAGTTTACAAGTATTACTAGGTACAATGATGATTATTCCTGAAACGGAGAATTACATGTATGGAGAAGCATACTTATCAGCCGTACAGAAAATAATACCTAACTTAGGTAGCTGGAAAGCTTCGGACGAAGTAACTCTCTCTTTGTGGATTAAAAACTATATGAATCCAGAGAGATCAGGACTGGGGTTTTTGAAAATAGCAGAGGCATACTCTCAATTTGGAATAATAGGGGTGTGTGTTGTTTTTTTATTATTTGGAATTTGGATGAGTAGTTGGTTTATAAAATTGGAACAGGGCAAAAAAAACACGTATGATTTTGCGTGGAAGAGTTTCAGTTTTTATATTGTTTTAATTTGGATTAGAAATCACGCAGTTGTTTCTGTACGTCCTATTATTTGGACTTTCCTACTCCTACTAGTAATTAAATTCTTCGCGAAGTTAATATGGAAACAGAAGTAGGCTACTCCTTCTTTCTCTTTGTATAAAAACAAAAACCCAAAAATAACAAGAGCAAATATGTTGTAGGCTCTGGTACCGTAATATTTATATTACTTCCAGCGGTACTATTAAAATTTGCATCAAGAGTAACAATATCACCATCGGAGTTTGTAAACGTCAAACCTGATACAGCAGTCCGAACAATGATTATTTGATTTTCAGATACAAACTCACCACCTGTTCGACTAAAATACTGAGCAAGATTTTCTCCATCTAACGCTGGTCCCAATTCATTTACATCTCGTGGTAAAATACGAATGCGGTTATCGTCACTTAGTAAATTGATTCCATCATTAACATCTACATCACGGAGACCTTGGTTAAATGTTCCGACATTTGCAGTAAACACATCTTGTAAACCTGGAAAAATTAGGCTAAAACCAAGAACAACAACTTCTCCGCTAGCATCAAATGAATTGTTATTGAATGTTGTCAAATCTGCATCAATTTCAACTTTCAATATAAACGGAGTTCCTGAAAAATCAGCTGCTGGACCTCCATTAACGCTAAAAGTTCCTGTACTAATAGTATCACCAGTTACAGTAAGTACTTCTGCTGTTGAAATCACTGACATAACGAACAAAAAGATAATTAAATATATACTACGCATAATATTTCCTTGCAAAAACACAAAAATATCCCTAAGTGCTAGTATATCATAAAGAACTGTAATAAAACAATAACTTTATTGACGAGATAAATCACCAATAAAGTCGGTAGGGCAAAACGTTTAAGGATACTAGATATACCGCGCTAAAAAAATTTATGCCGTTTTCTCATAGAGAAACAATAGTTCAATATTGCTTTAATTTTTGAAAAATTTCTGATTAAACCTTACTCTACACTTTTAAAAACTTCGTCGATTAAACGGCGAAATAGCCAAGCTTTATCTATAGGAGGGTCAACTTTTCCACGTATTGCTTCTTGTATGCGTTTTTGCAATTCCAAAGGAAACCGCTTACGATGCTTACGATATAAAAGTTGTAAACTAACATAATAAACATCGCGACACAAATTTTTATCTCCACCGTTATAAAGTGCAACACCTAAAGACCGTATGTAGTTAACAAAATCTTTTACTGAAAATCTATCCAAGTAGTCGTCCAAAAAAGTAGCGGATGCTATATCAACAACATGAATGATTTTATTTTGAAAAACAATTGTCTTTTCTATACTGCGAAAAGGTGAATTCGAAATATTAGGATTGCGTATTTTTTTTAGTATAATGTGAACTGCCAGAAAGAAATTTCGAGCATAAAGATTATTAGCAATCGTTTTTTTATAACCAATATCGACTTTAGAAAAAGCTGCATCACTTAAAACAAATAACGTGCAAGGTTTATCGTTTACTACAAATTTTCGAAAATGGCTATTTACAATGATTCGCGCAAAATCTTTGGTGTTATTCTCTAGCCATTTCAAAGCAGTTCCTTGTGATTGCGCAGCTTGTGGTTCCACTGCCTGTAACTGCCTGGGCGATATTTCTACAAATTTAATCCACGCTACACGCAACCGAAAATCTTGCATCATTCCAGACATTTTCATAAATCCTAAACGCTGAATATTTGCTACCTGCAAAGGTACTTTCAATTTATTAAACGGCAGCGGCATATACTGAAATTTTTGAAAAGGAATAAAAACTTCTTGCCACCGAGAAATAGCTTTTATTTTGCAACCATAGGTAATAGCAGGTAAAGTAGTGCTCGTATACAAGTTCACAAAATAATCTCCGTCACCGTAAAAACGCATACGAATTCCTTGGTACTGCTGAGGGTTTATTTGAATTTGTGGAGAGCGGATAGAAGCAAAGCCTTGTGGATGAGAAATATTACCCAAAAAAACTAAATGATTATCTCTAACGCTCGATTTTGCCGTTGATGCTCCACCTATAAACGAATCAGTAATAGTTAGCCATTTTTCTTGATTATTTCGAAAAGAAAAAACAGTGGTTTCATCACTATAAGCCCAAGTAGGGAGACATATCAAAAAATATACAACCACAATACAATATTTAATATTTATCATTTTATTTCAGCTATTTTCTTAAAAGAAGTGGTAATTCCCTTTATCAAAGTAGAGCCGTTATATTCCATCTCGTTAAGTCCTGCAATTGTATAACCTTGAATTTACATTTTAAGATTGTTAATTTTTGTCTAACTCAAACTATAGGAATACGTTAGTTTGTGTATACCAAAAGAAGTTACCCACAGGCACATCGTTTTGCAAATTAGCAAGATAAAATCGCAAGCTACCGTACTCGTTACTGTTTACCAATTAGTGCTCCAACGCGATGTATAAACAGTAGAAAACGATAAGTTAAATGAGGTAGAGAAAGGGATATGATTTGATTTTCTGATGGTGTCGAATCTTATTTATTAATAGAAAGAGCTGTAGAACACTCCTTCTATTAATATTACAACTAATCTACATAATTGGGAAGTGTCACTGTAATCCAATCATCAGCATAAAAGCCAAACTTAGTTTTTACAGTTTTATCTTTTAAATCAAATAATGAGACACTACCACGAATACGTTGCGTCTTACCATCGGAACTTTTTTGGTTGTTTTTGTAAAACTCTGGATGTTTGCGTTCAGGAGATAAAAAATCAATTAATTCTAAAGCTTTTTCTGCATCAATGTTACCATAATTTTTTAATATTTGTTCATTGAGTTCATCATAACGCCACTGTACTTCATTTGCTTTGTTACGTGCGATTTCAATGGTCATTGGGTTCATGGCACACAAGCGCATACTTGGTGTTACATAATGATTTGTCATAATTAAAACATCATCTTTTTCTTCGCGTTGTGGAGAGAAATAAAATGCTTCAGGACAATTGGTTCCACTATGTTTTCTGTTAATAAAACCTCTTTCTCCCCATGCTTTTGAATTTATTTTTTTACCATGGTACCAAAATAAATCGTTATTAAATTCTTGGAATTTTTGAGGATATTTGTAATCATTCCAACGAACCATAAGACCTTTTTGGTGTTTTTGATTTTCAAAACGCTTTAAAAAATCAGCATCAGGCAAAAGCGCTAACCATTTTAATTCATCAGGTGGAAATGCGATAGCATCAAGCTTTCTTGTCGATTTTCCTGTTTCAAGAACTACAGATCGATCGTTTTGACCGTCAGCAATCATATAAAGCCAAGAAACACCCCTTTGGGTTTTTACAACTTGCTTTACTGCTTTATTCACATCTGATCCGCTATGCATAACGCTGCGAACCATCATAAGAGAATTAATTCCTGGTCGATTGTTATCACATCCTCCCGAAGGAACCATGTCAACTCCCATAGCTACTCCATTGGAATTCATTGCTGCAATAGAGCCTACAAAACCAGGGGCTGTAACACTAACAATAGGTAAGCGTTTGTCACTAGGACGATAAATGACCATTGAAGCCGTATACTCAAAAGCGTCTCCAGGCGGAAACATAAAATCGCGCCCAAAATAATGTTTACCATCTTTTGTTGCTTTACCAAACACAGAAAAAGCGTTACACATAATTGGAATATCAAGATCTTTTACCGACAACTTAGGGTATTTATCCCACAGTTGATTCAATGCATAAAAGTTAGATAACAAAGTATCAAAACCAGAATTCAGCATTAAAAGACGATTAAAAGTAACTTTTGTTTCGGGATTAGCAGCTTTGCATCCAGCTTCAATTCCCTTCATTTCGTTAATATATTCTTTTGACATATCGCGCAAAACGCGTTTGGTTTCATTTTTGAGAATATCCATCAAAACACCCCATATAACAGGTATTTTTTTCGGATCAACATCTACTTTTATAAAACTCAAAAGAACATTATCAATAAACTCATTGGTCATAACCGCAACATCTTTTTCTGCCATCATCCCCATCAAGTAGCCCATTTGGTAAGCGTTACCTTCAACATAAAATGTGCGCTTAGGGGCTTTACTTTCATAATTAACAGCGTATTTGTGGTGCGCGATAAAACCTCGCATGTTTTGGAAAGTAGCACTATGAACTATATCATAGTTATCTTTCGCAAATGCAATTTCTAACTCTTGTAAATTCTTTCCCTCAGAAAACAAAGGGCTTAACAAAAAACAGACAACAAGAGAAAAATAAACGGAATATTTATTCATAAATAATAAATACCTCTAACCTCGTAATTTAAGTAATTGTAAATGTATACAATACATATCTCTTTATTAAATAATAAATAAATAATTTAAAAATTGCAATAAAATTTCATCAGAGACCGTTTAGAACGCTTCCAAGTTATAGGAAACGATTGACGCCACAAAAAATTGTTCTTATAATGCTATAAAGGTCTTAAAAGATAGTGAGAACAAGTATAAGTAAGTAGAAAAAAGAGGATAAATTGAATGACAAGAGTATTGGTAACAGGTGCAGGTGGTTTTATTGGTCACCACTTAGTTAAGTATCTCAAAGCAAAAAAATACTGGGTGCGTGGAATTGATATAAAACAACCAGAATTTGAATCAACTCAAGCAGACGAATTTGAAATATTAGACTTGCGAGAATGGAAGAATTGTTTAAAAGCAACAGAAAACATTCAACAAATTTTTCACTTCGCTGCCAACATGGGCGGTATTGGCTTTATAGAAAACAACAAAGCGGATATAGTATGTGATAATACACTTATCGATATGCATATGCTAAAAGCTGCTAAAGAAAATAATGCACAAAAATTTCTATATACTTCTTCTGCTTGCATATATCCTGGTTATAAACAAAATACACCTGATATTGCTCCTTTAAAAGAAGACGACGCTTATCCTGCTGATCCTGAAGATGGCTATGGATGGGAAAAATTATATATTGAACGCGCATGTAGACACTATCGAGAAGATTACGGCCTTCAAACTTATGTTGTACGTTTTCATAATATTTTTGGTCCACTTGGGACATATGATGGTGGTAGAGAAAAATCTCCAGCCGCTATTTGTCGTAAAATCGCTTTAGCAAAATCAAAAGATGAGATAGAAGTATGGGGAGATGGCGAACAAACGCGCTCATACTGTTATATCGATGATTGTATCATTGGAATATATAAATTATTACACTCAGATTACCACTTGCCTTTAAATCTGGGACAAGACCGAATGATTACCATCAATCAACTTGTTGATATTGTTGCAAAAATAGCGGAAAAAACAATAACCAAAAAATATGATCTTTCAAAGCCACAAGGAGTAAGAGGCCGTAACAGTGACAATACAAAATTATCTGCTATTTTAAATTGGTCGCCGGAAATTGAATTAGAAACGGGCTTAGAAATAACATATAAATGGATTAGAGAACAACTCGTTAAAGAAAAGAGAATATGACGTCGTCTAGCAAAACCCCTTCTATCATTCTAATGTATCATTTTTTTTATCCTGACGATGTAGTTAGTGCACGACATTTTACTCAACTTGCCGAAGGACTTTACTATAAAGGATGGAAGGTTCGCGTACTTACAACAAATCGCTATTGCCGTTACTCTCATAAACTAATCACTCCTAAAAGAGAGCTACATAACGGAATAGAAATTATTCGTGTATACCGACCCCCTTTCAATCAAGCGAATAATTACTTACGTGTGTTAAACTCTATCTATGTTTTGGTAGCATGGTCTATACGTCTTCTTACAATGAAGCGCAGTGATGTTATTGTTGTTGGAACCGATCCGCAATTTGCCGCTTTAATATTTCCATTTTTAAGATTATTTTGCCGTGGAAAAACTTTAGTACATTGGTGTTTTGATTTGTACCCAGAAGCAATAGTTGCCGACAAAAAAGGAAAAATCACATATTTGGCAGCGCTAATAGCAAAATGTTTCATGTATTTTTCATATAAATTTGTAGATATTATGGTTGACATCGGTTCCTGTATGCGTGAGATTTTAAAAAAATACAACAATAAAATCACTTATAGTACGCTTGTTCCTTGGGCGTTAGTAGAACCAGAAACAATAGAATTGCCAGACCAAGATACACGAACTAATTTATTTGGATCTGATGCTAAATTAACCATATTATATTCGGGAAATATGGGAAAAGCACACGAATTTACGAGACTAATTACACTTGCAAGACACTTACGAGATTGTTCTGATGATATAGTATTTTGTTTTGCTTGTCGTGGCAATCGTTACGAAGAACTTGTGAAAGAAATAAACGAACAAGATACAAACATACGCTTTGCAGGATTTGCTAAAGAATCAGAGCTATCCAAAAGACTAGGATGTGCAGATATTCATCTTGTAAGCCTAAAAGATGAATGGGCTGGTATAGTCGTACCTTCAAAGTTTTTTGGATCTATTGCTGTTGGTAAACCTATTATTTTTAATGGTCCCGAAAATTCTGCCATAGGCAAATGGATTATAGAACACAATGTAGGATGGGTTTTAACAGATAACAATATCCAAAAAATTGCGGATAAGCTTATTCAGTTAAAAGAAGATTCCGAACAAATTAAACAATACGCACAAAAAGCACAACAAGTATATAAAACACATTTTTCGCAGAAAAGTGTCATCCAGCAATGGGACACACTACTCAGAGGTAAGATAAAATAAATGAATATTCCGTTTATTGATTTAAAGCAACAATACCTAAACATAGAAGACGAAGTTAACAACAGTATTCTGAAAGTTTTACAGCACGGACAATATATTATGGGACCAGAAATTCGCGACCTAGAAAACAAACTAGCAGAATTTACTGGTGTAAAACATGTATTAACTTGTTCTAGCGGTACAGATGCACTTCTTTTATCTTTAATGGCGCGCAATATAGGTCCTGGAGATGCTGTATTCACAACTCCATTTACTTTTATTGCCACTGCAGAAGTTATTGCACTCCTAGGCGCAACGCCTGTCTTTGTAGATATTGACAAACGTACTTTTAATATCGATCCACAAAAACTAGAAGAAAAAATAGTTTCTTTACAAAAAAATCTAAAACCAAAAGCAATTATTTCGGTAGATTTATTTGGACTTTGTGCAGACTACAACAGCCTAAACTCTATTGCCCAAAAACATAATTTATTTTTAATAGAAGATGCTGCTCAATCCTTAGGAGCTACGTACGAAAACAAAAAAGCTGGTGCTTTTGGTCATATAGCTGCGACAAGTTTTTATCCAGCAAAGCCTCTTGGGGGTTATGGAGATAGTGGAGCTGTTTTCACAAATGACAAAGCAACGTACGATAAAATGGTTTCTTTACGAGTTCACGGACAAGGTAAAAATAAATACGATAATGTGCATTTAGGCTTAAATGCGCGTATGGATACTATCCAAGCAGCGATTTTATTAAAGAAACTTCAGATTTTTCCTCAAGAAATAGAGCAAAGGCAAAAAGTGGCCCAAATCTATAGTAGCAACTTAGGTGACTATGTTACAACTCCTTTTGTTCCTGAAAATTGTACTAGCACTTGGGCTCAATACTCTATACTTAGCGAAAACCGTGATACAATTCAACAACACCTAAAAGAAAAAAAAATCCCTACTTGCATCTTCTATATAAAGCCTTTACATTTACAAGATGTCTTTAAATATCTTGGTTACAAGCAAGGTGACTTTCCTGTCTCAGAAGAACTATCACAAAAAATTATTAGTCTACCAATGCACCCATACCTAAAAGAAGATGATCAACAACAAATTATTAAAGAAATAATTACAATAGCGAAAAAACCATGTTTACTAAACAACTAAGCAGATAAAACAATTGTAATTGATCATAAGCAACATTAAAACGCGAACAATATTTACATGTAAAAAAGAATGGAAAACATGTCACTATTTAACAACAGATACATTATAAAAAAAATAATTGGCCAAGGAGGTATGGGAAAAGTATATCTAGCAACAGATACACAAACGAGTATCGATGTTGCCATCAAAGAATGTATTTTAGGTAGTGAAGGTACAAAAAGAAATATCGAACGCATTAAACGCGAATACTATTTCATGAAAAAAATTAACCACCCAAGCGTCATAAAGGGTCATGATTTTTTTGTGATAAAGGACAGATATTTCATTGTAATGGAGTACATTGAAGGAATTGACTTAAAAACCTTTATAAATCAAAAAAAGTACTCTATATCATTCGATCATCAACTTGAAATAGCCAAATATATTTGCGGAGCTGTTGCCACTTTAAACAATAACGGTGTAATACACCGCGACATAAAACCAGCTAACATTATTTTGCAAGGAACAGAATTTAAACCGATACTCTTAGATTTAGGTATTGCTAAGTCTATTAATAACGAACTAGCAACGTTAACTCAAGCAGGAAACATAGTCGGAACACCTGAATATATAAGTCCTGAACAAGTACACGGAAAAAAAGATTTATTAAATTCTGATGTATTTTCTCTCGGTGTACTTTTATATCAGTTTTTCACATGGATGCCTAAATCTCCATTTGATGCAGGTAACAAAATTTCTACTATATATAAAATTTGCAAGATGCAACTCCCACCACTAGCCGAAATTATCAAAGAACCAAATTTAAATCTAAACAACTTATCTAAAGTCGTGCAAAACGCAATACGCAAAAACCCCCAACAGAGAACTCACTCTGTTGAAAAAATGCTGTACGATTTACTAGATATAAAGACAAATGGACAAGAAACACAATATTTCAAACCAATGAAAGAAACTTCATTATCAAAACTGAGAAAAAAGAAACGTCGGCAAATAAAAATAACACAAGCAATAACATCTACAGCAATAATTATTTGTTGTACCTTACTAATAGCAATCATGTACAAACTATATTTTTTTCCAAAAAAGAAAACTGAAATATCTCAAGAAATGGGCTCATTATACGCCGAAGCAATGCTATATGAATACCAAGGAAAACAGAAACTTGCTTTAAATACTTACAACAAAACCATTGCGGAAAACCCAAAACATTTCAAAGCCTACGCTAGTCGCGGACACCTTTATTACGTTAAAAAAAAATATGCTCTTGCAAAACGCGATTACGACAAATCTATTGCTATTAACACTAAATATCCAAATGTTTACAAAGCACGAGGAAATTGGTACAGAAACTTTAAAAAATATACTCTTGCAAAGCAAGATTATGATAGAGCAATAGAATTAAATCCTACATATGCTCAGGCATATCGTGCAAGAGCGCATTTGCACCGCGATCAAGAAAATTATGACCAAGCAGAAAGAGATTATTCTCTCGCAATAAAAGCAGATCCTTTGTACGTAAATGCTTACCGTAGCCGCGGCAATCTTTACAAGCGAATAAAAAAAATGGACCTAGCTCAAAAAGACTATGATGCAGCACTTAAAATCAACCCTAAAGATGCAGAAATTTATTACTATAAAGGTATAGTTCATCATATGCAAAATGAGTTTGTTGCTGCAGAAAAAAACTACAAAACCGCAATAAAATTAGATTCTCAATACTTTCAATCGTATCAAAACATGGGACTTATCTATTATCAGCAGCGCAAATACCACCTTGCTATCGATCATTGGAAAACAGCCATAAAACTAGGACTACCTGAAAAAGAAATACACACTCTTATGCAAAAAGCGCAAAAATATGTAAAATAAAATCTTCTGGCCAACGGACGAGAACTTCTTTTGCGAGTTGTAGCAATGCTTACTCGTTTGGTCAAAGTTCAAGTAAAAACGTAAGACTTAAATTGCTAGACGAGATCGAGCTCGCAAGCGGGCTCGGGCTCGAAAAAACAGACAATACTTTGAATGATGACAGGCCCTAATAACAAGCCCTATCAATAATTTTTTATATAACAAAAACAGGTGTATTTGTATGGTGAAGAACATAATTGCTAGTACTTGTAAAAATAATTCGTTTTAATGTTCCCATGTGACGGCTACCCATAACAATTAAACCCACTTCATTTTCTTCTGCGAAATTAACTATATTAGTTCCTGGGTGTCCTTCTCGAAATTCAATTGTCACATTTATATTTTTCTCAATGAACTTGTTTTCCACATCTTTCAAAAATTCCTGACTACGGTTTTCAATGTTTTTTTTGATACCTTGAATGTAAGAATCGGGAATTCCGTAAACTAAAAATTCATCTTGTAGTATTTCAGGATAATCATAGCAATGTAAGATTATAACTTTCGATCCAAAAGAATCTGCCAAAGTAACACCGTGATCTACAGCTTTCTTCGCATCTTCAGAGCGATCAACAGGAATCAATATCTTATTATACATCCTAGATATCTCCTTTTACAATCATTGTTGAACATGGCGCTTTGCGCGTTACATATTCAGAAACGCTTCCTAAAACAAAACGATCAAGATTTCCATAACCGTGGCTACCAAGAATCACAAGATCATAGTCATCATTTTCCTCAAGGTATTTAACAATTTTTTTACCAGGATTTCCATCTAAGATAAATTTCTCTCCTGTAACACTTGTTTCTAAATAGTGCATCTTTTTTTCTGCTATTTCTCTAAAATCTTTAATTTCTTCAACCCACTTAGAAATACCGCCTATTGTAAAATGTAAAACACCAAAATCTAAGGCACTAGGATCAACTACGGTAACAACATCTAATTGTGCGTTGAGATTTTTTGCTATAGATGTAGCATAATCAATGGCCTTCTGTGAAGTTTCTGAAAAATCTGTTGCAACTAATATTTTATGAATAATTGACATTTGTTTTACCTTTCTATATGTTTGCGATTTTCACTTAACTTAAGCAACAAAGATGCCAATAGAAACATTCTTTACACAGAACGTTGCACACTTACTTATATTAACTAGGATACATCGATATTTGATTCTTTTAGAAGCGATATAAAATCAAAAATCCGCAACCAAAATTTAGCATTGTAACTTAACAATGTTAAGGCAAAGTAAAATTTTTTGTTTATTCACTTTTAGTTATTAGAAAATAGACTACATATATAGTAAAATATGTTAGAACCTTATGTTTACAAGGTTACAATAGTAAGTAACACGACATTCTAGACAGTAAACTTTTTTGTGGCACAATCTTTGCATTTTCATTTTTTATTACCTTACATAAAACACGAGGAGATAAAACAATGAAAGATATTTACCTTGCAATAGATTTCTCTGAACAATCAGAAAAAGCAAGCCGAGAAGCTATAAAAATAGCCAATGATTTAAGCGCAGAACTAAAAGTTATCCATGTCTTTGATGGTCACATTCAAGCACCTGGTCCATACCACTCGATGCCTGGCGCATCATCTTTGTGGATGGAGAAATATATTAATGAAGCAAGAAACAAAGGCAAAGATGCCTTAAAAGATTTTTGCGAAAAACATCAGGTAAAAGAATCGCATTTTTTAGAAGGTGATCCAGCAAAGAAACTCGTTGAATTTGTTAATGATCAAAAAGTAGAATTCTTAGTCATGGGTTCACATGGATATGGTTTTTTAGATAGAATGTTAATAGGTAGTGTTACTGACTATGTAGTAAAACATTGCGAATGTTCATTACTCATAGTGAAAACAGAGACTACTGATTAGAGGAGGTATACACATGTATAAAAAAATTCTCGTAGCACTAGATAAATCAGAAAACTCTCAAAACGCTATAGAGCACGCCAAAATGGTTGCCAAAAATTTTAATGCCAAAATTATCTTATTTTGCGCTTACCAAGTATCTTCAGATCTGTTAGACCAACAAATAATGTACAATTTAGAAAATAATTATATACAAAAAATGACAGACAATTTGAAAAAACACTACCAAGATTTTCTTGACGAAACGAAAAAGAAAATAAGCGCTCAAGAAATAGAGGTCAGTACTTTGCTTGAAAACGGCAAAACAGGTGTAAAAATTGTAGAGGCAATAGAGAGTACTCAATCTGATATTGCAATAATTGGCAGTCGAGGTTTGGGAAATCTAAGCAGTATGGTCATGGGCAGTGTAAGTAGCTATGTTTTACATCATACTAATAAACCTTTATTGATCGTAAAATAATTTGGAGACTTAGATGTCAAACAAATGGCAAGTAAAATACTGGATGACAAGACTTCCTGAAACTATTCGTCCAACAACAAGTACAAGAGAAGCTTTTAATAAAATGCGTAATGGAAATTTCCGTCACCTGCTTGTAGTTCAGGATGGAGAACTTTTAGGTCTTGTCTCTGACAGAGATTTACGACGTCCTGATTTATCAACAGGAGAAGATGGATGGAACGAATTATACACTCCCAATGAAAACGATGAAGTACGCTATATTATGGCAACAGAATTACAAGTTATTCAAGAAAATGACAACATTCATCAAGCAATAAAAAAACTAAATGAATATGGCTACGGTGCCTTGCCCGTTGTCAATGACCAACAAAATCCTATCGGTATTTTGTCTATTTATGATTTACTGAAATGTTTCGATGAAGTACTAGACAAATGTGGCTCGGTGCTTGAATCAACATTCTAAAACACAAACCAAAACTTCAAAAACTTTTGCATTATTAACAACTAAGTGCAGAGGTTTTTGAATAACTTGTGTCATTTTTCTTTTACAAAGTTCATGCTTTACACAGAAGAGAATTTCAATGAAAAAATACGTGATTATCACTATGTTTCTCTGTAGTTGCGGAACGACAGCAAATCTTTTTTCTCACGGAGACCCAGATTTATACGGAGCAACTCTTTTTGACATAGGAATGATACATTCTCCTTGCTGCGATCTCAATTTTATTCCACTAGTTCCAGTAGGAATTATTGATTTACCTATCAGTTTAGCATTTGATACACTATTATTTCCTTTGATATATTTTAGTTCAAGATCAAATAAAAGAAGCGGGAATATTTTCGAATGCCCGATTAATAGTTCTAATAAAAAAGAAAAAAGAGACAAAATAAAAGACATTGCACGCCGAGAAATACGATCAAGAGAAAATAAAGATTCAAAAACAAGTTTAAAACTAGCTTCCACTATCAAGGAATCCAGACAACAAAAAATGAAAATAAAGTTGCTAAAGTTAGTAAATCACTATGCTCCAGCCAAAAACGGCGATCTAGAAGCAAACCTAGAAGAAAGACTTTTACTAATTATAAAACACAGTACTCCCAAAACTGGGTATCAAATTGCCTATAATTCATATACTCCTCCAAAAATACTGGCTAAGCTAGCTGCTTACGACAATTTGATAGAAGAAATAGCGAAAAATCCGAACACAAATGCAAACACTCTTCGCAAAATGCTAAAACTTAAAATGGCACTCTTTATAAACAAAGATATTGCAACTCACCCAAATACCCCAGACGATGTTTTCGAAAAACTTATCAAAATAAATAATCCTGAAATCACAAAAGCGGTAATAAGTAATCCAAATACTCCTATGAGTATACTAAAAAAACTAGCTAAAAACTAGAAGTGACCTTACTCTAGTAAAACACTTATTAAGTAACTAACAATTATCCTTTCGCACACATTTATATAAAATATGATAAATTCAAACTTACGTTTTACAACAGAAACGATGTGGGAAATATACCAAAAATTGCAAAGTTTACCTCCCAAAGAAAGAATTGTCTTTGAAGTTATAAATCCAGATTTGGAATCTAAAACTTTTAATGGTGAAGTAAAAAAAATTGGCAACATTTCTTATCGTTATCGCTCGCATAAAGCCTGGATAGACCTAGCTGAAATTCTTAACTTTCAATACTTAACACCTGAAAAAAGCGATTTTCCTTTTATAAAAATTCACTACCAAAATTTAGACATCCAAAATTCTTGGCATTTGAAAAAAGGATCACTAGAAGAAAGATATGGTACGCAATCTTTATTTGCACGTATTAATAAGCTAGAAGAACCTAACTTTTTAGCTGAGTATACTGAGAGTTTACAAAAGTGTAGTATTTCAAAAGGTATGCGTATTTTGGCACTTGGAGTTAATCGTGGGGACGAATTGGCGATTTTTAAAGATATATGTTCCCCTAACGTTTATAAAACACTTAATTTTGTTGGAATTGATGCTGTTGAAAGTAGTATTTTACAAGCAAGGAAACGATTTTCTAAAAATCATAGTTGGATCATTTCGAATATAAATAATTGGTCGAGTTGGGACATTGGTAAATTTGATATTCTTATTGCAATAGGAGTATTACATAGTACATCTCTGAGTGGCAAAAACATTCTCACTCCACTTCTCAAAAAATTTCTTCATTCTAACAGCAAGATAGTATTAGGCTTTCCTAACTCGCGTTATATAGATGGAGAGATAAAGTTTGGAGCGAAAAGTAAGAACTATAAAAAACCAGAATGGTCACTACTATTAAAAGATATTGGTTACTATAGACGCCTACTATTTCGTCAAGGATTTAATGTCACAGTAACAGGTAAATACTATTTATTTATCACTGGAATTTAAAGGAATGTAAAAAAAGGAAAGTTTATAATAAAAAAGCCATGCAGATGCATGGCTTTTTTTTACTTCAATTTATCTTTTAAAGCTTGCCAGTCAATATCTAGCTTCGGAAATTTTTTCTTTAGAAGCTTTTCTTGTTTCGCTAGATAATTAACTCGATCTTGTGATAAAGGATGTGTACTTAATAATTGAACAACAGCATTTGCATTGTTTTTTTCTAACTTTGCTAACTTTTCGAAAAAAGTTCTAAGACCAGATGGGTCAATGCCAGAATCGACTAACAAGTTGTATCCTTCGAGATCTGCATCTCTTTCCATTCCGCGGGAAAATCCAAGATTAGCAAGATCATTGGCTCCGTCTAAAGCAACTTGTGCTATAGCTCCAGCGTCACCAAACATAACACTTACTGCAATCACCAAAAGAGCTTGTCTATAAATCCCTTTAAGACCATGTCTTTCTGTAACATGACAAATTTCATGAGCCAACACCCCTGCAACCTCTTCAGCTGAATCGCTGTTTTTGATAAGACCTGTCATTACGACAATCTCACCACCTGGAGCAGCAAAAGCATTGATCATTGGATCATCGACAATGTGAACTCTAAAGTGAAATTCTTTTTCTGGAACGTTTGCAGTTAAGCGTTTTACTATCTTGTTTATTGCACCTGTAATCTCTGGATCTTTTATTTCATTAGTGATTAGCGAGGCAATAGCAATTTGACCTACTTCACGATCAACAGAGATAGGTGTTAAAGATACTGCTATATCCACAGCAGGATAAACAACAAACCAAGTTCCACCAACAGCAAGCAGAATAAGCATAGCAATAGGTATTATGTATTTTTGACGACGCGACTTCCACGTATCTTTTTTAAAGCTGCGAAAAGCATCGTGGAATTCAATGATTTGGCTATTCTGAATAGTTTTTAACAAAAGGCCATCATGTGTAGAAAATACAGGATGATGAGCATTTTTTTTGCGAAAAACGTGTTCTTTTTTCTCGTAACCACGGCATTGGTAATCTACATCTCCGAGATTCAGAGATAGCTCTTTACCATCAGGCAATACAGCTACCAAATTTGTCCCCGATAATTTTAGAGTACACTCACTTCGGCCATTAGGCAAACTAGGATCGAGAACTCGTCCTTTCCAACTCAAAATGCACCACCTATTCTATGATGTTGTTTCAAAGACGACAACAGCAGTTTTCTGGCGAAATATACCAAAAAGACGACGCTCATCGCGGAAAGAAACTTTGATTTGACCTTTTCCACCACTAGTATTTAGATCTGCTTCATATTTTTGAGGATCAATAGTACCAGTGAAAAAGCGATAAGGAGTTTGTTGAATGAAATATTTATATTGTTTTCCATCATCAGTATATGGTTTACGGAATATGAACATGTACGCTTCACGAGGAAAAATAAACAAAAAGCGTGCAGGATATTTCAATCCATAATACATTTCGTAACCACCTGCAGAAGCTTCATCTAAAGTTGCTTGCAGCTTCTTAAGATTTACAGTCCGAGTAAAAAAGCGTGTACAATATGTTGTTACACGGTAATCATACTCAGGATCTTGATTTTTTTCTTCGCGGCGAAATACCATTCCAAAAGCAGGAAGAACAAAGAGAACAAGTTTTCTACGAACTTCGAAAGTAAACTCTCTTCTCAAAATTCTATAGCCATCTTGACTTCCTTCACGAATAATTTCAAGAAGCTTTGCTGGATCAAACATACCTGTAAGAAAACCAAGAGGAAACAATCTAAATTTGAATTTAAACATTCAAATCTCCTAAATTTAAAAAAAGATCTGTACAACTTTGTACATAAAAATAATAACAGTATCCTATTATAAGACATAAATTGACGTAGAAACAATTTTTTTAGATTTTTAACATTTTTTTTCTATAACAAATACTCTAGTAAATCGCGTTAGAAGTTGAAATCAATTATATTAGAGCCGAAAATATATGCAAAAAAGTTGACCAAAATTTGTAGCCATTCTTAGTAAAAAAATAATGTTTATGTTGTTTAAGTAAGTTTCACAGCAATCACTTATAACTACAATTTCTATTCAAAAAAACCACATTTATGACCAACAAAATATACAATTTGGTCGTGCCATTTCTCAATTTCAAAGAGTATTAAGATGCTGGTACACTCTAATCAGGCAGGAATAATTTTAGGAAACGTTTGAAAGGAGAAAAAGCTCGTCCGCATATAGAACAAAACTTTTTATCGTTTACCGAAAGAGGCTTATTACATCCATGGCAAAAAGAACTTTTTCCACAATGTGTACAATATTTTCCATGTACCTTGCAATGACAAAAAATACATTTTTTCGTTATTCTTGTGTCTTGAATCAAATTTGCTTTTTTTAATTCTTCCAGTATATCTCCAACGTGCTGATACCTATCTTGCTGGTGAAATTCTAAACATTTTTGGCAAACATGTCTTACTTCTTCTGGAATCAAAGAATAATCTCGGCGGTCACTACGATCTTGGCTAGCAATACGCTTTAGTACATCTTCAATATTAACTGTTTTTGTATAATTGGGAGATTTGAGAGTGAACATGTAGTATAAAATACCGCCCAGGCCATATATATCCGTTGCTTCATTAAAATTGTCAATGTCACCTCTCGCTTGTTCTGGTGACATAAACTTTGGCGTTCCAACTTTAGCACTATCTCCACCAAGAGTGAGCGTTGGGATTCCACGTTCATAAAGCGCACCATCAAGTTCGTTCCATTTAGTATACATGTAACTATAGCGTTCATAATTATCTTTGCGTCCCAATAATTTTGATAGCCCCCAATCAATAACAAATAATTCCTCTGATATATCGGCAAACATGATATTGTCAGGTTTTAAATCACAGTGCAAGAATCCTTGATCATGAGCATGCTTTATCGTTGTGCATATCTTATAAAATGCGCGAAACATTTTAAATTTATCAACTTTATTTGCGCTTTTTGTTTGTAAAAAATCGCGCAAAGTTTTTGCTGATTCAAGATATCTCATCGTATAATAAATTCCACCTTTAGGAAAATGGTGCCCCTCATCTTCTTGTGGCTTCGGAATAATTCCCACCTCGTAAATAGGCAACACATGTTCGCCAACAAGCAGTCCGTTTAATCGAGCTTCTTTAATAAATTGTTCTAGAGAAATCGCTGTAAATTTTGTAGCTTCAGCACTACCATTTTTTAATTCGTGAACCTTCATCGCAACTGTACGCATCAAACTTTTATCAGCAACAAGATACACTGTTCCCATACCACCGCGCCCAATTTCTTCTTTGACTTTGTAGCGTTTATCAAAATTAGTTTCTTGGAGAATCTCAACACTTTTTAGAGCTCTCTGTGCAATATTGCGATCGGAATCAAAAGATTCGATTTCGACATTACCAGTTACTTGAACCTGCGCATTATTTTTTTCTGATTCGATTGTAAAACTTTGCGGGTCTTTTTCTATAGGTGTTGTTTGTGCGCCTGGATCGATATTCTCACTGCTATTTTCAGTAATAGTTACAGTTTTATCAAGTCGATTTTTATCAGTTTTACTCACGACTAAATCAACAAGGTTATCGCGATAAAATATCGAAGGCTCTTTTCCTTCGTATATTTTATCTTCTATTTCCTTAAGAGACATTTCTTCATTCACAAATTGATCAATATACTTCTCTACGGCAGATATATCTTTTATAATACCTTTATCTACCGCATTTTGTAATATTTTCATTAAGACTTTTATCATGAAGAAACATCCTTATTTTCACATTCATATTTCCCGCTTTCGCGCACTTGACTATCTCGTAAAACCAGGACTCGTACGCGGCAAACCCGTACCAGGATCATTTGGTCCATTTTTAGATGCATAACATTCTTCAAGAGCTTTTTCATTAAATTCATCATGGACAAAATTATGATAAACATAATAATAAAGTACAACGCGAAAGATTGTTTCTAAAGTAGAATTAACTAGTGCTAAGAGAATAAAAAAGGCAATCGCAATCCCAATAACAATGTAATTTATTTTCGCAATACCAAAATAAAGCACTACAATTCCTGGTATAGCACATACAAAAAATATAATACCAAAACTAAAATTACTCGTCAGATGTTCTCCCCAAGTATCTTTGATTTTTGACGAAGAGTCTTTAAGTGCTGACAGAGGAGAAATTTTTTCTATAACAATAAGAGGAAGAACAAAAAAGCTAGCTATTTCCCATGCAGTTCCTAAAAGATCAGCAATAAAGCGTCCTAAATTTTTAGAGCGCTTTGCAATCAGATTAAGAACCACTCCAACAGTCGTAACTATAATAACCCAACCCATAACAGAGAGCAAAGAGGAAAACATAGCTTTAAAACCATCACCTACCCCTGGATTACCACCTTGTAAACGAATATTTGCACAAGCAATAACCCCAACATTAAAAAGCGCTACGATAAAGGTAATACTGTAAAGTAAAGAAATACCAACGACAATAGAGAGAACCTCGTTATTCCTCAGCTCAGAAATTCGATTCTCCGCTGAAAAATGGTACCCAAAAGCAAAAAGTATCGACAGGCAAATAATTGAAGAAAGTAGAGGAAAGAAGAGTATTTCTTTATCTTTTCTTAAAACTCTCCAACATGTACCCATCAACGAAAATGTGGCAGAAATTCGATAAAACATATTTTATCCTTAGTTTGTTATCAGTTAATAATACTTTAAGGGACTAGTGAAAGACAAGTCACGCACTCCCACCTAAACTCATTATAACATTTTAGAACGCTCTATCAATTCCTGTGGTGAAAATTCGGATAGTCACACAATATACCAATTTGCGGCAAGCGAAATGTAGTCCGAAAGTAAGTTTAGTCTTGAAAAAGAACCAACATGAAAAAGAAAAATTATTGTGTTTAACTGTGTTATTGCGGTGTATAATTAGGATTTGTCACCATTTAAAATGTTTTTTCGAACCCAACAGGCTTAAAGTATTTTATTTGTTTAGAGAATAATTTAATATTTAGGTTGTATGGCAAATTCTATTTACCAAAGAAATAAATAGTCGGAGGAAAAACGTGAAAAAAGCATTATTAATAATAGTAATTATAGCGGCGATTGGTTGCGGAATCTTTATTGTAACAGGAGCAAATGTTGGCTTATTGGTAAAACGTAATATTGAAAAAAGAGGAACGGACATTCTTGGTGTACCTGTTATCATCGACAATATGAATATATCTATCACCAGTGGTATTGGCAGAATTGAAAATCTAATCATTGAAAACCCAAAAGGCAACAAATATACACATTCTTTTAGTATTGAAAATTTAGATCTAGAGCTAAACCCTTTGAGCATAAAGAAAGAACAGATACACATAAAAAAAATGATTATCCACTCATTGGAAGTTGTACTCGAAGGGACCTTAACAAAAAATAATCTCATTACATTAAAAAAAAATAGATCAAAAAAACCAAAAAGCCAAAGAAAAATTCAATTAGACTATCTAAAAATAAAAGATATTCAACTTATATTAAATCTAAAAAATGCAAAAGAAAGAATAATAAAATTAAAGAGTATCGAATTTCGCGATTTAAATCGTACTCCAGAAACTACAACAGCTGATATCGTAAAAAGAATAATGACAAACATAACAAAAAAAGCCATAAAAGCAGCTGTAAAAAAGATCAATCCATTCAAAAAAATCAAAGAAAAATTTAGTAAATAATCAGTGAAAAGTTATTTGCTTTACTCTATTTTTGCGTTTGCTTAATTTTCCAATGCAAATCTTGCGCTAATAACTTCGTAAATACGCGCTTTCCTTTTAAGTTTAAATGATCCCCATCGGCAAAGTGCTCTTCTTTAATTATAGAAGTTTGGCTATAATCAAGAAAAAGTATTTCCTTTTTCCTTAGATACTCTTTCAAATTAGTAATATAACTTTTCATATTTGGATGTGAGTTACGTCGCTTTGCACGTACTAGTATTAACTGTACTTGATGTTTTTTTGTTTGTTCGATAATCTCTGGCAAAAATGATAGGTGTATATTTTTAGTAAAATGGAGAATATCAGAGTTTTTTTCTGTTTCTAGTTTTTGTTGCTGCTTTGTCTGAGGAAGTTTTTGTAGGTTATTAAGATCAAACGTTTTTTTAAGAGCTTGTCGCGCATCTACATTAGTCATAGTTGTCACTATTTTTGGAACAAGTGATTGAAAAATAAAATATTGGTATCGTTCGCGATTTACATATCCAGGTAGAGAATAGTAAATTGGATCATACTGTAAGACTAACTTCGTCAATAAAGGTTCTGTATCAGTAGCTATTTGAGAAATCGCAGTGCGATATCTTCCTGTTGTACGAAACCTTGGGTGAGTAAGGTAATGATCTCGAAAAAAAAGAATAATTGTTTTAGGTGGGTTTTGTAGTATAAAGTTTTTTAACATTAGAAACCAATATGCCGATGCTGAACCATTTTGCGCTATTTTTTGTACAGAAATTTGCCATTCCTGTTCCAGAAGATCAGCAGAAATACCTCGTCCTAAAATAGAGTTTCCTAATAAGACAATTTTGGAGTTTTTTGGTGTATAAGGATTTTGAAATTCCTTTTTAATAAAACCATTGCATACAAAAAATACAATAAACGGTATACTCAAAACAACAAAACTCTTAAAATCTAAAATAGATAAAGTCTTGGCCATTTTCATTTCCAAATATAAAAATTAAACATAAAGCACTACCGAGAAAAAACGGATACCACAAAGAACTAGCTTTTACAAAACGTAACAATAAAAAATAAAAAGCATAGGGCAAAGAATACATCAACATACACAATAATATTGTTATGGCAGAAATGAATTGTTCTTGGTTCACAAACAAAGGGTTCATTAGCGATTCAAAAAGCCAAACAACACTATGAGTACGAAACAACAACCAGCCAAAAAGAGTAAATAAATACATTAATACCCACGCAACTAGCCATTTAAGCCCTTTGGGTTTCCAGCTACCTTTAATTCCAAATAAGTGGTAAACAAAAACAAGAACACCATGATAAACTCCCCATAAAATGAATGTCCAAGCTGCACCATGCCATAAACCACTCAAGGTCATTGAAATTAGTATTACCCAAAATAACTTTATCTTTGTTGTGCCTTTTGATCCTCCGAGTGGAATATACAAATAATCGCGAATCCATGAAGAAAGAGAAATATGCCAACGCTTCCAAAAATCAGAAGGAGAAATAGCAAGATAAGGTTTTTTAAAATTTTCCATCAATTCAAAACCAAGTAAAAAAGCACAACCACGAGCAATATCAGTGTAAGCGGAAAAATCAGCGAGAATTTGTATTGAAAATCCTAAAGCCCCAACTAGTAACATAAATAGAGAAGGAGCTTCTAGTAAGAATATTTGATTTACATAAACACCAACATTATCAGCTATCACTAGTTTTTTACAAAACCCCCACACAATAAGAGCGAAAGCAATACGAATTTTTTTAGTATCAAAATATCGCCGCTGGCTAATTTGAGGTAATAGTCTTGTTGCTCTCTCGATAGGACCTGCAACTAACTGAGGAAAAAAACACACATAGAGCGCAAAATAAATAAAGTTACTGGTGGGCTGTAGTTTTTCTCGATAAACATCAATTGTATAGCTAAGAGTCTGAAAAGTATAAAATGAAATTCCAACAGGCAGAACAACTTTCCAAGCAGTCTCGTTTATTTCCCATCCCCAAGAATCAAAAATAGCGAAAACATTTTCAGCAAAAAAACCGAAGTACTTGAAATAAAAAAGAACACCTATATTGATACATAAACTACCAACTAAAAAATATTTTTTATGCTGTGAATGGTTAACAATTGCTTGTGCTAAAAAGTAATCGCTAATAGTTGAAATAAAAAGTAATAAGCAAAATGCTGGATGTATATATCCGTAAAAAAAATAACTTGCAGCAACAAGAAATATATTTTGCCACTTATAACGCAAGAGCATCGTCCAATAAACAACTAACACTACTATTAAAAATAGTAGAAAGTCTAAACTCGTGAATATCATAGATTGTACGATCTATTGTAAAATAGTCTTGTATATATCATAAATTTGTTGTGCTGTAGTACAAACATCAAAACTTTCCTGTACCCATTTACTACCTACCTTAGCCAATTTTTTGTAATGCGATAAATTATCGAGCACTCCATTCATTGCCAGAGCAAGATTTTGAGCACAAATATTATGCGCAACAATATGACCCGTTTTTTCATGCTGTACAACTTCAGGCAACCCTCCTGTACACGAAGCAATTGTCGCCACCTTTGCTAAAAGCGGCTCAACAACTCCACCGCAATTTTCCGATAAAGGAGTATGAACTGCAAGGTCGAATAATTGCCAACTGTTGTATTCTTCACTTGAAACATAACCAGGAAGCAAAATTTTTCCTGATAGACGCTGCGCTCTTCTTCGCAACTTATTTTCATATGCAGTTTTTCCAGCCCAAGCACTACCAATCAAAAGCCCAAAAACATCTTGTCTTTTTTTCAACAATATTCCTAAGGCATCTATCAAAAGCTCATGCCGCTTTATTCCTACTTTTTGCCCTAAGAAATACTTTGGAGCATACATATAATTAATATTTCCAACAATATGATGGTCACAAGGAAGGTTTAGTTTTTCCTTTAGTTCACCAATATTCCGATATGTTGGTGTTTGATGATACCACCCATAGTAACTGCAAAATAATTGCTTCTTTGGTACACCGTATTTTTCGTATAGTTTTTGTGTATAAAGACTAGATGCTACCCAATAATCATTATTTCTCGCACTTTTAAGATCTAAACTACGATACAAAGAATGTTCTAAATGCAAAGGCCCTGGCACTTGAAAAATAAGTGGTACACTTTTATTGCCCAGTGCATGCCGCATAATAAGTGTTGGACCAACAAAGTGACTATGAATGAGATCTGGCTGTATTTTATCTACGAGATCACGCGCTTGACGCAAGATTCGTGGAAATTTCCAAATAGATTTTACTGGTAAGTCTAAGTTAGCTTCGTGCAATATTGCCGGTGAAGATTTCCATTCATCGAGAAAACGTCCCGTTTGCAAAGAAGGCAAAACAACATGCATTTCAAGATTTTTTTTGCATAATTCTTGGACTTGATGCAATGCCCATCTTGCACCATCAACTGTCTTAACTAGATGAAGAATTCTCATGTATATACCGTAAAAAGTCTTGTTTAACAAAGTTTTGTTTAAACGATCTTGCCACTTGCCAATTACGTTGCGAAAGATCAACTAACTGTTGCGGTTGGGAAATAACATCTAGCATTTTTTGAGCAAGAGCCGAGACATCACCAACTTCCACAAGATAATCCTCATGAACAATTTCAGGATTCCCTCCTGTTCTTGATGCAATAGCAGGTAAACCACGTGCCATTCCTTCAAGTAAGGCTCGCGACATCCCTTCTGTTAACGAAGGAAGAACAAAAACATGTGATTCATCTAATAATTGGAAAAGTGCTTCTCCCCACTTCACACTACCTGTAAATGTTATTTGCTCTTGTAGTTGATTCTTCACCACATAATCGCGAAGTATATCTATCTGACTTCCAGGCCCTACAACGCAAACATGCCAATTTAACTGTGGCGTTTTCTCTTTGAGTAGTTTTACAGCTTCTAAAAACCACGCATGGCCTTTTTGTTTTTCTACTCGTCCAACACTAATAAAACGAAAAGGCTGCCTTCTAAAAAAATCAATTTGTCTTGGCTGTGAAAATACATTTTCTGTTAATTCTACATTCGAAAAAACATAATGCTTTTTATTCGGGTACACTTCAAATAAGTAATTGCTCGTATAAGAAGAAGCGCGAGCATATTTTGCCTGTATTTTGGTTAAACAATGATATAAATACGCTATGTACTTGTACATAAAATTCTTATTTTCGGTAGCAATACCCAATCTCACATTACCAACACAACGAAAATAATATTTAAAGCGACAATGGAAAAGCAGATTCAACCATACAATCACTCCTATATTACCTGAAAAAAGCATAAAGCAATCACCAAGTTTATGAGTACCAAGTACTTTCCACATAGTAGGTCCTAGTTTGCAAATAAAATCCCGTACCCCAAAATAATCCGGTAAATCATAGAACTCTACGTTTTCACCACTGGCAACAAAAGTATTTTCTGGAGGCTCATCAGCACAACTCATCCGTGCGACAACACAAACCTGATCAAAAATTTGCAAATATTCTTGCCAGAAAGAATACCCAAAAGCAAGCGAGGTGAAAACCCCTTCTGGACAACGAACAAAATGATGCTCTAAAGCAACAACTAACTTTACATTATTCCGCGGTTTCATAAATATTGCATATACTTTCTACACTTGTTGGTAAGTAAAAAGGAGTTTGTGTAAACTTTACTTTATACTTGCATGAATCATTTGCTAACTTATTAAAAGCTTCTTGGCACCAAATAGCATTATCTCTTTGTAGGGAAATACTCCTAACTATCTCAGGAAAAAAACTTTCAATTTCAGGTATTCCCCCAACATCACTTGCCAAAACAGGCGTTAACATTTCGCATGCTTCAACTACTACTCCTGGAAGTCCTTCTTGTTTTGACGGAAACAACAATAAATCACTACCACTTAATAACGGTAATATATCGCGACGTACGCCAGTAAAAATCACATTTTTTTCTATCTGATGTTCATTAATCACTCTTTGTAACTGTTTATAGATATCGTTATCTTGCTTGCCAACAATCATTAATATTAACTGGTGATTTTTTTCGAGCATTTTAATAAAAATATATAATAATCGTAGATGATTTTTTTCTTTGCGAAAACTACCTACATGAATAATAATTTTGTGTTCTTTGGGAATAGAAAAAAGATCTTTTACATATAGATTATCTCGAAGTGAAACGTCAAAAGAAAATCCACTATAAACGACGAAAAACCGTTGATTTTGTTCACAAACATTCCAAATAGAATCTAATGCTTTTTTAGATACAGCACATACATGAGTGGCACAAAATTTTATAATTTTTTTCATAAAAAAAATATAGAACAAACGAGAAATAGTCATTGTTTGATAACTTGCACTACTACGAAAATGAGCAATTCGTACAGGTACACTTTTACAATAGGCTAAGAAAAGAATATATCCAGAAAAATAATAGACATGCGAATGCACTACATGATATTTTTCATTTGATAATAATTGTAAAAAACGCTTACTAAATCCATATGAAAGGTTAATATGAAAGACCTTTCCTCCTAGGTTTTCAACTTCTTTGTCAAGAGTTCCTTTTCCCGAAAGAGAACAAAAATGAAATTGATATTTCGAACGATCAATTGCTTTCATCCATTCGAGTGTACGTAGTTCTGCTCCTCCAATATTCATGCCTCCGAAAATGTGCAAAATCTTTTTCATGCTACCTACTCATTTCCTGTGAAACGATCCATAATTATTGAAGACGACTGATTAACACCTTTTGCTTTAAAAATAACAACAAAAGTAAACAAAAAAATTTTACAATCGAGCAAGAGAGACATATGACGAACATAGTGCAGATCTAGATTAAATTTCTGTTCCCAAGTTAATAAATTCCGACCATTTACCTGCGCCCATCCCGTAATCCCTGGACGAACATCATGCCTGTGTAGTTGTTCTTTACTATAAAGAGGTAAATACTCGACAAGTAGTGGTCGCGGTCCAATAAAGCTCATATCCCCTTTTATGATATTATAAAGTTGCGGCAATTCATCCAGTGAAAATTTACGAATCCACTTTCCTAAACGCGTTAATCTATCTTTGTCAGGTAAAGGCTCTCTTTCTTGGTTATTTCTCATAGTACGAAATTTGTAAATTGTAAAAATACGACTATGAAAACCAACGCGTTTTTGAGAAAATATCACCGGAGACCCCATTGCTATATAAATAAGAATCATTAATATTAGCATAAAAGGCAAAAGTGCCAATAACAAAATACTTGCAGCACAAAAGTCGAGAATACGTTTCATTTTATAATAAAACAATGATTATATCCTTAGAGTAGATTCTCTGCATCAAGGTACATTAACAGCTAGCAACTTTGCGTACAGGACTGCCAACATAAACACCAGCAACATCAATATCTTTAACCACCACAGAACCAGCACCAAGAATAACATTGCTTGTTATATTCACTTGGCTACTGACAACACTTGAACTACCAATAAAACAACAATTCCCAACGCGACTATTGCCATTTATAGTAGCGCTCGTTGAGATGTGGCAATGATTGCCAATTACAACATCATGCTCAATATTTGCCTTAGTATTAATTATACAATTTTTTCCTATTTGTGATGCAGCATTAACAAAAGCATTATGCATGACAATAGTTCCTTCTGCAATTTGCGCATACTTCGAAACATATGATTTACTAGATATGATGATAGGACAGAAGCCATCTATTTTTTTTATTTTTTTGTATGATGTTTTTCGCGGCACTACATTTTTAATTTGACCAATACTTATCACAAAATGTCGGTAAGGTAAAAGATGTAACTCTTCGTCGCTACCAAGAATAGGATAATCAAATAAAGAATCTCCTATTTTTTTATTGCGATCAAGAATGCCTTTTATTTCAAATTTATTAGTGCTCTCTATTACGTCAATACAAGATTTACAATGACCGCCAGCACCTATAAGTACGATTTCTTGCAATGGTGAACTGTCCTTAATTATCGTCTAATAATCTTGTCTGCAATTCTTCAGATAAAATATCTTCACTTAGAGCATAAAAAGTTGTTTCCCCTAGCTCAAACTTAAGATGCCACAGCTTTTTAGGTTTTTCTCCATCAGCTAATTTTTCAAGTATTTTATCATTTTTTTTACGTATCGTTATAATTCTCTTCGCCACTTCTTTCTGAAAATCTTTAATCACTTCCAGTAATGGTTTTTCTAGTTCCTCTATTAATTTTGCTTTATTAATAGCTTTTTTTGTTTCCTTAAGTACATCTGATTTATTGTCTAATAATATCAAATGCATAAAAGCTTTTGCTTTTTTTGAGGAAATGACGAACTCTTTTGTTTTATACGAAAAATCAGGCTCCCATTCAAGATTGTTTATATTTTCCGCCAACTCTTCAAATACATGAAATGTTTTAATATGTTTATCTTGTTTCACCTCAATAGCATTAGCAAGCTCTTTGTCTGGAAATGTATAAAAATGTTTATTGTTAAATTTCATATTCTTTTCTTTTACAATCAGCTTTTTATCCACAGTTTTTTTCCAGGCATCAAAAGAAACTTCTTTCTTCCAACGCTGAAAAATAGCATCTTCAGCTTCATTTAAACTTTTCCCATTTTTTTCCAAAATGGTCTTGATAATTGCTGCTACATCTTCCTGAGCACTTAAATAAAAAAAACAATTAGTCAATAACAACAACATGATAGAGTAACACTTCATATTATTTTCCTTCAAAAAGAGTCTTTTCGTCCTAAATAAAAATATCTTGTATTAAAACAAAATAAACCATAAAATGGGATACATTAGCTAAATATTAGCATTTTTAACTCCATTATTCTCAATTAAAAAATTTGTCACATCACTCTACCCAAAACAAGTGATTTATGAAGGTATCTACTTTTAGTGGTCACTTATGTGCATGATCCAAGAAATATAAGGGGAAATAGCATGGAGAAACCTGGTTCTACTACTGTTACAAAACTCAAAGCGTGGATAAACCACCTAAAAAGTAAAAATCTAGACGATCAAGTTCCTGTTGATAATGCTGCTACGGAAGTAACAGAGCGCGATATTGAAAAACATATAACCTCCCTAAAAGTAGGACAAGAAAAACAAGAAAACGAACAAAAGAAACGTCGTCTACTTTTAGAAAAACACCTTGCAGCGATAAAAGTAAAAAGAAATAAGAAAAAAGTTTATAACTCATTATCACTTATTGAAAAGCGTATAGCACAAGCCTTAATTGATTGGTCTGAAAAACAAAAGAATGTTTCTGATGGTTTATTAGAACTTTGTTTTAAGAAAAAAGTATTGGTAAAAATTAATTTTGAAAAGATTACCGGTGAATTTGACTCAACTCTTAAAATTAAGAAAATGAAGGGGAGCGAAAAACTAAAAGAAATGCTGTTAATTTTTAAGCGCGGCAAAAATTTACTTCTTGATTTTTATTCCCGAGACCTCAGAGAAAACATTTACACATTCATGTTTTTGAATGGAAAAATTCAGTCGTATGAAAAATCGAGTGAAATAGCAAATGTTATTGGATATTTTCAAGAGTTTTTCGAGTAAGATACAAAACAGAACAAATATAAGCTGTTAGAAAGATCATTAACAACCACTTTTAAAAAAAATAATTATTTTATAATCGAAATATTTTTTATAAAGCAAACAAAAGCATCCTGCCCCTAGGCTATTTGCAGCCATATCCAAAAAATCAAACTCTCTTCCTGTAAAAATCTGCATAATTTCAAGAAGAATCCCTAGCAGGGTAGCAGTAAGAAATGTAGTTTCTATTTGTGTATTCTTAGGTTGGGAATAAAAAAAGCGTAATAAAAGCATAGCTAATAAAAAATAAGCAGTGAAATGTTTAATTTTATCAGCTCCTGCAAAATTAAACAGTGAATATCTTTCATTTACATGGGCCGGAGATTGCAAAGAAAAATAAACCAAAAAAGCAACATAAGAGAACAATCCGCAATAATAAAACCATTTATTTGCCATCATATGCTTTTTGCAACCACCGGTCCAATTGATCTGCATGTTTATTATTGATATATATAGCTTTTTTCCAGTCGTATATAGATTCTTCATAATCTTCAAGTAAGTAATTTAAATAACCTCTGTTAACATAGACCTGAGAAATACTCTTACTTAAAAATACGGCATTATTAAAATCTCTCAAGGCGATTTGAAGTTGTCCTTGCTCAGCAAAAACAACAGCGCGATTGTTAAACACTTCGCTAGCACTTGAATCAAGAAATATAGCTTCATCAAAATCTAACAGCGCTTCTCGATAATTGCCCAGTTTAGCGTGAGCAATACCTCGCGCGCAGTATGGAAAAGCATATTTAGTTGCATGACTAATTGTTTTAGAAAAATATTTAACCGCATCTTTGTGTAAACCATTTTCTTGAGCGATCAATCCTTCATTATAATTTTTCTCAATATGTGCATTTTGCAAAGCAAGTTCATCGGGCAATAAAAAAATATACTTGCCAAATAAAGAGTTCTCTTCGTTAAAAACAGGAGTTTTTTCTTTAGGAGCAGGAAATTCGCTCGTTTTTTTAGGTTCTATTGTAGCATTCTTCTCTTCAGCTATCTGTTTTCTTTCTTCTCTTGGAGCTTTTTCTGAATTCATATATTGAAAAAAAGAAGCCACGAGAATTACAATTCCAATAATAACTACGGTTCTCATTAGATAAAGAAATTTAGCAAATGCAGAACCAAACTTTTTACTCAGATTTAGTTTTTTCCATACAATCACGCAAAAAATAAAAAAAATAGCAATAGGAACTGGCTGCACAAGCATATCTGTGATTTGTGAAATTTTGTCTGGTAACTGATTAATCCACTCGTCTATATCAAACGATCTCATCAAGTTTCTCTCTAAGAAAAGAAATAGGTACAACCGGTGTATTGATCCATCAACTCATAAAAAATGAAAATTTTGTTAGGATTACTTGTCCTTAAACTAACTTGTCCGTGAAAAGAAGAATAAGACATTTGTTTTAGTTATATCCCTACAAAAAATCCACTTCGAACCCCAAAGTTAATATGTGTGATAATAACAATGCAACAACCACACAAATCATACCTAATTAATGATAGATAAAATATATTTTGACAAGGGATTTTATGAACCTCTTATAAGTCTATCTCCGAGCATATTGGAAAGCAAATCTTCCTGGTATATTTTTTCTATTGTTGTGTTTATATCGTATTCAACACGCTTAAAAGTAATAATGTTCTTATCTAATTTTTTTTCGTAAACCAAATATGCTGCATCAGGATCGCTATCACGCGGCTGTCCAACAGAACCGGGATTTACAAACAAATAAAGATCTTTTAGTTCTTTGTCTGAATACTCTAGTGCTTCATCAATTTCATACTCAACAAGAGAAACACCTTCGTTATCAACTTCCCATATAATTTGCCGATGTGTATGTCCAAAAAAACAAACATTACACCGCATTTTTTTCATATATTTTTTGGGAGCTAATAAATCTTCTGGAGCAAGTAAATAATTGAAACGTACTTTATTTTTGCCTGGGCTACCATGGACAAGAAGTACTTCTTGATTATCATGTAGCACAGAATACGCAGGTGCTCCAAAATATAAGCCTAAAATTTCTTGGAACTCAATATTTTTTTTTACTTGATCACATAAACGCTCTCTAGTCCACTCTATTGCACTAGCGGCATATCCTGAGGCACCTGCAAAGGATTTAGGGTTAACAACTGCTAAATCGTGATTACCTTCCAGAGTCATAATTTCGCGTTCATGTAACCGCTTCAATACTTCAACAGGATTAGGACCATATCCAACATTGTCTCCAAGTGAAATGATATCACTTATTCCTTGACGGTCAATATCTGCGAGTACTGCATCGCAAGCTTCTAAATTTGCGTGAATGTCACTAATTATCGCTACTCTTACCATGTATCTTTCCTACTTACGGCAACAATTCTTCTGTGCGATCAATATGTTCTTGATATATTTGTGTGTGTCTTTTATTTAAATACGCTTTATAATCTTTATAAACCTCAGAGAGAGGTAGTGCTGGAGTTTTCCATGTATGTTTATAATTTGTTGATACAAAATCCCCAAATTCGTACTCTTCCATTTCAGCCATGAGGACTAAATGATATTTATCGGTAACCAATGTTCTTACATCAACTTCTTCTGGGGGTAACTTCAATTTACAATATTGTCTATTTCCTTCAACTTCTACATAAAAAATATCTGATGCGCTAGTAATCATTTCAAGTATACATTCTCGTACAAAATGAGCAGGCAAATATGACTGCCTCGCAATTTCATCCGCAGTATCCCCAGTAATTTGAATACCAAGAAATGGAGGAGGATACTCTTCATAACGATTTTGCGCTAAACGAAAAAGAAAATCAAGCCGCACCCACTTAGATAAAGTTGTATATTGTTGTAAAAAAGTAATATCACGCATAATCCAAGCGCGTCCTGTATTTGAGAGTTGAGCGTATTCACAGGTTTGCGATACATAACTACCAAATAAAAATACAACCCCTAAGTAATAAAACCACGTTAAGAAAATAGGGATAAACGCAAAATTTCTCAGATTTTTATACAAAGAATTCAGCGGAAAGTTTGTAAACCACCAGCGCCCTGCCATCCACAAAGTCGCTGCCACAAAAGCTCCTATAAACAGATTGCGATGTGAAATACCAGTAATATTAATCTTATAAAGAACAAAAAAAACTAAGGATGTTATAAACAAAGAAATTAAAGCTGTAAATAAAGTATTAAAAAACGTATATGGCTCTATTAGTTTATCTATAGCATTCTCACCTGAGTACAAAATTATAATCGCTAAAATAAAAACAAAGGGTAACATAAAAAACACAACTAAACGGTTTTTTATCGTTTTAAAGGAGGGTATGCGCCACAAAATTTTCATTATTTGCGAACGCCGGCTAGAAAGAGGTAAATTTCCCCAAATAAGAGGAGATACACTTTCAGCAAGATTTGTTTTTATGTTTAGCAACAATGCAATATAAGCAATTGCAAGCACTATAAAAAAACCAGCTCCTGGTAAGAAATTTCCGTGTTGGTTATAAAACTCTCCTACAGCTTTATGAAATGCATTTCCAAGCTTACGCGTAATCGAAAAATTAACATACTTCAGCTGATCTTTTTCCACTTCCTCCGGCGTAATTTTGTGTTTTAAACAATATTTTGCTAATAGATCTTCATATTCTTGTGGTGCAACTAAATCACCGCGAGAAGCACCGAATTGAGGAGGAACTTCTTGCATTAGACGTTTTACTTTTACAGGCCATAAAAAGTGTAGTTCCATAAAACGAGTTGCGGCATCAGGATCTTGCAAAGGAGCAACAAAAACGGCGGAACCCATTGTTAGACCTAAATAAACAAATACAACTAAGTTTACACATAAAATGTAGGATAGTACACTTGCGCGCGTTAAGCCGTTATTATAATAAAAGTCAATAAATGGTCGCGATATCAAAATAAAGAATTGAATGGTTTGTTTTTTTAGATTTTCACTGTATGTTTTCCCTTTTGTTGGGTCACTCATTACCTTTAACCTATGCATTATGTAGAGTAGAGTTAGGAATGGAAAAAATAATTCACTTGAGAACGCGCCCTGATGTAAACATAACTGCAAATCTAGATGTCCTGCGTCCAATGGATAAATACTTTTAATGGATCACTCAGTACATTGATTCAAAAATTTTTGCGTATTATCACTCAGATGATTTTAAGTGTTTTGTTAGGCACTTTGAAGGTTTAATGTTGTAGCTTCATAGCTAAAAAGTGCGAGTTATAATGTGTAAACAATCTTGAATCAATGTTCTCAGTTTAGTTACCTATACAAAAAGCTTTGTTTTCGATTATAGCAAAATTTTTTTTGAGTAAAAGATTTATTTTGCGAATTGGTATTACAACCACTGGTTAATTGCTTTCAACGATTAAGAACACGTTCAAGAACCAAGTAAAAAACATTGGACAAAATTACTACTCCACCTGCTAGTAAATAAACAGCTGCTTGCGTTGCGTACCCAGAACTTTCATACTCATTATATGAAAAAACACCTCCAAGCACAGCACCAGCAATTGCAAATAAAGAATGCGAATAGATGTATAAGTGGTTTGTAAAAAGCCCTAACAACATAAGCATAGTGCTAATGCCCCATAAAGTACTCAAACACATAATTTCTAGATCTCGCGAACCTTTTAAAGTTACAAAAGCTTGTTGCCAATTAATTCGCTTAAAAAACTCAATCACCGACTCAAAACCTGACTGCGCCATTAACGCAGAACAACCAAATAAACACAAGCACATGAAACAGGCTCTTTTCATTTATTTACTTTCCTCATTATTTTTCGAATTCTGCGCCGATTCAAAAAGACCAAAGAGAAGCTCTTTCAAGCCTTGCCCTGTTACTGATGATATTTTGTATATCTTTTGATCAAATTCTTTGCTTAGAGCTTCATAAACATCCTCAGAGCCCGGAATATCCATTTTGCTCGCCGCAATTAAATATGGTTTTTCACTGAGAACTTTGCTATGGGAGCGCAATTCTTTTTGTAAAATTTCCAAAGACTCTTTTGGTGTTTTTTCTTGATCTGGCGTCATTTCCAATACGTAAAGAAGTGTTCTTGTCCTTTCAATATGACGCAAAAATCGATCTCCTAAACCGATACCTTTGTGCGCCCCTTCGATCAGACCGGGAATGTCTGCTATTACTAATGTTTTATATTCTAAAAGTTCTGCAATGCCTAACTGTGGTTCTAATGTCGTAAACGGATAATCTGCGATTTTAGGTTTAGCAGCGGAAACACGCGACAAGAGTGTTGACTTTCCAGCATTAGGAAACCCAACCAAGCCAACATCAGCAATTAACTTCAAATCCAAATGAAGGTTCTTATCTTCACCTTTTTGTCCAGCCTCCGCTTCTCGCGGGGTCTGATGTGTAGAAGTAGCAAAGTGGACATTACCACGTCCTCCTTTTCCTCCTTTTACTACTGCAATTTCGCAGCCGTGTTCTGTCAAGTCAGCAACCAACTCACCTGCATCGTCGCGTATAATAGTACCTATTGGCACTTCTATAACTAAATCATCTGCCGAGCGTCCTGTGCATTTTTTACCTTTACCACTTTCGCCATTTCTCGCAACCAACTTACGTCTGCGAATTAACTCTAACAGTGTTGAGCAGTGTACGCTAGCACGTATAATAACATCTCCGCCTCTACCACCATCTCCACCATCAGGTCCACCTTTAGGCTTATATTTTTCACGGAGAAATGAAATACAGCCGTTCCCTCCATCTCCAGAACGAACATATATTTTTGCTTCATCTTTAAACATTTTATTACCTAATCTATTACAAGCTGTCAATGGTCTCATTGTTGTTTTTTTTAGTATACCATGATAAAATAACACTGCACATTATAATAGCTCAACATAAATATTGATAGAGTATTTAAGGATGTAGTGGAAAGTTTCATTCACAAACAAACACGTACTTCATTTCAATTTTATAGATTATAAAATTAGAATGTCTTACGTTTAATATACAAGAAAGAGAAACATTAACACGCTCTAAACGACTTAGCAAAAGTAGTAGCTGCTACTTAGCAAAAAAAGAAAGCACAGCCTACAACATGAAAAAACTACGAAGGTATCTTAAAAAAATTTTTATGTTCATTTTTATTTCAATTGTTATTTTCAATATATTAATGCTAATTTTCGCTATTTATGAATACAAGGTTTCATGGGGAAAAAACGAAAATTGGTGTACGCAAGGTCAAACCCTAGAACCGCTAAAGAAAAATCGCAAACGTTCAATAATCATGATTCATGGTTTTGGAGGAAGTCCTTTCGACTTCAAGCCTCTTGCCTTACGATTACAAGAAGAAGGTTTCACAATTAGAATTCCGATAATGGCGGGACAAAACAAAAATTACTTTGCTTACAACAGAGGACAATTTTCCTCTGAATTTTTCATCGCTTGGTTACACGATATTATTGATGAAGAAAACGAACGTTTCGACAATAAACCATATTTAGTTGGTTTTTCAATGGGTGGAACAGTTTCAACCGTCGTTGCACAAGAAGAAAATGTCGAAAAATTAATACTATTAGCTCCTTATTATTCTTTACCAATACAAAACAACACCATTGTTACAATCAACAAAGTATTGGGTTTAATTATGCCAATTGTTCCTAAACGCGCAAGTGGTCAAGTCAATTCAGATGAAGGCAGAAACAGATATATTCCTGGAACCTTTATCGTTTCATCATTAGCATTTTTACAACTAAATGACCTAGCGATAGAAGCACGAAAAATAGCTCCACAGTTAGCTCTACCTATTTTTATTGCCGCATCTAAAAACGACGGAGTGGCTTCTTTTGAAAAAATTAATGATTTATTTTCAAAAAATACTTTTACCAAAATCAAAGAATATCCAAAAAGTAACCATATTATGCTTTATGATTACGATTTTGAAGAAATAATTAAAGATGTTGTGTCTTTTTGTGTTAAATAAATTCTTATGCAATTTTATAATAGGTTCTAAAAACCTCTTACAAAATTAATTTATATATGTGAATACCTCTAGGTACTCACATATTATTGAACCATTAAGATAAATAACTCAGATACTAGCTATTCTGTAAATTTTAGATTAAATAACAACAAAGAATCAAACAACTACAGCCAAAAACCACTTATTTTACCTAGATTGGAAAAGATTAGTGTCTACTATCGGTTATGATGTAAGCATACTAGAGGAACAGCGTTTAACAGGCGTTGAAAAATTAGCAATGTATCTATATTCTCATTTGTGGGAAATCGCGACAGAAGATCAACACATTTTATTTTGTCGATCAGGAAATTTGCCTTTTCAATCAATACCTGCAAATGTCAAAATTCAAAAAGTTAAGGGGAAAAAGTTCTGGCGCTATAAACATTTACCCCAATCTATTCGCCTTAATAAATGCGAAATTTTTTTATCTCCAGTAGCTGCTCTACCAGGTTTTTGTAGTATACCAAAGCTAGCCTACATTCACGAATGTCCGTGGTTACATAACTGTGCAGAAAAAGTTTCTTGGAAAGATCGAGTCACACTCTGGATTTCAGCTTTAAGAGCCAAGGTACTTTTAACAAATTCAGCCTCCACCATGAACGATATTCATCGCGAACTACCTTTTTCACCTAAAATAGAAATTATATCACCTGCAGCAGATCCTTTTTCAAACACACAAGAACAACTTTTACAAGATACATTCAAACGCTATAATATCCCTTCAGGAAAATATTGTTTATTTGTCTCAACAATACGTCCTAAAAAAAATGTAGAGCTTCTAATTAATACGTTTCGCCAACTAACAAATATCAATCTAGTTTGTGCAGGGAAAATACAAGACAAAAATATAACAAGTGGTAAACCCAGTAATGTTTTTTTTACTGACTATGTTTCCCAAGAAGAATTGTTTACATTATACAAGCATGCAAGTTGTTTTTTATATATTTCACGTAACGAAGGTTTTGGAATACCGATACTAGAAGCATTCTCTAACCACTGCCCAGTTATTGCTTCAAAATGTGGCTCCATACCAGAAGTTGCTGGTGATGCAGCTTATTATATTGAAGATTGGAATATTAATATACTAGCAAAAGCAATTTCCAAGGTGATAAATGATGGAAATCTGCAAAAAACTATGATAGAAAAAGGTATACTACAAGCAGAAAAGTATACTTGGCATAATAGCGCTAAACATCTATACACATTAATACAAAAACTAACTTAGGAAAGAATTTATGGAATTTAAAAAGCCAAAAATTTACGCAACTCGCGTCGTTCACGAAGCTAAAAAGTTAATGCTTATCGAAGAAGACTTAGAATTTCCTGATGGTCATAAAGAAACTTGGGAACACGTACTTCTAAAAGGAGCAGGTGCAAAAATTTTAGCCGTCACTAATAATAATGAACTAGTTATGGTTCATGAATACAGAGGTGCGGCAGGTGACTATGTTCTACGTATTCCGACGGGAGCAATTGAGCCCGGAGAAAAGCCAGAAGAAGCTGCTGCAAGAGAACTACAAGAAGAAGTGGGACTTGATCCACAAACATTAGAGCTCATAGAAGAGCAAAAACCGATGAGCACATTTTTTAAAGCCCATGCTTTTATTTTTTATGCCACCAATCTGCGTTCAAAGAAACTAGAAAGAGATGCAGGAGAACAAGATATGTTGGTAACCCAAATTCCTCTAGCCAAAGTTTATGAGATGATCTATGATATGGAAATATGCGATCCACAAACAATCTATGCGATTTTGAGACTTCGAAAATATTTAAAGGATAAACAACAGCATGAACATTAGCATAATAGGCACTGGCTATGTAGGGTTGGTAACGGGCGCTTTATTTGCTGAAAAAGGTCATAACGTACTATGCATCGAAAATAACAAAAAGAAACTAGAAAAACTCCAAAAGAGAGAAGTTCCTTTTTACGAACCAGGCTTACAAGAACTTGTCACCAAAAACACACAAAGATTAAAATTCAGCGAAAAAATTAGCGAAGGGGTAAAACACGCACAAGCTATTTTCGTTGCAGTAGGAACACCTGCTTTAGCCACTGGCGAACCAGATATGACTTATATCGAGCATGTAGCAACAGAAATTGCTCACAACCTAAAAGACTATCGTTTAATTATTGAAAAAAGTACAGTTCCTGTTCATACGAGTGAAAAAATTCACGCAATAATGAAGCGCTTTTCTCCTCCAGACGTCCATTTTGAGGTTGCTTCAAATCCTGAATTTTTACGCGAAGGACAAGCTCTTGAGGATGCTTTTAACCCTGATAGAATTGTATTGGGAGTTCCTTCAACTAAAGCGCAAAAAATATTAACAGACGTATACAAAGACTTTGATGCACCTTTTATTATTACAAATGTTAACAGTGCAGAGATTATTAAACACGCAGCAAACTCTTTTCTAGCAATGAAAATTTCCTATATCAACGCTGTTGCAAATATTTGCGAACTATCAAATGCAAATATTAAAGAGGTGGCTGAAGGAATCGGCCTAGACAAACGCATAGGAAAACATTTCTTAAATGCAGGTGTTGGTTATGGCGGCAGCTGCTTTCCTAAAGATGTAGATGCTTTTGTCAACATTTCTCGTGATTTAGGTTATGATTTTAAACTCCTAGAAGAAGTACAAAATATCAATAGAGATCAAAAAAAACGCTTAGTGAAAAAAATTAAAAAACACCTTTGGGTTATAAAAAATAAAGTTATCGCTATCTGGGGACTTTCTTTTAAACCAAACACCGATGATATGCGAGAAGCTCCAGCTCTTGATATCATAAAAGAATTAAAACGTAGTCAGGCAAAAATTCAAATATTCGATCCTAAAGCAATTCAAAAAGCGCGAGAGATTTTAGAACTTCCAGCGGATGAATCTCATACCGCTGCTTTAAAAGAAACGCTTATGGAGGTTGAACTTTACGACAATCAGTATAAAGCAACAGAAAATGCCGATTGTTTAATTATTCTTACCGAGTGGGACGAATTCAAGACACTGAACTTTGAAGTTTTAAAACAAAAAATGAATCAACATATTATTATTGATGGGCGCAACATCTACAATTCTCAAGAACTCGAAAAACAAGGATTTATATACGAAAGTGTTGGAAGATAAAGCTAGTGGGGATTCATATACAAAAGTGTCAAAAAATAAAAACCCCGATTTTGCAAATAAATCAAATTATATCATTGCCATATTTTTTCTTACCACTAGTATTACAGCGTGGATTATAAAATATAAATATTTACCTGAATACAAATGGTATCTAGTCGTTATTTGCACTATTTTAGTCGGTGTTTTTTTTAAAATATTCTTAAAATACAACACAAAAAATCAAATTCCCTACACAAAAATTGGCTTTGCAAACTATATTACTCTTTTTCGCGGTGGTTGCATTGCCATTATCACAGGTAATCTATGGTGTGAGCTCAACAATTTTATCGCCATATTATATATTTTTGCTGTTATTCTTGATGTTGTTGATGGCTTTGTAGCACGAAAAACCAATCACATAAGTATATTTGGTGAAAAAATGGATATGGAGTGCGACGCGCTGGGAATGTTTGTTGTCACTCTTATATGCGTACAACAAGGACAGCTTCCTTTATTTTACATTTTTGTTGGACTGCTTCGCTATTTTTTTGTTTTTCATCTAAAATGGCGCAACAAGCAAAGTATTTCACTTCCCATAAGTAACCTTCGCCGATTTCTAGCAGGTCTACATATGATTTTTATTGCAATGGCTTTGTTTCCTAATGTACCAAACACAATTCTATTTCCGGTTTCTTATGTTTTTGTAATACCTTTTTATGTAATATTTATTCGCGATTGGTTATGGGTAATAGGAAAATTTCACAAAAATTTACAAGTATATAAATTTGTGTCTTCTATTAGTTCCACATGCTTTTTCAAATTAATTCCTCTTATTACCAGTGGTACACTACTTATTAGCTTTACCTCAAACACTTTACAAATAAGCATATCTGCTTTTATTTTTTTATGTTGTTTTATTAATTTATTCCAAATTAGTGTTCGATTTATATCTTTCATAGTTATAATAACCTACTGTATTGTTATTGTTTTTATGTCTCCCAGTTTATATACAGTAATTGCTTTTTCCTCGATTGTCGTATCAATAGGTAGCAATATTCGTCCTCTGTAATTACAAAGGACATCCTTCGAATAAAGGTCAGAGTATGTCGAAAAATATTTGTTTTATTGGGGATAAAAATGAAAAAGTACTCCCTTATTTAAAAAAACTACGCAACAAAGACTACGAAGTCCATGTAAATAACTATAATCTTGATAAATTCGCTGCAAAATTACAAAAAAGAAAAATAAAACTCATTATCATTTATCACGATGGTGCTCAAGATAAATTCTATAAGAAATTATCCGAAATATATGACACAAAAGAATCAATGCTATATTTGCAAAATACCCCTATTATCCTAGCTTCGTTTACTAAGATAAAAAAACAACAGCTAAATTTTCTTTCCCACGTAATAGATGATATTGTTTTCTTACCTAAACAAAATTTAGAAGAAAAAGTTTCTGCGTGGATATACGCAACAGAAGAAAAACAAATAGAAAATACTTGGAGTAAAAGAACGTTCATCTTAGAACATAAACTTGAACACGTTCGGCAAAATTTGAGACGTAGTAACTTTGGTTTAGCGATCTCAAACTTAACACAAATCCAAACGGTACTGGAAACTTTTCCATCCAAACAATCGCACGTTCAAAAACTAGGATCTATAATTGAAGCAATTAATAATCTCGTAGAGAAAAGACAAACTTCATCACTTGTATCGCAAATCAATTCCATTGAGATTAATCCATCAACACTACAATGGGACACTACTCGCGATACAGTTTTACACGATGGTGATAAATCAAAAGAGGAATTAACACGTGCATTAACGGTAGAAGAATTCAAACAATACCGCAATGAAAAAAAACAAATATCCACAGAAGTAAGTAACGAAATGGAAGAAACCAACAATCCTACGCAACTTGAGGTAAGAAATGAGGATGCTAGTTTCGCAAGAGTACTCTTAGATAAACAAATGATCTCCAAGCAACAATTAGAAAACGCACTACGTGAACAAATAGAGATACAAAAAAAAGGCGAAATTTTACCTCTTTGCAATATTATGCTTATGAACAATGTTATTGTCCCAAAAGACATCATTAGAGTTTTTGGCGAAGATGCAATCACTAATTTCTTCTGCGGTAATTGCAGCATCAACTACCGCGCTTTAAATTTAGCAAAAGAACCCGCAGAAAATTTTCAATGCCGTAAGTGTTTAAACTCTCTTCAGGAAGTTGTAGATAGCGGCGAAATTTTTGTTATTCCATCTTCATTGGAACAGATAAAGATTCCTAATACTGAAGAAATTACTCATGAAAATATTTCGTGGTGTTTAGATAAAGCGGCTATTTTAGCAAAAAACAAACAAGTTGATGAAGCACTGGATATCTACAATAAAATACTTGAATTTGATCCGAAAAATGAGCTATGCCGCATAGGTCGTTCGCGTTTATTTATTGAAAACAAGGCTTATGGAAACGCAATTGATGAAGCAAACGAAATATTAGTTTACAACCCTGAGAATTATCAAAGCATTTGCCACAGAGGTGTTGCCAGGTATTATACAGGTGAACTAGACCACTGCGTAAAAGATTTAAGTATGCTTGTTGAAAAGGGTATACACAATTTTATGTCTTATTCAACAAGAGGAAAAGCATATTATCACAAAAAGCAGTATACTAAAGCTATCGAAGATTTAACCGAATCCATTTCTAGGGCTTCTGATTTTGTGAAAGGCTATATTTACAGAGGAAGAGCTCACTTACACTTAGGAAACTACAATGAAGCAATTTGCGATTTGCAAGAAGCTTTAAAAATTAATCCTGAATATCCCAATCGTAACGAAGTTTTAACATTAATAGAAATCGCCGAACAAAAGAGAGAGGACAAAAAAGATGAGTAACACATCTTCCCGTAGTTTATGGCGTACTTTTATTGCATCTCTAAGCTTTTTTTTCTTGATAGGTTCTTACTATGTATTAAAGCCTACGCGCAAGCCACTTCTTTTTACTTATGTAGGAAAAGAATATTTACATCATTTTTACAACATAAGTGTTGTAGTGACGTTGTTTGCTGTCGTTGGTTATAATCGATTAGTAAATCGTTTTTCTCGAACGCAATTACTACGCACTCTTTATGCCATTGTCATAAGTGTCTTCTTGTGTTTTGCCTTATTGTTACAAAGTTTAGGTAATCAACCAACATACGACGCGACAATGACCACATTGTATTTCTTTTTTGTTTCATTATACGTTCTATTTGTAACAGCTCTATTTTGGTCAATAAGTCACGATCTTCATAAAAATCAGGAAGCAAAAAAGTTCTACCCTTACATCTTTTTAGGTGGGCAACTCGGAGTTATTGGCGGTTCCAAATTTACATCGACATTCATTGAAGGAAACAACTATCAGCTTCTTTTATTAATCGCTGCAGCTGGACTTGGCATTGCCTGGTTACTCATCGAGTTATTCTACATTCCTAATAATTCAAACAAAAAAGACTATGCAAAACCAACTCCAACAGGTACCCTAGAAGACTTTCAACTATTTTTCAAAAACCGCTATGTAATGTTTATTGGCCTTGTTATGGTTTTGGCTACTTTTACAAGTACTGTTTCCGATCAACAATTTAGCTGGCTAGTAGACAACTCGATACTTGAAGACTCAGCTTTTTATTCAGTAGAACGCTCTGATATGGGGAATGAAAAATCTTTCATTTCAACACTTATTAGCAAAAAGGATTCTACATCACAAAAAATTTACAGTTCTTTATCGCAAAAAGTAAAAAAAGATTTAGAGGTAAATCGCAACATCTCAAAAGAACTAATAGGCGAACTAAATGCAATACTAAATTCAGAAAATTTAGTCGACAAAAATTCACCGGTTCTTTTTTCCATGTTAAACGAAAAGCTGTCTCAACCATCCACATTCTTAGGAAAAATGTTTCATAACGAGAAAGACCAAATACAGAAACATAGATTCATGGTCAACAAATTGTTTTTAAGCAACATTTATCCCGCAAATTTTTTGGTAATAACTCCAAAAATGATCCGCGATACGCAATTTGTAAAAATACTCAAAGAAAAAAATACCCCCTTAACAAACTATATAAATTCATTCTTTGACAAGAAAACACAAGATTTAATAAATACTTACGACAAAGCAGATACAAAGACAGCTAAAACTATACACTACAAGATATGTTATAATTTGAATAACGCTATTCAGAAATTGTCATTTTATAAAGAAAGTGTTTTTGCCTTAGCTCCCGCCAATTCAGATATAAATAAAAATTTTATTGCTTTTAGTAAGAAAAAATTTCATAAAATAAAGTTGAGCAAACGTATATCTAAGGAGTTAGAAAAAAGTAAAATCACAACAAAGCAGCGTATAATAATTAATAAATTAATCTTTGAGGAATCATTTCCTCAAATAGTAAATACTCAATCGAGTTTACAAGGAAAAATATGGGCGAATAACAATTTATATATGGGTATTTGTAATATCTTGATGTGTATAATAATAACCCCTATACTCATTAATGTACTTGGGCCTGCTATAGGTATATGTTTATACCCTTTAGTATTATTCATAGGAGCAATCTTTTTTATTCAAGAATTGTCAGTATACACAGTTCGCTATTTCGCTATAATAGCACTTTCCTTAAATTACACTTTATATAAAGTTGGTTCAGAAATATTTTATATTCCAACAAATAAAAATGTAAAATATAAAGCAAAAGCTGTATGTGATACATTTATATTTAGATTAGGGGACTCAGGAAGTTCACTCATGGTAACTATTTACCTTTTGTTTTTGGGCATGAATGGAGTTGAATATTCTTTGACTAATTTGAGTTACGTTGTATTTTTTGTCGTAATAATATGGATTATGGTTATATTAAAAACAGGAAAATTATATCAAAATTTATTAAAAAAAACTGAGGTGAATAATGGATAATGGCAAAAAGAAGTTAAAATTATTTGCTGGGATCGTAGTGTCAATGACTCTCATTGTCGCATTTATAGTTCCCACTACAGCAGAAGAAAAAAAAGGAAAACACGAACCTGTTCCTGAAGGTTCATACATCGCTGCAACTATCGTTTCAATACTAGAAAACTACCACTATAATAAGCCGAAAATAAATGATGAAGTTTCTGATCTATTGTTCAACGAATATCTAAAAACACTAGACCCAAACAAACTTTATTTTACCGCTGGAGATATTACGCTATTCTCTGCATACAAGACATCTTTAGACGATTCCCTAAAGGGAGGAAATACAGATTTTGCATTCTTAGTGTATCGTCGTTTCCTAAAAAGACTAAAAGAACGTACTGATTACGCTGAAAAACTAGTAAACGATAAACACGACTTTACAAAAGACGAATCATTCACAGTTAAACGAGAAGATGTTTCTTGGGCAAAAGACAAAGAAGAGCTAAATGAAATATGGCGTAAACACATAAAAAACCAATTACTTCAAGCAAAATTACAAGAATTGCAGCAAGCTAAAAAAGAAGCTTCTAAAAAGGTAGATACTCCTAAAAAAGAAGACGCCCCTGAAAAAGAAGCCACTCCTGAAAAGGAAGATACTCCTGAAAAGGAAGATACTTCTGAAAAAGAAGCTGCTCCTGAAAAAGAAGACGCCCCTGAAAAAGAAGCTGCTCCTGAAAAAGAAGCTGCTCCTGAAAAAGAAGCCGCTCCTGAAAAAGAAGATGCCTCTGAAAAAGAAGATGCTTCCAAAAAGGAAAATCAAAACTGGAAAGAAACAGCTGAAGAACGCATTGTAAAGCGTTACAAAAACTATTATACATTTATGAATGGAAATGATGGTTATTACATTTTAGAAACTTACTTAACAAGTTTAACCAGCTTGTTTGATCCACATTCTAACTACTTTAATTGGCGAACTCTAAGCAATTTCCAAATATCACTAAGTCTTTCACTGCAAGGAATTGGGGCAGTTATTACATCCGAGAATGGCTATCCTAAAATATCAAGCGTTGTTCCTGGTGGGCCTGCTGATCAACAAGGAGAGTTAAAAGCAGGATACTATATCGTATCTGTTACTCAAGAAAGTGGCGAAAGAACAAGCGTTACTGATATGCCTTTAAATCAAGTCGTTCAAAAAATTCGCGGAGAAAAAGGCACAAAGGTTACCTTAACCGTTTTAAAAAATCTGCAAGACGTACCATTTAACATTGTTATCACCCGTGATGAAGTAAAACTAACAGAAAGAGCGGCAAAAGGTAGCACACGAGAAGTAACACTAAATGATGGTAAGAAACAACAAATTGGTGTTATAACTCTACCATCTTTTTATCGCGATTTTGACGCCTTTGAACGCGAAGACCCCAATGCAAAAAGTACCACGCGCGATGTGCAACGTATTCTTAAAGATATGGAAAAGAAAAACGTAGAGGGACTTGTTATTGACTTACGCTCTAATGGCGGAGGAAGCCTCGATGAGGTAGTTGATCTTGTTGGTCTTTTTATTCCTTCAGGACCAGTAGTTCAAGTAAAAAATCTTGGCGGTGACATTAAGATACGTAAAGATGATGACAACAACTTTGCATACAAAATGCCACTAATTGTTATCACCGATACCTTTAGCGCTTCTGCATCTGAAATCTTTGCAGGCGCAATTCAAGACTATAAAAGAGGTATTATCGTTGGTAGCAATACTTATGGTAAAGGTACAGTCCAAAGTCTATTTGGTTTAGGCCGTAAAGAAAAGTCAGGCGCTTTAAAATACACTATCTCTAAATTTTATCGCCCAACAGGAGCTTCGACACAGCAAAAAGGTGTTGCTCCAGACATTGCTTTTCCAACATTTATCGATCAAACAAAATACGGTGAATCAAGTTTACCTCACGTTATGCCTTGGGATACAATAGAATCACTATCTCCGAAGCAAGATGCATTTGACGCTCACCAATTCTTAAAAGAGATTAAAAAGCAATCTGCAGAACGCATACAAAACGATGCTAAATTCCAAACATTAATATCTTACATTGAAAAAGTGCGCGATCGTCAGCAACAAAAAGCAGTTTCATTAAACTTAGAAAAACGCAGTTTTATGCAAAGCCAAGAAAATAAATGGTATGCTGAAATTGAGAAAATACTGGGTCAACAAAATGAAAACGATGACAAAATGAAAAAAGACGAAGACTTGTTTTTAGAAGAGTCTATTTCTATTCTGCGAGATCTTATAGAAGCGAAATAAAATTTTCATTTTGAAAAAAGACCAAGTATTTAAAATACTTGGTCTTTTTTTGTTGTCACTCGATTGTTTTTACAGCGTATCATCATTCACAATGAAATACTTTGAACCATTTGCAAACGATGAGCAATTTCGACCATGAGCATCTTAATTTTTAAATAATTCTTACAGATAAAACCTTAGAGAATTATATCTTTTATAGTTAAAACAATATTTACTCGCTTCATCAAAGCACAAGTGAAACTGGAACTCTGAAGTAGATCAGGCTAAAAAAAACAATATTTTGAATAATAACATGCCTTAAAACAATCTTTCATAACTTAACATATTCCAATAAAATTAGGATCATATTAATGGTAAAATACTCAGTAACACTTCACAGCGAAACATACAATAAAGTTAAAACAAATTTAACGAAGCTAAAACAAAAGCCAGGTGTGTATTTACAAAAATATTTACATGACCAAGATTTATCTAAACTAGACCCCCAAAAATATTTAGAACTTCTCATGCAAACCAAAATTCCTCAAATTTTCGCAGAGAGCAGCGTACATGGTGATGGATCTGACTGGACTCAGATAGAGCTACAAATCTTAGGAGATATTAGTATTTGTATGCCAGTGGAAATCTATGATGACGGCAAACATTTTTCTCCCAATATTCACGAAAAACCATTTAACGGATATCTACTCTATACTCCTGGCGCTTTACTACGCAATGGACAAAACAATACTCCTACAGATTATGAAGAAATCATAAAAGGTGACAAAATTAACTCGCCAGCATATTGTGAGCTATACAAAAGAAGGCTTTTACCTGTTTTTACATACGCTAATAATATCTGTAAAAACACTCAGCAACAAGCTTTCATAACAATTCCAGGTTTAGGTTGTGGACAATTTGCTGGTTCTTTTATGGGAAAATTGGGACTAGAACTACAAAAAGCACTCATCGAATTACTACAAAATCACGGTGATAAATTTCCAAATATCAAAGCGGTCTACTATGATCCATACCGCGAATGTGAAAACGAAAGACACGAAATAAATGGAATATCTTTTTTCGTAAGGCCATTAGTCAAAGGGAACGAAAACAAACCACAATTATGTTCACCTGAAACATACGAAGAACAAGACGATAATTTTAGTGATTGCAAATTATTCAGCGTTGTTGCGTGGGATCATGTTTCGTGGCCAGGCAATGATTTTTATATCGGATCTAGATCTACAGATGACGGTGTAAAAGCTGCCGCAACAAACACGATGGAGGTAATGACAGGAGTAAAAGGAAAATATAACATGTCTCAAAATAAATACAATCCACCATCAAAATATCGTACTTGGAATGAAGTTGCCATAAATCGTAAAATAGTGATAAATAAAAACTTAATTGTTATTTAAACAACATATTGTTTAGTGATACTCTTTTCCTAAGAGAAGTAGAATGATAGAGCTATTTTGGAAAAGCGAAGAATACTTTTTATTTTCAAGAACAGAGTCAACATTGGGAAAGAAATGATTTAAAATTTTTTGAAACGTTTAGCCTACAATTCGACTCTTTTACTCCTACTAAATTTCCATTATTTTCAAACAGAGATATATAGTTTTCGTATATCGAGAAAGAAAATTAAACAACAAAAAAATCAAAGGGTATTATATATTTTTTCGTTATTGCGATTGTGTGGATAATATATGCTGGGTATAATTCTATATAAATCATACAAAAGATATATGGAATACGACTTGCGCCACTAGAAGAGTAAACAAATAGACCATTGGAATCAGAATCATTCCTTGTCACTACAAAATTGATTTTATATAACTTATGACAAAGATATATTGGCGACATTCGAGTCTGACATGTTGATTTGAATACAAGGTCCTTATTTTACAGAGTATTCGAACTGAACGCCCATAAGCTTAACTGAATGACATTCGAGTCTGACATGTTTATTTGTTTATTAAATATTTGATTACTATGGAAACGTACTACAGATGAGAAATCTTCGCACGAATGGTCTGATATCCACTTAGGATCTACAATTTCTCAATTTTATTTTTAATGCTCGATAAAAAGAAATGTCTTCATCGCGATGCGAAGCTTCCCAAGGAACAACTTCACTCCACAAGCAAAAAAAATCAGGAATATCGTCACTATATGTATATGTAAAAGTCACTTCTTCGTATTCACCTTTTTCAATTTCCCTTTTTCTATTAAGTACTGTCATTTTCTCTCTTGTTACAGCAACAATATCTTTAGTTGTTGCGTTTAAAAATTTGTATCGAAATCCTGGTAGTTGATAATAAAATACTACTTGAGGAAAGGCTTTGGTGCAGATTATAATTTTTGAGGATAAAAGCGCTACAATGATTTCAAGAACTTTACCTTGCGATTTAGCAATAAAAAATCCGTGCGCTCCAACTACACAAATGGATAAAATCGGAATACCATACACGCATTCTATTATAAAAGAAACAGCTGCAAAAAATGAGTATTTACACATAACACAAAAAGCAAAAAAATATAGCGGAGACAAGCTGTTCAAAAATTTAGCGATAAGACAAAACGCGAAAAGCATATGAAGAACAGGGAATTTGTTGAGGCGTAATTTTATCTCTCCATCCTTGTTGTAATTACCTATTGAGATAGATTCTTTTTCTTGGAAGCAAATATGATCAGCGCATGTTACCTTCTCCCAATGATTTTTTGTTGTAGATTTCAATTGCAACCCGTTGTGCATTAAAAAAATAACGAAAGCAATCCCTAATTTGTGACATTCTTTTCGCTTCAAGTTGTTATCGATTGAGAAATAATTTTTTTCTTGCTCACCATTTTTGATCCATATTCCCCCAGTGTCGGATTGTCCCATACTCCAACTTACCTCCGTAATCGAATCTAAAACAATTTTAAACGAACAAAAGCTACGTCCGCAAAATGTATAAAAAAAATATAAGCAGTTTCCGTCGATAACAAACATACGCTTAGAAGAAAACATTTCTAAATGTTCAAACAGAAATTCTGTAAATGTTGTTGTTGGAGCTCGATTGTAAATAAATAAAAACACTATTGCTAACCATAACACTGAAAAAAATATTTCTTTATCATAGCCGTAGCTGTAAATATTATGTACAGCTACGGCTATAGTAAAGAAAAGAAAAACATACAGACATAAAATTTCAAACCATTTTGAGCTAACTTTAAATTCTAGCTTATTGTCACAAATGTAGAATGCTTTATTTGTTTTATACGCTTCTCTTATCATAACGACCAAGTCATCTGTAGTATAACCCATAAATTCTCCTTAAGACGCACCTATGTCCGAATAATAAAACTGAGAAATGTTTCGATAATTAGATGTATACTACCCCAAAAAATGTTATATTTAAATAAATGGGAAATTATTCATTTTATGGTTAAAAATAATGCTATAGCATATCAATAGCTACAACGATAATATTTTTTAAATTTTATTTTGTGGAGTAAAAATGGCAAAGAAGAAAAATGCGGCATTTGGTTCTTTTTTGGGAAAAATTAGGGAGAATACTGCAAAGAAAGAAGAAAAAAATAAAATTACAACTACAGCGTAAATAATTCGGTGCAGGCTCAGAAAATAGAGAGAAATAAAAAAGAGAAATAGCGTAAATAATTCGGTGCCAGGCTCAGAAAATAGAGAGAAATAAAAAAGAGAAATAGAAAGTCGTAAGTTGTTTCTCTCAGCTAGAATATCAATAAAACTTAATTATTGTAGTACCTAAGAAATTTTCCTCTACTAAATGAAATGAAAAATACGATGAGACCTACAGTAAAACAATATACAGGATGTTTAATTGGTCAATGTTTAGGGGATGCTCTAGGTTTTCCAGTAGAAGGTTATCCTCAAAGACTTTGCATGCAATATATAGAAAAAGCTATCAACACAAAAAAAATATTGTCTTTCCAACCAGAAGAAAGTTATCCTTTCGCACAATACACAGATGATTCTCAACTTGCACGAGAACTAATCGAAAGCTACGTAGAAATCGGTCTATTTTGTCCTGAGAATTATGCGCAAAGAATAGCAAATATATTCAGCGAACAAAGAATAGTTGGAAAAGGTCGTGCAACGCAAATGGCCGCAGAAAAACTAAAACAAGGAGTACACTGGACAAAATCAGCAACTCCTGCTCCTTCTGCGGGTAATGGTAGCGCAATGCGTAGCGCGCCTATTGCTTTATTTTTTTACAACGATCCTAAAAAATTAATAAAGGCTGCAAAAGACCAAAGTTGTATAACTCACAGCGATCCAAGATGTATTGCTGGAAGCATTATCATTGCAGGAGTAACATCAATAGTATTAACGGCCAAAACAATTAATCCTGAGCAAATAATTCTACAAATCAAAAGCTGGATTACAGAAATCGACAAGCACTTTGCTGAAGTATTACAAGAATTCATTGGATGGATTTCTCTAACTCCAGAACAAGCATGTGAGCAAATAATTCGCGCCTACCTGCCACTCGACCACAAAGAGTGCTGGGACAAGATATCTCCTTATGTTGTTCCTTCTGTATTATGGAGTCTTTATTGTTTCTTTAAATCACCAAAAAACTATCTAAAAACAATATCGATGTCTATTATGATGGGCGGTGATGTTGATACAACAGCTGCGATGGCAGGTGCGATTAGTGGGGCTTATCTAGGAATAGATGCAATCCCTCAAGAATTCTCAATTCTCTTAACCGATCAAGATACTTGGAAAAAGCAAGAACTTTTGCAACTTGCAAAACAATGCTATAACATAAAACACCGTTAATAAAGCCAAAACCCAAAAGAAACAATTAGAATAGTCCAGATTATTTCTGGGTGTCCAATAAAATAGAGCTAAAAATCGGATATCATAGAGAAAATCAATCGTCGCATATTCATTATCAAAGTTTTGAGTATCTTTTCCATATTCCTCTTTTGATCAAGCACTAAAACGAATAATATGAAAATTCTTGATTGTAAATAATGATAAACCGGAAAAAGTTTGCCAACTCCTATTGTTTCTATGTTCAGCAAAATGTTATAATTGACTTGATTATGCTACTACTACTATGGATACGACAACGGCGGTGATTACAATCACTGTAATATCTTTATTTTAATTCCAGCCAATACCAATTGCATTCCAATTGCAATTTAAAACAAAAAAAACACCAATAAAGCACAAAAAATGCAATTAAATTGCATTTTTCATTGACAAATCTATCAAAATTAGTATATTATCTTAAAATAATATGCTCTAAAGACCTCCAATCTTTAGTTAAAACCCTCATTCAGAGAATGAGGGCATTTTATTTACATATTATTAGTTAGTAGTTAGCTTAGGAATATACGTAGATAAATTATCCTTACATAATGAGTATGTGTAGATAAATCCTCACCTATTGCTAACTACTCACTAATGGTTTAAGGGCACACTGCAGTAACGATTTAACTTGTAAAAATCTAAAGTAAGCAGCCATGCAAAAGTTTTCGGATATCATCCGAAAAAGTAATAGAATAGGTAGAGACGGTATTCTTTATCATAAGTTTTATTTTTATACCCGAAAATTTATACTGAGTACTTAGTAATGCTGAAAACCTAACTTACGGAAAACATACTTTTTTTTTATTTGAACTTTGTTTTATTATACGTTATAATAGTGTAAAACAATTGAAATTACTGTGTCAGGAAGAAATAAAATGACATGGATAAGTATTGGGAAAGTAGCAGAGTTTTTTGGTGTAACAACACAGTCAATTCGCGATTGGACAAAACAGGGGAGATTAGAAGCAATACGGACATTAGGTGGACATAGAAGATACAACCTGGAAGGCATAGAAAAAAAGCTTGGTTTTGAAAACGAAAATAAAAAAACAATACTATATTCAAGAGTAAGTGCGCATGATCAAAAAGAAGACTTAGTGAGGCAAAAACAAGAGCTAAAGAATTATAGTGAAAAACACAAAACATCAAATGTAGTAGAAATATCAGAAATAGGATCTGGATTAAATTATGAAAAACGAGGTCTAAAAAAGTTACTAAGTTTAATACTAAATGATAATGTAAAGCAAGTGGTGGTATCTTATAAAGATAGGTTAATGCGCTTTGCAACACAAATATTAGAACAAGTTTGTACAGCGAAAAATGTAGAACTAGTAGTGCTAAATGAAAGACCAGAGAAAAAATTTGAAGAAGTAGTTGTAGAAGATGTTTTGTCAGTGTTAACGGTATATTGCGCAAAAATCTATGGACGGCGTTCGCATGAGCGAAGAAAAAAAAGACAAAATAAAAAACGGACAAGTACTGGCGTTTCCAATTCCAATAAAGAATAAGGAAGTAGCCGAAAAATTACGCGAAACATTGGCTTATGTACAAGAAAAAGCGAATGAGTACTTGGAGTTTGCGCACAAAAACAAGTTGTATAGTGTATTTGATGGAAATAACAGCAAGTATTCATACAAGGTGTTAGAGCCGATATTTGTAAAGTTATACAAAAAAAGTAAAATGCCAAGTCGAATCAATCGTGGGGTGCTGGAGATTGTTGGTCGAACGATGCGCCAAGTACGAGATCGCATGCGAGTATTTAATCTGCTGATGAAGGAAACAAATGATCCGAAGAAGTGGACAAACAAACTACTCATTAAAAACGAAATATTCGAAAAAGCACATTATGTCAAAAACATCAGAGAGCAAGTAATCAATTATAAACGTAAACATCGAAATATTCCTGAAGATTTTTACGCTTTACAGAAACCGCCGAAAGTAAAGAAGAAAATACTGACTTATGCGCCTGATGATGGACAAGCGATAAAACTAACTAAAAACGAAGACAAAATAAAACTCAGTTTCAAAGTGATAGATCGCTGTGGTAAACAAATAAAATGGCGTTGGTTAGAAACAAATATAAAACTTCCCTCTTTTCTCGAAGACAAACAAATAACATCTCCCGATCTTCGCTTTGATTGTGTTCATGGTGATTATTTGCCAATTCTTGACTTTAAAATCACTGTCGAAAAACCTAAAAAACAAAAAAGCGAAAATTTTATTACCATTGATTGGGGAGTACGTAAACTTCTTACTCTTTGTGTTTTTAATAACAAAGGCGAACAACTTTCGCAGCCATATTTTGCTAATTTTTGTGGGATACAAAGTAAATTACAACGAATTTACAAAGATATTGATCACTGGAAAAGCAAGCGCGATAAGCTTCTCCACAAAGATTCGTTATTCAAAAAATGTAATAGAGAAATTGCCAAAAGATGGAATAAAATTTCATTGATTAACAAAGAAATCTCACACACAGCCGCGAACATCATTGTCTTTTTTGCCAAACACTACAATTGCTCAAAAATCTATTATGAAAACCTAAAATCACTTAAATCTCGTGGTTACTCTCGTAATAAAAATCATCAAATAAACACCACTGTCCGCCAAAAAATTATTGCTCTGACTGATTATAAAGCCAGTCTGTGTGGTTATTCTTTACAAAAGCCTATTCATCCAGCAGGTACCAGCTCCATTTGCCCAAAATGTTCGCACAAAGGACAACACTTTTCATCTTCTGATAACCACAAAAAACAACACAAATCTCTTCCTTGGTTTTATTGTCCAAATTGCACATTCTCCGCTGATCGTGATTATGTCGCGTGCTTGAATATTGCTCGGAAAGCCATTTTTAAAAAGAATCTCAAAAAATGTACAAAAACAGTCGTCTATAAGAAGACTCGTTTGCCTGATTCACTGTTCCGTCAGGACGCCTTTGCTACAACCCATTGCAAAGGTCACATTTATTATTTGAAGGGCTGGATACATTCTGTTTCCCTCTCTTCCAAAGTCGTACAAAAGAGTTTTAATTCTTTTAAAGGTACTATCTTTGGAATCCTTCGCGTATGAATGTTATCCACTACTTTGGATTTTTTAGTTTAAAGAGGAACGGTTATTGGCATGGAGGCATCAGGTTATTGGCATGATGCGATTCCAAAAGAAGAGTGGGACGTAGAAGAAGAAGATCATAAATATTTACAAGAAATCTGGGACGAACGTTTTGGAGATCGCCGCCAAGAGATAGTCTTTATAGGACAGAATATCGATAAAACGCAATTCTTTAGCATCTTAGATAGTTGTTTATTAAATGATGATGAACTGGAACGAGGTCAAGAACATTGGCTTCAAGCTAAAGATAAATTTCCAATAATTTTGGCACAAAACACAGAAGATATGGAAGTTTAATAATAGATTGGAAACTTCCAAACCCAAGCACTATATAATATCTTTACTTAATTATTCTATGTTAAGGTATTTATTAGTTCTTGGTATTTTTACTGTTTATTTCTAAGGTTATCCAAATTGGAAAATGAAGGCATCCAAAAATCAAAAAAAAATATGTATGGGATTAATCTTACAGGTGCTAACTGCGGCAAAGAATTTATTATTGATTCTTTTCCACTTAGTTATCTAGAGACTCGTGCCACAGACCACGCGATCTAACAGAACCATAGATAAGTCATAACACTTCACAATATACAAAAGTAAAAACCATACACAGAGGAAAATACTTTAGATAGTTTTACAAGACTTGTCCTTAGTGTTATAATAAAAACACAAGCGCCTAAAAAACGTTCAAATTTTTTATTTATATATCAAGGGGAGATTATGAACAAAATTTTACTTTGTATTCTATTTTTAGTTCCTTTTGTTTGTGCTGAAGAAATTCTCATAAAAATCAAAGCTGATAGCGTTACTAGCTTTGCAAAGAAAAGCATTCGCGCAGGGGAAGTTAGTTTTACTATCCGCCCTCTAACAAACAAGCGTAGCCGCTTTGCAACAAACTGGTATGTTGCGACAAGCAACGAACGATCAGACAAGTCTTCATGGGATCTTGCACATCAATTGGTAAAAGAGAATGATGATATCGTTTATGGTGAACCAAATAATCCGGCAATGAATTCTCATTATCGCGAATTGGCACGTGCACTAAAAAAACAACATTCAGCAAATGACACTCGCGGTTATAGCGAAACTTGGAGTTATCCAAATCCAGATGTATTTGGTTGGAATTTACAAGACAGTCACAGTCAATTAAAAAGAGCAAGACGCGAAGCGGCATATAAAAGTGGACGTCGTATCCGCATCGCTCACTTTGACACTGGTTACGATCCAGATAGCAAGAACATAACAACTCCAGAGAGTTTACGTCTTGATTTACAAAAGAACTTTGTAAAAGGCGAAGACGAAAATCTAGCAGCAGATCCAGGAACAAGTGGTATTGCTGATCAACCAGGACATGGTACTTCTACAATGAGTGTTTTAGCTGGAAATCAAATTGATTTGCCAAGTAAAAAATACAAAGACTATCTTGGTGGAGCACCTGAAGCTGATATCGTTCCGATTCGTTTATCTACAACAGTTTTATTATTCCAAGTAGATGTATTTGCACAAGCTTTGTATTATGCTATTGAAAACGATTGCGATGTAGTTTCGATGTCAATGGGTGGCGTTGCTTCAAAGTTATGGGCTGAAGCAGTAAACGATGCTTACAATAACGGTGTTGTTGTAGTGACAGCTGCGGGAAATAACTTTGCAAAATTACCTACTCGTTACCTCATATATCCTGCAAAATTCAAGCGTGTAATTGCAGTGTGCGGTGTAAACTACGACCACAGCCCTTACTACAAAGAAGATCCGTGGTTTGTAGAAATGCAAGGGAACTGGGGACCAAAAAAATTAATGGATTATGCGATGGCTGCATACACTCCTAACGTTCCTGCTGGAAAACTAGGTAAAAAAGATCATATCGGTAATGGTGGCGGAACCTCTGCGGCAACTCCTCAAATTGCAGCAGCAGCGGCCCTATGGTTACATAAATACCGCGACTTCAAATATGAACATCCATGGCAAAAAGTAAATGCTGTGCGTCACGCTCTTTTTAGCTCAGCTCGTAAAGACCATAAAGACTCAGAAAAATATTTTGGAAACGGTACTCTACGCGCAGCAGACGCTCTAAAAGTAGCACCTAAGTTAGATAAAAACCCTGTTCCAAAAGACGAAGTTTATCTTCCTTACTTATCAGTATTTTATGGTTGGGAAACTTTTGATCAACCAGCCATCAATAAAGATATGATTACAATTGAAATGGCACAACTAGAACAAAGTAATCCTAATCTTCGCAAACTTCTAGAAAAACTACATGGAAAAACTTCTATAAGTGAAGAAGAAAAAAACGCTATTAGCGCTGAATTACATAAAATACCTGAAGCATCACAACAACTTTTAGACTCAATAAAATAGCAGAAATAGCTCCGTAATATTATTGCGGAGCTAATCCAAATTATGAAAAAAAAATTAATATGCATTTTACTCGTAGTTACAATATGTGGCTGTGGTACTTACCTCAATTTACAATCCGATCAAGCCCAAAAAGTATTAGGTATAGAAGGACTACCTTATGGTGGGGTTATGTATGATTTTACCTTTATGGTAATTGCCTATCCTTTTGGTATCTTACTTCTTGTTGATGTACCTTTTACTCTTATTGGCGACACCCTAACATTGCCATATATTTTATATGCAAAACCTTATTGCACAAATCCTCCGCAAAATAAATCCCAAAATAAATTTTGATCAAACATATACGTTTTACATAACGTCTACCAAGAAAACACAAAGTCTTTATATTGTTATGAAGAGGTTTAAAATGCTTGATTTTTTAATTTATGAAATGTTAGAACGATTTAATTTACCAAATGCAGAAATATTTATTTTGGCACTATATTCCTTGGGTCTTTACTTTACTTTTGTGAAACTGGGATATGGGCGGTCATCTTACTTATTAAACATTCCAATTGGCAATCTTATTGTTATCTTCGACTTTATAGAAATACCACGCTCATTTATTCCTATATCTGTAATTTTCTTAATACTAGGTGCTGTAAATGAGAAATTTAACTATCTATTCATCATAGCATGTGTTTTCTTTGTATATGTAGAAGCTCTTTTGGCTTTACGTACATCACAAGCTTTTTCTAAAAGTAATTTCTTCGCTCTATTTTTGTTCTGCTTTGGTGCGATAGGATATATATTTTTAGGTTTTTTTGAAAAAGTTGGTATTAGAAAAGGTGTTACTCGGAGATAATACCAACGGTGTTACATCCTGCTTTAATGACTCTCACCTAACATTTTACCTTTAAATTAAGCGAATGAAATTCTCTCTATAATTTACTTCTTCTGCAATCTGAAAGCAATGTAAGAGTAACTTCGGACATTTCATTTTCGCATAAAATACTTATTTTTATTTCTTGTAGAGACAGTATCACGTAGGGTAGAAGTAAAAAAAAAGCAAAGGACCTCTAAAAATTCAGTGTGATGAAATGTGGTCTTTTGTTGCTAAGAAAAGCAATAAGATTTGGTTAGCTATAGATGCCAACACTAAAGAAATTGTTGGAGCTCACATTGCAAAACGTGATAAAGAAGGAGCGCAAGGTCTTTGGAATTCTTTACCAGCGGTATACAGGCAATGCGCTGTATTTTATACTGATTTTTGGGATTCTGAGGTTTTTCCTTCTAAACATCACAAAGCTGTTGGCAAACATACTGGTAAAACAGCTTACATTGAACGTTTTAATAATACCCTTCGGCAAAGAGTTTCTCGACTCGTCCGTAAAACTCTTTCTTTTTCCAAAAAAATCGAAAACCATATTGGCGCTCTTTGGTTATTCATTCACCATTATAATTCTTTACTACAGAACCAGGTACTGCTGACGAATTAATGCTATAAAAGAATATAAAGCCTTTGGAAGTTTTGTCGCTCTGTGATTTAGAATAGAAGGATCTTAATCATAATTCTAATTCTTAATCTGGAACGTTGAAATGGAAGCATATTTTGACCACGAGAAACTGAAAGTATACCAACAAGCAATAGAATTCATAAAATGGTGCAATCCTATACTAAAAAAGTTACCAAGAAAATTGGCTGCGCTCTATCAGTTGGATAGAGCATCAACCCAGCTTACTTCTTCTTGTATTTCTTTTCGCTTTTGCCTTTGACATTTCTATATCTCCCTCAATACACTCTTTGGAAGATACACTTTATCTTAATAACAGCAATTCGTCAACAGCACCTAATCACTACATGATATGAACTACCCATTTTTTTCAACAACACTGTTATCTCAATCCAAAACACTGCTCACTTAAAAGTGCGAATAGAAACAACGATTCTCTTATTCTTACGAAGAATAGTTAAATTAAGAGGTTCTCCTAATGTTTTCTCTTGTAGGAGATATGCAAGCAATTCACTTGCGTTTTTTCGGCCTTGTTTATCAACATCGACAATAATATCCCCTGGAATAATTTGAGCATCGTTAATTCTCGTACCCGCTTTAATAACTCTTACACCGTCTAACACCTTACTATCTTCCAAATCAAGAAAATAATCAGTAAATTCTTTCCACAACTCGCGAGATGAGCGCCAACGCCAGTTAAATCTACCGCGCCTTCTCCAACCAGAAGGTAAGACAAGAGTAACTTCAAACGTTTTATTTTTGCGTAAGATGCTCATCTTTATTTCTTGTAGTGGCGTAGATTCATGTAATACCCACTGAACATCAGCAATAGAAATAATAGGCTGTTTACTCATTGTTTGAATTTCATCACCAACTTTTAAGCCAATCATATCTGCTTCTGAACCCAATATAATTTTCTTAATCTTGGCTTTCTCTTTAGGATCAAGAACAAAACCTAATGTGTCAGGCATAGGAAATGACCACAATTTTTTATCAGGAATAACCTTATTTGCTTTTTTCAATGAAGCAACTGTATATGTTTTAATATGATGGCAATGTATACAACCTCTTCTTGAAGTGCCAATAATAGATCGAGGGGTTTTCCAAACAGTAGTTTTACGCTTTTTACCTAAAAGGCTTTTCGCAACACTTCTATCTAATAAATATTTACCATGTAAGGCTAAAGCAACAGAAGCCGCCTTCTTAAAACCATCAACAGTAACATCACTTGTATTATCGACACCTAATGCTGTATAAGAAAAATCTGATTTGAACAATTTTCGATCTTTATAAGAACGTGTTCCATAACGTCCGTAAACATCACCATTAGCATTAAAGAAAAACGCAGCAAACGATAACTCAGAATCAAATTGAAACATACTTAGATCAAGATTATCAATATTAACTAAACGCACACACACGAAATTATTCATTATTTTTTCAAGATCTTTATTTGGATGAACAACCTGTTCATCTAATTTTTGACAGCTAACTCATGGATTACAACGCAAAACTAACAAAAGGGGTTTTTTCTTAGCTGCCGCCTCTTTCATCGCTTGTTGTAAATCAACATACCAAAAGCCCTTTACTATTGTTTGCTTAGCCTTCTTATTCGCTTTAGCTTCTCGATCAAGTTTAGCGATCATATAGGTCTTATATGACATATAAATATTATTCATTCTATTCTTATGAATGTTTATCGACACAAGTGCCTGTTTGCGAACATCTTCATTATTATCATCAATCATTTTAATCAAAAACGGTATTGCTTCATCATCCATAGTCGACATCTTTTTAGCTGCAAGTATTTGTAGTTTAGAGTCCCAACTCTGGGCATTTTGCAAAAGCTCTTGATTTTTCTTCTTCCAATTATGATACTTACCAATAAGACTCTGAGCTCTTTGAGCTGCTTGCCTAACTTTTTTCGACGAATCCTGTAATAGCTCATCAATAGTACTTTGCAGTTGCTCTGCTCTATCCTCCATATGAAAAATACACTCCGCTGCCATTTCGCGCAGTGATTTATCGCGACTCTTCGCAGCTTGTAATATTTCAGAATAGGCCTCAACTTGAACTAAAGACAATGCCGCATCGTATCGAAGACGTGGTTTACTAAGCATTCGATATAAATCTTGACGCACAGGTCGTGCTTTTTTCCCTATACTACCAAACGCTTTAATAGCCTCACACTTTAATTTTCTATCTTTATCGTTTAACATTATTTTCTTCAAAGTGGTGAGAACCTGCGTATTGACTTCTTGTAAACTACCTAATGAACGAATTAATGTACGTTTATGTCTATAACTTTTTGCTATTTTTAGCTCTTGCAAGATTGCTGGAATATTAGACACATTTGTAGGACTTTCCTTCACTTTGAAAACCATCGAGCTAACGCTATCACGTGGAAGTACTGGTCTTTCATCTGATTTTTGACCAAATATTACCGCAATAAGAAATACAGAGCAAATACAATATTTATACTTTTTCATTAGAGTTCCTTTCTGATTTTTAGCAACACATTCGAACACTTTTATCATAAAGACTCCTAAAGTGTCAAAATTTGTCTACGAAAAAAATAAATACTTTTTATTTGAACATATTTTTGTAATCGGTGTATAAAACAAAAAGACAGGTCGCGACTCCAAATTCAAATTCTATTCGCGAGGAAATACATTGGACTTCAACACATATAAAGATGAACGTCTTATTGCCTATTATTTACAAGGAAATAAATTCGCTTTTTCAGTGATCGTATCGCGCTACGAACAACAACTTATCAATTATGTTTATCGTTTTGTTTATCAAAAACAAACGGCGGAGGATATTGTTCAAGATACTTTCATAAAAGTGCTTATATCTATCAATCGCTTTAATAATAAATTTCGTTTTCGCTCATGGTTATATAAAATAGCAACTAACCTAGCTCTAAATAAAATACGAACCGAAAAAAAACATCGTAATAATCGCAATTTTGATGATGTAAGTGCAAATATATACAATAATAAAACACCATTAAATATTGCTATGGCTCAAGAAGAAAACAATAGAATAGAAACAGCAATACGTTCTTTAGATACCAAACATAGAGTTATTTTTTTACTGCGCATCCAACAGCAATTTTCCTATAAAGAAATTGCAAATATTGTGAAATGTAAAGAAACAACAGCACGAAGTCGGATGTTTTACAGCGTAGAGAAGCTACGCGAATTTTTGGAGAAAAAACAATGAAATGTCAAAATGTGCAGTTATATAAATATATTTGTGGTGAATTGCAACAACAAGAAATACTGCAAGTTACTGAGCATCTAACATGCTGTTCACAGTGTAGTAAAAAACATCGCAATATACAACAGCAGCTAGAAGAATTTAAAGAATGGGAACACGAGAATAGTAATATATCAACAGAAGAAATATTCAAAACAGTACAAAAAAAAAGCAGACGAACACGTTACATTGCTTGGGGAATCGTATCTTTTATATTTGTATTTTTAATCCTTATTGGTCTTGATATTGCTCGTTATCGCCATGAACACATTCTAATTTCAGAGCTAGAAAAAGCAATTGTTCAATACCGCTTATATCACGGAAAATTTCCCAAACAAACGGCAAAACTTGTTCAAGAGTTAAAAAAAGTAAAATCAAGTGACTACTACCTGCAAGTTTGGCAAAAACGCATAGATCCAAATGGAAATTTTTGCGACTACTGGGGAAATCCAATTATATATCGTTTTCCTGCAAAATATAATCTTAATTTTTTTGATTTATATTCTTGTGGAAAAGATAGCGAAGACGACAATGGACTTGACGATGATATAAAGAATTGGCATCCACTATATGAAAAAAAGTAACTTCAAGTAAAATCGTAAGACTCAAACTCTTAGATGAGATCCACTCGCAAGCAAACTCGAGCCAAGTCCGTTGATTTAACCGAAAGTTATAAATTAAAATACTTACAAACCTTGTCATACCGCACTTGATACGAGATCCACTATAAGAAACTAATCTTTTTTTGCTGGATTCCCGGTCAAAGTCAGGAACGACAGAATCGCTAAATTATTTATTTTAAAACTTTAAAGCTTAATCCAACGGCTTGAATGATAATTACTCTTAGTTAATAATTTTTAATTTTTTTTATAGACAAAATTCTACTTCTTTGGGGTCTACCTTTCCAAAAGATCATAATTTCTTTAAGGAATCGGATATGACTGGACAACAAATAACAGAAAAAAAAATAGTGAAGTATATTATCAATCTTGTGTTTTTTTCATGCTATGTCGCTGCGATGCTAGTAGCTGGAGAATACTACTTAACAACTCTAGCTCTTATTGGAGTTGCTTTTTTTGGTTTTTGGTTTGTGAGTACATTTGGCATAAAGGTAGCGCCATATTATCATAAAAGCTGTGCAATAATATCATTTATTATCTTTATTATATTACAAATTTGGCAAATTTATACTTTTCAACAATGGCAAAATATTTTCAAAGAATGTCGAGAAAAAAATATCCCTATTTCTGAGACAGACGACAGCCGATATCGCAAATCCATAGGGGAAAATGGCAATGCTTTTATCAAAGAAGCTGATCAAATTTTAATAAAAACCCTCTTTGACTTTGAGGAAAAAGTATTAAGTAGAGATGAACAGCTCCATCACTGGTTAACTTATCAATCAAGAGAAGATTTAATACAAAAAGTTAAGCTTTCTGAGGTAAAGAACTCTTTAATTGAAGAGTATATTGAAATTATTAACACTGTCGATCATCTAGTACAAACAGCTTTAAAATACCCTGTTCTTATTTCTAAAGATAACCATCAAGTAGGGGGAATGTTACGCCGCTATTATGAATTTAAATTTTATTATCTATTGAAAGACAAAAAAATAAAAGAAGCCATTAATATTATAAAAGTATTTGTTCAGATTATAGAAAAAGATAAAAATTACTATAGTCTTTTTGTTGCAAGAGAAAAGGATCTTTTAATACTTATTAATGCAGCCTACCAAGCGAGTAGTTCCCCTGAAATTTTACAACAGTTACTTGATATCGTTCAGAATTATGCGCGAGTTAGGGAAAAAAATATCAACCCTGTATATGTATGGAAAGAAGCTATTGAAAAAACAAAATCTATTGATTTCTTTTTACAAAAAGAAATGATAAGATTCAAATTTTCGGACTGGGGAAGACTTTGTGATCATTTTATTCCTATGGGCTATTTATTAAACGAAAATATAGCTTTTGCTCAAGCAAATTTAAAATATACTAACATTTTCACAAAACCAAGTGAGGTGCAATTACACCACATGTTAAATAAATTCAGAAAAAAATCCAAGGGAAAAGACATCGCAGAATATTATCAAATATGCATAGAACATTTTTTTGAGAAAACCGCTTATGCTAAATGTCTATGGATATGCATTTTCCACGAATTGCATCATCCGCAAGAAAAGATCAAGCTTGAAAACATTCCTGATGGAAGAAAACAATTTACGATAGATCCTTTTACACGAAAAAAACTTATGACTAATGGCAAAATAGTTTATAGTGTAGGGAAAAATTTATTTGACGATAAAGGCCACCACTCTTTTTATTTCGACGAAGGCTTAGATATTGCTTGTGTGATAAAGTAACAATATGAAAATTCTATCTGCTCTAAAAAAACCATCTTTAGCGGAATATGCAATAAACGAAATGTCTCCTTCTATCATTGGTTACTTGAAAAACTTAACAAATAATCATACTATTGTTGAAGATGTATTCCAAAATAGCTTAAAAAAACTTTGTCAAACAAAAACAAAGATGAAAGAGATTAAGAACGTACGAGCGTTTATTTTTACGGTTGTGAGAAATGAATTTAAGCGCGAAATATCTCATGCTCAAAAACAAAAGTTAGAGAAATCGACCTGCGAGAAAGAAGTTTTACAAATAGCGAATCCACAGAAAGTTTCTAAATTAGAGGCAATGTGCTTGGAGGAAGCTCTTATGCAGCTATCTTTGGAACAAAGAGAAGTCATTTACCTAAAGATATATGGAGGCATGACTTTCAACGAAATAGCAGAAAGTACAAATATCCCCATGAATACCATTGCAAGCCGTTATCGCTACGGCCTACAGAAAATGCAAGAACTTTTGAAAGAGCAAGTATGAATATAGGTAATATAGAAAAAAAATTACAGGCTCTCGAACCAAAAAGCGTTCCAAAAGATTGGTTAGAAAGAGGTAATAAGACGATCAAAAAAGAACGAATGCTATTAACATACCAATATACAAAGAACTTTTGTAAAATAGCGGCTGTTTTTATGTTCATTTGTATTACTTTTTGGAAACACTTTGAATATAATAAAATACTTTCTTTTTTGTCTGCAAACAAACATAATCAGCGCTATGAAAAAATATCGCATTTTCATAAAATGCATAACACGAAGCCTCTATACCGTAAATATCGACGTAACTAAACATTAATTCACGATGATACTTTGCAACAAAAGCAATCTGAACATAGAATAATATTACACCGCTTTTCTATGTTCGGAAACACTTTATACTCAAAATAAAAAGGTTTACAAAACAAGCTGATTTTAACGAAAAAATAACCACAAAAATAGATTTACTAATACAACAGTAACCGAATCTAGTTATCCTTATCTACAATTTTTTCCAATAACCAAAAGCTTGATCAACGGCCACTCTAACGGCTTCTTCTCGCTGTTTTTCACTACCTGTTTGCAAACAATTAATAAGATGATATATTTCTTTCTTAGTCGCTGAAAACAAACAATATAAGGACAGAGAGTACAAACGTCAAAGCAATAATTGCCTTCAGTAAATACATCACTTTTAACAAAACATTACTGGTTGCCAAAATTATTATTGTTATCTTCGGGAACCATATCTTTAGGATCAAAGCGACGCTTTGTATATCCCCAACCAAAGCGCTCTAACTGTCCGCTTTTACCTTCATTCATTTCATCTGGAGTTAGATGTTGAACAACACTTTGCCAACTTGCAACTTGTTCTAAATCATTGATCGCAGCGGTGCACAAAAATTCTCCTGTTTTTAAGTGACGTAGCACTAGAAAAAATGGCTGATCAATCGTTGCCTTTATAGATTCTTGCGATTTATTCTTTAAGTATGGAGATTTAATTTTGGCCAAATCTAACTCTTCATCTTCATATTTTGCATTTCTCTGATTTGTAGTAAGAGTATTCATTCCCTGTATAGCAGACCAGCGCGTATGGACAGAAGAGAATTCACACCCTTGTTGATCAAGCTGTAAAATACTTGTCACTCTTTGGTTGGTATTATTCCCAAAATTGAAATATAAACGAAAAGCGGGAATATCAATATCACATTTGCGTTTCTTTAATTTTTGAACTGCCTCATTCATTTGTGGAAATTGCATATTGGATAACAATTGTGGTAGTCCATTTGGCGAATTAGGAACAAACAAATACACGCTAAATTCTGCATGTTTGAGAGGCAAATAAATAAGCTGCATATCGCTATTTTTATAATAATAACAACTTCCTAAAATTTTTATTGCCGCAACTTCACTATTACGAAACATAATATTAGTAGACTGAGTTGATTGTTTTTGATCCCAACCAGCGCTAAAATATACTGCTTTATCGACACCTAAACGCAAATGACTTCCATTACTAATGTTAAGTTTGTTATTTGTAAGCTGAGTAATGCGACTCAATTCAGTACTTCCATTGTTATCACAACAAAAAAGAAAGGGTGACATCACAGCGTTATTATAGCGATTTGAAACCATACGAAATACAGAAATAGCAGTATTGGCATGTATATCTTCTGCCGTCGGTTTTCTTAATTCTTCGGTAATTTCGGTATATTTACCAGCACCATTAAACGAATTAATAACAAAACGAGGATACCGTTCGTGATGAATAAGCTCATCATCTTTCTCAACTGTTTTACTAGGTAATCCAATATTTGGCGAAGTATCTCCAGGCGTTGAAATTTCTCCTGGATTTGAAGGGTTTCGTTCTCGTAAAATCGGTTCTAAAATGTTTCCAGTATTTTCGCATTGAGTAAGCAAGATTGTACCCAAAATAAATATGAGAAATGTTTTTCGCATTCTATTGTCCTAGATTTGTGAGCATCGGCAACAATGCTCAATCCAATTTTAAATTATAATATTCACTACAGTTAAAAAACACGATATTATAGTAGGAGTATTCCTAAGTAACAGCTTTTGGCTAATCAATAATATTTGCATATCCGCTACTTATATTATTACTCAATAAATACTAAGTGACCAGTCAAAAGTATTCATACAACAATTTTACAAAAAAATGTAAAAAATATCATGACAAAAACGATGTGTTTGTCGACTTGGGATTTTTATATAAGGTAAGATAAACGTCGACATGCCCTACTTTAGAGTAACGTTTTAATAGAGGTTAGATTATGGATAAAGATGAAATAAAACACTTGTGGGAAAAAATAATAACCAAAGATCATATTGAAGACAGTGATGGTGGAGAAACTTACCGAAGTAAAGATTGGCCACCACAACCAACAGCCCCTACTTTACCAATGATAAGCTTTTCAAAACAATCTACATTTGATATGACGCCTGCACCACCAACAGCAGCAAATGAATTTACAATAGGAGGTGCACCACAACAAGAATTAGCAGAAACAGCTCCTACAGAAGATTTTCAGTACGACACAAGTGCGGAAGTTAAACACCCAAATAATCATTATGAGCTACTCAATGAAATTGCGCGCGGTGGAATGGGAGTAGTGTATAAAGGTTGCCAAAACAGTTTGCGTCGCGAAATTGCTATAAAGAAAATAATTAACGATAACCAAAATAATCGCAACAAATTTCTCTGCGAATCTATTGTAACAGCTCACTTAGATCACCCGAATATTGTTCCGGTCCACGAACTCGCGCAAAATGAAAATGGCGAAACTTTTCTAGCAATGAAATTAGTAGGAGGACGTGAATGGAAACAAATTCTATATCCAAAAAATGACAATTCGCAAGCAAAAAAATACGATACGCTCGCTCATTTAAATGTACTTCTAAATGTTTGCAATGCAATAGCATACGCACATAGTAAAGAAATTGTTCATTGCGACTTAAAACCATCAAACGTTATGGTAGGCGAGTTTGGGGAAGTATTAGTCATGGATTGGGGAATTGCCGTTGAAATTGGCGAAAAACATCGCGGCTTAACAGTTCATAAAACAATGATTGATGGTCCAATGGGAACACCATACTACATGCCAAGTGAACTTGCTTCCGGTCATGGCATGGAAATTGGTCCATGGACAGACATTTATCTACTAGGTGGGATTCTTTATGAAATCTTAATGCGTACTCCACCTCATAAAGGTCATACAATGACCGCCATCTTTGCAGCCATTATGGGGCAACAACCAAAATTTAGTGATGATATCCCACAAGAACTTCAACAAATTTGCTTAAAAGCTTTGTCAAAAAACATTAAAGATCGCTATCAAAGTGTCGATGAATTTAGCAAAGCAATCCAAAAATATTTGCAGCATCGCGAAAGTTTAATCATCTCCCAGAAAGCAAAAAATACTCTCCAGAAATGTCTAACATCAAACAAACAAAATAGTGATCTTCTCTATAGTGATTTCGCACAATCAGTAGCGGGTTTTGAACAAGCTTTGCAACTATGGTCTGGAAATGAAAATGCGCAGCTAGGTAAAGAGCAAGCAAGAATCGAGTATGCAAAGGTCGCCTTAAAACAACAAGATTTTGGGCTAGCTCAAGCGCAACTCAGCAGTTTACAGTCAACCAGCGAAATAACACAACTACAAAACAAAATCGACGCACAACGAAATAAAAAGCTACGTATAGAAAAAACAACCGTTAAATTAAGGCGAACTTTATACGCAGCAGCGATTATTATAATTGTTGGTCTCGCCACAGGCTTTCTTATGGTAGGCAAAGCATACCGCGAAGCTGTCACCCAACGCAAGCTAGCAGACAAACAAAAAGAGTTAGCAAAGAAAAACGAACAAATCGCACAACAAGCTCGCCAAGATGTAGAGAAAAAAAGCGAACAACTTTCCGCAGAAAAAAATACAGTGCAAAGTCAGCGTGATGATATTGTACAACAAATAGCACAGCTAAAAAAACAAAAGCAAGAAATAGGTATTCAAAATAAGCGACTTCTAAAACAAAAAAGCCAAATCACACAACAAAAAAGAGTGGTAGAAGAACAAAATCAATTTTTGACATTGCAAAAAAATCGTATAGAAAAACAAAGTAAAACTATTGAAGAAGAAAAAAGTAGTGCTATCGAAGCTTCACGTATTGCATTGCGAACAATACATAAAATATTCTTTGAAATAGACGGAGCCCAACGAGATCCAGGTGTTATTCAATCATTAAAAAATATTTTCAAAGAAATGAAGCGCCTTAATATGCTAGAAACTATTTTGGCTAACGAAGAAGATGCTTGGTGGTTGTACGGTATTATACATGGAGAAATAAAAACATACTCGGACTTAATTCGTCAAGACCCTAACAACTACTCCGCCTATTATAACCGAGGAAATTTATACATAGATCACGGAATTCTAGACAAAGCAATAAACGACTTCTCAAAAGCCATTGAGCTCAATCCGCAATTAACGGAAGCATACTTTAATCGCGGTTTAATATTCTTCAAAAAAGAAAGCTATACATATGCAGAAAAAGACTTTTCGAAAAGCATAGAGTTAGATCCAAATAATAGTCAGTTTCTCTACTATCGCGCCTATTTATTACTTCGTTTAGAAAAATACTCTAAAGCAGAAAAAGATCTTTTGGCAGCAATACGTTTAAACCCTAGCTTTGCTGCTGCGCACGAAAAACTAGGTATTCTATACTTCGATAAAGCACAATATAAAAAGAGTGTTAGTCACTTTAAAAACACCCTAAAAGGAAAACCGAATAGCAGAAAAGCCTATTATTATTTGGCACGTATCTATTCATTAAAAGGCAATAAATCCCAAGCGATAAATTACTTGAAGCTCGCAATTGAAAACAAATTCACTGATTGGCAAGACCTTAAAACCAATCCAGACTTCGCAAAAATTCGCAATGAAAAGCAATTTAAACAGTGGATAAAATAAAAATATAAAAATATATTGCCGCTTTTTTTATTAAAGGCGTATAAGTAGGTGTATAATTCGATCTTTAATCATGCAAATTGTAGAGGAGCTAAATGCTCCTCTAATTTTTTTACTTCTAAAAACCAAACCAATCCCTAATCATTCCACCAGTTCTGCGATAATTTTTTCCTAACTGTATTTGTTGCACAATGAACATTTCCAGCCCAAGTATGATACTTCCAATCATCTAAAAAATGTACTGGAATTTTACCTAAAGAGTGCCTAACGTATTCCTGAATAAGATCTTTATCATCAACAATTGGACCATTTGGATTCGCCATAAGTAAATGCCCATTGACAAAGACACTGTTAACCATATTAGGAATAATAGATTCGCCATTCTCAACTAAAGCTGGAATATAAATAAAGTCATCTTCATCCACAAAAAACTCTTTTTTTATTGATTTATATAGGTTATTTATACGACTTTGTAAACGAACATTCTTTTCTATTAGGCGAGTATTTTTTAATAAAGAATTAATTGTCCAATTTTTCTTATTTCTTTCGAGTATTTTAGTATTACCCTTGCCTTCTTTTTGCCATTTTTTTAATAAATCAATAGTTAGTTGTGTACTAGGAACAAGAACCTTGAACGTTTTTTCCCCACTTTGAGTAGGTACAAAAGAAAGTATCTCGTCAACATGCTTAATAAGCAACCATCCAGTGTCTAATTTCACTAAAGGACGTTGAACATTCTGACGATCCAACATATCTACAATTTCAGGATTTAGAGAGTATGTTCCATTTCCTCCATAATATATTCGACCAAAAGGATAGCCCGGAAGAGGCGGAGAAACTTCCAAATTGCCATACCAATCTAACCAACCATTTTCACCACCGCCACGGGCAAATTGATGGCGATACTGGCTATAACGAAACCATCCAAAATCTTTCCCTAACATATAATCTCGCGACCAATTGTCCAAAGGTCTATTGCGATTAGCAGGAAGAACAACGTGAAACCAGTGTCCAGGCCCTTCACTATAACCAATTTCCATCGTATCCTGCATCCATATCTGGTAGTAAGGATAAAGGTTAGCAGGTATTATCTTGATCTCAACACTCGATTTTGATGCAATTGTGCGCAACTGCTGAATCATTGTGTCATTTTTTCCAGGATACGCACGAATATATATTGTGTCTACTTCTTGGGTATTTGCTAACAAAATAAAAGGCGCTACTTTTAAAGCCACAACATCTCGAACCTCGGTACTATCAATTTCTGCTGTTACTGTAACAACACCATTCCACATTGCATCTGCATATGAAGTTGCTTCAATACGCATTTCACAATTCTTAGCAACGTTAGCCGCTAATGTATACGGAAAAGAAGAAATTTTTTGATAATCACTGCCACTTTTAACAAACAAATTTATCTTAGTTTGCGAATTTGCATCTATATACAAAGTAACCTTATTCTTTCCATCACTTTGTAATTGAATTTCAGTTAAATCTAATAAATCCTTTTCACCATTAATTTTGTCATCAAGACAATCAGGGGAATGATTATTTTCATCAGAATCATTATTATAAAAGAAGATAGCGCCTCTTTTTTTTGACCACAAATCTTCATCAACATCATCTTGAATCTTCTGTACGACTCCATCGCGGTTAGTATCTACAGTAAGATCGATATAAGATTGTGCGAACGAAAAACCAATAAATAAAACAACTAAACATAGAAATCTACACATAATCATACCTTTATAAATACAAATCATCTTTATAAATTAAGACATAGTGAAAAATAATTTAGGATGTGCTCCTAGTGCAAAAACTATTATCTATTTAGAGAAACTTACTTAAGCCTTGTTCAATATATGGTACTATGACTACAACAGAAACAAAAGATTATTTGATAATTTTCAAAAAAGGAGCAAAAATGAAGCTACTTAGTATTATTTTTTTTAGCTGTTGTTCTATTATTTTTACACAAGAAAATAAAAACATATTAATCACCGGCTACTGGCCTCCCACCAACGAAATAGTCAAAAACTTTAGCGATAACCCCACGCTAAATCCACAAGGATGGCAAGGAAAAAACTGGCAAAATTCAGGTTACAATCTATACTCCTTTTTTCCAACGTTTCCCAACGGATTAAAAAAAGAAAATGGATGCGGACAAGGAAATTTAGAAGTAGACTACCAGGATACTTCGCGAGATTTTTGGCAAATTGTAGAGAAAGTCAAACCAGTTGCTATTATTGCTTTTGGTTTAGGACACGGCCCCTGGGAAATAGAATTCAATGCGCGAAATTTACCTGCGAAAGATTGGCGTAAAGACTACATAGCACCACAATATCCTATGACAAAACCAGATATTACTCGCAAGGACAATTTTACTCTTCACTCAACTTTACCAGTTGAAAATATTGCACAAAAAATCAATGCTGCAAATTTAGGTATAAAAGCTTGGGTAGACTGGAAGGGAAATCCCGGAAAATTTTTATGCGAATACATGGCCTATCATGTTATGTGGTATCAAAATTTACATAGTAACGGCAAAGATCCATGTTTGGCCGCAGGATTTATACACGTAGGAAGTGGAGTAAGCATTGAAGTTGGTCGAAAGGCACTAAAAATCACATTACAAGAAACAATAGCTCACATAAGTAAAAAAGCTGTTTACAAAAGTCAATCTTTAGAAGAAGCTTTACGAGGCCAACAAAAAAAAATATATGTTACTCGTATAAACGATAACCAAGTTTTAAAGGTTTTGTTATCACAGCCAGGGGTTTGTTATCGGTATTTGGGAGATGATATTAATGCTTTGGATGAGAACAGTTCACGGTTTTTTGTTAGTGATCTAAAAGCAACAGCAACAAACTACCATCACAATTCTGTTAAAGTGTACACCTTATCGGTAGATAAAAAACAAAAAATTTCATACGTTGATTTAAAATTGGGTTTTTCGCTACTCGATGATTAACTCGTTTTTGGCAGGAGATGCTCGTAATCCGCAACGGATTAAAGCACTCCTCATACAAAAATAAGGCGACTAAAATACATATATATTACTCATAAAAAATTAAAATCATTTAATTTATTGTTAAATATTTTATGTTTGTTTTGTATTAGGTTAGCAAAGGATTTGTTCTGTCAAGTCTTGCGTATATCACTTCAATACAAAGAATAGCAAAATAACGACAAGATAAAACAGTTAGTGCAATTGTATCAAAATTTAGTGAATTTTCAGAAGAATACAAACAATAACTCAAGATCGATAAACATATGATTAGTTTTATAAAACAAAATTTAACAGCTTTCATTTAGTTCTCCTTTCAAAATAGTTTAAATTTCCAATTGTGCTAATATAATAACACACTAAAATATCTAACACACCCAAAGCCCTTAAGCTAATATTTTAGGTGGTCACAAAAACAAGAACATTCCAAACCTTTGATTTCAAAGGCTCAAATACGTGATGATCTCCTCTACTCCTTTTTAAATTTAGCTTTCCCAAGAAACACAGTCATTCATTTAAAATAAAAAGAAGGAAAAGTGTAAGGTTTTGTGTTTGTTTACGACTCTTATTTTAGACCCAATCAGGGATCTACAAAGCATAAAACTTTTACTAGATTCCTTAGTCGACCACTACTATTTTATAAAAATACACTTATTAAAATTAAAGAGCCATAATCCTAAATCGCAAATGAAAGGAAAACCATGCGAAAATACACAATCATAATCGCAATAATTACTACATATGTTTTATTCTCAAATACTACAGCTGATACTCCTCGTGAGTTAGGACAAATAAAGTGGCAACGCAACTTTAGTAAAGCCTTGCAACAAGCAAAAAAAGAAAAAAAACCTCTAATGGTTCTTTTTGATGAAGTGCCTGGATGCTCTACATGTGTCAATTTCGGTCAAGGACCTTTACAAAATCCAATGATTGTTGCAGCAGCAGAATCAGAATTTGTGCCCGTTGTAGTTTACAACAACCATTCAGGTAAAGACGCGCAAATTTTACGAAGGTTTGGTGAGCCATCATGGAATAACCCTGTTATTAGATTTTTTGATCACAATCAAAAGGATCTCATACCACGACAACAAGGTTATTCGAATAAATTTTTACTCGTACAAATGGTTAAGGCTTTAAAGGCAACAAATAAAAACGTCCCGCTATACCTACAACTGGCCTTAAGTGAATACGATAAAAATAAATTACAAAAAGCCACATTTGCAATGTACTGTTATTGGTCCGGAGAATCTAAATTAGCAGGAGTAAAAGGTGTCAAATATACAATGGCCGGGCATTTAAATGGTTACGAAGTTGTCGATGTTTATTTTGATCCTCAAACAATCGATTACGAACAACTTGTGATCAAAGCAAATAATTTAAAATGTAACAGCCGCATTTTCGCACGTACAAAACAGCAGCTAAAAACAGCTAAAAAAATCGTACATAACAAAGCTGTTTACAGCAAACAAAAAACTGCGGCTGCAAGTCCAAAAGACCAAAAATATCAACTCCGTAGATTTCCACAATATTACTACTTACCATTAACATTTCGCCAAGCTACTTTATTAAACAATGCGCTCGTAAGTGGTAAACGAGACTATCACAAATATCTATCTCCACTACAAATAAAACTATCTAATCAGATAAAACGCAGTTGGCCAAATAGAAAAGTATCATCTCTTGTTCCACAACGCAGTATGAAAAATTTATCTCGTTATTATGTCAAACTAAAAGGAGCACTGGATCCTCAAAACTAAATTGGCATTCTACTGTGAGTAAAAACATAGGCTATAATTTCCCAATTCTATTACCAATCGAAATATTATTGAGCTAAAAATCTAAAATAATCCAATGAAGAAAAACATTATACAAACTACAGGCATATAATACTTGATTATCACTTTCACAGTAATCACATACTTTTTAAATTTTTAGCTCTAATTTACTTCATTATATCTTTGTAAAAAACGTTGTAACAGTTCTAGCGGAATTGCAACACCTACACTCTCACCTTCAATAGAAGATCCATCTTCATTATCGATAATATCAACTATAGTGCCTGAAATTAAACCAATAATATCACCATTTTTACGATCAATAACAGGTCCACCACTATTTCCTTGCATAACTTTCGCGTCCAAAATTAAACGAGGAAAATCACTAGATGATTTGGGTTGCTTCGCTGAAATAAGACCTCCAAAAACGTGTAATGTGATATTATCTTCAATTTGTGTTGCTTGAGGAAAACCTAAAATAAAAATCTCTTCCCCCAAAAAAACAGAATTTGAGCTAGTAACATTTGCTGTAGAATAAGAAACAGTTCTATCTAGCTTTAGTAATAACAAATCATTTTCTCGATCAGAAAAAACAACCTCTGCGTCAATAGGAGATCGACCAAGAAAAGGCACCCATTCTATCCACAAACGAGAAGTGTCTTCCTCCAATATATGATAATTTGTTACCACATGTTGCTCATCTACAAGAACACCGGTTGCTCCAAAAATTTCTTGTGCTTTTGTAAGAATATTAACTGCTACTACATAAGAAGAATGTTTATTTATGTCGAATGATTCCACTCTCTTAATGGAAGTACTTTGAGACACACAACCTGAAAAAAACAAACAAAAAATCACAGCATATATTTTCAAAATAGAGTTCCTTTTTTATAAATGGATGTTATGATTGATTTTGAGCATTTTTCATAAAAGAATTATAATTAGGGCGTGTCGGCATTTATTTCTCTTGTATTTAGTAATTCAAGGAGATTATATAAAAACCTAAACGTCGACACCTCTAGTGCGTGTTATGAAACTTTAATGATTTATAACGAAAGGCGAAACTTTGCAAAATCTGATATGGACAATCGTCATTCACCGTAACGACATATCATCCGTTACTAAATTTATATCTGTTGATGAGAAAAAAATAATTGATATAGGTAGTGACCATTCTCAAGATATATGGATAAAAGAAGCCTTTCCCCAGCATGTTACACTAATGACAGATAGCCAAACAATGAAATTCGAGCTTAAAGCTCACAAAAAACTTATTTGCGAATATCAAAATAACAGTCGTATCATCACCAAAAACGAATCACACACAATCTCACTTTCCGAACCAAAAACATCAATAAAAATCAAAATTAAAAATTCAACCATCGAGTGCATCATTGAACATGATACGCAAACAATAGAACATTTTCCCAACTGGAAACAAAAAATAGAAGGCAAATATGGGAAAATGACAAAAATCTCAGAAGGACACTTTACCTGGGTATATAATTGCGGGCGCTATGTTATCAAAATATTAAAACCAAAGTACTCATCGCAGCCTGAATATGTGGCTTATTTCATGCACGTAGCTAACGACCTATCTAACTCTTCCTTAGAACAAGTTCCCACAACAGAAAATATCATTTTAGATGACTCCCTAGGTTTATATGCTTGGGTTGAAAACTATATACAAGGAACAACTCTGCATGATTTAGTCGCTCAAAAAAAATCTATTCATAATGATATGATAGTATCTATTGTTGAATCATTAACTGATTTTATTCGCGATCTACATCTACAAAATAAAATATACGCAGCAATAAACCCTGGTGATATATACATAGACAAAAAGCAAAATATATACATTTTTGGCCACTATAGGTCATATTTACTAACGACAAATATTTACCATTCTCTTCCGAAAATCTTAGGCTTTACACACCCTACGCATATAACAAGCAAACCAACAACAGAAACAGACATATTTCTTTTAGGTTCTTTACTCTACTTTCTAAAAACAACGCAAATTCCATTTACTGATATTCCACAGCAAAAATACCTATCTCTCTTAAAAGATAATAAACTTCCTGAGCTCACAAACATTCCTGAAAAATATACGACTCTTATACAAGACGCTTTAGATTCATCTATACAAGAAGCGAAAAATTTCTGGAGCCAATTTCAACAAATAGAATTTAATAAAAAAGCCTATGACATTACCCAAGAAATCAAAACGTCTATGGAAACTAAAGATGATTATTTTGGTAATTTTATCCTAAAAAAGAAACTAGGGCGAGGATATCTAGGTACCGTTTATGAAGCCGTACGCTATAAAAAACCTTTAATTATCAAAATACTAAATGGCAGTGAAAAATACGTAAGATCTATCGTACAAGACGCGCATGACGCTTCAATACTCGAACACAACAACATTCTACGTGTAATAGAAATCAATAAATGCGGAGATACCCATTATATTGCCTATGAATATATTTCAGGACAAAACTTAGAGCAATACATCGACCAAAACGAAATTAGTATTCAAAAATGTCTAATACTAGTTAGGGATCTTGCCCGCGCATTACAATATGCTCACGTTAAGGGCATTGTTCATCGCAACATAAAACCATCAAATATAATTGTTGATAAACATGGACAAGCTTACCTTGTAGACTTTGGTCTATCTACAGATCTGTATATGAATAAGATGTTTGATAAACAACTACAAAAAGATTTTATTTACCAATCACCATCTGTTTTGTTTGGAAGTCTTTCACCCTTACACGACGTTTATTCTTTAGGGGCAGTACTCTACAAACTTTTAACAAAAAGCTTTATTACAAACCGTCTATATCTACCTATATGGAAAAAATCAAACATAACTCGCGAAGCAGAAGGTATATGTTCAAAGGCGCTAGCAAAACAAGCTAAAAAACGCTACCAAAATGCCAGCATTTTTGCTGATGATATAGACAAACTTTTGCAGTATAAATCTATAATTGCTCCTTTATTTAATCTATCTACAGACATTCAAAGGCGCTACCGATTTACTAACTACATTATTCCTATACTAATAGGAGCACTCTTTCTTATTATCGCAAAAGCATTTTATTCTCCTACAGGAATTTACTCAACTTTAAGTTTAAAGAATATAGAGCAACTCCAACAAGAACACGAAGAGCATTACTTAAAAAACCTACAACATTTACAAAATTCTTTTGTCGGTTTAAGTGTAGAAAATCATTATATTCAAACAAAGATCTATCAACAAAAAATAAAACAACTCCAATCAGAATACAAAGCAGTATTACAAACGAAATTACTACCTATTTCAAAACAATTATATCTACAAAATACGTCAAAAGAGCATCAAGAAAAACTATTAGAAATACTAGAAAACATCATTATTTTTTCTACCGCGAAAGAAGAAAATATATACACCCAAGAATATCGAAAAATATCAAAAAGCAAAGAAAAAGCAACAAAAATACACATTGAAAATATAAAAAACTGCTACATATTTAAGTTTCAAGAAAACCAACTAGGGCAAAATAAGCTCTACCCTTTCGACATAAAAAAACAACAAATACAACCGCAAGTACAACAAAATCTCTATGCACAAATAACAAACTTATTCAACAAAACAATACAGCTAGTTATAAATAAACAACATTTTGAAGCTCAAGAGCAATTAATACAACTAATAGAACAAAACCCAAACTATATAAATGCATATCAGTTATTATGTACCTCTTTATATATGTCTTCATTACAAAAACATAAATCAGCAACATTTCAAACATGGCAAAAAAGAGCTTATCAACAAATCGATCAAAATTCATACATAACTAAAGACTTAAGATTATCTATTAAAGAGAAATTTTCACACCAACATATTCGACAAATATCTTATTTTTGCCAAAATATAACAAGCAAACAAAATACTTTATTACGTATACATTCCGTAATTGACAGAGCTAATCGTTTGCAAAAAAACGATCTATTATACAAGGTAAACGGGAAGTATCTACAAGGCAAACATCATCTATACAATACAATACGTTATAAAAAATTCGTTTCGTGCTTAGTTATTAGAAATTATGCTAACGTTTCTGTTAAAGTACCAACTTCTATTTTTCGTAGTAGTAGCTTCTACATTGAAAAAGACACACCATTTTCATCGTTAATAGAACAAGGCTTTTTACCTACGAAACAAAAAATACTAATCAAGAATAAAAGAAATCAAGTAATCGACAATTACATCCACTTACCTCCTGGAAACTACATACTTGATCAAAATGGACATAAAAAATCCTTTAAGATCAAACAAAACGTTAGGGAAAATGTCTATTTAATAAAAAATATAAAAATTTCATTACCTCCACAGTTAACAGAAAAATATATTCCAATATTACACAACCACCCAAACGGTCAACAAAACAACACAACAGGCTACTTAATTGGACGCCATGAAGTAACAATAAAAGACTGGAAACTTTTTTTATACAACACATACCGTGAGTATGGGAAAAATATAGTAAAAGAAAATATACCTATCTTGAGTTCTGGCAAACCACTTTTTTATATGTACAAAGGGGAATTTACTCAAATAGTAGGAGAAGATAACTGGCCTATTTTTGCTGTGAGTGCTTCACAAGTACAACGTTACATTCGCTGGCAAAATAACAATATCGACTCAAAATGGAAAAAACAAGGTCTTGTTTGGCGGTTACCAAGTGATAAAGAGTGGGAGTACGCTGCACAAGGAAATATAAAAAATAAATACGTGGCAAGTAATTACAACAATACAATTTTTTACAATACAGCATTTACTATTGAACACCTACAAAAAATACACTCTGTAGGTACATTCACAAGTGATACATCTCTATTTTCAATCAAAGATTTAGGAGGGAATGTAAAAGAGTACATTAAAAACCATAAAAACAACAGGCTCGGGTTAAAAGGTAACTCTTGGCAAGACAGTTTTATTTCTCCTATAGACTTTACTCTTTATTCTATAGACACAGTACCTGTAGAATCATTGGGCTTTCGCTTATGCGCTGGAATAGATTCATTTATCACAAAAAGAAATGACGAAGACACTCCGTAATAACACTCTCTCTACAAAAAACAAACTCATTCACGGCACGAGTTAATCTTCAAAGTTATCCACAAGTTATCCACACAGAAAATGTGGATAACTTTTAAAAAATAAAACAATATATAATCAGGGTGTGTCAACATTTAAAATTTGTTTAGTACGTAAATCGTTGTAAAACATAGCAAAGCGTATCAAAAGTGGCATAGCCAAGTTCTGTTTGATACAACGACACTGGGATTTACAAGGACTATGTAATGAATAAAGCCTAAACGCTCACACACCCTAAACAAATAATTAAAATTTTTGGACATTTTTGCCATATAGAGTTTATAAAATATTGCTTTCCCTATATTTTTCTACTTACCTAAGTAATAATAATTCGACTCTTTCCAATTAGTCATTTATTAAAGAAATAGCATTTTCATTAAGGTTTTTCATACTTTATATAAGTTGTCCTATTGTAAATTTCTTTCAACCACATCCCTTAGCACAATTGAATAAAAATAGCTAAATGCACTCTATATACACAAAAGCATTAAGTTTTGTGTTTAGGTTTAACAAAAAATAAAAACAACGCGAATTTAATTCTATCCTATTTTCAAAGCCTAAAAACTCAGAAACATAAAATAATTTTGTAAATAGATTCCAACACTTTAAGGCTCAATTACTCATAAACACGAATACAACTAAATTGCGCTTTTTTCTAATAGATAGCACACTCTTTTTTAAGGTAAAAACATGCAAAACCTTTTTATATTCATCATCATAATTTTATGCATTTCGGGATGCATTTCATCACCTAAACTATATGACATATCCATATTAACACCTGCAGAAATAAGCATCTCAAAATACAAAACAATCGCAGTTATCCCGTTAGAAGGTGAATTATCGCGCAATGCAGTATCAAAAATTAATGCTAAAATTAATTCTTCAAATATGTGCAACACCGTTAGTGAAAACTTCATCCAACAAAACTCACAAACTTATAACACAGATAAATTAGCAAATATAAGATTACAAACAGATGCATTAATATTTGTAAAAACAAAAATTATTTTTAATGACGAAGAAGTGAGTGAAAAAAAATTAAAACCAGACTTTTCAGATGATCCACATAAATCGCAAATTGAAGAAATTGAGGAGCGCATTGATTATCTTGAAAAAATTTACGAAAGCGAAATAAGAAACCGTAAATTTCGTATGGCAAATGGAGAAGACGAAGAAAAAATGACTAGTGAAATCAAAGAATTAGATAAAGAATATTTAAAAAAATATAATCAATATGAAATGCAATTAGATGAGTTAAAATCAAAACAAAGTACATACAAACAAAATAAGATAGATAACATTCAAATACAGTACACTCGCCAAGGCAAACTAGCAATTAACATGTCTATAGATTTTGTAAATGCCAAAACGCAAAAAATAGTAACATCTAAACAATACGAAAAGAAGAAAAATCTATCCCGAAAGGGGATCAATCATATACCAGAAAGAATAGATCCGCGAGATGAATACAACTCAATAATATCATCCATGGTAAAAAACTTTAGTCATACAATCCTGCCTTATTATGTAAAGCACTCTTTTTACGTCGAAGAATTGGACCACCCAGATTTCCAAAGAGGAATGACTTTCTTCCTTCAAAAAAGTTACGATGAAACCGCACAGGTATTCCAAAAAATCTACGAACAATCACATAATTTTGAATCCGAAAAAAAAGCAAAAGCATATTATAACTACGGTTTAGTATTATCTCTAAGTTCTAATGTTGAAAAAGTAGAGAAAGGTACCTCTATTTTACAACAAGCGTATAACACACACCCAAAAGAATATTATAAAAAAACCCTCAACTTTTCTCAAGGTCGTAAAAGTGCAATACTAAAAATTCAAAGCCAAACCAACAATTAATCCACATAGTATATGTATCCATAAGTAATCGTAAAGCCCAAACTCGAGCTCAAAATATTATCTATTTTGAATAATCACAGACCTAAGAAACTAAAAATTTATAATAGATTTTCACAGTCAAAGAATTAATAGTTATTATAACCCAATCATTATTTCTAACTAAGGAAGTACTGATATTAATCAGTGCTTCTTATTGCCAATAATGCAAAGATATTTCCATCTGATTTTTTTAAAGTCCTACCATCAAAAAACTCAAATCCATAAGATTGCAAAAACATTAAAACGCGCTTATCACTATATCCATCTAAATACACACAAGTGACTCGTTCATCTTCAAAAAAACTACGAGCCCCTTCTAATACTTCATACTCCTGACCCTCTACATCAATTTTCAATATTAAATTACCACCATCAAATGTAAATTCAGACAAAGGAAGACACTTCGCTTCAAAATAAGCTCCTTTTTTTGAATAGGCGTTTAATTTAGATGCCATAGTTGTTACATGGGAAACAGCCCCTTCTATAAATTTGTCTACCTTTTTAGTATCACTAATAGCAAAACAATATGCTTCAAAATTATGTTCTTGGGCGTTAACAGATAAACGAGAAAAAGTATCGGGGTGAACTTCAAAGGCATGTACAGAAAACTGACTATAAAGATGTTGAAATTTTGCAAAGAAAATAGAATAAACTCCAATATTTGCACCTATATCAATAAAAGTACTATCAGACTTAACTAAATGAGTTAAATTCAGCATAACAGCTACTTCATGATGTAATAGTGAAGAATTTTTTTCCATTTTTGAAACGCGAAAATAACCATTTTCTCTTAAAGTATTCAAATGTACTCTTGTATCAAACAAACGCACATAACAACTCTTTGAACCATATAATAATCTAGTTACAAATTCTCGAAAACGCGGCTTTTTTATATACCAGCGATCTATTATATATTTGATCATTCTTTTATCCACAAGTTATCCACAAAGTGTGGATAACATTCCAATAATAACTTTTATTAAGTGACTCATTATATTTTGAATTTATCCACAAGTTATCCACACTTTGTGGATAACGTTTCAATCGTAGTTTTTTACTAAGTGACTCATAAAGATATGGCAAAGAATAATACCAAATTTTACATAGAAATTTTATTCATCAGCTAGACATTTAAAATGCGCATAGTATATTCTGTAAGTAAAAATAGCAACACGAATAGATAAAGAGTCATGTAAAATAATAATTTATTTTTTACCGCATCTATTATATTTTAAATTATCCACATGTTATCCACAAATGTGGATAACATCCAAACTTCAATACAGACTCTAAGCCTGTAAAATATATATCTTATTATATCATAAGATATTCAGAATATTATAGTTATACTCTACAGTTGAAAGTAGGACATGTAATCAGGGCCTGTCATCATTCAATACAGATAAAAATATAACGGATTCATTTAATGATACGCCAGTAGTATTGAGTCCGAACCCGTTTGCGAGCCCGCGCCCGAAAACTTTTTGAGAGCGACAGAAAGTGATTTATTGGTTCAATACTAGTTTTTTGCGATGGAAAAAGAAACTTTGCTTCTTTGATAAATTGTTAGTGAAAGTTTCGAAAACGGGCTCGAAAAAACACACAATATTTTGAATGATGACACGCCCCAATTAAAACATTATATTAAAAAACTCGTGACCATGACTAACAGAATTGAAGAAAAAGCACTTGCAGGTTATTGTAAATCAATAAATACAAGAAGTATAGCAGACAACAGCTGGGTCGCAAATATTCGTTAAAGCCATGCTCCAGGGTTATAATTTAAGCGAAGTTTTTAATTAAGATTAATTAAAAACGGGGTAAACACTCGCCCTATTATCTCTAAAAAATCGGGAATTCAGGCGCTTAAAAGAAATTTAACTACGCATATTGTATACACTCTATACAAAAAAAAATGGGCCTTTAATTAAAGGCCCATTTTTATACACAAATATATCTATTTAACACACTTTACAACATGATTCAATATCCATAAAGGACCAATAAGTAAGTGCACTAAATTATCAGTAAAAGAAGGTTTTTCTTTTTCAAATACAGCATGACCTACTAATTGTAAAATCCAACCGACAATAAAGACACTCCATAAAACATACATGGAAAGATATTGAGCAGCAATATAAAAACCAGCAAAGCACATTAACATAAATATCGATAATAAAAAATGCATGCGTATATAAAACAAAAAATACACCATTGCAGTTATAATAATAGCAAAGTCAATTCTATATCCTGCATAAGCTTCAAATGAATAAGGTATTCGAGCTAAAAGCCCCATTAAACCCACTAAAATTAGTGGAATACCAACATAATGAGTTATTTTATTGTGCTTATTGCAATGATGACTTTCATATTCGCAAAAATATTCTTGAACTGTTCTCATAGTTAGAATCCTTAAACATCTAAATTTTGAACATCTAAAGCGTATTTTTCTATAAACTCTCTTCGCGGCTCCACAACATTACCCATCAAAACAGAAAATAACCGTTCTGCTTCAATTGCATCTTCAACCGTTACCTGAAAAAGTGTTCTTGTACTAGGGTCCATAGTGGTTGTCCATAATTGATCAGGATTCATTTCTCCTAAACCTTTATATCTTTGGACATTTAAACCTTTGCGCCCATGTTCTAAACATCTTTGAACTACACTAGAGAGAGAGTGAATAGTTTCCTCTTCTTCTCCATAACTTATTTTATAATCGCGCTTTTCGCCATCGAAAAAATCTTCTGCTAAAAAACCTGTTTCTTCAATAACACGACAATGTTTTTCCATTTCTTTGCTACCATAAATTTCAGAAAGAAACAAAGACTCATCATCAACTGTAGTAGTTCTAAAAAAGTTAACAACAGGTAACTCGTCACCTAGTTCGTTTGAACGTTCTTCGCAAAAATTGTGAAACTCTTCTTCAGAAAAAAAGTACCCAGCAGAACCTTTGTAGGTGTATTTATATCTTGGTAATCTAAATTCATCAGATTTTCGATTTTTCCAAAAATCATTTAAATCAATATCGTATTTCAACAAGTTATTTACAAGATTGTCCATCCGAATAAGCGTTTCTAATAAACCGCGTAAAGTCTCTTTTTCAATAAAAGAACCGCTCGGCAATTGTAGTTTAGTCTCTTCTACACCAAAATCAAGCAAAGCACTTTGAAATTCTTTATCAGAATACACATATTGTTCTTTTCGTTTTTTAGTAAACTTGTATAACGGTGGCTGCGCAATATAAACATAACCCTCTTCAACCAAAGAACGCATTTGTCGAAAAAAGAAAGTAAGTAACAAGGTCCGAATGTGAGAACCATCAACGTCGGCATCAGTCATAATAATGAGCTTCCCATAACGCCGCTTTTCAATATCACATTCATTTTGAATGCCAGTTCCTAATGCCGTGATGATCATTTTGATCTCATTGTGGTCTAAAATCTTATCAATACGTGCTTTTTCAACGTTAAGTATCTTACCTTTAATTGGCAAAATAGCTTGATAATGACGATCACGACCAGATTTAGCAGATCCTCCCGCTGAATCTCCCTCTACAATATACAATTCTGTTGTTGCAATATCTCGACTACTACAATCAGCAAGTTTCCCTGGTAATCCACCAGAATGCAGTGGGCTTTTACGGTTTCTTTCTATATCACGTACTTTGCGCGCAGCTTCACGGACTCTAGCAGCATTAAGACCTTTACCAATAATGTCTTTTGCAATTGCAGGGTTTTCTTCAAGGAAGCTTCCAAATCTTTCATTAACAATTGATTCAACAAGACCTTGAACTTCGCGATTTCCAAGTTTAGTTTTGGTTTGTCCTTCAAACTGAGGATCAGAAAGCTTAACTGAAATAATACAGGTTAACCCCTCGCGCCAATCATCTCCTGCAGGAACAAGCTTCTCTTTAAACAAATTAGCTTTTTTAGCATAACTATTTAAAGTCCTTGTTAGGCCAGACTTAAACCCAGAAAAATGTGTTCCCCCTTCGCGGGTATGAATGTTATTTGCATAACTATATACTGTTTCATTGTAACCATCGTGCCACTGCATGGCAACTTCTGCGCTCATTTTTTGGTCATCTAAATCAACTTCTTTTCCAAAAAATATAACATCATTATGACAAGCTGTGCGATTTTGATTCAAATGCTTAACAAAAGAAAGTAAACCTTCTTCACTGTAAAAAACTTCTTTTTTGTCATCGCGTTCATCGATTAGTGTTATATGAATTCCCTGATTCAAAAACGCCAGTTCTTTTAAACGCTTTAGCAATACTTCAAAACTGTAAATTACTTCATCAAAAATTTCGCTATCAGGTCGAAACCATACCTTTGTTCCAGTGATTTTTGTCTTTCCAACAGGAACTACTTCGGTAGTGGGAACACCTTTTTCGTACTTTTGTAAATAAATCTGTCCATCGCGATACACAGAGACTTCCATATTTTCTGATAAAGCATTTACAACAGAAACCCCTACACCGTGTAAACCACCCGAGACCTTATAAGTTGAATTATCAAATTTACCACCGGCATGTAGAACAGTCAAAACAACTTCAAGAGCTGATTTTCCCGTTTCTTTGTGTACATCGACAGGAATCCCTCTCCCATCATCGACAACAGTAATACTTTCATCAGAGTGAATTCGAACCTCTACATTTTTACAATATCCTGCGAGAGCTTCATCAATACTGTTATCTACAATTTCATAAACTAAGTGGTGTAATCCTGCATTAGAAGTGCTTCCAATATACATTGCAGGTCTTTTGCGTACAGCTTCAATACCTTCGAGTACCTTGATATTGTCAGAATGGTAGTCATGAGATTCTGCACTCTCTAGATTTTCATTTTGCTCACTCGCCACCTTTTATATCTCCTACCTGAAATATGATATTGCTAATATACACTTCGCGATTATAGCTAGCTATTTTTTTTAAAATCTGTTTTTTCTTAAAGTTTTGAATCTCAAACATGTATGCCGAAGAATCTACTAAAACATATAATTTTTTATTTAAATATTTAACAACTTTAGTTCGTTTTATAGTTTCTTCATCGTTCACACTATGCCATATATCAACAATACGTTGGTCTTCTCGTTTTATAATTTTATTTTTTGTAAATAACTGGTCAATAAGTGTTCCTATTCCTACAGGTTGCTTGGCGTTTTTCCACCATAACTCATTATTCACTGCCCACCTCTTGTGGTTTTATAGGTAAAACAACATACTGAAAATCATCACCATCTTTTATCATGGCAGGTGATGAGAAATCTTTTAAAAAAACTGTAATTTCAGGAGAATCTATAATTTTGAGCATATCATTAAAAAAATCAGGATTAAACTTTATATCAAAAGGTTCCCCTTCGAACACAACAGGCATTTCAAGAGAGGCTTCTCCTGCCTCGTTAGCAAATAAGTTTAAAGCATCAGATGAAAAACTCAATTCAATGCTTTTGTTTTTTTCATCTGTAAACCAACAAACACGCCGTAAAGCAGATGAAAAATCTTTAACTTTTAGAAATGCTTTGTGAGGAAGATCTTTAGGTATTACTTTTTCGTATGGAGGAAATTTTGCATCAGCAAGTCGAGTAGATAAAACAACTTCATCTGTTTGGAAAAGCAATTGATTTTCAATCAAACCAAGCTTTACTTTTTCTGGTGATGTAGCACTTAAAACGCGATCTATTTGTTGTAATCCCTTACTAGGAACAGTAAATTCTTTACCTTCCAAGGTTGAATTTTCATTACAAGGACGATCACAAACAGCTAATCTTTTTCCATCTGTCGCAACAAACCGTAGTTTATCTTTCAAAATCATAACTAAAACATTATCAAGGTTGTATCTTGTCTTTTCAGTTGTTGTTGCAAATAATGTTTTCTTAATTAATTTTTGAAAATCTTGCCCTAAAATTTCTAAAGAGCCTGATTCTTCAAATTCAGGTACTGGTGGGAATTTTTCAGGCTCTTCACCCAGAATTTTGAATTTTCCATCGGAACATACAATTGTAGCATTAAAAGTATCTGCTTTTTGAAGAATTACTTCGTCATCTGGATTTTCTTTTACAACATTAAAAAATTTAAATGCTGATATAAGTAATTCTCCTGGCTCTAAGATTTCAAACTGGTCACTAGAAAGAGAATACGTTAAAGAAATTTTTAAATCTGTAGCTTTTAATTTTAAAGCTCCGTCGTGTGCTATTATTTTTACGTTGGCCAATATAGGATAAATATCTTTTTGCGCCGCAACACCTGTAATTGTTTGAAGTGCTTGCAACAAGACCTGTTTTTTACATTTGATTTTCATAAAGCTTTAGCCATAACCTCTATAGTTTATAATATTGAATCATGTACACTTGATTAATGATTGTTTTCCGTAGTATTTTACATGTCTATTATAAAGCATCATTTTTTTTTATTCAATAATTAACTAAAAGCATTTTTTTTTTAAAGTTCTATTTTCTATTTTTGAATTACCTATATATATATATTATATAATATTTAAATAATGTAAGTAATAATATACCGCAAAATGTGTATAACTTACAGATCTACTTTGTAAGTTATTTCTTCACATGATCTTAAGTGTACTCTGCCATGTAGAGTATGCTGTGGATAACCTGTGGACAATATGTGGATAACTATGTGGATAACTATGTGACGGAAAACCGTCGTGGATAACTAGGCAGTTATCCACATTCTATCCACAGGTTATCCACAGGTTATCCACATTTTTTTGCGCTTACTACTAACATACGGATTTTCTATACTAAAATATACTTAAAAATAGCAAAAAAGTCAATTAAAATTTTCATAGAAATTTTAATTTTTTTTGCATATGAGATTATTGATTTTAAAGGGAAAGAGATTTTTTTTTTATTAAAGTTTGCAAAGTCGACTTTGCAATTTTTAAGTACGGGGTTTTGTAATTAAAAGTGATCAAAAATAAATGGGTAAATTTTTTTAATTTGAGGTAAAATTTTGGTAATTAGTTAAGATAGATAGATAAAGAAAAGTTTCTCAGCATATTTAGGTTGTCTTTAGCTATAATAAAGCGTGTCGAGGCTTTTTTATGTCAAAATAGCGCTAAAATTTATATGAACTTAAAAATTGGTAACTTGTACGAATAAAATTATTTTCTCTTAAAATTAAATGTGTAAATCTTGCGAATTGTAAAATCCTTGTTTAGTTAGCGTTCTGATAATTTTGTTCTTAATTTAAATGGAATTTGAGAGATTAAGGTTGCGGTTAATACTTTAGAGTTTAACTTCATAGTAGTGATACTCAAGGCCCAATACATGAATAGAGTGGTGATGGAAAAGCAAGTTGTAATAGATATTGAACAGAATTATGAAATTATTGGTCAAATTGGACAAGGAGCAATGGGCATAGTTTATAAAGCTATGCAAAAGTCACCGCGGCGAGAGGTGGCTATTAAAGTAATGAAAAAAAAGAGTGGTAGTGTTAATGATCGCCGTTTTAAACGTGAGATGGAAATTATGGGAGAACTTAACCATCCAAATATTGCTAAGATTTACGCTGCTGGTGTTGTCGATGATAACTATTATGTTGTTATGGATTATATTGCTGGACAAACTCTTGGTGAATATTTAGAAAATCATCCATTGCCATTGATTAAAAAAATGAAGATGTTTTCGCAAGTAGCTTCAGCTATAGAATATGCACATAGGAAAGAAGTGATACACCGCGATTTAAAACCTGACAACATTCTTGTTGGCAAAGGTGAACATTTATATGTTATCGATTTTGGATTGGCAAAACGTATTAAGAATGATAGACAATATGATTTAACAAAGACGCGTGAGCTTATAGGAACTCCTTATTACATGGCACCAGAACAAGTTGTTGGAAAACGCTCTCAGATAAGTTATCAAGTTGATATTTATGCTTTAGGAACTATTTTGTATGAACTTTTAACAAATGAGCGCATGATTACAGGAAATAATGTTTTACAGGTACTGTCTAATATACGCCGTGGACATATAACTGCGCCGTGCAAAATCAATAAAAATATAGATAAAAAATTACAAACTATATGGGAAAAAGCTAGTGAGCGCGATAGAAAATATCGCTATGCAAATATGAAATTGTTCTGTCAGGATTTAGAACGCTTTTTTGAAGGTAAAATTATTAAAAACCATTATCGAAAATGGATAAAAACTTTCAATATTAGTTGTGCCTTTGTTTTTGTTGCTTTTATGGTGGTGCTAGGCTTTCATTTTATGAATTCTACTTCTACCGTTAAAGCACAACTTAGTAAAAAAGAATTAGAACAACAAAAGCGAGCGGATGATATTGTTTTGTTAATTCGCAACAAAAAATTAACTCAAATCGAGGTAGATACTCTTTCATTATTTAAACATCTACAACTTATGACTGTTGTAAGAGCATTATATAATGAAAAACTATACAAAGAAGCGTTAAAGATTATTGATTATATTGAGAGTCACAAGGTAAGTGGTAGTGTTGTTTTGCAAATTCCTTATTACAAAGCATTGATTTTATATCATCAGCAAGAGTATAGCAATGCAATTGATTTTTTTAGTCGAATAGTACGACCACACACTGAAGATGCTAAGATAGATTATTACCAGGGGATTTGTTTATTTCATACTAAACGTAAAAAAGAAGCGCTTTTTTATTTAAAAAGAGCGGAAAAAATTTTCGTTGATGATATGCAGTTGTTAGGTTATATAACAAAGATATATATGAAGGATACTAAGCAATCTGCAAATGCTAAAAAGTATTTGAAACGTTGTGTTAAATTATCTCCTTCTATCAGTTATTATTCATATTCTCTTGGAAAATTATATATTCTTGAAAATAACTATTATGAAGCCTTTTTTTATCTGCAACAAGCATTTTTAACGGACTATAATTTTGAAGCAGCAAAACTTATTCACGATATTCCTTACCACGAACCTCTTTTACGCGATGATTGTTATCGATTAATAGCACATGTTTTTACTACTAAATTTGAATCATTGTCACCTCTGTTGTTTGAGAGTAAATGGAGAGAGATTGAAAATCTGTATGCTGAGGATTATAGTTCGCGGTTGATGGCAAATAAAAATACAAATCAGTCAATTACTTTTTTTCTAAGTAGTTTGCGTTCCAAAGAAATGCATAGTCAAGTGGAGTCTGCTTTATATACAGCAAGGTATAGCAAAGAATTTGATATTGAAATAGAACGATTTATACAGAAAAAAAACTTATCTGTTGAAATAGCAAATACTATTCTTACAATGCAAAAAAATATAAAGAAAGAAAAGAAACGCGAAGTTTCGCGTGCTATTTTTTATAAATTAGCACGTCGATATCGAAATAAACAAAAATCTGGCTTATCTGAATTTAGTAAACAAGAGTTTCTTGAAGCGCTTTATTTTGCGGATAACTTATTTGAAAAATATTTAGTTTTGAATGGTCTTCTACAACTACATGATTTTGCTTCAGTTTTAGATATTGCGAATAAAGAAAAAAGCCAAGTCTTACGTACACTCGCTACTGTCGTTCTTCGTGAAAATTTTCTTGCACAGAAAAACGAAGTTTTTAATGATCTTGAAAAATTAGAAGAGGATGTTTCATCGCAAGATTTTGAATTTTTGCAGGTTTTGACCGCACGTTCGATGTTTGTTCCGCATTTCCATAAAAGAGAAGACTCTTTTTGCCGTGATTTTGATAAGCAAAAACGCCGATTAGTTGTTTCAAAAAGAGAGCAGGATTTTCTGTATGATTTGATGATGAATAAGTCATTAAAAGTAACTATTACTGCAGCAACTAGTTTACACGGAATTGTTCCTATTCAGGATTTAAAACCAAAATGGTTGAAAATAAAGAATGTAATTGAAAAGGCTTTATACCACAAAGATGAGAATATTCGCGTTTATACTCATTATCGATTATGGAGTAGTTATAATACTACGCGCAATTCTTTTTATTTTCCTTGGTTTAAAGTAGGGCTTAATGATTCTAGTTTATTGGTGCAGGATATTGTTCTTTCATTTGCAGAAAAGTGTAGGATTGATGTTAAGCAATTTATGCCTGAAATTACCAAATGTTTGTCCTCTGACTCTATTTTAATTAGAACGCGAGCTTTATTTGCTTGGGCAATTAATTTAAAAGACTCTCTCCTATTTGAAAATCCCCTTTATAAAGAAGTTTCAAAGAAGTTTACAGCTTTAGAGAAAACATCAGCGTATATATTTTCATTTTATAGTATTTTTATTGATAGTCGATATAAAGGTCGAAATATGCGTGTTGTAGCGCAAGCAATTGCATTTTTTCGCTTTGTCGAAGGCGGTTTATCAAAGTTACCTGTAACAACTCAATGTTCCGTTTCTTATATTACCTCTCGTTTTGATATTCATTTTTCAGTAACAAGAATGAAAAAAATTACAGATACGAAGTTACTTTCCTATATGTTATATCAGCTCCATGAAGAAACAAATCTTGGGTATAAAGAAAAAACGCAATTAGCTTTTTTACAACCTTTAACTAAAAGACAGAAGCGTTTTATTGCACAAAAATTTATTACTCATAAAAATGAGAGAGTTCGAAAATTTGCTTTGTCTAGTTATATTGCTCTTAGCCAGAAATACGAAGAAGTAGAAGAATTTTACTCTGAAGCACAAAAAAGTAGTTCAATAAAACAAAAGCAAGCGATAGCTTTGGGTTTGTATCAGTTGTTTTACAATATTTGTATGTCTGAGTTAATGGCAAAGGAAAAACAAAAGAATATGCTTTTGTCTACCGAACCATATCATATTATTGTTAATGGCAACCTTAAACGATTCTCTGATTACTTTTCATCTATGTTGAATGTTCATCCGGCACAAAAGTATTTGAAAAAAGCGATAATTTTAGATCCAAATAACGATACTTATCTATTCACTAATGCTATGTTTTTTTCGCTTTCCGTACCAGAAATGGAGAAAGCTTTAGAGTTAAATGTTCTTTATCGAGCAGGTTTTTGCCAGGAATTATACTTATTTAAATTAGCAGAAATGATTGTACGAAAGAACAATAAAGATTTAGCTTATAAGTATTTAAATAAGCTTACAAGTCTTTCTAATTTTACTTTAGGAGGTGAAGCGGGGTATTTGTATCTTGCTTTGGGAGAGTTAGTTTTTGCGCAGAGAATGTTTGAAAAAAATCTTTTGACGCGAGCGAATCAGGAGAATCCTTTTGACGAAGTTTTAGATGAGCATATGCAAATGGTGCTTATTTATTTAAATCAAAAGCAGTTTACTCTTGCACGTACACTTTTTTACTGTTTATATGAGCTGCAAATTCGCTCTAATCGAGGACGCAGAGATCAAAATACTAGGAAGAAATTTAAACAATCTATGTCGAATCTTTATCCAGAAATTAAACATATAGACCATAGATAGAGATTAGTCAAATTATGAAATTAATATATCCTAATATAAGCGTTTCGTTGATGATTATTTTATGAGAAATTAGGTGCCGATATTAGGTTTTGTAGTGGTTAATATATAAAAAGAGAGCGATATTATTGATGGAGTCTACAACAGTAGTCGATGTGTTTGTGCGGATCAATAGTTTAATATATTGATCCGCACTATACACGTTTATAATAGTCATGACACTATAGTAGTCACTTTTATTATTCTATTTTGAGATTAACTCAAATATTGGAATAATACCTCCACCAGCACTTACATTAATTACTTTTGATTCAGATATTCGACCTAAACAACCTACGTATTTTCCTTTGAAGATATACGGATTAACATTAAGGTTTTTCTTTTCTAAAACGACTTTATTATCGCGTAGTACAGGAAATTCATATTCTGGAATATTTACTGCTTCTTGTATGATCCACCACGGACAACCTATTGCTGAAGATACGGCATCAATCCATTTATCTTTGGGTGTTACTTTGCCGACAAATACATTGTAACCGCCTGCGCCATCCGTTGGTTTTAAGACCAATTCTTCTTGGTTTTTGATTACATATTCTTGTAACGCAACGTCACATCCCTCTTTTGAAATGGTAATTGTTTCGTCCATTTTGCGTGTCCACGGTACATATTTTTTGATACATTCCGCTTCTTCTTTTGTAAAATAATGATGGTTTTCTTCGTTTGTAATAAAAGAGAGAGCTTCTTTATGAGATGCAATGATTGCACGGAAATGATTAACACAACAAACACTGCGATCGCGAACGGCAGACAAAAAGTCTTTCATTTCATTGGGGAAACGTTTGAAGAAAGTAAATCTCAGGGTAAGGTTTACTATATCAAAAGGAACATTGCCTGAATATAGTTTTTTGTTGCGGTATTCAAAGTCGCGAGCATCGACAAAATTAGTTTCTATTCCGTTTTCGATGAGATAATCGCGAACGATTTCGTCATCTGAACCGGTAAGAAATTTCTTGAACGATACCAAAGCGACACGCGGTTTACTTTTTGTCCCGCCCGATTCTTTATAGCAAGATAATAAACTTTCTTTTAAAGCGCGCAACATTCTGCGTTGACTGGGAGGAGCGAATTTGTTAATTAGGTCACCGTAGATTGTGTGTTTTCGAAAAAGTTCTTCCGATATATCCGACCACCCACGCCCACCAGGATTATCGGTATTGAACTCGATGAACTTTAAATTCTTGCCATCAAATATCGCGTCATGTCTGTTGAGAATCGTCGGTTTTTCATAACCTGAATCCCAATTAATCCATTCTTTGGGAATATCGGTATACGGAAAATAAGAAGCGACATATTCGTCTTCAAAGTAAGCTTTCGTTACTTTATCAAGTATACGATCAAGCTGCTCTCCCACGCTTGCAATGAGTTTCATCGACTCTTCTTTTAAAAAGAGCGGAGATATTGTAATCGGAAGTATTCCACCTTGCCCACCGTAACAACAACGCTTTTTTAGTAATTGCTGCATAAAATTCTTACGTTCTTTGATCATTTTCTCCGGATTTTTCATCATCCATTCAATGGTCTTTTCCTCTGCTTTTTGAAATGAATTTTCTAGAGCAGCTTTACTTACGGTAGCTTTTTTTTTCGGGGTTACTTTTTTATTTTTCGCCATTTTTTTCTCGCTGAATTTTTACTGGATTACAATATTGGAATTTAAGTCAATATAACAATTTAGTAGGTAGTATCAACTAAATTTGTAAGATTTTGCGGTTTTGTATGTTCTTGTATGTTCTTGTATCGAAAACTTTTAGAGTGGGTAATTATTTAGAACTATGTAACGAAGTGACTCGCCAAAAGTATTTACCTATTGGTATTTTGTTCTTTAAATTTCTAGTTTTGTTGCTCCTTCGTTACGCAATTACAGCTGCGCGCCCTGGTCACTCAGGAATTTTCGCTTCTCTAGATAATTGTTCGAAGCTACTGCATTTGTATTCTGATGTAGGTAACTGAAAAGTCTTGTTGAATATTCCGATACATGAGATTTAAATGGTGAGTCTGACACTGGAAAGTTCCATCATTTTTTATGCTGTGTTGCTCCTTTTTCCTCTGTTTTCCAGATTTTGTTATTATTACATGCGCCCATCGTAATCACTCTGGCACCAAGAAATGTTATTTTTTACAAATTTAGCTGCCGAATGTAAGTACTAATACATATTTTTTTCAGAATTCTACCAAGCCTAGCATTGTGTTTCCATAAGCGCTTGGTAAATAAATTATTGGTGTCATTATCACTGAGTGAGAAACCTTGTTGAGTATTGGCTTGCTACTATGGAAGAAATCTAACCTACAAGATATATGCAATTTGGTAGTGATTTTACAAGTGAATCAATATAAGACTTTTTAAACGTGTGGCGATCTAAAATTAAACAAGCAAGACGAACAAGTTGCCGAATACTTTCAGGCAGTTCTTTTATGTTATTACTAGATAAGCTCAAAACAACAAGTTTACTAAGCTGTCCTATCTCTTGTGGCAGCGATATTAAATGGTTAGAAGATAAATCTAGTTTTGTTAGATGAGTAAGTTTTCCGATCTCTTTTGGTATCTTATATAATTTGTTTGTGCCTAACTCAAGGTGAGTAAGATTAGTGAGTAGTCCGATTTCTTTTGGCAATTCTCTCAGCTTGTTCAAGGTTAAGTTTAAGTAAGTAAGGTTAATAAGTAGTCCTATCTCTCTTGGTAGTTCTCCTAGATTGTTCAAATATAAATTAAGATGAGTAAGCTTAGTAAGTAGTTCTACCTCTCTTGGTAGTTCTCCTAGCTTTTTACAGTGAGACAAGTCTAAATGAGCAAGGTTAACAAGTTGCCCTATTTCTTTTGGTAGCTCTGTTAGTTCGTCACAGTGCGACAAGTTTAAGTAAGTAAGGTTAGTAAGTAGTCCGATTTCTTTTGGTAGCCTCTTTAATTTTTTCGACTGTAAATTAAGGTGGGTAAGGCTAGTAATTTTCCCTATCTCTTTTAGTATTGTTGTTGGTTCCACCTTACTTAAATCTAGGTGTGTAATGATATTCAATTGTTTTATTTCTTTTGGTATTTTGTCAACATAAGACAAGTGAAGGTGAGTAAGGTTAGCATGCTGTGCGAGTTTTATAATCTCTCCAGATATTTTTTTTAAATTAGAACAGTAAGACAAATGAAGATGAGTAAGATTAGTAAGTTGCCCTACTTCTTTTGGCAGATTTTTTAAATAATAACAATCAAGGTGAACAAGGTTGGTGAGTCGCCCTATCTTTTTAGATAAATTTTTTAAGTTAGGACAGTAAGGCAAACGAAGGTGAGTAAGATTGGAGAGTTGCCCTATTTCTTTTGGTAGTCTTTTTATCTTGTAACAATGAGATAAAACTAAATGAGTAAGATTGATGAGTTGCCCTACTTCTTTTGGTAATTTTTTTAACTTATAACAATCAGACAAATGAAGATGAGTAAGATTGGTGAGCTGACCTAATTCTTTGGGTAGCTCTTTCAGCTTGTAACAATCGGATAAAACTAGATGAGTAAGATCAGTAAGATGTGTTATTTCTTTTGGTAACTCTGTTAGATGCTTACTAGGTAAATTTACGATAAACTCGCTAGAAAACACACAATTATGAAAACTACAACCACGTATTTCTCTAAATGTGACCTTAGATTTAAAGTTACAGTTTGTGAAGTTAGAGTCTGTAATCAAATATTCTTTTTCAGCTAAATAAAAATCACAGTTTTTATACTCTGTATCGCTTTCTAGTGTTTTTAAATTTTGACCGTTTATTTTGTTCATTTTTAGCTTTCAATTTATCTAGGTAGACTCTATGTTCAGAAATATATTTCGCCAAGGTCTGATGAATATACGAACTATAAGCGCAATTCTTAATAATTTTTGACAAGATACCTTACTGCTTCGTCGCTATTTTGAAATATCGAAAAAACTTCATCGAGAGCAACCAATTGTAGAATGTCCATTAAATAGTTTGAAACGTTACACAAAACTAAATTACCGCTTTTCTTTTACATTTTTCATACATACGATACATCAATCCAATAAACTTATCGTTGACATGGACTAATTGAATGTCAAAAATAATGAAGTAGTTATTGTTCTCAAATAATTCGCTGGAGTATTTTTGAAATACCTCGTACTCATGATCTCTATCATTTCCGATGCACCCGGTTATTTCTACAATAGTAATAGCAAGATTATCTATTACTACATGTTTATTTTTGCAATCCATTTCTCTTTATTTAACTACTTTGTTTTTACCTTCTAAGTAATGTGACAAAAATAATTACCCACTGATTTTAAAGGGTTGTAAAAGATTTTTGACAATTTTTGATGAATTTAGAGGTAAGAAGAGGATAATGCATTCATTGTTTATTTATCAAAAAGGAAAAACAATGAATGCGAAAATAAGTATCCTAAATCTTACAGGAAAAGAACGTAAATTACTAAAAAAAATCTATAAAAAAGGTATCGGTCGAGTATCTTATAGAGCCCAAATAATATTGTTATCAACAAGTGCAACAGTAAGCTATACGCGAAATCAAATAGCAGTACAATGTTTCTGTTGTCGCAAGACGGTGTACAACACCGTTTGTAAATACAAAGAAAACGGTATCTGGGGAATATTCGATTTACAAAGGCCAGGAAGACCTTGCTTGATAAGTGCTAATTGCTCCCAAGAGATTCAAACAACAATACAAACAAGTAAACCCAGTAAGCTAGGAAAACACTACTTTCATAGTAACTGGACACTGAAAATTATTAGAGACTATCTGGTAAAATCTTTTTCGATTTTCATAAGCCAAAGAACGATTTCGAGATGGCTGCATTCTAATGGATGGAGTTATCATCGAAGTAAGAAAGAGCAGTTTCCCATTCAACCATTACTGGATACAGAGCAACGAGATGTTTTGAGATTGCTTCGTAACTTAAACGAACATCAAGAAGTGCTTTAGAGCAAAATTGTGTCAGAGCAAAAAAACTAATGCTTTATTGGCTACCGCTGGCATGAATGTCATTCAGTTGTGTCAGAGCTAATTGATTCGACAAAGATCTCAAAAGCATAAATCTAAATATATGCTTTTGAGGTCTTTCAATCATCTTTTCCGAATGTTTTCTAACGTTTAAAATCTACGCTACGCTATCTAAAGTTGTCGAACAATGCAATATAATAAGAATTAATTTTCGATAACTTAAGAATAGGAGAAAAAATGCGTGCTCCAAGATTAATTTATGTTGGTGGAGTCTACCATGTTGTCGCACGATGTAATAATCGCCAATATTTTTTCAACGACAATGAAGACTTTGATCTCTACCTCGCAATGTTAAACAAAGCGCGAGATAAGTACGATGTGAGTATTCATGGATTCTGTATTACAAGTAACCATATTCATTTGATTCTAGGTACACCGCGAAACAAAAACTTATCTCTCTTTATGCAGTATAGCCAAGGCCACTTTGCAAAAGCATACAATAAGAAACATCGAAAAACAGGGCATTTTTGGACAGGAAGATACCATTCAACTATCATAGAATCAGAAGAATACTACATGAACTGTCTGTTTTACGTTGAATTAAATATGACAAGAAACGGTGTAACTAAACATCCTAAAGATTGGAAATACTCTAGTTATAGACAACATGCATATGGAAAAGGTATTTTAAAAATAGATTACCATGAGCAATATTTACAGCTAGGTTCTTCATCTAAACAAAGACAAAAAAAATACCGCCAAATAATGCAATCAGCAATGGAGGAAAAAGGCTTACTAAAAAAACAACAGCCTCTTACTTATGGCATCATATACGGCTCAAAGCAATTCGTACAAAATATTATTCAAGAACATGCCAATCATAAATACTATGAAAAACGAAAAAATTACAAGATGGAAGAAAAGGAAATATATACTCTCAGAAAAATGAATATCGATACTAGTTAGTAAGCTGTTCTACTGTAATCCCAGAGCAAAATGATTGCGAACATCGACAATGCTCAAAGTCTGTGAATAACTCCTTAATGTTACATCTTCTGCACACAATTTCCTCATAATTGAATTTTTATTCAACTACTATTTTCGCTACTATTCTCTTTTTCTTAAATTCCATTGATTATCTCATCAACAAAGTCTTTATTTGTATATATAAGCTTGCCTCCGTGAAAAAGGTCTGACACCCTTATTAAATAAGCTTGCCTCCGTGAAAAAGGTCTGACACCCTTATTAATTAATGTTACATCTTCTGCACACAATTTCCTCATAATTGAATTTTTATTCAACTACTATTTTCGCTACTATTCTCTTTTTCTTAAATTCCATTGATTATCCAATCAACAAAGTCTTTATTTGTATATATAAACTTGCCTCCGTGAAAAAGGTCTGACACCCTTATTATTTATTCAAGAACATGCCAATCATAAATACTATGAAAAACGAAAAAATTACAAGATGGAAGAAAAGGAAATATATACTCTCAGAAAAATGAATATCGATACTAGTTAGTAAGCTGTTCTACTGTAATCCCAGAGCAAAATGATTGCGAACATCGACAATGCTCAAAGTCTGTGAATAACTCCTTAATGTTACATCTTCTGCACACAATTTCCTCATAATTGAATTTTTATTCAACTACTATTTTCGCTACTATTCTCTTTTTCTTAAATTCCATTGATTATCCAATCAACAAAGTCTTTATTTGTATATATAAGCTTGCCTCCGTGAAAAAGGTCTGACACCCTTATTAGTAAGTCTTTCAATCATCTTTTCCGAATGTTTTCTAACGTTTAAAATCTACGCTACGCTATCTAAAGTTGTCGAGCAATACAATATAATAAGAATTAATTTTCGATAACTTAAGAATAGGAGAAAAGATGCGTGCTCCAAGATTAATTTATGTTGGTGGAGTCTACCATGTTGTCGCACGATGTAATAATCGCCAATATTTTTTCAACGACAATGAAGACTTTGATCTCTACCTCGCAATGTTAAACAAAGCGCGAGATAAGTACGATGTAAGTATTCATGGATTCTGTATTACAAGTAACCATATTCATTTGATTCTAGGTACACCACGAAACAAGAACTTATCTCTATTTATGCAGTATAGCCAAGGTCATTTTGCAAAAGCATACAATAAGAAACATCGAAAAACAGGGCATTTTTGGACAGGAAGATACCATTCAACTATCATAGAATCAGAAGAATACTACATGAACTGCCTGTTTTACGTTGAATTAAATATGACGAGAAACGGCGTAACTAAACATCCTAAAGATTGGAAATACTCTAGTTATAGACAACATGCATATGGAAAAGGTATTTTAAAAATAGATTACCATGAGCAATATTTACAGCTAGGTTCTTCACCTAAACAAAGACAAAAAAAATACCGTCAAATAATGCAATCAGCTATGGAAGAAAAAGGCTTACTGAAAAAACAACAGCCACTCACTTATGGCATCATATACGGCTCAAAGCAATTTGTACAAAATATTATTCAAGAACATGCTAAACATAAATACTATGAAAAACGAAAAAATTACAAGACGGAAGAAAACGAAATATATACTCTCAGAAAAATGAATATCGATACTAGTTAGCAAGCTGTTCTACTGTAATCCCAGAGCAAAATGATTGCGAACATCGACAATGCTCAAAGTCTGTGAATAATTCCTTAATGTTACATCTTCTGCACACAATTTCCTTATAATTGAATTTTTATTCAACTACTATTTTCGCTACTATTCTCTTTTTCTTAAATTCCATTGATTATCCAATCAACAAAGTCTTTATTTGTATATATAAGCTTGCCTCCGTGAAAAAGGTCTGACACCCTTATTGATTACCATGAGCAATATTTACAGCTAGGTTCTTCACCTAAACAAAGACAAAAAAAATACCGTCAAATAATGCAATCAGCTATGGAAGAAAAAGGCTTACTGAAAAAACAACAGCCACTCACTTATGGCATCATATACGGCTCAAAGCAATTTGTACAAAATATTATTCAAGAACATGCTAAACATAAATACTATGAAAAACGAAAAAATTACAAGACGGAAGAAAACGAAATATATACTCTCAGAAAAATGAATATCGATACTAGTTAGCAAGCTGTTCTACTGTAATCCCAGAGCAAAATGATTGCGAACATCGACAATGCTCAAAGTCTGTGAATAATTCCTTAATGTTACATCTTCTGCACACAATTTCCTTATAATTGAATTTTTATTCAACTACTATTTTCGCTACTATTCTCTTTTTCTTAAATTCCATTGATTATCCAATCAACAAAGTCTTTATTTGTATATATAAGCTTGCCTCCGTGAAAAAGGTCTGACACCCTTATTAAATTTATTTGTATATATAAGCTTGCCTCCGTGAAAAAGGTCTGACACCCTTATTAGATCCCCAAATGGCTAAGGGGTGTGATTGCACATATGGAACTTTGATATGTGATCTGAAAAGTAGAAAACCAATAGCAGTAATAAGTAATCGCGATAGCGAAACGCTAGAAAAATGGTTAGAAAAATACCTAAACATCGGGATTGTTTGTAGAGATCGATCACTTGCATATGCAAAAGCTATCAATAACAAATGCCCTAAAGCTATCCAGATAGCAGATCGTTTTCATTTGGTTCACAACTTGTTAGAAGCAAGTAGGGAGTACGTTAAGAAAAATTTAGCGAGTAAAATTGAAATTGCGACAGAGACAAAGACCACAAAAGTTAAAAGGGCACAAACTAAAACTAAGACAATAAAAATCAAGAAACCTAAAACTCAAAAGCATAAAAGAAAACTCGTCGAAAAAGTGAAAAAACTTCACAAACAAGGAATGGGAATCAAGCAAATTAGTCGTACAACTACTCTAGCCAAGTTGGACACAGAAATTGCATCAAGCTATATTCTGTCTGTCCCTAAGCCAAATAGAATGAATATATACCGTAACGAAATAGAAAGATATCTACACCTTGGTAAGAACGGCTCAAACCCCAACTCCTAAAAAATAGAGACATAACCATAGATTTATGCTAGGATAACCTCAAAGTTAAACAACCAGGGGTACCGCCAGGATTCGTGCAAAATCCTACCAGATCCCCTACAAGTTAATAAATGAAATGGTTTATGGCCCAACCCCCAACCACTAGAAGGAGCGCTTATGTATAATATTGGGAAATACAAAATAGGTACATTTTTACTAATAATTGCTTTGCTTGCCACCACAATTGAGGCTAAAAGCAAAGAACGCAAAACGTGGAATAAAGCAAAAAAGAAAGCCGAAAAACAATTCAAAGAATTTCACTCTACGGTTAGCAAAAGTGTAAAGAAAAAGAAGGACAGGAAACAACTTCTTAAAGAGTGCGGACTCAAATCTAATAAGTTAAGTAAACACATAAAATTCGATCTAGATTTTGGGCCAACTCTAGACACTCTTGCAAATCTAAAAGACAAACTTAGAAAGGCGAAAAAAGAAAGACTAGGTATGAAAAAAGAAGACCTAGAAAAGCTTTTAGAAGCTAAAAAACTAAAGAATGAATTCAATGATTTTCTTGTAAAAGAACTTTCGCAAGAAAATATACTTTTCTACCTAGAAAGTAAGAAAAAAAAAGGCCCATATCTCTATGAAAAATATGTTAGTAACGAAGCAGAACTAATAATTAATCTTCCCCATACAACAAGACAACAATGGGATAACATTGCTCAAAACGACCAATGGAAAAGCGACGATTACAAAAAAGCACTCGAAACAGCCCAAAAAGACATATTTAAACTAATGTACACCGACTCATACACCCGTTTTTTATCAAAATACAGCGGAGCCAAAAAAGTAAAATCTTTAGAAAAAGAAATTAAAACAACAAAGAAAGATCTACGAAAGATAATAAAGAAATACAAAAAGAAAATTGAAGATCTAGACGAAGAAGTACAAGAAGGATTCACTTGGCTGATAGAAAATAGGGTTTCAATAGACGTGTTAGAATTCGATCAAACTCTAATCGAAACACTAGATGAAATAAGGCTTGTAGTAAAAAAATAAGTAATATACCAAACTACTAAGGTGCTAAATTAACCAACCAGCCACGCATAATACCTGCTGGTTCCATTAGCACTACTTGGGTCGAATGCAATAACTATTTTTGCGTCTCCTGCTGGACTACCAACTACAGGTAAAGCGAAATCGCTAATTTCACCTGCTCCAGAGTCCTGCCAATATCCATACCAGCTATATCATAACGACTGTATTAACCGGTCACAGGGTCCACTAGCTGGTCGTACTCAACAAAAAATTCACTGTTAACACCTTCGCTCGAAGCGTTAAATACGTCAAAAATAGCCATGTGGTTACGTGGTTACGTATATTGCTACAGACCTTGTTACCAGCCACACCGGCACCTATACGGCATATAGACGTAGCGTAGTTAGAAATACTGCAGGTCGTAAGCTGTATGGCTGAAGTGATTGAGCCCCGTTAATACGCTTTGCGGCAGGTATCAATAGAAATTACTGTACTATAAAAATGTTGTCTAGCAAATCGAAAATCGCCGTTTTATAGACACTTAAATCTGTCTTAAAAATGATTCATTAGGTATAGTTATTAGCGTACATTTCTGCACGGATTCAAACCTCTTAATCCGTTTTTCAACAAAACCTCAATACATTACGTATACACGTAGATCGAACTTCTATAAATCATTTAGAAAGGCAGATGAAAATGCTAAAAATGTTGGAAATGTTTCTACATCATGTTCTCTCGCGTGAAATAGAGTCAAGACCGCGACTCAATACAGCTTTAACCCTTATGAGCATAGCTCTATTTGTTTATTTTTGTTTTTATTACATGTAACAACAGTTGATATGATATCTTCAGTAAATAAGTATATGTTTTCGCTTTGAAGTATAACTGTGTTAGGCGTCTGAAGCTCAATGATGCAATTTTGTACCCAGTTGTTAAGATCGTTTTTTGTTGTTATAGTATGATTGCAAAAAATCATTGGCATGACTGTTTTGCCCGAAGTGTTATGAAAAAGAAATATAATGATGACATGCCCTACTAAATTTTGCTTTCTAAAAAAAGCAAAGAGCGTTGTCCGAACCAACTATAAGGTTCGCCGTCTATAATCGCACAAGAGAATCCTAATTGTTTTAAATCGTCTTTTTTGCGGTGAAAAGGGAACGGTTCTGTGGAGCATAGTAATAGTGTTGTTTCGCGGTCAAATGATTCGATATCTATTTGCGGATATTTTTCGTTGTTACTCCAGTGATAATCTGAAAACCCTAAGTGATTGAATACGGAGCCAATGAAGGTATTTTTTGATACGCACATCCATGGATCTCGCCAAATTAAGTATACAAATTGTTGGCATGTTTTCTTTAAAGGCGTTATCCATTCTTTAATACCCGGGATTTTATCTAGGGGTTGTTTTGGTGTGTTTTGTTGGGCAATTTTGTGCCAGCGTTTGCTGTAATCAAGCAGTTTTTCATTTTGTAAGTGTTGTGATAGTGTGGTTAAAAAAGGTGCGATATCTTTTATTTCGCAAATATGACTAACTAAGTTTTTAAGAATACTTTTTTCGGCCATCTCTAAAGTATTTTCTTCGCGATCAAGTAATAAAAAATTGGCTTTTAGGTCTTTTGTTTTTTCCCAAGAAATCGATTTAGTGCCACCAACAATCGGAATTGATTTTACTTTATCATCAGGATGTAAGCAAAAACGCGTACGGCCTACAACTTCAACTCCTGCGTGTAATAGAGTTTCAGTCCACGAAGGAACCATTGAGATGATTCTCGTCATATTTAACCTTTATATTTTCCAAATTTGCGATACTTCACTCGTTAGTAGGACGGTACAAGACCGCCCTACGTTATATTGTGTTACTTATTTTGTAACAACATAATCGATTTTACCAGCAGAAAAGCCTTTGATACCTTTTGGTCCTCTTATCGTTGTTGTTAAGAGAAAAAGTCCTGTTGACTTTATTGGTTTGTGCTTTACAAGGTAAGTTTCTCCGCGCTTTACTGATTTTTTGAACAATACAATTTCTTTTGTTTTACCATTTGCATTGATAGCAGCGATTTTAACAATTATGCGTCCTGTTGCTTGCGCAACAAATGTCGCTGAATTAAAATTACCGCGAAGATTTAACTCTTTCATTCCAACGTATGGGCTTGATCCACCTGCTTTTGATTCTTGCACAGCAAGGCTTAAGTTACCATAAGGCTTTTTAGGGCCATTTCCTGGTTTTTTTCCGCCTTTTATGACAGCATAAGAAAGGCTACCAGCGTTGATATTTCCAGATCCTTTTGCGTTACGGATTGTCGTACTAACAACGAAAATTCCATTGGAATTTATGAAAGGGTGATTCAGTATATATGTTTGACCTCTTTTTACAGGTTTATTAAAAACGGTGATGTCTTTTGTAGAACCGTTGGCATTAACTGCAGAAACTTTAATACTCACATTTCCGTTTTTACTTGCTGTATATGTTGCTGCGTAAAAAGAACCTTTATGATTGATGTTTGCTGCACCTACATAATAGCCATTTTTTACTTTTTGCCCTTTTATAGGCAAATTACCGTAAGGTTTTTTTCCTGCGCGTTCTGTTGTTGCTTTCTTTGTACAATCAACATCACAAACGATGCTAACCATTGCGTTAGAAAAAGCATATGCTTTGGCTGTTATTTCTATAGAATCTTTGGCATTAACAGTTTCATTAATAACCTGTTTCCCTACTTGAACATCAAGAAGCTCTTTTACTTTTTCGCCGATAATAATGGTTATATCTACGCGACCTATTTTTTCTTGAGAGAAAAAAACGTTTATGGAATTGATTTGAGTTATTTGATTGTTTTCATTACTCGGAACAATACCTTGGTAAACGCAGTCGGTACTTCCTTTTTCGAAGGACGCGTAGTATACTAAAGTATCGTTTTCTGCAGTAATAAAAAAGCAACTAAACATGATGAATATTAATAGAAAATTCTTCATCGTTATCTCCAAAATAAACTAATATAACAATTTCAATTAGGTTCCCCTAATCACATTCTCATGTGTTTTAAAACAAATATTTATAAGATCATAAAACGAGATGAGAAGATTCTTTATTATATCATAAGAGAACAGAGTGTGTCTAGAGGTAGGTAATTTATGAGGATGTAATGGACAGCGGTGTTAATAATAACTACTGCCCATTACATTTTACTATTGTTAAGTTGTGACAACTAAAGGTGTAATTTCTTGTACTTATGGACGAGTTCTTCCAAATCTTTGTCTTTTGCACCTTCTATTCCTCGAATTATCTCCATACGTTCATTGTAACGTTTGAGTGCTTCATTGGTTTTAAAGAAAATGTCTTGTTGAGAAATGGAAATAACTCCTGTATCGTCTCCGATGAGCCAGTCACCAGGTTTGATGAAAACTTCGCCTATTTTTAATGGGCAATTTCCACTAAAACTAGAATCTTGATTTTTGGTAATAATAGGAGTAATAGAGCTTGTGTAGCAAGGCAAGCCTTTCTCGCGAATCTTGTTTACATCTTTGATACTTCCGTAAACAACAACGCCAACAAGTTCCTTTTTAATCGCAATTTCTGTTGCCATTTGTCCCCAAACAGCAGAACCACGACCACCAGCATCAATTACTAATATACAGTGCGATTCCATTTTCATTAGAAAGTCGAGAACTGCTAATTCGGCACCAGGCCAAACTTTTAAAGTAGCAGCCTTCCCTGCGATTTTTGTATATTTTTGTACAGGGTATACACTTTCTAAAAAACATGGTTTATCACTCACTTCGCAAAAATCACTAGGAGATACTTGTTCTAATAATTGCAAAAGTTGTTCTTCGTGTAAAGATACTGGATCTTTTGGGAAGGTTCTTTTTGCATTAGATAGTATTTTTAATATTGATTTTACTGCTTCTTGAATGCTTTTTTCTTTAGCATCAGAGAAGCGGATACCAATAACCGATGCTCCAAGTGAGATAGCTTCAACAATATCATCCTCTTCTTCAACACCTTGCACTCCAATAGGAGTAGTTAATATTGATGTTGTTTTTTGCAGTAGTGCAAAAGAAGGTTGTTGTAAGGATAGCATTATGGTGTCAAAACCATCAGGAATATTTTTATTAATATGCCTTCTAGGGTGAACAACATCGCGAAAATCAAGAATAACATTCACGCTATGCTCTTTGGCCACTTCTAAACTTTGTTGCCAAATTTGAGGAGATACATTACCAGAAATTGTTACGCTATTTGCTCCAGCATCAGCTACGGCCTTTATTTCCGATTCAACATTAGATTGAACTTTCATATCAGCAACTAATGTTACTTCAGGAAAACGCTCACGCAATACTTTGATGCTTGTTAGACCAGTGCTCTTTAATAAAGTAGAACCGATCTCAATTATATCTACGCCAGCAGAAACGCTTTGTTCTGCGCAGAAAATAGCATTCTCTAGATGTAAAAACTCTAGTGATACGGATAGCTTTGGTTTCATAAGAAAAAAATACGCTCCGTTAAAAAATCAGAAATTTACCCTATTGTAATAAACACAGAGTAATATATAATTTCTCTGTTTTTAGCTTAACACAATAATAGAGTATTGTCAGGGCAAAAATTTTAGTACGTTATTGATTGTTCTTTTTTGAATAGGACAATCGAGCTTTATAAATATAAGGTTGTAATAACTTCTTTGAAATACCCAGCTCGATCGCTTTTTCGAAATCGTTAATTGCTTTTTTGTAGTTTTTATACTTGAAATGAGCATGACCCCGGTTGTAGTAAGCTATGTTAGATTTCGGAAAATATAATATCATATTGCTGAAATCACTAATTGCTTGTTTGTATTTTTTTTGCAAAGCATACAACATACCGCGATTATTATGTGCTTTTGAATTACTGGGATCTAAATTGATTGATATCGTTAGGTTTTTTTCTGCTAAGGAATATTTTTTTTGCTGTTGGTATAAACTTCCTAAATTATAATGCGCGATAGAGGCTGAGGAATTGTTTATTTTTTTTCTATTTTTAATAAAATGAATGAGGTCTTTTTCTGCTTTTTTTACTTCATTTTTTTTAGCATAAACTAGGCCTCGTTCTGCGTATGCGGAAACCATGCTGGGTTGTAAGGTAATGGCTTTTGTTAGATATTTTTTTGCAAGATCATACTTTTTTTGAATGCGGTACACACATCCTAAATGATAATAACTACGTGCCTTTGGACCTATTTTTGAAGCAAATACAAAATCTTTAATAGCTTGTGAGTAGTTTTTTAAAACTTTATGTGCAAGACCTCTTCGAATATATGCATTTACGAAATTACTGTCTATCGAAATTATTTCGTTTGCTAGTTCTATCATTTGTTCACATTCCTTATTCGAAGCGTGTTTGTTTATTTTATTCATCAAACTTGTTATCTTGTTTTGTTGTGTTGTCTGGTTCAGGTTTATTATCAACATTAAAATGAAAATAGTACTAACAATAAGTATAGGTAACTTGTAGCGTTCATAAAGTTCTTTACTGCGATATAAAGGATTATTAACGCTTAGTCGCGAATGGTTGTTTTTTTCTAATAAAGACAAATCCTTCGATAGCTCTCTAGCACTATTATAACGATATTTTTTCTTTTTCTTAAGAGCGCGAAAACAAACTCTTTGAATATCATAATCTACACCTTTCATTGGTAATGGTTTTTTATATATCACTTCGTGCATCATTGAAAGAGCGCTTTCTGATTTTACCGCTGGTTCTCCGCACAAAATTTCATAAAAAATAGCGCCTAGAGCATATACGTCGGACTGTTCATCTATCTTTCTAGTGTAACCTTGTGCTTGTTCAGGTGACATATATTTTGGAGTGCCAATTACATCTCCTGATTTTGTAATAGATTTTCGAGAGATATTAGTTAACTTAGCTAGGCCAAAATCCATAATGCGTGGTTCACCACATACGTCCATGATGATATTTGAAGGTTTTAAATCACGATGTAGAATTTTTTGTTTATGTGCGTAGGCAATTGTATCTACAATTTTTTTCATAAGTGTAATTTTATTTTTAACATTAATGTCATTTTTTAAAAGATAATCTTTGAGAGTTTTTCCCTCTATGTACTCAAGAACCATACACGGCACTTTGTTTTGTAAGAAAACACTAAATATTTTTACTATGTTAGGATGGTTTAATGCGGCTGTAGCAAGTATTTCGCGCTCGAATCGTTTTAGGTTTATGTTTGTAGTACTTAATATGACTTTTATAGCAACTACTCTATTTAACTGTCTGTCGTGCGCTTGATAGACAGCGCCCATGCCACCGCGTCCTAGTTCTTTAATCATATCGTAATTTGATTGTGGAAATTTGACATCTTGAAGTGTTTTTGCCATGGAAGGCGGTTGTCGTTTGTGCATTTTGTAGCTCGCTTTAGTCCATTTATAGTGGATTTTACATTAAATTACTCAATGATGTGAGACATTCAGTGGGTGTAGTTCCCCACTGAATGTCTCACTTAACAAATTGCAACTAAGATTTGCTAGAGTTTTTATAGAAATAAGCGTCGCATTTTTCTACATCTTCATTCATTACTTTTTCTAAACGCAAACGAATTTTTTCTAATTCCTCTCGATTTGCATCTTTAGGGACGTATATCGGTTCGCTGTGGATAACATATATTTTTGTAAAGGGTTTTGGAATAAGATGGCGATCCCAGGATTTTAGCACCCATGCACTTTTGCATCCCCACATTTCAGAAAGAAGAGGAGCTCCTGTTTTTTGGGCGATTAAAACGGCACCTATTTTCACTTTGCGATTCGGTCCTGTTGGGCCATCAACGAGTATTCCTGCTGATTCTCCTTGATCGACCATATCGATTAGTTTTTCCATTGCATTTTTCCCACCCTTATCGATATTTTTTTTTCGCGTAGAACCACGAACATATTTAAAACCAAGTAAGCGGGCTATACTAGCGGCCCACTCACCATCTTTACTTGCAGAAATCATCATTGTAACATGAAGACTACCAAAGAAATGAAAGTGATAAAACATACGTTGGTGCCATGTACAAAAAACCGCACGTCCATCATGTTTTTTTAAAATCGCCTTGCGGTCACCTTGAACGTGGACAACGCGATATGTTAAACAAAGTAACTTCATCAGACCTGCAACAATCGGCGGAATAATAGTTAAAAGTATTTTTTCCCACCAGGGAATGTGTAAAGTTTTTTTCATTGTATAGCCACGAAATTAAATAATTGGAATGTGTCGATATTTATTCAAATGGATCAATGAATATGTAAGCGCCCAAATACCTTGGATATTTATGTGAGTTATAAAATCATTTAGTTTCGCGCTTCCTTTCTTATGGAATATGTTGCTGTAGTAAAATATAATGTTAAGGCATTTTCTTATCGAGGAGTTGTACAACATCCTGATAGAAATCCTTAATGTTAGCAAAATTTTAGTCGTTAAACACGCGATTTTCGTACAATTTTTTTTGTAAAAAGGACTTTTCTATGTCGAGATATTTTGCGATGGCTTTATTCATAGTGATGGTTGGTATTGTTGCCCAAGAGGACGAAAAAAAAACGCTAAAAGAATTACAAAAATCTAATAAAGAGTTAAATAAGCAGTTACAAATACAGAATAAATTAATACAAAAATTACAAGCGCAATTTTCTCAGCTAGAAAAAAAAGTTGAGTTATTAACAAAGAAAAATAAGCCTATTTCTGCCAAAGAAAAAAAAGAATTACAAGGAAAAATAGCCACCCATCAAAAGGCCGTTGCTGAACTAGAAAAGAAATTAAAGGTTCTCAATCAAAATTATACTCAGTTTTTTATTCAGCACAGTATACTTGAGTCTTTTTGCAAAAATTTAAAGGACAGTGATCCTCAAAAGCAAATAAATCTTTTTTTAAAAAAAAATAGTATTGCTTACACTTTAGAAGAAGAAAAAAAACTAAGTGAATTGTTTGTATCAAAGTTTAACTATAAATTTTCAATAAGAGATATTAATCTTCTCGGTCGAATAGTACAAGATTTCGAGCGCATAAACACTGCTATATCTCGAATAAATGCAAAAGGAAATAGTAAACAAATAGATATAGAAATTTCGTTTCTTAAAATAGATTTTCCTTATATTGAAAAAGTATTGAAAGAAACGAAATCTCTTATTTCGAATATCAAATCAACAAAAGATATGCAAAATACGATTAAAAAAGCACAGTTTTCTTTTTCAGCGTCATCTTTGGAAAGAGTTATCAATATTTTTGACATAACTAGGAAACTTCCTATTTCAGTTGTCACACAACTAAGAATTGTCCCACTAGAAACACCTAACAATGTAAAGCAAGCAAAAAAAGTAAAACCTAAAGCTAAATTGCAAAGAAAACCTAAGATTAGTTTTACAAGCATTGAAAAAGGACGAGAAAAACTAAAAAATCTTATGTTAAGAAAAGATGTCTTACAAAAAGAATTGCAAAATACTACTCATAGTATCAAAAAACTAGAAATCACCGAAAAAATATATAAACAGCTAAAAGGTTATCAAGCAAATACTGCAAAAAGGCTTAATCAATTTATTGCCACGATACAGGAAAAACCTATAGTTTTAAGTTCTCTTGATATTCTTTGTGTAGAGCCAAGCCGTCAAAAACAGGATATTACTTACAAATGGACAAGCAGTTTTTTCTATTTCGCAACTTCTCTGGAACCTGCGGTTGCATTTATTGACCAACTCACTTTTTTAGATTTTAGCTACAAAAAACCTCTACATTTTAAAAAAAGTATGTTAGTCGGGCGTAAAGGTTATCGTTTTTCGCTGCAATTATTTCCTAAAACGCAAAAACAAAACGGTATAAGCTCTAATTAAATTAGGGAACACAAGTTGTCATCACGCATATGAGCCTTATATTTCTTGGATGTAGGGAGTGGCAATACTTGTGGCTCTTGTTTTATAAGGCTTTTTTGTTTTGGGTGATGGAGGTAGAGTGATTTGATATACTTAGTTATATAGTAATTAATCAATTAACTAACTACCAAGGAGATAGAAATGAAATCAACTAAACTATGCCTAATTAAACTTGTAGTATGTTTGTTTGTTCTTGCTTATTGTTTGTACACATCTCCAAATCAGATTACCTTTGATATTGTAGCTGTTTCTATTTTATCTTGCCGCTATTTTGCGATTTTTTGTGTTGAATTTTTGTATGCACGATTGGAAAGAGTAAATTATCTACCATCGTAAGTTATAAACTGAAAGGGATTTTTACTTTTGTAAAACAAGCATAGATTTTTCCACGCAACCTTACGCAAAACAGCATCTTTTTTAGATGTAAGTGAGCAATAATTTTGTAATAGTATTTTTTTTACAATTTCTTCTTTAACATCACAAATAGAAGATAACATTTCAGGAATATTTGTGGATGTTGAATTTTTATATATTTGTTTTAGAAAAAATTTATTTTTTTCTAAACGAAACATATCAATAAGATACATAGGATTAGATTTATCTAAGTTGTATGCTTTTTTTAAATAGACTTGAGCTTTGTGCTTTTTTTCTTTAAGTGTAAGAAACATATAATAGTGATACTCTGCTTCTGAAGAATCCAATCTCAATATTTGTTCTAAAAACTCCTTTACTTCCATCCTTTTATTTTCGTTTTTAATATGTTTTTTAAAAACACCAACATTTGACCAAGTTTGTTGTTGTGAACTAATCGAACTTAAAACATAGTTTACAAATGTTGTTGCATCTTGTGCATCAACTTTATTTTGCACTTTATAGAATAAACTTCGCGCAGCTGCTTTCCTTAATTGTGTCGAATTATTATTTAGTATTTTCTCACAAAGTTGATCACGCAAACCTTTTTCTACAATATAAATATAAGCATAACAAGCCCCTTTTCTTATGTTTTCGTGGGGATATGTTAGGTATTTATTAGTGGTCTCGGTTTTAACTTTGCGTGAATTGAAACCCGATACTCCATTTAATTGAGTAAATATTTTAAATGCTCCTGTTCCAACAGTGGTAAATGTGAGAAGCACAGCTTTCATATCATCACTTTTTTCTTGAGATATAAAAGGAATTATATTTTTTGCCATAAAACTATGAATTGCGTAACCATAACTTCTTAATATTTCGTCAGGTTGTTCAATCAAATAATTTGTTTGTATAGGAACAAATTTTTGGGCTAACCATATAAGACCTTTGTCTTGATGTTTCGTTTTATACTCCATAAACGTAAGAAAAGCTACTTTTGCGTGTTTTAAGGCGGCAAAGGCGCGTAAAATATTAACGTGATTATTGTTTGCATAGTACGGGACAAGATCTTGCTGTGATTTTAAACGACCGAAAACCTTTATTGCTAAAATATGTACTGAAATATTGGAAGTTTTACTAAGTAATTCATTAATAGATGATTTTATATAAGAAAGTTTTAATTGTGAAGCATTTTGCAGTAAGGCAAGTTGTACTTCACTAACATCGTTTAAACCGCTTTTCCATAGTTCATGTATGCGAGTTTTCGAAATTTGAGAGATTGTGTTTTTTGAGATTTGTTGCCAAAAAAAATAGGACGCTGCGGCTCTTATATCTTTGTTTTTATTGGTCATTAGTTTTTGTAAAACTCGTTCGCATTTTGCTTGTAATTTTTTCTTGAAAAAATATTTATGCGCAGTGTGTAATGCAACATAGGCATTTTTATGATTCAGCATGTCTAACACATGTTTTGTCGCATCAATAGCAGAATGATTTTTAGCATATAGTGATAGTAAAAAAGTGTTTTGGGGAATTACTATTTGTTGTGGCAAGGTTAAGTCTAAGTGAATATCTTTATAAGCAGATAAACATATAATTTTCTGAGTATTATCTCCATTTTTATAAACATCTATAACTTCCGAAAAGAGCAGTTGTTTCAAAAGGGCTTTGGCTGCTAAATATCTCAGAATATTCTCTTCTTTATTGTTTTTTAGGATTTGAATTAATGTTTTAGGGTTTATAGAGGCTAACATTTTTGGTTGAAAATATCCTTGCGCTAGGAGATAATTTATAGCGTAGCGCTCCTCTGCTTTACGAGCAACAATAATGTTTTTATATATTTTCGCGAGAGACCTAAATTTGGCTAATGTGAATACTTTTTGTAGATTAGGATGATAACGCATTAACCATAAAGCGTTGTAAGCACGCTTCGCAATTTTAGAATCTTTAGAAGATAGTCTTGTGACAAGTGGTAATAAATTGCCTTTAGTATTCAGAACTTTTTGTTGTTGTAAGTAGTGTGGATGATATTTGCTCGCGAGGTTTACAAATCGCATAGCAAGTAAGTCTTTCGGCACGTACTCAAAATTATTTATTTCATACATAACTTGAACGTAGCGAACGCGCAAAAATTGTACATCTGTGTAGGCAACTTTCGTATATCCTTCAAATGCTTCCATATTTTCGTGATCTAATTTCTTTGCTTGTGCGAAAGCATCGCTGGCAGATAAATATTTTTTTTGGTGGAATAATACTTTGCCTAACTCAGAGAAGTAATAGCTGTTAGTTTTCTCTAAGGAAATACTCTTTCTCAAAGTCTTTTCTGCTGTAGGATATTCCTGTAAAATACTTTGCGTTTTTCCTAAATAAAAATAGCTATCAGAGAAATGTGGTTGGTTTTTTACAGCACGTTGTAAATACACTTTAGCTTCTTTTATTTTTTGTTTGTGGAATAGACATTTACCTATTAGGAAATCAATATGTTCTTTTTCTTTAAACTCTGTATTGATTGTTTTTATTTGTTCTAAAATTAAAAGAGCTTTTTTGTATTTTAGATGTTCAATTAGCTGGGTCGCAAGATAATAACCGGCAGAACATTTTTGTTCCGCATTGCCATTTTTCCATACAAAAGAGAATAAATTGCGCGCTTGTTTTTTCTTATTGCTCTTGAAGAGCATTTGCGCTTTTGCTAATTTTACAGAGATGCTATTTTTTTGTGTAGGATTTAAACTTTTGTAATGCTGTATGAATTTCTCTTTATTACCAATTTGTGAATAAATATCAACCATGTATCCATCTAAATCACTACGACTTAATAGTTTTTGATTGTAGGCTTCCAGAAAAGACTTTTCTGCTTCTTGATAAAAGCCTCGTTGTAACCAGTACAAAGCTTCTTGGTAAACGGTTATAGAAAAAAAAGTAGTCGGTTTCGCGTTAAAATTAGATCGATAGCTGAATATTATTCCAAGAATTACAAGCCCAAAAAAAGCGTAAGCAATGTATTTTTTGTATAAAGAAAATGAAGATACTGATTTATTTTGTTGGTACTTATGTAAATCATTGGCAAAATGTTTTGCTGATTTATAACGATGGGATGGTTTTTTTTGTAGTGCTTTTAAGCATATCACTTCTAAACTTCTAGGAATACTTTTTTTTAGGTGCCTTGGTGGTGTGATTGATTTTTCAATTATTTCTAGTAATATTTGTATTGTGCTATTTTTTGAGATAAGTGGTTTTCCTGTTAAAATTTCATAAAGTATAACACCTAGAGAATAAATATCTGATTTCGGAGTTATTTTTTCTACTTCTCCTCTTGCTTGTTCTGGTGACATATATTTAGGAGTACCAACTATTTGACCACTTTGAGTAATAGAGCGATCTACATCATTGATTACTTTTGCTAGACCAAAATCTAAAAGGTAAGGATTTTGTTCTTTGTCAATAATTATGTTTCGAGGTTTGAGATCGCGATGAATGATGTTTTGTTCATGAGCATAGTGAACAGCTTCAACTATTTGGAAAAACAAAGCAATTTTACGATGTAAGCTAAGTGATTTGTTTTGTAAAAATACATCAAGTGTCATTCCTTCTACATATTCCATTACAAGATATGTCATATTATTTTGTTTTATGGATTCGTAGACACTAATTATACATGGGTGTTCGAGTTTTGCTATGGCTCGCGCTTCTCTAATAAATCTCATTGATGCCACAGTTTCTGAATTTTGTATTACTTTTACAGCAACTTTACGTTTTATTTCCAGGTCATAAGCGAGATAAACAATACCCATTCCGCCGCGACCTAGTTCGCAAATAATTTGATATTTTTTAGCTAGAATATTTTTTGACACAAGATATCTCTATAGTTGTAGAAAAGAGAACTGTTCGAACGCTAAAAATGTTAGAGCGTTTTATTCAAAAACCCAAGATTTGGTATACCAAATCTTGGATTTTATTAAAATTTTGTGTTTAAAAACGCGATATTATTGAACTAATTTTTACTTACGTGGAGTAGGTTTCCACTTGTAACTTTTTTCTGGTGGTAATACACCATCTAAAGATGAAAGTTTGCTTCCGTCGTGATTTTTAGTAAATTTACGAGCTTTGATTGTGATAAAATCAGCTGCCTGTGCTAGATCTTTCTTGTTATTGAAGTTAAGACCTTTAAACAAGGTTAGAAGTTCTTGTATTTCAGAAACTCCGCCTGATTTCTTATTGACAGCCATGAGCCTTTTAAATGCTACGTTTGAGCGCTTCATCATGGAATCGAAATAACGACCTTTTTTGGTTGCTAAAGCAATACCACGTAGTGAATATTCTAAATCTAACATTGCACCAGCAACAAACATAACACGTAGACGCTCAGGAGTGCTTTTAAAATTAGCAGTATTATTACCACGAACGAAGTTATGTCTAACCATTCCTTGTGACCAACGAACTATTTCAAAAGCGTCACTACCTGCTTTGTGACCACCAACGTTAACTAAGTTTTCGTTAGGAATACTATGGCATTGGTAGCAGTTTTGAGCAATAAGGTAAACATCATCAGTGTTATTCATACCTTTAGCCATTGCTTTAGGTATTCTTTGTGCACGCGGTATTGTTTTGTCGTTGTGTATCTCAACCCAATCCTGCGATGCACCGTGGCATGATTCACAAGAAACACCAGAAATTACCTTTGGTTTTCCACGAACTTCATCTCGTGTGTAGTGGCAATTATAACATAAATCATTACGCTTGATACTACCGCTCATACCAAGATTTTTTTGAATCTGTTTTGCTCTTTTGCGTTTGTGCAAATCTTTAAAAGTAAGACTGTGCGGTGTTTTTTTCCACACTTGAACTTCACGTTTGTGACAATCGGCACATTTATTTACAGTAAGAACTTTTGTATGATCTAGTTTTAAAGATTTTTGTGTTTTAATATCTTTTAGCATTGCCAATTCTTCAGCGCTTAGATTTGTATTTACAGGTTTTCCTCCACCTGTATTGCCTCCACTTACTGAAGCTAATTTTGCTTTGGCTTTGTTTAATCTTGTTTGCGCTGTACTAAGAGCTTTTTGATATTTTTTTGTAAGACTAGAGTATTTTTTTACATAGCCTTGCCATTTTGCAGAACTTGGGTTTTTCGCTAATTGTGCTTTTGATTTCTTTAATCTTACTTGTGCTGTACCAAGGGCTTTTTGATACTTTGCAGACAATTTAGTGTACTGTGTAACATAACCTTGCCACTTTGCAGCTTCATCTGCTTGTAAAGAGATCATAGCAAAAAAGCTTATTAAAGATATAATGCTTAAATGCTTCATGTTGAAGTCTTCTCCTCTAATGTTGAATGCGTAAATTGTTTAAAATAAAAAACGCTAGTATTACTTCTATAAATTAGCGTGTTCTTATATTATTATGCGAAAATGCTAATGAAAGAAGCAAATTTTTTTTATTTAGGGTTCTAAGTGACTTGCCAAAAGCATTTATCTGTTAGTATTTGTTTTTTTGTTTTTTAGCTTTGTTTTTCGGTTACGCAGTTAGGACTGTGTGCCTTCGTTACGTTGTGCTAGAAAACAAAAATTCTATATCGAACAGGTAGCTATTTTGTCATCACTTAGTTTATTTTTTGTTCTAGTAAGACTTTTCCCCATTTTTTAATAATATTTTGTAATTTTATCATTGTAATTGGTTTACTAATGTAGTCATTCATACCAGCGTTAAAACATTCTTCGCGATCTTTTTCCATCGCGTTTGCCGTCATTGCTATAATTACCGGGGCTTCTATTTGAGTAGAAATAATTATTTTTGTTGCCTCTAAACCATCCATTATGGGCATTTGCATATCCATGAACACTAAATCATATTTCTTTTGTTTAATGGCGTTTACTGCTTCTAAACCGTCGGAAACAATATCAATGTTATATCCAAGTTCTTCAAGTAAGAAACCAGCAACTTTTTGATTGATAGAGTTATCTTCTACAAGGATTATGTCTAGAGGGTATTCTAGGTATAACATAAAGTTTGATTTATCAACTACACATTTTTTTTTGTATTTAATATCACAAAGTATATTTTTCGTTGCGTTAAAAAAAGAGGATATGTTAATTGGTTTGTTTAGTACCACTGTATTTGGAGGAAGGTAAGCTTTTTTGTTAGTGTTGATGAGCAAAGCAGGCGTTGTTTGATTCACAAAAAGAGTTCTATCACTGATTATCAAGTCATAATTCTCTTCTATATTATGTTCAATGGAAACTTTTAACCCCCACCAACAGCAATATTTTTGTAAAAGTTCTAGCATGATTGGACTTTTAATATCAATGAGAACATTTTTACCAAACATATAATCTATACTAGGGTCAAGGTATTCAATATTATTTACCTTGTTAGATTTCTGTACTTTGATTGAAAATGAAAAGATTGTACCGTTGTTAAGTATACTTTGACAGTGAATATTGCCGTCCATAATCTCTACTAATTTTTTACAGATACTCAATCCTAAGCCTGTACCACCGTAAATTCTTGAAGTAGAGTTGTCTGCTTGTAGAAAAGGCTCGAAAATAGATTGTAGTTTCTTTTGTGGAATACCAATGCCTGTGTCTTTAACTTGTACTTCAAGAAAGAGATTTTCTTTTTCTTGTCGATGAGATACCGAAGTGATAACTTCACCACTATTAGTAAATTTTATAGCGTTGTTAATTAAATTGATAAAAATTTGGCGCACGCGCTTCGTATCCCCAATGACATATTGCGGTGTACAAAAATCGATATCGCAAATCAGATCAATGTTTTTTTCATTTGCTTTCGCTGAAAATAAATTAATTACACTTTCTAAACATTCCCTCACACAAAAATGCTGTTTTTCTAATTCTAATCGACCTGATTCTATTTTTGTAAAGTCAAGAATGTCATTCATAATGCTCAATAAAATTTTACTACTTTCTCGTATTGTTTTTATCCAATTTTTTTGCTGAGCATTGAGATTTTCTTCTTCAAGAAGCCCGACTAAGCCAATAATTCCACTCATCGGTGTGCGAATTTCGTGACTAATACTGGCGAGAAATATATCTTTACTTGCATTGATTTCTTCAGCATATTGTATTGCTTTTTGTAGCCGTAGTTCGGTCATCTGTCTCTTTGCTATTTCTTGTGTTGCAATGTTTAAAGATTCTTCGGCAGCTTTTTGTTCTTCTTGCAAGGATTCCAACATTTTATTTATTGATGTTGTTAATGTTGTAAATTCGTCTTGGCCTTCTGTTTTTAGTTGTCTATATTTTTTATTTTCGGTAATCATTTTAATATGTTTTGTTGCTTTTTCAAGTCGAGATAAAATAGATGTTTCTAAAAAAAATAGAATGAGTAGAGTAAGAATAAGTCCCATGAGTATAAGGAATAGAGTAAATAGTTTAAATGATTCTAATCCTTGTAAGTAAATATCTCGATTATGAGTGATTTCCAATGAGAAAATTTTGTTGTTGTTGATATCGCTATATGCTTTACAAGAATATGCAGTGTTAACATTTAAGTTAAGACAGCGTTTTTTAGAACAGCCAGAACAATCAGTATTCATAACAACTTGCAGTTGTAAGGGTTTCTCTAGTAATTGTTTGCATCTAGATGAAGTTAAGTAGTAGCACCAAATTAAAGTTCCAATGATAGGGCCGTTTTTTTTTGTAATAGGACGTGAAACTATCATTACTGGTGTATTGAGGTTTAAAAAGCCTTTTACATGATTATGTTGCAATAGTTTTTTGTTTTGGAGTATGTGCTGAATGTTATCTTGAGAAACAAAGTCTAGTGATTTTGTTTGATGGTTGGTTTTTACAGAATGTACGACTTGATGGTTAATATCGCAGTATATAGCAATATCAAAGAGTGTATGAACAGCATCATATGTTAAGTTTTTTTTGCAATAATTTGGTGCTTTACCTTTAACAAATAAACTAATGTCATCCGAAGAACTCCATGATAGGACGTTGGAACTTAGATTTTTTAAACGTTTATCAATAACATTAGTTGCTCTTTGCTCGTCTAATAATATTCGTTTATTTTCTAAGGATAAGAAACGCTTCATAAATATATTTTTACACATAATATTTATAGAGAAAGTAGCGATTGTAGCGCCTGATATAACAATTAAAAATACTTTACATCGTAAATTCATAAAACACCAATTATCAAATTGTTAACACTACCTTGCCTATATTTTGTCTATTTTCAATATAGTCGTGAGCTTTTGCAACATTAGAAAAATGAAAAGTTCGATCAACGTGAGGTAGAATCCATCCCTGTTCAACACCATTAAGTATAGTATTCATCCACATTGATATTTTTTCAATCTCATGCCATAAATTTCCTAAATTCACGCCAAAAACTCCTTTATTATTATTCATTAGGGATAATGGTCCAAATTTAGGCATACGCACAAATGATTTTATCATTTGTAAATTACGTTTTATTCTATTTGATCCAGATAAAGTAGAAACACCAAACATTCCTAGACGTCCAGTGCTACGTAAAGCGCGATAACTTTTTTTCCAGTGGTTACCACCAATTGAATCGATAACTAATTCAACTCCCTTACCTTCTGTTTTTTCATTAAGTATTTGTAACCAGTCAAAGTTGCGATAATCAATTGCACAGTGTAGGCCGCGTTTTTTCAAAAAATCGTGTTTTTGGGGGCTTGATGTTCCGTATGTTTTGGCCCCGAAGTGAAGCGCAATATTTAGTGCCGCTAATCCTACTCCACCACCAACATTGTGAATAAGAATAGATTCATTTTTTCTAAGTGCACCCATTACCACTAATAATTGATAAGCAGTTAAGTATACAACTGGTATAGAAGCTGCTTGCTCAAAGGTCAAGCTTTCAGGTTTTGTAAATACATATTCTTTTGCTACAACTACCTTCGTCGCATAACCGCAAAAGGGCGTTAAGGCGATTACCTTTTTGCCTAGCCAAGTTTTCTCAACATTTGAACCTACTTGTTCTACAACGCCTGATACTTCGTAACCAATAACACAAGGTAAATCTGGAGCATTAGGGTATAAACCTTTACGAATTAAAATATCAGCAAAGTTAACCCCCACAGCTTTGACATCTATTTGAATTTCATTATTTTTTAATTGAGAGACTGGTTTTTCAATAATCTCAAGAACAGATGAATTTCCATGCCGCGCAATAAGAATTTGTTTCATCATGGTCGCTTAATATAAATAATTGGTTTAAACACTAAAAGCTATTCTAGCTTTAGTTTTATTTTATCTATTATAGATTTATTGTTTTGAATATTCTACTGTATTTAAGAAAAAAATAAGTATTGCAAGTCGCTTATGAATATAAGCAAATATGACACAAGCATTTGTATGTTTTCGCCAAATAATAAAATGTGATTCCGTAACTGCAAACTTTCTTTGACTTTAAAAATTAAACTACAAATAAATTAAAGTTATGTATCGAAGAATTTGTAAAATATCGCAGTTACAGAATCAGGTCACTTAGTTATTCTGACTTGTTCTCATTTGCATCTGGTTGAGAAACAGTTGATTTATCCGGAGTTACAGAACTAATGTAAACAGAACATGCCATATCTCCAACGACATTTACTGATGTGCGAAACATGTCGAGCAAGTTATTCACTGGCAGAATAAAAAGTATTCCTTCTGGAGGTATATTTACAGCACTCAAAATCATTGTGAGGATAACAATACCAACGCCTGGAACAGCTGCTGTTCCAATAGAGGCCATGACTGCCATGAACACTACAGTGAGTTGATCAGCCATTGTTAAATCAATTCCATAAACATTGGCGAGAAAGATTACTGAAATTCCTTGGAAGAGAGCAGTTCCGTCCATGTTGATTGTTGCCCCTAGAGGGATAACAAAACCGGCAACTTCACTCTTTACATCTAGTTTGTGTTCCGCAACTTCAAGTGTTAATGGCATTGTTGCTGCGCTGGATGCTGTAGAAAAAGCAGTTATCATAACTTCTTTGACGTTTTTGAAAAATTTTACAGGGCTATATTTTGACAAAAGCACTAGAGAGGAAACATTAAGTACAAGTAAGTGAGTGAATAAGCCTAAAAGAACGCAAATTGAAAATGGAATAAGAGCCGTGAGCATTTCGGTATTTTGTGTTCCTGCTATTTGTGCGGCGATAAGAGCAAAAATACCATATGGGGCTATACACATTACCATCATTATAATGCGCACCGTCATTTCTGTTACACCTGTGAAAAAAGAAATGATAGGTTGTGAATGTTTCGGATCAATCTGCAATAAGGCAATTCCACATATAAGTGCAAAGAAAATAACTTGCAACATGTCAGGTTTAGCTTTACTTACAGACTCAAGAATGTTTTTAGGGAAAATAGCCTGTAAACCTTCGAAAAGTGTTTGCCTGTTTTGTGTGGCGGTTTCAACTTTACTAGAAGCTTTATCTTTAAATTGTTGTTCGAATTCCTGTTTTGTTTCCGGAGAAAGATCACTTCCCGGCTGCATAATATTGGCAAATACTAGACCGATAGCAATGGCAATAGCAGTTGTACAAATATAATAGATAATAGTACGCATGCCAATACTACTTAACTTCTTTATATCCCCTAGACTAGTTACTCCCGTTAGGATAGAAGCGAAAACTAAAGGCACAAGAGCCATAGTCAAGCAATTCATAAATATCTTGCTTCCAACAGGCTTCACAGCAGTAAGTAAAGTACTATCAAATAGTCCACTAAGCGCCGAAAAAATTCCTAGGCCAAGTGCAATCAAAATTTTAATAAATAAAGAAAAATTGAAACCTTCAAAAATAACAAATAGCCCAGCAAATAAAGAAAAATAGCCAATGGTATTTAGCTTATCATCGGATTGCAAGGTATATGAACTAATGGCGAAAAGTAGCGCAAATAAAATTATCTTTGCAATTGGATTTAGACTTTTTAGTTTCTTCATCGTTTTAATCACGAGGATACATAGATTATATATTCTGTTTTGTAAAGCATAAAGCTTGTAAAAGAATTAGAATCTTGTCAAATTTTAATATACTATTTCAAAGCATATATTAGCCTCGTATCTCCCTTCTGAGAGTAAAAAGACACCTACCAAGGGATATTTATCATCCCTAAATAAAAGTATTGATTTGCAACATTTGGGTAACTACTTTTGTCAGGTTTTCGTTAGAAAATTTTTTGCGTGAGAACTTGATAAACAAGTACCCACCTCTATAAAAAGTTTCTGAAAAAACGCAACTCAGTTTATTTTCGTTGTCTATAGCGTAATTTCTTATATAAAATATCCTGTTGCAAAACAACATCATAACATATAATAATTCTAATTTCTAGCCAAGTGACAGTCAAATTAATCGTTTCGTAGTAAAGTTTGCAGTATTGTTAAAGGATACACAATGAAAGATTTTAAAGATTACACACTCTATTACTCTCCGTATTGTCCTTTTTGTGTACGCGTACTAAATGCTTTTAAAGGTTTAGATATTGAAATTTCAATGAAAGACACTGGGGATTCAGCAAATAAAAAAGAACTAGTTAATGGTGGTGGAAAAGCAACTGTGCCGTGTCTCAAACATCCTGATGGAACTTGGCAATATGAATCGCTTGATATTATTGATTTTGTGAAAAAAAAGCTATAAACAAAGATAGGTGCTACTCCTGGTAATAAGTGCTCTAAAATATAGTTGCTACAATTTTAAAAAAATGGAATAATATGAATTTATCTTCTATAGAGCGCTAAATAAATCAATATCGTAGCCAAATATTATTGCAGTGCCCAATTAAGGTGATCTAGTGATAACCACTCTGTTGTTAGATGTGTCGTTATTCAAATGAGTAATAGATGTCGTTAAATATCATAGCCTTATGTGGTACTGCGAGTAGCATCGAGCTCGCTTCCGAAATCTTCTAGAGGTGAAATGCTTCTTTCTTTTGTCAAAAGTTTTGAAATCGGACTCGGGCTTGAAAAACATTTTGAATAATGATAGGCCTAGTAATATCTATAAAATTAAAGTGTCACTCAATTGAAGAGTGTAATAAGAGATAATGTATATGAATATTTCGTCTTCTACAGAGCGCTAAATAAATTTAATAGCGCAGCTAAATATTAATAGATAATGTATGAGATTTTATAAATGAGTTATGTTTATTGAAAGATTCTAAATATGCATAAAAAAAATCTAAGTTTTTTTACTATGCTTGAAAATGAAGAATACACGACCTTGACAATATTTAATAATACAGACACGCAACATATTGAGTATTTATTAACGAAAGAGTGGTCAAAAACAGCTGTTTGGAAAGGTGAAGATAGCCAAGGTTTGTTAAAAAAGGCTAAAAAAGCTAACCAAGAACTGTTTACAGAAATGATTACTAAATACTCGTTGCAAGAATATCTGAGAGATATTGTTAGTTTAATGAAAAGTAACAAGCATAAAAAACTCATTTTTATTTTTGAGCCTAAAAACAATATTCGTTGTATTTTGGCGTGTCACAATACAAATAAAGATTATGTTGTTGGTGGTTTTAGAAGAGCACTTGAAGCCCAAAGTGAATGGCAAGTTATTTCCGATACACTTTGCTTATCGCGAGGAATGAGTTTTCGTTGTGCTGTTGCAGGATTACCGTGTTCTGGTATATCGCTTGCTGTTCATGGAAACGCTCCTGTTGCAACTACTGTAAATGAGTTTTTTGGGTTCATAGCATATATTTTAAATCGATTTGAAATTTTTGTTGCTGTAGAAGGTGGATTTTCAGGTAAAGACATTGCCTTACTTAAGTCTTACACTACTAATTGCGTTTCAGAGGAAAATGAATCAAAAAATAATATAATTAGTTTAGCTGCCACATATAGTGTGTACACAGCAATAAAAAATGCTCTTTTATTTCGTTATCCAAACAATGGACAAATCCAAGGTAAAACAATTGCAATACAGGGTTTAGGTAGTATCGGTTCAAGTTTGGCAACGAAACTTTTAGATGAAGGGGCAGAATTAATTATCGGAGATATTGACGAACGAAAAGTCGAACAATTTGTGAAAGGTTGTAGTCGACCGAAGTCAGTAGTAGTGGAAGAGTTTAACTCAGTTACAATGCAAATGGGGCATGTTTTTGCTCCTTGTGCTTTTAGTGGCGTGATTGATCGCGATACAATGTCAAATTTTGATTACCATATTGTTACTGGCGGTGCAAACAATATTATGTCGGAACCTATTTACGAAGATGAAATTGCATTAGCTAATCTTCTCATGAAGAAAGACATTATTTATATTCCTGATTGGATTTCAAACTTTGGCGGAGCAACGCATGGGGTTTCTCTTTTTATGGATAAAAATAGTAGTTTAAAGAAAACTAAGAAAAAAATAGATAGTATCATGGCACGAATTATAAAACAGCTTTTAACCGAAAGTAAACAAAAGAACATCTCTCATTTAGAGTTGGCATATCGAAAATTTGAACCTAAAATTTAAGGTGATTGTACTATGAAAATATGTAAAACAATTGTATGGATTACCACTCTTTTCTGTATTATAGGTTGCCAAAATACAACAAAAAACAGTATTCAAGATACTTCGCCGTCATCATCATCTTCTTCTTCAGATGAAGTTGTAGAAATCAATGAAGAAGACCGTATGAATGAAATCATAAAGACAGAAGAAATCAATGAATCTCAACCTAGTATTAATATAGATTTTAATGAAAAGCAAGTATACGCAGGGCAAAAAGCCAATTTATCTGTTAATTTATTTAATGATAGCGAAAAATATAATACTACAATTAATGATTTTGTATATTCTGCAACCTATGGAAAATTTGATAAAAGTGTATATACTGCTCCTTTAAAAATAGGACTAGATACAATTACAATTAAGCATACTCCTAGCAATATTGAAAAAGCTATTAATGTAAAAGTCGTGGCTACTCCTAAGTTAGAGGTTGATATAAATAGTACTTTATCATGCAGTGATATTGTGAAATTATCTCCAAAAGTTTACATTGGAGATATTGCTCAAGATTATCCTCTTTCTACTTTTGTATATGCAGCAAAACACGGACTTTTTACAAGATCAGAGTACTATTGTCCAGATAAAGAAATAGATGATGTTATCACAATTACTTACCCAGCTTTGCAATTAAAAAAACAAATAAAAGTTGCTATTCGAGCAAAGCCAGTACTCACCTTAGATAAAATACCTGAATCGATAGAAAAAGATGGTAGTTTTGTGATAAAAGCGTTTTTTAAGAAAGCGCAAAATAAAGAAGATATATCGAGTGGAGATCTTTCTTTCAGTTGTAGTATAGGTCGCTTTGATCAGGCAAAATACGTTGCAACAAAAATTGGAAATGCAAAAATAACAGTGACGCACAATGCAACAGGACAAAAAATTACAAAGAAAGTATCTATTAAAGAATCGCTAAAACTCGAAGTAGAGGTTCCAAAACGCAAGTTAGAAAACTTTTCTACTATGGAAATAAATGCTTCTTTAATTCAAAGCAAAAAAGTCATAGATGATAATCGTGAAAATTTCGAATTTACAGCGCGATTAGGATCTTTTCAACAAAATATTTACAAAGCTCCTTCTGTAGATCAAAGTGGAGGCGAAGTAATTGATATTGTTACAGTGCGCCACAAAAAACAAAATTTATCAGAAGAAATAAAAGTAAAGGTTGTATACTCTCAGTTCTTAACGGTTCGCACTAGTCGTTTTGCTATGCCTGTTCCAAGCAATTGGCATGTCAAAAATAAAGACATGGGATTTTTGGCTACTTCGTATGAAGGAAAAATCCAAATTGACCGAGGTTCAGAAATAAAAGCGTTAGCACTGAGTGGTTTTGGATTTCTAGATCCTCAAACAGTGATGGTTCTATTCCAGCAACAAGGAGGGATAGGGCGCAATATGGAAAAAGTAGGTGAAGATCAAATAAATATTGCAGATCAAAATGTTACTCGCGTTTTATTTGAAAGCAGTGGCCAAACATTGCGTAAAAGTTGGTGGATTATCTTTAAATACAAAAGAATTATGTATTTATTAACTCTAAGTGGTGAAGAAGAGTTTTTTAACGGAGAGAATAGTCCTGCAAGTAAGCTTTTAAGAGAATTCAAACTTTTGCCTTTAGATTCACGTAATCCTTCGCTTGAAATGTCTAGTGAATTTAAAAATATTGATGAACCTTTCTTTGAACTTTCTGTACCAAAAAGTTGGAAATCGGATAATATATTTGATGTATTTTTTGCTTCAAGTTCTGTAGCTCACGAAGGAGAGAAAATAGGTTTATTTGTTTTCGCACATCGTAGTAGAGAAATACAGAGTATGGACTTGTCGTTGATATTACTACTATTCCGCCAAGAAATAGTAAAAGATCCTACAATGATTGCTAGCGAAGAAGAAGAAATTGAAATCCAAGGAATTCCAGCTAAAATGGTAGAATTTTCGGGAGGTAAGGATAGCACGGATCGCATGTGGATCATTGCCATTAAATATAATTTCACAGGATACGTTGTTGTTGTGAATGGACCGGACCAGATATGGAAAGCGAACCCGAAATTTGCAGAAAAAATAAAATCAAGTTTCAAACCCAAATAGTATTATTGTTGTTTTTACTCCCTGCTTGTATTGAGCATACTTTAATTCCAGGGCAAATAGAGCAGCAAGGTCAAATTTCTCGCAGGATAGCTCCTAATCATCGTGATGTATTAAGAGGCGGTTTATTGAAACAGAAAATCGCCTCACAAAAACTTGTAGATCGCGTGCGTTTTTTAGCTTTTTATCCTCTGCATTTGATTGCTATGGGAAATTTTGTTGAGCAAGGAGAATTTGAGAAATCATTGCCTCTCTTTGAAGAAAATAATATTGTTTTTGTTTCAAAGAACAGAAGAAAACGTGAAGTAAAGAAAATGCTTACATCGGAAGATAGTAATGCAAGAGAACTCGCAGCAGGTTTAGTTGAACAAAAAGAGAATTTGTTGATTTCTCTTTATAACAAGGATGATTATGTTCGCTTAGCAGCAATTTATAAGCTACGTAAGTATAAATTCCAAGAAATAGAGCCTCATTTATTTAAGTTGCTAAACGATCCAAATAAATTTGTGCGTTTAGAGACGGTTCGCATTTTAAGATTCTTTTCTGCGAAAAAAGTACTAATTTACATTTATCAATCTCTAAGAGATCTAAGTTCTATGGTTCGTGGAGAAGCTGTAGTTACTTTAAATGCATTAAAAAATATTGCAAGTGTCGAAAAATTGTGGCCAATGCTAAATGATTCAGAAACATATGTTCGAAAAAAAGCTATTGAAGCGATAGAGAATTTAACTAAGATTAGCATTCATTTTCCATACAATGCCAGTGAGAAACTACGTACCCAAAAAATAGAGTTATGGAAAAAAAAGTGGTTAAACATGAAGTAGGAATTATCGGCGTTATATTAAAACCTAAATGTCGGTACAATCCGGTAGTGTGTAAGAGAAACAATCGCAATTTAACTAACACTGCTAGTAAGTAAATTTTCCCAAAAAAAGGTAATTTGTAATGGCTAAGGTAAAAGATAAAGATTTAGGCAAGTTACTAGTAAAAAAAGGACTTGTAAGCTCAATAAAAATGAAAGAAAGTATTCAAATCCAAAAAGATTTGTATGAGCAAGGTGAAAAGAAGTCTCTAGAAGAAATTCTTTTAGAAAATAAATGGGTAACCTCTCAAGATATTTTCACTATAAAAAACTATTTACTTCTTGGACAAGAAGTCGACTTACCAAATATACAGCTACTAAAAAAGCTAGGCGAAGGCGCTATGGGAGTAGTGTTTAAAGGTGTACAAATTAGTCTAGAGAGACCTGTAGCAATTAAAATTTTAGACCCTGACTTAGGAAAAGAACAAGCGTTTGTTGATCGTTTTCATCAAGAGGCAAGAATGCTTGCTTCTTTGAGTCATCAAAATATTGTAAAAGGGATTGATTTTGGTGTTTCAGACAATGTATATTATTTTGTTATGGAGTATCTAAAAGCAAAAACTTTGGGTGAAGTTGTTGCTATAAATGGTCCTTTCGAATATCAACTAAGTTTTAAAATCCTAGAACAAATGGCCCAAGCTTTAGAGTATGCACATAAAAAAGGTCTTGTTCACCGCGATATTAAACCGGACAATATTCTTCTTTGTAGTAATAAAAAAGCAAAGCTTTGTGATTTAGGTTTAGCAAAGTGGCGAAAGCGAAATCTTGAGCTTACTTCAGCAGGAACTGTTATTGGTACTCCTTATTACTTATCTCCTGAACAAGCACAGGGAGAAATAGATGTTGATATTCGTAGTGATATTTATTCTTTAGGTGCTACTTTTTATTTCTTGTTAACGGGAGAACCGCCTTACGATGGTGATCGCGAATCGGTTATTCACTATAGACATATATACGATCCACCACCAAAAGTTACAGAAGTCAATTCTCAATTACCTTCAAAATTAGATGTCCTTTTTGAAAAAATGATGCACAAAGACAAAACGAAGAGAATTCAAACGCCTGCTGAGTTAATCACTCATTTGCAAAAAATGAACTCAAGTGCTAAAAAATCAGAAACCGTTCGGGCTGAAACAGTTATTTCTCCTGAAGTAAAAGTACGAAAATCTACTGCGCGTAAAGTTCCTCCAAGGACAACTAAACGTTACAAAAAAGAAGAAAACGACTCGCGCGAATTTTTGATAGCTTTTCTTGTCGTGTTAATTGTGTCTTTGTTAGTTGCTATAATCTACGTAACCTCACAAAGGTTTTGAACTTATGCGTTTATCTGATTACATTGTAGATCATTTACATTTTAAAGCGACTCCTGAATTACAGTTATCGATGTATCTACCCGACGAAAGCCAAGGATTACGTGAAGAAGTTTGTGTTTTAGAGCCTAGGGAAAACAAAAAAAATATATTATTTATATCAAATGCTCGAAAATGCAAAATATATAAGGCCAACGATTATAATTTAGTATGCATTAACTACCAATTGCGTGACCAACTTTTTGATATTTTAGAAAAAGATGCTAAGGTAGAAAAAAAGCAGATTATGAATTCTTTTGTACAATCGAATAACAATTTGATGCTTATATTACTTATTGATGAAGATATGTCTTATGTAGATGCTATTAGCATTACCAGATTTTTGCGGAAATCATTAAACAATAATGTACCCATTCGTATATATGTGTTACTTCCTGTTATAAACGATCTACTATACTCAAGATTATTATTTCTTAATTGCCATTGCAGTACCCCTTTTGCTATGCAAACTATATATGGAGAATTTGGACCAAATGAAGCTAACCGCTTTTTGCATAGTGTAGATGAAATATACAAAACACTTCCAAAGAAACAAAATGCTGACACAACACAAATAATGAGTGTTGAAACATACCAAGAATATAATTTTGATGGTTACGATATTGAGACTGTTTACGACTTAACATCTCATAAAAGTTACGACGAACAAATGGAAAATCTAAGCACAATAAATACATCGGTATATAACTCTATAACGGTACGGCCACAACAGAGTATTCCAATTAATCTTGATATATTTTCGGATATCGATTTACATTTGACTTTGTCCGTTTTGTGGAAAGGTTTTTCTAAAATAGTACACTATATGAATAGTGTACTTGGCAAAAAACTACGCATGAAATCTATATACAGTAGTAGCCTTGACTATTTAAGTAAAGAGACGCAGCTTTCGCCGAGTTATAGACATTTTTACCAAAGTATTGAAAAATCATTAGAAGAGATATTCTCTGATCCGTTACAACCACCTCACTATTCCATTGATATTAAGAACCAAGAGCAGCTGGCAAAAAATATTTTCAATTACTACCACTTATTCTGTAGATTGATTGGAATTATTGTATACAATATGAATAGCCAATTAGAGCGCGAAGACAAAGTAAAAATAGCAGTAAAAATAATTGAAATTTTGAAAAAAGATATAGGTTTATTTCCCATTCCCATGTGTATAGATAGTAAATGGCAAGAACTTACAATTCTTGATGTGTTTAAGTATTTTCGTAAAAATAAATTATAGGATATTGTTATGTTTGAATGGCTTGATAAGCGACTACTGATCCGTGAATCTCTATGTAAACCCTCACTCCCTAGAGGAAGATCAAGCTGGCAATATTTTCCAGGTTTTATGACTTTTTTACTATTTATAGCGCAATTTATAACAGGTATATGGTTATCTTTTGATTTTTCACTAATGTCTATGCCTGATAACACCTCTATTATCTTTAAATTTCATCATGTTGGAGCCCATTTATTACTTGTGTTTATGACGTTACAAGTATTACGGAATTTATTTGTTGGAGCATATCAACAGCCGCGAGAATTCCATTGGCTTCTACTAGTTGCGATATTTTTTCTCACATGGTTCAATTACTATCTTGCTTTATTACTTCGCCCTGAAATTAGCGAAAAAACATATTTGGCAATAAAATGGCTATACAATTTTTCATTTATGACAAGTTATTTACCAAATGATGGAAAAATGACTTTGCCACAAATCCAAAACATATTTATTTTACACGCGCTAGTGATCCCACTGGTTACTTATACTTTATTTTTATGTTATTTATGGCTACTACAACGAACAGGTTTAGAATGTCGCAGCAAGGACTAAATTTATGAAAAACTTAAAAACAGGACTTGTGGTTGCAAACTACAGACTAGAAGATCGTCTTGCTAAAGGAACATTTGGAGAAACATGGAAAGCTGTCTCAGCAGAACGCGAACCTGTTGCCATGCAGTTTATTCAAGATGAGAAATATGCTAAAGCAGTTTTACAATCAAATTATGATTATCCAAGTACTACAAATCCGCAGGTATGTAAGTTAATAGAATGGGATCATAATACAGGTATGTTTGTTTGGGAATATGTGCCAGGTCGCAAATTGTCTGTATTTATCCAAAGACTAAAAAAAATCAAACTTAATATTGCTGTGTATATAGCTAGAAAAATTCTTGAAGCACTACGTTTTAGTGCTTCACAAGGAATGGTTCATGGTTGTTTACGCCCCACTAGAGTAGCGGTAACAGCAGATAAAAAAATTCGTTTGACTCATTTTGGAATAGGTAAACTAGAACAACAAGTACTGTATGATTTTTACCAAGAAAAAAGTCCTGTGATCAAAGATATACAAATATATTTTGCACCTGAAGTACTAGAAGACAAAATTTTTGAAGACCCTAAAAGCGATATTTATTCTGTTGGAATTATTTTGTGTGATATGTTACTTGGACAAAAATTTACAAGACAAGAGATTCCGCGAAAGCTTACTGAGCATGACATTCCTAAAAATTTGATAAACATTATTTTAAAAGCCGTTTCTGATTTTGGCATGCGCTACAATCATCCAAATGAAATGCATGCTGATTTAACAAAGTTACTTAAAATATCAGAATCACAAGATAAAATGTATGTTTCGCCCCCTGCCCAAGAAGCAAACGCCTTAGAAGCTGTACCCGCTGACTCAGAAGAATATCGAGTATACCAAGCAGATCACAATCTTGCACGCCAAAGTATCGATGCAAAAGTTGTTGTCGCTGAACCTGCAGAGTTTAACGAGGAAGATGAAGAAGATAAAATCTCTGAAGCAGAAGCAAAACAACAAATAAAGACCATTTTACAAAAAACAGGTCGAATTGATGTTGAATCAGTGATGTTTGGTACTTTTGGTGATACGATATTGACACCTTTAGAAAAAGTTCCTATTTGGCCGCAAATTTTTATTAAATATACTTTAGCAGTATTACTTTTTTTTGGTGCAGGTATCGCCTATTCCCTTTCTCCACAGACTTACAGTTTAACTAGTAATCTTTTCGAAATTATGTTGCTTCCTTTTTATATGATAGGTCAGTGGCCACCTCATGTGCAGTATATTATATTGTGGTTTATTCTTCTCAATATTGTCGCTTTTGCCTTGCTTCCTTTTTGGGATTGGAGAGGTAAGTTGACTTTGAATAATTTTTTTATTCCTTTTTATACAACGACAGTTGCTGGATTGATGAGTCTTAGTTTATGGCGTTCATTCGCACAAAATACGATGCATGGTATTGTTCTAGTTTGTATTATTTTAGGAATTGGAATTGTTGCAGGAATGATTACTCCGCACATTTCTAGGTTTTTACGTAGGCAGTGGTAATGATGATAGAAAATGATGATGCACCACAAGAAGAGAATATAAATAAAGAAGAAAATGTAAAGAAAGAAGATCTTTCTCTAGAGCAAATAAGCAAAAACATTGAACAATTAAATGATTTATTTGTCGCTAAAATTAAGAGTGATTGTAATCAGCGCGAAGCTTTTGAAAAACTATATGTCGAGATGAAGCTATATAAAGATAATTTTTTGCGCTCTGCAACAAAGCCGATAATTCTCGATATAATATTGCTTTTTGATCACACTAAAAAGCAGTTAAAAAAAGAAATTAGTGAAGAAATGCGTAACTTTGCAATTCATACTCTAGAAGAATTGGAAGAAATTTTATATCGTCGTGATGTTGAGATTATATCGACCACGAGCGATAAGTTAGATAAAAAAATTCAAAGAGCTATAAAAGTAATGCCCACTAGTGATCAACAAAAAGACCAGGATATTGTAGAAATAATCCGCGATGGTTTTATGTGGGAAGGAATCGTTCTACGTCCCCAGGAAGTTGTTATTCTCAAATATAATTGTTAAAGAGAGCAATCATGAGTGATAAAAATATAGTTGTAGGTATTGATTTAGGGACAACATTTTCTGCTATTGCGTATTTAGACGAGCATGGTAAACCAACTATTATTCCAAATAGTGATAACGAAAGAATAACTCCTAGCGTTGTTTTATTTGAAGAAGATGAGGTTATTGTTGGTAAAATAGCGAAAACAAGTGCCCTCTCTGATCCGCAAAATGTAATAGAGTTTATTAAGCGCGACATGGGCCAGCCTGATGAAGAACGCATTTTTTATGGAAAAACATACACCCCAGAAAGTATTTCTGCGCTTATACTCAAGTATATTATCAACGATGCGCAAAAAAACATACAAAGTACGATTAGCCAAGCTGTAATAACAGTTCCTGCTTATTTTGGTGATGTAGAACGCAAGGCGACGCAAGATGCAGGAGAAATAGCTGGTATCGAGGTTCTTGGAGTTATTAATGAGCCGACAGCTGCTGCTTTATCTTATGGCCTTGACCAGGAAATGAATAGCACTATTTTAGTTTATGATTTAGGTGGAGGAACTTTCGATGTCTCAATTTTACATATTGCCGGTCAAGATATCAAAGTACTTGCTACAGATGGAGAAGTGCAATTAGGTGGAAAAGATTGGGATGATGAAATCATCAATTATGTTGCCGAAGAGTTTCTAAAAGAGCATAACATTGATCCTCGCGAAGATATCGATGCCAATCAAGCGCTACGCGATGCTGCAGAATCAGCTAAAATTACCTTATCGAAAAAAGAAAAGGCGCGTATTGTATGTCAATCACAAGGTAATATGACAAAAGTAACGCTCACCCGAGAAAAATTTGAAGAATTAACAAGGCCTCTACTAGAACAATCAGAAGCGTACATTCCTGTAGTACTAGAAAAAGCAAAATTGCAAGAAAAAGATATTGACCGCGTTCTTCTTGTTGGTGGTAGTACACGTATGCCACAAGTAAAAAATATGTTAGAGAAGATGTTCTCTAAGCCTGCCGATGACAGTGTTAACCCTGATGAATGTGTTGCCTTGGGGGCAGCTCTATACGGAGCGATGATAAAACTTAAAACAGAAGGTGAGTTATCGAAAGATCATTACTTGCCGGAGGATGTAAAAGAAAAGCTTACTGGTTTAACAATTCGCAATGTAACAGCGCATAGTTTAGGTCTTTTAATTCGCGAAAACAAGAAACGTACGAACTTTATTCTGATCCCTCAACAATCTGAAATTCCGATAGAACGTTCTGAAACATTTGGCACCGAAGCTGACAATCAAACGCGCGTAGTTGTGGAAGTGACAGAAGGAGAGAGCAAAGATCCGGAAGAATGTGTCGCTATTGGTAAATGTATAATATCAGGCCTTCCTCCGCGATCTGCAGGTGCTCCTGTACAAGTAACTTTCAAGTACAATGAAGATGGGCGCATTGAGGTGCATGCTGTTGATAAAGGAACAGGGAAAGAAGTACGAACAGAAATATTGCGTACTCATGGATTAAGTCGCGAACAAATTGAGCAAGAAAAGCAATCACTTGGAAATGTTGAGCTTTAGTTTTTGTTCTTATTGATATTTATTAAAACAAGGGTTTGTTTATGAAAAGTTTTCAGCAAATCATAGTACTTAGTCTCATACTATTGTTAATAGATTTTGTAAATGCTGATTTACAGAATCTATCTCCTTGGCCTATTCCTCAAAAAAACACCAAAATACTAACATTCGATTCGTCTAAAGACTTTGAACCAAGTGGTATAACTTATCTTGGAGGTTATATTTATATAGTTAGTGATAATGGTAAAATTGCTAGGGTAAAGGTAGAGAAGAATAACCAAAAAGACATTGATTATCAAAACATTTCGCACGAACTTGTTGGTGATAATGATTTTGAAGCGATAACAACTGTAAAAGGAGTGAATGCACTTTTTCTTGGAATTGAAGGTGGACGTAAGAACAATAGCCCTATAATATTTGAATATTTTCCTATCGAAACAGATAATGGTCGACTTCCTAAAAATGCAAAGAAAAAAAACATCGGGCGTAATTGGATTTTGCCAAATCTTCCTATTTTAGGTTCAAATAATGGTATGGAAGCGATGACATTTATTCCTGATGGCAAGCACCAATTTCCTTATTCTCAAGGTGGTTTTGATGGACTATTTTTTTGCGGAAGCCAAGGGGATATTGGTTCTGTATATGCTTATGATCTTTCAGTAAATGGTGATGCTGTAGCACTTGTTGGTGTTATAAAAAACGTTTTCTTAAAATCAGCGGCATTATCAGACCTGCACTACTCAGAAGTTCGAGATACTCTTTTTGCGCTTTATGATGAAAATATATTTCAAATGCAAGAATTGCGTATGCAAGAACCTTTGAATGGACAAGGTGGAAACATTCGCCAAGTTTTTCTGGCGCAACCGTTGTATAATGCGAAGAAAATACAAGGAATTGAAGGTCTTACAACTTATAACAGTGAGTTATTCATTTCTATTGATCAAAAACGCAAGCAAGGAAAAAAGAATAGCAATTACAATAAAAAAAGAAAATCATTTGATAACTACATTTATCGCTACCTCCTATATCCCAAGCATTAGCCCGTTTTCGAATGGGTAGCTATAATGGAATACTTCTATTCTTAGAATAAGAATTTGGTAGTCCATATCATTGGCAAGAATATTTATGATGTTTTCCGGGTTTTTTGTAAAGTTTATTGATCGTTGTTGTGATTCTTTTTGTGTTTTTTAGAACTATCAATAATTAGTTTTTGCAAATCCTTAGGAATGCCAAATTTTGATTTGTCAAAATATATGTGAAGCAAAATTAAGTGATCAATTATTATTTTTTGCTTCTTCATAAATCTCGACATTTCTTTAAGTAAACGGTGATGGTGTTCGGTATTTTGTGCGGTATATTCTACTAGTAAATCAATAAGAGTTTTTTGATCCATAAATCCATTTTTTTGATAGTCATATAGTTCAACATCGAAACGTTCTAGAAAAATGAATTCGACGGCTTTTTTGGTTTTTCCTATTTCCAGAAGACCAATAATTAGTTTTTCGATTTCATGGCTATCATGAGCTTCAATATTAATCCAACTTACATCTTGTTTTACAGTAAATACTTGTTGGTAGCATTCTTCATTTATTAAATCACTTATAATAGCTCGTGCAAAATCGTCAGGATCATAATAATCATGGTCTCTATAGTGGTGTGACCATGCTTCTTCTATGGCTTGAATTCCTTGCTTGTATTTTTTTAATGCAATTAATAAAACGCCAACTCTTCCATAGTAATAATCTTTGTCGTCATCGCTTAAGCTATATTCTCCTAGATGAAGTAGTGATTTTTTAGTTAACGCTAGCGCATTTTCTTGGTCGCCTATATTACGATAGTAACTTATTAAGTTTAATATTCTTTGAAAATCATATTTTTTATAACTACTGGAAACAAATTCATTTATTGTGTTCTCTATTTTTTGTAGTAGAAATTGTGCGCGGTTTTTTGCTCCCAATTGCTCATAGTATCGAACTATTGTCAGTAATGAAGTTGTGTGATATGGCTCTAAGGCCTGTTTGGCTTTATCTAAAAAAATAATTGCTGTATTGTTATTACCTAACGTTATATGTTTTTTGGCTATATTTAGCATTGCTGAATACTTGGAAATTTTTTGTAATTTTTCTGCACTTACAGCGGCCAGATCTAAGCGGTTTATTTTTAAGTATTCTTTGAATTGCAGTTCATAAAAATATTTTTTGCCAATCTTCTTGTGCAGATTGTCTATCACCTTTTTATCTATATTGTTAGATTTATTTTGAAATAGTTGCTCAAAATATTTGCTAACGATCGCACCTCGAAGTGTTTTTTTATAATAATTAGATTGAAGTTTAGCGATTGTTTGTTGTGCTATTGCAATTTGATTTCTCTTTAGCAGTTCTTTGCAAACTATACTTAAAGAACTATCAATATTATCAGTAACTATATCTTCTTCATCTTCACCCATGTCAAGTATCTGAGGTTTTTCTTGGTTTGCCTTTCCTAAAAAAGTAGCAGTGGCTATTAGCATATTGTCTGACATTAGGTGTAGTTTACTATCGGGAATTATATATTCTTTAGTCCTCATGCCAATTGATTGATTTGCCAATTCGATCACATCAAGAAATTTTTTATCGTCTTTCATGTGAATATATATGTTAAGTAATTCATTCAATTGCGAAGATTTATCGTACATCTTTTTTAGCATTTTTATGGCGAGTGGATACCTTTTCTGCTGTTTGTATGCTTTGGAGATTTTTCGATAAAGCTCTGATTTATAATAAGTAACTTGTTTCTTTCCTTGATGGGTAGAGTCATCTATTTCCCGAATTACCTTGAGAGCATCAATATAAAAGCCAGTTTCGATAAAGCATTTCGCAATATTTGCCATGTTCTCTTTAAAAGAATGTGTGTCTTTTTTTTTGTTGTTTTTGAGAGTTTGTAAATAAGTTTTATGTATTAGAGTTTGTGCTTTTTGTTTTTCTCCAACGTCGTTGAAGCTTTTTGCTAGGTCAAGTTTTTGAGATAAATAAATGTTTGTTTTCTCTATCTCAAATAGTAGTTGTTTTGCTTTATTGTAATCTTTGTTGAATATATAAATCTTAATAATGAGATTTAGCTTTTGGTATTTCTTTTCTTGTAGTGCTTTTTGTGCAGCGTATTCAAGAATATCAAAATTTTGCGCAAACAAAATGCTCGATATAAAAATAATATAAAAGATGATTTTTTTCACAGTTGATTCCTTTTTCAAAAAAAAACGTATAATCTATCTTTATTATGTTTTTATTATACGACCATTGTGCAACTTAAAAAGTATAATTTTGAAATCAAAACCATAAAAAGTTCATTCCCCAATACTTAACAAGTACTGCTATTCCTAAATTTGTTAATGCATGTATAATGATACACACCCATAAAGAACGTAAATATTTATATATAACAAGAGTAATGGAAAAATACAAAATACATGATATATACTCTGATACGCTGTGCCCGAGAGTAAAAAGAAATATGGTACCAATAATGCTATACTTGTTTAGAGGCAGTACTTTAAGGTCTTGTGGCTTATTATTTAGCGTATCACCACATTTATCGATGATAGAAGTATGTTTATTTTGTTGCGCTTGAAATAAAAATTCTAGTAGGTAAACGCGAAAAAATAGTTCTTCAAATATTGCGACCAAGATCACTGAAGCAAGTGTGCGGAGTATCCAGTAGAATTCAGGATTAGCTATTGTCGCTAATGTTTGTTTTGGAAATGAGTCTGTTATATTAAAAAAAGTATAGTAAGGAACGATCCACAGTAATAATAAAAAAGGTGCCAATACAAAACCATAGAGAATATCGCGTAAATGTATTTTATTAAAAGAATAGCGAGTAAAAACTAACAATGACCCTACTACTATTATTTTGATGACATACACAATCCATAAAGCGAAAAAATCATTTAAGATATTTAATAGTACATAGCAGAAGTAAGGTGCGATAAATGCAAAAGACAATTGCTCATATGTTTTTGTTTGCGGCAGTAGATTAACGTTATTCATAGTAAAATCCTAAAAGTAATTTTTCTTTTACCTATCCTTTTCTATACCATTATTATTTTCTCTGTTCTAAGGTAGAGTCTAGAGATATGGCGGAAGATAGTCTACTAAATTTTATATAAGTGACCTGCCAAAAGTATTTACCCATTGGCATTTTGTTCTTTAATTTTCTAGCTTTGTTGCTCCTCTGTTACGCAGCTACAGCTGCGCGCCTTCGTCGCGCCGCGCTATAAAAATAAAGCCCTGCATTCAACGGGTAACTACTTTTGTCAAGTTACTTAGAAATTTAGTAGACTATTCTTGCTGCATTCCTTACTTGTTTATATTTCCAAGGAGAAGTTTTATTTTTCTACCAGTAGTTTTTATACTTGAGAATGGGATTGGGAACAGGAACGATCTAAAAATTTAAATGTCGACGCGTTCTAAACAAAGTGAAAAATCTGTGGGCTTTCTCGTTTTTTTGTAAAACATTTATTGTTTGCGGTTGTATTGCGATCTGTTACACTTGTAATCGTTTAGTTCGTGTATTTGCAATACAACTTTATATACAGTGAAACCTCTTCGAGGCGAAGTTTTACTTACCTCTGGTCGTAGCAAACACTTCCATAACATCTTAGCTAAGCAATTTAACTCTCACTTAATACAAACGCCTCTAATTACACAAGAAAGGTTTGCGTATTATGAAAAAAAATCGCTACGCTACTTCCTATAAAATCGGCCAAGATAATGTATCTGGTATGGGTTTTGATATACACAATCCAGTATTTGCGATTGCTAGCTTACTAGTGATTGGTTTTGTTACAGGTGCATTAGCTTTTCCCGCAGAGGCAAAGCAATTCTTTGACAACACAAAACTGTGGTCGATTACCTATTGTGATTGGTTATTTTCATTAACGGCAAATTTCGTCGTTGTTTTTTGTTTATCTTTGCTTATTTTACCTATTGGCAAGATAAAGCTGGGTGGACAAGAAAGTGAACCAGAGTTTAGTTTGCTTTCATGGTTTTCAATGCTTTTTGCTGCGGGAATGGGTATTGGACTTATGTTTTGGAGTGTAGCAGAACCTGTGGCGTACTATACTGGTTGGTATGGAACGCCTCTTAATGTGGCAAAGCTTACTCCTGAAGCTGCAGACTTAGCAATGGGAGCGACTATTTTTCACTGGGGTTTGCATCCTTGGGCAATTTATGCTGTTGTTGGTCTTTCTCTCGCTTATTTTACTTTTAATAGAGGTATGCCGCTTACAATACGTTCGGCTTTTTACCCGATTTTCGGAAAGTCTGCTTGGGGGTGGTTGGGAAATATAGTTGATATCGTTGCTGTACTCGCAACAATTTTTGGGCTAGCGACATCTCTTGGTTTTGGCGCGCAACAAGCAGGGGCAGGGCTTCATTTTTTATTTGATATTCCCAATACTGTAACAACGCAAATCACAATTGTATGTTCTGTAACACTTATCGCCATTTTTTCTGTCGTGCGGGGTCTAGACGGTGGAGTAAAAGTATTAAGCAACATAAATATGAGTATTGCAGTTCTGTTGTTTATTTTTGTTGTTATTACTGGGTCTACTTTAGCAATGATAAATGGCTTTGCTTCCACAATATATCATTATGCGGTAAATATTTTACCATTAAGCAACTGGATTGGTAGAGAAGATGAAGTTTTCTATCACGGATGGACTATTTTTTATTGGGCGTGGTGGATTTCTTGGTCGCCATTTGTCGGAATGTTTATCGCTCGTATTTCAAAAGGTCGAACTGTACGCGGCTTTATTATCGCGGTGTTACTTGTTCCTACTATTATAAGTGTGCTATGGATGACCGTGTTTGGAGGAACGGGTTTAGAGCAAGTAGAGAATAATATTGGAGTGTTGGCGAATGGAATCACTGATACTTCATTAACATTATTTCAAATGTTAAGCAATCTACCTTTAGCTAACATCACGTCTTTTATTGCAATCGTTTTAGTTCTTGTTTTTTTTGTGACTTCTTCTGATTCTGGGTCTTTAGTTATCGATAGTATTACGGCCGGAGGAAAATTAGAAGCTCCCGTTCCGCAACGAATTTTCTGGGCATCTATGGAAGGACTAATTGCTGCTGTTTTACTTTTTGGTGGTGGTAAAGATGCTTTAGGGGCTCTACAGGCGGCTACGATTACTACAGGACTACCGTTTTGCTTTGTTTTGATTATTATGTGTATTAGCCTTTATATGGGGCTTTATGATGAATACAAGGTGGATAAGGAGTAAGGGATGGTTTTCTATTGGAAAATAGATAAATTATTTCATATATAATATCTTAGGCACATTATTCTTTGGTACGTTCCTTACCTGAGGCGTAAAAAATACAAGATAATAATCGATACCAATAGTGATATTACAAAACCTAGTATTATTTCGTTTTGCTTTTTCTTTGCGATATTTTGTTTCTTTTTTTCGATATTTTTTTTATAACGCGATGTTCTTAACATTGGTGTTTGTATCGGTGATTGCTTGTTGTTTTGGGATGTCGGTATATTATTTTTAGAATGTATGCTTTTTAAAATTATAGTATCAACAGCGTTGTTGGTTGGTGATGAAATTTTTGGCGTGACAGGTATATATTTAAGGAGCATATCAAGCATTGTTTTCACAGATGAAATTCGATATTCTCTTTCTTTTTGTAGGGCCATGTCAATGATTTCGGCAACGAAAAATTTATGAGGTGAATCGAAGGTTAAAAGAGGTGGATGAAAATTGATTACTTTTTTCATAATTGCAATTGTATCTTTGGCATAAAATGGTGATTGTTGTGACCACGAGAAAAATTGATAAAACAGAGCTCCCAGAGCAAATACATCTGTGCTTTTACTAATCTTAAAAGATTTGTTAATTTGCTCTGGTGCCATGTATTGAGGGGTACCAATAACAGATAATTTTGTGATAGACTCTAGCTCACCATTTATAGCTTTTGCAATGCCTAAATCTAAAATTTTTGGTGTTGCATTTTTACCTTGAAGAACAATATTTGATGGTTTGATATCGCGATGGATGATATCGTGGTCATTTAGTGCGATAATTGCTTTGCAAATTTGCTGGGCTATCTTTAATTGTTTTTCGAAAGGAATAGAATGGGGATAATTGTGAATTAATTTTTTTAAAGTAATACCTTCAATATACTCCATTACAATGAAATATCGATTTTCTAGATCAAAAAAATCGAGCCCGCGAACAATGTAAGGATTTTTTATTCTCGTCATAAAATAGAATTCACGTTGTAAACGACGTATCTTATTTTCTGAGCTTTTTCCAGTAATAATAGACTCTTTTATGGCGACAAGCTTATTTGTGCTTAAGTCTGTAGCTAGATATACTTTACCCATACCTCCTTGACCAATCGTTTTTTCAAGTCTGTATTTATCACGTAAAATATACATAGCTTTTCCTGTAATTAGAAGATTTTTACTCCTAGTACTCTACAACGTTGGTTATGAACTTTAATTGATCTTTAGTTTGGAATGTTGTTGCTCGTTACGACTATGCATTCTTGTTGCCTAGTTCGAAAACAAAATGCATAGTGTTAAACAAATCAAAACGAGTTTTATAGAGTATTAGTTTTATCAATGACTAATAATTTACATTCCAAAAGGAAATGTTTTTAAGTCTATATAGTTCGAATTCCTAACAGTTACTAATGCCTTCGTGTATTCATGGAACATTTTTAGAGAGTAGTCGATTCTTTCAATATCGCGATTATGTTCAGAAGGCGATTCGTTAAATTTTGCAACATTGCGAATAATTAAATGATCAGGTACCCAGCAAATTCGATTATTTTTATATCCTGTGGTTCGGAGCTCTGCAATGGGATAGGAGCCTCCACGTCCGCTTGATACACCAACAATAAGACCTGGTTTATGAGCGATATCCTTACCGCCACACAATAAAAGGAAGTTTTTTAAAGCTGGAGGGACCATGCCTCCATATTCGGGAGAGACCATTATAAGTCCGTCGCAATTATTTATTTCTTCTGCTACTGGAGCCCAAGTGGTTTTCCATTTTTCTGTTCCTTGCCAAACGCCTTCATCCCACAGAGGCAAAGGATTTTTACCTAAATCTAACGTGTAGGTTTTTATCTCGGAGAACAGTTCAGCGATACGCTTTTGCAAAAATAATGCTAATTTTCCTGATTCAGATGAAACTCTTTGTGCACCGCAAATTATAGCGACTTTCATGTTAATTTCCTTTACGAAGTGACTTGGCAAGTCATTGAATAGTGTTGTATTGTATTATTTTGCTGTTATAATTCAAAACATTTCTTTTGGTAAACACTTACTTTTTTTGATAAAAATTATGAGCAAAAATCCAGTCGAAGTTTCCGTTGTTATTCCAGTATACAACGAAGAAGGTTCTCTTCAAGAATTAATAGAACGTTTATGTAAGGCTCTCCAAGAAATTCATTTTGAGATTATTATCGTAAATGATGGGTCTATGGACAACACTCAAGTTATCTTGCAAGAAATCTCTGCAAAAAATCCAAAGGTACATTACCTGTTTTCAGCTCAAAATATGGGACAATCTCAAGCCTTATACTATGGCTTTCAGTGCACACAAGGTAAATACGTTGTTATGATGGATGGCGACTTACAAAATCCGCCTGAAGATATTTCTGCGTTATTGAGTAAAGCTGTGGAGGGCTATGACTTAGTTTCAGGAGAACGGAATAAAAGGAAAGACTCTTTTATATTGCGCAAACTACCTTCTATGTTTGCAAATTGGTTAATTAGTAGAATGATGGGATGTAAGTTTAAAGATATGGGAGGAATAAATTGTTTGAATGGGACGATAGCGCGTAGACTTTTTTTAAAACAAGGGCACCATCGTCTTATACCAGCGATAGTTCATTGTCTTGGTGGTCGTACTACTGAAATACCAGTAAGCCATGCTCCTCGCACTACAGGTGTTAGTAAATACGGTTTTTGGGCACGCAGTCAAGAAGTTATACTTGATATAATTATGTTGTGGTTGACTTACAAAGTAAAACCTTTGTACTTTTTTGGAAAAGTAAGTTTGATGTTTTTAGTGGGAAGTATTATTCTTTTTTTAGGGAAGTGGTTATTTGGATGGCATGAAGTTTTTGCAATGCTCACTGCTGTGGCAGCAATTTTGTTCATTCTTTCAGGGATAATTTGTGAATTTATTTGCAATAGAAAGCCGCATTATATTCATTATCACTCTTCGAAAAAGCTAGATTAAGTGCGAAATAGTTTACCGGCGATACTTGAATAAACGTTTCCACCGAAGCGGAAACGTTCTCTGTTATTACTTTTTTTCTGGTGCTTCGGCTGGCTCAGGTTCAGGAGTTATTTCAACTGTCGCAGAAGCAGCACTATCGGCTTTATCAGCACTTTTCTTAATCCGAGTATATGTATTTTCCATGGTTTTTATTGTACTACCGTTAATATGTACGTAGAACTCAGAAACCATTGTATCCTCATTAGGATATTTTTCTATCATTGATACATCCATTTCCGTACCAGTCATTGGATCTATCATTTTACTTGTCCAAGTTGTTACGTTTGTCTTAGAATCATGGGTCCCTTCCATACTATCAAGCCCATAATGACTGTATACATCCACCCATGAGCACTCATATTTCTTGTCTTTACCGTTCCATGTAAAAACTCCGAAACCTTTAAAAGTCCCCATTGCAGAAGTTGTCTCTACATGAACAGTAGTCGCGCGACCATCAAGAATAGATTTACAAATAGAAGTACCTGTTGCAATCATTGGCTCTTTTGTTGGGTCCATCCACATTTTTTGCTCTAACTTCCATTCTCCAACACCTGCTTGGAAAAATTTATGGTGTTCAGTAACCTTTGCTCTATAGTCATCATTTTGCTTATTTTCATCAGCATAAGATGTTGTGATAACAGCAAGACAAACAATAAGTAGTACTGTGAGTTTTTTCATAATTTACATTCCTTTAAATTTGTACGGAAAATATACGGAAAAATATATTGTACATTAAAATAGATGCTAGACAAAAACAATTTTGAGAAAAAATATCTATTTGCTATCATTTAATAATGATAAAGAAAATAACTTCAAAAGACGAAAGTCAAAAAATACAAGATGCAAAACAATTTCCGCGTATAGGTAGTTTTTTAAGAAAACATATAGAAGATTTTCTTAAAAATAATAAATTTGCAAAAACTTTAGCTACGCGAATGGAGCAAGAAACGGGAACGCGTTTTAGCGATTGGATTGATTGTTTTGTTTTTCCTGATGACGCACAAATGAGAAAAAAAATTCAGAAACTAGGGTTTTCTCATTATGGGAAGCACAAGGATATTTTCATTGCTGAAAGAACAAGTTTTCCACGTATACTTATAAGAGATAGTTATTTTGAGATTTTTGTTGTTGTTGATTCTATAGTGAAATTTCGCGCTAGACATGGTTTGCAAGAACCAATCGATGGAAATGCTTGCTCTTTAATACGAAAAATGTCTATTGCTAACAAGCGCGATTATATTTTGTCTATCATTGAGCGTACAACGATGACTCCACATACAATTCCTTTGGAAATAAGCGACGAAAGTGCGGCAAAGCAAAAAAAAGCATTTGATTTATGGTGTAATCGCGAACGAATATTTACTTCAGCAACTGAAGGTGTGCGTCAAACACTTGCTCTTGCTTATCGAATTGTCGATATGGTAGGAGTAAACGGTGCTGCATATATTGTTTTGCAAACAGAGCTTCGTTATTGGCAATATAAATCGCACGTAGGTGATTTACAAAAGTTTTTTCAAAATAAACTTGGTCTGGGTTGGGGAAATATAGACCACTTTACATTTTGGAGTAGCCGTAAAAATTTTAAAATACTGATTCAAATCTTCGAAGTCTTGGGTTTTCGTTGTACAAAAAACTTTTTTGTAAAAGACTATGGCAATAAAGGTGTGCAGATCATGGAACACGAAAACAGTGGAATTCTCGTTGCTTGCGAAGTTCATTTGAAGAAAAAAGAAAAACGCCAAGATTTTGCGCATATGGATTTAGTGCCAATGCAAACATCGGGAATTGTAGACAATTGGCTACGAGCAAGTGGTGAATCAATACTTAACGGTGGAGCTAAACACATTGCGATAAGGTGCGATATACAAAAAATGCAAACACACATGGAAAAACATGGTGTACACTTTACTAATATAGATGAAAAACCATACTTCAAGCAGGCTTATTCCAATAAAATAGTTACAAAATTTGAAAATTACCTGAGCCTTATTGAGCGCAATGGTGGATTTCACTATTTTGATTTTGATTAGGAAAATCATATGAAAACTAAATTGCCTCCAGGTCCAAGAGGGCGTATACTGCCCACTTTAAAATTACTAAGAAAGCCGCGTACTTATTATCCTTACATAATAAAAAAATACGGCGATCCTTTGTTTATAAATGGTCTTAATGGTCGGGTAGTCTGTACAGCGAATCCAGAATTAATTCGCACGATTGTTGCTGCTGACCCGATGATTTACGATCCTTTTGCAACGCAAACCCTTATTCCTCTTATTGGTGAAAATTCGCTACTGGTTATTAGTGGAGTAGAGCATCAACGCGAAAGAAAATTACTGATGCCTCCTTTTCACGGAGATCGGATGCGCGCTTATGCCAATTTAATCGAAAAAGTAACCCATAAACATTTACAAAAAATTCCGCGCGATAAAGTACTTCCTATACACGATGTCACCGCTGAAATTTCGATGGAAATTATAGTGCGCGCTGTTTTTGGAGTAGAAAGTGATGAAAAAGTTAATACGTTCGTTGCTGCGATCCAAAAATATGTAGACGTTGGTCATCCTTTTTTGATTTTCTCAAAGATGCTTCATCGCCCTTTTTTTGGCATAGGACCGTGGGATCGTTTTGTCAAAGCGCGTGATATTTTTTATGATATGTTGATGAAAGAAATTGACAACAGATTACAAAACGAAGAGCCGCAGGAAGATATTTTAAGCCTTCTTGTTTCAGCACGCTACGAAGATGGGAGTCGAATGTCCAGGGAAGCTCTGCGCGATCATGCTCTGACATTATTGTTTGCTGGACATGAAACAACGGCAGTGGCAATGGCGTGGGCTTTTTACCACTTACACAAAAATCCACAAAAGTTGAATACACTTCATGAAGAATTACAAAGTCACAATGAAACAGAATTAACATCGTTAGTAAAACTGCCATATTTGAAAGCTGTTTGCGATGAAAGTTTGCGCCTAAATCCAATAGTGTCTGACTTTTTGAGAACACTTGCAAAACCCTTTAGTATTGGTGGGTATGATTTAGAGCCAGGTTATAGTTTAGCAGTATTAGTAAATGCAACGCACTATGATGAAAACATATATCCACAACCTGATGAGTTTCAACCAGAGAGATTCATCGACAAAAAATATAGACCGTGGGAATACATGCCGTTTGGCGGAGGACATCGTCGCTGCATAGGCGCAGCATTCGCACTATTTGAAATGGCCATTGTTTTAAAAACGGCTTTAACAAACCGCAAGTGGCAACTATGTGAGCCTAAGCCAGTAAAAGCCATTCGTCGCAATGTAACAATGGCCCCCAAAGGTGGTATTCGTATGATGAGATTGTCATAAAATATAAAAGGAATAAAAATGGAACACCAGTACCTCAACGTCGCCGCATATGCATTTTTTAAAATAGAGAACCTAACAGATCAACGCGACCGTTTGCTAAATTTTTGCACAGAAAAACAACTAAGAGGATCAATTCTTCTAGCAGAAGAAGGTATGAATCTATATGTGTGTGGTTTAAGTGAAAATATAGAAAACTTACAAGATTACTTACACAAAGAATTAAACGTTCCGCAAATGGAGTACAAACAAAGCTGGTCAGACTTCCAGCCATTTCGCCGTATGTTAGTAAAAATTAAAAATGAAATCATCACTATGAAGCAAGATGACATCAAGCCAGAGGAGCACACAGGGCCAAGGCTTTCTCCCAAAGAATTCAAGAAATGGCTGGACGAAAATCGCGATATCTATGTTCTCGATACGCGCAATGACTATGAGATAAAGCATGGTAAATTTGAGCAAGCACAACATTTAGATGTAAAATCATTCACTGAATTTGCCGAAAAAGCACAGGAGCTGGATGAGAATATCAAAGAAAAACCGGTAGTGATGTACTGTACAGGCGGAATTCGCTGTGAAAAAGCATCTTCGTTGTTTTTGAAGAACTACGGTTTTAAGGAAGTGTATCAGTTGGAAGGTGGCATACTCAAATATTTCGAAGAGTGTGGAGGAGAACACTACGATGGCGACTGCTTTGTATTTGATGATCGCATTTGTGTAGATAATCGTTTGCAAACAGTGAAAAAGAACGAGTCCTAGATAAAGTTATGGAAAAAAAATGTTATATCCAATTGAAAAAGTAGGACTTCTTATTGCTGCTGTTATCGCAATGGCAGGTATGGGAGCAGCCTTAACAACTTCAGATATCAAAGCCAATTTAAAAAAACCTTACGGTGTTATTATTGGATTTATATGCCAATTTGGGCTAATGCCTTTTCTGGCATATTATTTGACGGTGTGGTTCAATTTATCGACGGCAATGGCGATAGGACTTATCCTCATAGGATCGTGCCCTGGTGGTATTCTTTCTAACATACTGACTTATTTTGCAAAAGGAAATTTGGGGCTTAGTGTAACGATGACAGCTGCCTCGTGTTTTATGGCAATAGTTATGATGCCGATATCGGCGTGGTTATATCTCTCACCCTATACATCAAATACGTTTCAGATACCATACAATAACATCTTTATCGGTTTAGCTATAATGTTGGTACCGTTAACAATCGGCATGAGAGTGCGATTGCGAAATGAAGCGAAAGCAAAAACGCTAGAAAAAATCGGTAGTGTATTTGGCAATCTAGTCTTATTTTACCTAATAGTTAGTTGGTTTCCAAAGTACAGTCACCTACTCGTTGCCTCAAATTCAAACGAGATTATTTCGTGCGCATGTTTGAGTTTCTTAGGTTTTGCAATTGCGTATCTGATCGCAACTATTTGTCGCTTATCAGTAGTCGATAGAAGCACCGTTTCCCTAGAGACCGGCATACAAAATGGCAACATAGCTCTCATTATTATTCTAATAGCATTCAAGGACAGTGCTTTGCAGGATAAGATTCTATGGGCTTTGTTACTATATGGGATTTTTGGCTTAGTGTTTAGTGCTGCTTTTGCGTGGATTTTCCGCAAAATGAATTGCAAAAAAATTGAGAGTTCTCAATTAAACTACGAACGGTAGAATTTACAAAGGTTTGCGATGCCCTCCTGCTGGCTACGCCAGCTGTCCTCCCACGGGAGGACCTACGTATGTTTCTTTGAATCTGAAAAAATGACACGTCAGTGAATATCTATACATAACTGAAAACGAGACCTCATAACGAATATGTTTAATAAGAGTTTAAAACTAACTATTAAGTACATCAAACCATCTATCAACAAACGATAATCCCTCTTTTTTTAGCAAAAGTAAAAACTCGCGGACTTTTCTTTCGCGAGATAAGCGTTTTATGACTTCAACAAAATTAGCAACCTCCAACTCACCTTTTGGTATATATGCTGAATTTATTTTTATTTTCATCAGAGCAAGGTTAATGTTGTTCCAAGATTGATAGTTGCGAACAATATCTTCTGCCAGTGCCGCTATCTCATCGACTTCTAACAACTTCTCCATATAAATACCGGCAAGCAAATCTTCAATGCGATATTCGTCATCGGTATCCTCAAAGCAATAATTTACATTTCCTTTTTGTTGTCTATTTAAAAGGTGAGAGTAGCTTACTGTTTTCTGGGGATTTTTTGGATTAGGGATTCTTTCCGAAGCGCCTATTTTTGCGAAACTTTGGTGAATCTTTCGAAATTCGTGGAGCATTATTTGAAAATAGTCTTTGCGATCTTTGCCATAAACATCAATAAATATTTTCTTACCTTCCTGATCACAAACGACAGTACTTGTAGAATCAAGACTGTTGCTACACAGCATAACACCCGATCTCCATACTTGCTCGTTGTTTATTTCGCTGTGAGTTTGTACGATAAATCGCGGCATGATAGATTGTGGTAAAAAGTCGTATTCAATGACAAATTTAATACAGTTGGGGTCGTCGTTGGTGATCTTTGGTCCGTTTACTTCTAGTAAATCTGGTATCAAAATGGTATTTGCGTTTATAGAATAACAAAGTTGGAATTTTTTCATTAAATCAATGAGAAATTTTTGGGTATTGCGTGGATATTTTTTGCGTTCTAAAATTTTAGGTAAATGTTCTAAATTGAGCTTTCCTTTTCCCTCGCAAAGTTGTTTAGAGTTAATAATTTTGTAAACGCCCTCTGTCACCCAGTTAGGTTTAAGAATATGCATGTGATTTAATGAATAATCGCCAAAATAAACCACCGTTCCCAAATCATTGAGTAATTGCACAAGCGTTTTTTCTAAACTCTCATCAATTTTTTGTTCTTCGCAAAATTTATGGTACTGTTCATCACCAATAAAATTGTTACTCATTGCCTCTAGTTTATTCTTGATATTAACCCACGATGTTGCCAATTTCATTTGCGTTAATTCTACATGTTCAACACTTTGTTGTATTGCGCTCTTAAGTTCGTCAATGCCTTCACAGGTCTTACAAGAAATTCGGTGAAAACCACAAATCCCAGGATATTTTCTCAGCCATAGTTCTCGATCGACTTCAAAGCGCGGATTTTCGTCCATTTTGTTTAATACTACAAGTATTGGCGAACCTCCGCCAAAAGCCTCAATCATTTGCAGCCAATACTCCGGTTTTTCCTCGCGTCTTCCGTCGAGGACTAAAACATATATACTTCTCTTGGTGAGAAAAAATTGATGAAGAGAATGCATAACCTGCTGACCGCCAAAATCCCACATTTTGAAAACGATTTGGTTTGTGTCTTTTTTAGAGGCAAAAAATTTAGCGAAAAAGTTTTTCTTCTGTTTACCACAGTTCCATACACGGAGATTAATGCCATGCGTAGTATTTTCGTTAGTATTAAATTTTTCGCATAGTATTCTTTTCATCAACGATGTTTTCCCTGCTTTACCGTGACCTAAAAACAATAGTTTTATCTCGTTTAAAGGAGTTTCTCCACCTTCCAAGGAATCGAAATAATTAAGAATTGTTTCTTTTCCTTTTTCAAGGATTTCTAACGGAGGCTTTTCTATAGGGTTGTTTGTTAGGTTTAATTGATCAAGGGAATGTCGGTTTTGAAAAAAGTTTAGCTGTAATTTCAAATCGAAGAAACATTTAGGAATGTGGGTTATATGATTGTTACTCATATCTAATGCTCGAAGGTTAACAAGTTGTAATATCTCAGGAGGAAGAGCACTGAACTGATTATTACGTAGGTATAATTGAGTGAGATTAGTAAGTTGTAATATCTCAGGAGGAAGAATACCGAACTGATTATTACTCAAATCTAATGTTTGGAGATTAGTAAGTTGCAATATCTCAGGAGGAAGAATGTTGAACTGATTATTACGTAAATATAATTGAGTGAGATTAGTAAGTTGTAATATCTCAGGAGGAAGAGCACTGAACTGATTATTATTCAAATCTAATATTTGGAGATTAGTAAGTTGCGATATCTCAGGAGGAAGAATACTTAACTGATTATTACGTAAATATAATGTTTGGAGATTAGTAAGTTGCGATATCTCAGGAGGAAGAATACTGAGCTGATTATTACGTAAATCTAATTGAGTGGGATTAATAAATTGCAATATCTCAGGAGGAAGAATACTGAGTTGATTATTACTCAAATCTAATGTTTGGAGATTAGTAAGTTGCGATATCTTAGGAGGAAGAATACTGAACTGATTATTACTCAAATCTAATATTTGGATATTAGTAAGCTTCAATACCTCAGGAGGAAGGATACTGAGTTGATTATTATTCAAATCTAATCGAATGAGATTAGTAAGCTGTAATATCTCAGGAGAAAGAGTACTGAGCTGATTATTACTCATATCTAGTACTTGGAGATTAGTAAGTTGTAGTATCTCAGGAGGAATAGCATTAAACTGATTATTACTCATATCTAGTATTTGGAGATTAGTAAGTTGTAGTACCTCAGGAGGAAGAGTATTTAGTTGATTGTTACTCAAATATAATACTTGGAGATTAGTAAGTTGCAATATCTCAGGAGGAAGAGTACTGAGTTGATTGTTACTTAAATATAATACTCGGAGATTAACAAGTTGTAATATCTCAGAAGGAAGAGTGCTGAGCTGATTACTGCTCAAAAATAATACTCGGAGATTAGCAAGTTGCAATATTTTAGTAGGAAGAGTACTGAGTTGATTGTTACTTAAATATAATATTCGGAGATTAGTAAGTTGCAATATCTCAGGAGGAATAGCATTAAACTGATTATTACTCAAATGTAATGTTTGGAGATTAGTAAGTTGTACTATCTCAGAAGGAAGAGTACTAAATTGATTATTACGTAAATCTAATTTTTGGAGCTTTTTACATTGTAAAACTTCCATCGGAAATTCTGTTAAATTCTTATTTGCTAAGCTTATTTCTAAAGCATCCTGATTAATATCCATTGCCACTTCTCTTTTCGTAAAATAAACCAACTAACCAACCGGCCAACCTAAACCCAATTGTCATTAGGAGCTGTTAGCTCACCAGCGCTTTCTCCGGTATTTACTACTCCTTGTGGTTCAATCAACATTATATGGCATTCTTCTTCGGCATAAGGGCGATGTTCTACGTCTTTTGGTACAATAAACATTTCACCTTCCTCTAAGTTTACCGTACGATCGCGAAATTCTATTGCCATTTTGCCGCGAATTACTATAAATGCTTCGTCGGTATCGTCGTGAGAGTGCCACACAAATTCTCCGTGGATTTTGGCTAATTTGAATTGATAGTTATTTAATTCAGCGATTACTTTTGGTGTCCATAGTTCATTAAATTTATTGAGCTTTTCTGTGAAGTTGATTTTTTGCATTTTTCCGTTCATCTTTTTTCCTTTAGTTTTTTTCTAATGATTTCTTTATATAATTTTTTCGATTATGAATGTTACTCTTGCTAAAACCATTGGAAAAAAAGGGTTGTACTTCTATAATTATCAATTACCTGACGTTTTTATTACTTACTTTTGGTAACTCATACAGTAATCATAATACGGAGGGTTTTGAGCTAGTTGGTAGTCCTTCCAAAACTTTTTCCACGCATCGATATTTTTTAGTTCAAGATCGGTGATAGAGTTGAGCATATCTTTGGGCCAAGATACGCGAGTTTTTTCCCAGATAAGTAGTATTTCCGATAAATCAAGTTTACCTTTTTCTAATGCCATAGCATTTGTTTTTGTTGCTTGTAGTATCGGGTTTGTGCATACTATTGATTCTATATGTAATTGTTCTAAATCGGAGTTTTCTGCGGCATTGTTTTTTAGTATGGCTAAAGAAGATAAACATTGCGCGCGAACTGCGATGTTCTCTTTTTCGAATTGACAATGTTTGGACAGTCGCTGTACGTAAGTTGTCAGTTTGAGTTTACCAATAGAAACAACTGCCTCTTTGCGCATCTTCAGGTTATTCTTTTTCAGAGCTTCATCTACACAGCTTTGGTACTTGGGCTCGATGTTTCCCATACGACCTAAGCCGTTAATTGCGTTTGCTTGCACTGCTTCGTTTCCGTCTGTACGGAATAGCTCTGCTAACTTCGGTATAAATTGAGTGAGTTTCAATTTTCCTACTGCTATCGTTGCTTTTTGGCGTACGAGTTCACTTTGGTCTTGTAAAGCTTGTCCCAATACTTCACTTGCTTGGTCGTCGCCTAAGTTTCCTAAAGCTTCTGCTGCGGCACTACGAACAAAGCTGTTCTTATCTTCTGATAAGATGTTTCGCATTTCTGAAGTATATTGTTTTAGGCCAAGTTTACCGATCGTTTCGGCTGCTTTACTGCGGATATCGCTGCTCGTGTCTTCGCGTAAAACTTTTGCTAAATGTTCTCCGTATTCTACAAGGCGAAGAGTTTCAATTGCCCAAATGGCTTCTTCGCGCACAGTATTATTTTCATCTTCACAAAGAGCATAAAGTATATCATTTGCGTGCTCTTTTAGTCCTAGTTTCGCGATGGCTTCTACAGCATTTGTGCGAACTTCAGGTGTAGGATCTTTGCGTAATGCTTGTGCTAAGTGTCCTCCACAGTATTTGAGCCCAGAAAGACCTAGTGCGTAGGCCGCGTATTCACGCACTTTACTGCTTTTGTCTTTCTCTAACACTCGTACGAGAAGGCGATTATGATCTGCGAGTTGAAATTGTCCGATAGATATGGCCGCAGCACTACGAACATCTGGATGTGGGTCTTGCAAAACAGTTTCTTTTAATTGAGGTATGCACTCTACTAAATTTTTTTCTTGGATAATCTCAGCGATTCTTTCTCTAACTTCAACTTTTTCGTCATGTGCAAGTAAGTGAGTTATTACTAGACTTACAGTTTTTCCGTAGGCTTTTGATAGTATTTCGCATGCCTCTTGTTTTACTTCCGTTAAAGGACTGCGTAAATTTTCTAGGTAATTTACGTGTTTCTCTGCTATACCTAAGGTTGGAAGTGCTTTTAGAATTTTCTTCGCTATTTGTTCAGAACCAATGACAATCGCCAGTAAATATTCTGCTAAAAATTTGTCCGTTTCGCTCTGAGATAATACCAAGGCTGTTATGCTAAATAACTCTGGATTATGCGGATCTAAATATTTTTGAAAAAGAGTGTGCTTTTTTTCGTTGTTTATAGCAGCAAGGTAAAGAAAAAGTTCTTGTAGAGATTTTCCTGATAATTTGTCAATAAGGGGAATAAAAAGAGGGAGATTTTCTGATTTATGATAGTTGGGTAATGATATTAATGTTTTGAATAAAACAGGTGTCGAAGGAGAGTGGTGTTCTGTTAATACTTTGACGATGATTTTTTCTACACCTGAATGTTGCGATTTTGCTAAAGCAATCAGTGCACTCATAATAGGTTCTGACATGTGTGATTGATCGCATTTACGAGCGATGAAGTTTTCCAGTTTTTTGTTATATTTTTTGGCTAATAAGGAAGTACAGCCAATTAAAGTTCCGTTTTTTTGGGATTCTAAACCGCGCAGCAAAGCAAAATGAGAAAGTGTGCCTAATTTTTCTAGTAATTGATAAGAGGTATTCTGATCCTTGTTATTGTAGCAGGAAATATCTTTCATAGTGTCTACATGTTCATTTAACGTAAAGTAAAAATTAGTTTCATCAATGACAATTTTAATAAGGAAAAGGTTGACCACTAAACGAAAAATAACAGATAAAGTTTTTGCTCCGCTACTAAGATCCATAATACTACTGATGTGAAGATTGTATTTTTCCATTATGTCGAATGTGATCGCACCTTTTAGAAAAACATCGTCGATAGCAAAAATCATCCATGACATTAGATTTGGCAGCTGATCTGGGTAACTATACCACTGCCAATGTGGGAAATTTACGGCAATGCCATAAAAAATGAAACCTGTATTCATGATAAATACTATATTTATCCACACTGCGTGGTAAGAAAATAGATTTTGTTTATTATTAAAAAGACCTTCTTTTTTAAGTTTTTCAAATTCTTGTGTTTCTATAGTTCCATCCATCAATTGAGCTAGAGAACTGTAACGATTTAGCAGAGTAATATTATAAAATAATAACACTATTGCCAGTAAAATAGACAGTGAAAAACCGATGGAAGGTGATATTGTAAAAGCTTTGGCTATGGCAAAGAAAGTAACCAGTAAAAGTAGATGGCGCAGCCAAAAATGCAGTAGAGAAAATAACATTCCTCTAATAAAATTGGTGATAATTCCCATAATAAAATGAACGAACCGCAGTATTAACACAAAAAACTCCTTTATTTATTTGGTTCCCACTTCTCTAAAATGGTAGTTGCTTCTTCGCGAACATACTCATCTAAGTCATTAACAGCATTTCTCACGATAGAAATATATTGTCGTAAATCTAGTGTATCTATTGCCACAAGAACCGCCGTACGTACGCTTTCATTTTCGTCATTCGCAAGTTTTATTAAAGATTGGCTGTAGTGAGTTGCTTGTATTTCGGTGATTGCTTCGATAGCTTCCATGCGTACAAATTCATCTGCATCACTAAGTGCTTGTTCTAAAGCGGGATGATCTTGGCCAAATGTTTTCAACACTGTCACTGCTGCACTACGTACATCGGCTGCTTGGTCTTTTAACAATGCTGTTGCGACTTGATCAGTATAATTCGTAAGGTTGAGTTCCCCAATTGCTTTGATAGCTGATTCTCGGACATATTGATCTTGGTCAGAAGTAGAGAGCTTTACTAGAGATTCACTATACTGAGTTGCTTCTATTTCTGTAATTGCTCGTATGGCTCTATCGCGTACAGATTCATCTGTATCATTGAGGGCTTGTTCTAGCGCGGAGTGATCTTTATCTAACATTATTAAGGCTGTTATCGCAGAACAACGAGCGAAAGACATCGAATCATGTAGCATTACCGATACAATTTTTTCTATGTGTTGCGGAGATCCTAGTTTTCCAATGGCTTCAATGGCAGCACAGCGTAAATCTTCTTTTGATTTAAAGAGGTTTAATAACTCATTACTGTATTCCTTGAGACCAAGTTTTGCAATCGCTCGAACTGCATTTTCGCGTGGAGTTTCTTTTTTGTCCTCTTGCAAGGCGCGAAGCAGAGAAGCTCCGTACTGTTTTAGACCCAAATCACCAATAGCTTCTGCTGCTGCTTCGCGTACAGTTTCATCGGGGTCTTCGATCAATGCTTTTGCTATATTTTCCCCATACTCTTTTAGTTCTAGGGAAACCATTGTATAGATTACCGAACTGCGTACCCACGCACTGTCGTCTTTATTTAGAGTATGTAGCAAGTCCTCTCCATACTCTTTTAGTTCCATATCACTTATGGTTGTAATAATAAGAGCACGGGTTTCTTCGGAATTTTTTCCTGTTCTCAATGCTTGTTGTAAAGAAGGGGCACAACTGATCATTTCATGGCTACCAATTCCCTCTAAAATACTTCTTCTGACATCTTGCTCTGGGTCATTGAGTAATAGATAAGGAAATAATTTTTCCATAAAAGCAGGGTAATCATTTACTAATTGTTCGCACGCTTCTTGTCTAGCTTCAGGAAGAGGATTTCGTAAATGTTGTACTAACTCTAGGCTTTCGTTTTTAATGTCAAAATTGCCCAAACGGTTTATAATTTTTTCTGCAACGGATTCGGTGCTTATAACCGCTGCTAAGAAGTATTGAGGGATAAATTCTGCATTTTTTACATTGGCTAAAGCTAAAGCAACGCAACCAAAAAGTTGAGGGTTAGTTGGGTCCAATTGGGAGCGAAAAAAGGAATCCTTTTCTTCCGAATGTATGGCGGCGAGATAACAATATAGAGCTGGTAATGCTTTTTCTGGTACAGTATCGGTGAGTTTACTGAAACTAGAAAAGTTTTTTGGCTCTAAATAATGAGGAGAATTGGCTATTGTCATAAATACGTAGTCTATTAGTTCAGCATGAAGATGAGGTATTGACGAATGTATAAGTTCTTCAAGGCGAGAATACTTTGAGTTTGCAAGAGAAATTAACGCGCTTGCGAGAGATTCGGCATCGGGATTCCGGCGGATAAAAGCGACCAAATACTTATGAGATTGCGGAAAAACAAGTAAGGAAGCGCAACCTATACGAGTTCCTGTATGCTTAGAATGTAATCCTTTGATAAGTGAAGGTACAGGTAGTTTACCAAGTTGTTGAAGAAGACAGTAGGATTTGTTATTTGTTCTTTCTTTGTAAGAATGTATGTTTTTCATCGCTGTAATGTGGTTGCTAACAGTAAAATAGAACATTAATTCGTTTGCGATGATTTTGATAAAGAATAAGCCTACTATGATACGGAAGAAAATAGAAAGAGCTTTGGCACCGTGACCAACATCATGAATATTTACTATGTTCAAATGAAATTTTTCCATGACATCAAAAGTAAGTACTCCTTTTAAGAGGATATCGTCAAGTGCAAAAACAATCCACGAGGTCATATCTGGTGTATTCGAGTAACTATACCAACCGGAAAAAGATAGCGCAATTCCTCGAAAAACAAGGCTAGCAGTCAAAATAAATATTATATTCACCCACACAGAGTGATAAGAAAACCAGTTCTGTTTAAATCCAAATATTCCTTGATCTTGTAATTCTTTACGCTTCGTTGAGTCAATTGTATTGGATAAAAGTCGACTTAGAGAAGAATGTTTGTTTAACAATTGGATATTGTAGGTTGCTAAAACTATTAAGAATAATGACGTTAATATTAATCCTAGAAAAGGATCGAAATGAGAAAGATAAAGAAGAACACTAAAAATTCCACCTATAAGTAAATGAGATTTCCAGAAATAAAATAAAGAGTTGATCATTCCCATAACGAAATTGGGAATGGCAATAGCTAAATTTTGATAAAAACGTTTTATAGATAGAATGGCTTTTTTTGTAAAGTTCATAATTTAGACCACAGAATAAATAGTTATATGTAAGTAGAAAGTAGAGCTAGTAAATAAAGTATCTTAGTTGCAAAAATCGAAAAAATCAATGCACAAAAGGGTTTTCTATGGGAGGAAACAAAAGTTTAGTGTGTTATTATAGGAGCAGTAGAGCCATATTTTTACAAACGATGGATCTAATTTGATTCGTCATTGCGGATACAAGTTTCGTGGTAACTTGATTTCAAGAAATTGAAACCGAAGGTTTTGTAAGATGAATGGAGTAGGGTAGTGAAAGTTATTTTGTGGTTAAGGGATGTGATTTCTAAGTATTAGAAACTTAGAGAACCACTAATACCATTCCCACTGCCATGAGGAAAAAGCCCAAAGTCTTGGAAGTATTGAGTACTTCTCCAAGAAAGTATTTTGAAACAATGGCTACGCAAATGACTCCTGTACAGAGATTTATAGAGGCCATTTCGCTGGGTTTATAAAAATCGACTCCCCAGCGCATTGCGAAAACATTTAGCAAATATTCGGGAAGAACAAGAAGCCAGCTTAATACAAGGGCAGTGAAAAAAGATTTCTCTTTAAACTTTATATGACCTAACCAAGCGAAGGCCATTAAGAAACTAGAGAGAAAAAGAAGAACGGGGACTAGGTACATAGCCATTTAGTTACCCTCCACAGTTTTAGTGTTTTCTGGCTTTTTGATTTTCTTGGGACCGGTGATAAGTATCATTGCCATTATCATGAAAGCAAAACCAATATATTTTCTCGTTGTTAGTGCTTCACCTAGAAAAAAGTGCGACACAAGAGCAATAAAAACAACTCCTGATGAGAGGTTTATTGCTGCCATTTGACTTGGAGTATATTTTTTCACTCCCCAGCGAATGGCGGAAATATTTAGTAGATATTCCGGTAAAACAATTAGCCAAGCTACTAAAGTCGCGATCCAGAAACTTAGGTTTTCTTTGTATTTTAAGTGCCCAAGCCATGCCATAGCCATGATAGTACTCGAAAGAATGAGCATGAAAGGGACCATGAAGGCAATATATTTGTCTTTGTTATTGTTCGTTTTTTGGTTGATAACTTTACCTTTATGAGAGTGTGTTTGTTTTAATTTTGTAAGCCTTTTTAATAGCTATCATAATTGGCAATATCTCAATTGTTTTTGTAATAACTAACAACTTTTCGTGTTTTAAATTTTAATAAACAATTATTCAAAGTCAATCAAAATGTTCATTGTATGTTCATTTTTTGAACACTTAAATAGCACGCCTTAGCCATAACCTTTGACTATACAAAAACTATAAAGGTATTTTGATTTTGAAAACAACAAAAGAATTTTTTAGAGAGAGAAACAAAAGTTTATCGTGTGTTATTATGTATTACAGAAATAATAGAAGTCCAGATTTTTACAAGCGATGCGCAGATGATTGTTGAAACAAGTTTCGCGTGTAACGTTATTACTAGTTAAGGAATTTTATATGGATACAACTTCATTACAAGGCGAACATTTACAATATTGGCAAGCGTATTGTCGAAAACGTGAACAAGATCCAGATGTTTCTGTTCATGCTGCAATGGCTGGTGACAAAACAATTGCCGATTCACTTTTGTCTCTTTATTTACAAGGAAAAAAAACCGCAGGTAGTGGTCTCGTTCGCGACTATGTTGAAGCAGAAGATCCGCTTCCTAAAGTTGGTGATTACTGGATTATTCTTAATGCGCAAAATATTCCCAAATGTATTGTGCGAACTGTGGCTGTGGAGATTCATTTGTTTAAGGATGTTCCTTTACGAATTGCTGTTGCCGAAGGTGAGGGAGATTTGTCTCTTGAGTATTGGCGCGAAGGGCATCGTCGTTTTTTCGAGAAATACTTTGTTCTTGATAATCTTGATGAAGAACAAATTATTACTGAGTTTTTTGAAGTGGTGTATTCTAAGTAATTTAAGAAAAATCACTTGTTTTATAGAATATATTTTTTGCCGTACAAAAACCGTAATTTAATAGTTGTAATCTCTGCCCATAATTTGATAATATGTTTTTATTAAATTATTTTTGTAATGCCAAATACTTTGTGATGTACGAAGAGCGGTGTTATGGGTAAATTATGAAAGGTACAAGATGACAACTATCAATCCTTATCTTACATTCAATGGAAATTGCGAAGAAGCGTTTAGTTTTTATCAGTCGATATTTGGGGGAGAGATTCCTTATGCGGGCAAATTTAAAGATATGCCGGAAAATGCCGAATGTCAAGTTTCTGAAGAAGATAAAGAAAAAATAATGCATATTTCTTTGCCTATCAGTAAAGAAACCATTTTAATGGGAAGTGATCGCACTGGAGCCGATCAGTTTGTTGAAGGAAATAATTTTTCGATTTCAATTAGTACTGATTTAGAGGAAGAGGCAGTGAGAATATTCAATGCATTATCCGAAGATGGTACTATAGATATGCCACTTAACAAAACTTTTTGGGGATCTTACTTTGGAATGCTTACCGATAAATTTAACATTAAGTGGATGGTAAGTGCTCAATTAAAAGAATAGGTAAGAAAACTTGCGATTTTCATCTATTTTTTGCTAGGATGCGCCCTAAAACTAATTTGGTTGAACTAAACAACAGACTTAGATATAATCATAAATTGTAGTAAATTAAGTAAGTTATGGGAAAAAATTTGTAACTTACTTGGGGTATGTGCCCAGTTCAATCAGATAAATTTCCAAAGGAAAAATGGATGAAATGCGCAAATTGTGGCCGCGAATTATCGCCGGGTGAAAATTGTTCGTGTAACCGACCAACAGAAAAAAACAAGCGATCTGTTAGTAGCTTAATTGAAAAAGTAGTTTCGCGTAGATCAGATCGTAAAGTTGAACGTAAAAATGCGCCTGGAATTTATATTGAGTGCTTTCCTTTTCCTCCTATTCGTTTAACTAAACACAATGAAATTTATGTTGGCCGTGGACCAGAGAATGATTTAATTTTAACTTCAAATGACGTTTCTCGACGACATGCGGTGATTAAGTGGTGCGATGAAAAGAGTTGTTATACGGTTCGCGATTTAAATAGCCATAATGGAGTTACCGTTAATGAAGAGTTGATTGAAGAATATCAATTGCAAGATCAAGATATTATTAATATAGGTGCTAATGATATCTCTTTTTACAAAATGGAAGATCCCGATAAAAAGGCGGCAATGAAGTCATCCTCTTTTTTTAAAACGGTTAGTACAAAAGCTGACACAAAAGAATTGTTGGAAAAATTTCGAGATACATTACGCGGTAGCCTGGGTATTTTAGAACTAAGCAGCGTTTTACAAATGATAGCTGGTGAAGAAAAAAATGGGCATATGGAGCTAAGTGAAGATAATGATACAGCTAGTATATTTTTTGTAAATGGGATGATTATTCATAGTGAAGTGGAAGATTTAGAAGGACCAGAGGCATTTTTCAAAATTATGGAATGGCGCGTTGGAAATTTTGAATTTATTCCCAATGAAACATCATCTAAAACAACAATGTCCCACGATCTACAGTTTTTGTTGCTTGAAGCAGCAAGACGTATTGATGAAAGCAATAAGTGAGGGCCGAGAATTTTTCTCGGCTCTCAATAACTTTATTTTATAGGAAGTTCATAACAAACAGCCTTGCGATGATTACGTACTAATAGATAGTTTCCTGCAAGGGCTGGTGGATTCCAACTTTTCTCTTCTAGTGTTGGAAATTGACAAAGTTCTTTAAATTCTTTGGAATTGACTTCTACTAAAGCTAGATAACCCGCCTCTGCATGTACAATGAATAAGTCGTCAACTTGTATTACTTGTCCGTGTCCATAACGACCATTACGCCACATTCTTTTTCCTGTTTTGAAATCGATACATCCTAATACACCTGAATCTAAACCATATACATAACCATCCTGATAAATCATATTGGCAAATTTAGGTTTCATGCGTTTACTTTTCCACTCGATTTCAGCGGTAAACTTATTATCATTTAGTGAAATATTAAATAGTTTACTGCCTATACCATAGCTAGAAGCAAATAGTACTTGGTTTCCCACAACAATCGGCTGTGCGATATTTGCAGAACCTCTTTTTGACCAAGGGTGTTCCCATAAAACATTGCCATTTTTGGGATTATGAGAAGCAACTGTATGGCGATTGAAGATAAGTATTTGCTGAACTCCTTGTATTGTAAAAATATCAGGAGAGCTATAGCTTGAGCTGTCTGTTCCTCCGCCCCAAACGAATTTCCCAGTGGTTTTATCGTAGGCAACAAGAGAATTATTATTGGTTCCACCTGCACTTACCACTACTAGGTTATTAAGAACAAGTGGCGAACAGCTTTTTCCCCATTGTGGTAATTCTGCGTCGTTTACTTCAACAACATCTACTGACCATATTTTTTTTCCATCGTCGAGTTGTAAACAATTGAGTATGCCTGTTGCGCCAAGTGTGTATACAAATTTATCATTTATAGTAGGTGTTGCGCGCGGTCCTACACCTCCTTGCGATGTTGTGTGGCGAACAGTGTCTTCGTGAGTCCACTTTACTTTACCAGAGTCTAACTCATAACAAACAACCATTTCTTTTTCATCGTGTTGTTCTTGTGTTACTGCGAATTTACCTTTTACAGCAAATGCTGACCATCCTAAACCTACAGATCTTTGCCAGACTAATTTAGGAGGATTTTTTTTCCAATCGCGTTCAAGTTTAATTCCATGAACAATTCCATCACGCCCTTGTCCTAGGTATTGTGTGTAGTCTGAGGCTTTTTCTTGGTTTAATGTTGTTTCGCCTCTTGTTATTTTTGAACTATATTTTGTTTCTGACCAACGCCAAGTAAAAGTAGGAACAAGGTCACCACTAATATCTTTTATGCGAAAAATAGCAAAAAACAAGCCAATTGTGACAAGGATTCCGGCGAGCCAATACAAGCGTATTTTAAATTTCAAACGCGATAAGAGCATTAACCATAAAAAAGCAAGTAGAAAAGTCAAAATTTGTGATGCCATCATTAAGAAACTTTGAAGAGTCTCTTGAAAAAATTGCATCCACAAAATTAGACCTATATCTAAAATGAGTATAGACCACAAAGGCCACCAACGTATTGGTTTTTGATCAGACATTTTGTATATCCTTTTTGAAAATGAATTATGGCGTGTCGACATACCCCTATATTAATCATACGACTTGTGCTAGTTGAAATAAAAATACGATTCCTAATCTGATCCCGTTTCCAGAAATTCAACCAACCAAATAATCATAAGTACAAACTTACGCCAAAATAATTGAAAATTATTTAATACATACAATTATGTTTTTTGTACTATTGCCAGAATGCTTAAGTTACGTTGTATTTATACGGGAACGGGATCGAACGCAAAAAAATAGCAAACTTTCAACTAGCACAAACCGTAAACCATTTAGGGCGTGTCATCATTCAATACAGATAAAAATATAACGGATTCATTTAATGATACGCCAGTAGTATTGAGCCCGAGCCCGTTTGCGAGCCCGCGCCCGAAAACTTTTTGAGAGCGACAGAAAGTGATTTATTGGTTCAATACTAGTTTTTTGCGATGGAAAAAGAAACTTTGCTTCTTTGATAAATTGTTAGTGAAAGTTTCGGAAACGGGCTCGCAAACGGGATCGCAAACGGGCTCGGGCTCGAAAAAACACACAATATTTTGAATGATGACACGCCTTAGTATTGCCTAATTATATAGGGCATGTTGACATTTGTCTTCCTTATAATTTGGTTATTTTCGAAATCAGCTTTGTTATTTTTCAATTGTGGAGTACAATTTTGTGCTGCCAAAGTGGTTCGCTACCTCCTAAGTTAACTCATGTCGCACAAAATCTAAATGCTAACATGTCCTAGTAAAGTACTGAGTGGCAAAGATATAATATACCAAATTTTACATAGACATTTTATTCGTTAGCTAAACATTTTTAACGTGTGTAGTAGTATGCTGCAAACGAAAAATAACGATGTTGGCAGATGAAAAGCGGTGTAAAATGGTAGATTGTTTTTTACTGTGTCTCTAAGAATTATTGGTACTGAACTATTTAATAAAAATAGTGTAAAAGAGTTTTAAAAAATCGTTTTTCTTTTGGCTTTTGAAGTCAAAGAACATCGAAAGCTTAGACTATTATAAATTAGTTGATTATTTTTTTTATATTTTTTCTTGACTTTGTGGAAAAAAAAACTATACTTCAATTGCATTGGAGACGTGGCAGAGTGGCCGAATGCGGCGGTCTTGAAAACCGTTATCCCCGAGAGGGGATCGTGGGTTCGAATCCTACCGTCTCCGATAAAAAAAATGGAGAGATGGCAGAGTGGCCGAATGCGGTAGATTGCTAATCTACTGTAGCACTATTTGAGCTACCGCGGGTTCGAATCCCGCTCTCTCCGTTCATCAATACTCACCTCCTTATTTGAGATCTTCTATGCCATCAAATAAACCATACTATCATGCAATTGCATTTATATCAGATATTCACGGTAACTTAGAAGCTTTAGAAGCTATTCTAGAGGATATTAAGCGCCAACAGGTATCTAGTATATATTGTTTAGGTGATATTGTTGGTTATGGGCCTGATCCCATGGCATGCACTCGCCGCCTTATGACTCTTCTCGAATCCAAACAACTCATTGCTACCGTCGCTGGAAATCACGACTATGGTGTTTGCGATCAAGACCTTAGTAGTTTTAGTTCTTCTGCAAAAGAAGTCATGGAATGGACTATCGAACAAATGCAGGGAACAGACGAAGCTAACTACATACGAGGACTATGTCAAAAAGAACTTATAAAGAAAATTGGACGTTTTTGGCTTGTTCATAGTACAATAAATCCCGCTCCCGAAAAATGGGATTATCTAAAAACCAAAAATGCCGGCGAAAATTTCGAGAATCGAAAAATTGTTTTTGTTGGACATTCTCATATTCCAGCAATCTACTCAAAATATTCGGCGGGAAAAGATTGGCATCCAATTAGTTTATTTGGTAACGATGGTCATTATTTTCTACCCCCTGCGCAAAAGGTAATGTTACCTCCAGGAAAATCGTCGAAATCATATCGCTTAGAAGTAAATGATCCATTTCCAACTATGATTATCAATGCTGGTTCAGTTGGACAGCCAAGAGATAATAATCCAAATGCTAGGTATGCACTTTATATAACAATTGACTACAAAAGCTATATAGAGTATCGACAAGTAGGTTATGATGTGCAAAAAACAGTCGAAAAACATAAAGAAAGAGGTTTGTCTTGTGATGAAAGGCTTGCAACACGTCTTTGTACAGGTGGAAATACTCGCTTTGATAATGAATTTAAGAAACCTGAATGGTTTCCTAATTTTTCCTAGTTAAGTCATATTGTTTTTTTTATACAATAGAACTAGTCTTTTTTATGACGAATATCCTTGTCAACAATCCAAATCATTGCCCCAATAATTCCTACAAGCATTTGCCCAAATTTTGTTAATACACTAAGGGTTACAGCTTTTGTTTTCGCAATTCCTACATAACTAAATAAATAACTGTATGTTGCTTCACCAACACCCCAGCCTGCCAAAGAAATTGGTAACATCATAACAATAAAACTAATTGGTACAAATACGAAAAAGATGTATATAGGCAAATCGATGTGTAAAGCTTGTGCAAAGCCGTAAACCGAAATATTTGTTGAGCAGTGTACAAGTATTGATATTGCAGCTGCTTGAAAAAAAACAATTGGTTTTTGACGAAAAACAAAAATAATTTCAATTATTTGATCCAGCAGAGAGTGTTTTCTCTGTAAAAATTGCAATGGAAGAAAAAATAAAACTAAACATCCAAAAACAACTCCGCCAAATAAAGTAAATATAAAAGGCGCAAAGCTCTTTACTACTGGTGTATGGATTTGGAATATAGTAACTGTTGTAGCGACGAGAATAAGAGCCATTAAGCCTATAACTCTATCAAACAAAACAAGAGCTAAAGGTTTAAGTACTAGGGAACTTTTTTTGGCAAGGTAGTATATTTTTAAAGCGTCTCCGCCAGTAAAACCGGGTAAGAAATTCCCAAAAAAGGTAGAGATAAAATTAATTTTTGTCATTTGCCAATAAGAGAGGGTGATATTTTGAGGTTTTAATATTAAGAGAATGCGCCAAGAAGTGAGGAGTATGTTGCAAAATAAAAACAAACAAAACAAAAAGTAGATAGTTAAATCTAAGTTACTAACTACAGAATAAAAACCATATTCAATACCCTTAGTTAAATCAATTTGAGCAAATGGAATTTGTTGCTTGTTGCCATGAATGTTTATAAAACATGTAGAGCTTGTAATATGACTTATATTGCCGCGAACACTTTTTCCATTATCAAGATAGACAATATCGTCAAATACAATCATGTAGTTGATAATGTAAAATATGATTAGGAATGTAATGCTAAGGCGTAATAAAAATCCCAAACGTTTCTTCATGGATTTCCTAAAATTGTTTCTTAGTGTTTGTTATGATTTCTTTTTGTCTTCGTTTTCTTTAGGATTATTTATGTTTTTTTCAAGGTCGTTTGCATTTTCTTTTGGGGCGTCTATGTCTTTTTCTTCCTCTTTTTCAAGGTCGTTTGCGTCTTCTTCGGGTTTTTGCTTTTTATACCATTCATCCCACGCTTCGTGTTTAAACCCCAGTTTGGCTTTTGTAAATTTTTCTAGTGCAGCAAGAGCTTGATGTCTAACAGAAGGGTTCTCATCTTTAAGCATTGCAATAAGAGGGGATACTACATTTTTTGCTCTTAAATAACGCAAGGATTTTATGATCTTCAGTTTTACCCAAACATCTTCTTCTGTTTGTAATTTCTCACCTAAAAGATTTTGATATTCGTAGCCAAAGAAAGATCCCACAGATTGCGCGGCTTCCATTCGAACGAGGTGATTCTTGTCGTCGAGTGCTTTTACTATAAGGGGTAAAAATGAACGATCTTTGGATTTAACCATTAGTCGTATTGCCGTGGAACGCACAACTGGACTGCTATCTCTTGTCAGAGCTTCTTCTAGCATTTTTTTTATAGTGCTGTCATTTTCAACATTATTGTGTAGCCACTCTATTGCTAAAACTCGATCTTGTGATTGAGTGCTTTTTAGGTTGACTGTTTGTTCACTAATACTACTGCCACAAGAAATAATAAATAGTAGTGCTGTACAAATGATAAATAGCTTCATACGAAAACCTTTACTTGTAACAGTTGAATTAAGGGATGTGTTTCCATGCTGTATTGTAGTGTTGTTATTACAAACTAACTATATCACATTCATAATACTTAGCTAAGTACAAAATTTTAGTGTAACTAGGATACTCTATTTTAGCGATCCCCCTAGCTCTAAACATTTTGTAGAAAAGATCTTAATTAATGGAAGTAGTCTCGTACTTCACAACGAATATCTTTTCTTTAGAAAAAAATTTAGATTCATTATAAAATAATTGTTAAGATATAAGTATATAACAAAAAAGTCAAGGAAAATGATGTTTTGATTTGGGTGTGAGGGGTATGATTATGAAAAATTTTTTAGCTTTGGGTGATTCGTACACAATTGGCGAATGTGTAGAAGAAAATTCGTGGCCGATTCAATTGCAACAAGCTTTGAAAAAATCTCAGATTAACATCGATGTTCAAATTATTGCTCAAACAGGTTGGACTACAGATGAACTGGCGCAGGTAATTTATAAGAAAAATATACAAAAAAACTTTGATATGGTAAGCCTTTCAATTGGTGTAAACAATCAATATAGAGGACAAAGTGAAAAGAAATATAGAAAAGAGTTTATTTGGCTTTTAGAGCAGGCCATTAACTTTGCGGGTAAAGACCCTAAAAAAGTAATTGTTGTCTCTATTCCTGATTGGGGGATTACTCCATTTGCAAAAAAAGACAAAAGGTCTTCAAAGCAAATAGGACAGCAAATCGATATTTTTAACAACATAAATGCCAAAGAAACTAAAAAAAGGCGCTGCCACTACATTGATATTACTCCTTTATCAAGAAAAAAAGATGCTTCACTTGTTGCAAATGATGGTTTACATCCTTCTGCAAAAATGTACAATATGTGGGTAGAAAAAATTTATCCTGTCGCGCTTAAAATAATCAAATAGTAAGAAAAAATCCATGGACCTCCAAGACAAAAGAGTATGGCAACCTCCCAAAAGATTCGCAAACTATGAGATTATCGAAAAAATAGATGACGGTGGTATGGGAGCCATTTATAAAGCTAGACATATTGATACAGATGAGATCGTTGCCATAAAAGTAATGGTAAATGACTCTCAATATAAGAGATTTGAAAGAGAAGCGCAGACTAGTAAACTTTTGAGTCATCCTAATTTTGTTCGTTTTCGAAAAACGGGCGAAATTTCAGGCAAAATATTTATCGTAATGGATTATGTGGAAGGGTTGCTGCTAAAAAAATATTTAGAGAGTAGTCTTTCTCTAGAGGAAAAATTTACTTTATTTTATAAGATTTTAAAAGCAATTGTTTACGCCCATAGTATTGGTGTTATTCATCGCGATATTAAGCCTGCTAATATTATTGTTAAGTATGACGGTGAACCAATCATACTTGATTTTGGTTTGTCAAAATGTGTGGAGTTCGCCGAAAAAAAAGACGAGACTTTTTTAACTCTTGAAGGGCAAATATTAGGAACTCCTGGATATATGTCCCCGGAACAAGCTAAAGGAGAAGTTGACTATCAAGACGAACGAACCGACATTTTTTCCTTAGGTATTATTCTGTATGAAGTTTTAAGCGGACATAGCCCTTTTGAAGGTGGGAATGTAATCGATATCTGCTATAAAATAGCTAACAACCCTCCCGAACCAATTCGTAATTATTTACCCAAAATTCCCGATAACTTAGTAGCAATTATCGAAAAATCTCTAGAGAATGATATTACGAAGAGATACCAGACTGCCGAAGATTTTTTGTATGATTTCGAACAATTTCTTGCCATCATGCAGTCTAACGACACTCCGAAAGATACACCGCAAGAAAACTATCAAGAAAAGATTATATGTCTTATCTGCGGAACAGAAAATCAAAAAGAAGCTTTGCATTGCTGTGAGTGTTATCAAGTTCTAAAAAAAGAGTTTCATCGTAACGATGTGAAAAAAGAGAAATTACTCAACAAAGACTCAATGGCAAAAGCAAGACAGGCAATGCCTCCATTGATGGTTGAGCCTAAAAACTTGATGAATATTATATCTAAAGCTGAAGTAAAACCAAGCTCTAATGCAAGAGATATTGCCAAGATACCTTTTACACCAGTGCAACCAAAAATAATTGAGCGGCCAATCACATTTTTTGAAGTTCTTATTGGTGGCCTAGGATTTATGTTCTCTATACTTCCCATTTTTTACATGTACCGTTTTTCTCTAAGTTTGCATGCGTTTGATTTTTTTATTGGAATATTGGCTTCATATATCATATTTGAAAACAGAAAACATATCACAATTACTGTTGTATTTCCTATTGTTTATATTGTGTGTTGCTGTGTAAAGAATTACTTTGGTGTTATAGGTTTACCTTTTGCTACTAGTTTTTTCCCTCAACTTTTTAGCGGCTTACTGCTCACTTTTTTGTATGGGCGCTGCCTGTTTTTTATGTACAAGGTATAGTTAAATACATGCTCTTGGATTATTTCTTGTTTTAGAGAACTAGGGGCGTGTCCTCGTTTAATGAAGTAAGATAACGCAAGAAGTATAATGGTTGTCTCTCTCGTAATCATAGCCGTAGTCACTACCGTGACTGTGACCTTGATCGAAAAATTGAGGGAGATTTTCATGCAACTTAACCACGAAAAACTAGACGTTTACAAAGCTTCTTCCCTAGTTTTATCATTTTCAATTATTCAAAACATACCTTCTGGCTATGCTTTTCTTGCTGATTAGTTTAAACGTGCTACTCCCTCGTTGTCTACGATTTTGGTTTTGTTAAAATTTTATGTAGCATAACATTACTGATTGTATATGTTGGACGAATACCACTATCTCCCATGCCTCCAGAAGCTAATGTTTGTCCTGATTGTAAAGGATTATCTGAAGCATAGTAAGCATAATTTAAGGCTACATTTTCTTTGATATGCTGGCGAATCATAGCTGATTGAATTGCTTTTTGGTAATGCCCACCTTCCATTTCGAGACCGATAGCTTTCCAACTAGACTCAAGAAAGTAATTTAAAACATCTCTATTTTGTAAGGATGTACCAAGTACCGTTATCATGGGACCGCGGTAAGCGGTTATATCTTGAGTGAAATCTTTAACTTGTAGCCGATTTTTAAATGAATAGGTATCTGTGTTGCCTTCAAAAATATGAGCTGTTGGCAACATTATATCCCCTTTTTTACCAGGTAGAATACCAGCCTTACCCATCACCGAAATAGAACTTACATTAAGTTTTTGCTCTTGATAAGGTTTAAGAAGTTCATCCATTACTTCAAACGCTTGTTCGCCAAACGCGTAGTCCATGACAAGCAATACAGGTTTACTTTTCTTGATATAGTCTTCGTCAGCTTTGACATCAGGGTGTAGATTTGCAAAATCAATTTTTGTGGCATCAATAATTTGGCAATCAATATGACTTTTAGAAGTGTCTTTGTAATCTATCATACCGTGTTTTAGAGCATGACGATTTAGTGCATCATCTTGTCCTTTTACAAACTTAACTGTTTCGTAAACATCTTTCCCTTTACTTTTGCCTACAGCATAGCAAGATAATAGATTACGTATACTATGTAAATTAGAACTGATAATATGCAGTGGGCGATCAATTAATTTTTTTTGTTGTAAGATTTGTTTGATATTAGTGGCCCATTTTTCAGCATATAAATGTTTACCCATCATTTCTTCTAAAGACGGTGTAAAGATAACAAGGTGGCCTTCTGAAGGGTCTTGGTGAGCCTGCCAAGCTCTTTTTCCTAACCAATAGATAATTTGAAATAGACCATTATTGTAGTCTCCTGAGCTTTCAAGACGCAGATAAGCTTTTTTCGTTTCTTCGAATGTAGCCCCTACTATTTTACTTAAATTCCAAATTTCTTGATCTAAAGACTTTATTTTTTTCTTAGAGGTAACAATTTCTTCTAATTGGATCCACTCTTGGGTTTTTCCGTCTTCATCGTATCCACGTTTGCGAATTTTCTCCATTTCAATACCGAGGAAAGTGATATGTGTTAAGATATCATATATCTCACTTTGACCGCGAGTAATTTCAAAGCACATTTCTTTTCCATTAACGCGGTATGAGTTGCGACGCCTTTTTAGAGGCATTATTGTTTCGAAGCCTTCCTGTAGACCTTCTGCAGCTGAAAATGTATAGCGCGTACATTGCTCGATACCTTTAGGTAAACGGTCCATTATATAGACTAAACCAGAAAGTTCTACGCGTTGAGGATCATTCATTACACCATAAATTTCTGGGCTCAAAACAGACAGAGCTTCTACTAGTTTTTGTCCTGAAGCGCCTACTGGTTTAAAGTAACCTCGTAGGAGTAAAGCATCAGCTATAACCTTAAAAGCTCGGATAGAAAATCGCGCTTTTTGTGAACGATTTAATTCTTGCATTGTAATCCTTTCTTACTTGTTTTTAAATTTCCAATTTAATATTGATATTACTATAATAACTCATTGCCCACTCATTTCGAAACCAGTTATTATAAACAATGGCAAATAATATTTTTTAAAATAGGGCGTGTCATCATTCAATACAGATAAAAATATAACGGATTCATTTAATGATACGCCAGTAGTATTGAGCCCGAGCCCGTTTGCGAGCCCGCGCCCGAAAACTTTTTGAGAGCGACAGAAAGTGATTTATTGGTTCAATACTAGTTTTTTGCGATGGAAAAAGAAACTTTGCTTCTTTGATAAATTGTTAGTGAAAGTTTCGGAAACGGGCTCGCAAACGGGCTCGGGCTCGAAAAAACACACAATATTTTGAATGATGACACGCCCTGGTTTACATTTTTTAATTTGCGATACGATTTAGAATATAATGCAGATGCCATATTGGTATTTTTTTAAATTTCGCGAAATCCTAATTTGCTAAATCGTTTTGAGTAAAATCTCAAGATAAATTTTCGGGCTATTTTTAAAATAAGCGAAGATGAGTGGAAATTTTGATAAAAGTTTTTTTAGAGGTATTGATGATACGCCCTAGTTTTTTTTAATCCAAGTGACATTGTCTTTAGTAACTAAAATGAGGCACTATTATGAACGAATTTGAAGATACGTGGAGTGATGCTGAGAATAACTTATTATTTTCTAAAGTAACATTGTCAAATTATAAGTTAATAGAAAAAATAGGGCAAGGAGGGATGGGAGCTGTGTACAAAGCTCAGCAACTAAGCCCTCAAAGGATAGTAGCAATAAAAACCATCAAAACATCTTCTAATATGCGCCGGTTTGAGCGCGAAATGCAAATAGCTTCGCAACTTAATCATCCGAATATTGCTAAAGTATACAATGCTGGTGTTGAAAACAACCAAAAATATTTAGTTATGGAGTATATTTCTGGACAACCTCTAAGTGACTATTTAAAAGAAACAACTGTTTCCTTAGAGAAGAAACTAGAAGTTTTTGTCAAGATTTGTGAAATACTAAGTTATGCCCATCAGAAAGAAATAATTCATCGCGACTTAAAACCAAATAATATAATTATGAATGAAAAAAACGAACCGGTTTTAATTGATTTTGGAATAGCAAAATATACATATAATCGTAAATTTGACCTAACAAAAACAGGAGAAATACTTGGTACACCAAATTACATGGCTCCTGAACAAATAGTAGGTAAAAGTAGTAATGTTGGTTATTCTACTGATATTTATTCATTAGGCGCTATTTTTTATGAAATGTTGTGTAATAAACGCATGGCTATAGGTAGTCGTCCTCTTAATGTTTTGTTTCAAATTATGCAAGGAGAATTTACATCTCCGCGAAAAATAAATCCACAAATAGACAAAAGTCTTGAACTTATTTGGAAAAAATCCACAGCACATAAGCCAAAAAATCGCTATCAAAAAGTTTCTGATTTACAGTTGGATTTACAAAATTTTATTTCTGGCAAAAAAATTAGAGCCTCTTATCTTAAAGAAACGCTTTTAGTCTCATTTTTTTGTACACTTATAAGTGTAGCATTGTACTTTTCAAGTTCACAAAATACAAATACTATCGAATTAAGCAAACATGAGTTAGCTTTAGAAAAAAAATTCAAAACAACTATATATAATATAAAAAATAATATTCCTGTAGAAGTTGAACAATTATCGAAAAGTCATTTTAGTGATATACATCAAATTAATATAGTAAAAACTTTTTATAACGAAGGGCAATATGGAAAGGCCCTTGTTATGATAAATCAAATATCAAAAGAATCGCACTACTATTTAGAATCCATTTACTATAAAGGTCTAATTAGCTACCATGAAGAGCGATATGGTGATGCTCAAAAACAATTTGAATTCTTAATTCTAAAAAATGATAAAAATCTTAAATACCATTATTATTTGGGTTGCGTTTATTTTAAACAGCGTTCTTTTAGGAAGTCTTTATTTCATTTATTGAAAGTAGAAAAAGCCTTTAACGATGATATTACTCTTGTTGAATCTATTGCTAAAATATATAGCGAAATGAAAAATAAGAAAAAAGCGATAGAATATTTAGAAGAGTGTATTAGACTTTCACCTGGGAACGCAAAATATTTCACTATGCTTGGTAAAATTGAAATACAAGAGAAAAACTATTATAAAGCGTTTGCTCACTTAAAAAAAGCTTTGTACACAGGAAATTTTATCGAAGCTTTAACACTTATGCATGAAATACCTTATCGTGAACCGCGTTTACGTCGGTGGTGCTATCAGTCAATTCTGCATAAATGTGTGTCTGAAAAAGAAGGTAAATATCCTGATTTGTTCACTAATAAATGGCAAGAGATTGAAAATCGTTATCGCCAAGACTATCTTTCTTACCAAGAAGCAATAAAAAAAGCCAAAGGAACAATTGAATCTCTACTAAGACCTATCAATGATGAAAGAGTAAAAAATACAATTCAAGAGGCTCTTTTTTCTTTACGGTACAGCGAAAGTTTTGACAGAGAAATAAACAATATTTTTATAAATAAAACCTTGCCAGAAACAACAATAGATTTTTTTAACAAAATAGCAAAAAAAATACGCGAAAAAAAACGCCAAGAGCAATTAAGAGTTACTTATTATAAATTAGCATTTATGCATAGAAATAAGAGTTGGAATGAATCAAGTTTTGAGAGTAGTGATTTTTTAATAAATGCGCTACTTGAGGAAAAAGATGTGTTTTTAAAATACCTTCTGGCTGAAGGTTATTTACAAATATTTAATTTTAAATCTATTATAGAGATTGCTAACGATCACAATAAAGATGTGATTACACGTATTATCTGTTGCGCTGTTTTAAGAAAAAATTATTTGGCGACTAAGATTGATGTATTTCAATCTTTGGTTGATATAAAATTTACTTTTGTAGATAACAAAGAATTTTTAGAAACTCTTATCGCCCAAGCAATGTTTGTTCCTCACTATGTAAAACGAATAGATACTTTTCAGCGACCAGTTCCAGTTCAAAAACTTCCTTTTCCCGCTGCAGAGAAAAAATTGCTAGAATATCTAATAAAACAAGAATCTTCTAAGGTGTCTCTTTCTGCAGCTTTGAGTTTTCGTGGTCTAATTGGGTTTAATAAAGTTATACCAGATGAAATTGAAAATATTATTTATAAAGCAATGGATAATAAAGATACTATTCTTAGTAATTACGCACATTTTATGTTTTGGATTAGTAATTCGCCTGTTAACGGTAACAAGTACCTTGATAAGTTTAGAGAAGCATTAAAAAATCCAAATCACAGAATTAAGGAAATAGCTCTTTCGCAGATACAGTTATTCCGTGATCGTATACCAATAATTATGCCCGAAATTGAGAATTGTATGAAGTCGGATTCTATAAGGGTGCGTTTTCGCGCCATTTTTGCTTGGGTATTTGCTCAGAGAAATAACCAAGTAATTTTTGATGATCCTTTGTACATAAAAATTCGAAAGCAGTTAACTCCATTAGAACATAGCGCAATTATTACTTTTACTTTTTACAAATTCTTTTCGCTAAAAAATATTAATCAAAATGCCATTATGAATACAATGAATTTTCTAAACGTATTAAAAAAGAAATTACATACCCTTCCAGATACATCTCAATGCATGATATCATACGTTTTATCTTTAGCGCAAATGCATCCTTCTCTTCAACAGTTAGAAAAAATGAATGATTCATTATTGGCGTATTTCATATATCAACTTCACCAACAAGTAAATCCAGGAAAGAAGTTCACTTATTTACCATTTCTAAATCCAAAAAAACCTGTAGAAAAACGCCACTTAGCGAAAAAATTCTTGTCGAATAAGAATCCCAAAGTACGTATGTTTGCGACAAGTAGTTATGTTGCATTTTCTTCAGAAGAAGAGCGCAAACGATTATTTAATAAAGCTCTAAAAACGAAAGATACTTACTTTAGAAAAGGTGTTGCTCTTGGGTTTTATTTTGCTTTACAGAATGCTTGGATTGCAAATAAAGAAAAGCCAAGTTTGTCTTTTCAGGACTTGTTTGGCGATAAATCCGTAGATTTAGTTTTAGCAGAAAAATTTGAGCGCTTGGATAATTTTGTGCATAGAATATCAACTCAATCTCCGCAGAAATTTGATAAATATAAAACGTGGATAAAAAATGCTTTAAGACTAGCACCTGAAGAAAGTGAATACCTTTATGTTCATACTTTGTTTTTTCCGCAAAAATCTACGGAACAAATAAAAAAAGCCATCAAATTTAATAAAAAACATTACGAAAATAGCTTTAAACACGTTTATTTTTTACAGTTTTTAAAGGTATCGGCAAATCAAGATAAATTGAAGAGAAGTCAATTGAAAGAAAGGCAAGAAATTCCTTCTTCGCTTTTGGTGAATTTTGCTAACATATTTGATGATTTAGAGATGTATGATAAAGCTTTGGATTTTCATGAGAAATATTTTTTAGCAAAAACAAAACAAAATTCGCCCTTTACTGAGATACTAAGCGTTCATAGCGAGATGGTTTACTATCACATTAAAAACAACGACATAAAAACGGCAAAAATTTTATTACAATATCTATATGAATTATATCGTCGCAACAAAAGTTATAGTAAAAATATATCGAAAAAAACATTTTTAAGAGAACTACAAGGTAAGAATCCTAAAATAAAAATTTCTTGGTAGTGACTATACCATGGGTATTTCTTATTCTAGGTTATCTTTCTGATTGTGCCGTACGCAGTTCTCATTTAAGGTTTGATAATGGATGAATTTGTAAAAAACAAAGATTCTTTTTCTGGTTTTACTAGCCAAAAATGGAACAACTATGAGGTCATTAACAAAATAGGCAGTGGGGGTATGGGAGCTGTTTACAAGGCCGTGCAGAAAATTCCTCATCGTATTGTTGCTATTAAAATAAGTACATCTAATGCAAGTGATCCACGTTTTATACGAGAAATGCGTATCCTTGCAAATCTCGACCATCCGAATATTGGAAAAATATATGACGCTGGAGTTGTTGACGATTATCGCTACATGGTAATGGAGTATATTGATGGTGAACGATTAGATAGTTACTTAAAAAAAAATGAACATTTAGTTTTGGCCGATAAGATTAATCTTCTTATAAAGATATGCTCAGCATTATCATATGCGCACCGCAGAGATATTATACATCGAGACTTAAAACCTGCAAATATAATGATTACAAAAGATGGTGAGCCTAAAATCATTGATTTTGGGCTTGCAAAAAGAATGAAAAATAGTGAATTTGCCTTAACAAAGGCAGGAGACATAATTGGAACTCCTGCTTTTATGGCTCCTGAGCAAGTTTCGGGAAAAATTCTTAGAATAAATCATCAAACAGATATTTATGCTGTAGGCGCTATTTTGTATGAAATGTTTACTGGCAAACGCATGGTTCAAGGAGATAGTACTCTAGCGATTCTTTATAAGATAAAGCATGAAAAACCTTTACCGCCAAGTAAGAAAAATACAGAATTAGATAAAAAAATAGATATTATTTGGGAAAAAGCAATAAGTCGTCATCTTTCACGTCGTTATGCAGATATAGATCTTTTAATAAAAGATTTGAGGCTTTTTCTAAAAGGAAAGGCAATTAGACCAAGTTATAAACTTTTAAATAAATTGTTGATTGTAACTACATTATCATTAGCTTTTGTTGTTTATTTCCTATATTTCACAAACGAGACGGTACAAGTCACAATTGTTGACAAAAAACAACAAGCTGTAGATGAAATTATCAATCTTATACATGATCGTCAATTTTCTAAAGCTAAAAAACTACTTGATACTTCTTTTGGTCTATTACTGCTCACTCAAATTGCTCAAGCTTACTATACAGAAGGTAAATATAAAGAAATTTTTAATGTTTTTAAAGAGCATCGAGATAGTGAAAAATATAAATATTATCAAGCTCTTATTTACTATAAAAAAAAACAATATGAAGATGCGGAACGTTTGCTTCGAAAACTGGACAAAGATCCTAACTTAGAATACTATTTCGGAATATGTTTATTTGAAAATGCTCAGAAAAGCGGTGGTGTAGAACTTTATAGAGAAGCTCTTAATTATCTCCTAAAGGCATCAAAAAATTTCGAACAAGATATTGATTTGTTAGAAAGAATTGCTGATATATATTTAAGAAAGAATAGTCCTTTGTATGATAGGAGTAAAGCAGAAGAATTTTTACGCAAATGTGTTGATAAAAGACCAATGATTCCGCGTTATTCCGTTAAATTAGCGAAAATCTACTTAGAAAAAGAACTGTATTATGACGCCTATAGTCTTGCTAGAAAGGTATTGTACGTTAATAATCAATTAGCTTCAGCTGAATTATTACATATTATTCCTTACTATAAACCGTCCTTGCGAGAAGATTGCTACCAAGCACTTACTTATAAATTTTTGCAAGAAAGTGAAATCGATTGTCCTGATTTATTCGAGAATGAATGGCCATTTTTATTACAGAAATACCTAGAACCATATATGGCATGGTTCATTGGACAAAAAAAACAAAGAAGTGATGAAAAAGGTTCTTTATTAGAGTTTAAGCAATTTGTTTTATCGAAAAAAAAAGATAAAGAAATACGAGGGCGTCTTGAAGAAAAACTTCTTAGTTTACGTTATAGTAAATTACTCTCAATAAAAATTGAAAAACTTTTAGCAACGGACATAAAGAATGTTCTAAGAAAAGAGTTAAGTACTCTTCGAGAACAACTCAGAATAAAATGTAAAAAAGAAACCCAAGCAATGATTTTATATCAACTTGCTTATACCCAGAAAAACAGCACATGGCAAAAAAATCCTTTTCAAAATGAACAACTCGCTTTTCTTCCAAGTATGCTTCAAGAAGACTCTAAAACGACAAGTATTTTAGAAAAATATTTACTTGCAAAAGGGTGTTTGTATTTTCATTCATTTCAATCACTAATGACTATCACTAAAGACGATAAATACGATTTAGTTACTCGTATAATTTGTTCCGTTGTTCTTCGTGAAAATTATTTATCTTCACCAATACCATCCTATGATTTGTCGCGTATACTCTCTTTCGTGGAGACTCCGGAAGATCAAAAGTTCCTGAAGGTACTTATTGCCAAAATGATGTACATTCCTCATCAAAGAGCGTCTGTTGATAACTCTCATCGCGAAAAGATTGTGGAAAATGGAAAAAAAGTACTTGTAATTAAAGAAGACGAAAAAAAAATATTAAGAAAACTTATAGAAGATCGAAATCTTAAAGTACGTATCGCCGCAGCCGCTAGTTTACACTGTTTACTTGAACAGAATATAGATCAACCGCTTCTGCAACGCAGTGCTAGAATCTTACAGGAAGAAGGTATGGATATTTATACTGCTTCCCAAGTAATACGTTGTTATACTTACTATATGTTTTGGACAAAAAAAGACATACAAAAAGAAGATAACCCATTCAAGCGTAAACAAATAATAGATATTTTTCGTAGAGGTCTAACTGATCCAGACGATCACGTAAAAGAGGTTATTTTATCTTTTAGTGAAAAATGCCAAGGTTTTATGAACGAAATAGAAAAAGAACTTGAAAAGTGTATAAACACAGAAACAAATACCAATGTGCGTTTTCGTTCCATGTTTGCGTATAATCTAAGAATAAAAAAAAATAAATTCATTTTTGATGAAGAAATTTATAAAAATCCGCAAATTAAAATTTCTCCTTTAGAGAATAGTGCAACGTTTATTTTTAATTTCTATCAATTTCTCGTTTCAGCAAGAAAAAATATAAAAGCTAAACGTGGTAATATGAATAGTATTGTCAAAGCGGTGAAGTTGTTGCACGAAATATTAAAACACTTACCTTCCCTTCCTCCTGCTTCTCAGTGTATGATATCATATCAATTGTCACTGTTAAATATTTGTTTACCGGAGAAAATACTAAGAAATACTACTGATTCAAAACTACTTTGTTATTTTTTATACCAACTTCATCAAGAAATAGATCTTGGCGACTTGAAGAGAATGCGGCCTTTTGTAAAAGCGAAAAGCAAAAAAGAGCGAAGAAAAATAGCCGAATCTTTTTTAAAGAATGAAAATAAAAGAGTCTCTCATTTTGCAACCGCGAGTTATATAGCACTCGGAACAGAACAAGAACTCCATATATTTTATTTAGAGCATAAGAATAGGAAAGCACTGAAAAAAGGAATGGCTTTAGGAATATATTTATTTATACGAAACCAGTGGATTAACAACACGGAGAAAAAAGATAGTCTACAATTTAGTGATATTTTTTCTTGGAATACTAGGGAGTCTTTGTATTACAAGATACTAAACAATATGTCTAAATTTATGAAACATCTACGAAAAGAAAATCCACATAAAGCTAGTAATTTAATTGATTGGATTAAGAAAGGTTGCAAACTCGATGAAGATAATAGTGAGTTGATTTTTATGAAAGTGTTGTTTCTCTACGATGAAGAGTTTGTATTAAATATAAAAAAAGCTGTAGAACTAGTACTCCATAAAGTTAATTGTGAGCCATCTCTCTAACTCCCATGTTTCTTTGTTTTTCAAGAACTGTGATTAGAGAGGGTTTATAAAAACTATATGTTGTCAGGATAGAATTTATTCAATTTGATACGAGCATCATTCTTTGTAAATTTCCAATTTATAGTGCAATGTTGTTTATTTCGGTATCGTTCCCAAAAGAGTACTTCTTTTTTTAGCTTTTCAATAGTAGGAATACGGCGATTTAAGCATTGTTTAGAAAGAGCAGAAAGCTCAATTTCAACCATATTAAGCCAGCTAGCCTTCTTAGGCGTATAATAATAGTCAAATCTTTTTGCTAATCTAAAGGCTTCTTCTGCAGGAAAAGCTTCATAAAAAGAGCCATTTGTATGAGTATTTAAATTATCTTGAACTATCCTTATACTATCAGCATCTGGATAATACTTATCAGTAAGTTCTTTCAAAAAATGGGCATAATCAACTTTTGTTCTGCGCTCTTTTATTTCGATATATCGCCAACCAGATAATCGCTCGAAAGCTACAAATGCACAGCAGGTACCATTACGTTGATATTCTGAATCTTCGCGCTTTGGTCGACCTCGTTTGCTCTTAACTGGTCTTGTAACCTCTTCTAAAAGTTGGCAAGGACGTTCATCTATACAAACCACAGGTCTTTTAGGGTCGTATGGCTGTGAATATAAATCTAGAATATTCTCCATACGCCATAAATATTCTGCATTAATCTGGCCAATACACCATTGCTTTTTTAACCAAGGCTTAAGTTCATTTTTTTTAGCAGCGTTCCCACATGCGTATGTGAAATAGATTCGATCAACTCTAGCTCTACTAATTTGTTAGCTAATAATTTTAGGCTCCATTTACTAAAGCCTTCAGGAGGTTCTGAGCACGCTATTGTTGCTAACTGAGTTTCTAAACAACTATCTATTTTACTCGGTTTACCGCTACGAGGTTTTTCTCCTAGAATAAACTCTAAACCTTCATCAATGTAGCGCTTACGAATTCTATAAACTGTTGGCTTACTGCTTTTTAGAGCTTTCACTATTTCGTTAACTGTTTTTCCTTCATTGGCCAATAGTAAAATACGCGCTCTTGTTATTGCTCTTGCTGATCTCTTTCCACTCTTTACATAATTTTCTAATTGTTTTTTTTCTGCTTTTCTAAGCTTAATCTTATATTGTCTTCTTCGCATTCCTAGCTCCTTAAAGTAATAAAAGCTAGATTATAAAAGATTTACAAGGCAGATTCAAAACTAACTTTACGGAGTACTAGATGAGAAAAAAATACAGTTTAATAAGAACCTTGGGCATATGAAATATATGTATTTATTCCACGCAGCAAAAATACTTCAAGAAAAATCTAGTTCAGTCGAAAAGCTAAATTCTCTCAAATTAGATCAAGTTCTTTCGCCAACGAATTTTCCTGATTCTTTACTTTTTGAATTAGGAAAATATCATACTAAGTACAATCGGCTTGATTTAGCCCTACGCTCTTATGAAAGAAATTTTTTAATGCGCATGTTTGAATCTGCGCCTTTTAAAAATTCTCAACGTCATTGGAAGATGATTGAAATTTATCTAACACAAGGTAAAACAGAGCTAGCAAATACAATGTTTGAGTATTTGTATCAATTATATTGGCGAGAGAGCGAAGGTAGAGTAAGAAGAGAAACTTTTTTGAGAAGAATACAAAAAGATTATCCAGGTATAGAAATTAAAATTAAATAAGAAGCTATCAAAAAGGCATCGTATGGGTTTTTGGGGGATCTGAATTTTGATTTTATCTTAATAAAATAATGCAAGAAGCCAGAAAAACAGCCCTAAAAAATCTCGTAAAGAAAGGTTTATAATATGCTGAAAATTTTAATACAAGTTATGCTTACTTTCCACTTTTTATGTCTTGGTTCTTGTAGTTTTAGTCAAGAGGTAGAACGCTCTGCCATGTATTTAGGAGGTAATAATCGTTTAGGAGTTTTTCCTGCTTCACAGAGAATAATTGTTGTTCCCGGTTATGGTAAAATACACGCCCTTAATGCAGATACAGGTAAAGTTTTATGGACACGAAAACTCGGCTGGGGAAATTCAAGCCCAGCAGTAATTTATAGAGATATGATTTTTGTTAGTAATGAAAGCGAGTATCATTTTGCTTTGAATTTGAAAACAGGTCATATACTATGGAAATTCAAATCTGGCGGAAATGCATATGCCAGCGAAAGAGGACCAATTATCGCTGATGATGTTGCATATCTCGTTGCTGCCGGTGATGATAAAGTTTACGCTTTGGACGCTTTTAGTGGAAAAAAAATTTGGCAAGCACAAGTTTCTGGAACCCCTCAAAATTCGCCTGTCATCTATAAAGACAATGTTTTACTATGCACCAGTGCCGGAGATTTTGTCTCTCTTGATCGTAAAACAGGCAATCAAGTTTGGAGTAATAAACTTGGAAAAGGGCGGGATCTTAATTATCATGTAATCAGCAATTTATCTGGTCAATCTCTTGTTTTACAAGATAAGGTATTTACGACTTACAGACGTAAATTATTTTGTGTTGATGGTTCTAGTGGCAAGATAGTATGGTCATTTACTAAAAATAACGGAATTCATTTTATCGCTGAATCTCAAGGAATTATATGCTTAATAGTAGAAAAAATTAATGGGCAAGAATTAATAGCTTTAGAGAGTCAAACAGGGAAAATACTGTGGCAAAAACAAAGGATAGGTAAAACTTATCCTCATCGCATTATACTACACAATAAAGTTATTTATTTTAACGATTCTCTGAAAAACAAATATATTATAAGAGGTTTGGAATTAAAATCAGGGAAAGAATTATTTGAAATACCTATGCAAGGAGAGTTCTTTTCAATGGCAATTGCCAACAACCATATCTATATTCATTCGCAGTGGAGAGACAATGATTACAATAATCAGATTTTAATAGAAGCGTTAGATTTTAAGACCAAAAGTAAACAATGGGAAATAAAAGACATTGGAATAAGAGAAATAATTGTGACAGAAATAGAATAAATTTTGAAGTTCTTGTTATATTTAAATATAATAAGAACTTATGGTTAACACAGTACAGCATTTTTTTATCATAAAGAGCTTAATAGTTTTTTAGCTTCTTTTTTACTTTGTTCTAATGCGTGTGGAATATCATCAAAGTTTTCCCGCGAAAGAACTTCTTTAAGTAGTTTTTTTGCTTCTTCTAAAGAATCATCCTCAATATGCGCTTGCGCCATAGCTACTAGATTGCCTGCATGGTTAGGTGCTATTTCTAAAGCTTGTTCGAAATGTTCTAATGCAAGATCAAGATCACCAAAACCTAAACTTTCAGGTGCTTGTAGATAAATATAGCCCAGTAAACGATGTGGACCGCCATAAAAAATACTTCCATCAATTTCTACTGCTTGTTTTCCTGACTCAATCATTTGTCTTATGCGGCCAAGAGATGTTATAGGATGTAGTTGAGAATACAAACCTAAACAAACCGCTTGGTAATACAAACATTCTGGTGATTTAGAGTTTGCCTGCATTCCTTGTTGCGCATATTTGATTCCTTCTAAAGCATAAAGATCTTTTTTTTCATCATTATCAATTAAATCATACAAGCTATGATAAGCACGTGACGTGCGCCAGTAAGCGCCACTGTAGTGGGCATCTTTTTTTATAACTTCTTGCGCTAAATGTATAGATTTGTGAAGAGAGCTCACTGTATGTTTTAAGTAGCACTTATCTGCATCGGTAATTAAGGTGTTAATCGATCTTTTTTGTAGTTCTAATTGTTGAGGATTGTCAATTAATTTTTGTTCTGGTAGATTTTCAACCCTTACTGGAGTACTTATGCATCCTGTTATGAATATTGCTAAAACGAATATTACTTTCATCTTTGTACCTGTACTAGTTTAGTAAATGCTTGAGAATCTACTTGCCCAAAAGAATCTATTTGAAAAAGTTGTAGTATTTTTTTTCCTTGTTTGTCGTTTTGTAGTTCTTGCATAGCACGCACAACAGAAGAGTATCTATTTCCAAAACTTACAACAGGCATTGTTGGTATTTTTTGTGAATTAGAAATGATTCGTATCTTCTTACCTTGTTTGTTGAGCAAATTTTGAATACTTTGCGCTTGAAAGTTATCTAAAATAACAGCATCCATTTTACCGCGAAATAGTCTTTTTACATAAGAATATGGTCTGCGTACAGGTTTCGCAGTTGTGTAGTTTTGCCAGTTGCTAGTTCCTTTGAAAAATAAATGGGATAAGAAGTCCATTTCATATAGATGATTACTCGCTACTTTTTTTCCACGAAGAGCTTGTAAAGAGTGTACAGGTGAGTCCTGAGCTACCGCTATAACATAATTCATTTTATTTTGATGTTTAATATATACTTGTAGTTGTAGTTGCAGTTGAAAGCTCTTATGGTACTTTAAATAGAATGCTGTACTTACAATACCTACTTGTGGTCTGTTTCGTTTTATAAATTCGATTGCTGGAGATTCATCGTTAAAATAAGTTGCTGTTACTTTTGTACCTGATAGTTTAGATAAAACATTAGCAAAAGTGTCCATTGTTTTTTGTGCTTGTTCTGTTGAAGCTGGACCTCCAGGCTTTATTAATATAATATTTTCTGTATAGCAACAACACATGACAGCAAGTATTAAAAACAGATGAATTACTTTCATTTTATTCTCTTTTCCCTTGTAATATTTTTAGTATAGCAGGTAGTAGTACTATACTTGTATATAAACAGCACATAACTCCAAGTACCATCATAATGCCAAGGCTGCTTAATCCCTGATAATCAGCAAATGAAAGACTTCCAAAACCAATAGCTGTTGTTAGTGATGTAATTAAAATTGCGTGTCCTGTAGAGGCCACTATTTCATCAATATTAGTATGCTTTTCACGGAAATATCTGTGTGCGATGTGTATACCGTGATCAGCTCCAATACCAAATATAAGAGGTAGTGCTACTAGATTTGCAGGATTAATACGAATATTAAAAATAAACATAAGTCCTATCATTAAAGAAGCTCCACAAATAAGAGGTATAATTGTAAGTACTGCTATGTATAATTTTTTGAATTCAAATAACAGTAGAATAAATATTGCAATGAGAGCCATTATTCCTGCTTGTTGATACCCTTCTTTCATTGTAGTTAAGGTATCATAAAATCCGATAAGGGGCCCCGTTACTCTATTGCTTACTTTTTGTACTTGGTGGACAAATTCGCGAAGATGTACTTCTTCCCCTATGTTATTTTTAGGATATATATATATAGCAGACAAGTTATTTTTTCCAATAAAATGTTCGTAAATCGGTTTTGGTAACTTCTCTATTGAAAAAGGCTTTACGTTTATATACTGTTTAACCTTGCGAACAGAGGAATGGAACTGTTCTATTAAACTGCGCTGATAGGCAATAACTATTTTTTTATATTTGGAATGTTTTTGAGTTTGTAATGTATTTAGTAATTCTTCTGTAGCATTTACTATATCATCTAAAAAGTTTAAAACTTTTTGATCACTACCACCAATACCACTCAGTGAATTTTCTAAAAGATTTTCGCATTCTTCTAACAAAAATTCGAGAGAAACAATTAGCTTGTCAATATCTATATTTGAAGAAATTTCTGGTGCATTCCAAGTCGCAAAAAGTTGTTGTACTTTTTGGATCATTTTTATTTTTTCTGTTTCGTCTTTTGGAATTAGTTTTGTAATAGCTACTACTTTTTCAACAGCAGGTAGTTTTTCTAAATTTTTGACAAGCGTCTTTAGAGATTCTAATTGGTTTTTGTCGTGGAGTACTACAGCAAAACGCGAAGAAAAACCATGCTTTGTAATTTCTTTTTCTACAGAAACAGCAAGTGAATTCTTTTTATGGAGTTTAAGTAAATCGTAATCAAAATGAGTGAAAAACGCAGTTGTTATTCCAAGAGATACCATAATAAATGTCACGACGACAACAGTTTTCGGGTATCGTAGTAATTTGTGTACTGCGCGTATCCAAAAAGAACGATTTCTTTTATAACTGTGTTTGTTTTTTTTACCTGACCAGGACAAGAGCGCAGGTAAGAGGACTAGCATAAAAATAGCGCAAAGCAAAATACCAATAGCACCTAAAATGCCTAGTTGAAAAGTTCCTTTAAAGCCCGAGAATGAGCTGATAAAAAATGCCCCAGCAGTTGTAATTGCACTTGTGATTATTGCACGTCCGTTATGCGAAACGGATGAATGAATGGCTTTATCGTTATCTTGTTCATTACATAGCGCTTCATGATAACTTTGTACAATATGAATACCATAATCAATACCTAGTCCAACTAAAACAGCTGCAAATACGATCGATACGACATTTAGGTAGCCAAACAAGACAACAGCGAAACCAAATGTCCAAATAATAGCTATTGCTAGAACTAGTATGGATAAGAGTGGCCAAATAAATTTTTGAAAAGATATAACAAATAACAATGTAACGCCAAGTAAGGAGAAAAATGTAATAAGACCTGCATCTTTTAAAATGTCTTGCATCTCATCGACAACAAGCTTTGGTGAACCTGTGTAGGAAATTTCAGCGTTATACTTCTTTGCTTCTGTTTCTAGTATTTCTTTTACAGCGCTAAAAAAAATGGAGTATTTCCGATAATCATCATGAGTAATGGTGGGATAAATTCTTACAAGTAAGCGATCTTTTCCTAAAATAAAATACCCATCTTCATCCATGCCAGGCATTTTATCATAGTTACTCTTGCTTTTCGGAAGTTTGGATTGATAGAGCTTATTTTCAACAATAGATTTATTTAAATTGTTAAGAATTTGCTCAACATAATTTTGTTGAGGAATGTCCTGCTCTTTACTTGTTTTCAAAGATGTTGCTATGTTTTTTATAAATTGAGTAAAATTTTTTGCGTTGGCTAATTCGATAAGTTGTCGTCTACTTACGTTAGCAACATCGCTTTTCGATGCAAAAAGAAGCCCGTAGTCATAGAAAAACTGTTTATCTGTTTTAAACAACATTCGTTTAACAAGTGGTTTCTTATTTTGATCATGTAAAGATAAAATCTCTTTGTGTGTTGCTTCAACTATTTTCTTTGCATGTGGGGAATCAATGATTACATACAGAGCTTTTAAGGCTCCAAAATTATTAGTGTACTTTTCATACTCTTGGTACACAGGTGCTTCGCGAAAAACTAGTTCAGCATAGTCAGTCTTTAGCTGTAATTTGGGAAGTAAAAACGATGGTATTATAGATATAAATATTGCAATTAAAATTATTGCTGATGATCGCTTTGTTGTAAGTAATGCTAATTTATTATAAAACCCCTGCATAGCCTCTCCTATGTTGAACGCAAATGAATTTCGAAATAATACCATGAATTTCATGATAGGTTCAACAAAAAAGACGTTTTTTAAAAATACTATTGCCGTAATTTCAAGTGATTGAAAGCGTATTTCGATACACTTTTGTGTGTTTACGCAAATTATTTAAGACGTGTCATTAATTAATAAAAATTCTTATGTTTTGTCAAAATTCAAAATTCTAAAGGGTTGCGACGACGAGTTACCGTAGTCGTTACCCTGACTGTGACCTTGATGGATTTCAAAAATAGTCTGAGTTAAGACCTACACAGACATTTGTTTCTTCTTACTTTTGTCCAAGCTTTATAAAAGCATCTGTCTGTAAAACCTTATAAGTTCCTGGTTTTTCATGAATTATAAAATAGCATGCTAAATTTAATTGTTGGGCTAGTTTGTAACCTTCTTTTTCCCCTAATACCATTAGCGTAGTAGCCATAGCATCGGCATACATACATGTCGTACTCACAACAGAAACAGATGCCAAATTGTGATCGATAGGTTTACCTGTTTGTGGAGAGATTGTATGTGATAAACGTTTTTTAGTTACAGGATCATAACGAAAATTGCGATAATTGCCGGATGTTGCGATAGACATTTCTCGTAGTGGGATCGCTTCTTGTATCGTGCCATAGTGTGGTGATTCAATTCCAATTACCCATGTTTTTTGGCCATATTTAAAGCGACTTACTCTAATCTCACCACCAATTTCCACCATATAATTTTTAATACTAAGTTTAATCAAAACTTGACATACTGAGTCTACAGCAAACCCTTTAGCAATAGCAGATAAATCAAGCTGTAGTTTTGGATGTAATTTTTGTATTGTATGGTTTTGAGCATTGATTTTTAAATTTTTGTATCCGATTTGTTGTAAAGTTTCTTCGATGATTTTTTGTGGCGGGTTTTGTTGTTGTTTTTGCGGACCAAAGCCCCATAGATTTACAAGAGGGCCAACTGTAATATCAAATGCCCCCTTGGATATTCGGCTCACAGCCTGAGCCTCAGCTATTACTTTAAAAGTAGATTCAGAAATAGCAAAAGGTTCAAGACTCTGCCACTTATTGAACTTTGACAGCTCAGAGTTATTTAAATATGTTGACATTTTGTCGTTAATATCTTCTAACTCATCTCGAATAGCTTGTTTTATTTTGTCTAGTTGGTGTTGTGAGATTGTATGCCCTATTTTTACCATATAGGTGGTACCTAAAGCCTCTCCGTTTATTGTCGGAGAATAGTGGTTTTTAGGGAATAATAGCCACATAACTATCACTGCTGTTATGATAAAAATCTGTAAAAATTTATTCATTATTTTTTAGTATTGCTTGTATTTGCTCCTGCTTTGGCTTGTTTTTTCTCCTCTTCAGCATTTTCAGCGCGCATTTTGGCAAAATAAACAACTGGCAAGGTTAAAGTATCAAATGCAAGACTCATTGGAAAATCAAAAATAGCAAGAGGACCTATTTCTGATGACATTGCTGTACCACCATAGTATTCCATCGTTGGATGAGTTCCCATATGTAGTGGATTTTTTTCTGCTTTCGCAGGGCGCGATAAATTGTGAACTGTACCACAACCAATCATCGCAAATATAGAGATTAGAATAATTAGCTTATTCATGTTAAACTCCTTGATGGCAATGAGATTAAGACGTATGACAAACACATCCAATGTGAACGTGTTTTAGTTATTTTACTAAATTTGTTAAAGCGTGTCACGCTTAAGTTTAAAAATATGAATGGTATCTTCCCCATAACATCGTGCAGTGTAGGGGAGGTTTTATATTACTTGTGTTACAAATAACGTTTGCGATTATTTGTATTTGTAGTACCATTCTAAAATAAATTTTTTCAATTGTTTGCGAAAGAAGGGCGGTATAAGACCGCCCTACATCGCACCTTGAAAAACCATTTCAATTTCAGTGCCGCAAAAAATATTACAATTGCTTAGCCGAAGTCATCGAACATGATGTTTTCTTGCTCTACTCCTAAATCTTCCAGCATTCTAAAAACAGCTGCATTCATCAGGGGTGGACCACAAATATAATATTCACAATCTTCAGGAGCTTCATGATCTTTGAGATAATTATCATACAGTACCTGGTGAATGAAGCCTGTATAGCCTTTCCAATTATCTTCTTCTAGAGGATCAGAAAGAGCAGCATGCCACACAAAATTGGAATTTTCATCTTGTAGTTTATCGTAATGATCGGTATAAAACATTTCGCGAAGACTGCGCGCACCATACCAAAAGCTGATTTTACGCTTGCTTCCAAGACGTTTTAGTTGATCAAAAATATGAGAGCGCATTGGAGCCATTCCAGCTCCTCCACCAATAAAAACCATTTCAGCGTCTGTTTCTTTTGCAAAAAACTCGCCATAAGGTCCAGATATTTTTACATCATCACCTGGTTTTAAATCAAAAATCCAAGATGACATTATACCAGGAGGTGTACCTTTAGGAGCGCGTGGTGGTGGTGTTGCAACGCGAACATTTAGCATTATAATCCCTTGCTCTTCAGGATAATTTGCCATAGAATATGCACGAATTGTAGGTTCTTTTACAATAGATTTTATTTCCCACAAGTTGTGTTTATCCCAATCTTCGCGGTACTCTTCTTCAACATCAAAACTGCTATATTTTAGTTCGTGGTCAGGACATTCAATTTGGATATATCCTCCTGCTCTAAAGCCTACATCTTCACCTTCTGGTAACTCAAGAACAAGTTCTTTAATAAAGGTGGCAACGTTGTGATTAGAACGAACTTTACACATCCAAGTCTTAGTGTCAAATACTTCTGCAGGTAACTCGATCTTCATATCTTGTTTTACAGCTACTTGACAAGATAAACGTTCTCCGTGACGAGCTTCTTTTTTGGAGATATGAGACAATTCTGTAGCTAAGATCTCTCCTCCACCTTCTTTTACTACAACCTTGCACTGGGCGCAAGTTCCACCACCCCCACATGCAGATGACACAAATATTTTATTATCAGCTAACACGCCGAGAAGTTTTCCTCCTGCTGGTGCACTAATCGCCTTACTTGGATCATCATTAACGGTAATTGTGACATTTCCTGCGGTCACCAATTGAGCTTTGGCCATTAAAATAATAGCAACCAAAGCAAGGATCACGAGGGTAAATGTCGTCACTCCGAGAAATACTTCAAAACCCATGTTGTTTCCTCGTAATTTAGATTAAAGTTTTATACCGGAAAAGGCCATGAACACAATTGACATGAGACCTACAACAATAAAAGTAATGCCTAAACCGCGTAGACCAATAGGTACATCGCTGTATTTCATTTTCTCGCGAATCGCTGCTAATGCAGCAATGGCAATTGCCCAACCAAAACCGGAACCAAAGCCATAAACTACGCTTTCTGCGAAATTATAGTCTCGTTGTACCATGAAAAGAGAACCACCTAAAATCGCGCAGTTTACAGTAATAAGAGGTAGAAAAATTCCCAAAGCGTTATATAACTTCGGAAAATATTTATCAAGTATCATTTCTAGAATTTGAACCATCGCTGCAATTACCCCGATGTAGCTAATCAAACCTAGATAAGACAAATCTGCTTCTGGTAAACCAGCCCAACTAAGGGCACCTTCTTTTAAAATAAATTGATAAAGAAGATTGTTTACTGGAATAGTAATGGCTTGAACAATCACAACAGCAAAGCCCAAACCAATAGCAGTATCTACTTTTTTTGATACTGCTAAAAATGTACACATTCCTAGAAAAAAAGCTAAAGCCATGTTTTCTACGAACGCGGACATGATAAATAAATTAATATATTCTTGTACCATGTTTATACATCCTTTTTGGGATTAGGAATATGGTCAAAATAATTGTTCCACTTATTTGCTCTTTTATACTACAGTATTACTAACTAGCAGAATCATGATTATGCTACGCCCAGTTAAAATACAAAATTTCAGAGCAATTGGGACATTTTATTTTCACCACACCCCTTACTCAGCTTCAACTTGTTCTGTTTTCCAAGAACGAAGACCCCAGATAAAAAGTCCAATTAAAAAGAAAGCACTTGGTGGCAACAGCATCAAACCATTTGCTACATAAGGTCCTCCGTCTGTAGTCAAAGTCATAATAGAGTGCCCCATTAATGTTCCTGATCCAAAAAATTCTCTAAATGCTGCAACAACAATTAGAATTGCGCTATACCCTAAACCATTTCCAATTCCGTCAATGAAGCTCATTGCTACATTATTTTTCATTGCGTATGCTTCTGCACGCCCCATTACAATACAGTTTGTTATAATAAGACCTACAAATACCGAAAGTTCTTTACTTGTTTCGTACATAAACGCTTTTAGGAATTGATCAGCAACAATCACCAAAGATGCGATAATTGTCATCTGTACAATAATACGGATGTTGGTAGGGATGTGGTTGCGAATTAAGCTTACAGAAGCATTGGAAAATGCTAGTACAAATATTACTGCACCGCACATAGTAAAGGCTGTTTGGAGTTGTGTAGTTACAGCAAGAGCTGAACAAATTCCCAATATTTGTAGTGCAATTGGATTGCGATCAAATACAGGTCCAAACAGAACATTTTTTACACTGTTTTCATTGCTCATTACTGAAACCCTTTTTCTCTGATATTCGACAAAAATAAACCAAATCCAGATTCACTTAACCAGTAATCTAGTGATGTGGAAATTCCATTACTTGTAATTGTAGCTCCTGATAAACCATCAATTTTATACTCTGAATCTTTTTGTTCAGGGTTTACCTTACCTTTAATTACATGTATTGCTGGTTTCCAGTTTTCGTTAAAAGCTTTTTTGCCTGGCCATTGGCCTTTCCATTTTGGGTTATCTACCTCACCACCTAATCCTGGTGTTTCTCCATGACTATAATACGCAAATCCTTTTATAGTAGACGTATCAGCGGTATCTAAAGCTAAAAAACCTAGCATAGTAGACCATAGACCATAACTTTTTATAGGTAAAATGACTTGGGTAACCTTATCGTCTTTTTTAACGAGATAGATAAGAGCATATTTAGCACGTGCTTTTATTTGGCTTCCTTTGTCATTTTCAACTTTTGTGTTAAGCGCAGGATTTTTACTTGCCTTAAGTTGATCGTACATTTCAGGATTAAATTTTTCATCCTTCTCACCAGTGTACGGATTGAAGTTTTCGCGAATTTCGCCCGTTTGTAAATCGACAATTTTAGGTGTCACTTTTTCAAATGCTGCTTTTACCTCGTCGGCTTTTGCTTTTTTCTCAATTAATCCTGCGCAAAGTAGTATGTTGCGTTTTTTATCAATATCTTTATTGATAAGTTGCCGCTCTTTTAGAGCGACAGAGATGCTCGATACTAGAGTTGCACAGACGATGCATAGTAGCGTTGCTACAATGAGGGTTTTTAGTGTACTATTGTGCGAGCTCATATCTGCGCGTTCTCCTTTTAATATTTGCATTCATTACAAAATAATCGATAAGAGGTGCAAAAACGTTCATGAAAAGTATTGCTAGCATCCAACCTTCAGGATAAGCAGGGTTAGCAGAACGTACGATAATACCAATACAGCCAATTCCAAAACCATATATCCATTTTCCTGTAGGAGTCATTGCAGCACTAACAGGGTCTGTTGCCATAAAAACGGTGGCAAATGCAAAACTACCTAGTACAAAATGCCATTGTGGTGTAAGGCTAAACATTGGGTTTTCAGTCATTCCAGCATTGTGAAGAGCGTTAAAAGCTAAAGATGTTGCAACCATTCCAATCGCAGTAGCTAACATAATGCGCCATGAACCAATACCGCTCATGATAAGAAAACCTGCTCCTAGTAAACAAGCGAGCGTTGATGTTTCTCCCATCGAACCGGGTACAAAACCAAGGAAAGAGTCCATCCAGGATGTTGACATTCCTTGTAAAGCAGCCAATCCTCCTTGAGGTGCTGCCGCTACTGCAAGTGCTGTTGCGCCGCTGAATCCATCTACAGCTGCAAGTATAGAACTTTCCACAGGAACCCAAATCTCACCAGTAATTTGCATTGGATACGCGAAAAATAAGAATACGCGCGCAGTCAAAGCTGGATTGAGAATGTTTTTACCTGTTCCTCCAAAAACTTCTTTTCCTATCACTACCCCAAAACTAATACCGACAGCTACTTGCCATAATGGTATACTTGCGGGTAATATGAGTGGAAATAGCATACCTGTAACAAGGAAACCTTCGTTGATTTCGTGTTTACGAACAACTGCAAATAAAGATTCCCAAAAACCACCTACAATATTACATACCAAAAATACTGGAAAAAAGTATAAGGCACCATGAACCATATTTGCGATTATACTCGCTGGATCATAGCCAATACCTAAACTAGCAAGAATATCATAGCGCCATCCTACAAGTAATGATGTGTCTACTTTTGACAATGCTAAGTTTGCTTGTAATCCAGTGTTGTATAAAGCCATTAAAATACAAGGTGTTAGTGCCATAACCACAGTGATCATTGCTCTTTTGAGATCAATACCATCGCGGACATGACTACAGTTTTCGGTAACTTCTCCTGGAGTAAAGAGGAAGGTGTCGGCTGCTTCATAAAAAGGATAAAGTTTTTCTAACTTTCCCCCTTTTTCAAAAAGCCCTTTTGGCTTATCGAGTAAATTTCTTAAAAATTTCATGACAGATTAACCATCCTTCTCAATAGTTGTTAAGCATTCTCTTAAAACAGGGCCAAAATTTATTTTCCCTGGACAAACAAAAGAACACAATGCTAAATCTTCTTCATCGAGTTCTAGGCATCCCAAGGCTTGCGCACGATCAGTATCTCCAGCAAGTAGAGAGCGTAAGAGTAGGGTTGGTAAAATATCAAGAGGAATTACTTTTTCATAAGAACCAATAGGAACTAGTGCACGCTTACTACCGTTTGTATTTGTTGTAAATGCAAATTTTTTACCAAAGAAAAGTTTCGAAAGATAGATGTTCTTTACCGAGAATTTATCAAATCCTGGAGAGTGCCATCCTAAGAATTCTCTTTCTCTTCCTTCTTTTAGCACACTTACTTGATTGTCGTAACGACCAAGATATGCAAAGGGGCCTTGTGCGTTTCGTCCCGCAAAGACAGATCCTGAAATTAAGCGAGTTTCACCATCTTCTAGTTGATCTTTTGTAATATCAGTTAGACTTGCTCCGACGCATGTTCTTATTAAACGTGGATTCTTGACTGCAGGTCCGGCAAGAGAAATAACACGCTCTGTATGTAGTTTCCCTGTTGTAAACAGTTTACCGTACATAACCACATCTTGATAATTAATGTGCCACACCATTTTGCGATGATCTACGGGATCGAGAAAATGTATATGTGTTCCTACATTGCCTGCAGGGTGCATTCCTGTAAATTCTTGATGTGTTACATCTTTAGAATCTTTACCAGGAATAGAGCTATCTGTTCCGGTGCACAAAAATACCTTACCATCGGTCAATTTACTTAAAATACTTAGGCCGTTTTTAAAATCCTCTTCATTATCTTTAATAACAACATTAACATTAGGAGCTAAAGGATTTGTGTCTATTGCCGTAACAAATATTGAGTGAGGAGTCTTACTTGGGTCTGCAACCTTACTAAAAGGTCGTCGACGTAAGCTTGTCCATGCCCCCGATTTGAGAAGTATTTTTTTTACTTGGTCGCGTTGAACATCTTTTAGAGTTTTTGGCGAGTATGCTTTAAAAGTTACTTCTTCATCACCTTCTAAACGAATAACAACAGATTGAAATACTCTTTTTGCTCCGCGATTTACTTCGATCACTTCCCCTGCTCTCGGAGCGGTGTAGTTTACAGCAGGAAGTTTTTTATCTGTAAAAATAATTTGGCCTTTTTTGACTTTGTCACCCACTTTGACTTGCATAGTGGGTTTCATTCCAATGTAATCTTCACCAATTATAGCAACAGTAGTTACTTCAGGTTGGTCTTTGATCACTTGTTCAGGCTCACCTGTAATGGGAAGATTTAGACCTTTTTTTATTTTAATAGGATTTGCCATAATGAATATAGGTTCCTTGTTCTAACAATGTGAATTTAGCAAACAATAAGAAATTACTTAAGAGACGCAGCGGAAAGTAATTTACCGTTTTAACTACATCCCTAAAGAATGAGAAAATAGCTTCTCGAAAATGAATTTTCCCGCAAGTATTTTGCATACAAGCAGCGTTTGCTTTTCATATAAAACAGAGCAACGCCTTTTCTATATAGCAGGCGTTTATGCTTTGAATTTGGATTGCGTACTTATTGGCTTTGAGTAGAGCGTCTCCACGCCTAAAAATAATCAACTATTTTAGAACAAATGCTAAAACAGTTGCCAAGTCAAATTACCACGCAACCTACTTTATAGTAGACAAAATTTAAGAGTGCAAAATTTTAGATATGAGTTTTGGGAAGTTATAGCTCAGAGCATGTTCTCTGGAACTACGCGGCAAAATGAAATATATTTATTGGCCGTAAGCTATTATTCAATAAATTAGACGACCAAGCTGTATATTTTCGCTTGCAGAAAATGTAGTTTTACTCGAATAAAACAATTGTACTTACAATTGACTACTGGTTCTCTGAACATTATTTGGTGCTACGTTGATAACAACAAACAATAAAATAACTATCCCTAGATAGGCGTATAGTTTTTATTGAAAAGAACAAGATATATTTACATATAAAATATACCGTTTTTTTGTTAGAGCGTTTCCTTGAGGATACGCCTAAATATTTTATTAAGATTGCTATTAGCGTAGAATATTTTTTTTCAATAGTCAAGTAAACAATTTGCTAATTGCTTCTAAAAAACCACTTTCATCTGTAAGATCATCGAAATAAAAATCTGGAAATTCTTCTAGTAAAACACTCTTTTCTGTGTTTCCTGTTCCAACAGCAATAGAGCGTACTCCCAAAGATTTGCCGCAATTAATATCATGAACAGTGTCACCAATAACAACAATTTCCTTGCCGCTAAAAGATATCCCTAATTTATTTTTAGCCCGAGAAATAGCAATGGATGGTAACTCATTTCTATCCCAATGATCATCCCCCCAAGCACCAATTTCAAAATCAAAAAAAGAATGCAAATCTACACATTTTAGTTTAGCTTCAGCACCGAAACGTATGTTTCCTGTTAGAAGTGTAAGAACGACATCTTGCTTATTTTGTAAAATTTGTAAAAGCTTGATAACACCTGGAAGAATTTCCACCTCCTGAGCATATTTCTTTGCAGCAAGATGAGCCTTTTCACTGTAGATGTTTAAAACTTGTTCGCGATTTTGTTCTAACGCTTTTATTGGAATATTTGAATACTCAAGTATTTCACCACAAACACGTAAATCTGTTTTCCCAGCAAAAGAAAGACCTTGAGGTTTTTGAACATCAGGAAACACTTCCTGCATCGCTTCAAAGAAGCACCTTCCCCATATTCCTTTACTCAATATTAGCGTTGAGTCTATATCAAACAGTAATAGTCTTTTCAATATATTTTCTTTCTAGACAAAAGCCAACTGCAAGTCCTAACAAAAATAGTTACCACCAATAAGTAAATAATTTGATTTTAATAAAAGTACCAAATTGTTGCACTCACTTGGAGATAAAAATGAAAAAGTCCTAGTACTAGTCAAACAAACCTAGTACGTCTTGCTAGTTTTAATCTTCATATTGGCTTCTATTTTTGGAGCATTTGTGTTTAAAAATGATTTTAAAACGCTATAAAATACAAAGCTGTGAATTATGAGTTTTGTTTGCGAAAATCAATGATTTTTTAGTTTGGCTATGATTGAACGATAGACTTTCGTTTTTAGGTCACGGCCATTTAATTCTTTTTTTGTTGATATTCCAAGAATATGTATAAAGTACTGTTTTTACATACTATAGAGCTAATAATAGTGAAAATTCATTTTCGAAATTTAAGATAAATTGAAGACAAACAAAAAATTTCAATTATGGGCGTTTAGCAAGATAATCTCGAAGAAGAAACATGAATGTAAATTATCAAGTAAAAAAGAATTAAATGGCCGTGACCCAAATGCGAAATAAATTAGAATTAAATTCATTTTGAATCAGGAGCTTCATTTCTCTGAAACCAGAATCGGTATAGTCGCAAAAAAATAAGGCTATAACAACTTTACCTGGATCTAAGGTCGTAGCGGGCAAACAAAAGGCATTTGTTAACCAAAGTGTTCCAAAGAAGCTTTCAAAGAGCTGAGAGGCAATGAAAAAGTATGGCTGTTTCATCGTGTGCGTTAGGTAGCGCATTAGTCAGGAGGGTTAAAATTCCTCTAGTGCTCGGATAGGGAGTGTTATATCCAAAAGCAGAAGTAATGTCTTGCTGGTTAGAGAAAGATCTGGAGGATTGAATGCCGATCATGAGGTGGAATCTGAACGGTTTGAGGAGAAATACCGGACCACATAATTAAGGAGGCAACTCCTAAAATTTTATTACTTTCATTGGTGTGACTTGGGTTTTAAATCTTTAATATCTAAAAATTCTTATTTGTTATTGTGGCGAAGAGGTGAAGATGCTTAAATAATTAAAGGAGAAAGATAAATTTTTCGGTAATTAATTTCAGGTATGTAAATGTCTTACAAAAAACTATATTGTAAGTGGTGGAAATTATTTTTAGTTTTATATCCATTTGCGTTAAAACATCGACGGGTTTTTGCAAAAGGAATGATTGCAGCATTGTTTGTTGTTGCTATTCGTCTTACTTTACCATGGCCCTTTAAAACAATTATCGAACCTTGGTTTAGTGGTTATAATAAACCAGATTTTGGCATAAATATAGACCCAGTCATTTTAATCGGTGGATTATTTTTTATGTTGTTTTTAGCATTGGGTTTTGTTGATTTCTTGCAACGTCTTTGTTTTGCAAGATTTGCAATTGGTACGGTTCGAGATATTCGCGCAGAAACACTAAGGCAAATATTACAAAAAAATCCGCAAGTATTCAACGGAGAGTGTGGTAACATAATCTCTTGTTTAATTGGGGATACAGCGCGAATGAAAACAGGTATTAAGGGCTTTTTTGTTCATGTTACGACCAATGGACTTATGCTGTGCGGAGGAAGTACTGTTCTATTGTTAAACAATTTGTATCTAGGTTTAATTTTTGCATTGGGAAGTCTGGCAATTGGACTAATTACTCTTTGGGGAATGACTTATTTGTTTATAATTTCAAGCAAGTATAGAGACAAAGAAGGACAATTAGCTGACCATATCTATAATGCTTGGAATGGAAAAGGGACAACTCAAGCTTTTTTGAAAGTGAACTATTCTAGTGGTAAGCACGAAGCTATGGCTACAAAAATACAAGGGATTGCCACATGGTGTACTTATGGTATTTTTGGACTAATGATTTTTCTTGCTCTATTTTTTGGAATAAAACAGGTTGAGGTTGGGAGCCTGCAGTCGGATGAACTGCTGCTTTTTATGCTGTATGCATTAATTATGCGAGCGCCTATTGTTCAACTTACCAGACAGGGAACGCGTATGGGAAAAATATTTGCATGTGCTAATAGATTAGAAAGATTTATGAATGCTGATTTACAGGATGTAATAAATCCTTTGGAACCCTTACAAAAAAGTATTTGTTTTGTCGATGTTAAAGTTGCTACGAAAAAATCTCAAAAACAACATTCGCGACAAACAGCAATTGTTAATCTCGAAATCCCTGCAGGTAAGAAGATTGCAATGATTGGAAAACTTGGTTCGGGAAAAACAACGCTGTTGGAAGTTATTGCTGGGCGGTGTAATATAAAAAAAGGACAAATCATGTGGGATAATATTGATTTTAAAGACATTCATCCTGTTAACCTCTCTCAACAAGTTACCTATCTTGCCCATCGTCCTATTTGGAAACGACAAAAAATTAGCGAACTTTTTTCCTTCGAAAATCAGGCAACGGAAATTTTGAAGCTTTACGGAATAAAAAACATCGACAAACAATTTTGGAAAGGTTTTGATACAGTCGTTGATGCCAAAGAATTGTCATTTAATGAGAGTAGAGCATTAGCTATAGTTCATAGCATCTTTTCTAACAGCTCTGTTTTATTGTTAGATGATCCATTTAGAGGAATGGATAAGATAAAAGTTAAAAAAATAATCAAGAAAATACTGCAAATAAAAAAGAATAACACTGTGATTATAACGTTTGAGAATCTTTCACATTCTCTTTCTCGTTTTGATTATGTAATTAAGCTGCGAAATGGTCATATCGATTTTATAGGCACTACCAATGAGTGGAAAACAACACAAATACGATAAAAATCGGGATTTGATAAAACATTTAAAATTAAATCCCGATTTTTTAAAACTTATTCTATTTCGGGTTCTTCGGCTTGGCGAATTCGTATTGCACAGCGCACATCTTTTTTGGCTATGAGTTTTACCTCTATTTTGCTTGAATTTGCGGGCATGGTAAATTCTATTCTCTCTTTTTTGGCTAATTGTAAGTTGTTAAATCTAGCTTTCTTGCTTAGCTTAGCTTTTCTTTTAAACCAATCTACTGATTTTCCATCCAATAAAATCTCAATAACATAGGGGCTTTGTCTTTTGTCGAAGATTAGTCTTGTTTCGATTCTTAGGAAACCTGGCTTTTTGGTAATGAAACCTACTGTTTCATTTGGTTGCAGGATCCACCATTTTTGTTTGCGCTCTCCAACAAAAATTTTACTTTTATTTTTTTCTCCTAAATCCACGGTATCCCAGTCTATTTCGGGTGGTATTTTTATAAATAAAGCTGCCGTGGTAATCAGTGTCATTGCAATTAAAGCACATGTTTGTATGATTTTTCTTTTTACTCTACCCTTTTTGATATCATGTTCAATAGCAGGCCATACTTCTTTGCGAGCACTTTCAAGATCGTAAGGAAAGTCAATTTCAGCCCATGGCATTCCTGCAATATCAACTCCTTCGATGTCAATAGTTTTACAAATGTTTTTGATAGCTATTCCTAACCAATTTTTTTCTTCTCCAGCCTCAAGTTGCCTATCTACTTCTTCAAAAAGAGCATCTACCGATTCACTAGTGAATTTTAAAATACCAACATTTTCTCCGTTAGCTTCTTCATGTGGCATACTTTTGCAAATATCAATTAGTTTATTATCTTTAAATTTTACCTTCATTTGCTCACGACCGCGACCTGAAGTTGAATCATATAGAAGAGCATTTCCTTTACCTCGTAAGAGACGATCGAGCATATCAGGATGAAAAAGAACATCGCAATTTAGAATAATCAAAGACCCTTTGATCCACTCGCGAGCCAATGAAAACGAATATAAACTATTCGTCATAGCCCAGCGTGGATTGTGGATGTACTCTACTTTTCTTTTAACAATTTCTCTTATTTCGTCTTCGCGATAACCAACAACCATTGCAATGTGCCCTATTCCTTCAGCAGAAAGCATTTCTAATTGATGATCAATTAGCCAAGAAGGACCTATTTGTACAAGTGGTTTTGGCATACTTCCAGAAAGAGCATCCAATCGAGAACCTCTTCCTGCAGCGAGAATTAAAGCTTGCATACGCTATTCCTTTCGGTTTCATTTGAGGATAGAATTTTAGTGTTACCTAGTGATTTATTTATTTCTGCAGCATAAAGAATTACATTTGCAACTCTTTCTGTTGCTCCTCCTGGAGTAAAAAAAACGTCTTTTGCCATTTTTTGACGTAGTTCACTGTGTTCTCTCGGATGAGAAAAGCTATTTCTTACTACCTGTACAATGTCGTTAGGATCATATACCGTTGTGCCAATTTTCCGTCCATAAGTATCTAGGTCTAGATCTCCTCCTCTTTTTATAACTTTTTCAAAGAGTTTTGGAACATCAAGAAAAACAATTGGTCGATCCATTAGCGTGTACTCTACCGTAACAGAAGAAGCATCTGATATTAGTAAATCTGCAGCATATAAATAAGGAATTACGTTTGTGTCTCTCAATAATTGAACTCTTTCATTCTCAAAGCGCGCCAGACGGGAAAACCAATTGATTTTATTTTTGGGATGATCGTGTGGCTTAATTAGTAAATTCCAACTTGTCTCCATACTTAGTTTTTCAATTACTTCTTCCCCCATTGTTTCAAGCGAATTATGTTTTCCTCCTGTAGGAGCATAAAGAATAGTTGGTTTATCAGGGTTAACATTGGCTTTTCGCAGAATATCTTCTTCATCTAGACTACCATCAAAAAAAGCATCCATTTTTGGAAATCCTGTTAAAAGACAATTTGCACCATCTTTACGAATCAAACCACGTTTACGGTAACGAGACGCATGATAATTACCTGGAAGACATAATAAATCAAAGCGCAGTGCTTTTTCTCGAACAGCAAAATTCTTGAAAGAAACTCCATGAAATATTTGTACTGTTTTGTGTGCAGACTTGGGAAATAGTGAGTCAGATAAATGCGAACAGACTAAAACATCGAAATCTTCCTCACGCGCTTTTTCTATTGGAATTACTTTGTTATGATCCACATCAAAAGAATCATAAAATCCATCTAACAAGTAACTAACTTTATCATCATTCTTTTTTCTAAACCCTCCTGATAACCATAACTCAACTCTAGGGTCTTTAGATAAGTACTGGTAAACAGAATAAAAACAAAGAAAATGTACAGGGGCATATCCCGAAAAAAGTATTCTTTTTTTATCCAAAATATATTCCTTAACAGCCCTCTGGCTTAACCAGGGTAGTATTTGCGACTTAGTATAAAAAAACAACAAAATCAAGAAGGACGTGTACTTTAAAAAGTAAAAAGGAATCCTGCCCTTACGATATTTCGAGCATAATCAAGTTCTACTCCATCTTGATCGACATCTTCTGGTCGATCTGTCTCTTGGATTGTATAGTTATATTCTAAATAAAAATTTCCAATACTCAGTTTTGCAAAAGCCCTGTGGCGAGTATCAATACGGTTTACGCGTGCAACATCAAAGTTTTCTTCGGAGTCAAATTGCTTAAATTTCACATCATAACCTAGTTTAAAATTAATTTTCTTAGCGAATTTTAAACGCGCAGAAAGCCCAAAAAGATGCGATTGGTATGCACGCGTTACGTTTTCAAAGGCTCGGGCGTTGTTATCGATATTGTCTCCGTCACCGTTAAAATCAACTCCAAAGTCTGGCTCATCGAGAATAAGCACTTCCCTATCAACATCATCAAAAGTCATTCTGTACTGATACTGAAAGTCCAAACGCAAGAATTTAGTAACATCATATTTCAATTTTAGAGGCACAAAAAAACCTAAATAGTCTCTTACATCAAGATCATTTTCGTAATATCGCGAAAAAACTCCGACACCAATACTTGCTTCAAAGTATTTACTAAAAGAATGCTGATAATCTAATAGAATACTCCAGTCTGTAGTAACTCCTTCATCAAACACTCGTTCGTCTTCTGTCACATTTTCATTGTTATCCAGCGCATCCACTAAATAATTTCGCCGAAAGCGCTGAGGTGTCATACTTGCATATAGTCCTAACCATCCATTTTTATGAAGTTTTTGTTGAAAAGCTAATGACATTTCGAAATAACTTGCCTCAGAGCTAATGAAAAAGTGATTGTAAGTTAATTGAGCTCTTAATTTCATCTTTTTCCCTAGCGGATTTTTTCCAGAAAGCTCTAACCCAACAGTTGGAGATAAAATAATATCAAAACTATCCTCCATATTATCAAATCTACCACTTGTTTCTTGGTCTGCGTTAGGATCTTGAACATCATCGATTCTTCCTTCGTTGAATTTGAAAATATTGTCGTTGTATGAAATTCCTGCACCAGTTAAAAACTTTAGCTTCCAGTTTTTCTTCTTTTTCTTTTTTTTCTTCTTTTTCTTTTTTTTGTTATTGTTTCTATTCTTTTTTTTCTTTTTTTTATTTCTTTTCTCTTTTTCAATGCTCTTTTCCAAGATTTTGTTTTCTTGTTTTGGTGTAGTATTCATTTCGATATAGTTTTGAGCATGAACTGTTGTTATAAAAAGATATATAAAAGTTATTGATATTCTTTGCCAATTCAACATCATAGTGAATCTCCCTTATAGTCTGTTTTTATTCCTGCTTTATATTGGAATAGTTATTTAAGTGACTTGACAAAAGTAGTTACCCGTTGAATACAGGACTTTATTTTTATAGCGCGGCGCGACGAAGGCGCGCAGCCGTAGCTGCGTAACAGAGGAGCAACAAAGCTAGAAAATTAAAGAACAAAATGCCAATGGGTAAATACTTTTGGCAGGTCACTTAGTTTTGAATGTAACAACTATATCTTAAACACTGAGACAGAGATCGTCAATCAGGGGAAGCACCATTTTGGGATAAGCAAGTGGCGCTTTTTTGTAGAGAGATATTTACTAGAAAGAATGAGGAAACATCGTTTTTTTCTATAGGGAATCTCCCTATAACAAGTAAGCTGAAATGGGATATGTTTTGGGACGAGACATGGGAAAGCTTTATACATTGGTGAAAGTAGAATATCACAATAATGTTTGTTCAAAATCAAAATGGTACTGATGTAAAATAGGAATTTGCGAGCGAAAGAAATCGATATTGCTTTGTTCTAGGCTCTATAGTATAGTTTAAAAAGGTTTTCGCTGTGAAGTTAGATGAATAAAATCTGTTGAGGTTGATTTACGAAGGGCTTGTTCTATGGCTAAAAAACATAAGGTTTTTATTGTAGATGATCATCCTATTTTAGTAGATGGTTTAACAAAAATGATCAACCATGAAAAAGATATGGAGTTCTGCGGCAGTGCATCCAGCTGTAGAGAGGCTCTAGAAGAAATAGCATCTGCGAAACCAGATATTGCTATTATCGATATAAATCTCAAAGATAGTAGTGGGCTTGATTTGATAACAAGTTTATCGATTCCTGTTTTAGTACTTTCTATGCATGATGAAAATGTGTATGCAGAACGAGCTCTTTTAGCTGGGGCCCGAGGATATATAATGAAAGAAGAAAAAGCAGAAAAGATGGTGCACGCTATTCGACATATTTTGTCAGGACAAATATATCTCAGTCCAAATATAACAACAAAAATACTAGATCGACGTATAGGAAAAAGTATATCTGATTCACCACTTGAAACGTTAAGTAACCGTGAAATAGCAGTTTTTCAAATGGTCGGAGAGGGATTTACAAGAAGAGAAATTGCACAAAAATTGTTTCTAAGCCCCAAAACAATTGATTCATATTATAGCCATATTAAAGAAAAACTAAATCTAAAAAATAATCAGGAGTTAATCCGTAAAGCAACACTCCACGTACATTCTCCAGGGATAAAGTAATGGGTTTTTATCTTTGTATTATAAAAGGAACTCGTTTGGGCACAACGTATCAATTAAAAAGAAATAAAAAATTCACTATTGGTAGAAGCTCTTGTTGCGACTTTCACTTGGAGGATAGTTGTGTTTCAGCAGTACATAGTTCTATGTTTGTTAATGATAAAATATGGATAGTAGATGAAAATAGCCGCAATAAAACCTTTGTAAATGGTAAACAAATTAGTAAAAGTATTGTTAAACTAGGTGACGTTATTCAAATAGGCGATTTTCATTTACAACTGAAAAATAAACATCATGAAGAATTTTTAGGCAAAACGTCTTTAAAATCAGTAGAATCAATGGAATCTACCAACAAGGATATAAATATAATTCATTTTAAAGACGATACTCAATTAACTTTTGGGGACCTTTCAGAAGAATTAATTACCCATTTCAATTTGTTACACTCTGTAGGGAAGCTGATTCATCAAGAATTTGACATTCCCAAGCTATTGGCTGCAGTCTTAGAAACTACAATAAATCTTTTTGGCACAGAACGCGGTTGTATATTTCTTAAAGAGCCTCTCAAAAATTCCTTTCGTCTCTTTTTTAGAACCAAAAAAAATGACATTTTTTGTACCAACAAATTTCCTATCAGTCAATCTGTTGTATCTTCTTCTTTAGAAAAAGGGACAGGCACAGTAAGCCGCTGTGTTGAATCAGATAAAAGATTTTCTCCTCGATCTAGTGCAAATATTTTAAAAATTTACTCTGTCGTTTCTGTCCCAATACAAGGTAAAAATATAAATGGTGCAATTTATTTAGATTCTCTTTCCAACAACAAATCGTTTTGCCAAGATGACCTTAATATACTTACTGCTGTTGGTAAACAAGTTGGTTTGGCAATCGAACACAAAGAAACCTACCGATTGCTCAAAGAAGCACAAGAAGAATTAGAAAAACGTGTTGATGAACGTACCAAGGAACTACAAAAAGAAGTATCTCGTCGTAAGAAAATAGAACAACAAATTATTGAAGTAAGTGAACGCGAACAGCAGCGTATTTCTCACGATCTTCACGATAGTTTAGGACAACTGCTTACAGGTATTAAATTTTTGAGTTATGATTTAGAAAAGATTTTACAACAAAAGTCTAGTTCTGAAATAAATATAGCCCAAAAAATTTCCTCTTTGGTTAACCAGTCTATTAACCACGCTCGCAACCTAGCACATGGTATTTCTCCGGTAGAATTAAAAACAGGTGACCTTTGCGATGCTTTATGTAAATTGTCTAGGCATGTGGAGAGTATATACAAAATATCATGCGTATTTATCGATGACAGTACTTATAAATTTTCGGACACTGAGGCCATTCATTTATACAGAATTGCTCAAGAGTCCGTAAATAACGCTTTGAAGCACGGAAAAGTAAAGAATATTTTAGTCAAGCTCGAATCTCATAGAAATAAAGCTAAATTAACAGTTCAAGATGATGGCATAGGAATTCAACAAGTTAATCCTGCTGGCATGGGACTCAATATAATGGAGTATCGGGCGCAAATGATCGATGCAATTTTGTCTATTTCTACAGATAAAGGAACTATTATTACTTGCTGTTTAAAATAGTTTAAGGATTTGCCAAATGTTAAAAGAAATTGAACAATGGTGTACTGGAAAAATTTTTGATAGTTACGAAGAATCAGAATATTTTTTGATTCTTGTGGAAGTGAAGAATCTTTAGTAGAAGATTCTTACTATCGCTTGTACCGCAACAATAACCTTGATCCTGCCAGAACTGCATTCTTCTAAATTAGATACGCAACAATTTTCATTGATTTTCATTATCAACTTCGATAGAACCATTAAAACGCGTAGAAATTCCGGCAATAACTAGATCTAAAATAACTTGCTGTTTCTGTTCGTTTAACATCTGAAGAATTAGTGACAAAACCTCTTCGATTGTAGTATCAACAATGCGTATATCAACTCCAATGTGAAAATCCAACTGTAGTTATATTGAGATGCGTCATCAATTAGCGAAAAAAACATTAAAACCCGTTAGCCTTAATAAGACTCGTAGTTAACTGAAAAGTCTAAGTGATAGTTTATTTTAATAGTATATTGCTTGCGTTTTGCGAATGTTATATTTCTGTTTTGATTGCATAATGATTACATAAATGTTATCATAAAATGACATAGCGAAGACTTGTGGGTTACATAAGATTGTTATAATTTAATTTTTTACATCCATTTTTTATACTAAGGAGTTATCTAATGTATTGTAAATTTCTTATATTATTAACTTTTTTATTGGTTTTATCTTGCACTACGCAGAAAACAAATTCGTTTCAATCAGAAGTAATAATTAATACAAATGATGAACAAATTGTACGGGATCATATTTTGGTTGAATCTTCGCAAAATGTGGAGACTGTAAAATATTCAGATGAGGTTAAAATTGAGACATTGTTGGTTCAACCTGTATTAAAAGCGGGAGAAAAGCAAACAGCTTATATTAAGGTTGGATTAACTGGTTTTCAAATGAAGCAAGAGAAACGCATTGCTGCTAACGTTGCGATTGTTCTTGATAAATCTGGTTCAATGGATGGTGAAAAAATAGAAAAGGCGCGTAAGGCGGCTATCATTGCTTTGGAGTGTTTAAACAAAAATGACATCGTTTCTATTGTTGCATATGATGATGGTGCTCAAGTTATTGTCCCTGCAACAAAAGCCAGAGAAAAAGAAAATATCATTCGCCAAATAAATCGTATATATGCTGATGGAGGCACAGCTTTGTATGCTGGTGTAGAAAAAGGAGCGGTAGAGGTAAGAAAGTTTTTTAGCAAAAATAAAGTTAATCGCGTTATTTTATTGTCTGACGGACAGGCGAATGTTGGCCCACGAACTCCTTATGATCTAAGTGCTTTGGGAGAACGACTTGTGGAAGAAGGTATTTCGGTTACCACTATTGGATTAGGATTGGATTACAACGAGGATCTTATGGTTAAACTTGCGCGCAGTAGTAATGGAAACCGTTATTTTGCGCGCGCTGCAAATCAACTTAACATTATTTTTGAAAGAGAATTTAGCGATGTACTTTCTGTTGTCGCCCAAGAAGTTGTGATTAATATTCATTGTGCAGATGGTATTCGTCCTATTCGCAGTCTCAATCGTGACCCCAGTATTGATGGACAAAATATAACTTTATATTTAAACCAAATATATAGCGAACAGGAAAAGTATCTTATTTTTGAGGTAGAAATTCCACCAACACCAGTCAATGATACGCGGAAAATCGCTCAAGTCGATATTTCTTATGCGAATATGAAAACATCGGTCACAGATAGACAATCACATTTTTTAACAGCACGCTTTTCTAAATCCGACGAAGAAATAAAAAAAGCAACACACAAGGAAGCGATGAGTGACGCATTATTACAAATAGCGGTGAAGCAAAATCGTTTAGCTGTAGAATTACGCGATAAAGGTGAAGTTTCTAAGGCTAAAGAAATTTTACAAAAAAATGCGCAACAACTTTTTGAGTATGCTGATGAATATGACTCTTCTTTATTTGGAGGTTATGCCGACTCTAGCAGCGCTTTTGCTGAAAGCATAGATGACGACGGTTTATGGGAAGGAGATCGTAAAGAAATGTTAGACCAAAGTGAATCTTTAGAAGACAATCAAAGTAGCGATCTTTTTGGTAATTCTGATCTTGCAGAAGATGACCAAGGCGATGATCTTTTTGGTGATGATAAATAAATAAGTTATCTTGATTTGGGTTATTTAAGCAAGTCGCAAAAAGTTTGGTTAATTTTAATTTTCAGTATTATTTTGTTAGAGTTAAAATGTGTTTTAAGGAAATTGATATGAAGCATATATTGTTATTAATTTGTTTATTGTCCACTGTGTATACAGATATTTGCAATGCTGTTTATGTAAGAAATAATGGTCTAAATAATGAGTACACTAGCAAAGATAAAATCGATAGATTACCAGGATATATAAATATTTCTGCGCAGGAAGTTTCTTTATTTGCCGATTTTAATAATGCTGGTAGTGGAAAAATAGATTTATATGTTATCAACGATACTAATAAAAGTCAGTCTTTTAGTTGTGCATGGAGAGATCTTACGATTAAACTTGAATTTCAAACAAAAGATGGTAGTTGGGTACGCGCACAAGAACATTTGTATCATTTTTGTGGAAATGCTTATAGTCGTTACATTTTACCACCACAACATTATTTTAAAATTGATGGATACTTCCCTAGTTCTGGTCAAAAAAAGACTATTCGCTATCGCAGATACCAGCACAATGGTGTTGTCTCTCATACTGGCATTGGCTATGTAAAATCTAAAGATATTAAAAATTCTTTTTTGGACCGAATGGCTCTTTATCATAGTACCCACCACTACCCTATACGGGTTTTACTCGGAGAAATTCCTTTTTTAAGAAATAGCAAAGCGCGAATAGCTGCGATAAATATATTATCACAACGTCGCTTTAAACGTGAAAATGTTATCCCTGTTTTGGAAAGAGTCATAAACGACATAGACGCGGAAGTTCGTAAACATGCTCAAAAAGAAATTGTAAAAGCAAAAATTTACTTTGGTAGTTTTGAATTTGTTACTAAAGTTGCCACGGGTGAAATCACTTTTCCAAACATATATAATCATAAAAAATGGGTAGACGTAAAGAAAATAGCGTTATCTACTCTTGTAGAAAAAGAGGTGTTTTATAATGAAGATATTCTCCCTACTCTTCGCAAATTGTTCAATAGCAAAGATCAAAGAATTATAGATATGTTAAACGAAATGTTAGAAGATATTCTCAATAATTATGATAACGAGGATCTAGATCTTTTTTGCGAAGAATTAGAAGAAAAAGGAATATATCGCTGAAACTAGTGTAAGGAAAAGCTTATTGTTTATGATTAAACGACCGTATAGGTCGCTTAATCATGAATATTCGCCTCTAAACTGTAGTCAATATCGGGTAGCATCTTTTTTATAGCGCGATCTAAAGCCATGCGCAATAATTTTCCTTGGTTTTCATTGTCTACGTCAACATAGCCGTCTGGGCGTGTAGAAATGCCTGCAATAACTAAACCTAGACTGCTTGCTGTTTCTGTTCGTTTGACATCAGAAGAATCAGCAAACAATACCTCCCCTGTCGAAGTGTCTACTATGCGGACATCTACTCCGATATGAAAATCTAATTGTATTTTCAGGTAGTCAAAGTCGATATTGGGAATAGGAATAGGGCTAAAATAATTTGCAACGGATGTTGCTAAAGTGCTTAAAAATCCACCCTGTAAAGAAATATCTGTGTGTTTAATCTCAAAATTAGTGATGGACCCAAAGCATAATAAATCAACACCTTTTATTTTCCCTTTTTCGACAAGTTCTTTTGGTGTTACTACCCCATGGAGTCCTTGTTCAGCAAGCAGATCTTGCAATCTTTCGCGTTCAATGATACGAAATCTTCTAGTTTTGAATAGCAGAGTTGTCATTTGATCGGCGCCAGCTTGCCCACCGTCTCTGCCTGTTTTATCTTTGAAGTCTATAACAGCCAAATTTTTTCTAGATATGTTGCGATGAGGAGGAGGATATTTTCCTATTCCATCTAGTTCACTGTTTTGCAATTTAGACTCTGTGGATGAGCATCCAATTAAAATGCAAAAGGCAAAGCACATTATTGCGTAGTGATATTTCATGGCATAAACCTTTAGTGTTTGTTTTTGTTTTTTCTTGAGTTAATGGCCAATATGATATTAATCATAATAGCGGTTAATGTAATCAATATCCCTAAGCATTTTCTTTACTACTTTATCAAGAGCTAAACGTAGTAGTTTCCCTTGGTTGTTATTACTAATCTTAATAGAACCATCACCTCTTGCAGATATTCCTACTAGTTCTAATCCCATTGCACTAGCTGTTTCTGTGCGTTTTACATCCGTACTTTCTGCAAATATAACTTCTCCTGTTGTTGAATCGACAATGCGTACGTCGATGCCTATATCAAAGTCTAGTTTTTGTTTTTTGAAGTCAATATCTAGAACACTGATAGGTAAACGATTTAATATTCCACCGCGATTGCGTGTTCTTGTTGTTTTCACTTCAAAGTTTGTAATAGAACCTAAGCATAGTAACTCTGCGCCAATTACTTTTCTCTTTTGTGCCATTGTACTAGGATCGACAATGCCTTCTAAGCTTTGCTCTTCTACTATATCTTCTAAGCGTGCGCGTTCGATAATACGAAAACGTCTTGTTTTAAGAAGAAGAGTTGTCATTTGATCAATTGCGGCTTCTTCGCGGTTTCCCCCTGTTTTGTCTTTAAATTCGCGGACAGCAAGTGATTTGCGGTGGATATTTGCAGGTGGGGGGGAATAAGAACCAACTCCTTCAATTTCATCAGATTTCCATTCTGAGCTTGTGGAAACGCAGCTCATTAAAACTACACTACATGCTAAAATCAAAAAATACTTCATCATTTATTTACTCCTACTTAAATTGTTGTATTCGTTGTCTTGCTTTTATTGCCATATCAGAGTTTGGCATAAGTTTTATTACGTAATTCAAATCGTTAGATGCTGCGCGATTATTTTTTATATTTGCATAAGTATTTCCGCGCATAAAATAAGCAGCAACGAATTGCGGATTAAGCTGAATTGCATGGTTAAGGTGTTTTAATATATGTTGGAAATCGGCGGTTAAAAGAGGTTTTTTTGTATAGAGAATCTGACTTGCATAAAAATGATTTAGAGCTGTTGGCGATATTTTAATGGCTTCGTGTACACAATCAATAGCACGCTTATGCTCTTGAAGAAACATTAAGCTTCTACCCATATTTACAAGGCCAGGAACATTTCCTGGGGATAGTTGAAGGACTTTTACAAAATCTGCGATAGCTTGTTTATACTGTTGCGCTTGCATAAAAGCAACTCCTCGTTCTTGTAATGTTTGCGCATGATTGGGGTTTGAGCGTACTAAAATATTAAAATCATTTATGGCTTGTGGGTATTGTCGAGAAGCCAAATAAACTTTGGCACGAGTGTAGTAAATATTTGCTAAATTTGGATTTGTTTGAAGAGCAGCGTTGCAGCACTTGATCGCTTGTGGAAAATCTTTCTTTTCAATATAACATTGGGCCATATAGTGGTATATTGACGCTTTATTGTTCGTATAGTTAAGACAAACTTTTAAATCTTCTAAACAAAGATCAAATTCTTTCATTGAAAAATATATATACCCTCTTTGTTGGTACGCAGCTGCATTTTTTTTATCTTTACTTAATACTTTATCACAATATTCAATACCAGCGATAAAGTCTTTTTTTCCTTGGTGCAAAGAAGCTAAAACAAGTAGATTTTGTAAATCATTACCGTTTAAAATCTCTATATTTTTCGCAATACCTATTGCTCCCACTATATCTTGTATTTGCATTTTAGCCTGTAGAGTATTTTTAAGTTTCTGGATTTTTTGCTGGCTAGATTGGTTTGAGAAATTAGTATTTTGTTTCGAAATATCAAAATCTTCTGGTGGTTGTTCTACTGTTTTTGTTTCTTTATTTTCATTAACTATCGGCTTGTCAATAACTGGCTTTGAGTCAGAGATTTTAAGTAAATTGTAAGATATTAAAATTGTTGTTGAGATTAACATACCAGCTATTGCTGTAAAAACATAAGTTTTCAAGTTTTCTGGTTGCGAATTTTCTCGCCTTTTACTTGTTTTACCATTTGTTGGTACAGTTCCGTCTTTAAGAAATTGCCCAAGTTCTCGGCCAAATTCTCGTGCACTGCTATGGCGATTTTTGGGTTCCCGTTTTAAGGCCTTCAAGCAAATATAATCGAGTTCTTTGGGTACATTTGGATTTTTAGTACTTGGTGGCATAACTTTTTGATTTGCGACATTGTACAATACCTCAAAATCAGTTTCTCCTGTAAAAGGAGGTGAGCCGCAAATTACCTCGTACAACACTGCCCCTAAAGAATAAATATCAGTTGCGGGAGAATTTTTATCTCCTAACCCTGCTTGCTCAGGGGCGATATAATGAGGTGTTCCTAATAGTTCTCCCTCAAGAGTTAATTGTGTTACTTTATTTAAATTTTTTGCTATACCAAAATCCATAAGTAGTGGCTTTAAGTTGCGGCGAATGAGAATATTTTCTGGTTTGATGTCGCGATGAATTATATTGTTTTTGTGCGTGTATTCTAAAAGAGAGGCCACTTGTTTGATAATTTCAATACTTTTGCGAAAGGATATACCATATGCTTTGATTGCTTTGTTTAGTGGTAATCCATCAATAAACTCCATGACAATATAGGAATAGTTTTCTAGTTGCTTCACGTCATAAATTTTTATGATATTAGGATGATTTAATTTTGCTGTTGTGCGAGCTTCTTCTAAAAATCGTTGTACATCCTGAATCGATGTATTATTTCCATATACAAATACTTTAATAGCAATAATTGTTTGGCTATGCACATGTTGCGCTTTGTAAACAGTTCCCATACCTCCCTTGCCAATTGTGTCGAGAACTTTATAACGACCAATGTATCTCTCGGTTGTTTTGTGCTTAGGTACAATCATTTTTTTTGTTGGTTTATTTGCCTGATCCACATTATCATAAGGGTTCATTTAATTTTGTCTCTCCACCTACAAATAGTGTTTCTTTTTTTAGGGTGTGCCTTTTCAATATTCCCCATAATCCAGTGCCGAATTCGGGAAAAAATGAGTAACGACACACTCTAATTATACATCAAAATAATTTAAAATGAAAACAAAATAGCAAATAGGAGACATGATGAATTTAAACAAGGAAGAAATGTTAAATCTTTTTCAAGCTGTTTTTCCGAAATTAGAACAAGATAAGCGAATTGCTTTACTTGTCGACCTACCTAGTTGCACGGAAGAAGACAATGAACCCTGGGCACTTCGTAGAAAAATTGCTTATCAATGGTACGAGCAGTTAGAGCAAATAAAAGAGCAGTTACAGCTGGAAGTTGATTTTATTTTGTATGAAAATGTAAAATCAAATAACGCTGATTTACCAAAACGGATGTATATTTGGAATCAAGACCCACTAAGTACTTTTGATCTAGAAACTCTTACTAGAAGTATTTCGTTAGATGATTTATTTACTCAGTACCAAATTTTTATGGTTTTATCTGACTTCTCAGCGACAGCACCAATGAAGATAGCAGCTAATAAATATAACTTTCGTGCTGCTACAATGTCAGGATTTTCAGAAAAAATGCTTGGCGCTCTTCGTATTGATTATGAACTAATTAATAAGCGTTTACAAATATTAAAAGATAAATTAGATGCGGCAAAAAAGATATGTATTGATTTTTGTGTACAGCAAAAAAAATTCCATGTTGAGTTTGATTTAACAATAACGAAGTCACATGTAAGTGGCGGAAGATTTCCTAACGCAGGAATGGTGGGAAACTTGCCTAGCGGAGAGACATACATTGTTCCGAATGAGGCGCCTGAAAGTCTAAGCGAAGGGGTTTTACCTGTACAATTTTCTGATGAAATTGTACTATACGAAATAAAAAACAATAAAATTGTCAATGTTCTAAGCGACGGATCTTTTTCGCAAAAAGAACGTCAACATCTCAAAGAAGAGCCTGCTTATGGCAATATAGCAGAACTAGGATTTGGTATTCTTGGCGATTTTGGAATTGCTCCGATTGGCGAAGTACTTTTGGATGAAAAATTAGGGTTCCATATTGCTTTTGGACGTAGCGATCATTTTGGAGGTCTTGTTGGACCGCAACATTTCTCATCACCCGAAAAAGTAGTTCACATTGATTATGTTTATATTAAAGAAACGCAACCCTTAGTCGCAATAAATAAAATGGAATTATTTTTCGCAGATAGCTCGCAAATTATTATGCACAATAATAAGTATAGTTTATGGGAGGAACAATGAGCCGTTTGAAGAAATATTGGCAAGGTAAAAATATTGTTATTACCGGAGCATCTTCTGGACTAGGAAAAAGTTTATGCGAAGCACTTGTTCCTTATGGGGTTCACTTTGCTCTTTTAAGTCGTCGCGAAAGCAAGTTACAAGAACTCGCAGATCAATTCAAAGACAGTGATTGCAAGTTTTGGATTCGCGCGTGCGATGTATCAAATCAACAACAAATACAACAATGTATTTACGATTTTGCCGGACATGTTGGAAAAATTGATGTGGTTTGGATTAACAGTGGAGTTAGCCATGATTCTTCGATGGACAACTGGAACTGGGAAAAAGTAGAAACGATGATTGACACTAATTTGAAAGGTGCAATTTATACTGCCAAAGCGGCTTTGGATGTCATGGGAGAACAGGGTTGCGGAGCGATTGTTGGAATTGGTTCTGCCTCTTCAATGCGTGGTTTACCACGTCGTAGTATTTATAGTGTAACAAAAATCGGCGTTGAATACTTTCTAGAAGGAATGGCCGTTGATTTTCCACAACTACAGTTTACTACTATACATCCAGGTTATGTAGATACACCAATTAACAATAAAAGCCCAAATCGTTTATGGCTTATTCACTGTGATAAAGCTGCACAGCTTATGATTAAAGCCGTAGCTAAACGCAAGCACGTGTATATTTATCCATGGCAAATGCGTTTGTTTTACAAGTTTGTTAGACATTTACCCCATTTTTTGTATTATAAATTAGCTGAAAGAATGAAAAACTACAGTCGTCCACCAAAAGAACAACAAAACTAGGATAAAACATGAGATATTTACTGTTATTATTTGCGTTCATTATCGGCTGCAATGCCAATGATAGTACTTTCACAACAAACTCTTTTGTTATAACTTTCGGGTCGTGTAACAAACAATACAAAAAACAACCACTGTGGAACGTTATTTTACAAAACGACCCTAATTTATGGATCTGGTTAGGAGATGTTATTTATGCAGACACAGAAGATATGTCAATTATGCATCAGAAATATCAACAACAGTTGGCACGAACAAGCTACCAAAAATTTCGCAATAAAGTACCTGTCATTGGCACTTGGGATGATCATGACTACGGAGTAAACAATGGTGGTAAAGGTTACTCTTCAAAAAAAGGTAGCCAGAGGTTATTTCTTGATTTTTTGGCGGAACCGCAAAACAGTAAACGACGTATGCAAAAAGGAATATACTGGTCTCACAATTACCAAACTCCGAAAAAGCGAAAAGTGAAAGTTATTCTTTTAGACACGCGATACCACTGCGAATTGCCTGGAAAAAATGCCGATATTTTAGGGAAAGTTCAGTGGAAGTGGCTAGAACAAGAAATAAAAACAAGCGAAGCTGATATACATATTATATGTTCTAGTATTCAAGTTTTGTCGCGTAAACATCGTTATGAAAAATGGGCCAATTTTCCTCAAGCGCGTCAGCGATTACTAAGGTTGTTAGATACTTGTAAAACTGTAATTTTACTTAGTGGTGATCGTCATTTCTCCGAGATTTCAAAAATGAAACGTCGTGATTTATTTCCTATCTATGAAGTAACTTCCAGTGGTATGACCCATAGTGCTTCTATACCGGTTATGATTTTACGTAAAGAAAATGAAGAGTATCGTGTAAGTGATTGTTTTAATAAAAAGAACTTTGGAATGATAACTGTAAATGAAAATTCGCAAAAAATACAATTAGAGATCCGCGATGAAAAAAATCGAGCTGTTTTGGAGAAAAATATCTCTTTTTCATCAATAGGGGTATCAGATGACAAATAGTTTTTTTCGCTTTATTTTTTTTATATACATATTGATATTATTCACCATTTTTTTGAATGGTTGGAGTGAACATGAATACCGTAACTATCTAATAAAGAGTGGCGATACTTCTCAAGCAGTTATTACCCAAAAAAATCACATAGATAATACCTATGTTTTAGAATACCTGTACCACGATAATGTTACTGAGCAAGGTTACGTTGATTTTAAAATAGTCTCTGCAGACTTTTGGAACACATTTGAAGTAAAAGATCGTTTAGTGGTTATCTATGATCAGAATCACCCTACTAAAAATGTATTTAGAGAAACACTTATAACTACGAGTAAGTGGCCTATAGTTAAATCCTTATTTTTAGTATGTGTCTTGATCATACCGATCTTATTTTTTATTCGTTAAGTGGCTTGGTAAAAGTAATTGAATACTGACTCATAGTTGGGTGAAATAAATAATAATTCTTTTCTCGCTCAAATAATTTTGTAATAGGCTCTAAGTATTTTTCATAAATGTTTGCATCTTAAAAATGATGTTCATGAGTTACAATCTTTGTGACCATTTTTGAAGGTAGGTTTTATAAGCTGATTGTAGCCGACACACCTAAAAAGAATGCCAATCTGATGATTGCACTCTATCATAACGCACCTAAAACAAAGGGGTATAAAATGAAATATGTTGTATTACTATTATGTATATTTACTTTTATTTTTAGCGAAGATGCCTTAAAAGTAAACATTCAGGAAGGTGTATTCTTCCAAGATCAAGACGATGATGAAAAAGAAAAACGCGAAGTTCGCGATGAAAATAAAAACGAAGACAACGTAGACGATGCAGACACAGATGACGACGATACAGATGACGACGATACAGATGACGACGATACAGATGACGACGATACAGATGACGACGATACAGATGACGACGATACAGATGACGACGATACAGATGATGCAGATACAGATGATGCAGATACAGACGATGTAGATGCAGATGATGACGATGCGGATATGGGTGACGATGATGACGACGCGGATATGGATGATGATGACGATGAGGTGGGTAGTGGAGCGAAGATCAATGAAAATTCGCCTCTTAAAATCGAAGTAGTAAAAATTGACGGAGCTGTTACAGTAGGTCAGCAAATTATCTATACGGTTACAATTACTAATATTGCAGATTATGAAGTTAATAATGTTAAACTTGTTTTGAATACTAGTTTTGGAATTGACCCAGTGGAAGTGTTTACTTCAGCAACATCTTTAATAGAAGATGGAGAAGAAGAGGGAATTCTATTTGAGCCTCTTGTTTCTTTGAAGTCTTTTCAAGCAATTGAATATCAAGTGTCCTGTGATGTTTTCAATTTTTATCGTGGTGAAGATAACAATTATCCGATATCTGCTATTGTGCTTTACGAACAGCAAGGTACATTGTACAAAAAAGTTACTCACGGTAAGCATTTTGAAGTCGTAGCGGCACCATACCTAGAAACAAATATAGACTCAGAAGAAGGTTTTGTAGACACAGGCCAAGAGTTAAATTATGAGATAGAAATTGTTAATATCGGTCCTCTTGATGCTGAAAAAGTGGTGGTTCTTATTACTTATGACGCACAACAATTACAAATAGAAGACATTGCTGCTCCAACTGATGTGACTCTCCACTCAGCTGGTCGTATCAAGTTTGTAGAATTTCCACTTCTAAAGGCAGAAGATCTTGATTCTGATGAGCAGCAAGCCATTCTTATTAAGATAAAAGGAAAAGCAATGATGTCTGGCTATGCTTCGGGATTACATGTTATTTCCAAAGTAAGCAAAAAACAACCAGTAAAAGCGCCAGAACTACAGGCTAAAAAAGAAGAGCTTAGCACTGTTAAAACATTGAAGTTACGAAAAGCAACTTTCAAAGAGCGAAAAAATAATAATCGCCGTTGGGATATTGGTTGGAAAAAAGGTGTATTGCCTGATTCTTTTGTTGTAATTTCTATAGAAGAAAATGGTACGTGGGTAAAGAAATTTACTAGCCAAGTAATGAAAAATAACTTGCGCCCTATTTGGGAAATTGACACAACTATACAGTTGCGTCCAGAGATGAAGTTGCAAATTGAAGTATATGATAAAGATTTGAAAAAGCATGACACTATTGGAACGCACACTTTGACTATTGATGATAAAATATTTAGCCAACAAGAACTAGAGTTTAGCTTTGCTGGGGTTGAAAAAATATACTTTTCTTTACAAACTGAGAAAGAAAAATAAACGATTTGAATAATCTCTTGGATCAATAAAGAGGCTACTGTAGCCTCTCGTTTTAGATGGAGCAAAAATTGAAAGGTTATAAAAAAATTATAAATCTTATTGGTATAGTTTTCTTTATTCTCATTGGGCTTTTTGGATTTGTTTACAGCACTTACCAGATTTATATGGGAGTTTCTAGTCATAGTTGGCCAGCAACAAAAGGATTGATTGTTTCTTCAGAAGTTATAAAAACAAGTTCTAAAAGAAGAACATCCTATGAACCAGAAATCAAATATACCTACAAAGTTCATGATAAAGAATATACTGGCGATATTTATATATTTGGTTACAACTCAGCAAGACTTGATGAAGCAGAGAAAGTAGTCGCTAAATACCCAGAAAATAAAGAGGTCCGTGTTTATTATAAAAAAACTCAACCTAGTATAGCGGTACTTAAAACAGGAGTACCTAAAACCATTTTTGCGCTGTTTGCGATAATGTTAATAATTATTTCTATAGGTAGTTATAAACTTCGCAAATATATTAAAGGCATGTAGCGCAGAGCACTGAAAGATAAGTACTTAATTTTTTGATATTTTTCTATGATTCTGAAAGGTTTTTCTTTTGGTAAGTATAACAATCGGTCGTGTCATCATTCAAAATATTGTGTGTTTTTTCGAGCCCGAGCCCGTTTGCGAGCTCGTTTCCGAAACTTTTACTAACAATTTATCAAAGAAGCAAAGTTTCTTTTTCCATCGCAAAAAACTAGTATTGAACCAATAAATCACTTTCTGTCGCTCTCAAAAAGTTTTCGGGCGCGGGCTCGCAAACGGGCTCGGGCTCAATACTACTGGCGTATCATTAAATGAATCCGTTATATTTTTATCTGTATTGAATGATGACACGCCCTAGAACACTGAATAGTTTTGTTTAAGTATCAGAGTAGCGAAAGACATCAAGTGCTTATAAATACTACATTTTTAAAATTTTGAACTCTATTTAGAATTCATAGGCTCAGATATTTTAAAAAGTGTTAATTTCTGGGCAACTCAGGAGTGGCACAGCGTGTCAGTTGTCTTCAAACCCGGATAAAACTATTCGGTGTTCTAGTAGAAGTATTTATAAATACTGAGTTTTTGTGGTTAAAGTAAGTAGCCCGAAACGGGATCAGAAAAGAGATCTAAAATTTTAATTGTCGACACGCCTTAGTTAGTTTTTTTTGATACTCATCTATGATTTTGTTAGAATAAATATATTCCTTGGAAAGCATTATATGCTTTCCAAGACAAATCATGGGAGAAATTATGGAACAATGTAAAATTATTCTCAAAGCGATTAATTCTGATCTAATTGTGGCTTGGGAAAATTTTTTTAGCGAATTTAAAGATGTAAAAATTTCTTACGGGAATATTCTTGCCGATACTGCTGATGCTATTGTTAGTCCAGCAAATAGTTTTGGTTATATGGATGGAGGTTTAGATTTACAGTACAGTCAACACTTTGGCTGGGATTTAGAAAAAAAATTACGCCTCGTTTTAGAAGATCAATATGATGGGGAACTTGCTGTTGGGCAAGCTGTTGTGATCAATACCGATCGCGACGATATTCCGTATCTTATCAGCGCTCCGACAATGCGTGTACCAATGGATGTATCGCAAACCGTCAATGCCTACCTAGCATTTCGTGCTATCCTAATAGCTATTCGTCACTTTAACAACAATCATACACAAAAAATAACTAATGTGCTCTGTCCTGGGCTTGGAACAGGAGAAGGGCGTATGCCAGCAGAACGAGCTGCACGACAAATGTATGCCGCATACAACAATATTGTTCTAGGAGAAAAAGAAATCAAAGGTGGACTTGCTTGGGCGGTAGAAGGTCATATGTATCTTTTGAAATAAGAAACGATGACGAAGGATTTGTTGGTTTAGTGTATTTTCCAATTACATGGGAACATTCTTTACAAGTGTCCGCGAAAAGGAGAGTCAAAACGTTTATTGTTTATTACATTGATTATGCGGATATGTCACAAGGGTGTTCTATATCTTTACGATTTGTGAAAACCTATTTGGGACACATCATGAACGACACGTTTTAATAAATCTTTTTTTTCAAAAAAAGAAAAAAATGGAAAGAAAAAAATGATTACTGTAAAAAATTTAACCAAAAAATACGATGATATTGTTGTCGTAGATAAATTAAATTTCACTGTAAAACAAGGCGAAACACTTTGTTTTATTGGTACAAGTGGTTGTGGTAAAACAACCACTTTAAAAATGCTGAATCGTTTGATACAACCAACACATGGAGAAATTATGCTTTCGGGCCAAAACATTTTAGAGCAGGAAGCTATCTCCGTACGTAGACAAATGGGTTATGTTATGCAGCGCGGAGGGCTTTTCCCTCATTGGAATGTAAAACGCAATATAAGTCTTGTACCTTTTCTGTTGGGTTGGTCGCCTGAAAAAACGGCAAAACGTGTTGATGAGCTTCTTGATTTAGTAAATCTTGATCCCAATGAATATCGCGATCGTTTTCCTGCACAACTTAGTGGAGGACAGCGACAACGTGTTGGTATCGCCAGAGCATTTGCTGCTGATCCACCAGTAATTCTTATGGACGAGCCTTTTTCAGCTTTAGATCCGATTACGCGAAAACAATTGCAGGAAAAATGTCTTGAATTAAAAGAAAAATTAAAAAAAACTATTTTATTTGTTACTCATGATTTAGAAGAAGCTTTTTTGTTAGCCGATAAAATAATGATCATGGATAACGGAGTTATGCAGCAGTACGATACATCTGAAAATATTAAAAATAAACCAGCAACAGAATTCGTCAAAAAATTTCTAGAAAGTCATGAATAGGAAAACAAATGAAAAAAATAATTATTGTCTTAGTCATTGCTTTGAGTGCGCTTCTGTATGCTGATGCGATTAAAATTGGAAGTAAAGTATTTCCAGAGTCTCGTCTTCTCGGTGAAATTGTTAGTGTTCTCATTGAGGAGAATACTGCTCTTAAAGTAGAACGCAAATTATGGATGGGTGGAACAAAAATATGTTTTGAAGCGCTTAAATCTGGATCTTTGGATATTTACTGTGAATACACAGGAACGGCATGGAATGTTGTTCTGAAAAAAACAGGAAAAATCGAAAATGCCAAGGTTGTTTATGAAACATGTAAAAAAGAATTTGCTAAAAAATTTGATTTACACTGGATGAAAGCAATTGGCTTTAACAACACGTATGTTATGGCAATTAATAAAGATTGGCCTGTCGAAACTATTTCTGATTTAGCCAAAGTTCAAGATAAAGTAAAGCTTGCTTTAGGTCACGAGTTCATGCATCGCGAAGATGGTTTTTACGCTATGTGTAAATTTTACAATTTAGTTTTACCTAATGTAATTACTATGGAGCATAGTTTAGCATATAAGGCCGTTTCTGAAAAAACAGTAGATGCAACAAATGCTTATAGCACTGATGGTAAACTCGTTAAGTTTGGATTAAAAAAATTACAAGATGATAAAAACTTTTTTCCGCCATATTTCGCTGCTCCTATTGTTTACGGAAAAACTTTGCGTAAATATCCACAATTGCAACCACTCTTAGATAAATTAGCAGGGCGAATTGATGATGAAAAAATGACTCAGCTTAACTATCTTGTTGAAATTGAACGAAAAGATTTTTACGATGTGGCATACGATTTTTTAAAAGCAGAAGGCCTTATTGAAAAAAATAGTGAGAAAAAAGAGCGCGAAAATGAAATGGTGAAGTTAACAAAACAGCATCTATTTTTAGTTCTTGTCGCGACATTTTTTGCAATGCTAATAGGAGTTCCTTTGGGAATCTTTGTGGCCAAAAAACGCTCATTCGCTCCTATAATTTTAACAACAACAGGTATTCTTCAAACCATACCAAGTTTAGCTATTTTAGCTATTATGGTTCCTATTTTTGGTATTGGAATGATCCCTTCTATTATTGCTTTAACACTATACGCCTTACTACCAATTATTCGGAATGCCTACACAGGAATTATATCAGTAGATAATGAACTCATTGAGGCAGCAAGAGCAATGGGAATGACTAATATGCAAATACTTACCATGCTCGAAATTCCATTATCAACAACGATTATTATGGCAGGAGTGCGCACAGCAACAGTAATTTGCGTTGGTACTGCAACCTTAGCCGCATTTATTGGAGCTGGTGGTTTAGGAGAATTTATATTGACAGGTATTAATCTCAATGACAATAATCTTATTCTTAGTGGTACTATTCCTGCGGCTATTCTTGCAATATTAGCAGACTTTCTTTTAGCGCGTTTAGAGAAATGGATTGAACCACAAGGACTTAAAATACAAAGAGAAGAATCTTAGGATACCATGATACGCTTTTGGTAGAAAAATCGCTTTTAGCTAATTACTTCGGGAAAAGGTAATCAAGGGAGTTAGACTCCTTTTAAACAGCTATTTGGAAATGATAACTATGGGCATAAATTTTAATATTGGTGATGACAGCACTCAGCGCATATTACTAGGACGATATAGAGTAATAGAAGAGCTTGGGCGTGGTGGAATGGGCGCTGTTTACAAAGCTCATGATGCTAAACTTGATCGTATTGTCGCAGTAAAGTTTATATATGGCGGTAAAGATAAGGAAATGGTGGATCGATTTCGTCGTGAAGCATCGACTTTAGCGCAATTACAGCACCCAAATATTGTATCTTCTTATGATATTGTGGAGGAAGGTGAACATTTATTTTTAGTGATGGAATATGTGGATGGCAAAACTTTAAAGCAAATGTTACAAGATAAAACACTTACCTTGAAAAATGTATTAAAAATAATGACTAAAGTTACAAAAGCTGTACATTTTATTCACAAACATAAAATCATTCACCGCGATCTAAAGCCTTGCAACATAATGATTAATAAGAAGTTGGAACCGAAAATAATGGATTTTGGTTTAGCAAAAACCAAGGGAAATAGCGACTTGTCTCATACAGGACAAGTATTAGGAACATTGCGTTTCATGTCACCTGAACAAGCAGAAGGTGAAAAAGATGTTGATCATTTAACAGATGTATATGCTATTGGCTGTATTTTGTATCAAATAACTACAGGCCAGCCATTTATAACGGGAAAAAATTTAACGGCCATTATGTCACAAATTTTATTTGAAAAACCAGTTCCACCCAAGAGTATGGGTGCAAATATTCCTGAATCATTACAAAAAATATGTTTAAAATCTTTACACAAGAAAAAAGAACAGCGACCGCAAAAAGCAAGATTTATTGCTGAATATCTTGTTGAATCAATGCAACAAGCTACGCCTGAAATGTTAAAACAAATTGTTCCTTTAAACACAACAAGTGTAGAAAGAGAGGCGACAAGCATAAAAAAAGCAACTATGCAGCTTGAAGGCAAAAAGCGTTCAGCAATGGGGAAAACGCAAATGCGTAGTCGTAATTTTAATACAAGGGCAACGATCATGCGTGCGCGCAGTCGTAAAAAATCAAAAACTCCGATATTGATTTTTTCAGGATGTTTAATAGCGCTTATTGTAGTTGTTTTTTCTGTGAAGTCTCGGTCATACGACTTTAGCCCTGATTATCAGCAAATAAAAAACAATCGACAGTTGTCTCCGCTAGAAATTTGGGGACAGTTAGATAATCTTTGTAAAAAAGTGAATAATGAAGAGTTATATTCTAAAATAGTTCGCGACCTTGAGTCACTAGAGAATACATTACGGGAACATTTTTCTGAAAATATCACTGCTGGATTGCAAAATCCCAAAAATATTCCACATTCATATTTGGTAGTGCCGCAACAAGATATTTTTGAACGTTTAGTAAAGAATGACCCAGTATTTCGTCCGTTGCTGTTGAAATACAATGCTTTATTGAACAAGAATATACAAAAACAACCACAAAATACAAAGAATACACAGGAACAAAAAGTAGAAAACGCAGCAAATGAAACGTTAAAAAAAATACGCGCACAACTTAGAAGAAAAAAACCTTGGGAGCGTTGGAATATACTTCAAAATTCACTATCTATACATATAGAAAATGAAGGTATTACTCAATTTATCATTCGCGAACAACGAACAATATTAAATAATTATAAGCGGAAATTAAAGAACCTACAAGTAACTTTGCAAAGAGAATATAATGGTAATGCTGATTTATCACTACTTGAAGAATTGCGAGACAACAAAACACTAACGCGCGAATTGCAAAAAGAAATAGATCAAGTGATTGCTGCTCAAAAAAGCCATCAACAGAAGCGAGAAAAAAAACAACAGCAACAAGAATTCCAACAAAAATGGTTAGAATTTATCACTAATATAGAGCAACAGTTGGAGATGAGTGGTTACCGTCAAGTTCTAAAGTCATTACAAGAATTACAGGCTAAAAATATCAACACTTTGCAGCCAAAGAATGGTTTACATATTGTTGAAGAGCTCGTTTACATTAATAAATTTTATCAATTAGCTAAAAAATCAATGAGTAGCAATAAAAACCAAACTTATTCTCTAAAGAAAAAAGCCATTGGTGTACGCATTACTCAAGTGTATAAAGACTATATTCTCGTTGGTAAAAAACGACGATATACTATAGAGAATTTCACCACATTTTCTCTATATAGAAATATTCCTGAAAAGTATCTTGATGGTGAAGTACTTTACGCATGTGCTATCCTCTTCTCAAGAGAAAAGAGATACAAGTGGGCGGATATTGCTTTCAAACGCGCAAAGAAAAACGGTATATCTCGAAAATCGCTATTAGCTAAACAACCGAATAAAGTAGTAAAAGCCAAAAAAGAGCCCAAGATCGAATTCCCTCGGCGGTGGAAACAAAAAATATGGAAAATATGTTGGAATAACAAAGAGAAGTATCTAGATTTTACGAATCAAGTTTGGCGTAAATTACCTGTGAAAACAAGAATAGAATACACGAGAAGTTACCAAGAGTGGTACGCAAAGACTTTTAAAATAAAACTTAAAACCCAAATAGATTACAATGGTAGCACTATACATTTGGTGCTAATACCGACAGGAAAGTTTACTATGGGGCGCGGACAAAAACGCATAGTTCATATCTCAAAACCATTTTTTATTTCACAACATGAAATAACTGTAAAGCAGTGGACAGCCTTAGATGACAGTTTGCAAAATAGTGATTATCCAGCTGTGAGTCGTACATGGGAAGATATGCAACGCTTTTGCACAACTCTAAACGTAGACTTACCAACCGAAGCACAGTGGGAGTATGTATGCCGTAGTGGTATGCACGAACGCTTTCATTGGGGCGAAGAATTACGCATAGACGTAAGTAACAGTTTGGACTACTGGTATAAACAGCCGGTCCAAGGCTTTGAAGAGTGGAAAGCCGTACACAAAAAAATCAACAGTGAACGTTTACCTGTAGGAAAATTTCCAGCAAATAATTTTGGGGTCTACGACATGATAGGAAACGTATGGGAAATCGTTCGCGACTATTCTAAAAATGAAGCTGGAGAATTTAAAGACCCAATAGGAAAAAATCCACAATTAAACAAATATACAATGCGCGGAGGATCGAGTATTCACGCAAATATAGTGAACTGCAATACCACTTCTCGGGAATATGTAGATAATGTGAATGGTGGTGATTTTGGATGGCGTGTGATTAAGGAAATTAAATAAGGCCCGTAGTGCGCTAAATTATATTGGCTCGACTGAGTGTTATCATTTGTAGTGTTCAATAAGAAGACTTCCAAAAAGTAAAGAGTTTTCGTCACCAGAAGAAATGATAAAGCAAAAACTTACCTCCACAAAACAGCAATTTTTGATACAACAATCGGCAAGCGTCAATATCGAAAATTCAAACCACCTACGTAAAGAGGTTATTAAGCAATTCTCTATTGTATGCATTTGTTTTTGGATATTACTTCATAGTACTGCTTTTGCTTGTATGTGGGATGATGATACTATCCAAGATGAATTGGCAGTAAAAGGAAATACAAATGTTTTTGATCTCATAACAGGGCAGTTTGCTCATCATAGCAAAGGGTACTATGAGAAAAAAATTCAAATCATCTCAGCGAAAGCAAAACTGTTTTCGAATGATCATAATAATTTGGCAGTTGCTTATATAAGGCTTGGACAATATGAAAAAGGAGAAAAATTTTTACTTGATGTTTGTAATAGCATACTTTTAGAGATCAAATGTATTGATACCGATTATGATTAAGAAACTTCCCAAGGACCATTTGTTACATCTTCTACTTCATAAGTGTCAATTTGTAAATTTTTATATGAGGTTTTTATACCAATTTCTTTTGCAATTTGAAATACATATGACATCTCAGATACTAGTCTTTTTAAAGAAAGACAGGCTAAAAAATGAACTCTGCGTTTCGCATTTATAGTACAGATTCTTTCTGTAATAAAAGGAGTACCTTCATTTCTCATTATTTCTGTTTTTCCTATGCCATAATCCACTATTGAAAAATCTCTAACTTTTTTACCGTTTTTATAGTATGTAAAATCGCAAGAATAGTCAGCATCTCCTAACTCATAGTAAAAGATATCATATTTTGCAGAGAGCCTTGTTAATTGATACCTGATTTTTGGTAGGTAGTATAGTAAAGTTTAACATAAATCAATATCAAATATTATCAAAAAATATCAAATTATTCTTGTCGAAAAGAAAAACTAAAGTATAATAAAGTAATGAAACTATCAGAATATGCAAAAAAGAATTCAATAACTTATTTAACAGCTTATCGTCATTGGCAAAAAGGCTATATAAAAGGAAAACAACTCCCGCCAGGAACAATAGTTGTTTTCGACGAAAAGGAAAAAAAAGCTAAGGAAGAAAAGCCAAGCGCGATCATTTATGCACGAGTATCATCATCAGAAAATAAAAAAAATCTAGAGTCTCAGTGCAACCGCCTAAGAGATTATGCAAGTGCTAGAGGCTATCAAATAGCAAAAGAAGTCAAAGAAATAGAATCTGGATTAAATGATAAGAGAGCAAAATTAAAGAAAATTTTAGAATCAGATGATTGGGAAATTTTAATAGTAGAGCACAAAGATCGTTTGGCAAGATTTGGATTAAATTACATTGAAATATTATTAGCAAAAGAAAATAAAAAAATAGAAGTAATAAACAAAACAAGTGGTGATAAAGAGGACTTGATGCAAGATTTCGTAAGTATAATTACTTCTTTTTGTGCCAGATTATATGGGTTGAGAAGAAACAAGAGGCGAACAGAGAAAATTATAAAAGAGTTAGAAGAAGAAATGAGTAAAACTGAAAAATAAGTGAGTTTAAGCAAAATTATGAAGCTCGTAGAAAAACATAATATAACAAAAAATAATAAAAAATACTCTGAACTGGACGACTTAAGTTTCCGTTCAAAAAATCTATATAATGCTGGATTGTATGTAGTGCGTCAAAATTTTTTCGCAGGAAAAGGTTTTATAGGTTACGAAAATCTTCAAAAAGAGCTACAACAAAGTAAGCAGCCAGACTATTACGCACTACCAACAAAAGTAAGTCAGCAGATATTAAGAGTATTGTGCAAAAACTTCGAATCATTTTTTAGAGGGTTAGAAGGATACAAGATCAATCCAAATAAATTCAAGGCAAAACCAAAATTGCCAAAGTATAAACATAAGAGTAACGGACGGAATATAGTTTTATACCCAATAGATGCAATAAACAAAAAAGAATTAACAAAGAACAAAATCAAGCTATCAATGTGTAACATAACATTGTCATGTCAACAAAAACACATCAAACAGGTAAGAATAGTTCCTCGATATGGAATGTACAAAATAGAGATTGTTTATGAGAAATCAGTGTATCTACTCAAAGAAAAAGATATCACGTCGGAATTTCTCTTAGAACTACAAAAAGATACACCAATATCATTGTATTTGAGAAAAAAGTGTTCAAAAATATTGCAAGAAAAAATAGAAAACTACAAATGCGATAAACCAGCAAAGTTATTAAAAAAAGCAATAGCAGATAAATTGAATTCTTTGATCAAAACAAAAATTTATAACAAAGATATTTTTGATTCTGTAACACTATCAAAAGTAACAAAACAAATATTAAGTCAAAAGCCAAAAGAAGAAAAGTTACTTGAGTTCAATAGATTATTATTAGAAGATTGTTACAAACAATTAGGAAAACATAAAGTTCTTAATCCTAACCTTGATAAAAACAAAATCGCTGGAATAGACATTGGGTTAAACAACTTAGCGGCTATAACTTCAAATCAAAAAGACTTCACTCCTGTCTTGATTAACGGTAGACCTCTAAAATCGATTAACCAATTTTTTAACAAAAAGCGTTCTTGTTTAATGTCTTATATCGGTAACAAAGGAACTAGTAGAAGAATTGAAAAACTTACATACAAAAGAAATTGCGTTGTTAGCAACTACCTTCATCAATCTAGTCGCTATATCATTAAATTGCTAGTTGAGAAAAGTATTGGAACATTAGTTATTGGCAAAAACGATGATTGGAAGCAACAGATTAACATTGGCAAAAGGAATAATCAAAATTTTGTTTCTATTCCCCATTCTCAGTTTGTTAACCAACTTACCTACAAAGCCCAACTTGCTGGTATTGAAGTTCTTATTCAAGAAGAAAGTTACACTTCTAAATGTTCTTTCTTAGACAGTGAACCGATCAAGAAACATCAAAATTATTTGGGACGCCGTGTTAAACGAGGTCTATTTCGGTCTAAACAAAATATTTTGCTTAATGCTGATATCAACGGGGCAGCAAACATTATTCGAAAAGCAATCCCGAATGCTTTTGCTAACGGGATAGAGGGCATAGTAGTATTCCCCAAAAGGATCACTCCTTTTTAAATGAAAATTCATTAAATGTAATATTTGATAATGTTTTCGTGAACTATAAACTATAACATCGATCAAGAATGTGGAACCATTTGTTATCTTGTGCTGTAAAAATAATTCGTTTCTGAATAAGTTCGTTCATTCCTTGTTCAACATTTTCAAGTTGAGATAGTATTTTTATGTTGAGAAATTCAAAAATTTCTTGAGGCGATAAGTTGCCAAAATGACGAATCATAATGCAAAAAGGCGAGCGAATATCAATATTTTTCATTTAGTTCTCCTGGAGCACAAGCTTCTCAAATAGTCTTTATATGTTCTTTAGTTTGGTTTGGCATAGAATTGTTAATTTCTACCTCTGCTATTTTTACTTTACCCAATACATACTATAGTCCACTCCCCATTGGCGCAGGCTCCAATGAATTGGAATGAGTAATGGTATATCTTCAATAACAGGATCTCTCGTTTCAGGAATTACGAATGAGATTTCTAATAAACGTTTGTACGAAAATGCAATTTTGTGAATCTCGATAATTTGTTCCGTGTATAAAAATTCCCTTTTTATATGTTGCTTTGCTAACGCTATTATCCCAAAAAATACTATAATAAATGTTATAAGTATAGTGATAGTATAAAAAGCTAATTTTTTCATATGATTACCGTTTTTTTTGTTTAGATGTCTTTTAAATTTTTTTAGACAACGCATAATTTATGGTTTTTGTTGTGTTTTGTGCATTTTAATAATTGCTTCATCAATAATTTCGTCGAAACTTTTTTGAGTAGAATTGTGAAGTTCGTTAAGTTTTTCAAATGCTTCACTGCTGATAAGAGATTTGTTAATAAATGATTTTGATTTAGAGTTGAATTGTTTTATTTGCGGAGTTAAAAATTCGATGACCTCTTCTACACTATCGAATATATGTACATGATCTAGATCTTCAGGGGAAATCATTTTATTGTCTATTGGAATTTCGCGAATCCAGTTGATCATACCTTCCCAAAATTTTTTACCAAATAAAATAATTGGTCGCTCTTTGATGTGTTCAACTTGCAGTAATTGCCAAGTATAAAAAAGTTCTAGTAGTGTACCTAAGCCACCAGGAGTGACAATCACAGCATGGCTAATGCGCATAAATTCATCTAAGCGTGAAGAAAAGCGACGATGAGATTTTTTTATGTCTAGATGCTGATTACTCGTTTGTTCAAATGGCAACTCAATGCTGATTCCTATAGAACGAATTTTATTTCCACTGAGTTTTGCTCCCTTATTTGCCGCCTCCATTAACCCTGGACCTCCTCCAGTTACAATATCAACTCCTTTTTCGGAAAGAGCCTTGGCTAAATTTGTTACATTTTCGTAGTAAGGGTCGTTTTCGTGTATTCGCGCTGAGCCGAAAATTGTAACGCGGTAATAGTTTGTCTCTAGTTGTGCTGTGTAGTTGTTTAAATCTGCCATCATATTGCTTAGTTGGTCTATTTGTTGGCTTAGAAATTTTTTTACTTGGTTGCGATCTAAATGCACTGAATATAACTCCTTATGATTTCTCTTTGTCTACAATTCCCAAATACATACTATTTATGATTTCTCTTTGTCTACAATTCCCAAATACATACTATCGTCGGAGTCTTGTTTGAGTTGGTCCTTTTGCTCTGACTCCGGTTCTGGATTGAGAATTTTCTGTTTCTTTTCTTGTGATTGATCTTGTGATTCTGGTTCTAGATCGAGAACTTTTAATTCGGGCTGTGATTGATCTTCTGGCTCTGGTTTTAGATCGGGAATTTTGAATTCGCGTTTCTTTTCTTGTGATTGATCTTGTGATTCTGGTTCTAGATCGAGAACTTTCAATTCGGGTTGTGATTGATCTTCTGGCTCTAGTTTTAGGTCGGGAATTTTGAATTCGCGTTTCTTTTCTTGTGATTTATTTTCTGATTCTGGTCCTAGATCGAGAACCTTCAATTCGGGTTGCGATTGATCTTCTGGCTCTAGTTTTAGGTCGGGAATTTTGAATTCGTGTTTCTTTTCTGATTTAGACTCTAAATTAATGGCTTCCTGTTTATATTTTTCTTGTTTTTTTAAGGTTTCTTTGATTTTTTCGATACCTCTATTTGCTATCGGAAAATTAGCATCTTCTTGCAGAGCTTTGTCGTAGCAAATGATTGCTTCTTGCCATTTTTGAGATTGTAAAAGCATTGCTGCTTCCATGCAAAAACGTAGTGGTGTTACTTCTAAAGTGGTCCATTTTTTACAAAATTTTGCAGCGGTTTCCCAATCTTTATCGAAGATAGAAGAAGTTATTTGTAGACGTATTTTTTTTATGTTAGTTGATGCAAGTTGTTGATAAGTATCTAGCATTTTGGAGGGAATTTGGTTTTCGAGATATTCTATCTTTTCTTTTAGGCGTTCTAAACCTTTGTGTACTTTGTCGTAGTTAGGATTTAAAATAAGCGCATCTTGGTAGCTTTCTTTTGCTTCGTCAAAACAGCCTAGTCTGCGAAGTAAGTCTGCGCGGGCGCAAAATCTTTTGGAGCTAGGATCTATTTCTAGCATACGGTTTAAAATCCAAAGCATACTTGGCCAATTTTTTTCTGCGGCAAATTTATCTCTATCTTGACGCAATTGATTTAATAACTTTTTCCTAAGTTTTTTCATTGTTTGTTGTCCAAAATCAATAAATAGATAGTACTAAGAGAGTGCCTATAAATCGCGACATTTCAATGTCGGTACACTTTACTTCTTTGCTTTATCTTAGTCCTAAGATTAGGGAGATATTTGTTTTTATAATTTAACTTTTAAAGATTCGTTTCGACACGCCTTAATAATTTTATATAAGTTTTCAATCAATCGCATTATAATGTAGGTTCTTATATTCTTTAAATACATAATATTTCTGTAGTGAGTAGTTTTATGATAACGCAATACGAAAAAAATATTTTACAGTTTTTGATTAATAAAAATATTTTAACTCAAGTTCAGGTTACTGAGATAGTAAAAAATATTTATTCGCTCAGACAATCGCGAAACTCTGTAGATATATTAGCATTTCTGCAGCAATACAATTATATCTCTGCTGATGTTGCGTATAAACTACGGGAAATGATTGTTAAATCATCGCAGCAATCGCAATCAAGTCAGCGTAACCAAGATCAAACGATGGCTGGATCTCCGACGGGAATTTTTTTACAACAAAATCGAAATCAAGCGCCAGCAGGAAATATTGTGCAGCAAAACCAAGATCAAACGATGATGGGATCACCAGCGGGAAATATTGCACAGCAAAACCAAGATCAGACGATGATGGGATCACCAGCGGGAAATATTGCACAGCAAAACCAAGATCAGACGATGATGGGGTCGCCAACGGGAAATATTGCACAGCAAAACCAAGATCAGACGATGATGGGGTCGCCAACGGGAAATATTGCGCAACAAAATCAAGATCAAACGATGATGGGATCGCCAACGGGAGCTTTTCCGCAGCAGCAAAATCAAAGCCAAGATCAAACGATGATGGGATCACAAGCGGGAAATATTGCGCAACAAAATCAAGATCAAACGATGATGGGATCACAAGCGGGAAATATTGCGCAACAAAACCAAGATCAAACGATGATGGGATCGCCAACGGGAGCTTTTCCACAACAAAACCAAGATCAAACGATGATGGGATCACAAGCGGAAAATATTGCGCAGCAAAATCAAGACCAGACAATGATAGGATCTCCGGCTAGAAATATTCCGCAACCAAATCAAAATCAAACAATGGCAGGATCAATCGCCGAAAGTGTATCGCCGCAAATTCAAGAGCCGATAACTAATGTGCAACAAGAAACAAATAATGGTGGAAAATCGCTCAATCAATCAACAGATTTCGTAAATGGGCAAGATAAAATGTTTGGCCATTATCGGATAGAAAGAGAACTTGGCCGTGGTGGGATGGGCTTAGTTCTTTTAGTTTATGATACCAAACTTGATAGACAAGTAGCACTTAAGGTTATTATCAATAATCAGAATATTTCAGACGAACAAATACGTCGTTTTGCTCTAGAAGCGCGAGCAACTGCTAAACTCAAACATCCAAATATTGTCGAAGTATATGAAACAGGAAGTACTCCAAAAAACTATTTTACAATGGAGTATGTAAAAGGAAAGCCTTTATCAAGTCTTATTCAAAAGGGAAGTTTAAAAACAAAAGATATTGCGCTTATTATGAAAAAAAGCTCCGACGCCATTTCTCATGCTTATAAAGAGCACAAGATTATCCATCGTGATATCAAGCCTTCCAATATTATGATGGATGACAAGGAACCCAAGATTATGGATTTTGGATTGGCAAAAGAAATGGACCGCGATGAGCAGCTATCTCAAGATGGCGGAATGATGGGAACACTGGGTTATATGCCTCCAGAACAAATTGACAATGATAATGTCGGTCATCATAGCGATGTTTACGCCCTTGGCGCAACTCTTTACAATGCTCTAACTGGACGTCCTCCGTTTCAGGGGGAATCTTACTACATGGTTTTGAGGCAAATACATAATGATGATCCAATGCCGCCAAGTCAATTAACTCCAGGAATACCAAAGGAGTTGGAGGCAATTTGTTTAAAGTGCTTGCAGAAAAAGCCACGAAATCGTTATCGTAATGCAAAAGGGCTTGCAGATGATCTTGATAACTTTTTAAACAATCGTCCTGTAAATGCTAAACCGCCAAGTCTAGTAGCTAAAGGCTGGAAATGGACTAAACGCAATAAGACAAAGGCTTCGATTTTTACAACGATTTTTGTTTTTTTGGTAGCAATTACGATTCTTATGACGATAAATAACGCAATGCTAACCGAAGAGCGCGACAATGCAAAACTAGCGCGAGATAATGCTGAAGAGGCCCAAGAAGATGCTGTAATCCAATTAACCTCGGCTATTATTTCAGGACATCGATCGTTAAATACCCAGTACAAATTAACTATTTTCTCAGGGCAAAACTCTGCTGAGAAAAATAACGTTGAAATTACAAGACAATATTTGAAAAGCTTTAAAATACAAGAACAAGAATACCAAGATGACTTACGCGATACTATCAACGGTAAAAACTACGAGGGGGTTTTGGAAAAGCTCAATCCACAGTCTTATTTGTATCAAAAACTAAAAGAAAAACAAACAGATTTGATTAGCCATAACTGGGAGTGGCAGTGGTTAAAAACAATTGTAAATCGCCCTTTTCAAAAATATAAGCATGATAATATAATCATGTCTTGTGTCCATGATCAAAATAATTCGGAAATTATTTGTGGGGACGATGATGGCAATATTTTGAGTATGTCTTTGCCTCTTTCACCGAATTCTCGCTTTCGCGTTTGGAAAAATAAAGAATACGGAGACAAGCGACCGGTAATAAAGTTAGTTATTAGTCCTAACTCTAAATTTCTTCTATCTCTTAGCAATGATCGTCAATTAACTCTGTGGGATTTACCAAATAAACGTGTTATTCGTAAGTATTGGCGCACATTGCGAAATGTAGAAACAAATGAGAAAGATTTAATTGATATATCAGATTTTGTCTTCACTAAAGATAGCAAATATTTTATTGCTGGGTATGGCGAAAAAGATGCCAATTATCGCATGGATGTCTTTGGAAAAATGAATCGAGATCTAGTACCTCGGTTTGCAAATGCAGTGCTGTGGTCTGTTACTGATTCAAAAGCGCGACATGAGTTTTTTCTATATATGAATAAGAAAAGAGGTGATGGCATTGCGCATGCTGTTACTTCTGTCGACATATCTCCTAATAATAAATTACTTGCAGTGGGAAGAGCTAACACGATTACACCTATAATTGTTATCAATTTAAAATCAAAAAAAGAAAAAGTTTTGAAAGAGCATACTCAGGTGGTGAAGCATGTTAAATTTTCTTCTGACGGTCGTTATTTAATCAGCATTGATAAGAAAGGCATCATTCTTTTTTGGGATATTAGAACATGGAAATTACATCGAAGTATTTCTAGCGAATCAAGAATAAATCGATGTCTAGTTGTTGATAAGATGCTCATTACTTTTGGATCTGGGGGACAAGTAACATTGTGGGACCTGACTAACTTAGATGATGAGAATATACAAATTAGCTCTTTTTCTTGTAATGAAGAGATGATTGGTGATATTGCTTACGATAGTACTAACAAACAAATTATACTCGAAAGTAGAAGAAAGTATATTAAAGCTATTAATTTTTCATCTGTAGTAAACCCTTCTAGGTTAAGTGGTAAAAGTTATAGATATGTTCAGTTTCATCCAAAGCATAATGATATTGTTGTTTCTGTGTTTGGGCCAAGAACCTTTTCTCTAGAGGAAACCAGTAAACCATATACTAATTGTAAACTTATTGAAGTATTAGACACAAAATTTAACAAACAAGGAACTAGAATAGCGCTTGCATCTAAAGTTCAAAAAACGGTTTCAATTATAGATTTTACAGATAGAGAAACATTGTTTGAGGGTATAAAATCTGTACAAGGTTTAACTGCTAATAAGGATATATTGGGAATAAAATTTTATGATAAGCCTCAATCTTTGGCTTTTAACCCTGTGAGTCCGCAAATTCTAGTCGGATTTTCTTATCATGGTACTCAAGTTAAACCTACAATATTTGATTATCGAGGCTCTAAAGTTAAACCCCCAAAAAATAAGAAATATGCACTCCGCGAATCATTGTATTTATATGACATTTTGAAAAACAAGATGAGTAAGATGTGGGTTGCCTATTTTGAAAAAAAAGTAGAGAGGCTGGATATTTCTGACAACGGTAAACAGATGCTCGCTTTGTGTAATAGAAAATTGTATACAAAAACTTTTGACTCCGTTCAAAAAGATATCGATAAAAATAAAAAGTTTTTCAACAAAGAAGCTCTTACCCAACTTGATTTTAATGAATATGAAGATCCCGAAGACAATAAATATCTTTTAAAAAACGAACATCGACTAGGCATAAGATCTATATATCATGCTTGCTTTAGTCCAAATAATAAATACATTGCCGTTGCACGTAGTGGAATAAGTAATAACTTACTTATTCTAGATGCGAAAAGCTTAAAGAAAATAGCAACATTGGAAGATCATACTAATTCCGTTTCTTGTTGTGATTTCTCACCAGATGGTAAAAGACTTGTTTCCTCTAGTGGTGATGGAACCGTGCGCATTTGGAATATTGAAAGAATAAAAAATGGGGACGTACGACATTCTTTGCTTACTTTACGTGGTCATAAAGGCAGTGTAAATTATTGTGCTTTTAGTCACGATGGCAAAAATATTGCATCTTGTGGAAGTGAATTACTAATATGGAGAACTGAGTGATTATATTGTTAAAGCGAGTTGGATAGAATTTGATCGTTCTTATATAATATTTCTGTATAGTAGGTGACTTATGATAGCGCAACATGAAAAAAATATTTTGCAGTTTTTAATTAATAAAAATGTCTTAACTTCAGTTCAAGTTACTGAAATAGTGAGAAATATTTCTACGCTCAGACAAGCGCAACGTTCTGTAAATCTATTAGCATTTTTGCAGCAGCAAAATTATATATCTGCTGATGTTGCATATAAATTACAGCAAATGATTTCTCAATCTGTAGACGTTTCGTCAACGCAAGTGCCGCAAGCAAATGCGGAACAAACGATGATGGCTCCACCAACACAAGTACCACAAGCAAATGTAGAACAAACGATGATGGCTCCACCAACACAAGTGCCACAAGTAAATGTAGAACAAACGATGATGGCTCCACCAACACAAGTGCCACAAGCAAATGTAGAACAAACGATGATGGCTCCACCAACGCAAGTGCCACAAGCAAATGTAGAACAAACGATGATGGCTCCACCAACACAAGTGCCACAAGCAAATGTAGAACAAACGATGATGGCTCCACCAACACAAGTGCCACAAGCAAATGTAGAACAAACGATGATGGCTCCACCAACACAAGTGCCACAAGCAAATGTAGAGCAAACGATGATGACTCCACCAACGCAAATAAGAGAAAATTTTTCCCATCATGTCTCAAAAGAGATCACTTCTTACGTTGAAGAAACGGCGTATCCCCAATCTCCAGCAGGATCAAACCATCAGATAGGTAATAGTCAATTAGGAAATGCTAAAAGTACAACTGAGTCGTTTCGCATTTCTCAATTTAGCGATTCTGCTCTCAGTCAAAGTGATGACAAAATGTTTAGTCACTATCGCATAGAGAGAGAACTTGGTCGCGGAGGTATGGGCTTAGTTCTTTTGGCTTACGATACTAAACTAGATAGACGTGTTGCCCTTAAAGTTATTATTAATGAAGAAAATATCTCTGAGGAGCAAATACGTCGTTTTGCTTTAGAAGCAAGAGCAACAGCAAAGTTAAAGCATCCTAATATTGTGGAAGTGTATGAAGCGGGAAATCGTCCCAAAAACTACTTTACCATGGAGTATATAAAGGGAAAACCATTCTCCGGCCTCATTCAAAAGGGAAGCTTAAAGGCTAAAGATATTGCTGTTATTATGAAAAAAAGTGCTGATGCTATTTACTATGCTTACAAAGAGCATAAGATTATTCATCGTGATATCAAACCGTCTAATATTATGATGGACAACAAAGAACCGAAGATTATGGATTTTGGATTAGCGAAAGAAATGGATCGCGATGAGCAATTGTCGCAAGATGGCGGTGGGATGATGGGAACACTTGGTTATATGCCACCAGAGCAAGTAGATAATGATAATGTTGGACATCATAGTGATGTTTATGCTCTTGGTGCAACTCTTTACAATGCTCTTACTGGTCGCGCGCCATTTCAAGGTGAATCTTACTATATGGTGTTGCGGCAAATCCACAATGATGACCCTATTCCTCCAGGTCAACTGACTCCAGGAGTACCAAAAGAGCTTGAAGCTATTTGCTTGAAATGCTTGCAAAAAAAACCACAAAACCGTTATAAAAACGCTAAGGCATTCGCAGATGATTTAGGAAACTTTTTATATAATCGTCCTGTTATCGCCAAGCCGCCGAGTCTCGTTACTAAAAGCTTGAAGTGGGTGAAGCGCAATAAAACTAAAACGTCTATTGTGTCTATTGTTGCTTTGTTTCTCACAGTGTTTTTTGTGCTTATTGCTATGAACAATACAAATTTAACTAAGGCAAATAGCCGTTTGGCGGAAGCTAAAAAAAATATAGAGCAACAAATAGATAAGGTGCGCAAAGAACGCGCAAATGCGATAGATCAATTAGCTGAAGCGATTAAATCGAAAAAAAGTTCTTTACTCAAACAATATCAATTAACAATTATGGCTGGGCAATTTACAGCAGAGACTAGAAAAATAGATGCAACTAAAAAATACTTAAGAGATTTTACTTTTGAAGAAGAGAGCTTTCAAAGCTTTTTGAAAACGGCGATAGATGATTCTAATCATGAACAAATTTTGAAAAAGATCATAAGTGATAAAGAACTATATAGTATTGTAAAAAACAAAAAATTTGATGAAAGAATTCAGTATCGAGGTTGGGAATGGTTGTGGCTTAAATCTTTGTCAAACAAAGATTATGGACAATTCAAGCACACCAATAGCATAACAGCATTTGTACATGATAAACAAGGGGCACAGGTTGTTTGTGGTGATTCTAGGGGACGTATATTTAGTATTAGTTTACCGGTTAATTCGGATTCTTCGATTACTATGTGGAATAGGGCTCATAACAAAGGGGAAATTACGCAACTTGCAATTAGTCCAGATAGAAAGTATTTGATCTCAGGTTGCACCGACCGCCAATTATTTTTATGGAATCTCAAAGAGCGCCGCGCGATAAATAAATATTTAAACCAAACAATAAAAGGATCCTCTAAACCTGTTAAAGTATCTTCGTGTATTTTTATGAAAGACAGCAAACATTTTGTTGTTGGTTATGAAAAAAGAAATAAGGATACACGCTTTACAATGTTTAATCACGCAAATAAAGAGGTTGTTCCCCGGTTTGCCAATGCTATTATTTTTAGTGTGAAAAATGCAAAGCCTCGTAAAAAACTTTTTCTCTACACCAATAAAAAAAATGGGGATGGTTATGACCAGAGTGTTACTGCTTTGGATGTTTCTTCTGATGGTAAAAAAATAGCTATTGCTCGAAATAACGCAAATATATTTGTTGTTGTTGTCGATGTGAAATCTGGAAAAGAACATTATCTTAAAGGAGATAGCCCTGCCACTGATGTTGCTTTTTCAACCAATGGACGTTATTTAGTGGCAACTAATGAAAAAGGCTTGATTTCTATCTTTAATGCTAAAACCTTAAAACAATTAAATAAAATTAAAACAAATACAGCAGAAGTTGTGCATTGTGCAATCCATCCTCAGAGCAAGATACTTGCAACTGCTGGAAAAGAACACCAAATTGTTCTATGGAATATGAGAGATTTTAGTAAAATAACGACGTTTAAAATTAATAAGGAAAAAATCAAAGAAATTGCTTTTGATTCTACAGGAGAAAAGATTTTATTTAGTTCAAAAGACGATACATTAACCTCTGTTGATTTAGTTTCATTTACTAATCCTGTTAAAATAAGTGATCACAATAATTTTCGTTATGTTCATTTTCATCCACAGCGCAATGACCTTGTGTTTTCAAGTTATGGACATGAAAAGATTTTTTTGATGCAAAACCTGACTGAGTCTTTAACACATCGACCAAGTATTTTGGCTATGGGCTTTTCGGATTTCAATAATAATGGAAGTAAGCTAGCTCTGGCAGTTACTGATCCTGTTGGTAGTATTGGTTTTGTCGATTTTCGTAATCCGAAATCTTTTATTGGTATTTTGAATAAGGTTACTTCTGTTGTGTTTCGTCATGAAAAAGTTGTTCGTCTCGAAAAAGAAGGATACAAAATGATTAGTTGTGATTTTCATCCAACACAACAAAGAATATTAGTTGGGCAAGGATTTAATTCGAAAACAAAACCCAACAATAATGCCTCAAATCCTGATGTTATTTATAAAAAGAAATACAATTTAGACGACAAATATCGCCTACTCTTACATTTGTACTCTTTAAAAAATAAATCTCCCGAAAAAAAGTGGAGTGCTTACTTTAAAGACGAAATCGATAAATGTTATTTCTCTCCCGATGGAAAACAAATATTAGTAGTCGAAGACAAAAAACTGCATACTAAATTTATAAGTACTATTCAAGGCAATATTTTCAGTTCAAAGGATTTTGAACATTATACTCACAGAAAAAAATCCGAATCGCGAGATGAAATAGAGATACTACATGCATGTTTTAGCCCTGACAGTAACTACATTGCTGTTGCAACTTTGGGAGGTACCTATAATCTCGTTATTTTAGATGCGAAAAGTCTACAACAAATAGCAATACTCGAGGATCATACTGATAATGTGAATTGTTGCGCTTTTTCTCCTGATGGTAAGAGACTTGTCTCGTGTGGTGGTGACAAAACAGTTCGTATTTGGAATGTGGAGAAAATAAAGCAAGGAGAAGTGCGCAGCTCCTTATTAACCTTAAAAAAACATACAGCCGAAGTTGCTTATTGTGCTTTTAGTGGTGACGGCAAAAATATTGCGTCTTGCGGTTTAAATGAATTGTTGGTTTGGAAAACAAAATAAAATGAGCTTCATTATAGGAGCTCATTTTATTTGTAACTCAAATAAAGGTTACTTCGCGGACAGTAACAATGTAAATTTAATCATTTTGCCTTTAGCAAGAGTGCGAAAAGCGGAAAAATCCCAAATTACTTTATCTTTTTTGTTATCTTCTTTACTTATCTTGACTTCGATTTCAGAGTAGTCTTGTCTCAATGCTTCCAATTCAATTTGAATTTTTTTGCTTACGCTGTTTTGCATATGATGATTTAACCACAATCTCGAATGAGAACCATTACCGTTAGCTAGAATATTGTCATTTTCATCTTTGACAACAACTGATATATTCTTGCTTAATTTAATGGAGAGATAATGACTATTGCCATCAGTTAACTTTACGGAAATAGTCTTGTTTTCTATAGCAAATTTCTGGTCTATTATATCGACATTTTTTTTGCGGTCCATTCTCGAAACAACTTCGTACACTCTTTTTACGTTGGGCGCATAGTCTGTTACTAAAAGTGCGTTAGAGCCTTCTATGCCAGCAAGATTGCCACCTTGTGGGTTTATAATTCTAAGCGCACGTAGAGTTGTTTGCACTTCGCGAGATGAAATGTACTTCAAGTCAATTACCATCGTAATAAATCTATCTGTACGAGCGACAGCATCTAGCTCTTCTTTATTATAAATCAAAGGAGTCGATGTCCATGGTCCCTGTATCGATCTTTTGATTTTTAATACTTCGCTGTTCCCTTCTCCTACTTTTTCTATGAAATAACCGTTAAACTCTAAGTACGAGTGCAATATACTAAGAAGTTCTTCACTTGATTCAGCTTTTATATTGGCAATGTGAAGTTTTTTAGAGCTTACTGATAGATCGTAAATTAGAGTTTTACCTGTCTTTTTTGCAACATGATCGATAAACGTTCTTAAATTAACTTCGGATGTTTTAATATCATTTTGTGCGCATAGCACAATCATTATAATTGTAATAAATGTATAAACTCTGAACATAATTACTTCCTTTCGGTATTTAGTATATAATTAACTCTCTCGTATGCAATTTCTTGCAAGCGGTAATTATTACTTTTTTCCATAATTTTTTTGTAGATTTCTAAAGCACGAGGAAAATCTCGTAATTGTTGTTCGTATATTTTTGCTTGCCAGTATTTTGCAAATTTAGATATTTCTTCTTGTTCTGTGTTCTGAGATACTTCCTCTAAATAAGAGGCTAAGGTAGTTGCGTTGTGATTCTTCGGAAAAGGTTTACGTATTTTCTGTAGAGGCATTTCTTGGTTTTTTAAATACAATTTAAATGCACGACTTGCCAAGGGTGAATCTGGGTATTGTGTGATTATAGTTTTTAATCCGTAATACTCTTGCTGTTCTTTAGCACGAACATATAGAGTAAGAGGATAATAATTGTCGCGTTCATGGTGTTGCATCCAATTAATTCGTAGTTTTATTTTCTCATCGTTGAGCATACTTTTTTGCAAGTATTTTTTGTAACGTTCATAAGCTGCTAAAAATTGTAGTTGTTTAAAATCATGGTCTGCTAATCCTTTGCACGCCTGCCATGAATAACTTCCATATGAGTCTTCTTTTTCTAGTTCCTTGAGTATACGAAAATAAGAAGTGCTACCCATTTCGTGACATTGTGCTAAATTCCACATGTATTTTCCGCGTTCACTCGGGTCTAAAAAAGTGTCTGCGAGGATTTCATTGTAGACTTTTTGTGCTTTGTCATATTGCTTGTTTCTGTATAAATTTTTTGCAAGAGATATACGAATAGGAGCTGCTAAAAACCCTTCGGAATATTTTTTTAAAAAACTTTGTTGAGCGCTTATTATCTTGTTTTTACTTGATGTATAAAAAATCTCTTCGAGTATGTGTAAATCATCTATTTGTTGTTGTAGTTTGGTGCTTTGAACAAGTTTTTTTTCCATTGTTTGTATAAGCTTTAATTGACCTTGAGACAAAGAATCTCGGTATTTCTGATTTTGAGCGAGTATCATCAATATTTCATTGATATTAGTTTTTTTTACGACAAGGTTGTTACTTTTTGGTAAATATAGTTTTCCTAAAACAAAGCCAAGAACAAAAGAAAATAGTAAAACAGCTGCGATAGGTAAAAGGCGCATAAAAATTACGCGGCTACTTTTAGTGCTTTTCACTTGCCAACTTTTTTCTGAGCTTTGCGAAACGATGTTTAATACCTGTTGTAATTCGACTAGTTCTTGGGCACAAACTTCGCAACTCTCTATATGATTTTCCCAAACAATCTTTTGTTCATTAGGCATTTCATGATAAAGATAGCTTGCCATTTCTTGTTGTACTGCCAAACATTCCATGAACGTACCTTTCTACTCCATTAATCCTTGTTCTTTGAATTGGTTTTTGAGTTTTTTTAACGTCTGAAACAGTGTTGCTTTTACCGTACCTTCAGCACAACCCGTTTCTACTGCGATATCACGAATAGACATTTTTTGAAAGTGTTTTAAATATAAAATTTGTTTTTGCTTGGGAGGTAAACTATCAATAATAGAATGCAAGATATCTATTTGTTCCTTCTCTATCAGTACGTCTTTTTGCGATGATAAGCTTTGTAGTAAGTAATAATGTCGAGGTAAATTTTTGAGCTTAACTCGCTTTTTACGTAGATGATCTATGGATAAATTTTTTGCAATACGCAAAACCCAAGCATGAAAGTTTTTTCCATGCCACTGTTCAATTTTCTCTAACATAATGACAAACGTTTCTTGTATAATGTCTTCTGTATCATCTTGTGAACGTGTTATAGCAAATACAATCCTGTACATAATAGGACGGTAGTGCTCCATTATTTCGGGAAAAACTTCCATATTTCCTTTTTGTAAAGATGAGGCTAAGTTTTCAATTTTCTCTGACATTCTGACCTTTCCAACCTTTGCAGTTTAAACCTAGGAGATCTAGTCGATTATTGACCAACAGGTTTTTGGTGCTTTATCAAGTTGCATTTGTTTAAAAGACGGTAGTGGTAATAAAAAGGTTTAGTTGTCTAACAAAAGCAGTGATAAAAAGGTTTTGTGTTTTCTGAAGTACTGCATTTACGTATAGAGACGCTGACAATAACTAAAATGTTTAGTCTAAAAATTTTGCGAGGTGAACAATGAAAAAAACAAGCGTAATTATTTTAATTACTGTTGCTGTATTAATAATTGTAGGTTGTTCTCTTATAAGAACATTGTTTTACCCACCAGTAGTTGTTGCCGGGGAGATTTATCAAGACAAAGGGAAAACGTTATCTTTTTTAAAATGGAATGAAGATTTACAAAAGTATGTAAAGAGTGGTTTTGTTTCTTATGCTAAATGGAAAAATGATGAGACAAGTCTTGACCACACTATTGATTTTTTTAAAACAATGCAAGTAGATAAAGTTGCTCGCGATCATTTGCTTGCAGCATATATTAATGCTTATAACGCTTTTACTGTAAAACTTATTCTCGAATACTATCCCAATATTACTAGTATTAACGATATACCTAAAGCAAAACGTTGGGATGCTATTCGTTGGCAAGTGGGTAAAGAAACATTTAGTTTAAATCAATTAGAGCACGATATTTTGCGCAAAAATTTCATAGAGCCGCGTATTCATTTTGGAATTGTTTGTGCAAGTATTGGTTGTCCTCATTTGTATAACAAAGCATATGATGGTGACATTATTGAGGAGCAGTTAACAGCTGTAGCTAAAGATTTTTTTAGTCGCGAAGAAAATTTAAAAGTAGATGGTAGTGTTGTGTACGTAAGTTCTATACTGGACTGGTTTCGAGGTGATTTTGTTCGCGAAGAACTAGCAACAAAATTAAAGTGGTTTGGTGAGGATTATCAAAAGGCTTCCGAAAATATACGTTTACTTATGTTTATTTGTCGGTTTGCTCCAGAAAATATTAAAAATAAGATTAGCGAAAATTATAGTAAATGGTCGATTAAGTATGCAACATACGATTGGAATCTTAACGGCAAATAAAATATTTGATAGATGTGCAAAGTAAAAAACTTTTGTCACAATGTTTATCAATTGCTACAATAAGGAAGTGCTTGGGCGCATTAACATTTAGTTTTCATGTAATGTGGTCCTGAAAAAAGCGTAAAAAAACGTAAAGGCATCTCCAGACCATAATGTAGGATGTATTATTAGTTAGCTGTTTTACACTTGTTGATTAATAACTTCATCTCTAAACAATGATATCATATTCTATTTTTGTGTGGGTGTATTATGAGTTCAAAAAGTGGCTTAGATATAGTTGGACTTCCCAACCTGTTTCAAAGTATATCAAATGACATGAACACTGGTACTTTGAAAGTCCAAAGCGATTTAGGTGAGAAGTATGTGTATTTTCGTAAAGGTGATATTCAACAGGTTTCTTCCCCACAAAAGCCTTCTATCTTAGCAGAAGGATTGAAGAGGCATCCAGGATTAGATGAAGAATCCTACCAAGAAATGTGTGCACAACAAAAATCGACAGGAAAGTCTATGGCTTCATTGCTTTTAGAAGAAGCAGATGAAGGAAAACAGCTTGTTATAGAAGTTTGCCAATTCCAAATACTGGAAGAAATTTGCGAGCTTTTCACATGGGAAGATTGCCATTGCGAGTTTGAGGAAGGAGATCCTCAAGCGATGCTCTTTGACATGGAAATTTTAGATATTGATATGGCAATGAACACCGGCATGGTACTTCTTGAAGCAGCAAGACGTTATGATGAATGGAAAATTATTTTAGAGATTATTTCGTCAAAAGCCGATATTCCTGAAATGAAAGAAGAAGTTAAAGAAGAGCCTGAAGAAGATGAAACAGCTGTTTTGAACTTAATTGATGGTTTTCGCGATGTAGAAGAAATTTTAGACCAAGTTCGCTTAAGTCCTTTTGTAGCAATGAAAGCAATTGCAAATTTATTGCAACAAGGAAATATATCTTTTCGTAGTGGCCCTGATTTGGCACGTATGGCGAAACTCGATATTTTTCGCGAGAATAAATATAAAGCAATTAAACTATATGAACGCGCTGAAGAATTAGGTGAAAAAAGTGCTGAAATTACTTTGTGGCTTGCTCGCTCTTATGAAGCAATGGGAATGAAAGATAAAGCTGCGAGACAATATTTAGAATTAGGTTACCATTACCTCGATTCAAAAGTGTATCATAAGGCCGCAAATTCTTTTGAAATGGTTACTCATTTAACTCCTGATAACTTTGATGCCCAGGAAAGATTAATCACTATTCTACCTAAAATGAGTCGTTTGGAAAATTATAGTGAAACAACTACTAACTATTCTAGATGGCTAGCTCTGCGCGGTGACAGAAGACGTGCTATTGTACTTTTACGTGAATCAATAGAACGTGTTCCTGACAATTTAAGTGGTTTAGATCTTTTGGGAAACCTTTATAGGGAAGAAGGAGAGCGTCAAAATGCTATCGATACATATCGCTCTTTAGCCGATAAAGTGAGCGATTCTGAAAATCGCGAAGCATCGATTGGCGCCTATGAAAAAATAATTTCAATGGACCAAGATAATTTAGAAGCGCGTAAAGAAGTTGCTGAAATATATCACGAAGTAGGGAAAACTCAAGAAGCAATGGATTACTATCTCGCTATAGGTCGCAAAATAACTAAAGAAAGCAATATCGATAAAAAGTTGGTAACTTTACTTGTTGGTATAAGCCAAAAGATTATAAATATAGATTCTAGTAATTTAGTAGCAAGAGAGTGGCTAGCAAAAGCTTATATAAAAGAGAATAAGAACGACTTAGCTATTCAAAACCTCGAAGAATTACTCTCTAAAGCAAATGACAATACAGAACTCAACTTAGTTATTGAAGCTTTAAAAGACCTAACGACATTAAAACCTTTGGATTTTGAAAATAGACTGCGTTTAGCTGAGTCTTACCTGAAAGTAAAGCGCGAAAGAGAAGCGGTTCAAGAATTATTTAATCTTGGTACAACGGCTGCTAATAACAGTGATATAAATCAGGCATTAAAAGCATTTGATCGCCTTTTATCTTATGAGCCATCTAACTACGCTACGCGTTTAAAAAAGGCCGAAATACTTGAAAAAGAAAAAGATTTTCTACAAGCAATGAACGAGCTTATGTTAACAGGTTATTTGAGTATGGGAGCAGATAAATTGTGGCAAGCAGTAAAAGCTTTCCGCAAAGTTTTATCTTTAGATCGCAATTCTAATATAATTTGTTATTACGAGTTAGGTAAAGTGTACGAAAAACTCGATAAACAAAAAGAAGCTATTGCGGCATACAAGAAACACGTACAAAAGAATGTGAAAAGAAGTAATTTTGGCGATGCTCTAGTTTCTTGTGATTGCATTCTTCGTTTAGATCCAGATCATCAATGGGCAAAAGTAGCACAAGATAAGTTAAATAACATAATGCCAAGTATCAATGAACTATTTAAAAACAGTGTGAGTAGTAGCGCGTAGAAAGATTAACAAAGTCATTTTGTTTCCTACAAAAAAAACGCAAGCGAGGTCATCATACAAAGATGACACGCTTTAGCAAAACTCGCAGCTCGCAGCCATTTTTTACAAAAAAACATAAATTTTCTCTCATAGAGAGGAAGTTTGTAAGCAAGCAAGGTGGGCATCGCGTAAAGACAATATGCTTTTGCGTAGCTAAGCGCATGCTATAACCTTATGATAACGACTACGATACTATAATTTGAAAAATGAAAAAACCAAGAAAGGAACAAAAGTGGAAACACCGTTTAATGAGGAGTTACTAGAAAAAAGGCAAGCACTCTTAGACATGGGGATAACTCCTTATCCGTACGAATTTAAGACATCTCATAAACTAAGCGAAGTTCGCGAAAAACAAGAAGAATTAATGGAACAAGATGTTTCTGTTGCTGGAAGAATTACTGCTTTGCGTCGCCAAGGTAAAAAAGTATTTTTTATGGACATCGAAGATTTTGATAGTCGCATACAACTTTATATGAAACAACAAATTCTCGGAGATGAGAATTGGCAAGCTCTTTTACAACTCAATATGGGTGACTGGTTGGGTGTAACTGGGAAAGTTTTTGTAACCAAAATGGGCGAACTTAGTATCAATGGAAAAGAAATGTCGGTGTTGTCGAAAGCTGTAGTTCCTGTTCCTATATCGAAATCAAAAGGTGAAGAATCTTATTATCAGCTTTCTGATGCGGAAACTTTATATCGTCAACCTTATATTCGCTGGATTACAGATAAAAAATCGCGCGAGACAATGGTGACAAGATCGCGTATTATTTCTACAATACGTAGTTTTATGGAAGATCGCGAATTTTTAGAGGTAACTACTCCTACTATTGAAATGTTGTACGGTGGTGCTGCTGCAAAGCCTTTCGAGACTAATATTCAGGCTCTTTCAAATCAAGATGCATACTTGCGCATATCTCCAGAATTACCACTTAAAAAATTTATTGCTGGTGGTTTTCCTAAAGTTTTTACTATTTGTCAAAACTTTCGCAATGAAGGGATTGATCGCTCTCACAATCCAGAATTCACAATGATGGAGTGGTACGAAGCTCTTACTGATTACAACTATCAAATGGACCAATTTGAAACGCTTGTTTCTACTGTTGTAAAGAAAGTCACAGGGGATACAAAAATCACGTACCAAGGTACAGAGCTTGAGTTTGCTCCACCATGGGATCGCTTAACAATGATCGGTGCGATTAAAAAATTCGCAAATATAGATGTGGAAGAAATGAGTGACGAAGAGTTGCGAGAAAAAGTAAAAGAGATTGACAAAGATGAGAAAATGAAGAAAGACTTTTCTTGGGGGCATGGTGTTAATTTTTTATTTGAAGAACTGTGTGAAGACAAGATTATTCAGCCTACGTTTATTATGGATCATCCACTAGATATTTCTCCGCTAACTAAAGCAAAGCGTGGTAATCCTAAACTAGTAGAGCGTTTTGAACCACTAGTTGTTGGTATGGAAATAGGTAATGCTTATTCGGAATTAACAGATCCAGTAGAGCAGTACGAGAGATTTACAAATCAACGAAAATTTGACGAGCTTAGTATGGACCAAGAAGGCACAGTTCACCATCCTATTGATATGGATTTTATAAATGCAATATCGATGGGAATGCCGCCGACAGGTGGTGTTGGTCTAGGAATAGATCGTTTAGTTATTTTGTTGACTGATCAACCATCTATTCGCGATGTAATTGCTTTTCCGATGATGCGTCGCGTTACAACCGAAACAGAAGAAGATAAAAGCGAGGAATAATATTGCACGATGAATGTGATGATCCATCTGAAATGTTCTCCTTTTGGGGCGCTGAAGACGAATTATCTACATCAAGCTTAGAATACGTAGAAGTTATATCATCATTAGAGTCTGGTAGTTATTTTGGACGTTATAAAGTAATTACCAGACTTGGTAGTGGTGGTATGGGAACTGTATATAAAGTTTATGATCCACAATTAAAAAAAGATGTTGCCCTAAAATTAATTATTTCTGCAGATAAGGCTTCGCAAGAAAGTACGGAACGATTTATACGCGAGGCAAAAACGACTGCTACACTTCAACATCCATATATTATAAAAGTATATCATTTCGGTCATGAAAGTGGTCAACCGTACTTTTCTATGGAGTTAATTGAAGGGAAATCTTTAAAAGACTATGTGAAAACAGAGAGCAATTATAAGCAAATAATACAAGTGTTTATAAAAATCTGCGAAGCAATGCATTACGCACATCGTTGTGGAGTGGTTCATCGAGACTTGAAGCCAGACAATATCATGGTTAAAGATCAAAATCCATGTATCATGGATTTTGGTTTAGCAAAAGTAAGCGTAAAAAACAAAAAAATTTCTCATACCGGAATGGTTATGGGGACTTTGCAGTATATGTCTCCTGAACAAGCTCAAGGGTTAGTTAGTTTTATAGATGAACGAAGTGATATATATTCGTTAGGTTGTATTCTTTACTATATGCTTGTTGGTAGACCTCCTTTTATAGAAAAGGGCGTATATTCTTTTCACTTTATGTATAAAATCTTAGCAAAAGAACCAGCCTCCTTATCTACCTACAAAAGCGATGTCCCTGAATCATTGCAAAAAATATGTACAAAAGCTCTTGCGAAAAATAAAGAATTTCGTTACCAAAATGTTGCACAGATGTTGTACGATCTAAAAGAGGTGCAGAATCTACTTTCCGATGAAAAACACAAGTTTTGAGTGGTTAAACTATGCAACCCTTAATTATAAATAACAGATACGAAGTTAAAGAAACTTTATATAAATCTGAAAACTCATTGCTCTATTTAACCTATGATAATCTTAAATCTACTAGTATGTATTTAAGAGTTTTGCTGTTTCCACAAATTACGCGACAAAATTTATGGAAACAAGTGCTTGTGTTTTATCGAAATTACTACAACTGGTTACAGAAGTTGACATGTCCAGGAGTTGAAGTTGCTAGTGATTTTGGGCATACGCTAATAAAAAATCCAGCTGCTCGTTATGAAGATACTTATGCGTGTTATTTTGCTACCCCCTTAAGTAACAACCAAAGGCTTTTAGCAAATGATAATTCAAATGTAGAGGAGCTTGTTACTTATATTGGAAAAGTATTAGCTATATTGCCTGTTCTACATGGCAAACGAGTGTTTCATTACAACATTTCTCCTTATAATATTTTAATAGACGAGGATGATAATGTATCTTTGCTTGATGTAGGGCTTATACCTTTAGGACATAGTTTTCTTAGTAATTCGTGTTATACTGCTCCAGAGCTTAAATATGGATTTGAGCATGACTCTTCTTGTGACGTTTACTCTGCAGGAATGACTTTATATAAAATAGCTAGTGGTACTTTACATAATCAGAGCCTGCCGCAAGAAAAGTTTTTTGCTGAGATGGATGCTTTTTTAGCAAAAATCATTCGTAAAAGCACAGAAATACTTCCGCAAAATAGAATCACTTTGGGCGAATTAATCAATTACATTGAAGAGTTCTCAGGACAATCCCTTTCTATTACTCAAAACTTGAGTTATTTAAAGACTTGCTTTATTGGTGAACAATCTATTCACGAGAATATAAATTCAATTCTCGCCCGCATATCAAAGCAATCTAAAAAAGCTCATCAATCCTTAGCTTTTTTGGTGGAAGGAGATTATGGCCAAGGCAAGAGCCAATTTCTTTCGCAAGTAGCTAGTCTTGCAAGTTCTCATCGTATACAGTGCAACTATGTTCCACTGAAAAGAAAAGTCAATAATGCTATTGTTGTTTTTCATGATATCTTACGTTCGTTAATAAATGATGAATTTTTGTTTCCCGAATTTGATAAAAGTAATATTCCTCTTCACATAAATATTTCTCAGCAAGAACTCAATTTGCAAACAAAAGAAAGAATAGCGCAAGCCATTATTGACTATTCACGTAAGAATCCTCTTATACTTTTGTTTGATGATTTTCATTTAGCAGATTTAGCAACAGTAGATATAGTTAAATATATATGGAATAGAACAAAAGACGAGTTGGAAAATAGACAAAGTTTTCCGCGCCTTTTTATGGTGGTAACCTATAAACAACCTGAGAACAATCATCTACTACAGAATTTTTTTGATGATCAAGTCCACGAAGACGAACTAAAACCTTATCTTGTTCACTTAGGGTTAAGCCCATTTTCTTTAGAAGAAACAGGCCAGTGTATTTCTTCTATACTACGAATGGATTATATTCCTGAGAAATTTGCATCAAGGCTCCATAAGGTAAGTCGTGGTAATAAGTTGCATATATACGAAACTTTTCGTAGTATGTTGCGAAAAGGTACTCTTTACATGGAAGAAGAAGAGTGGTGCATAGATGTTGAAAATATCCGACTTCCGCAAACATTAGAAAATGCCATTTTGCAGCACATTGAAACTTTGCCTCCTTTATGTGAAAAAATACTCAACATTATTTCTATTGCCCAAAATCCTGTACCTATCGAAACTCTATTTCAGGTAATAGGAACAAATGGAGAAGAAGTTATATCTGCACTTTATTATTTGTCTTTTTATTCTATTATTCGAGTGTCTTCAAATTTTTCTATTGATTTTTATAGTACAACTACAGCGATGTGTTTACAGAAGCACATAAACGAAAAAAATGATATTGAATTACGATTAGCAAAATCTATAGAGACTTTGCAGGATCCAGCATTTTACTTTTTGCTTTCAAATTTACCTAAAGAGAATTTTAGTGAAGAGAAATGGTTTGAATATATTCAGAAATGCTGTTATTACATTGTGTCTTCAGGTTTTACTACTTATCATTATCAAAAACTCAACGATTACATTACTGTTTTGAAGGATTCAGAAAAAGACAAAATGTGGTTGGCTGAAATTCTATATCACTTACATCGCTACGAAGAAGCAAAACAAATTTACTATGAAATAGTAAATGACACTCCATCTGCTTTTTCTTTTTTGAGATTAGCAGAATTACTGTGTGAAGAAGAAGAACTTACTACTGCCGAAGAGTATCATCAAAAATCCAAAAAAATGCTTGTCGAAAAAAATCTAGATGAGGCTTTATATTACTTTGTTCATGCTCGAATTTTTTTGGCAAAGGGAGACATAAAAAGAGCTATTGATAATACCCAAAAGTCTTTGTATTTTATTATCGACAATTTTTCACATATGACCAATAAAAAAGTTGTGGTTGAATTCTATTGTAAAGTGCTTGCTTTTCGCGAATTGTGGGAACAGACTCCTTATATTGATAACTTCATTTTGCGAGGTAAAGAGATCTCGCAGCAACTTAACCACACAGCAAGTCTTGCTCTTTTATCTTGTTTGCTTGGAGAGCGTAAAAAAATAGAAAGCCGATATGCCCAAGCCCTTGAAAGTTATCAACATAGTTTGGGTTTATGGGAACAAGTAAAGAATCCTTACCAAGAAGCTATTTGCTTATTGGGCCTTAGTGAATTAAATATTGCTATTGGTGACTATGATAAGGCTGAATTTTTGCTAGAACGTGCTTTTAAAATATCATTAGATAACCATCTCGAAATTTTAATGGCTCAGTATTATCGTGTAAAAAGTGCTGCTCTTTTCGCAGGAAAACAAAATGAAGAAGCTGAAATATATTTGGATAAAGCGATTAAGGTATTTCAAAAACTTGATGAAGATGCATCTGTGTGTTTAGCGACGACACAATTGATTGAGAATTTAGTACAACACAATGATATTCAAGAAGCGGAAGGTTATATTTCTGCGGTAGAAAAAATTTCAGAAAGGCTGAAATGGCCTCAATTACAAGTGGCTGTCGATTTAGCAAAAATTAAGGTTTATAGCGAACAAAATCCCGAAACTGTTATTTTGTTATTAGATCGAACATTGAAAATTTGCGAAAGTTTAAAATTTAACGAATTTCAGTGGAAAATATTTTACGAGTATGGCAATACTTTGCGGGCACAAGGTAATATACAAGGGGCTGTTCAGAAATACCAAGCAGCAAAAAAAACCATTGATTTTTGTTTAGAAGGACTACCACAAGAAAAAATAGAGAGTTTTTATAGCACTGCAGGTCCAAAGTCTTTAGAAAAAATGTTGTCGATATTGACTACGGAACTTCCTATTGATGTAGATGAATTGCAGTACTCAGATGTTGTTTCTTCTTATGAAGAGTCTATGGGAAATGATCACTTAAGCTCATTAAGAGTTGAAAACTCTAGTTTGAAGAAATTACTTGATATCAATAAAAAACTTCTGCGCGAACGAGATCTAAAGAAACTACTCGATTTTATTATGGATACAGCTATAGAATTAACAAAAGCAGAGCGTGGTTTTATTATTTTACGCAATACAGAAAAAGCGTTTGAGGTCGCGCGCAATTTTGAAAAAGAGTATATTGAGAATCCTGAATTTGAAGTAAGTCATTCTATTACAGAGCAAGTGATAAAGACTGGTTTGCCGATACTTTCGGAAAACGCAATGGAAGATGAACGGTTTAACGGTTATAGAAGCGTTGCTGAACTAAACTTATATTCAATACTTGCTGTTCCTCTTGCAAGTCACGAGAAGATACTTGGCGCTGTCTACATTGATAATCGCTTTGAAACATCTGTTTTCTCTGAAAAAGAAAAAAACCTTCTTAGTGCTTTCGCGGTCCAAGCAGCGCTCGCGGTAGAGAATGCTAGGTTGATCCAGGATAATATAGAAAAGCAAAAAGAAATTGAGGCCTTCAATAAGCAATTAGGAAAAGCGAACACTAAGTTATCGAAAAAAGTCAAGCGCCAGGAAGAAGAGCTTAGTGATGTAAAGTTAATTTTGCATCGCAATAAACAAGAGTTGGCAACAAGGTATAGTTATCGCAATATTATAGGTAAAAGCCAAAAAATTCAGGATTTGTTTAATATTGTTGATAAAGTAAGTAGCAAAAATATTCCAGTACTAATTCAAGGAGAGAGCGGTACTGGAAAAGAATTAGTGGCGCGTGCAATTCATTATAACAGCCCGCGTAACAAAGAAAATTTTATGTCAGAAAATTGCGCTGCTATTTCTGATTCTTTATTAGAAAATGAATTATTTGGCCACGATAAAGGAGCATATACTAACGCATATGCGGATAAAAAAGGTTTATTTGAATTGGCAGACAAAGGTAGTTTATTTCTCGATGAAGTTGGCGATATGAGCCCAAATATGCAAGTAAAGTTACTACGCGTATTAGAGAATAATCGTATACGGCGTTTGGGTGGTAAGGATGAAGTTCAAGTAGATGTGCGTATTATTTCTGCCTCGAATAAGATACTCGAAGAGTTAGTAGAGAAACAAGAATTTCGCGGAGATTTATTTTTTCGCTTGAAAGTTGTACAAATTGATTTACCTCCTCTACGTGATCGTAAAGAAGATATTCCTTTACTCGCAGATCATTTTTTGAAGATGTTTGCAGAGGAAAATCAAAGTATTGTACGAAGTGTTGATAACCGCGGTATGGATGTTCTTTTGAATTACGATTGGCCAGGAAACATTCGCGAATTAAAAAATGTATTATACAATTCTCTTAGTATTTATGATGAGAAAAAACTAACAACTCAACATTTTGAAAGCCTTACGCAAAATCGTTCGCAAAAGCTAGAAGGCCTATTCAATCAAGAGTTGTCGATTGATGAATACGCCAAACAATTTGTAATTAAAAACCAGAGTAAGTATAATGACAGTCAGCTAGCTAAAATTTTAGGTTTTAGCCGAAAAACTTTATGGGAAAAGCGCAAAAAGTGGAGTATAGTTAGAGGATAATTATCATCTCAGTTGCTATCCTGTGGTTGTTTTTTATGCCTATAGCGATGTAGGTAATTGTCCTATTCCTGTGCACGTTTTTTCTTTATATTTGATACAAGAAAGTTTACTATGAGTTGCAAATACACAATTACAGCTGGATTACCATATGCAAATGGTCCTCTACACATTGGACATATTGCCGGAGCGTATTTACCTGCTGATATATATACTCGCGTTCGTAAATTAAGTGGTGATGATGCCATTTATATTTGTGGTACAGATGAGTACGGTGTACCAATTACAATTACTGCCGAAAAAGAAGATGTAAGTCCAAGAGTTATCGTGAAAAGATATCACGAAGAAATTAAAGAGGGGTTCGCAAGCCTTAATATCCAATTTGATAATTTTTCAGGAACAAGCAATTTAAACAATAAAGATCACGCTGCTCTTTCGCGAGAATTTTTTACTGAGTTAAACAAAAATGGATACATTTCTTCTAAAATTGAAGATCAATTGCGTTGTAAAAATTGCGATCGTTTTCTTGCAGATCGCTACGTTGAAGGAACTTGTCCTAAGTGTGGAAATGAAGAAGCACGAGGAGATGAATGCTCTGTTTGTAATGCTCAGTACACAGTAATGGAAATGGGAAGCCCTAAGTGTAAACTGTGTTCTAATGAGACTCTGGAAAAGATTCCTACAAAACATTGGTATTTAAAATTAGATGTTCTTCAGGCAGACTTAGAGGAGTGGATTGACTCTAAAGATTATTGGAAAGAAAATGTCGTTAATTTCATCAAGGGATGGTTCAAAGAAGGTCTAAGAGAAAGAGCAATTACTAGAGATTTACATTGGGGCGTTCCCGTTCCTTTAAATGACGCTGTTGGTAAAGTTTTATATGTGTGGTTTGATGCACCTATTGGTTATATTTCTTCGACAATGCAGTGGGCTGAAAAACAAGGTAATAAAGATAAATGGAAAGAATATTGGCAAAATCCTGATGCGAAAATTGTTCATTTTATGGGCAAAGATAACATTCCTTTTCATTCTATTATTTGGCCTGCAATGCTTATAGGCCAGAAAAAAAACTACCAATTACCATGGCATATACCAGCGAATGAATATCTAAATATTGGTTTAGATAATGAAGAAGGAGGAAAAGCCTCCACTTCAAAAGGTAATGTTGTGTGGGTAAGTGATTATTGTAAGAATTTTGCGGCGGACTATTTACGCTATTACTTAGCTGCAAATTCTCCTGAGAAAAGTGATTTCACTTTCACATGGAAAGACATGCAAGCGCGTTGTAATAATGAGCTACTAGGGGTTATTGGAAATTTAGCGAATCGCGTTCTTAAATTTGTGGGCAATAATTTTGAAAATACAATTCCTACGCCTGAAGACTTAGATGCACGTGATAATGAAATATTAAATAAAACCAAGGAATCTGTGGCGAAAGTAACAAAATTTTATGACGATTTTGAAGTGCGTCAAGCTATATCGGAAATTGTAAATTTGGGAAGACTTGGTAATCAATATTTTGATGAAAAAGCTCCATGGAAAACGGCAAAAAGTGATCGTACCATTTGTGGAAATACACTTTATGTAACTGCGCAACTTATTCATAAGGTGGTACAACTTTTATCTCCTGTTATTCCTGAATCCTGTGACAAGCTGTGGAAACAGCTAGGTTATTCTGAAGGAATTAAATCATGGAGCGAGTTAGAAAAAGATTTACCGGCAGGGCAAAAAATTGCTAACCCTCAAGGTGTTTTTAGTAAAATTGAAGATAAGGTGATTCAACAAATGGAAGAAAATTTACGTGCTTCGCAAGAAGATAATAACGAGAAGCCAGCTGTAAACTTAGTACCATTAAAAGAAGATAAAATTTCATACGACAATTTCTCTGCTCTTGACATTCGCATGGGGAAAGTTTTAGAAGCAGAAAAAGTCGCTAAAACCAAAAAATTACTTCACTTAAAAGTAGATATTGGACACGAAGTACGGCAGATTATTGCTGGTTTGGCAGAATACTATGCGCCTGAAGATCTTGTAGGTAAGATAGTTCCTGTTCTTGTTAACTTGGAACCAGCAAAAATTAGAGGCTTAATGAGTGAAGGAATGATTTTGTGTGCTGATATCGATGGTGAGGCAATTATTCTTCACCCAGGAAAAGATGTTTGCCCTGGAGCAATTGTACGCTAATTAGTAATTTATTCAATACTCATAGAGACTATAAGGGCATCCTTTATGGGTGCCCGCGAAATGCATTTCTAAACCTTTGCAAACCGTGAGATTATTTGGGACGCCTATTTATCAGTCTAAAATTCAATGTGTCCGAGTCTTAACAAAAATCTATTTTTTTCTCTAAATGTCGACATCTTATTTTTTATAGTGGGAGTTTTTGATGAGCGAAGAAAAAAGTGTAATGAATAATCCCTTCTTAGTGTGGGGAGTATTTGTGCTAATTCCCGTGGCTTCGTTTGGACTTTATGTCTACGAAGTTTTTTTCAAAGAAGAAAAACAAGCGCGCGGAGCAAATACTTTATACAAAGAAGCTCGGTTACTAGAAGCAAAAGGTAATCGCCTTAAAGCATATATAAATTATAGCACTATTGTCGAAATTCACAAAGATTCCGAAACAAAGAAGCAAGCTGCGCAACGGCTCAATGAAATGAAAAAGAGTTTGGAAGTAGAGATTTTATCTTTAGCAGGAAATAATAGATGGACAGAGTTGCGTAAAAAAAGAGATGAAATAACAAAATTATTACCTGCGAGAATTCCTTGGTTAGATGATCAGTTGAAGAACAAAGGAAAAAGCCGCCAAGATAAAAATGATCCCTTGACTGTGGAAGTTAATGATCTTAAGCAAAAAATAGATTTACTCATTGCTAGCGAGAACTTTACAGAAGCTTTTCAGGCGTGTAAAAAAGCAAGTTTAAAAAATAAAAATCGTAAGTTTAAAAAACAAGCGAAGTATATTAATGCAAATATTCACTATGAGTATGCAATGATAAAAAAAAATGCTCTACTTGCAAAAATTGATGGCGCAGATATTGGTGAATTTAAAAATGATTTTCCTGAGGAAGTTCTAGAAATACGGGCACATCTAAAAAAGTATTTAAAAATGTCGTCTAACTCTGATGCAAAGCGTATAAAAGTAAAAGAATTTTTTAAAAAATTAGATTAGAGCGTGTCATCATTCAAAATATTGTGTGTTTTTTCGAGCCCGAGCCCGTTTCCGAAACTTTCACTAACAATTTATCAAAGAAGCAAAGTTTCTTTTTCCATCGCAAAAAACTAGTATTGAACCAATAAATCACTTTCTGTCGCTCTCAAAAAGTTTTCGGGCGCGGGCTCGCAAACGGGCTCGGGCTCAATACTACTGGCGTATCATTAAATGAATCCGTTATATTTTTATCTGTATTGAATGATGACACACCCTAGAATATTTTTGTATAAAATTTTTGTATGATGGCAGGCCCTAAACAAGGATACTAAAGTGTCGAAAAATGATGATTTGGCAGATGTATACGGTCTTTTACGAAAAGATGAAAGGCCAAGTACTGTTGATAACCGTTATGAACCACATCAACTTTTAGGCCAAGGAGGTATGTCGAAAGTTTACAGTGCTTACGATATGAAATTAGGACGTATTATTGCTCTTAAACTTTTATCATCGCAAAATAGAACACTTTCCACGAAAGAAGCGCAATCAGTTGCTAAATTAAAGCACAATAATGTTGTTACTGTTTTTGATTTTGGCAATTGCAAAGATCGATCGTACATCGCAATGGAATATATTCCAGGTCAAAATCTTCAGCAGTATTTAAGCACAAAACCTAATCCAGAAATAAAGTGGATTGTTCGTTTAGTCCAACAAATAGCGGAAGCTGTCCATCATGCTCACCGTGAAGGTATTATTCACCGTGATTTAAAACCTGCGAATATCATGTTACAAAGTGGCATACCCAAAATCATGGATTTTGGGTTGGCAAAATCCATAGACGAAACCACGAACAATAATGTAATTCGTGGTACTTTGCAATATATGGCTCCTGAGCAAGTACAAGCTCAAAACTCAGAAGTTGATCAACGTACTGACATATATGCTTTAGGACTCATTCTTTATGAACTGCTTACGAAACGAAATCCTTTTACTGATGTGACTATTGCGAATTCAGTTCGTATTATCGAAGAAATTCCTCCTTCTCTTCGCAGTATAAATAAAACAATTCCGTGGCAACTAGAAAAGATATGCCTAAAGTGCCTAGCAAAAAATAAGAAGCACCGTTATCAAAGTGCGCGTTTTTTAGCTAAAGATTTGGACAGTTTTGCTAATCGTAAAACACGTACACTTATTTATATTCCTTGGGTTTTATTTTGTTTGTTGTTTATTTTTATTTTTTACCCAAAAAACCCTGAACTCAAGCCAATAAAAAAGCAAAAGCAAGTAAAGTCCCCTGTACAACAGTCCTCCGCAGTGTTACATCATGTGAACAAATACCCGATAGCTCAAAAACACGATTGGAGAGTTGTCTTTGATAATAAACCTAAAAGCACAAGTTACTTGCAAACACATGCCAAATTTCTGCTAAATTACGCAATGTCTTCTTCTGAGGTAAAACATCGCAAACAAAAAGTTGCAGAATTGATATCAGTTACCAAAAAAGCAATAAACTTAGACTCTAATGATAGTTTTTCACGTTTTTTACATTATCTTGGACACTTAATTTCGACTTCACCATCTTTACAACAAAAAGCGAATGTTTTTTTGAAAAACAACAGTCCTGTAAATAATGAAATACAATACTACAACAAGGCGATGTCTCATCTTGATAAAATCAAGAATAGAAAATCGGCTTCACCAAATAATCCTCACCTCAAACAAGCATTTCTTTCTATTGAAAAAGGGCTTGGAATTTGTAAATCATTTGTTTTTCTCTACGATGCAAAAGCTACCGCCTTACAGTTTTTATCAAAACATAAGGATGTGCTTACTGCTTATGAAACAGCTCTCAAATACGAACCCTATAATCCGTTTATTTTGTCTTCACGTGCAAATTATTATTACGAACAAGAAAACTCGGAAGCTGCTCTCGCTGATATTCAAACATTAGTCTATTATGAAATGACAACTGCACAAACTTGGTATTTACACGGGCGACTTTTCAAAGAAAAAAAACTATATTCAAAAGCCGCAAAAAGTTTTACTATCGCTCTCGATTTGGGCTATTCCGCATCAAAATGCTATTTTCAAAGGCAGAGCACTTATAGTAAACAAGGGCAATACCAAAAAGCCATAAATGACTGTACTAAATTACTTTTGCAAGACAAAAGAAAGAGCTACTATCTTGCAAGAGCTGAAGCTTATCTGGGTTTAGGTAGAAATAAAAAAGCGGTAGAGGATCTCGAAGCGGCGCGAAAATTTGCTCCTAATAATAGGAAAATCATTTTAGAAATAGCGAATATATATCAAAAGATGGGGGAAAAGGAAAAAGCTAGAGAAATTCTTCTTGAGTATACAAAGTAATGGTAAGAATACGAACTATTGGCGTTTAAACTGAGGAGTAGTCCCTACAAGTAATGGCAAGATTGTTACTCGTAGGGAGAGCGATAAGTTCTACTCGACAAACCACAGTTCTTTTTCAGGTTTTATTAGAGATAAGCTACCGCTGGCTCCATCAAATGAATTGTAACCAATTAGACTTTCATTCCAGAAAAAACAGGAGTTGCTTATTGCTTGATTTTCTGCTCTTCCAAACACGCCACTTGCAATACTATTCATTTTCATCATTTTTGGAAAATCGCCCGGTTTCCCTGGGGCTGCGAGTAGCCATCCTCTTTTGGGAACGATTAAGATCAAATCAGGAGACTTACATAGTCTACTAGCTTCTTTTAGAAATTCGTTATTAAGAATTTGCTCTGTTGATAAATCGTCCATCACGTCAATCGTTTTTATGCTTTGGAGGGATATAATCGCACGTAACAGCGACGGTTTTTTGAAAATGAATCCTGCCTGTTCACTTATTGTCCAAGTTTTGGTCTCGTTTGCTGCATGAGTATTTGCTTCCAAGATATAATTTTCTTTCTGTGAACGGTCAAGTGATGCTCGTTCAACAAAATCGTATTTTCCGTCAACAATACCTTGTGCAACAGAGATCCAGGGAATGCTTGGATTCTTTTGACTGCCAAGAAGGGGGCGTGATAAATACTTGTCAGCTTCTGGCCAATTACCTGGCATCAATACAAAAAACTTTTTATTAGACATATATTTTCCTTATTCTTAGTGAAAATAATAAACTGTTTACTAGGAGCTGTAATCATTTAAGATATTTTTCGAGCTCGAGATCGATTTCAAAGCTTTAATCAAACAAATAAGCATTTGTTATAACGTGCAAAAAGTTCTGTTTTTTTAAGACCTTGTAAGCGTTTTCGGAAACGGACTCTACATTACTCGCAGTATCATAATGTAAGGCAATTGATGACATGCTCTATACATAACTAAAATATATAGTACAACTAAGACTTTTGCCATTTTTTTTGCGAGATTGTATTATTATGACTGGAACCAAAATTACATGATCTAATCACAATTTAATATTTCTAAACAATACCGTGTTGATTTTTCTTTCCGTTTATTTGCTCCTCAAGTAAATAAATATGAAGTTGCAGAGTATAGAAATCTTTTTTGAACATAATTGGTACATTCGATTCTTCTATATTTTTTTTGAGTTCTGTGATTTCTGCTTTTAGCTTTTTCTTATTTTTAGAATTTTCTGCTTCTAATTTCATACGTAGTAATTTCTTGTACCACAAGCCTATTTTGCGATTAGTGCGCCAAGCGATTAGAGCTGGTATTATTTTAGATAGAGGAATAATTATCGTTAGCATAGAGAACAAAAATAGTGCTAATCGGTACAGTAAATTCGCCAACCAGAATGGCAAATAAGTGTATAAAAAATTTGGCCCGTTTTGAAAGTAGCGTTGTGCAGATTCGTGAGCTGGAAGTTCTAGGTATTGTAGAGAAGGAAATTCTTGGGATTCTTCTAGAATACTTCTTTTACTGTGGATTTTATTTGCTGTTTGTAGTAATAGTTGTACAACTGCAGGATGAATGTTTTTGTTTGTTGCTATGGTTGCAACGGTAGAGATAATGACCTTGTCTTTCGCTGGTATATTTTTCGTTAAGTTGAGCATACCTTCATATATATTGATATCTTTTATGAATAGAAAATTTCGCGCATAAGCGCGGTAACGTCTGAATGACATCAAAGAAATATCACTTTTGGTGAAAAGTTGCTGTATTACACTGGATTTAGGAGAAGAAATAAAGAAGGCAGCATCTAATTTTTTTTGTTGTAGCATTTCTGCAGCTTTGGCAAATCCAACTTCTTTTAGTTGAGAATTTTGTGGAGTTATGTCGTTTATTTTTAGGAGTTGGTTCGCCACGAATTGCGTACCGCTTCTCGGTTGACCAATTCCAATTTTCATACCTTTTAATTCCACAAGCGACTGTGCTTTTAAATCTTGGCGTAGAAAAACCCATAAAGGTTCGTAATATACGCTCATAATTGAAGTTATATTTTCGGTTTTCCCGTTTGTGGTACCCCCTTGAATGAAAGCAATATCTGCCTTGTTGTTTTCTAGAAGTTGAAAATTTTCTACGCTACCTGCTGTCTCTAAAATTTTTAATTCTATGCCTTGTTTTGCAAAATATCTTTTATATTTATGCGCAAATTTGTAATAAGCGCCCGAAGAATTGCCGCTGGCAATGGTAATTTTTTTGGGTAGTGGTGGAGACAATAATTTTAGTGATTGCCATACGAAAATAATAAGTAAAATGTAAAGAATAAATCGTATTTTATAGATAAATTGTTTGGTTTTTTGCATGATTTAACTTTCGCTCTGACTCATGTTTTTCTATTAAATAAAGAGATGTGATATTGTCTTAAATGGTTCAATAAATAAACATATGAATCTCTATAGGTTACTTTGGATTCATATGTTAGATAACACTTTGACTTCTATAAATTGGGTGCCTAAATACATTCAGTCTTTCACTTCACCAAAGTCTACAGCATGATATGTTAGAGAGTATAATAAAATTAGTGTAAAAAAAGCGAAAGAAAAAATGACATTGGGCTTGCGCCAACCTTGAAATGTGTGCTTCGAAACAACAGCATTCAAGGTTGAAATCACAAGAAAAATGTGGCACATTCTTAGAAAGGATGAAGGTAGGTTGTTTTTGATGGTAACCACACACCATAGAACATTAATGCGCAAAAGATTGCCAAAAAGAAAATCACAGCAATTGTTGACCATTTTTTTATTCTTTTGTTCTTCTTAATTAGCTCCTCTTTTGTTTTTGTAGAAACAATAAAGGATTTGCTTCTTTCTGTTGGTTTTTCGATTTGGTGGTCACCTGATTCTGGGTTAGCATCGCCAAGAATGTAAACTTTTTGTCCAATAGGAATAATACATTCTTTTAACTCATAGCCTAAAGCGAGTCCTTCTTCATGTCTAAAGTTGTCTACGTCAAAAGTAAGTGTACCAAACGTCAAAATTGTGCCACCTCCTAAAGGAGGTTCGATAAAATGATTTTTGACTTCAATAGCCTCTATTTCTGCACCTTCTCCTTTTACAAGAATTTTAGCCGTTTCATCTTCTACGAAGAAATCAGTGTATTTTGCTACTGTGTGGATTAACTTGTATGAGTTATGGCCTGCTTTGTTTTTGTATTTTTGGAATATTTGGTGTTCATAAGCAACACATTTTTCTTTTGCTAGATCTGATGTTAAAGGTGTATCGCAAACCGTTTTTCCATTTACTTCCACGTATTGTTTTTTGTTTGTGGATTTGATTTTTTTTATATCAGAAGAAGATGTCGATTGCATGTTGTAAAGTTTTTTGGCAGCAATATATCGAAAGATAACGAATATTAATGCTCCAAAAAGTGCAATTCCGGAAAATATATAGTAATGTAAATATGAATGTTGTCCCTTAGGTAATCCAAAGTTGTTATCTGGTCCCTTTAGGTTTATTTGTCTGAAGTTATGGCTGCGATATTGAACGTAGCAGGATTGATTTTTGAAGATATTCTTATGTAATTGGAATTTTACTTCTTTAAATTTCTCTTCTGAAAAGAGTAACTTTTTTCTGTCTGCAATCACAACAATAAAATTGCTTTTATAGTAAATATCAATCTTGTTCTCTTTTTTTTCTAAATATTTCCTTGACCAAGGTCCAAAAACTTCCCATTTTTTGCCTTTTTCTAATATCTCAACTTGGTCACTGGCATCAATTTGATTGCCACTTTTTGCGCATAACTCTTTAGAGATGTTTTGTTTGTCTAACTCTGCAGCAAAATGTCCGCTTACCGTTTCTTGATAATCATTTGAAGGTTGAAACAGAACAAATGTCCAGTTGTCTTTAAAGTCTAAAGATTTATTATTCTCTAAAAAAATAACCATTTTATCTAGTACTGACTGTTGTGCATTTATTTCGTAGTAAAGATTATGTTTACTACTAGATAGCTCTTTTTTTAAAATAAGTGAGTCGTGCCAGTTTACGACTTTTTGAAAATTATCTATGTATAGAGTTACTTCTACGCTCCCTTTTGGGAAGATGCTTGTTTTTATCTTTCCGCCAATATTTAAGCATACTAGTGGCCAGAAAATTTTTTCTTTCACTTTTTCTGCAGCTTTACTTAAACTGAAATCTATCTGGTATCCGTATTCATCTTGACGAAGCTTAACATCAATTGGTTTGTAATTTTTAAAGTACTGATCTTGCTCCAAGATTTTTGTGATTTCTTTTATCTCTGATTCTGGAATCTTTTTTGAGTATGCAAGTTCTCCATGAGAATATTGTATCTTGTTTTCGTTACAGCCGACCAAGAGACACAGAAAGAATAAAATCCACATAGAATTTTTTGTCATTATTGCTCCTATACATGAATAAGAAAAAATGAACGGCTAGGGCGTATTATCATTCAGAAATAACAGATGTCGTAAAAATACCATTGTCTCGTATTACAACATTGCAAATAGCCTCGAGTTTGAAAAAACATTTTGAATGATGACAAGCTCTAAATTTATAAATACAATGACAAGTGTACTGCAATTGTTTGTCAAATTGCCATTTTTTTTGTATACACCGTATATTGGTTTAGGTGGCGAAATTAAAATAGAAAAACGATCTTGCTCCTGTTTAAAAGATGAAAGTCTTATATGATTTTATGGAGATTGTGCAATAGAAACAAATCTAAGGTAGCAATGTTTTGGAGTTTGAGATGAAACGCATAAAAGTAGTTTTTGATATGGAAACTCAGGACCCTGATGATTTTTTAACCTTGCTACTGCTCTTAGGTCATCCTTGCGTTGATTTGAGAGCAGTTACAGTTACTCCTGGATCAACTGCTCAAATTGGTATAGTACGTTACGCTTTACAGGTTTTTGATGTTGATCTACCTATTGGAGCATATAATATAGATCATCCCAAAAAGTGCGTATCTGCTTGGCATTACAAAGTTCTTGGAGACGTTTCTTCTGTAAATGAGGCTGAAGAAGGTTATAAAGTATTATTTGAAAATTGTGATGAACACACAACTCTTATTACAGGTGCACCGCTTAAAAATTTAGGAAAGGCTATTGAAGAAACTTCTATTACTATTGGACGGCTTGTAGCTCAAGGAGGTTTTGCTGGTGCTCCTGTTGTACCAGAGCATTTGCAAATGGAGAAATTCAAAGGGAAGACTACTTGTCCAACATTTAACCTTGGTGGTGATTCTAGATCAGCATTGGCAGCTCTCGAATATTCTGGGATATTAAAGAGGTATTTTGTATCAAAAAATGTATGTCACCGCGTTCTCTACGATAAAGAACTTCATGTTGAAGTGGAAAAGATAAAAGAGAAGTCACGTTCTTTGCAAATGATTTGGCGAGTAATGGAGATATACCTACGTAAAAAGAGTTCTAAAAAATTACACGATCCTCTTGCAGCTTGTTGTGCTATTGACCCAAGTATAGGAGAATGGTCCGAAGTTGAATTATATTATCAAAGAGGTGAGTGGGGATCTAGGCTTTGTCCGGGTTCTAACACTTGGATTATTATTAATTACAATCATCAAAGGTTTTTACGAACGTTATTGGCATTTTAAATAGAGGTTTTTATGTCTGAAAAAAGAATATTTTTATCTCCTCCACACATGGAAGGACATGAACTTGAATATGTACAACAAGCATTTGCAAGTAATTTTATTGCTCCTTGCGGACCAATGCTAAATCGTTTGGAAAAGCAGTTTTGCGAATATACAGAAATTCCTTATTGTGTAGGTCTAACAAGTGGTACAGCGGCAATGCATTTAGCTTTAAAAGGATTAGGTATAAAGGAAGGGGACCTTGTTCTTGCATCAACATTAACTTTTGTTGCGAGCGTATCGCCTGCTGCGCATATGGGAGCAAAAATTACCTTTATTGATGCCGATGAAAAAAGCTGGACAATGGATCCGCGGTTGCTTCAAGAAGAAATAGATCGTTGTGAGCAAAAAGGACAGCTTCCTAAAGTTGTAATACCCACTGATTTGTATGGACAAAGTTGTGATTTAGATGCTATTTGCGAAATTTGCCGTCCTTTTGATATACCTGTTGTTGTTGATTCAGCTGAAGGAGTAGGTACAAAATACAAAAGACGCCATGCCGGGCATGGAGCTACAGCAGCAGTTTATTCATTTAATGGAAATAAGATAATTACTTCTTCTGGTGGAGGTATTTTGGCTTCTCATGATCAAAAACTTATTGATTATGCGCGTTTTCTGGCGACGCAGGCTAGAGAATCTTTTCCATATTATGAACACAAAGAAATTGGTTATAACTATCGCCTAAGTAATATATGCGCGGCGATTGGCTGCGCACAGTTAGAAGTAATAGACAAGAGAGCGCAACAAAAACGCGCAATTTTTGAATATTACAAGCGCCATCTCGAAGATCTTCCGGGTATAGAATTTATGCCTGAAGCTGATTATGGCAAAAGTAATTATTGGCTTAGTGTTATTTTAATAGATTCTCTAAAATGTGGAACTTCTTATGAAAAAGTGCGCCAAGCATTAGAAAAAGAAAACATTGAATCGCGTCCGATGTGGAAACCTATGCATTTACAACCTGTTTTTGTCGATTGTGATGTGGTTGATAATATGGTAGCCTCAAAATTATTTGAGCAAGGATTGTGTTTGCCTTCCGGAACATCGATGAGTAAAGAAGACTTGCAACGAGTAATTAACATAATTAAAAATAATTGCGAAAAATAAGTAGAACTTCGGGCCTGTAATCGTTGTAGCATGTGGTTCCATTGAATGCTAAAAAAGCCCTTTTTTTGGATAAAATAACGTAGGAGGTTTTTGACCTTAAAGCCTTATTTTAGTAATACGCCCTGGTAGGATTCGAACCTGCGACCTACAGATTAGAAATCTTTTCTTATTTTGAAATACTGAAAGCCACAAGTGATTTTTTAAAGAATCACTTGTGGCTTTTTTTATTTTTTCAATTATATCGTTGGTTCCCTTATGGGCCAATCTTTTTTACTAAATCAATTGCACCGTCTTGAATTTTTGCGAATCAGAGGTTCTAATAGCTACAAAAACGACTTTGAGCATTTACTCAGAATGACATAAGCTTTAACCTAAAAGAAATTCGTTATTTGTTTGACATTGTAGTACTTGTAGTAATCTAAATATCTACAATTCCTCACCGCAACAGGCAAGTCTATACATCTATATTAATCTCTTTTGCAAATTATTATTACCAACCAACTCGGTCCTTATGTTAAGAGGACGAAACTGAGTTGGTTATCAGTGGTGTGAATGGGCAGATGAGTATCGAGAAAAAGTGCCAGGCTCGCGCAAATAAAGAAAATATAGTAACATAAGTCATTTCGATCTTTCTTTTTCAAACAACCACATTCTATTCTATCGCAATTTCAATAATTCCTATAGTTCTAACTACAGTACTCTTAATTTTATGAGGATAAAAAAATGAAGCACGACATAACAACAGGACGAAAACTCAATCTTTTATACCTTCTTCGCCACTTTCCAATACCGGAAACATCAAGTTTGGTGAAGAACAATAAGATAAAAGGAAGTTATGGACGTAATATTCTACGTGATATAAAAGATGCTGCTGGTTTTTTGTTCTTTTCATGGATCATGTACATGTTTTTTGCCAGCGCAAATGAAGGAAAACTTGTCAGCCCAATTGTTGTTGTTAGTTTAGGGATTTTCGTGCTTTTTGCTCTTCTCTTCCTTTACTTAATGGTACAAAGGATCATTCTCTATACTAGGCATGGAAATACTTTTTTGCATTTAAAAAATTATCCCATCTATCTCCGAGATACTATCGAAGGTAGTATTGAGTTTAGTAAAAAAAATTTCAAAGATCTGACCGTTTGCTTACGCTTTGTAGCGGGAAACGGAATGATTACCTATGAAGATAAGATTGTGTTAGAAGATGTACATAATCGCCAGTCTTTTACCTTCCAACTTCCTAAAGAGCAATACGACGAAAAGATATATCAAGGAGTTGGAAATTGGCAAATTGAAGCGTATGGCGATCGTTTTTTTGCTAATTTTCAGACAACTTACTTTTTATCCATCGAATTTAAAACCGAGCAGCAAGAAAAAGAAGAACGAGCATTTGAAGAGACAGAACAACTACAAAAAATGTCATATTCCTACAATTTCAACGGCAATAATCATGATGTTGATCAACAAGAACTGTGTCTTGATACTTGGTTTTTTCGCAAAGTAAAAAATCAGGTAATTTTTGTTCCACAGAATGGTGTTTTCATTTCCATTTTTTTTCTACTCATTTTTGCACTACCTCTATCTGTAAAGACTACGGTAATTCTTTTTAAAGGTGTTTCACTGACTATAAAAAATTTCCTAATCATATCGGGACGTTTTCTATGTAGTTTCTCTCTGTTATCTATTGCAGCAATCGTGTATTTTAATAACAAGCGTAAAAGCGTATTTGGCAGAAATGGCGAAACGAGTCCGTGGACAAAAGAAAAAGTTTCTAGTTCGGATATTTCATTTGCGTTCTATAGCACTGGAGAAATTTTTGCGATATGTTTGTGTGCATTCACTTTGGTGCATATGATAAAATACAATTTTTACTACTTTAGTCTAACCTTGATTATTTTGCTGATGTTTTTTTTCGGAAGATTGTTATATAAATACATGCGTTTTTTTCCCAGAAATACATATGTACATTTCGATACCTATCCATTTACATGCGGAGAAGAAATGCATATTCGTTGGGAGTATGAGCATCTACCTTCTGTTACACAAGCTACTTTTTACTTGCAGTGTATGGAGGAACATCTCATAGAAAAAAGATCAGACGGGGGAGGACCATACGTATCGATTAAGCAGGTACATAGTGACAAATGTGTTGTACACAATATCCCCAAACATCTCAAAGAGTTACCTATTAGTTTCAAGTTACCCAAAAAATCAGGGACATCCATTGGAATTATTACCAGTCGTTACTGGCAATTAAAGGCCGAAATTAAAAATGTTGTTGCTTTTGAGACATTTCACTTGTTACCTGTTTTCGATTCCATAGAAAAAAAAGATAACGATTTAAATAGCAACAATGGCAATAAAGATCATGAAAATGCATAGTACAATAATTCAGTACTAAATTGACCAAATTACTTGAAAATAGCCAGTATTTTGTCAGAGTTACCTTTCGTAGAGAAATATCAAAAATTTTAGAAGGAGTGAGCAACTATATATCTAGCTAGCCGAACCTGTTCTGGTAAAATGAAGGCAGCATACAAAATCGAAAACTAGTTGAAACGAGAATGTATTCTAGCGGGGTAAGCAGCGGTGGTATGCAAGAAAGATAATTACGGAACTGGAGAGAGCTTCCTTATCCCAGTTAGCAGTTTTACCACTGTTTTTGGAAACTTACCAAAAGGGAATTTTTTGTACGGAGCGTACTTAGTAACTAAGTAACATTCGTTCCGCAATCTTTCTTGGAAGTCCGCTAGAAATAACTTTACTTGCTGCTTTTTCAGCATCATATTCAATGCTATAAATCCATATTTTACATGTTGTACTGTCGTAGATTCCACAATATGGATGCGGTCTATAAGGTTTTGGATTACCTTTTGGAAAACCAACGCTACCTACACCTATCAAGGTTTTGCTATTTTTATTTACGATGATTTCCTTATTTCTCGAAGGAATTTCTAAGTCTATGAAGGATGGATTTGATTCACCACAAAAAATTATAGGGGCATAACAACCAAAAAAGCAAACAGGTGTTTCTAGGTTATCTATAGCCGTGCATCATAATTGTTGAATATTCCGTCAAAAAGTTCAGGAGAAGACAAATTTCCGTAAACCAAAGTCATATCTGTATTTAAGGTAGTAACTAAATCTAGACCCCATAAATATTTTTTTTCTTCGATACTGAGTTGTCCTTGTGACCAGCGCAAAAGGTGTAATGCTTCCGAATTATAAAATTTCAACTGTTTATCTAGCCTACCAGCAACAGCATAATCTTGATCGCCAGCAACAGTTACACAGTTCAAATCACGTATTATTTTTAAACATTCCTTCGGATTTGCTCCATAGTTGACTGTATTACCTACACATAAGTATAGTAAAGTTTAACATAAATCAATATCAAATATGATCAAAAAATATCAAATTATTCTTGTCGAAAAGAAAAACTAAAGTATAATAAAGTAATGAAACTATCAGAATATGCAAAAAAGAATTCAATAACTTATTTAACAGCTTATCGTCATTGGCAAAAAGGCTATATAAAAGGAAAACAACTCCCGTCAGGAACAATAGTTGTTTTCGACGAAAAGGAAAAAAAAGCTAAGGAAGAAAAGCCAAGCGTGATCATTTATGCACGAGTATCATCATCAGAAAATAAAAAAAATCTAGAGTCTCAGTGCAACCGCCTAAGAGATTATGCAAGTGCTAGAGGCTATCAAATAGCAAAAGAAATCAAAGAAATAGGATCTGGATTAAATGATAAGAGAGCAAAATTAAAGAAAATTTTAGAATCAGATGATTGGGAAATTTTAATAGTAGAGCACAAAGATCGTTTGGCAAGATTTGGATTAAATTACATTGAAATATTATTAGCAAAAGAAAATAAAAAAATAGAAGTAATAAACAAAACAAGTGGTGATAAAGAGGACTTGATGCAAGATTTCGTAAGTATAATTACTTCTTTTTGTGCCAGATTATATGGGTTGAGAAGAAACAAGAGGCGAACAGAGAAAATTATAAAAGAGTTAGAAGAAGAAATGAGTAAAACTGAAAAATAAGTGAGTTTAAGCAAAATTATGAAGCTCGTAGAAAAACATCATATAACAAAAAATAATAAAAAATACTCTGAACTGGACGACTTAAGTTTCCGTTCAAAAAATCTATATAATGCTGGATTGTATGTAGTGCGTCAAAATTTTTTCGCAGGAAAAGGTTTTATAGGTTACGAAAATCTTCAAAAAGAGCTACAACAAAGTAAGCAGCCAGACTATTACGCACTACCAACAAAAGTAAGTCAGCAGATATTAAGAGTATTGTGCAAAAACTTCGAATCATTTTTTAGAGGGTTAGAAGGATACAAGATCAATCCAAATAAATTCAAGGCAAAACCAAAATTGCCAAAGTATAAACATAAGAGTAACGGACGGAATATAGTTTTATACCCAATAGATGCAATAAACAAAAAAGAATTAACAAAGAACAAAATCAAGCTATCAATGTGTAACATAACATTGTCATGTCAACAAAAACACATCAAACAGGTAAGAATAGTTCCTCGATATGGAATGTACAAAATAGAGATTGTTTACGAGAAATCAGTGTATTTACTCAAAGAAAAAGATATCACGTCGGAATTTCTCTTAGAACTACAAAAAGATACACCAATATCATTGTATTTGAGAAAAAAGTGTTCAAAAATATTGCAAGAAAAAATAGAAAACTACAAATGCGATAAACCAGCAAAGTTATTAAAAAAAGCAATAGCAGATAAATTGAATTCTTTGATCAAAACAAAAATTTATAACAAAGATATTTTTGATTCTGTAACACTATCAAAAGTAACAAAACAAATATTAAGTCAAAAGCCAAAAGAAGAAAAGTTACTTGAGTTCAATAGATTATTATTAGAAGATTGTTACAAACAATTAGGAAAACATAAAGTTCTTAATCCTAACCTTGATAAAAACAAAATCGCTGGAATAGACATTGGGTTAAACAACTTAGCGGCTATAACTTCAAATCAAAAAGACTTCACTCCTGTCTTGATTAACGGTAGACCTCTAAAATCGATTAACCAATTTTTTAACAAAAAGCGTTCTTGTTTAATGTCTTATATCGGTAACAAAGGAACTAGTAGAAGAATTGAAAAACTTACATACAAAAGAAATTGCGTTGTTAGCAACTACCTTCATCAATCTAGTCGCTATATCATTAAATTGCTAGTTGAGAAAAGTATTGGAACATTAGTTATTGGCAAAAACGATGATTGGAAGCAACAGATTAACATTGGCAAAAGGAATAATCAAAATTTTGTTTCTATTTCCCATTCTCAGTTTGTTAACCAACTTACCTACAAAGCCCAACTTGCTGGTATTGAAGTTCTTATTCAAGAAGAAAGTTACACTTCTAAATGTTCTTTCTTAGACAGTGAACCGATTAAGAAACATCAAAATTATTTGGGACGCCGTGTTAAACGAGGTCTATTTAGGTCTAAACAAAATATTTTGCTTAATGCTGATATCAACGGGGCAGCAAACATTATTCGAAAAGCAATCCCGAATGCTTTTGCTAACGGGATAGAGGGCATAGTAGTATTCCCCAAAAGGATCACTCCTTTTTAAATGAAAATTCATTAAATGTAATATTTGATAATGTTTTCGTGAACTATCTATCGATGTCTTTTTTTTTCAAATGATTTAGTACTGCTTCTAGAGCTTCTAAGTTTCCATGTATATTACCAAGAATTCCGTATCGCATAATATATCCTTGAAACATCTTTTCAAAAAGCAAAAGGCATTCAAGCCTGGCATGAATGCCTTTTGCTTTGATTCTTTAACTATTTTGCAAATACGCCCTATTGAGAAGCCTTATTCCAAACGGGCGCACCGAGGGGACACCGTTAACTCGCTACTTGAAATCTGCCCAAGGCCATTGGTCACTTTACTCGATTGACAATGATGTTGTATTTCAAAAACTGTAGATTGAGATATTGTAAAGCGCCCATGTATGAAATTCCTATTCGAACCCGAGAGCCATAATTCTTAGTGGTTTCTCTACTCTATCGCACTTATTGCGTAACGTGCATAAAGTTGTACATCCTCACAGAAAGGGAAATGGGACTTTTAACGGTTTAGAGCAAAAAATCCCATTTAAGTAAATTTTATAACTCCATTATTCGTCCTAAAAATAATGTACTTTTTGTTTGTTTGTCGAATATAAGAAATACAAACGGGCGATTTGCGTTAAAACGAATTAAATAGTCTTCGGATCTATCGACATAAGACAGCGTACTATACGCCACAGCCGTTGCTGCGGCTGCTTCTGTTCCTTTTTCATCAAACTCAATAAATGCTTTGTGAATGATTTCTGAAATCACCAACGGCTTTTTTGCTATTCCAGAGAAGTTCGCTTTAGAAGATGAAAAAGCTTGTTTCATGCCCATTTTTTCTAGTGGTTTATTTAAAGAGCGCTGATCAACTAACTTAAATTTAGGAATTGTAAAGTGTATGTTCTTACTTTTTGCATTTGCTAAAAACGCGTTGATATCAAAACTATCTATACTTTGTGTAAATGACTGAGTTGGGTTGGGAAGTAGAATAATTGCGACAATTGAATTTCCTTCATACGGTAGTTCAATTGCTTGAAGATTTCTATCTTCGTGGTATAAAAAATAATTCGTCATACTCATCATATCTACATTAGATTCTTTTTGCCCAAAAAACTTCCTCTTTCTTGTTTCTCCGTTATCAAATGGCATTGCCCATTGCCCTTTGAAGTAAATTGCGTTTGTTAAAACCAAACGTGTATCAGGGGTTATAACATTTTTTTCTAATAAATTTTTAATTTTTTTATTCGTTTTTTCTTCGACCCAAGAATTAATTTTTAGGCGTGAATATTCTGTTGCTCTTACAAAATCTACTTTCCTTGCACTACTGCGATAATTTTTATCAAGTGTATCTATAAATGCCTTTTCCAAAGAAAAATCGCTATGCACCCAGATAGAATTGGCCACATTAAATTTATAGTTATCTGAACTTTGACTTTTATCTATCAAGTTAGAAAATGCGCGATGTAGCTTCGCGTCGGGTAATGTAAAATTTAAAGCAGTTTTCATTTCTTCGCGTGTTTGTTCTCTTGCTCCGCTATAGGTCATTGCTAACGCTGTAGAAACGCTATATGGAGAAAAAAAGATATTTTTTGACGAGGAATCAGCCAATTGCCTATACAAATTCCACGCAAAATTCGTATTATTTTTCGCAAGCTCATCAGTATCTTCGTTAGAGACATCAATAATGTTACCGGTAATACTGATCTGAGTTTCTTTTTTTATATCTATGTTTTTTGATGAATTCTTTATGCGATTATGAGAATCTTGTTGTTGGTTACTATCAATATTTTTCTTTTTAGAGTCAGTACTTAACTTCCTATTATATAAATCATTTACACATGATATCATGAGGATGCAGATAAGTATTCCTATATAGGTATTTTGTTTCTTCATTTTTAAGTTCCTTTCAAAAATTATTTTTAGAACATTGTATCAATTCAGTGTAATTGTTATGTCATTTGTTGGTCATTTGTTGGTCATTTGTTGGTCATTTGTTGGTCATTTGTTTGTCATTTGTTTCAAAGGTTTCTAGTAGGTGTCAAATGATAGCAAAAAGGGAGAGCTAAAGATGGGAAGCATAACTTTTCGGGAGTTCTTAGTGGCACTCCACTCATATTCTGCCAATTTTGTTTTATCGTCTCCAAAATAGTATTTAAATTGAGAACCAGTACGACATGCATACTGCCATTCGACTTTTTGCAATTCGGTGCCAGGCTCAATATCTTATTTGTAATTCGGTGCCAGGCTCAAGATATTACGAGTCTGGCATGAATGCCATGAAATTGACTTGGAAGATTATTATGTTTTAAGTTATTATGAGTCTGGTATGAATGCCCATGACTAAGTTCAATACTGACTAAGGAGATTATCATGGAAAAAACAGACTTTTTTGAAAAAATACTCAGGAATTAAAAGCAGATGCTGTATGTGACTACTGCAAACAAAAACTCTTAGCTGAAAAAGAAATAAAAATGAATGAGGCCATAGTTGGGCCAAGGTTGTATTGTCAGGTTTGTCGGAAAAAAGAAGTTTTGTCTCCATGTTATGTTTGCCAAGTTGTTAAAGGTTATTGTAGGTGCTATGAATACCAAATATCATTAGGCATTTCTGTGCCTAGAGCCAGAGGATTGAGAACAGATGTTAAAGTTTGTAGAGGATGTGGTAGTTTACCTTGTCTCAATGAGAACTATATTTGTTCGAAAAGCTCGCGATTTAAAGGAATTCTCTTACCTGGAGCTGATAACTCAGATGACACACTGGAAGAGGATGATAAGTTCGAGGATGTGTTGGAAGAGGATATGTTGGAAGAAGATGATTCTGGTGATTTTAAACATTCCGTGCCAACAATCGACTTTTCCAAATAACTATTGCGTTTTCAATTATAGCTAGTTTTTATCCTTAAATGAAATATCGTCATATAGACGAAGCCCGGCTCATCACCGACTTGCAGCGAAATAGCGAAATCTCACTGTAATAATTCAGTTCTAGTAAACTCCCTTGTTACTTTACACAAGAAATCTACTTATTTTTTGCTTCGCTAATTACGGTTATTGACAAAACAACATTTGCAAATATAATAAGTGACCAGCCAAAAGTATTCACATTTGGTTTGCTCTTCATAATTCTTAATGCAGGATATTTCTATGACTTCTGATTACAATAAAAATCTATGGAACGCGGTACTTGCCGAGTTAGAAGAAAAAATTTCAAATCGCTTACATAGTTTGTGGTTTCAAAATACAGAACTTCTTTCGTACTCAAAAGATTTATTAACAATGAGTGTCGAAAATGAATTTATCCAACAAAGAATATTAGAAAATCATAGACAAGATATAGTTGATGCTGTATTTAAGTGTTGTGGAGACCAACCAGAGCTAGAATTAATTATTCGCGAGGAAAATAAGGAAGAACAAGGCTTTTTTGACTTTGAAGATAAAATCAATACTTATTGGCAAAACGAAGGTGCAAAAGAGTTTCCAGCGGTGCATGCCAATATTGAAGCGGTAAAGCAACGTGTTCAGCTCAACGATCTTTATACTTTTAACAATTTTGTTGTTGGTCCTTCTAATCAATTGGCTCATGCTGCAGCACTTGCTGTTGCAAATAAACCAGGAGAGACCTATAATCCTTTGTTTATGTATGGAGCTGTCGGGCTAGGAAAAACACACCTATTGCAAGCAATTTGCCATAATATTTTATCGGCCTCAGAGAAACACAATATTGTGTATCTGTCGTGCGAAGAGTTTATTAATCAATTTATTACTTCTGTCGAACGTGGAAACGTCGAAGGATTTCGCCAAACGTTTCGCTATATCGATATTCTTGTTATTGATGATATTCATTTTCTAGCTAATAAAGAAAGAACTCAAGAGGAGTTTTTCCACGTTTTTAACATGTTTTACAACGCGCACAAGCAAATTATTTTGTCAAGTGATAGCCCACCGTCGGAGATTCCAGAATTGCGCGAACGTTTAGTTTCGCGTTTCAAGTGGGGACTTGTTAGCCAAGTTGATATTCCTACTTTTGAAACTCGTGTTGCAATTGTTAAAAAGAAATCGCGTTTAAAAGGTACGCCTTTTGGAGATGGTGTTTGCCAATATGTTTCAGAGAATATTGTTTCTAATATTCGCGAACTAGAAGGAGCAATTAATCATCTACTTGCTCTGTCTGATTTACACAAAGAGAGTATAACTCTCGAGTTTGCGCAACAGTATTTGAAGGAAGTTATTATTCCTGAAGAAACAATGATTCAATTACCTCTTATAATGAATGTTGTTGCAAAAGATTTTAATGTCACCATTGGTGACTTACAGTCAAAAAAGCGCCATAAGTCAATTGTAATTCCACGGCAAGTGGGAATGTATTTAGCGAAAAAATTAACCAACTACTCCTTGCTTGAAATTGCAAATTTTTTCGGAAAACGCGATCATACCACAGTACTTCATGCTGTAGATAAAATTAAGGATCTACGTAAACAAGACAAAGATCTCCACGAAAAATTAGTTGATTTGGAGTATAAAATTTCAGGGACAGATAGCAAAGACTGATATGTAATTATATGTTTTGTAATTTTTTTAGAGCTTGTAATTTCATGTATTTAATTTGCGATTGTTTTATTTCTTGTTCTCTAAAAACTTGTTGAATTTTTTCTATATCTTTCTCTTTTATTTCAATGTAAGCTTCTCTAGAGAATGACTCTGGTTCTTGAATATGAAGTAGTAAGATGTGATGTGATTTTTCCTTATCGATAATCATGCCAAAATGGTAGCTTTTTATGTGTTCATATTGGCAATAGTGCTCTCGGAAATTTTTCTTTTTTATACAGCGAACTTTGTCTTTTTCCAAGAAGAACTCTTTACCCTCTTTTTTACCATAATTCCATATCATCTCTAGGATCGCAGATGTAAAAATTGCTAGGGAAAAATTTCCTACTAAGTAATAACTGTAAGGCCTTGTTTTCCAAAAATTCCCAAAACCAAGTTTTATAACAATACGATTTATGTCTCTAAAATTCTCATAAATTAAAGGGTATAGTAAAAGAATCATACCTAGAGTTAAGAACACAAGCACGATTGTTGTTAAAATAGTAATATGTAGCGAATAAGATCTTCTCACCAAAGCTGGTACAGTATTACCGGCAATAAAACGATACACTATATTGGAGTTGTTGTCGTTTTCTTTGGGCTTAATTTTTACTAAATGTTCAATTAATTCTTGATCTTGATTAAAAATTTGTAGCTCTTTTGCTAGTTTTTCATTAACTAAAGTAGTTTGTGCTTCGAAGCGCGGTGCTACAAAAAAAACTTTTTGATTTGTTATTAAATTGAGAAAAGTACGAAGATGTTCAACTGGCACTTGTCGGACATGAATTGAAAATACTACGTTTGTTATTTTATTTTCGATAGCATGAGTAAGTTTTTGTTTTGCCAGTAATAGTTCTTCTTCTGGTATCTTTCCTCCAATAACTATAGAAAAAAAATCGCTGAAAAGTTTACCTTGTCGATGGTTTTCTTCATTGTAAGAAAAAGAAAAACTTTTGGATTTTGAGTATATAAAATAAGCCATAAGTATCGCTATGGTACTTGAAAATCCTCTTAGAGCTATAATTTTTTTTTCTACTTCTTGGTCCAATATTTTTTGGTCTAATAAATATACTATGATCGAAATTAAAAAAGAACTAACAGTAACAACAACAAAAAATAAAGCTAAAATACGAAATATGCGCGTTGTGTAACTATCATAATTCGCAGGGTTTTCAATGAAAGTAGCGACTGTCGCAACAAATGGAATACTCAAAGCTAAAATAGATACTAAATAAAATACTTTTGTTTGCCTATCGTTTGTTACTACAACTTTAATGATAAGTACTAACATTGAAAGAAATAACGTATTACGTAAAAATAATCTTGCTGTTTTTATTTGTGTTCTCCTTTAGCAACTGCAATGCTTTACTTAAGGTATTAAATGTCGATATGTTTTAGTAATTTGTTGTATCTAATTTGCGATTGTTGTATTTCTTGTTCTGTAAATACTTGTTGAATTCTTTTTATATCTTTCTCTTTTATTTCGATGTAGATTTTTTTAGATAAAGACTCTGGTTCTTGAATATGAAGTAGTAATACATGGTGTAGATTTCCTTTGTCGATTGCGACATTAAAATCGTAGTTTTTTATATGTTTATATAAACAGTAATCCTCTCGGCAGTTATTGTCTTTTACACAACGAATTTTGTCTTTTTCTAAGAAAAATTCTTTGGCCTCTCTCTTACCATAGTTCCATATCATTCCTACAAGTGCAGATGTTACAATTGCTAACAAAAAACTTCCCATTATGCAATATTGATAGAACTCTGATTTCCAAAAATTTCTAAAACCAAGTTCAATAACAAAGCGATGTATATCGCTGAAGTATCTATAAATAAAAGGATATATTAAAATAAACGTAGCAAGAACTAAGAATGCGAATGCAATTATCGTTAAAATAGCAAGGTGTGGAAAATAGGACTTTCTCACAAGGGCAGGTACGTTATTACCGGCAATGAAGCGATATAGTACATTAGGATCATTGTTATTTTCTTCGCGTTTAAGTTCAACTAGATGTTCAAATAATTTTTGATCTTGATCAAAAATTTGTGATTCTTTTGCTAGTTTTTCATTAATTAAAGTAGTTTGTGTATCAAAGCGCGGTGCTACAAAAAAAACTTTTTGATCTGTCATTAAATCGAGAAAAATACGAAGATGTTCGGTTGGTACTTGCCGCGCATGAATTAAAAACACTACGTTTGTTATTTTATTTTCGATAGCATCAGTAAGTTTTTGTTTTGCCAGCGATAGTTCTTTTTTTGGTATTTTCCCTCCAATTACGATAGAAAAAAAATCACTAAAAGCTTTACCTTGTTGATGGTCATCTTCATCGTAAGAGAAAGAAAAACTTTTTGATTTTGAGTATATAAAAGAGGCCATAAGCATCGTTATAATACTAGAAAATCCCTTTATTGCTATGATTTGTTTTTCTATTCTTTGGTCCAATAAATACATTACTATTGAGATTAAAAAGGAACTAGCTGTAAGAACAACGAGAAATAAAGCTAGAATACGAAACATACGTGCTGTGTAGCTATCATAATTTAAAGGATTTTCAAGGAAAATTGCCACTGTATAAACAAATGGAACACTCAAAGCTAAAATGGAGATTAAACAAAATATTTTTGTTTGCCTGTCACTTGCTATTGCAGCCACAATAACAAGCACCAATATTGAAAGAAATAGCGCATTGCGTAAGAATGTTTTTATTGTTTTCATTTAGGTTTTCCTTTAATAACCACAACACTTAAAATAAGACACATCCGATAATTAATTATGGATGTGTCTTATTTTAGGTTACAGTTTATCTTTTGCGTAAAAGAGGAGCAATGAACACATTGCGAATTTTATGCTCGCTATCTGCACCACCTGTTGCTGCAGAAAAGCCAATATTTTTATATTCGTTGTTCCATTTGTATTCATGGCTAATTGTTGGTTTACTATTTTTATCTAAATAAACATTTATTTTATTTGCGTAAACTACAATTTTTACTTTGCGCCATTTTCCATGTGTGTAGATAGATTTATCCCATTTATCTGTAATTAATGAATCATTTCCATCTCGAACCATTATTCGTCTTGACTCATACGTAGTAAAAAAAACGCCGTAGCCTGTTCCGTCTTTTTTGAACCCGCAATCTCCTCCTGTTGGAGGATTATTATATTTTTTGGCATTCTTGGCAAACATAAATACAAAGCCGTCAGCTGAATTATATATGTTATTGATTCCACCATCGTTGTCGTAAATCGAATATTCGAATGCTACTGCAAATGGAATACTCACTTCTTTTTTATACCAGACCGCTGCTGCCGCTTCTGTACGATCATCAGGAGTTAGTGTTACAGTATTTCCATCGGCTACTGGATATTGCTTGTTATTTGTTTGATAGTAGTTCCAGTTTTTATCATTAAAATACGTATCTTTGTCTTTCCACGTTTGGGTTTTTTCAGGAATTCGGCTGAGTATTTTGTCCATCTGACCATTGTAAAATTTATTAGGATATCGCCACTTATCATAGCGAAAAGGTCGATTGACTGGAACTTTGTCACCGGAAAAGACTTGCGTTGTGGATGAACCACTTTCTAGAGTAATATGACCACTTTTATCAATATCTAATTTTATTACTCCGTCTCCATTCCATTTCATTGTCCATAGAACTTTTTCATTTATAATAACTTTAATCCACCAGTAGGCTGTGGAGTAGTTATTTGGACTAGGAAAAAAACCTTGGGCGCTAAAGTCAATGTAGCCTTTTTGCGGAATATAGATACTTAAATCGTCCTTATAACCATACCAACCGCCCCTTGTAGATTTTTTATTAGATAGTGATATAATATGAACGAAATCGCTGTAGTCATTATTTATACTTTTGAAAGTCCAGCCACGAGAGCCTTTTTGAGGAATTTGCTTTTTTAGTTCTTCATTCTTGGCTGTGAGTTCTTGTACTTGTTTTTCTAGTTGTTTGTATTTTTTAGCGTTTTCCAATATGGTTTCTAGGTGATTTATCGTTTGTTGTAAAGAAGTTTTTTCTTGGCAAAAAGCAATTGCCATCAAACAAAAAAAAGTGATTATGTACTTCATAATAATCTCCAAAATATAGGTTCTTAAGAGGTGGAGTATAGAAATATGGAAAAATTTGATACTATTATTATCGGCTTGGGAGCTATGGGTAGTGCAACTGCTTACTCTCTTTCTCAACAGCAAAAAGTTCTTGGTCTAGAACAATTTACTTTAGCTCATACTTTTGGCTCTTCTCACGGAGAAACGCGCGCAATTCGCGAAGCGTATTTTGAAGACCCTGTTTATGTTCCTATGGTTCAGCGTGCTTATCATAATTGGTTTGCACTGGAAAAAAAAGCACAAACTTCCTTGCTAAAGCAAGTAGGTGGTTTGATGATAGGTTCTCCGCAGGGGATTGTTGTTCAAGGATCAGAGAAAAGTGCCGTAGAGCATAATTTACCTTATGAACGTATTGATTCATCTACTATAAAAAATAGATTCCCATTTTTTAATCCTGACGAAAATATGATTGGTATTTGGGAGCCGCGTGCAGGTATCTTGCTTGTAGAAAAATGTATAAGTACATATTTGGAGCTTGCTAAAGAGCAAGGAGCAAAATTGAATTTTTCGGAAAAAGCATTGTCGTGGGGTGCATCTGGGAATGATATCACTGTTACCACAACAAGAAATTCTTACAGCGCAAAAAATTTAGTACTTACAGCAGGAGCATGGCTTGGTGATTTGTTTCCTTTTATAAAACAGCATTTGACAATTGAAAGGCAAGTACAGCTCTGGTTCGAAAGCGAAAAAAAATGTGAGAATTGCCCTGTTAACATTTGGGAATATAAACCGGGCTATTTTTTTTATTCATTGCCGGATGTTGGTGGTGGTGTGAAGGTTTCTTTGCACCATAATGGTCAGCATACAACGGCAAATAGTATAAACAGAGAAGTTTGTCAAAATGAAGATGTTACTCCTGTTCAAGATTTAATTCGTACTTATTTACCATATATTAATCCACAAGTAATACGTAGTAGTGTTTGTATGTATACCAATACTGTTGATGGGCACTTTCTTCTCGACCATCACCCACAACATAATAATGTTTGGATTGTTAGTCCATGTTCTGGTCATGGTTTTAAATTTTCAAGTGTAATAGGAGAGATTGTAACTTCTCTTGTTACTACAGGAGAATCACCATTCCCACTGGAGCGTTTTTCATTACGGCGCTTGCTTTCATAATAGACTTCCTAATTAAGCACTAAAAAACATACCTCGCTCACAATAATTAGGGCGGGTTCTTTTTACAAAAAAAATATGTATAAACTGGGAAACTGTAACAAAACGGAAAATAAAACTTTGTTAGAAGAGGTAATATTGATTTTTTAATAGAGGTACGGCTAATAGAGAAGCCGTACGCTGGGTTTGATGGCGGAGCTGGAAATATAGTCATGGTAGAAAGACTCTTTCTCAAGGAACTTTCTACCTAAAACTAACGCGCCTGTTCTCAATCTGATGCCAAATTGATTCCCTATTGGCGCTTAACAAATTTGATTTGCATGAATTTGGTGAAATCGTCTTTCTTTTCGCACAGAAAATTGAACTCCAAGACTTTCTAATCTTTGATGTTCTTTTGCAAGATCGTCTACCATGAAGGATGTCCAAGGGATGCCTGCATCTTTCAAAGCTCTTTGGTACACTTCTGCAGGTTGGAAAGACATTGGTTCAAGTAATAATTCTACACCACTTTGTTCTTTCGGTGAAACGACTGTTAGCCATTTATGCTCACCTACCGGGATATCTGTTTTTTTTATAAAACCTAATACCTCTGTATAGAATTTTAATGCTTTTTCTTGGCTATTTACAGGAACACTTGCTACGTGTATTCTAATCATTTGGTTAACTTCCTTTACTATTCTATTTCTAAATGATGCTACACAAGCATAACAAAGTATTTTTAAAAATTCTTATTCTGGATTGCTATTATTCATTTTTTGGTAATTTTTGGGGGAATATCCTGTAGCGCACTTAAAAGTGTTTGAAAATGTCGGTAAACTTTCGTATCCAATACTATAACAGACTTCTGTGACAGACAGCCCTTTTTCGAGTAACTCCTTCGCTTTTAAAATTCTCAGGTCTCTTAAATATTGACGCGGAGTAATTCCATAAATTTGTTGAAAGATCCTGATATAATGAAAGCGAGACATAAATGCTGTTGCTGCTATTTTTTCCAATTCAAGTTTTTCTGAGTAGTATTTTTCCATAAAAGCTTTGGATTGTCTCACTTGCTCATACTGATATTCTGGTAATAAATGTTTTTCAATTATTCGATCCATCTCTTGTTCGTAGTATGTTTTGGGCTGATCAGTCATTCATTACTCCAAATTTAGTCTACGGTCTTTATTAGATCAATAGCGTCTGGAAAGTCAGTATAGAATTTGCCAAAACCTCTCAGATAAATTGATCTTATTGGAGAGTCCAAGTAAAAAAGATGACGTTGGGTCGAGAACAGGTGCCAACTTTTATAGCAGTTGTATTTTTTCGAGATCTTGTGCCGAAAATTGTTCTATAGAAAGAAGATTTTGACAATATTTTTTTGCAATAATTTTCGATTCAGGATGTTTTTGAGCGAATTCAATAATTAAGGTTGTAGCAGTGATACGTGCTATAGAGTAGGCTAATTGTCTTGCTTCTACTTCTAAGAGATCGCGTTCTTTGTTATGAATAAAACTAGATAATTTTTGGGTACTTGTTTTTACAGTTTCTATACAATCTTGACATGATTGCAGATTGTTTAGTTGTTCATTAACCCATTTGCACCATACCGGAAAGGATTGTTCTTTTTGTATAGCGCGTAAGACATCCAGGCTCAATATATTTGTTGTTCCCTCCCATATAGAGTAAACTTGAGCATCGCGCAAGAATTTAGGGAGTTTTGTATCTTCTATATAGCCCGCTCCTCCAAATAATTCTAGTGTTTCGCTTGATATGGCGATGGCTTTTTTGGCAGAGTACAATTTGGCAATAGGAGTTAATGTACGTAGCAATTTTTCTTCTTCTGGAGTCGCGATGTTTGTTTCACTCTTTCCTAGTAGTTCTATAAGGAAAAAAATCAAATGAAAACATCCTTCGAATTCAATTTTTAATTCGCATAGTGTACGATAATGCAAAGGATGTTCTATAAGAAGTTTTCCAAATGCTTTGCGCTTTTGCGCGTAGTCTATAGCCAAAGATAAGCATCTACGCATGTGTCCAAGAGCAGTAATTGAATTGTAAAGCCGTGTTATATTTAACATTGACGCTATTTTTCGGACGCCATTACCTACGCCAGCGATAATTGTTGCAGGTGTATCGTGTAGTGTGAGTTCTGCTGTGGGTAGCGCTTTTGTTCCTAGTTTATCTTTCAAGCGATGTACTTCAATGTTTTGTAATTGTTGGTTATTGTCGCGCAGGACTAACATAAATAAACTAAGTCCTTTACTGCCTTTTTCGTTATCAATGCGCGCCAACGTTAATGCCATTTCAGATGTTGTGGCTGAAGTAAACCATTTAGTACCACGCAGTTTGTAACGGTCTTCTTTTTCCCATATAGCATTAGTTGCTGTTTGGCTTACGTCAGAGCCTCCACGGCGTTCTGTCATCCACTGTCCTGAAGTCCAAAAATTAGCTGGATCGCGAGAAGTTAATTTCTCAAATGTTTGTTGCTGTTTTTTGTTTCCATGTATTTCAATGACGCGCGCAGCGCCATCTGTCATTGCAAGAGGGCAGGTGAAAAATGCTGAAGAGGGATGAAATAAATAGAGTTTTGCAAATTGGTATAAACGAGAATAATGTTGTTGTTTACGTTCGTAACCAATGGCGATGAGTCCTTCTGTTGCTGAAATAGTTTTTAGTTGTTGCCATGCATTACAGACGTTGATTTTGTCTATGCGTCTTCCCCAGCTATCATAGGGAGTATGTTGTGGAGGATTGTCTTCTGCTTCCTCACCTAAAGGTAGAATATTTCTAATAACAGTATCGCCAAATCTATGTAAATCTTTTGCTATATCGTTATATATTTCGTTTGGTAGTTTCCATTGTAAATATTGTTTTAGGAGAGAGTCAGCATGATATTGGTTTTTTAATTGGGGAGGCTGTTGAAAAAAGCTACTCATGATTGTATCCTAACTAACGCAATAAGTGAATGTGTTATTTGGATCGTGATAAAAATCAAGCCAATACAAAACTAATGTTGCAGGTTCGTAACTAGAGCTATTATAACATAGGGGAAATGAAATGAAAAATAACAATATCTACTGGCATCATGGTATTGTGAACCGAAAGCATCGCGAAAAATCAAAAGGACATCGGAGTTGTTGTTTGTGGTTTACTGGACTATCAGGCAGTGGTAAATCTACAACAGCATGTCATTTTGAAGAGTATTTACACCGTAACGGAGTGCACTCGTATTTGTTAGATGGAGATAATATTCGCCATGGCCTGAATAAAGATTTAGGGTTTTCCCCCGAAGATCGTTGCGAAAATATTCGACGCATTGGTGAAACAGCAAAGCTTTTTGTGGATGCTGGTGTGGTCGTTTTGGCTTCATTTATATCTCCTTACATTAAAGATCGTCAGGCGGTGCGCCAGTTGTTTTGTGAAGGTGATTTTATTGAGATACATGTTTCTTGTGCTCTAGATGTTTGTGAACAGAGAGATCCTAAGGGTTTGTATAAAAAAGCGCGTAGTGGTGAAATATCTAATTTTACAGGTATTTCTGCTCCTTACGAAGCGCCTGTTTCAGCAGAAATAATTATTGACACAGGTGTGAGTTCTTTAGAGGAAAATGTCGTGCAAATAGTGAGCTATTTACAACAAAATAATTATTTACACATGTGATTTTCTTAAGGAGCTTTGAAAATGTACTTAAAAGCTTTTGTGGCTCTTTTAAAAGATAAAAATGTTGATTTTGGTTTGAACGTATAAGATAATGTAAAAATGCTCTAGAGACAACTGCCTTTTATTTTAGGGCTGAAGTTCCTGGAAGCGCTTTTGCTATAGAATTAAATTATCCTAAGTCCCTTTTTTTATAGGATAATTGGAGCAATAGCGTTTTGCAAATTATTTAGAGGTTTGAGTTAACAAATTATTTTCTACTTTAGAAGCAAAAATACAATGTTTCGCAAATCAAGTCAATGTAACATTGTACTAGCTTCTAGTATTTTAAAGGTTTAAATAGTATGTCTCGCGGTAGTGATATAGATTTCGCAAAATTTTCTCTGATTTTTGGTTTTGCTAAAAAAGAGGAAATTTGTTCGGCCATACGCGAAGTAGCATTGTTACAAGAACTTGGAATAAACAAGCGTTTACCGCATATTATGTATGAACGAAGAATGTTGAGCGCTGAACAAATCCAAGCTATCTTTTGGGGTTTATACCACTCTAAGAGAATTCGTCGCTATCCTACGCGTATCGTTTATGATTTTACACATGAAGATGACCAAGTTTTTTTTGAAAAAGCCTCCGTTCCAATTAATGACTTAATTGACGATATTCGTAATAAAAACAAACAAGAAAGCACCTTTCCACAAGAATTCTTAATTTATTGTCAAGACATCCAGAATACGTTGGCAAAAAAAGGATTTAAGCGCTCTTTACTTTCTATTCTCAATACCAAAGGCTATTTAACAAAACCTTATAAAAATCTTATTCCCGATATTGAAAGCAAACGTATTGTTCTGGCATCACCTCGGCAAGTTAAGGAGGTTCACTTTCGAAGAAGATGTGAACAAATACTTTACTCTGCTTTAGCAAAAAAGAAGTTTAAACTAAAAGATAGTGAAGCTTCTCATGCCTTAGACGTATGGAATCAGTCTTTAAAACATGATATTGAATTTAAATACAGCGAAATACTGTTTTTCTTAGGTTATGCAAAGCGTACAGAAGTTCATTCTGTCGCTATGGTTCTCGAATATATTACAACAATAGAACAACATCCTAATGTTAAATTTGTAGATTCACGCGCGCGTTTATTTTCAATTCAAAATCCTGAATATAAAGAGAGATATGCTGCGGAATATGAACTTGCTGAGAAACTGCGAAGTATTGGTCTAGTAAAAATAGATGGTTCTAATATTCTTATTTACAAAAACATTATTGATCATGATGATTTGCCGAATGATCAAAGTACAGCAAGTATAGATTTAGCTTTTGTTTCTGGCAGTGATAAAGGACTTCTCACTCATCAAAAATTACTTTCTATTGGTGCTAAATCTGAAAAAGAAAGGCGAAAAAATCTTTTTCGGTCAATGTTTCCTTATTCTTTATCAAATCTTGGACGTGAATTTGAACAGGTTTATTTAGATGAACGAATTGCCATTCGCAAAAGTCCTGTTAATGAAGCAAATGAGATTGTTCAGGAATGGGCGCAAACACAGATTCTATCATTACAAGATGAAACATATCAGACAGAAGTTGTGCCATTACCAAATGAAAGTCCATCTAAACGACGTGCAGTGGCTCCCGATATTGAGAACACAGACTATATTTCTCTTCCGCAAAATGATAGTCAACAAGCTTCTGGAGCGCAAACAGAGTATTTTTCGTTGGCTCAAGCAACGCACGAATTAAAAGTGCTTAGTGCAAAAATTGAGCAAAATGTAGCAGAAGTGCGCTCAACAAAATTATTATTTTGGTCCATTTTTTGTCTTTACGCAGGTGCTGCTGTTATTCTTTCCGATTTAGATAAAATTTTCCAAGGGCAAGATGACAATCTTCCTCTTTTTAGTGGTATGAGTACTTTTATTATGTGTTTCCCTGCGATTTTTTGGGGAGGACATATTGGTAAACTTGCTGATAGAGGACAGGCACATAAATTGATTTTATGGGGCTTTGTTATTCACGTATCCTGTATGCCTTTTTTACCTTTTTGTAGCAACATTTATATTCATCTAGTTGTTAAATTTTTTCAAGCTATTGGTTTAGTTGCTGCAGGAATTGGTACGGAATTTTGTGTTAGTCGTTGGTATGGTATTGGCGAACGAGGGAAAATGCTGGGGGTTGCTTCGATTACAGCTACTGTTGCAGCTGCCGTAGGTTTTGTATTACCTGCTTTTTTTGAAGGCATACAAATACCTTATGTTAAAGATTCTTTAGCTCCCGTATTTGCAGCTTCTATATTGTGGATGGTTATTTCTGCTATAACAGCACCTTTTGCATATAAATATATTCGATTGGGAGCTGCTAGTACAGAAGATGTTGATGATGAACTACCTGCAGAAAAACTCGCTGTATCGCGCGTTCCTTTACTTGCATCAATGATTTATGGTATTGTTCAAATGGGAATTTTTATTGTCTTTTTGCCTACGTTTGAACAAAAAATGGGTGAAAATCCTTCTCCATATTTAAATGAATATTACTTAGCAAGTATTTTAGCTCTTGGATCGGTTATTAGTAGTTACATTTTCGGTAGTGTTAGTGACCGTATTGGTCCTCTTAAAATTTTACGCAGTTTAACATTTCTAGCTATCGTTTGCTGCATACTTGTTCCGTATTATATTCGTTTAGAGCAAGCTTTACTGATCTTTTTTATACTAGGTCTTGTCGAAGGTGGACTCCATCCTTTGGGCTTTTCGTGGTTACTAGAAAGTATTGATGATGAACAGTACTATGGAGCGGCGACAGGTGCATATACTTTGTATAACAGTGCTGGAGCAATGTTTGGGTGTTTATTCTGTGGAATAATCTTTAAATATGCAAGTATTAGTACGTTTTTCTTAGTATTGACGATTATTTTCATTCTTTATCTCTATCTTCTACTTATTTCTAGAACGCGAGATGCTCCTTTTGCAAAACGTAGAGTACGAGGCGTTCTACGATTATTAGAGCCTCCAGAGGCTGAGATATAGATTACGAATACAATACTCTACTAAAAATACACTTTTTCCATATTTTAAATATATGGAAAAAGTGTATTTTTTTTGTTTAAGTCCCTATTTCATAAGGAGCCCTCTATGGATAGTTGCGCAGAAAAATTAAACATTGAACAAGAGCAAGTTCAAAAACTACACCAACTTAATCATCATAAAACTTACCTACGTATGATTGTTTTTCTTGTCCTTTATTTTGTAAGTGGCTATAGTGCTTATATGTATGTAATGTGGATGAGTACATGGTGGGCATTTTTACTTATTTTTCCGCTTTACATTATCGCGGGAGCTTCGCTTCATGGTATTAGTTTATTTACTCATGAAGGAGTTCATGGAGTATTGTCTCGTAATCGTTTATGGAATCATACTCTCAGCGCTTTATGTGCTATGCCTGTTTTGCAGAATTTTGCAGCGTATCGCGTTTTGCATTTAAAGCACCATCGACATTTAGGCTTAGAGGGAGATCCTGATCATTATGATAATTATACCAATTGGACTTGGCTTGTTTTCGCGATGCATTGGGGAAGATTAATATTAGGATATCCTGCTTATATAACTGCAATACCTATTCTTGGTTTTCAACAAGGTAATATAAAAGATCGTTTTTGTATTTTTGCTGAACTTATGGTAATGAGTGCTATTATTTGGGCAATATGTATTTCTCCATTGTCATGGACCTTACTTCTTCATATGTGGTTAATTCCAATGATTATTATTAACACAATGGTGAATATTCGTGGTATGAGCCAACACACTCTTTTAGAACATGAGTCTGACACAATAAAAGGAACACGGACTATTTTGACAAATCCTGTTACTACGTTTTTTATGTGCAACGAAAACTATCATTTAGAGCATCATCTTTATCCTAATGTTCCGTGGTATAACCTACCTGCAATGCATCGCGAGTTAAAAGATGACCTAACAGAAAAAGGCGCGCCTTATATACCTTCTTATTTTGCTTTTGTGTATGATTTTATTGTCGCCAGTATAAAAAGAAGCCCAGCTGGTAGTGTTGTTGTTGGGAAGAATAAAGTTTAGATGGAAAATCGAAATATTATACCGTTTCTTCTGGATTGTTGTCAGAGTAATGATTTTAAATTATGGAATAAGCGAAGAAAAGCATTTTCTGATTCCCATGAAGATATTAATCTCGAAGGAACTAGTTTAGAAGGATTAAATTTAGCAAAATTTAATCTAGCTTGTGTGAATTTAAAACATGCAAATCTGCGAGGATGTAATTTACAAGAAGCTGATTTAAGGGAAGCAAATTTGCAAGGAGCTAATTTACAAGAGGCAAATTTGCAAAGCGTAAAATTTTATAACACAAATTTGAGATATGCAAATTTTACAGAAGCGAATCTCGCATTTTCTTACTACTCAGAAGCAAATGCTGAGGAAGCAATTTTTACAAACGCTAACTTGATGCGCGCCAAGATACGGAGCTCTAATTTTCAGTTTTCTATTTTTAAAGAAGCGAATTTAAAAGATACATATCTGTTATCTAATCTTGAAAATGCAAATTTTGAAGGAGCGATACTAGATGGCACTATTTTTGGAGCTCAAGGTTATCATGGATATACGGATGAAGCATATGGTCTTACAAGTGGCCAAATCGCATGTTGCGCTCATATTAATAACATAATAGCGCGCAAAAAACTTTTACTCTCGCTTCAAAAATCTAGTCCAGAATTAATGAAGTGGTGGGATCCTATGCTTTATCCTGACATAGATAGCCCAATTTTTAATAGTGTGTATTATTATAGTCGTTCTCCTCAGTCCCTAAGGTCTATAATAAAATTACTTAGTTCTAAAAATGACAAGGATGCTATTGGTGCGATAATTGTTTTAGCGCAGAAAGGGCAAAAAGTGAAAAAGGCTTTGCCGCAAATAAAAAAAATAGTCAATAAATATAAGTTAAATGATAGTGATAATGATGTAGCAAAGATGGTACTTTATGCGGTTGACAAGATAAAGAGTTGTAGTTGTGAAAAATAATTGCTGTATGTCTTCTTGTATCAGGAGTATCTAAAATATTATATTTAGAATAATTTTGCGAGGAGAATAAACCACAGAGATTGCAGAAATAGGTTACAAAACAATACAAACAAAGATTTATCTTGAAAAAGTTTAGGGCGCGTTGATACGCCCTATTCTTTTGATAATGGTTTTAAAGCGCTTTGTTCTCTCTGGCTAGTTTCAGTAAGTCACCAAATTCATTAGAATAGGAGTTCACTTATTCAAATTCAACTGAGAGTATTCTGTTATCAGAAGTAACATAAGCTTTTACCTTTTTGGTAAATAAAGTACCAGCCACACTACGCTCTCTGTATACCATTGATATACTATAACTATTTCCTATTTTTTCTTTTGTTGTTGAAACATGCTGAAAAGATTCTGGTCTTTCCATTTGGTTTTGCACATACTCAACTAAAGGTTGAAATGCGTTGGAATTGTAGTTTTGTGTAGGGATTTTTTTTATTGGTGTGTTATTTGTTGAAATAATTGTGTTTTGTTGTGAACTGTTTGAGCTATTTGAATTTGTCGATGTGCTTTCTCGTACGGCTTGTGCAACAAAAGCTATAAGTAAAAGTAAAACTAGGGCTGAAAATAAGTTGCGAATGGTGTTATCTTCACCTTTGCTTTTAATTTTTGGTTTTATAACTTTTTTTGCTTTATTTTGCTTTTTAGGATATCCGCAATGCAGACAACAACTTGCAGCACTTGAGTGTTTTTTTCCACATCTTTTACATTTTATAGTTGCCATTTTTTCCTCATTGATGCCACCTAAACAATTTAAAAATTGTTTAGGTGGTAAAAAAAATTATGCCTGTGGCTTTTCTTCTCCGCCCTCTTGATCTTCTGATGGAGCTTCATTGTCGTCGCTAGAATTTTTACCAATAAAAATCAAAATTACAACAATAACAATAACTATCAATAATCCTGGAGGATAAGAATAAGACGATGGTACTTTTAAACCACCTTTAATCTCTTTATTTAACGTAGCAACTAATTCTTCGTTTAGTGACCAGTAGGTATTTTGTGATTCACTATAAAGACAATATTCACCACTCCATGTCCATATTTCCAACCAGAATACGCCAAATTGTCCATATTTATATCCAATATAAGCATCTGGAGCAGGAGCCATTTGTTTATAAGCTTCAGGTAAATCTGCGACTTTGGCTATATCATCCCCGTAAGTGATTAACATCTTTGCCTCGAGTTGCGGTACGAACAGAAGCATGATGATTACAAATGAGAAAAGTATACTTTTAGATGACAATTTCTGTCTCCTATCAAAATAATAAAAAAGAAAGATCATGAAAGGTTGAAATCCCTTTTATGATTTAGTACTCATAATCCTTATGAGTATAACATAACTCTTTTAGCTGAGGTATCTCTGAGTACCCAACACTTATATGTAGGTTTCTATGGCACTACTCGTAATCATGCTTCTGCGAACGGCACGCAAATAGAGATTTAAAATATTGGGTTTGGCCAAACTATCTAATAAAAAAATTAAAGGCTTATAAGCGCCTGAGTGAATAAAGTAGTTATATTTTTTGTTTAGCTCGTCGAGTTGTTTACGTGTTATAAGGTCATTATCTACTAAGTTATCACATAATATTTTATTTTCTTCGCTTAACCAAAAATGCTGCATATAACAGCATAGTATTTTATAATAACGACGTGGCAAGATAGACAGTTGCAATAATTCATTGCAAGGAATAACATCCTCTACTTTGTTTTCTTTTACGTAGCGGTCTATTTTTTCTTTTGCTTTTGGTAGAAACTTTAAGGCTTCTTCCATAAAAGAGTTGTTTGTAAATAGCATGTGCTTTTTAAATGTCTCTCGGATAATAATTTCTTGCGATGGATTAAGCATATTTTGTTCAGCTATTAAATCCATTAATGAGAGTTGTGCACCAGTCACGTGATAGTATTCTAGTTCATCTAAAAACATCTCTAGTTGATTATCACCAAATATTCTATTGTGGTGGATAATTTTTCCATAAAGTACATCTGTTGGACTTGGAGGCGCACAAATATCATCTCTTGTTTTTTTCATTTTACACACACTACAGTTAAATTATGAATTTTAGCATTGAAACCTGTGTAGAGAAGGTAAACAACCTACAATTTAGACCACAAAACACAAGTTACGATTTTATATTAAGCTATAATATACAAAATTGCCAACACAAAAACAACCCAACGGTTTTACCGTAGAAAATGGCTATATTCTTTTATTTTAATTTTTAGTCTCTCTGCCAGTAGTTGATTGCTTTTGTGCAGATGGTCGTGAATTATTTCTGCTTCTTGTTGGTAACGCAATATTTTATCTTTTTTCCAGTAGTGGGGCGGATGATAGAGATTCGTTATTCTGTCAGCTATTTTTACCATCCAGACTTCAAAAGGTTGTTGTTTTATCCGTTCCAAGGAATCTAGCATTTGTTGGTTTTTAGTTGGAAGTTGTTCGTTTTTTGTTAGTGACATGACGCCATCAGCAACATTTTTACCAAATGTTTGTAAAATGTCGTTATATGTTATTTTTGTATCTTCTATAGTATCATGCAGTAGTGCACATGTAATAGCTAAATCATGATAACAATTAGGAGTGTGTTGTAGTCCCCAAGTTAATTCCATCGCAACACTTGCAATGTGGTTGATATAAGGAACTCTTATTCCTTTTTTTTTGCCACCGTATGTTTGTTTACTGTGAGCAGATGTTGCAAAATCCCACGCTTTTTTGTAAACGTCTGGAGACCAGTTCATTGTTTTCCTTTGTTTGTAACAGGCTTTTGTTATAAAAATTTTGCAATTCGCTTGTTGATGATTCAAATTATAAATTTATAATACAATGAATCAAGTACAATGTTCAGACCACTTTCTAAGTGACCCGTCAAAAATAGTTAGCCATTGGTATTTTGTTCTTTTAATTTCTAGTTTTGTTACTTCTGAGTTACGTAGCTATAGCGGCGCGACAAGGATGCGTTGTACTAGAAAATAAAGGTCTGTATTCAACAAGTAATTACTTTTGTCAAATCACTTTCGAGATCATTCTTTAACTAAAAGTAGTATAACTATGCAAAAAACTATTATTATTGCTATCGGCGGAAACTCTCTTATACAAGATAAAAATCGACAAACTATTAAAGATCAGTGGGATTGTGTTGCTAAAACTTGCTGTGCAATAGCAGAGATGTATGATCCTCAGGATCGTTTGGTTATCACCCATGGAAATGGACCACAAGTAGGATTTATTTTACTACGTTCGGAATACTGCAAGGATATTCTACACACAATACCTCTTGATATCTGTGGAGCAGATACTCAAGGCTCTATTGGATATCAAATACAACAGTGTTTACAAAACGAATTTAACAAGCGCGGTGTAGAGAAGGATATCACCACTGTGATTACGCAGGTAATTGTAGATAAAGACGACCCTGGTTTTACGGAACCTACAAAACCAATCGGTATGTTTTATAACAAGGATGAAACTACAAAATTACAAAATGAGCATGGTTGGCAGATGGTCGAAGATGCTAATCGCGGATATCGTCGTGTTGTCGCTTCTCCAAAACCTCGTGAGATTATCCAAGCAAATAGTGTATCGAAAATACTTGGTATGGGTAATGTTGTTATAGCATGTGGAGGTGGTGGTATTCCTGTAGTAAAAGATGAAAATGGAGCTCTTCATTGTCGTGAAGCAGTGATTGATAAAGATCTTGCTTCAGCACTCCTTGCAGCAACAATTAAGTCCGATATTTTTATTATTTCTACTGCTGTTGAAAAAGTAGCTATACATTTTTCTACACCACAACAGCAAGAATTGGATAATGTAACTGTTAAAGAATTGAAAAGTTACATAGAGGAAGGGCACTTTGCTCCAGGGAGTATGCTACCTAAAATTCAGGCAGCTATCGAATACTTAGAAAATGGTGGTAAGAAAGTTATTATTACGACACCAGATTGTTTAGCTGAAGCTATTCGCGGTAACACAGGTACTCATATTGTGAATGATTAGAATCTGGTAATCGTTGTTCATTAATTTTGATTTTAATTCCATTTTATCAATATTATTGACCGATTTAAAATAAATTGAACAAATACCTGGTTCAATATTCGTAGTTCGAAACTTGAGTTAGTATTTAGTAGAGCATGTTGACATTTTCTAACGAGCTCTACTAAATTTTGAGAACGATTTACAATTTATTTTAGTTCGGCAACTGGTATAGAAATTTTTAATACGCCTCTAAAATCACCCTTTTTAAAGTTGACAGCTTTGTCGTTGGGATATTTTTCCTTTAACATTTTCTTTAACTCTGGCTTCAGGTTTACTTCACTTCCATGGCATTGTATACACAGTGGTGCTACATAAAGAGGTTTATAGTAATTGATAAACAGTTGGTCATCGAGTCTTACTTTTACTAGGTGATGACTTGGCGCTTGTTTTTTAGTTTTTATTTCTTCAACAAAAAATTTCAAAGCTTGCTTTTCTTCGTTGTTTGGCGTGTTTTTCTGGTTGCGATTTTTTTGTGATGTACGCTTTATTGTAATTTTCTTAGTGAATTTTTCTTGTATTTGAGAAGTTAATTCTTGGGCGTGTACAGAACAAAATTTTGCTGCTTTGACTGTTCCACCTTGTTGTATTTCTTCCATTAGTTTCATCATCATAACACGTAAGACCGTGGTGGATGATTCTTGCCCAATAATCTGCGCTTGTTTTTTTTCTTGTGGGGTAATGGTTAAATTTTCGCCACACCCGATCAATAAACATAAAAAAAATAGTAAAATTATTTTTGTGTTCATTACCTTCCCTTTTTTTTTGTAAATGGCATTTTTAAAAGTTGTAATGTATTTTTTTGTTGCGGGTACTCTACCATACCAATTTGAATAAGCAAAGGGTTTTTATGCCATTTGAAAGTTCTAAACACAAAGTCCCATAAACTCAAAACGCTTGAATAATTAGAGTTTGCTTCGTAGCCATTTTGAGAGTGATGTATGCGATGAAAATTTGGGGTGACAATTACATAGCTCATTATTTTGTCTAAACAGAAGGGAACAGCGATATTACTGTGCTGGAATAAAACAATTACTATAAAAATGATTTCGTAAAAAAAATAGAACTCCAAATCGATTCCCAGTAACCAAATCCAACCAAGTTGTAATATTTTTGAAGTGAAAATTTCAATAGAATGGAAGCGAAAACTAGAGCTAGTATTTAAATTCAATTCGCTGTGATGTACCTGATGAAATTTCCATCCCCAAGGAACTTCGTGCATAAGTCTGTGCCAAGTATACATAAAAAAATCTAATAGCAAAAATGATATTAGAAATTGAATATGTGGGTTTGGAATGCATAATGGTATTATGCCGCTAAACACAGGTTTAGTAGTAATCCACGTAAGCAAAAAAATGAACATGCTGTTAATTGAAATAGCATTTATGAATGCTAATGTATAATTACTGCGTATTTTTTGTAAATAGGACGTTTTAGTATGGTAGAAAACGAATAAGTTCTCTATCACTCCAAATGCAAATAAAGATCCGCAAATGATGTATATTTTCGGTAAATTTACCATGTGATTTTTCTAGCTTCGTTAATCGTAAAAAATTGGGTGATTGTGTACAATGTGAATGATCGAGGAACGTGAGTATGCAAAAATTATTTATGGCACAAAGATCAGATTATTTTCATTGCCCTTAATGCCTAAGCATTCTTCTAACGTACTTATCTTGTAATCTAGATTTGTAAACATCTTTTGTATTTCGACCATGTTTTTCTGCCATATTTCGGCAATGATGATAGGACGATATTTTTTGATCGTTTCCAGTGCTCCTTGAATAACTTCTAATTCATGCCCTTCAACATCTATTTTAATAAGAGATACATTTTTGATACAGAATGAATCTAAGGTTGTTATAGATATCTTTTTTTCGCGATATTTTGTAAATTGTGGATTTTTATAAAGACTTGCCCAACCATTTAATTCTAGTTTGTTTTGAATAGGAATAAAAAGTGTTGATTGTTTTGTCACTGATGATAAACCAACTGTGATGATTTTTATATTTTTAGCACTACATTCGCGGAGATCTTGAACAATACTGTCATTGATTTCAAATGCATACACTTTATTGAAAAAATTAGACATGCGATATGAATACAATCCTTCGTTAGCACCAATATCTATAGCGACTTCTCGTTTTTTGCATAATTTCTTTAGATGTAACAATTCCGGTTCACATGTTTTTAAATTTGAATATAAAAAATATTTAAAACCAAGTTGATTTTTTTTCGGAATGTAGGGAATTACGTATTTTTGAAAAAAACGAATGATTAAGCGTTTCATGTAGTTTTAGGTCCTGGCGTTTGTAAAACTAAATTTGGGTTTTATAATAAGCGATTACTTTTGTGAGGTCACTTAGTTTAATGACCATGTAAGCACCCAAGGCTTACCTCAAGTACTTACATGTTAGAGAAGACTCCGACTTCGAAATAATGATTTATCAAAGCCTAGAAAAAAAGTCTTTGTTGTGCCAGTTTAGTCTATTGCAGGTAAGATTTTGCCGTGGCATTTACCGAATCCCACGCGATAGCCATCACCTTGGCACCAACCTTTTAAAGTAACTTCATCACCATCTAACAAGAATTTACGTTCTTCGCCACTTGGCAACTTCAAGGGTCTGGTTCCGCGCCAGCATAATTCAAGCATACTTCCTAGAGAATCGGGAGTGGTTCCCGAAACAGTTCCTGAACCGTAAACATCTCCAGCTTCGATGTTAGTTCCATTACTAGAAACGTGCGCGAGTTGCTGTGGAATATTCCAGTACATGTTTTGAAAATTCGTTTTTGTCATGCACATTGGCGCATCCATTTTTTCGGTTTTAATATGAGCTTCTAAGTGAATATTGTAATTACCGTCACCCTCAAATTGCAAATGTGGCAATACTGGTGGGTCTTGTTTTGGACTCGAAGCGCGAAATGGTTCAAGAGCATCCATAGTGACAATCCATGGAGAAATAGAAGTGGCAAAAGATTTTCCTAGAAATGGACCTAGAGGAACATATTCCCATTTTTGGATATCACGCGCACTCCAGTCGTTAAGAAGTACCATTCCAAAAACGTAGTCTAGAGCTTCAGCCGTTGGAATAGTTTGCGATAGCGGTTTTCCTGGACCAGTAATAAAACCCATTTCTAATTCGATATCAAGTAGTTTGCTAGCGCCAAATGATGGCACTTCTGCGTCATCGGCTTTTATTTGCCCTTTTGGACGAACGACAGATGTTCCCGAAACCACAACAGAACTCGAACGCCCGTTATATCCAACTGGTAAATGTTTCCAGTTTGGCATCAATGGATTGTTTGGACGAAACATTGAACCAATATTTGTGGCATGTTCGATACTCGAATAAAAATCGACAAAACTAGCTACTTCCACAGGCATTTTCATCGTAACTTGATTTTGATCGATAATGCATTTTTGGCGTAGATCGTTATTGCCTTTTAGTTCAGCGTTATCTTCTCTAAGTAATTCGCTAACTCTTTTTCGTGCACTACGCCACGCTTTTTTTCCGAGCATTAAAAAAGGATTTAGAGAACTTTTGGCAAAGACATTTTTTTCGACGGTGTCAGACATCAAACCAGCATCATATAGGTGCCCTAAGTGAACTATTTTGTCACCTATAGCAACTCCAACGCTGGTATTTCCTTCGTATGAAAATACACCAAAAGGTAGATTTTGAATCGGGAAATCACTGTCAGCTGCAACAGTTATCCACGATTTGAGATTTGGATTATTTTCTTCCATTGTTTATTCCTTATTCTGAGTTTGTTGTTGACGAAATGATTTTAAGCTAAGTATAGCTTCTATGCATAGCCATATCGCCATAAAAAATAATGCACCACCTACTACAATTAACGGTGTGTTTCCTTTTTCGAGAAATTCAATGCCATTAATGATCATCGCCGCAACGGCCATTCCTAGTATAAAAATCATTGGTAGGAGAGTGTAAATGATAGGTTTACCACTTTTGTAAAGATACATTGTCGCTACAAGAAGAGCGATTCCAGCAAGTAGTTGGTTTGTGGTTCCAAATAGTGCCCAAAGCGTAAGTCCGGCCGGTTTTCCATTTATTTTCATAAAAGCAAAAAATGCAATGGCAATGACCGCAAATGTTGAGGCAATGTAGCGATTTTGTAAAGCAGGAACTTTGACATCTTTGCCAATTTCTTCGATATTATAACGTAGTAAACGTGTTGCCGAATCAAGAGTTGTCATAGCAAAACCAACGATGAGAACCGCAATAAGTGTTTTTGCAAAGTCAACGGGGATTCCTACATGAGCAATAAAATTAGCAGCTCCGTCGACAAAAGCAGCAAGCTTTGCCCCTAGACCACTTGCTGCTCCCCAGTCACGATAAAAATATGCCCAACTTTTTTCAGAAGAAAAACCTGCTGTGCATGCAAGAATAACGACAATAGCTAGAGCTCCTTCGGTGAGCATAGAGCCATAACCGATAAATTGAGCGTCGCGTTCATTTTTTACTTGGCGCACTGTTGTTCCCGATGAAACTAAGCAGTGGAAACCGGAAATTGCGCCACATGCAATGGTGATGAAAAGAAATGGAAACATTGCTGGTATTCCTGTGGTAATATCGCGCACAAAAAAATGACCGTGAGAATTTACTGCTGGAGCAACAATCGTTGGAGCACCGATAAGGAGTCCTATGTATACAAGACCTAGGCCAATATATAATTGAAATGAGTTTAAGTAATCTCGTGGTTGTAAGAGTAACCATACTGGCAAAATGGAGGCGATAAGAGCGTAACCTAGAAGTATATAAATCCATGTATCGCGTGCTTTTGTTGAAGCATTTTTCAAATCACTGACAATTTCATTGTTTTTAGTAGCGGTAAAGAACTTGACCATCGTGCTTGCATTTTGTGGAACTAATTTATGGTATACAATGGGTACGCTTTTATTATCAATAAGTTTAGCATTTATTGCCAAAACAGTGTCGTAAGAATAAACATCTTCTGCAATTGATGATTGTTGAGAAGTTTTTAAATCGGAGTCACCATAGTCAGTGATATAACAATAACGATCAAATGTACCATCAGCAACATAGTTATTTACCGTTTGTAAAGTATCTGCTTTTGCGAAATAGGGGTAGAGGCTAAACGGATAAGAAATACCAATGTACATAGTGATAAAAACTAGTGTCAAACCAATAATGCTTGCGGTTCGTAATGGAACGCGGAATTTATAAACAGCTAGTCCCATTACCACAGCAATTCCGATGAGAGAGAATGTTGGTATAACTGCCTGGGGATGAAAATCGTTAAATAGTAGCGCGATAATGAGTGCAAAAGCCCCCATTGCTAAAGCTAGAGCAAAAAAGATTATGAATAAAAAAAGTAATCGCGCGCGCCTACCAATGATGTCTTTGGTTATGTCTCCAATAGAACGCCCTGAAAATTTTAAGGAAATTCCCAAAGTAACGAAATCATGAACTGCACCAAGAAAAATAGTGCCAAAAAATACCCATAAAACAGCGGGTAGCCATCCCCAGATGACGGCAATAGCAGGGCCTACAATTGGTCCAAGGCCTGCAATAGAAGCGAAATGATGTCCAAAAAGTACAAATTTGTTTGTCGGTATATACTCATGACCATCTTCATAAATGTGTGCAGGGGTTTTACGGTTTGGATCGAGACCTAAAATTTTTACCGCAATAAATTTGCCGTATACAAAGTATGCCATCAAAAAGCCAGCGATAGATAGTATCGCTAATAAAATCGCATTACTCATTAAATTTCCTTTAGAGAGATTGTTGCGTAAGTGACGCAAGTATAAATATTGCGTAGAATTTTAAAATTGACGATTTAAATTCTTGTCATTAACCAGTGTTATAGTACACGATATTTGAAATACTCAAGGAACCAATATTATGTTAAAGGGTTTTTATTATGTCAATACTTGACTTTCTCTATCCACCACTGTGCTTTGTATGTGAGAAAAGCACTTATCATTGTAACAATAAATCCTTATGTTATACATGTTGGAAAAATATGAATATAATTCAAAGGGTTTGTCAGGAATGTATGCAGCAACAAACCGCTTACTGTTGCAAATCTAGATGTAACTTCACTGAGTATAGATGTGTTACAAGATATAGTGGTGATATAAAGAAGCTACTCACTAATTTTAAATTTTGTGGAAAAGTCCACTATGGACAGCTCTTGGCAAGTCTTTTGTTTCGCAATATTGCGCGTATGCCTTTTTTACAGAAAATTGATTTTATCATTCCTGTACCAATGACTGCTAAAAAAAGGATACAACGTAGATATAATCAAGCAGAAATTATAGCGACTCACTTGTCAAAAAAAATGCAAGTATATTGCATGAAGCGAAATTTAGTAAAAATCAAAAATACAAAGAACCAATCCTCGTTATCGAAGGAACAACGAAAACAAAATGTGCGAAATGTTTTCCATTTAGTGAATAAATCATCTCTTTATCAGAAAAATATTCTTCTTATCGATGATATTTGTACAACTGGGAATACCTTGCAAGCATGTATAAAGGCTTTAAAAACAGCGAAATGTAAAAACATTTACATTGCTACTATAGCATATGGATAAATTTTTGATATGTGACCCACTAAATACTTTTGTCAGATTACTTGCAACACAACGCATCTAAAATTTTTCTTCTAATTTTGTGAGTAATGTTATCGCAGGTTGGTAATTTGGTTTTTTCTTTATAATTGTTTTTAGTAATTTTTTGGCTTGATAGTAGTTCCTTAGTTTTATAAATAACGAAGCTTTTTTCATCATAAAATAAATATTTCCATTGTCGAGTTTTAGAAGCTTATTTGTAATTAGAATTGCTTTATCCCATTTACGCTGTGATACAAAATGATTGAATTGCTTTTTGAGTTTTGGAATAACAGATTCACCGCTTAGATAAATTGTTTTTTCGCGGTTGTGTAATAGTGATTTATTTTCACTTTTCGTTGCAAAGCTTTCTAAATAATTTGTTGCTTCACTTCTCGTAGCAAATATATTGAAAAAAGAGTCAAGCTCCAACATGGAAAATACGATCTTGATTCGCGGTGGTAAATCAAAGAAAACTAATCCACCGTTTTTAGACTCTAGTTCGTCAGCAAAGTTAACCAGTGTCCCTAAGGCGATACTATTGATATAAGATACGCGAGTGAGATCCATGATGAATCTCGTATACCCCAATGATTGCAATTCACCTAGTTTTTGTCTAAACGCAGGAATTGTTTTATGATCAATTTGTCCTTTAGCGCGAAACATTACTGTTTTGCTAATATTTGGAAAATCAATATTCATTTCCAAATTTTGCATTCGCTATCCTTTCGCTGCACTGGTGTGGTCCTTCTCGAGAATAATTTACACATTATACACAAAACAATAAATATTTTTCGAACAAAAAAAATAGCGTTATTAGATTACTCAATATATAATAGAGACAACGACTTACATATTTTTGCGAAGGAGATAGTCATGAAAAAGATAATTGGGTTGTGTGTATTTTGTATGATTATGGTTAGTTGCCAGAAAAACGTATACACTTATGATGTTTCGCAAACCGTCCCTAGTAATAAAGCGATTGCGAAAAAAACGTATCCTCTTTATGTACAAATGGCTTATAGAGGTATTAAGAAAAGTAATAAAAATGGAAAAGAAGCTTTGAAGTTTGATTTACTTGTTCAAAATATGGGGGCTGAAAAAGTGACTTTAGCCCCAACGAATTATTACTTACTAGACGAAGAAAAAAAACGTTTAGACCCACTTGTTAGGAAAGAACACAAAAACCTAACTGTTGCCCCTGAAACCTCGACACTGTTTCCTGTGTTTTATACAATACCTAATGGTTATGAAATGGATGATTCGCAAATTTTACATCTGTTGTGGGATTACAATGTTGAGAGCCAAAAATATGAAATGGAAACAAAGTTTGATCGTCGAATGATTCGCGAAAAAGACTATTTTGGTTATCCTATTTCTCAACAATTTTACCAAGGCCCAAAACAATTTCGACGTTTAGGCCCTGGACCATTGTGGCGTTATCAAAAACTTGAGAATAGAGGTTTTCGTAACCGAAGAAAATAAGTGCGATTTGGTTCTTTGCTTATAAAATTTATTTATAAATAAATTTTGGTGTAATGATATTGTATGATCCAACGACCAATAAAGCATTGGGAACATGCGTTACTTACAAAACAAGGAGAATGATATGAGAATTATGCTTTTAATGGTATGTTGTCTTTTGCCGCTGTCGTGTCAAGAGGCTGTTGGTGTTGTGAATATGGATCACAATGAGGAAGTAAAAAAAATGAACGACCCTAAATTAAAAACGGCGACATTTGGTGGTGGATGTTTTTGGTGTGTTGAAGCTATATTTCAGCAGGTAAAAGGTGTTCATAGTGTTATATCTGGTTATTCTGGTGGAGTAAAAGAAAATCCTACCTATAACGATATACTTAGCAAGAAAACTAAGCATGCAGAGGTATGCCAAATAAAATACGATCCAAAAGAAGTATCGTTTAGCGAATTATTGGAAGTATTTTGGAAAACCCATGATCCGACAACACTCAACAAACAAGGCAATGATGTTGGTCCTCAATATCGTTCGATCATACTTTATCATAGCGATGAACAAAAGGAAATAGCAGAGAAATATAAGCAAAAATTACAGGACGCAAAAGCGTGGAGTAATCCTATTGTTACAGAAATAAAACCACTAACAAAATTTTATAGCGCAGAAAAATATCATCAAAATTACTATAGTTTAAATCCAAATCAAGGATACTGCGCTTGGGTAATCCAGCCAAAAATAGAAAAATTTCGCAAAGTATTCAAAGATAAATTAAGTGATAAAGCAAAAACCAAGTGATAATAGCGTTTTGAAAATTTGAACAGTTATTAACTGTGTTTGACTCTTAGAGAGTATCTGCATTTATTTTTAGGTAAACCTCATACCATAAAAAGCAATGCGGGTATTCTTTTTTTTTGCATTTTTCTAGGGAGACTTAAGGTGAGAATAGCGATATTTATAATATTCATTTTAATTGGTCTTAGCGCCCAGAACCAAAATTTACGACGTATAAATCTCGATATTTCGGCTGAATTTCCCCCAGGAGAAGTTGTAGATGCAAAAACGGTAGAATTAAATGGAAAAGACGTTCGTGGAAACTTGTTTTACCCAGGTGTGTATCAACTAAAAATAGCTGAACCTGGATTTGCAACTATAAACAAAAGTCTTGTTATTTCTGATGAAGAGTTTTCGTTTGTAATTAGAGAAGTGTTAAGAGTAAAACCTCGAAAAATAGAAATAAAAATTACTTATGACATCGAGCCACCTGATTATTTAGAAAATTACAAAGTAGTTCTGACACTTCTAAATGAAGCTTCTGTAGTAAAGTACGTTAAGTCAAATGATATTATAAAGCCTGGTATTTACTTACTAAGAATTACGAAACCTGCCTACCAAACGGTAGAAATAAAGCAATATGTGTGGCCTGATAATAATCCATATATGATTGAGCAAAAGTTATATGCAAAGCGGGTTCCAATTAATGCTCTCATTACTCACGATGTAAAGCCATCTGATAATCTTGAGTCGTATTTTGTATCGATTGTTTCAAAAAAAACGCGTGCGTTACTGATGGCACCTGAAAAAATTCGCCCAGGGAAATACGATCTGAAGATTTCTCAACCTGGATATAAAACAGTACAAAAAGTATTAGATATCAAACCAAGCGAAAAACTATTTCTAGTAAAAGAAAAACTAATTGCAAAAAAGCGTCCTATTTCTTTTGAGTTTATTGTTACAAATGGAGGATGTTTACAAGATGCTTGTAAAGTCATTGATCTCAAAACTCAGCAAAAAATAGGTTTTAGAGATTTATTTAAGCCAGGACAAGAAATGCATTTGAGGTTTAAATTCGATTCTTATAAAGATCTAGAGGTTAAAATAATTCTTCCTCCAGGAGAAGGTCCTTATTCTCACTTTAACAAGGGAATAGCTCTTGTTCATCTTTATCCTATTTGTTTTACAGTTCGCCGCTGTATAGAAATAATGGATGGCTTTGAATATGAATGCAGTTTTACTATTGATGGTCAAATACCTGAAGATATTCATATTAAAAAAGAAAGAGGTTTTAGATGTTTTTACTATACGTTAATGGTGTTGTCTAAAGCAAAAAATTTTCGCGCATACATTGGATATAAGTATACACAAGTCGACTTGAAAAATTTTCATCAAGGCATGATGATTGAACAACCCAATAATATATCGGTAGCGAAACTCATTGAACATCTTGATCGGATTGCAAAAAATGAGAGTTACAACACATCTTTAAATGTCATCAAAAAACTTCTAAAAAATTCTCCTAGCCGAAAAATATTGAAACAACTTACAAATAGAAATCAATTAATTACCTATCTCAAAACTTGGAAGTTAAACACTACAGAACGTAGTCAGTTGCAACTATTGATAAAAGATATCATCAAAAATTAGAGGTTGTTATGAAAAAATTCATTTTTGTTCTTGGGTTTACCTGTATTTTGAATTTTGCCTACTGCGATAAGCCATTTAGTGTAAGCAAAGAGTACGACTATTTAGAAAAAGATTATCGCTTTTTGAATAATATAGCAGTTGAAGGTGACTGGAATCTTTTAGAGAAACATATAAAAGAAATGAATTACATAAAGCGTATTGAGAAGTTAGTTAATACGAAATTTTCTTTAGATTTTGATCGCCAAGGAAAAAAGAAAAAACAGTTGCAAAAATGGTTTGATGAATTAAAAATATGGCTTGTTTATATCTATGAGTGCGGTCGTGGGCGTCGAGATCCATCTATTTCTGAAATATTGAGTGATGCTTCTAGGAAAATATCTGAAGTAGAAGAGTTATATTACAAAGGCAAAGAAATACATAGCGAACATCTTTTAATACGAGTTCTAGAGATTACGAATAATGTTACGCCTGGACTGAATAAACATATTGATTCTTCCAAAAAGAAACAGGTACAACCACTATTAAAAAGATACATATATTTCTCGAAGTTGGCGAGAACAGAGTTAGAAATTATTGATAAAATAAAAAGAATTAAGATTGATGGAACAATATATTTTTCTAATCCTCAAGAAAAATGGCGAAGTGTTGCTTTTATTGAGAAGCAGATTTGGCGAGTAAATGACAGATTAAAGAACGGTTTTGTTGTGAAAGAAATTCGATATGGTGAAGTTTTGTTCGAATATAAAAAGAGGCGTTTTGTTTTACGTAAAGAATGAATAGCGAAGTGAAGAATCTAAGCTAGAAAATCGAAAGCTCTAAAACGTTTAACAAACAATAACTTTTCACGCTTTTTCTAACTTAATCCTTAAGCCAATAGCTTATTTTATAAAAAACTCCTGCATTATGCAGGAGCTCTCATTGTTATTGTAACAATTCTTTATAAGTGTCTTCCTCAAAACCTGCCATCGCCCAGGTTTTCCCGATCAACACTGGTGCACGGAGAGTTCCGCTGCGTCCTAGAAACATTTTAAGTAATAACTCTTCATTGGCTTCTTTTGCCGATAAGCGTTTGACAGTTTTTCCTTTTTTTTCCAAGAACAGTTTTTTACCTTTGAGAAGTTCTAGCACTTGCTGTTGTTCTATTGGTTCTTTGCGAACATCGTGGTGAATAATATCATCATTTTCCGAGAGAAACTCCCTCGCTTTTGCACATCCACTTCATTTGCGGTTATAAAAAACTACTTTTGACATAATTCATTCCTATTTTTTCTTTTTTGCTTTTGCCCAAGAATCTTTTAGAGTAATTGTGCGATTGAATACTAGTTTTTCTTCTGTTGAATCTTTATCAATACAGAAATATCCTACGCGTTCAAATTGGTATGTTTTTTCTGCCTTCGCTTCTTTGACACTTGGCTCTATATATCCAGTGGTCACTTTTAACGAATTTGGATTCAAATTGTCTTCTAGATTCCCTTGTGACGGATCTTCTACAGCAAAAAGATGTTCATATAAACGAATTTCTGCTTCTATTGCATGTTTTGCAGAAATCCAATGAATTGTTCCCTTTACTTTGCGGTTATCCGCAGAAGATCCACCTTTAGTCTCTGGATCATATGTGCAGTGAACTTCTAATATTTCACCGGTACCTTCATCCTTGACTACTCCAGTACAAGTTACATAGTAACCATAGCGCAATCTTACTTCGCGACCAACAGTCATACGGAAATACTTTTTCGGTGGGTCTTCCATAAAATCATCTTGTTCGATATATAAAACTTTAGAGAATGGTATTTCTCTGCTGCCATAACTTTCGTCTGTTGGATGATTTGGTGCATCGAGAAGTTCTTCTTTGTCTTCCGGGTAGTTTGTAATTATCAATTTCAATGGTTTAAGAACACCCATTACTCGTGGAGCGACTTTGTTTAGGTCTTCGCGAACAAAGTGATCAAGAAGCGCCATCTCTATAGTATTATCTCTTTTAGCAACCCCTACTCTTTCACATAAATTGCGAATAGCGCGTGCAGTTATACCGCGGCGGCGCAAACCTGACACCGTCCACATGCGCGGATCATCCCAGCCATTTACCACTTTGTCAGCAACCATTTTAACAAGATGACGTTTTCCCATAATTACATGTGTTAGATTGAATTTAGCAAATTCAATTTGTTGTGGGTGGCACTCTGTGCCTATTTCATTTAAGCACCAGTCGTAAAGTGGGCGATGATTTTCAAATTCTAAAGTACAGATAGAGTGGGTAATTCCTTCTATTGCGTCAGAAACGCAGTGTGCATAATCGTACATTGGGTATATGCACCATTTATCACCTGTTCGATGATGATGTACTCTACGTATACGATATAAAGCTGGATCGCGCATATTGAAATTTGGCGAAGCCATATCTATTTTGGCGCGAAGTATATGTTCGCCTTCCGCAAATTCGCCATCGCGCATTTTTGCAAATAGTTCAAGATTTTCTTCGACAGAACGTTCGCGATAAGGGCTATTTTTTCCTGGTTCGGTAGGTGTTCCGCGATACTCTCTTGTTTCCTCTGCGTTCAAACTACAGACATATGCTTTGCCTTTTTTAATAAGTACAGTAGCGTATTCATATAATTTTTCAAAATAGTCAGAAGCGTAGAGTTCACTTTCTCCCCAACTAAAACCAAGCCATTCAATATCGCGCTTGATAGCGTTGACGTATTCTGTATCTTCTTTTTCAGGATTAGTGTCGTCAAAGCGTAAATTACATTTTCCACCGTATTCTTGGGCAAGTGTAAAATTTAAACAAATAGATTTAGCATGACCAATATGCAAATAGCCGTTTGGTTCTGGCGGAAAACGCGTAACTACTTTGCCACCGTTTTTGTTCTCAGCAATATCTTTTTCAATAATGTTTTTAATAAAATGTGTTGATTCTTCTTTTGAGTTTTCTTCCTCTACGGAATCATTAGATTTTTTCATACACTGTCGGCTTTCAAAAATATACAATGTTCTTTTGAGATCTCTGTAAGGTTTATCCGACGATAAATTTCCAGACGTGTCTACAGGAATATACACTGTTTTTCGCAGTTCGCAACAAAAAATAAATAACTCAGTAAAAATATTTATGTAATTTCTCAGATATACTACAAAGCGTGACATTTATCTTGTAAGCTCTTGATATTGGCCGTGTCACTAATCACAATCACTTTCGTATTAGGAAGTGACTTGATAGTTAGCAGTATTTCTATGAATATTAGTCATTACTACGGTCACGGTGACCTAACGATAAGCACCAATAGAACTTAACAATCTTTTTAAAATAGAAAACATAAATATTTTTTTTTACAAAGTGTAACAAAACATTTTATTGAAGCTACTTAATGATGCCTAAAAACTACTCTACTAAAATTTCCGTACGCGAACTGGTTGAATTTGTATTGCGCAGTGGCGACTTACGGCATACTCCAATGTCCAAAAATCGACTAACAGATGCCATTACCGCCCACACTCTTTTGCAAGAGCAGAGTCCAGAAGGATATATTCCTGAAGTATCCTTGAAGTATATTTTTGAGCAAGATGATATGTTTTTACAAGTCCAAGGGCGCGCTGATGGTATATATACCACAGAAGAAGGTGTTTTGATTGATGAGATCAAAACAACATATGTGCCTTTGGAGAAAATACAAACAAATGAAGTGCACTGGGCGCAAGCAAAGATGTACGCTTTTATTTATGCTCATGAACAAGATTTATCACAGTTAGAAGTTCGTTTATCCTATTTTCATATGGAAACAAAAGAAACTCGTTACTTTGTTGAAACTTTTTCTTTGGAAAGCTTGTGTAGTTTCGTTGAAGGAATTGTTGGCGAATATTTTCACTGGTTAAAGAAAAAAGTATTATGGTTAGAAAAACGACAACAATCAGTACATTCTCTTTCTTTTCCTTTCAAAAAAATGCGGCAAGGGCAACAACAATTAATCGATGCAGTTACTGATTGTATAGAGAATAAAACTAAAATCTTTGCCCAAGCCCCTACAGGAATTGGTAAAACAATTGCAACCTTGTATCCTGCAATAAAAAATATAGATGACAAGATTTTCTACCTTACCGCTAAAAACACCGGACATCAAATTCCAATGCAATCTCTTGATAAGTTGCGCGAATGCGGTTTAAAGTGTAAATCGATTGTCATTACCGCGAAAGATAAAGTATGTTTTTGCGAAACGAAAGACATTAATAACTGTGATTTTACTATTGGTTATTTTGATCGAGTGAACGACGGGTTAAGCAATATGTTGGAATGCGATGATTGGAGTGCCGACAACATAAAAGATTGCGCCCAAAAATATCGTTTATGTCCATACGAATTTTCATTAGAGCTATCTTTATGGGCCGATTGTGTTATCTGTGACTATAATTATGTTTTTGACCCTCGCGTTTACTTGCGGCGGTTTTTTCAAAATGCAAAAGGAAATTATTATTTTCTCATTGATGAAGCTCATAATTTAATAGAACGTGCGCGCTCTATGTTTTCAGCACAGTTAGAGAAAAAGACAGTATTAGAAGTTCGCAGAGCAATAAAAGACCATTATCCTACGATTGCTAAGAAAATATATAAAATTAATACCTTTTTGTTACAATTAAAAAAGCGTGGTGAAAATGATATTGATGATGACATGTTACAAGAGCTTTTGGGCACAATTCAAGAAGCATGCGATCAGGTAGACTCTTATATTTCACAAAAGGGAGAATTACCAAATATTCTTATCGACTTCTATTTCTCATTGATTACTTTTTCGCGCGTCGCTAATGAATTTCTCGATGATAATTATTGCGTGCATTTTGAAGTCCAAAACGGAAATTTATACTTATGGTGTATTAATCCAAGTGACCTTTTACAGAAATCTTTTGCAAAAGCGCACAGTTCGGTACTATTCTCAGCAACGCTTGCTCCTATAGATTATTGCAAGAGATTTCTTGGAGAAAAAGAGCAAGATGTTTCATTACAACTACCTTCACCATTCCCAGCGATTAACTTTGGGCTTTTTGTCGCTGGAAATATAGACACCTCATTTCGCTACCGTCATTTAAGTTATGAAAAAATTGCCGATTATGTTGCCACTGTTTCGCAAATAAAAACCGGAAACTATTTGGCTTTTTTTCCTTCTTATGCATATCTATCCAAAGTTATCGAAATTTTTCGCGAAAAATACTCGCACATTGATTTATTAGAACAACAACGCAATATGGACGATGAACAGAGAAAAGAATTTTTGCAAAATTTTACTCCCAACAATAAACAATCTTTAGTGGGATTTGTAGTATTAGGTGGGATTTTTTCTGAAGGAATAGATCTCGTAGGAGATAGAATTTCAGGGGTTGTGAATATTGGAGTTGGCTTACCACAAATCGGAACAAAGCGTAATTTGATACGAGATTATTTTAATGAAAGGCAAGAGAATGGGTTCGCCTATGCTTACGCTTATCCAGGAATGAATAGAGTAATGCAAGCGGCAGGAAGAGTAATTCGAACTGAAAAAGACATCGGAATCGTTCTTCTGATTGGTCGTCGTTTTGAACAATCGCCATACAAAGAAACAATGCCCAGTCATTGGTATCCTCATAGAGTGTATAATGAAGAAAATTTATCGCGCTTAATCAAAAGTTTTTGGGAGTACCCAAGGTAAAAGGCATGTAATTTAAAACTTTAGTAGTGGTTTTGCGCTAAGAATTTTTTGTTTCTTGGATAGATTTTAATATTATATTTTTTGCCTTAGCATTTACTTTCTCTAAAACATTAACAATTTCGTTTTCAGAGTTTGGACTTACTTTTTGTATTAAAGATATTGCTGAACGTACAAATGTGTTGTAGATTGATGCGTTGCTTAATTTTGATAGGAAATCTTTGTTGTTCATAACACTTAATAGAACTGGTGTAACAATTTCTGCTTTAGGACCAATTTTTTCAAGCGCGTTTACGGCAAGGATTTTTATTGATCCTGATTCATTACGGATAGCTTCTATAAGTTGTATCGCTGCTATCTCAGAACCAATTTCTCCAAGAGTTTCTATCGCCTGAGCTTTTGGTGCTACATGTTTAGAGTATGCTCGTGGGCTGTTGAAGACTTGTTTACTCCAATTCATATTTGCCTGCAAAGCTTTTATTAGTGCTGGCGCTGCTGTTTTTGCGTTACTACCAATGCTTCTGATTGTTTTAATAACGGCTTCAACTGTTTCAAAATCCTGCTTATCTAGGGCTTTTTCCAAAGCTTTACTTAGTGCTACAACAACGCGTTCCGAAGAGAGCCCCATTTTTTGTATTTTCTTTGCTGATTGGACTCTATTGTTCTTGTCTTTCGTGTTAAGTAACCAGATAAGGTTTTCTTCTAGCATAAATTATTCTCTGATTTTAGCAGTTCGAGATGTTTTTTACATACAACATCCCACGCAATATATTGTGCAAAAAGGTTTTGGGTATTTGTTTGTAAGTGCGTGCGGAATTCGGTGTCTCTATGAATCTTGACTATATATTTTAAGAGTCTCTGGTCATCTAAATTATCTAATAAAATTGCGTTTTGTTCATGTTGCAATATTTTATCTGTTAAGTTGCCTTTGCTGCTTACAATCACTAATGAATTTGCAAAAGCTGCACATAACGCTCCGCTATGCAAGAATATACCTTTATCTGCTGGCTCCCAAATTAAAAATATGTCAGACATAGCTAGATATTCTGCAGCGTCGTTAACATCAACATATCCCGTTGTGTGTATGTGGTCATTTAAGTTAAGGCGGTAAATTTCATTATAAAAATGTTGAGCTCTAGCATTTTTGTAACTACCAATTAGAATTAACTTCCAAGAGATGTTTTGCTGATGTAATTGTTTAAGGACCGGTAGTAGCATATAGTTGTAACGGATATTTCCAAACATCGCGAAAAGTATGTCACATTTACCTACGACATTACTGTGTATTTTGCGTAGATCGCTTTTAGACTTTGTACACTGAGGAATATTGCTACCTATATGAATAAGCTTTGTTTCTTTGTTTTTTAAGAATTTTTCAACGCACTCGTTACTTACAATAATGTATCGAGATAGATAGCACAGAACATATGCTATAAAACGTTGTAGTAAAGAAACAATAAGAACCTTAGGTTTTTTTGATATTTCAATGGCCACCTCGTGAAAGAAGATTGCTACTTTCTTGGAACGCAATAACCATAGTAGTTTACAGATATAGAACGGTACACCTCGTGGATCATATAAATAAGGAACATATTGTAACAATATATATGTGGGTTTAATTTCGTTTATTTTTGTGACAATAGTTTTTACGGATTTAGAATTCCAATTTTCTGGAATGCAGTGTACTTCTACGTTTTTTAAGCGTACACATTTTTCTATTTGCCCACAAGTAATTACAGAGACCTTTATCTGAGAATTTTTAGCAAACTCTTGTGCTAAGTTGTATGTGTAATCTCCTACACCACAATGGATAGGGGGAAAATTTTTGCAAATAATTAAGATATGCATGGATAACCATTAGGATGTTTTATTTTCCATTGCCATGCGCTTTTTATGATTTCACTAATGCACGAATATTGCGGGGTCCAACCTAGTACAGTTTTGGCTTTGTTATTGTTTGCTATGAGAATCGGTGGATCACCTTGTTGACGTGCTGCAAATTCGATTGGAATGTCTTTTTGGGTTACTTTACGACAAGCATCTATTAACTCCAAGATGGAGTGCCCTTTTCCGTTCCCTAAGTTGATCGCGTTAGATTTCTTTTCTTGTTGTAAATAGTCAATTGCATTGATATGTGCTGTGGCCAAATCATAAACATGAACATAATCTCTTACTGTTGTGCCATCGTGTGTTGGATGATCATTGCCGTTGATGGATAGTATTGACTTTTCTTTGTTTGCGGTTGCTAAAATGTTGGGAATAATGTGTGTTTCTGGAGAGTGATACTCTCCTTTACTTTGCGTTGCTCCTGCAACATTAAAATAGCGAAGAGCGATGTAATTAAGGTTGTAGGCACTGGCATAACTTTCTAGCACTTTTTCTATTATTAATTTACTCCAACCATAAGGATTTATAGGTGCAAATGGTTGGTTCTCTGTTACCGGTACACTTTTTGGTATGCCATATACTGCACATGAAGAAGAGAAAACTATTTGCTTCACGTTTTTTTGTAGCAGAGTGTTAATAAAATGCAGGCTACCTGTTACATTGTTTTCGTAATAGATTTGTGGATTAGTTACCGACTCTCCCACATATGCATACGCAGCAAAGTGAATACACTGAGTGATATTATGCTTATCTATTATTTTCTCAACTAGATCTTTATTTGCGATATTACCAATATAAAAAGGTGTATTTTTTATAATCGAGCCCGAGTTACCCCGCGATAAGTTATCGAGCACTACAAAATTTCTAGCTTTGTTATGAAGTAGCTCTGCGACAACACTGCCAATATATCCTGCCCCGCCGCTAATAAGAATAGCCATACATGCTCTTTCTTTATGTTGGTTTGCTGTACTTTTCGTATTTATACCATACGTGTTTTAATAAGAAAAGGCGCGATTTCTTTTTATCGCGTAAGTTTTGTTTTTTTAATATCAAAAATCCTAAAAGGTTCAAAAACAAATATTCACCCACATGACGTAAGAAGAGTAGCGAACAAAAAATAGTTTTGTTCGGAAGTAAACTATGTTTTTCTAAAAACTTGTAACGATTGCGGTAGAAACGCGCTACTCTTTTTGCTGTACTCTGCGGACTACCACTCCCCATGTGAAAAGCTCGTAAAGTTTCTGATATTTTTAATTTCCAGCCATGCAAACGAAGGCGCATAAAAAAATCTATATCACCGTCTAGAAAGTCAAAGTTTTCATCAAAACCATTAATACTTAGAAAAGCTTCACGGCGAATGATAACACCACACGAGTAGCATACAAACGGTTGGTTTTCTTTGCGTTTTTTACGTAGTTTACCATACAGTTTTTGCCCGAGAAGAAGCCCCCAATAATTAGGAACTTCTTCATGATTCCCCGTGGGTTTTCCGTTTTTGTCAACGAGGTGTAAAGATAAAGCCCCTAGAGAAAGGTCTTCTGAAAAAAGTTGTTCTAAGGAAGAAAATATGTCTACTACTGGATAAGCATCACTGTCTAAAAGAACTATCAAATCTTGAGTAATATGCTTAACACCAATATTCACCGATGCAACATATCCATAATTCTTTTGGTTCTCTACTACTTTTACTTTTGATGGCAAATTTTGAGGACTTGCTTCTGTTGAAGCATCATTGACAACTACTATTTTTTCAATATTTTTTGAACCATGCTCATATATTTTGTTAATACAACGCTGCGTAAGTTCCCAAGTATTGTAGTTTGTTATAAGAACTGCTATTGACAGAGGATTGCCCATAAAGACTTTCTAAATTAGAGTATTTTAGGATGTGATTGATGTTTAGATGTTAGCAAAAGAGCATTTCTTTGTACAAAAAAATTTTAGAATGTCTATGCTCTTACTTTTTTCAATATGCCACTGAGACTCTTTTGCATTGCATATGATAATGGTTTTAGATAAAATTAGAGTGTCGATATTTAAGTTTTATGCAATGAGAGATAATGCTGGCATACCTTAATACATTGATTCAAAAATTTTTGTGCGCTATAACGCAGATAATTTTGGCACAAAACTGTAATTTATAACTGAAAAGTAACAACATTAGTACTTAAAAATGCAAACTAGAATGTTACTTTTGTCAAACCAGTTAGTTCAAAATTCACAATGAGGATAAAACTTATGAGCACTACAACTCAATCTACTGAAGATGTGAAACAAGCATCATTCAAAAAAGAAAAAAAATCATTGCCTAGTTTTATGAAAGCAGCTTTTTCAGGAAGAATTGATCATAAGCTAATTTTTCCATTTCCTGAACCATCTTCTGAAGAAATGGAAGAAATGGATTCTTTTTTGCAAGAATTGGATAAGTTTTGTAAACAAAACATCAATGCATCTAAAATAGACGAAGAAAGTAAGATACCTCAAGAAGTCTTAGATGGACTAGCAGAACTTGGCATATTTTCTTTAACTGCCCCAGAAGAGTATGATGGTTTAGGTGTTTCCAATGTGTTCTTTTGTCGTTTTCTTGGACTTATTTCGCGACATTGTGCGTCTGTTTCGACTACATGTGGTGCTCACTTATCTATAGGTAGTAAAGGACTTCACATATTTGGAACAGAGGAGCAAAAGCGCAAATATATCCCTGGTATTATTAGCGGAGAAACAATTGCAGCTTTTTGTTTAACTGAACCACAAGCAGGCTCGGATGCCCATAGTATTCGTACAACAGCAAGACTGTCAGAAGACGGTAAGCACTTTATTTTAAATGGCGAGAAGATTTATATTACCAACGGTGCTTTTGCTAATTTTTTTACTGTGTTCGCTAAAATTGCTTCTGAAAATGAAGAAGAAAGTGGATTCACAGCATTTATTGTAACTCGCGATCTTGGTGGAGTTACTAGTGGAAAAGAAGAAAAAAAATTAGGGTTAAAAGGGTCTTCGACAACGCCTATTTTCTTCAATGATGTTAAAGTGCCTGTTGAAAATGTTCTTGGAGAGCGCGGTAAAGGTTTCAAGATTGCGATGGAGATCCTTAATCTAGGACGACTTGGATTAGCGGCAGCTTGTGCAGGAGGTGTGAAGCGTTTAGTTAATGAAGCTATTCGCCAAGCTTCAGAGCGTAAGCAATTTGGTTCATCCTTGAGTTCTTTTGGACTTATACAAAAGAAGTTGGCACGTATGGGTTCTTTGTGTTTTGCGATGAATAGCGCTGTTTTGCTTACAGCTGGTCTTGCTGATAGTAAAGAAGTTGATGTTTCAATTGAATCGGCGATTTGCAAAATTTTCACAACAGAGTCAACTTGGGAAATAGTTAATGAAACAGTACAAATATTCGGTGGAAATGGTTTTATTGCTGACTTTGAACTTGAAAGAGCTCTTCGCGATACACGTGTTAATATGATTTTCGAAGGCACAAATGAAATTTTACGCTTGTTTATTGCTCTAACAGGGATTAAAGATTTTGGGAACTACTTAAAGAATGTAGGAAAAGCGTTAAATAAACCACTACAGTCTATGGATGTGATTATTGACTATCTTTCAACAAAAGTAATTCGCTCTATTGCCAAAGAAAAATTCGACAACGTTGAATCTCTTCTAAGTTCTGAAACTAAAGTTGTAGAGAAATATATCGCTCTTTTGAATCACGTAGCAGAGAAGCATATCAAGATGTACAAAAAAGACATTATTCATCAGCAATTTTTGCTTGAACGAATGGCAAATATGGCAATGTACATTTATGTGCTTGTGGCGTGTATTAGTCGTATTGATACACAAATGAAAAATGGCAAAACTGCTGAAGATTTAGAGCACGATTTAGCTTGTGTACGTATTTTTTCAGAGATAGCCAAAGAAAAACTAGAATACAATTATAATGGAATTAACAGTAACTATGATGACTCTATAACAAAAGTAAGTAATCACTTGTGCGAAAATCAACAGTATCCATTTAAGGTGTGGGGTTAATGAAGTTATTTAATTCTCTTATTGCTAATACGCTTCCTTATGTGCCTAAATCTTTGGTCGGAGTTGTATCTAAGCGCTATTTAGCAGGAGAATATATCGAGGATGCTATTGCTACTGTGAAAATGCTTAACTCTGAAGGGGCTGTTTGTACTGTTGATTTATTGGGAGAATTTGTTACATCTGAATCGGAAATTCAAAAAACAATTGATGTGTACAAAAAAACAATGACCAAAATCAGCGAAGAGAATTTGTCGTCTAGTATATCGCTTAAACCTACTTCTTTTGGAGCACTTATCGATCGTAAGGAATGTGCCAGCAATATTCGCGATATGATAGTTTTTGCCAAAGAAAAAAACATTTCCGTTACTATTGATATGGAAGATCATCCGTACACTGATTTTACCTTAGAAATCTATAATCAGTTGCGCAAAGAATTTCCTGACCATATTCGGACAGTAGTGCAAGCCTATTTGAAACGCACTTTGGACGATGTCCAAAAACTGGCAGTAGAGGGAAAGTGTTGCTTGCGTTTGTGTAAAGGTATATATAACGAGCCTGCTGATATTGCTTATAAAGATCGAAATAAAATTAATGAGAATTACTTACAAATATTGCGACTAATGCTTCATAAAGGTTATTATCCTGGAATCGCAACTCATGACGATTACTTGGTATACAAAGCTTTTAAAATTATCGAAGAATTTTCGTTAACAAAAGAAGATTATGAATTTCAAATGCTACTTGGTGTACGCTCTGAATTACGTAAAGAAATTCTCGCAAAAGGCCATCCTCTTCGAATTTACATACCGTTTGGAGAGCGCTGGTATGAATACAGTTTAAGACGCTTAAAAGAAAATCCAAATATCGCTGGACACATTGTTAAGGGGTTTTTCACATTTGGACGCTAAAAATGTTGCGATAAATTATCTGACTTGACTATAAAAAAGCCGTATGCGAATGAATAAACGCATACGGCTTTTTTTATTCTATAACAAATGCCAAATGAGGCACTTTCTTGCGATGAATTGTCGTTGCTATTTCGTAACGAAATCGATTATGGTATCGCGCTATCTCTTTTTGTATAAGTATAACAGGAGTTGTCTCGCGTTGAGTTACTGTTACCAGTAAACGCGTTATATTGGGCATTGGTACAGCTCGAACTGCATATAAGGATGCAATGATATCGTTGTCTATGTCAGCGAATGCTAAATTGAGAGCTTGCACCACTTGACTGCAAAGTTGTTGGTTCTTGCGATGTACTTTTCTACATTTATTGTGAGAATTTTTATAACGTTTTTGTAAAATGCGCGGATCAATACCATCGTCTTCACCGATTGTAGCACAGCTTTTTAATAAATCTTTTTGCGAATTTTTCATGAATTTCTCCAGTGAGTATTTGTTTACCGAAGCCCGTCCACGTTTATCGCATTTTGATTGTAAGTCACACCATTAAAATAATTTGTAGTTTTTTTGTTTGCACAAATGATCGTATTCACCATTTGCATTTTGTGTTTACACAGCATAACAAAAAATGCTATACTACGGAATAATAATTTGAAATATAATCACTATAGTATTAGTGATTTATGAATTCATAAATAATTTTCTATCTGACAACTCGCGAGGTCAGATTTAGTGTATGGAGGGAAACATGTTTCCGACCGGAAAAAAATTTCGTTTTTTTGCTATCTTCCTGATGATGACAGCTGCTATTTTGATTGGCTGTGACGGAGGAGATGGTGGTAATAACGACGGTGAGAATGATGGTATTGGTGCACTTGATAATGCGTTTGGTAATGCTGGTGTACTCCTTGTTGAAGCGCAAGGCCAGGAAATCATTAGCGCTGAACAAGATGCAAAAAACCAGCAAGCACAAGTTGAAAATCAACAAAGAAAAAGAGAGCTTCAGTTTGTAAATCGTTTTGATACTACTACTCTACGTAATACATTTAGAGCTGCAGGAGATGATACTGTAGAGGCTGTTGCTATCGATGACGGAAATAATCGTATCGCTTACGCTGGTATCTCTGACGGAGCTGTAACAAAGGTATTATTTTCTCTTAGCGATCGTGACGGAAATCTAGATAACAATTTTGGTGGTGATGGTCGCGTTGCTATCGATGTCGGTGCTGCTGCAGTAGGCGATGTTGAGATCCAAGGAGTTATTATTGATGCAGCGGGTATTGTTGCTATTGGTAAACTTACTACAGCTGGTAATGATGATGTTTTAGCTGTAAGAGTCGATCTTACTGGTGCTTTGGACGTAGCATTTGGAGGTGGTGATGGTATTGCAACCTTTGATGACCTAGAAGCCGCAGGTAACGTTCAACAAGACGAAGGTAATTCTGCTCTACTAAATGGAGCGAATATTTTTATTGCACGCTCAAGTACTTTTGATGGAGCTACTTTTCGCGCAGGTATTTTGGTTATAGATGCGGCAACAGGAGCTGAAGTTAACAATTTTAGTAGTGATGCTGATAACTCTACAGGTTTAGATGCTGCTGTTGATTCTGGTGGCAATATTTTTGGTGTTGGAGCGCGTGCTGCTGGTTCTCAAGTTTTCAAGATGGATGCTGCTGGTACTCTAGATGTAGCATTCGGCGGTGGAGATGGAATTGTTGATGTTGCAAATGCAAACTTTCAAACAGTTGTTGTTGATGCTGATGACAATGTTGTAATTGGTGGACGTGATATTCAAACCACTGATTCATTCCTTGTTCGAAGACTTGGCGTTGATGGAGAAATTGATCCTACCTTTAATCCTGATGGAAATGGTAATGGCCAAGATCTTGTATTTGAACCAAAAATTGGTGCAGATAATCAATTCGTTGAGGATGTATTTCTAAGAGGTACTGATATTGCTGTTGTTGGTGGCGCAACTGCTGCTGGCGATGTTCTTGGTTTTATTGTTTTATTGAATGCTGCAGGCGTTCAACAATTTGCTTTTGAAACTGAAGGACTTATTAGCCAAGATAACATTAATGAAGATTTAAGACAAGGTGTTGTTGATGGTGGAACAAATCGCATTATTGGTGTAGGTGCTGCACTTGAAGTTGATAACGATGGATTTGATGGAGTGGCTGTTCGCATTCTTGATGACTAATCTGAATTAAGCTTTGGTACCTATGCTTAAGGCATAGGTACCAAATAAATTGAACTATTTCTAAAACACCGTTTCTTCATCTGGTTTATCTAGTGTTGAATCGTATATCTAGTTAAGTTTCTAATTCAAAATAGTATCAATTACTTCGATGATTTTTTCACACTTTTCTTTGTTTAAAGCATCAGGATGCTGATTGCCAAAACAACCGGAGTCGTTGTCAAAATACTTACCCGAAGCATTAGCAAATTCATCAGAGAATGATGCACGGATAAGAATATCCACTCCGATACCGATATCTTTACCTGCTACACCAAATCCTTCTTTCACCATCTTGCTTCCTAACAAAGAACCGGGATTAACAGCAACGATTATTGGGCTATTTCCAAGTAAATTCCCCATTGCATACGACCACATAGTAATAGCTAGCTTACTTTGAGAGTAAGCACTCATCGCGTCTAATTTATTATCTTTACCAATCAAGGCATCAAGATCAACAGGGGCTTGCGCTGCTGAAGATACGTTAACTACCCGCCCAGCGCCTAATATTGGTAATAATTTTTTTGTCAATAAATATGGAGCAATTGTGTTTACAGCAAAACGCACATCAATACCATCAGCAGTTATCGCATTTGGAGTTTTCAATACTCCTGCATTGTTAATAAGTACATCAAGAGATTGGTGTTTTTCGGCAATAGTTTTTGCCAATGATCTTACAGCTTTGAGATCAGATAAATCAGCGACATAACTCTTTACTAATCCCAACTTTCCAAGTTCGGTTTCGACTTTTTGTAATTTTTCTGGATTGCGCCCATGTAATAAAACATGGTGGCCTTGTTCAACCAGTACTTTTGCGGTCTCAAAACCAATACCATCGGTAGCCCCTGTGATCAAAATAGTTTTAGTCATTATTTTTTCCTTATTGATGAAACTCTGGTAGCACTTTGCTTGCTGAGAGTTCTATGGTTTTTTTGATATCTGATTTGTTAAAACGTAAATTAATCGCAACGTGACTTTACACCAATTTCTTTGCGAGATTTTAGGCAGTCTTTAGAATCAAAAAAATTTAACTGTTTCTAAAACATCGCCATTTGCTCATTTGATGGGTCTTCTCCCTCGTTCTCTTTTGGTTGCTGTTCCTCATTTTCTTGCGCTTGTTTTTCAAGCAGTTCTTTTGCTTTCTCTACTTCCAGAGGTTGTATTTTTAAAAGCTGTTGAGCGCTTAAGCGATTCCCTGTAGCTTTCCATCCTTTTATGTCTATAAATTCCTTAAGATCAATGATCTCATCTACAAGCTTTCGTGGACGTTTGCGTAGATAACTTACTTGGACATGGGGCTTTTCTTCTGTGAATATATGTAGTAATCGCGATTCGCTATGGGCGGTGGTAATTTGTAGCATTTTTCCGGTAAGAGTGTTATCTAATTCAAAACGTTTGACGTATACTTGCTTTTTATTACCATCGTGATGAATGACTGTAATTGGGTGTTGTTTATTGAATTTTTCTATTGAGTGGACATCTTTGTATTGATATTCTAATTGATAAGGCGTTAATTCTAGACAACCGTTTTTGTAAAAAATGAGCAGTAAATCTTCGGCATCAAACTCTCCTAAAAATTTTCCTCTTTCTTCATTATTTATTTGACCAATTGCTTCATCGAGCCATATTTTTGTAGGTCCAAAAGTCGATTTCCCTTGGCTCTTTTGAGTTACACGATTTATCGGATATTTGGTGACAAGGTTACCTTGTGCGCTACGTCCTTTTACCAAGAGTTCTGAAAAATCAAAGTCTATTATTTTATTGCGTGCTGTGGCTTTAGGATGTAAATGCAAGGTAACTATCTCTGTTTCGCCATTTGGATTTGCAGTGAAGTATAAAATGCGCGATCCCTTGGTTCCTTTTGTTAGATCATATTCTTTGTCACGAGTGATTGCTTTTACATTAAAACGCTTTGCAAGAATGCGCCCGCCTGTGCCGTCGCGATAGATTAGATTATAGACACGCCTTTCGTCGTTCTTTTTCCATACATCAATGTGTAGAATATCTTTACCTACAAAAACCTTGTCGGCAATTTTCACCACTTTACAAATACCACTCTTTAAGAAAATGATAATGTCATCGATGTCAGAGCATTCGCAAACAAGTTCATCTTTTTTGAGTGAATACCCCATAAAACCATCTTTGCGATTGACATAAAGTTTTTGGTTGGCAACAGCTACCTGGGCGGCCTCTATAGTTGTAAAGTTTTCTATTTTTGTTTTGCGTAAAAAGTTTTTTCCGTGTTTCTTTTTTAGGGATTGAAAATAACGGATAACGTAATTTGTCAAGTTGCGAAGGTTACGTTCAATTTTGGCGATTTCTTCTTCTAAATTACTAATTTGTTCTTCAGCTTTGCGGTGATTAAATTTGGAAATGCGTTTGATTTTAATTTCAGTTAGTTTTGTAACATCGTCGTTAGTTATTGCCTTGTGTAATTTTTTAGCAAATGGTTCGAGAGCATCTTTTATACATGAAATCACTTCTGGCCATGTTTCGCATTCTTCTATTTTACGATAAATTTTTTCTTCGATAAAAAACTTTTCTAAAGAAGCGAAATGCCATTTATTTTGCAATTCTCCGAGAGCAACTTGTAATTCGAGTTTTAAAACTTGTGTTGTGTGATGCGTTGATTTTTCAAGTAATTCTTCTACTCCTAGAAACAAAGGAGTTTCATCGTATATGATGCAGCAGTTAGGAGAAATAGATATTTCGCAATTTGTAAAGGCGTATAGCGCGTCCATCATTGTTTGCGGTGGAATACCAGATGGTAATTCAACTATAATTTCGAGTTCTTTTGCTGTGTTGTCGATGATTTTTTTGATTTTGATTTTGCCTTTGTCATTTGCCTTGACAATAGAATCAATCAAAGTAGATGTTGTTGTGCCATAAGGAATACTGCGAATAGCAAGAGTTTTTTGGTCTACAATATCAATGTCAGCACGAACGCGAATTTTGCCACCTTTTTGGCCATTGTTGTAATTACTAAAATCGGCTTTACCACCATGAGGAAAGTCGGGGAATATCGCGACTGGTTTTCCTCTTAGTATATCGCAACTTGCGTCTAGTAATTCATTAAAGTTGTGGGGCATTATTTTTGTGGCAAGTCCCACTGCTATTCCCTCTACACCCTGAGCTAAAAGAAGAGGAAATTTCACTGGTAGGTTAATTGGCTCTTTGCGCCGTCCGTCGTAGGACATTTGCCATTTTGTTACATGAGGGTTGAACATTATTTCTTTAGCAAAAGGAGTCAAACGCGCTTCTATATATCTAGCAGCTGCTGCTGGATCTCCTGTACGCGTATCGCCCCAGTTACCTTGTGGATCAACTAATAGAGACTTTTGACCGATACCCACAAGAGCATCACCAATGGCTGCATCACCGTGCGGATGATACTGCATGGTATGTCCAATGATATTGGCTACTTTGTGATAGCGACCATCATCGATTTCATTCATTGAGTGTAGTATACGTCTTTGTACAGGTTTTAAACCATCTTCTAGAGAAGGAACAGCTCGCTCAAGAATTACATATGAGGCATAATCTAGAAACCAATTTTCGTATAGGTTTTCCAAATGAGATTTTGGAGGATTCGTAGGCTCATTGTTTATAGGTTCATTACTTATAGGTTCATTACTTATAGGCTCGTTATTTATAGGCTCATTTTCATTAGACATGTGCTACGTCCTTTTCTACTTTTAGATTGTCGATAATAAAGCGCTGGCGTTGTGGAGTATTTTTTCCCATATAGTAGTCAAGAGTATGATCCACTGGTGTGTTGTTGTTAATAATTACTGGTTCTAAACGCATGTCATCACCGATAAAGTGTGAGAATTCGTTAGGTGATATTTCCCCTAAACCCTTAAAACGCGTTATTTCAGATGTTTTTCCAAGTTTAGATAAAGCTTTGTTTTTTTCTGTTTGGTTGTAACAATATATCGTTTCTTTTTTATTGCGAACGCGAAATAAAGGTGTTTGTAAGATATACAAGTGACCATTTCTCACTAATTCAGGAAAAAATTGTAAGAAAAAAGTCAAAATAAGTAAGCGAATATGCATACCATCAACATCAGCATCTGTGGCAATAACAACGTTGTTGTAGCGCAAATCTTCGATAGTTTCTTCTATATTTAACGCATGTTGTAGTAGGTTGAATTCTTCGTTTTCATAAACGATTTTTTTGGTGAGCTTATAACAGTTGAGTGGTTTTCCACGTAAACTAAATACAGCTTGTGTTTGAATATCGCGCGCTTTAGTAATGGAGCCACTAGCAGAATCCCCTTCTGTTATGAAAACAGTTGTCTCGTAGCGTTTATCTCCGCGTTTGTCGTTTAAATGAACCTTGCAATCGCGTAGTTTTTTATTATGTAAATTGGCTTTTTTTGCTCTTTGATTCGCTAATTTGCGAATTCCAGCCATTTCTTTTCTTTCGCGCTCGGATTGTAATATTCTTTTTAGTAGGCGATCAGCAACTTCTTTGTTTTTATGTAGGTAATTGTCTAAGTTTTTTCTTAAAAAATCACCAACAAAAACGCGTATGCTTGTTCCTTTAGGGGCCATAGTTATGGAGCCTAGTTTTGTTTTCGTTTGCGACTCAAATACCGGGTCTTGAACACGTAAACTAATTGCTGCTGCAATAGATTGACGAACATCGGCGGCATCAAAATCTTTTTTGTAGAAATCGCGAACAGTTTTGAGTAAACCTTCGCGAAAAGCAGATAAGTGCGTTCCGCCTTGAGTCGTGTATTGACCGTTTACAAAGGTGTAATACTGCTCTCCATAGTGGTTACCATGTATCATTGCTATTTCAATATCAGTGCCTTGCAAGTGAATAATAGGATAACGATGATTTTCTACTTCTGTTTTTTTACTAAGGAGATCAAATAGACCTCTTTTGGAATGATATTTTTGACCATTGAATAAAATAGTAAGACCAGCGTTTAGGTAAGCGTAGTTCCATAATAATCCATCTAGGTGTTCAGGGATATACCGATAATTTTTAAATATTTGTGAATCTGGTATAAAGGTTATTTTTGTTCCATTTGTTTCTTCTGTTGGAGTAACAGGAGGATCGCTCATAAGCTTTCCACGCTGAAATTCAGCGCATTTTTCTTTGCCATCTCGTATAGAGCGAACACAAAAATAGCTTGATAAGGCATTTACTGCTTTTGTACCAACTCCATTTAATCCAACCGATTTTTGAAATGCTTTTGAATCGTATTTTCCACCTGTGTTGATTTTTGCTACACAATCAACTACTTTTCCTAAGGGAATACCACGTCCATAGTCACGCACGATGACTTTTTCTTCTGTGATATTGACTTCTATCTTCTTACCGTGTCCCATAAGATATTCATCAATACAGTTATCCAGTATTTCTTTTGCTAAAACATATATTCCATCATCTGGCGCAGAGCCATTTCCCAGTTTTCCAATATACATTCCCGGACGCATACGTATATGTTCTCGCCAGTCTAGAGAACGGATATTTTCTTCTGTATATTTGACTTCCATGATAACCACATTTCTATAATAAAATTAGGCGGCATTTAAGCCGCCTAACAAGCTCTATAAAACTAATACAATTTTGGTCAATTTTTATGACCACTATATAATACACTAACCTACGCAGAAATGCAAATTTTAATACGGTTTGTGTACGGAACACGCGAGAGAAACGTTGTAGGTTATAGTTTTTTAGCATATGCTATGAATGCGCATATTTTCATTTTTTCGCTATTGTATTCCATCTCTTTGTTCTGTGAAAAATGAATTGTTTGTCCACCAGCTTCTCTCAGTATTATATCAGATGCCGCAATATCCCACTCCATTATAGGATAGAGGCGCGGGTAGATATGTGCTTTTCCTTCAGCAAGACGCATAAATTTAAGAGATGAACCTATTGCTAAAGTTTGCACATTGTTTAATTCTGAGATAAACCTCTTTGTTTCATCGTTTAAGTGAGATCGCGAACAAACAACTCCTAAATTTTCGTCTGTCATCCTGAATTCTTGACATTGAAGTTGTTGTAAACCATTTTCTTTTGAGTGTTTATAAGCTCCTTGGCCTTTTTGCGCCCAATATATTTCTCCTGATACCGGAATTTGTACTACTCCTAAAACAGGTTGTCTATTTTCAATAAGAGCAATATTTACGGTAAATTCTCCATTTTTTTTAATAAATTCTTTTGTTCCATCAAGAGGATCAATGAGCCAAAATTTCTGGTAGTGCTTTCGTGTTTCGTAACAAAAATCTTTGCTTTCTTCGCTTACAGCAGGGATGTCAGGATAGTTTTTGGCTAATTCTTCTATAATGTACTTGTGTGATAGCTGATCGGCTAGTGTTAATGGACTGTTATCTTTCTTATTTTTTACAGAGAAATCATCACTAGTATACACTGTTAAAATTTTCTGTGCTGCACCTATTGCAATTTTTTTTACGAGTTCTATATCAACGATACTCATTTTGATTGTTTCCTAAAATTTCGGCGTTGTTCTTTTAGTTTATTTTTTATAGAAGAAGATACTTTTTCAACAGCAGGAGAAAAAGCTATTGAAGAGATGTCTTTTAGGTTTTTTTCAATGAACTCTATTGTTTCGGTTGGGTAAACATTGCCTACTTCGCGCAAAGACCAACCAATGCCTTTTTGCACATAGTAATCATCATCTTTTAACAGTTTTTTGATTAATGGAAAAATTTTGTTTTTAACAATAATTGTTTTTCGAATAGAGCTGTAGTATACAAGACTGACAATTGATTGTCGACGGAACCACGGATTTTCACTTTTATTCCACTCTTTTAATGTAGGATATACATTTTTTGGAAATTTTTCTAGTAAGTGAGAATAGAAACGCGATAAACGATCAGAGTGTTCCCAATTATCAACGCCGTTAAGCCAGCTAGCAAAAGTAGACCAATGTTCATCATATGTTATGATCGCCATTTTTTTTTCATAATAGAGAATGGCTTGTATTTTTTCTTCAAATACTTGTGAGTTTTTCCATATATAGTCCCAAATTTTTAAGATTTGCTGCGGTTTTTTTTCATAAAATGAGAATACTTTGTTGATATTTTTGAGTTCTGGTATTGTCAAGCCAATGACTTTAAGTTGCGTGTTGTATATTGATTTTCTTTTTTGCGCTTTTTCACGTGGTGTAGGTTGTACTCCTCGTATTTTGCTACGCACTTCCATTAAATATTTTTTACTCATAATATACCCAAAAATCTTAGATTCTTAGTCTGATGTAAATTCTTCTGAGTTAAGAAATCTAAAAGCCAAAAAAGCTAATATCCCACCAACAAAAGGAGCTGTTAAGTAAATATACAGTTGCTCGATTGATATACCGCTGTTTATTATTTTTCCAACGAGAACAAAACTTAATCCTACTGCAGGGTTTAATACTGCTCCAGATATTCCTCCGACGCAGAAAGCACTTGCTGTTACTGTAAACCCTATTGCTAAACCGTATATGTAGTTTCCTTCTAGTTTACTCGACGTTGCAACATTTAGAATAACCATAGCTAACAAAAATGTAAAAATAATTTCGGCAATTATCGCTTGAGATACGGTTATTCCTTCACCTAGATTAGGAACAAAAGTTTTTTCCGCCATATAATAACAAAGAGCTGCTGCTACAAAAGCTCCCAATATTTGCATCAAAATGTATCCTGCAACATACTTCGTCGCTAATTTACCACGCATCCATATTGCGATTGTTATAGCAGGATTGTAATGTGCACCTGATATGTGTCCTCCAGCATATATGATCGCTGTGAGCATAATGCCAATTGCCAGTGGGTCTTGGGTTAGTCCTATTGCTAGAACGAGAAACATTGTTCCAATAAATTCCATAATATAGCTTTTCATATTATCTCCTTTGATATGAAAACATCATTACCGTAGCAAAACTACAATAAAATGCAATTACTTTTTCACGAGCAAATGAAATCATTATTGATGCTAGGTCTAAGTTATAGTAAAATTATCGAAAAATTGAGACAGAGATCTTTATTTCATTTACCCGCGCTAGGAGAAAACATGTCGGAGAAAACAGTAGATACTTTAGTCATTGGTGGTGGTCCTGGAGGTTATGTGGCAGCAATTCGCCTTGGTCAACTTGGTATAAAAACTTTAGTTGTTGATAAAGATCGAGCTTTTGGCGGTGTGTGTCTTAATTGGGGATGTATACCATCAAAGTCTTTGATCCAAATGGCAGGTGCTTACGATAAAACCCAAAATTTATATCCTAAAATGGGAGTTCTCGTCGATAGTGTTTCTGTAGATTGGCCAAAAACACAACAATGGAAAAATACAATCATTCAAACTCTCACAAAAGGTATTTCAGGTTTACTCAAGGGTAATGGTGTTGAACAAATACTTGGTACTGCAACACTCACTTCTCCTTACAGCGCTGAAATTGTAACTAAAAGCGAAAAGCATACTGTAAAATTCAAAAACGCTATTATCGCAACGGGTTCTACTCCGCGGTCAATACCTGGATTTGATTTTGATCACGAATCTGTTCTCGACTCTACAGATCTCTTGGAGCTCATGGAGATTCCCAAGTCGCTTGTTTTAATAGGTGGTGGCGTTATAGGTTTAGAACTTGGCACTGTATATGCAAAATTAGGCGCAAAATTAACTGTTATTGAAGTGATGGATCAGTTACTTCCAAATATAGTTTCTAAAGATGTCTCAGATGTGGTTCATAAAAAACTGAAGAAAAAAGGCACTGATATTCATTTAAAAGCTAAAGCAAAATCTTGGAAAAAAGTGGGAAATCAAGTTGAGGTTACATTTGAATGCAAAGGCAAAGAACACAAGGTCCAAGCTGACTTTGTTAGTGTTGCAGTTGGGCGCCGTGCAAATACCGATTCTTTTGGAGCCGAAAAAGCAGGAATTGTGATAGAGAAAGGCTTTATCAAAGTAGACGATCAGTTGCGAACAAGCCAAAAACACATTTATGCAATAGGTGATGTCGTTGGACAACCAATGCTTGCGCACAAAGCATCCAAAGAAGGTGAAATTGCTGCTGAAAACATTCACGGTGAATCCTACTCTACTGATGATATTCAGGCTATTCCAAGTATTATTTTTACCGACCCAGAAATTGCAACCGTTGGTTTAATTGAAGACCAAGTTATCAAAGACAAAACTCCATATAAAGTAGGGAAATTTCCATACGCATCATCTGGACGTGCAAGATCGACTGGTGAAACCGATGGATTTGTGAAAGTAATTGCTGAAAAAGAAAGCGAAATAGTTTTAGGAGTTGAAATGGTTGGAGGACACGCTTCTGATTTGATTGCTGAAGCTGGTTTGGCTATAGAGATGACCGCTGAACTAGATGATTTATCTCTCACTGTGCATCCACATCCAACTCTTGGTGAACTTATCATGGAAGCGGCTAAAGTTGCCAAAGGTGAACCGATACATACTTTGAAAAAGTAAAAATATGCTTTATGTACTAAGCACTTACGAAAACTTTCCCGTAATATTTATCTACTTTACAAAGAAATTTTTTTGTCATTCGCGATAAATACAAGATAAAGTATTTTTCAATAGAAACAAAGACAAAGAGGGCGAAGACTTGTTCAGCGAAGCATTGTTTCTTCTCCCTCTTGTCATCGCTGGCTTGACTAGGAATGTATGTGTTGAAGATGACTCTAGCGAAAGCATTGTTTCTTCTCTCCTGTCATCCTTGGCTTGGCTAGGGATCCATGCGTTGAAGATGGGTCCAGTCAAAGATTTAATTATGCATCACAATCGAATAAGAATTTACTACTCGATATAGCTAACTACAAATCTTCAGTCATTAAACTTATCTTATAACGAAATAACGGAGAGAAAGATGAAATATACAACAATTTTAGACTATTGGTTTGGTAAAGTTGAGCGCGATGAAGATATAGCAAAAGATAAACAATCGCTATGGTTTCAAGGAGGCAAGGAAGTTGACATTTATATCATTGAGCATTTTAAGAATGCTTTAGAAGAAGCCAAAAAAGGTGCGCTTAACGAGTGGAAAGAAACGCCACGACAAAGACTTGCTTTGATTATTTTGCTCGATCAATTTTCTCGGAATATTTATCGTAATAATCCACAAATGTACGAAAGTGACTCCCTTTCTTTAGAGCTTTGTACAAAAGGAATTGAACAAGAAATGGATTGCAAACTTTTTCCTGTTTATCGCCAGTTTTTTTATATGCCGCTACAACACGTTGAAGATCTAACTTCGCAACAAAAATCTGTAGAATTATATACTCAACTCAAGAATGATGCTCCGCAATCGACAAAAGAGTATTTTGCTATGGCTGTGAAGTCGGCGAAAAGGCATTGTGAAATTATAGAATTATTTGGACGTTTTCCCCATCGTAATAAGATACTAGGACGTTTATCAACTGCGGAAGAAAAAGCATTCTTAGAAACCCCTGATAGTTCATTTTAAATATTGAGGTTATATGAAAGAACAAGATGTAAAATTCGGACAAATAGCTCTGGGTAAGAACTTAATTAATTCGAAAATTTTGACATATTGTATTCACTTGCAACATTCATCACCTCAAAAAAAATTATCTGATATTTTTTTAGAGAATGGTTACTTAAGTAATCAGCAAGTTGTAGAAATACACAACCAATTAAAACCACAAAATACGAAGCAAATTGGTCGCTATCAAATTTTAGAAGAAATTGGTCGCGGTGGTATGGGAGTTATATACAAAGCTCGGGATACCTTGTCTAAAAATATTGTAGCAGTTAAGATTTTGATTCATGGTAGCCAAGAAAACAATGCGCGCTTTTTACGAGAATCAAAAGCAACCTCTCGTTTACAACATCCGAATATCGTGCGCTTACACGAGTGTGGGCAGGAAAAAGGCGTGCATTATTTTTCTATGGATTTTATTGGTGGGAAATCTTTAGATGACATTGTCAAAGGTGATGCTTTACTGTCTATTCGTAAAACGGTTCACCTAATGATAAAAGTTTGTAAAGCAATTCATTATGCACATGAACAAGGTGTTATTCACCGCGATTTAAAACCAGCAAATATCATGCTTGAAGATGATGAACCGAAGGTTATGGATTTTGGTTTGGCAAAACTTCACGATGCTAGTCAAAAACTTTCCACGAGTGGTGCAATGATCGGTACGATATATTACATGTCGCCAGAGCAAGTATTAGGTCGTGTTGGTTCTATTGATGCACGTAGTGATGTGTATTCATTAGGAGGAGTTCTATACACACTCCTTACAGGAAGAGCACCGTTTACAGGTAATTCTATTCCTCAGGTTTCAAAGCAAATACTAGAAAAAGAACTTGTTCCCCCTAGTAATTTAAAACAAATAGTACCAAACGTTTTAGATGATATCTGTGCTAAGGCTATGGCTAAAGAAAAAAATCAACGTTATCAAAGTGCTGCGCAGCTAACTGTTGACCTCGAAAAATTTCTTGTCGGCGAGAAAGTGGATCGAGCTAAGTCCCAAAATTATAAAAAAATAAGCTTATGGTTAAAAAAGCACAGTATAGTTTTAACAGTGTTTTTTATTATATTCTCGGTAACTTGTGCTTTGTTTTTTAGTGCTTACAATTCTTTAATGAAAAAATATGAAGCACTTCGCGCTAAATCCTTGCAAGTTAGGGTGCCTAAACGAGATAATTCTAGTAAGAAAAAAATGTATCTTTTATATGAGCAAGCTATTAAATATCGAAATGCTGGACAAGATGATTTGGCTATAAAAGAGTTTAGCAAAGCCATTGCTATTGATCCTTCTCATGTTCGTTCTTATGTTAATCGTAGTTCTCTTTATTATAAACAACGAAAATGGAAAGAAGCAGTTCGCGATGCAGATAAACTACTAGAATTGGATCCATTTGCTGATACCGCTTTGTATAATAAAGGTGTAGGTTATAACAACAATGGTAAGACAACGAAGGCTCTCAAATATTTAGAGAAAACAGTATTTTTAAATCCTAATTCTTACGGTGGTTGGGTGGTACTTGGCCGTATTTATACAAGTCAAAAAAAGTATGAGCGTGCTAAGAGAGTACTTGAAAACGCAATAAGAGTAAAACGAACTCAAGAAGCACACTTTCTTTTGGGTTTAGTGGAGTATCGACTGAATAATATGGATGCCGCTATTAATAACTATACGTTATCTATAGCTTTTGGTAACAGAAGTGTTGAAGTTTTTCGCAATAGAAGCGTCTGCTACCTAGAAAAAAAAGATAGTGCAAAAGCTATTGAAGATATTGATAAAGTTATCAAAATAACACCACGAGATCATACATTGCATAATAGTAAAGCTTACTCTCTTGCAAAGTTAGGTAAATTTTCTTTAGCACTTAGTAGTGTTAATGACGCTTTGAGAATTCGTGCAACACCAGCTTCTTTGGATACTAAAGGAGAGATTTTCAATCACATGGGAAAATATGATGAAGCGCTCGATATAGCACAGAGAAGTCTACGACTCGCGGAGCAAGGAGATGCTTATTACAATCGCGCGATTAGCTACTATATGTTAGGTGACTACAGTAGAGCGAAAGTTAATTATTTGAAGGCTTTACCACTGAAAAAAATGGCAACAGAGGAAGAATATTTTGAAGACATTCCCAAAGAGAGCGCATTGTATCTACGTCGTAGACGAATGAAGGCGTTTTTTGCACAAATCAAATAAAAACAATATTTAGTAATTAGAACCTATCATCATTCAAAAATCATTCAAAATTTTTTTCGAACCCAAGCCCAGTTTTAAAACTTTTAACCAAACAAATAAGCATTTGTTACAACGCGCAAAAAGTTCTTTCTGCGCTTGGGAACAAGAGAAAAACGGCAAGAGATTATCAATTATTACATATTTTTTTGGTAGTCCATATCATGTAGTGATTAGGTGCTGTTGACGAATTGCTGTTATTAAGATCTTCCAAAGAGCGCCAATATGGTTTTCGGTTTTTTTGGAAAAAGAAAGAGTTTTACGGACGAGTCGAGAAACTCCTTGCCGAAGGGTATTATTAAAACGTTCAATGCAAGCTGTTTTACCAGTATGTTTGCCAACAGCTTTGTGACTAGAAGGAAAAACCTCAGAATAAGAATCCCAAAAATCAGTATAAGATACAGCGCATTGCCTGTATACCGCTGGTAAAGAATTCCAAAGACCTTGCGCTCCTTCTTTATCACGTTTTGCAATGTGAGCTCTAACAATTTCTTTAGTGTTGGCATCTATAGCTAACCAAATCTTATTGCTTTTCTTAGCAACAAAAGACCACATTTCATCACACTGAATTTTTAGAGGTCCTTTGCTTTTTTTTTTTACTCTACCCTACGTGATACTGTCGCGTATTTTTTGTTCACATCTCGAAAATCTCTGTATACCTTGAAAAACAATGGGTAACTATTTTTGTCGCATTACTAAGCATGTGAGCACCCGAGGTAAACTCACATGCTTAGATAAACGTGAGTATGAACGAATTTTTTTACCTTGCCATTACTTATAGAGAACTATTCAACTCTTTTTCCTTATATTCGCAGAGATCTTTTATTATACATTTTGTACACTCTGGATTTTTCGCTTTACATACATATCTTCCATGAAGAATTAACCACAAATGCGCATTTTTTTTCCACTTGTCTGGTACTACTTTTACAAGTACTGCTTCTGTGTTTTTTTCGTTTTTTTCATTTGCTAAACCGGTGCGATTACATACTCTAAAAACGTGAGTATCTACAGCAATATTGAGATCACCAAATAAATAATTCATAACAATATTCGCTGTTTTTACTCCAACTCCTGGTAGCTTTAATAAATCTTCAAAATTGTTAGGAACTTTACTCTCATATTTTTCTAGTAATATATTACACAAAGAAATAACATTATGCGTCTTAGAGTTAAATAGACTTAAAGATTTAATATACTCTTTCAGACCTTCTTCTCCTAAATCGTACATTTTTCGAGGAGTATCTGCTACTTCAAACAAACTCTTTGTCGCTTTGTTCACTCCTACATCCGTAGACCTAGCAGATAAAACTACTGCAACGAGAAAAGTAAATTCATTAACGAAATCCAGTTCGATTTTGGGTGAAGGATTGTCATCAGCCCACCGACTAAATATTTCATTTATTGTTTTTTCTTGCATCCATTTGTCCTTAAAAAACATTTCTTGAGATAAAACCAAGTTTTGTTAAGTGAGTCACAAAAAGTTTTTGCAACTTGCTTAACTAACACTCTAATCGATCAACAAATTCATATCGAAATGTCATTCAGCAAAAAACAGCGACCTATTATATACGTATAAAAATTGTAAAATTGTAAAAAATTTTAAATAACTCATAGACATAGTAAATAAAAAGAGAGATAATAATGCACATGACACTTATATCAATATCCCTAATTAAAGAAAGATTCACATGAAAAAATATATATATTTCCTCATTGTTAGTTTTTTGTTGTCGATGAGTACAGTAGCGCAAGATTTAAAAGAAATAAGAATTCTTACTGAAGGTGTTGAAAACAAAGCTCTTCCTAAATCTATTTCTATTGATGATCACGAAGGGTGGGGACACACAGTAGGGAAGCACGTTGCTAAAAAAGATAAGTATTTAAAGAAGCGCTTGAAAAAAGAAAAGCTTGCTGCAGCTAGTTCTTTTGTAGAGAAAAAAGATGCTGGATCTGCCGCCAAAAGAGTATTTAATAAAAACTTAAAAGACATTAACAAATGGTGGACAAAAACAACAAAAGTTAAAGAAACGTTTACTGCTAATCTCAAGGTAAAAGGATATGCTTTTTTTAAACAAAACCCAACTAAGAAAATTCAAATCACCAAGAAGTGTAAAGTGATTCTTGTTTTAAAGAGAAATAAAAAGAAAAAATTACTTTACATTTTAACTTGTTATCCTAAACCTGACCATAAAGACTACGATTTAAGATAATTGATAAAGGCTAAATATGCAAAATTTTCAAGACATTTTTCCTGAAATATACACTTTACTAACAGCGTGGTTTTCCGATGATGGTAATGATGAGAAAGTAGTAAAAGAATTCGTTACTGAAGAATCCAAGGAAATGATAAACAAAGTGCTAAAAGAAGGAAAAACTTTACTTAGCGGCGATAGCAAATATCGCGAAAAAATAGGCGATTTGGCCAATCGCTCTTTCGATTCTCAAAAACAAAGTGAAGAGTGGTTGTTTGATATTCTTTCTTCAATAGAAAAAAACGTCGCTTAGTTGGCTACACCATAACAAAAGAACACTATTTTAAATAGTGCTCTTTTGTTATTAAGCTTACTTACTCTCGTTTACGGGTGAACTGTAGTCGTCGATTTCAACAACAATAGAAACTCCCCATTTTTCGGACTTAGCTTGGAACAGTTTTTTTCCTCTAAAATCAAGTGGTATTTCGATTTGGGTTTTACCTAAATCTTCGTATGGATTCATGATATCTTCTTCAATTTTATACATATCATCCCAATCTACCTCTTCTGCCCACAATTCAAGTTTTAAACTTTTTTCTTCTGGGTTAACAAACCAGTCAAATAGAGTACTTTCAATTGCTTTGCTATCTCTACTTTTTCCAAACTTAATTACTTTTGCAGTGTGATTCTCGCGATTAACTAAAGCAATTTCTTTGTCGATATTCCATTTTTCTTTAATATAAGGCGAGTATACTTTTGCTTGGAAAACAACCTCTGCATCTCCATACCAATTTTCATCTTCGTCAAATTGGCTAGCTTTTCCTTGCAGTAATTTTATAGTAACTCTACGTGTTCCACGAACAAAGCTTACGATATTTTGTAGAAAAATTTCGTCTTTGGTTGCTGATAAGTGGGTAGTGTTACCTATTACTTTAGCAGGCATTCTTCCACGAAAACGACTTTGCGGAGCAACTTTGTGCAAATACATATCATCAACAAGAAGTACGCCATCATTAGGGCGATTTGTTGCAAATGTTAAAAGTTGTTCGTTCAATCTGTCATTTGATGAAATATAGTGACCAATAAGAATATCTTTAAAATATTCGCAATTAGTTTCTGTATGAGGATTATGAATGTTTTCGTTTACCCACTGATGATGCATTGTTTTTGGATCAGAAATATCAAGTCCAAGAACTTCTTCGACAAATTCACGGATATCTTTATCTGCCGAAAGACCTGCAGCCCAAGCACCACAAACAACACCTTCTAGAGTCAACCATTTCTTGATCTTACCTTCAGCAGCAAGATTTTCAAGGTTATTTTCTATAAGGTAACGTCCAATAAGAGCCCCATAACTTCCCCCGCCTAAACTTACTCCAGATGCTTTGGTTAGTTCTAAGCGTCTTTTAATAAATTTAGCAGCAACAAGCGCATAGCGCGGTGTTCCCTTGCCCGCCGCTTCTATTTCTTTAATATCTTCTGCTGTATAGTACTGTGGAGGAGTATCACCGTAGTAAGCTACTTGAACAATTTGATTTTTAGCATACGGATCATCGAAACCATCTGGAACTCCCAAAACCTTTGCTGCTCTTACAATAAGGTTTTCTTTTTCAGCAATTCCAAAAGTTCCTTTTTTTGTTGAGCCGTTAGGATTAAAACCATTTAATATGACGCTAATGGTATCATCATTGGCGTAACAACAACTTAAAATAAGTAAACATAAAATGAACTTCATTTTTTTCTCCACGAGAATAGATAAAAACATTACAATTAATATGTGCCGTGTTAAATTTTAACTCATAGGCACAAAATACAGTGTTATGCTATTTTTGTACAATAATTTTGTAACACTGTACTAATTTATTATAACAATGTTTTAAGGGGTTTGAAAAAAAATAATGTGCCAAATTTTGCGTAGAAATTTTATCCATCGATCAGACATTTTGAATGCGCAGATTATCATCTGTTAGCAAAAACAAAATGCCAATAGATAAAAGAGTAACGAAAATGGTTCATGATTTCTTTCGATTCCTTAGTTCAAAACTAGGGAGAAGCAAATGAGTTCGACATCAAAGTCAAAAAGATGGAAAAGGATTGTTATGATTGTGCTAGTACTGTTGTTAGCGCCAACAATTACATTGTGGTTTTTGCTAACGCAGCCAACTTTTTCTCAAAATAGTAAATCTAACAAAACAGTTGATAGCGAAAAACTACAGAAGCATGTTGTTATGTTATCCGAAACTTTCCATCCACGTAATGAAGTCGCTATAGAAAATCTCAATAAATGTGCCGACTATATTCACGACCACTTTACCAAAGCGGGAGCCTCAGAAGTTGGTTTTCAAGAGTATAAAAGTGGAAGAAGAGTATACAAAAATGTGACAGCTATTTTTGGTAAAAAAAGTAATAATCGCATTGTTATTGGAGCACATTACGATAGTTGCGGAATGACTCCTGGAGCAGATGATAACGCTAGTGGTGTTGCGGGGTTAATCGAATTAGCATATCTGTTGCAAAAATACCCTTTAGAGCGTACTGTTGAGCTTGTTGGTTATACCTTAGAAGAACCACCAAATTTCAGAACAAAATGGATGGGGAGTTATGTACATGCTAAGGCTTCTCATGATGCCGGAATTAAAATTGATTTAATGATCTCACTAGAAATGATTGGTTATTTTACCGACGAAAAAAAACAAAGTTATCCATTTCCACTCCTTAAACTCTTTTATCCAAACCAAGGAAATTTTGTAGCAATTGTAAGCCATTTAGCTGATATTTCTGTAACAAGAAAGCTAAAAGTAGGAATGAATGGGGCGACAGATATGCCTGTTTATTCGATTAATGCTCCTGCAGCTCTACAAGGAATTGACTTCTCTGATCACCACAACTATTGGAAATTTAACACGCCAGCTCTGATGGTTACTGATACAGCGTTTATGCGCAATTTTGAGTACCATAAGCCAGGAGATACTGCTGATCGTTTAAATTATGACAAAATGGGTCAAGTTGTAATTGCTGTATATGAAGCTATTGCGAAGTGGTAGATTATCTATAATTATTTTATTAACTTAGGACCTGTCATCATTTGAAAATATTGCTTGTTTTTTGGAGCCCGAGCCCTATCCCCAAGTTTTTACTTGTGTTTTGATGAAACGAGTAAATATTGTTACCTTGTATAAAAGGTATAATTCTCTACAATTTTATCTGTAAGGATAACAAAGTTAGAGAATTATTTTAAAATCAAGATGTTCATGGTCGAAATTGCTCACTGCTACCTCTTTTAGAAGGTGGAAACGGGTTCGGGCTTGGACTTGTAAACGGGCTCAAAGCATTTCATGCTGAATGATGACACGTTTTAGAAAAGAAAATTTTTTTAAGTTGATAAAACAATTTGATGAAGTAGCTCAGTAAAATCTAGGGCTTTTTGCATATTAAAGTAAAAACTCGGTGAAGAATTCTTAAAGTATTTTCAGGAAAAAATTTGGCAAGCATTTGTTGTAGTTCTTGGTCAAAATTTTCTACTTTCTGAGGTTCTAAGCTAGCACCAATTCCAGCACTTGCTCTTATTCTTCCTCGCCATCCTCGATGAGTATATGGTATACTCAAATCAAAAGTATATGATTGAATATCGATAAAGCCCGCTTTAGCAACGTCAGTAAACCAATCAGGATATATGCCTGTCCCACCACTGAGATGCCAACTTGGGTTATGTTTTAATATTAATTTTTCGGTTTTATCGACAATATTTCCGTCAATAGGTATCCAGTCGAAGTGAGCTATAACTAGCTGTCCACCTTTTTTTAGTATACTTTTAGACTTCTTCGCTACTTTTTGTCTATCGAACCAATGCCAACATTGACCAGCAACAATACAATCAAAACTTTGTGGTGCAAAGCTCATTTCTTCGACTTTGTCGACGACATAATCAATCGATAGTCTCTGTTCTCTGTCTAAGATTTTCGCTTGACCAATTAATTCTTTCGATATATCAATACCAGTTACTATTGCTCCTTGTTTTGCAAATCCTCTTGCAAGTGTACCTGTTCCTGTTCCAAGATCTAGAATTTCTTGCCGTTCTTTGCCAATGTCGAACTTGTGTATTTCGTCAAAAAATTTCTGCGGGAAACCAGCTCGATGTTTGACATAATCGTTCGATGTAAGCCCAAAATCTACTTTTTTCACAAATTATCCTTACTTGTTATACTACAGTGATTGCAATTGTATTTTTCTGTCTTGGCTAACAATAACTAGACTATTATCTTCAATGGTTGCCTGTTCAAGGTTTAGTGGTTTCGAAGTAATCAAGCTGAATTTTCTTCTCCTTCCTCCATATGGCAAACACCATTCTCACCGTTATATTTGTCTCTTTTACGATAATACAGATTATTGTGTGCGTAACCTGTTGTTGCGTATTTTGACGCAACAAGTCTTTTTTCATCAGAAACAACTAAATTCATTGTTGATGGGTAGTTTACATCTAACTGTTTTTTGAGTTGTTCAACTTATTCAAAGAAATTTGTAATAAAGGTTTATTTATTATAATAACAAAAACTATGTTGCAGTGCAATGTACAGTAAAGGTAAAATAAATAGTTTGAGATTGGGTGCGTTAACGCACAATCACTTTATTTTAGGAAAAATAAAAACGATGAAAATTTGTTATAACGGCACAAAAGTAAAAGTGCTAAATATAGTATTTCTCTTACTTAGCGTATTATGGGTATTTGCTATTGTTGCTAGTTTTTATTTTTTAGGTGCATATGAAAACAAACCTGGACAACTAGGTAAGATATCTAAAAAATGGGTTGAAAATTCGCTCATAGTTCGCAACCCAGAGAAGCCAACTCTACTTCTTTTTTTGCACCCGCATTGTCCATGTTCGAAGGCAACTGTTGGCAGTTTAGAATTTATTCTTAGCCGTTGTAGACAACCTCTTGAAGTAAGAGTTGTTTTTTATGTTCCAGAGAACGCCAAAAAAAATTGGGAAAAGACATCTTTGTTTCATACCATAAGTAACATATCAAGTACGTTGGGTAACAAAAAAAAAGATATTGTTATAGACATCTATTTGGATAGCGGTGGCGCGGAAGCGATAAATTTTGGGGCCGCAATTTCAGGGACAGCGCTACTTTATAGCAAGAATAGTGATTTAGTTTTTCATGGTGGTGTAACTCTTTCAAGAGGACATTTTGATTCAGGTGATAATTTTGGTGTGAGCTCAATTGTGAATTTTATTAATGAAAAATCGCAGTCAAAATCACAAACACCTGTTTTTGGATGCCCTATTTTCGAAGTTAAAGGAACTGATGTATGTCCGAATTGCAATCAAGACCAGAGTTAGATGATCCTGAAGTATATGCTTCTTTGATTTATAAAAGGTCTTGTCTTGAAAATTACAAATTGGTAGATAAGATGTTTGCCTATCTTATGATTTTTCAATTTTTATTTTGCGTTTTTTTAGCTATTTTTATTTCTCCTCAGACTTGGATTGGAAATGAATCTACTTTTCATATACATCTGTGGAGCGCAATATTTTTTGGCGGTATTTTTACTATTTTTCCCGTGTTTTTATCTGTATATAAACCGGGAAGTATTATAACGCGACATGTTATTGGAATTAGTCAAGTTTTAATGTCAGCACTTCTTATTCATATTACAGGTGGTAGAATAGAAACCCACTTTCATATCTTTGGTTCCTTAGCATTTTTAGCTTTTTATCGTGATTGGAAAGTTCTTATCTCTGCTTCAGTTGTTGTGGCTGTTGATCACTTTGTGCGCGGTATTTATTTTCCTCAATCTGTTTTTGGTATAATTACTGTAAGTAACTGGCGATGGTTAGAACACGCTGGATGGGTAGTATTTGAAGATTTGTTCTTGTTGTATTCATGTATACGAAGCCAACGCGAAATGCGTAATATTGCGGAAAAACAAGCAACATACGAATCACTAAACTCTAAGCTTCTCGCTAATGAACAAATATTGCAAAAAAGTAGTTGGCTAAAAACAAACTTAGTAAAACTAAACGAAGAAATTTATACGCAACACGATCTTTCTGCTTTTTGCAATGGGTGCCTTGATTTTCTGATGACACACACCAAAGCTCTGATGGCTGCTTTTTATCATCGAGATCAGGAGCTATTTTCTCTAGTTGCAACTCATTCATTTGATAGTAAAAATATGCCTTTTAGTTTTTCATTTGGCGAAACTTTATTAGGTGAGGCTGCAAAAAAAGGTAAAATTTTGTGCATATCTGCTAATGAAAATAGTTTAAAAATAAACACTGGTATTGGTCTTTTAACGCCTAAAAGCATTATTTATATTCCTATTTGTTATGACGAAAAAGTACACGGTTTGATCGTTTTAGCTACGCTAGAAGATTATCGTGAACAAGAATTTTTAGAGCAAGCAGCTGAGAAAATAGCAATACGTTTAGAGAATGTACTTTCGGCTCACAAAACTGAAATACTTGCAAAAACACTTAGTGAGCAAAACAAAAAAATTCAGAAAAGTAGCGAAGATTTACAAGAAAAGAACAAACAACTTGAAGAAGCAAGTCGTCATAAAAGTGAATTTTTAGCCAATATGAGTCACGAATTACGTACCCCTTTAAATGCAATGATTGGTTATACTGCTTTAACAGTAAAAAGCTTAAAGGGTAAAGTAAGTGATATGAATATTAAAAATCTCAAAAGAGCTGAAAAATCAGCAAAAGGTCTCTTAAAGCTGATTAACGATATTCTTGATTTCTCGAAAATCGAAGCAGGAAAAACGCAAACATATTGTAAAAAAATGTCGTTGGCAGATGTTTTAAAGGATTGTTTAGAAACATTAGAAGGGCTTGCTAAAGATAAATCGATTTCTCTCGAATGGGTAAATAAAGATCAAAAATTATCACCTATTTATTGCGATTCTACAAAACTCAAGCAGATATTGACTAATATTATCGGTAACTCTGTCAAATTTACGGACAGTGGAAGTATTTCTATTTTGGTAAAAGAAATAGGGGAATCTCTAAAAGTGACAATTGCAGATACCGGGTGTGGTATACCAGAAGATACCGTTGACAGCATTTTTGAATCTTTTAAACAAGTTGATAGTACAACAAAAAAAAGATTTGGAGGTACTGGTTTAGGATTAGCAATTACTAAAAAGTTCTGTGAACTTCTCAACATTGATATATCAGTAGAAAGCGTAGAAGGGGAAGGAACTACTTTTCATTTACAAATACCACTGTGGATAAGTAGCAAAGAGCAAGAAAGTGAAAGTAAACAATCTTTGAAACACACTCCCAAACCGATAGAAAAAATTAAAAGAAAATCTTTTTCACATGTTGAGGTCGAAAAAGACTTTGTAACAAAAAAACGAGTGCATATTCCTTGTATTGTTAGCCCCGAGTCTTTTAGTTCGTTACAAAAACATTTGAAAGACTTACCTTTCCACTTAGAAATTTGCGATCTAGAACGTTGTTTAAGCAATGATGGTCTCTGGGCAATTGTTGTAGAGCCAAAACTTTTTGGACTAGAGGCACTGAAGACATTGCAAGAACATCCAAAAACAAAGCATGTACCTGTTATTGTATATTCCGCAAAAGATGATACTCCTAATTTTTGTGCACAGATACAACACTGGATTTCGAGTGACAATGAAGATGAAATACTTGACGCTTTTATAAAAGCAAATAATCATCAACGCGGTGATATTTTGATCGTTGAAGACCATCGCGATACCGCAGAGATGTACAAAAAAACGTTAGAAGAAGCGCAATTCAAGTGTTTAATTGCTGACAATGGAGCTAAAGCGTTAGAGCTAATTACTGAGTATAATAATTTTCAACTTATTCTTCTCGATTTACTGTTGCCAGAGATGGATGGATTTGAATTTTTAGCAAAATTACAAGAAGATACTTATCTACGTAAAATACCTATTATAATTGTGACTGGAAAAGAGCTTTCTGAAAAAGAAAAAGATGAAATAAAGGAAGGCTCTGAGTTACTGCTAAACAAAGGTGATTTTGAATACTCTGATTTTGAAATTTATATACAAGATATTGTACAAACTTTTCGTTTAGCGCGTTCGCGATCCGTTTTAGTGGTGGACGATAATATTGAAAATTTAGATTTGATAGCTTCGCTTTTAAAAATATCGGGCTACTCGGTGAGTAAAACAAACTCAGGGAAAAATATAGTGGAAAAAGTAGTAAAGGAAAATCCTGCCATTGTTCTTATGGATTTGGCCATGCCAGAAGTTGATGGATTTGAAGCCACGCGAAAAATTAAAGAGAATCCTTCTACAGTAGACACTACGGTAATTGCATGTAGTGCTTTTCATACTTCCGACTTTCGCCAAAAAGCTTTTGAGGCAGGTTGCGAAGGCTATATCACCAAACCAATAGATCCAGACGAATTGATTGAGCAAATTCAAAAATATACACTGGCATCTAAAATAGCAAGAGTATAAGATCTCGAATTTTAAAGGTAAGTCAACGTGAAATCTAAAAAACGATTATTTCCTACTTGTTTGTGGGAAGAAGTACAACATGAAAATACAAATGTATACTCATTACTTGAGTCTTTCCAAGAATACCAAAGAAATACTCGATCACAACTTTCCCTGTCAGCTATAGAAGGACTAGATAAAGCGTTTAAAGATGAATTTGAGAAGCTAGAAAGCTTTTTTTGGCGCTCAAAAATACATAACCTATTCGATATTGCTAGTGAAGTATTTAACTCTTTACGAGAATTAGTAAAAATAGGAGCTAGCGCTGAGCTATTAGATAAAAACGAGTTAGGGAATTTTAATGTTGCGAAAGCCATAAAAAGTCTTCCTGATTTCACACAACAACAAGACCTTGATCTTGCAAATGAAATTATATGGCTCACTGTGCAAGCTGGATCTCTTTTATTAGAACAAAAAGCCTACGCGGGAAATGGTGGTAGTTCTGCAATTTATTGGTTAATAGATAATATGCATATAACTACCGAACATCCATTACAACAACAAATACACGAATACAGTTATCAAATGATTTGCCTAATGTTTGTCTCAAACATCGGTATACCAGTGGCAGAATGCGATATACTACTTTCTATTTTACTAAGAAATAATAATGTTCAACTAGATGAGCACAAGAAAATAGCGATGCGTATTGTGAATATTATAACTGGTTTCTATTGTTTTTCCCTTTCTGCAATATTGATTGATGTAGTTAAATGCAAAAATTGGGAAATGATTCCTATTTTACTTCCTGACACATCTCACATGAAAAACGCAGTGCAAATTATTAAAGCATCTATTTTAGAAAAAGATATTGTCGATATAATAAATGCATTTACTCTTAGCAAGAGTGGTCGCAATATTTTCAAAACACAATTCTCATACCACTGGTTATCATCACTCGTTGTAAAAAACTACCCAAATGTTCTTTTTCAACTAGTCAAAAGACGAGAAAAAACCATACTCGAAACGTTCAGCAAAAAACATCGATTGCAGCTAGTTAATCTAAAAGACAAAGAAGGGAATACTCTTCTTCATATAGCAACCCAAACGCATGGCAAAATGGAAAACACTATAAAAATGCTATTAAACGTTGGAGCAAATTCTGCGGTAAAAAACAACAAAGGTTTTACCCCATATGATATAGCTCAAAAAAACAAAAATTCTAAATTAAAAATGTTATTTGTAAAAAAGTGACTTTGGCATTTTTATAATCTCTAATGCACAAAAATTGATGGTATCGCAATAAGCACAATAGGAAAAAGAATTAGGGCGTGTCATCATTCAATACAGATAAAAATATAACGGATTCATTTAATGATACGCCAGTAGTATTGAGCCCGAGCCCGTTTGCGAGCCCGCGCCCGAAAACTTTTTGAGAGCGACAGAAAGTGATTTATTGGTTCAATACTAGTTTTTTGGATGGAAAAAGAAACTTTGCTTCTTTGATAAATTGTTAGTGAAAGTTTCGGAAACGGGCTCGCAAACGGGCTCGGGCTCGAAAAAACACACAATATTTTGAATGATGACACGCCCTACTGTTTTTACTGAATAGCTGCGATTTTCTTTTTCAAGGAATAGTCCTACTCTTTATAAATACTTGTCCCTTCTTCATCAATAATTCTTTTCTTGAATTGATCATATATTACATATGCGGTATTTTTTGCACTTCCTTCTTTAATAGCTTCGCATACAATTTTATAAATTACTTTGTCTCCTGGCGGTAAAAAAACAATTGAGTCAAAATGAATTTGATGTTCTTCCTTGTTGTAGCGATACTCTATTTTATTTGCTTGTTTGTTTTTTGGAGCGTCAACCTCTGCTTTTATAAACTTCATTTGCTTTGGAATCCGATTTGTCAATTTAGCGTTTGTTATTATGAAAGTTCCTTCATTAAGTATAGTAATCACATATGTAGTTCTCATACCAACGGCACAAGGATCATCTGTGTCATATGCACTCAGATGAAAAGCACTGACTCAGTGTTCTACTCTAATAGATATATTGTCTTGTTTTTGAATACCTAAATAAGAAACTTGAAAAACATTGTTAACGCGTGAACATCCGTGTATTCCGCGCATAATTACTCTTATTTTTGTTGTCGATTTTCCAGCAATAGTTATTTTCCACTGAAGTGTGTTTTTTGGTTTTTCATGAAAAGTATAGTCATTTTTTGCAGGTTTGGTTTTTTCGTTGTATTTTGCTTTAAAATTAGAAGATATATATTCTAATTCTCTAGGTACTTCATAAAAAACTTGGGTTGTTATAGCGTTAACAGATAAATTTTTAAGCGTAACAATAAACATCGCTTTCTTATCGGTAGAAACAGAGCGTGCGCTTGCTCTCACTTTGATTTGTATTGACGATTCCAAATTTATTTTTTCCGTTTGCGCATTTAGTAGAGTGCAAATAGAAACAAACAATAATATAGTACTCTTCATTTTTTTCCTAACTATTTTGCTGAATCTTTGCTAGTAAAAGGCACTATTTCTAAAGGTATTGATAATTCCCTGTCTTTTCGATTTTTTCTAAGATTAGATATTTTAAATGTGTTGTAGCATTTCCGACTTGAATTTATCGCTGAACGAAATAATGGAAGCACTTTGATTGTCGTTTTGAAGGTAGATTTTGCCGGAATATTCAACTGCCAGGTGACTGTATTATCTGAATGAGATTTATTGTAAACGCCCAATGGTTTCGAGAATACATATTGAAGTGTTGTTGGCAGCTTGTAGATTAGTTGTCCATCAGCAATAGCAAGTAAAGATTTATTTTCTATTACGATATTAAAAGAGGTTGTTTACTAGTAATTATTATTTTAACATTTGCTAACAAATATTAAAAATATTAAAAAGGTTAAAATAGGAGTGAAAAAGGGGGTAAAAAATGCAGTGGGTACCAAGTCGAGTAGCTTGCGAAATATTAGGAGTGCACGCAAATACTTTAAGAAACTGGGACAAAAAAGGACTTATCAAAACAATACGCACAAAATCAAACCAACGAAGATACAATTTGGAAAGTATATTAGGTAATAAAAAGCCAAAGAAAAAAGTATGTTATTGTCGCGTATCGAGCAGTAAGGAAAAAGACGACTTGGAAAGACAAAAGAAGTTTATGAAGGAAAAGTATCCAAATCATGAAATCATCACCGACATTGGGTCAGGGCTCAACTTCAAACGAAAAGGGCTGCTCAAAGTACTGGAACAAGGACTTAGAGGAGAAATCGAAGAAGTACTTTGTACCCACAGAGACAGACTTAGTAGATTTGGATATCGACTTATCCAGTGGATTATGGAAATCGGTGGTGGGCGAGTCGTGGTTCTCGAAGAAGATAAAAGTAATGCACAACAAAAGCTCACAGAAGATCTTATGTCGATCATATACGTATTCTCGTGTAAACTTCACGGAATGCGAAGGTATAGCAGTAAAAAGAAGCAGGAAAATAAGATTCTATCCAAACAAAAAACAACGGCAACTTCTACGTAACTGGTTTGGTTGCGCTCGGTTTGTTTACAACAAAACGATTCACTATCTAAAACAGCCAAATACAACTGCAAGCTGGATGAAAATCAAGAAACAAATACTTGATGATCTACCTGAGTGGTCAAAAGAAACTCCTTTTCAAATCAAATCAATTGCTATTAAAGATGCGTGCAAAGCTGTACAAAATGCCAAAAAGAAGTTCGCAAAAACTGGTAAAGTGCAGGAAGTGAAATTCAAAAGTCGCAAAAAACGCGATGAGTGCATCTACATTCCAAAAAGTGCTGTAAAGCAAGATTCCTTTTATAAACGCAAAATGGGAAAATTGTTACTTCGCGAAGTTGTTGGTAAAGCTTATTTTGATTGCCGCGTTGTTTTCCAACAAGGACGTTTTTTTCTTGTTAAGCCTGAAGGCAAACCTGTCATGAAACCTGAAAACCAAAGGAGTGACATCGTTGCCTTAGATCCAGGAGTTCGATCTTTTCAAACTTTTTACACCAAACACAGTTGTGGCAAAGTCGGCTGTGGTGATTTTGGTCGTATTGTGCGACTATGTCATCATCTCGATCAACTTACCAGTCGCATATCGAAAGCAAAATCACGACGTAAAAAGCGTATGAAAAAAGCCGCTGATCGCATGCGATGGAAAATCAAAGATCTCATCAGCGAAATCCATCACAAAACTGCCAATTGCTTGTGCAAACATTTTGAAATTATTATTATACCACCTTTTGAAACCAGCCAAATGGTGCTACGTTCAAAGCGAAAAATACGCTCAAAAACAGTCAGAGCAATGCTCAACTGGTCGCACTTCAAGTTCAAAAATACTTTGAAGTCTAAAGCTGAGCTCTTGTCTTCTATTGTTATCGAACAAAACGAAGCATATACCTCCAAAACTTGTAGCTCTTGTGGCTATGTTAAAGAAAATATCGGTGGACACAAGTTTTTTAATTGCTCTTCTTGTAAGAAGCGTATTGATCGCGATTTTAATGGAGCGCGTGGAATCTTTCTACGTGCATTGGGAGATAACCCCTGGCTGCATTCTTTGTAGCTTGCATTTGTTAGCATTTGTTAACAAAAATTTATCGGTTAACTGTTTTTCTACAGTGGATTTTAAATTTAGAACATCAAAACGAACATTATCTTCATCTACCAATGTTCCTTCTTCATCAATAGTTTCTCTATCGTAGTGGCGAAAAGTATCATATTTTATAAATCTTTTGTTTGTGCATTTAATAAAACGCAGCTAAAAACCGCTAGCAAAATAAAGAGTTTCATTTTTTTCTCCAATTGCTTTTAGAGGTTTTTAGACTGATACGTTTTAATGTCACTATTTTTTCTTTTCAAGCGTAATCAACAACATTTTGGCAGGTTCATTCCCTTGATCTGCTGCTTTTCTGAGCCAAGATTTGGCTAAATCGAGATCTTTTTCTATTTCTAGTTCTTCATCACCTTTTATGTAAAACATGCCAAGACCTAGCATTGCTTGATCTAGACCTAATTCAGCGGCTTGTTCTAAGTAGTCCAAACCTTGTTCCACATCTTTCTCTCCTCCTACTCCCATCATATACATACTTCCAGCTTGCGCTAAACAAATAGGAATACCAATAGAAGCACCTGTATCATACCAAGAAAGAGCCTCTTCCTGATTAGCTTCTATTCCTACACCATTTTCGTAATTTTGCGCCACTTCAATAATAGATAATTCATGGTCGAGTTCGGCAGCGAAGAGAGTCCATTTGTGAGCCTCTTTGAGATCTTTTAATACCACAACACCTTCTTTGTAATAAGTTGCTAATTTGAGCGCTGTTTTTACATCGTCTTCATATTCTACATATATTTTGTACCATTTTATGGCTTCGTGATAATCTGGTTTTCCAAGTTCACCCTCAGCATATATGTCGCCAATATCATCAGAAGAACTATATTGCCCTTCATCAAAAGCTTTTTTATACCACTTCAGAGCTTTGGGAATATTTCTTTCAACGCCTTCACCCCAACAATATGCATAACCTATACAATACATCGAGTAGCTTTTACCCATAGCGGCTGCTTTTCGAAAATACTCTAACGATTTAGAATAGTCTTGAGGAAAACCATTACCTTTTTCGTGCATTTCGCCGATCATCTGAACTCCGTCAGCATCATTTAAGCTCGCTGCTTTTTGATACCATTTAAGCGCTTCTTTGGTGTTCTTAGTGAGCCATTTTCCTTCTAAATAACTGTCGCCTAGTGTTGTCATTGCACGTGTTACACCAGCATTGGACTTTTTAAGAAGCCATTCTTTAGCTTTGTCATGTTCTTCTTCTTCTAAGTAAAGATCAACAATAGTGCTTATATTATGAATTTCTCCGTGATCAACACTTTTATCAAGCCATTCTATTACTTTTTCAGTTCCACCTTCAATAGATCCGTCTTTATAGAGCTCTGATATTTCCCACATGGCATTGGTATCATCTTTTTCAGCAGCTTTTTTAAATATTTGCAAGGCTTCGTCGTATTCACCTTCGTATTTCCTTAATCCTCCAAGTTCATTCATCGCATCAGTGTCGCCAGCATCAATAGCTTTTTGGTACCACTGTATTGCTTTATCATAGTCATAACGAGGGGACTCTTCGTTTAGGTAAATATTAGCGATAATTGTCATTGTGTATGTGCTACCAAGTTTGATAGCTTTCATACTCGTTTCGATCGCCTTATCTTCATCTGGCTCTGTTCCTTCTCCTGAAACATAAAAGTTAGCTAGATTTTCTAACCCTTTTACGTTGTTTTTTTCAGCAGCTTTCTTGTACCAGTAGAAGGCCTTTTTGCTATCCTGCTCCACGCCATTACCGTCGTAATACATCTGTCCTAAAGTAACCATCGCTTTTGGGTCTTTTGGGTTAAGGTTTAGAGCGTTTGGCTGTTTTTCGCCATTTTGAGGTTGTTCTTCATCATTTTGAGCCTCTGGCGATGTTTCTACCATTATATTGGGAATCAAAATAGATATGATCACAAGTATTAAGATTATATGCTTTAGCATCCTAGGATCGCTCCTTCAAATATAGGTATTATTTAGTTTTCTAACTGTAGAAAAGTTTATTACGAAGTTTGGGAAATAGCAAATCTATATTTTTTGATTTTTTTAAGCGCAAAATAAATGCAAACGACTAACAAAAAAAGGAGTATAATTTTTATAAAAGAGATATCTGATGTAGTTGCAAGACCAATTACTGCAATATTCTTGTAGTATTTTTCTTGAAATTTCTTTTCCACATCTTTATTCGTTGCAATCCATTTTTTTTCATCTTCACACAATTTTGTATACCAATTGTTGGCGTCTTGTAGCTCATGTGTAAACTGTTTTTGTTCAGTTTCAAAGTCTTGCTTTGGATTTCGATGACCTGATATACACAATTTTGCCAAATCATAATATATTTTTTTTAGAGATGTGTCTTTGCTATGAGAGGAAGCCTGTAAAAAAGCACGACATGCTAATTTACTAGCATTATGATGACGGTGTTCTTTTTCAATTAATAAGTGAGCCAAAACTTCTAAAAGTATAGGGGAAGAAAAATTGCCAAAACGCATCATCCCCAAAATGCCATTGACAGCCTTGTGGCGACTGAATTTCTTACCCTGTTTCTTTTGTAAAAAATCAACAAAACCGTTAAAAATCGAACTCGCTACAAAAATATTACTCCTTGAACTGCTTATATAATCAGTAACGGTTTTATATTTATAATGCTTGGCTTTCTCCGTGAGAGTGAAAAGAGGAAGTGTTATTTTGCTATCAATCATTTTACTCAATAAATACTCCACCAAATATTTTTGATATACCTCTCTGCCAAAATGAGCATCAGGATTTATAGCAATCGCTTTATCTATATAAATAAGCCCCTTTTTATACTGGCGACTATGAATATAAAACGTTCCCATATTAGCATAAGTTTCATACAACCCAGGAGATTTCTTTTCCTTTTGCAACATTACCTCTATTGCCTTGCTATGTTCACCAACTTTGTCATAAGAAACAGCCAAATCATCATATAGAGCTAAATTATCGTGGTCATTTTCGATTTTTTGTAAACGGTCCTTTATTCTCCATTGATAAAAATGAGTACTGTGACGAGGAAATTTTCCAGCGATAAGTTCCAAAGTACTAGGAAAAATCGATCGCTCTTGAACAAGAGTCTCTTCATCCCAAAGGCAAGCATTTGCACATATAATGAGCATATAAACAACTAGCGATTTTAAAAGCATAGTGATCTCCTTTTTTGTTTTGGCCACAAATTCACCTACAATTATACACTATGATCTCAAACGCAGCAAAAAATATAAACGTTGTAGCACAAATGTAAATTTTTTTTATTTTAATGCAAGATTTAGTGAAAGCAAGACGACTTTACTTACAGAAACAAAAAACGGGGGTGTAGCTCAGATTGGTAGAGCATCTGCCTTGCACGCAGAAGGTCGCAGGTTCGAACCCTGTCATTTCCATAAGAAGGTGTAGCTCAGATTGGTAGAGCACCTGCCCGACATGCAGGATGTCATAGGTTCAAGTCCTATTACCTTCATTTTTATGTCCAGTAGCTCAGTGGTAGAGCATTTGGCTGTTAACCAAGTTGTCGTAGGTTCGAATCCTACCTGGACAGTTTTTCCAATAACAAAAAATGTCGCGACAATTTCTACTATTCTAATTTCCATAAACGCGAAGGTAAATCGAAGTTTTCTACCTGTTGAAAGGGAGAAACTCGTTTTTGAAACAAATATTGAGTAAAAAGCTTTGGATTGGCTTCTAGGTTATATTCAATTAACCACCCAGGTATATCCAAACGATAGTCGAGAATGGAATTTTTGATATATTTTTGCTTTTGCTGTGGGACAAAATTGAGTGTCCACAGTGGCAAAGGATGTATGGCTTTACGAGCTTTTAGAGGAGCGATTTGCGAGATACTAACTTTGTCGTCAGAAAGATAATTTGTAAGCATTGTCTGGTCGTCAGAGTCTAATTGGGCGACCTCAGCGCCTTTTTCTGGTTTGTAGATAGTTCGGAGTGGCGCTTGTCTTTTTATATCCCAAATAACTGTTTGGTCAGCAGTTTCACATAGTAAATATTTGCTATTAGCGAGAAATTTTTGTTTCTTTATAGGTTTTATATTATCCAGTTTGTACGTTTTGTTATCTTGTAAGCTATTTATAAGTAGGGCTTCACCGTCTTTTTGTACAAGATAGTGTCCATCGGGGCTAACCATTGGTTTCTGTACGATAAACCTGTTGCTAACTTTGTAGTTTTTGAGATTGCTAAATAGTGCCAGATTTTCTGATAAAGAAGCGAACCCTCGGGGATAAAAAAAAGTTGATACTGCACTATCTTGAGAATGTTCTACCGTTTTATGGAGAATTTTTTTATCCTTAAAACGCCATAACACCACCTCTCCCTGTGATGCGGTTAAAAAATGTTTTCCATCTGCTGAAAAAGTAATATCTGTTGGATAAGAGGAATGCGTTTTTTGTAATATTTCTACTTTATTTTTTCGATAATCCCAAAAATACAGGTCGTTATCTCTGGCGACAATTGCCGATGAATTATCGATAGCGAAAGCAAATTCAGAAGGCAGTACATGAGTGTCTTTTTTCAGAAAAGCGATTTGTCTTCCTGACAATATATCGACAATGCTACATTTTGTTCCTGAAGAAATCAATAGCACATTGTTATGTGTTATTACCTGGCTTATAGGAGCTGTATTTTTTTCGATGTAAGTGAACAACTTTTTTCCTGAAGTATTCCATAGAAATACCTTATTGCCTTTGTACGTTACAAATTTTTCATTTCCTGGAAGAAAAGAATTCTTGCCATACAAATAACTTTGAGATTTACCTGCGACTATGATCGAGTTACCCAAATTAGCAATGTCAAATAGAGCTATTGAGGATTTTGTTGTGCTCAAAAAAAAGCGATTTGACTCTATACTTCCCACTAAAAATTTATCACTACAATCAAATACTGTAAAACCACTAAAATAGAAACCGCTCTTTTGCAAAGAAAAGTCGACAATCGTGATTCTTCCTTGCTCCGTACATAGTAGTTGGTTTTTGCCATGAAAGATAGCATCTCCGGGACTATAAGATAAAGATTTCTCTGTTTGATTGAGTACCTTTTTATATAATTGTTTTCCTGTAGAAACATCGAAGAAACTCACTGCATCAAACTGCCCAATAGCCATTACTTTACCATCTATAGAGTACCTGATGGATAGAACTTGACCAGATACAGGTATTCTATATAGAAGTTTCTGCGTAGCAGTATCCCATACTAAGACATTTGTATCTTGGCTTGACCCTGATACAGCTAATTTTTTACCATCTCTACTAAATTGCACTTGGCTGCTGTATAGAAGGTCATCTCCATTTTTTAAACTTGCGATGTCATAGTTGTTTGCGATATCACGAAGTAAGACTCCTTGTGTTTTGGCCACCGCAAGAATTTTGCTATCAGCGGTCATGTCTATCTTGTAAATAGCGTTATAACCACCGTTAATTCGACTTTTTCTATCTGGTCGTTGGTATATTTGTTTTATAAGTGTACCGCTTTTAGCGTTGTGGACAAATATTTTGTATGGAGTTGCGACTATCAGCCATTTGTTGTCAGGGCTGAATAAATAATCGCTGATGTTATCATAGTAACTTAACTGGTATTTCTCTTGGCCGCTTTCTATGTCCCACATTGTTATTCGCCATGAATTTCTGATGGCCAATGTTTTTTCATCTGGGCTGATTTGGGCAATATCTTCGGGTAAGTATTGAGATATTCTTCTCATCGTTTTATCTTGAATCTTCAAAGTAGGTGCATTACGAGAGAGGTCTTCGTAATGTACTTCTTTAGAGCGTGCGTTTGGTCTTCCTGGAGAACATAGCCATCTTTTATTTGCAATATCCCATAGATAGATATGACGACTTCCTTCACATATAGCCAGTACTTGGTGTGAAAATGCAAAATCAATATGCGAAACGTCATTGTAGAATTGGTATTCCCATATCTTTTTGCCCTGCAAATTATAAAGTACAACTTGTTTTTTGTTTATGAAGGCAATTCCGGTAGGGGAAATTTGTAACTTTTGTCCTTTTGTCTTTATTTTAAATCTCGGTTTATTTTTATGCCACAATACCAATTCATCTCCTGCAAGAGTTACGATGTTACCAGTAATATGATCGACGACTAGTTCATTAATCGTTTCTGGAACTGAAAACCTTTGATATGTTTTTTGTGATGCAATGTCTCTTACAAAAACATCCTTGTCTACAGCAAATACAATTTCATCTTGTGATAAAAAAGCAGCTCCATGCCCCTTTACCATCAGCTCTTCAACTTTTGATTTATCTTGGATATTCCACAAAGAGATACTTTTCGTTGAGCGAGCAACAAGAAATTTATCGTTTGGGTCAAAATCAATAGATAAAAGACCTTTCTTTTCTAGGCGCCATTTTTCTGTTCCGCGAGGAATGTTCCAGACAATGATCATGTTTTCATCTACGGTTGCAAGGTATTTGCTATTAGCACTAAACTTAATGAGGTTAACATCGCGAATGTGCCCAGGTAAATCCATAATCTTGTCACCATTTATATGGTATAGACTGAGAAAATTTTCTTCGTAAGAGGAAAACGTTACTACGTACTGATTATCAGGGCTAAAATGAATGGTATCGTAGCGTAATCCACTGCCATAGTTATACTTTTGACTTAGAACACCAATGTCCTGTAAACAGGCTCGGATATAACCCTTTCCTTTTTCTCTAAGAAGGACAACATCTTCTCCTTCGATATTCTTGATGTATTCTAGCGCAGTGCCCACTAGTGCACCACATTCTTGCCACTTTTTGTGATGATAATTCTCTGCTGCTTGGGTCATGGAAATTTTTGCTAGAGCTAAAGCTCTTTCCCTTGCCAGTTCGGTTTTTTGTGCTTTTTCGCGCTCTGCACTTTTCCACTGAACAACAGAAAAAATAGCGCCTATAACTACCAATAGATAAACTGCGATGCCGGTAAACACTGCTAGCCGATGACGCAGAATGAATTTATAGGTCACGCTCCATATCGAAGGTGGTTTTGCGCTTACAGGACGGTTTTCAATGAAGTTTTGTAGATCTTTGGCCAGCGCTTTTGCACTGTGATAGCGACGATTAGGATCTTTTTCCAAACATTTTAGGCAAATGGCCTCTAATTCTCCTGGCACATCAGGGTTCAAAACAGAGGGACGAACTGGGTCCATGCTCAGAATCTGCATAACTATATTGATGTAGTTTTCGCTCTGAAAAGGAGGACGCCCCACAAGAGATGCGTATAAACTAGCTCCTAGAGAATATATATCAGAACGTTTGTCTATTTTTTCTGCGTTTACCTGTTCTGGTGACATATACAAAACCGTACCCAATACATTCCCTGTTTTGGTCAAACTGTTTTCCTGGCTTACCTTTACCAAACCAAAGTCCATTAACTTAGGGTGCCCTTGCGAATCAATCATGATATTCGCTGGTTTGATATCGCGGTGTATAAAGTTTTTTGCGTGCACTGTGTGCAATGCCGAAGCTATTTTTTGCAAAATCGATGCATATTTTTTAAATTCTGGCGTTTCCTGATATAGCAAGTCTTTGAAAGTTTTACCTTCGATGTACTCCATTGTAAAAAAACAATTTGGTTGATCGCCGACTTCTAAAATTTTGACGATATGAGGATGATCTAGCTGTGCGGTAACAGACGCCTCACGCATGAACCTCTGTGCTTCTTCTTCAGAAAAAGCAGTATTTAGCATCAATTTTAAAGCCACAATACGTCGCAATTTGGTATCAAAAACTTTATAAACGACTCCCATACCTCCCTGACCCAACTTTTTTTGTATCTGATAGTGGAGAAACATTTTACTTTGCGGTGGTACCTTTTCAAGAATAGCTATTTTTTCCACAGAATCATAGTTAGTCATATCCGCTATTTCTTGGACTTGTTGCGGGCTGAGAAGATTGTACTTTTTGAATATCTGTATTAGAGTGGAATGTGGATGTTGCTTTTGTATTTGCAAACCTTTTTGTAGATGCTCAGGTTTAATAAAGCCTAAAGATACAGCTTTCTGTGCCATTTCTAAATCATAATTATTGGGCATTTTTTCTATCTTTTTGTAGTAGTTTTTTTTTGTTTTTTTATTCTTTTGATCCTAAATGCGCTTTGTATTTTGTTTCCCATAAAACGGGAGGGATTTCGAATTTATTTATACTGAGAACTTGCGATACCGACCTTTCAAATAAATACTGTGTGAATAATTTAGGGGTCGCTGCTAGGTTGTATTCTATCAACCAGCCAGGAATATCAGTTCTAAAATCAAAAATAGATTCTTTTTGATATTTTTGAGGATCGGATGGTAAAAACTGTTTCGTCCATCTTGGTCGAACATATTCTTTATCACGCTTAACATTCCATTCGATTTTTGACAGAGAAACAGTTTCGCGTCCAGACCATTTGTTCAATAAAATTGAATTGTCGGGGCTGAACTCTACAAAGTGAGTACTGTATGTCGTGGGTTTGTATATTGTTTTTAACGGCGATTTCATTTCTAAATCCCACAATATCGCAGGTCCTTCAGAGTAATCGCAAAACAAATATTTGCTATTTCGCGAAAAAGTGGTCTTGGTAAAAGGAGCCTGTGATATGTTTTCTAGTTCGTGGACCTTGCCATTTTCTAAGTTATAAACTAACAGTTTTGACTTTCTGTTGCCAATGAGATATTTACCATTAGGACTGACATTCGGACTTGCTAATAGAAATTTATTGATAATCTTATATGTTTTTGCATCTTGTAAAACCGCGAGTGAAAAAGAAAACGACATAATTATATTCTTTTGGGGATGAAACATTGTACGAACAGATCCACTTGGGTGCTTGACTGAAGAATCTAGTAATTTTTTTTTCGACAAATCCCACAAAGTAACAACGCCACTTTTATTTCCAGAACCATATCCACTACCTGTTAATAATTTGTTAGTAGAAGACACTTCTATGGAATGGGTTGCTCCGAACTCATTAGAAAGCTTGAAAGTTTTGTCTTTTATAAAATCCCACAAATAGATATTTGTACCACGACCAACAACGATGGAATGATTGTCTGGACAAAAAGCAGCTGTAGCACCACCGTTTTTTGTTTCTTTCTCCATAGTTGCTATTGTTTTTCCCGTTGATACATCAACTATTTCTACTTTTTTCCATGATATTACGCATATTTTTGTACCATCATTATTAATAACGACATTGGTGATGTGATCATGAGAAGAACTCAAGATCTTTTTGCCATCTGTGTTCCAGATGACAACGTCTTTCTCTACCCTTGTAAAAAGTTTTTTGCTACCAGGGAAAAAAGCTGTTTTGTTGTTAGTACTGTAGTTTCCTTCTGTACGTGCAGAGCTCTCTAAATTTTGTATATCAAGTACAGATGTTCCCGACCCACTGCCAGCAATTAAATAATTTTCGCTAGAGTAAGCAGATTTTCCGCCTGAAAAGAGACTACTTTTTTGATATAGAATGTCAAAAATATTTATACGTCCGTTGTCACTGTAAAATAAGAACTTCCCCGATTTACTAAATACTACTCCTGATCCTCTGCGCGCTGGAATTTGTTGTAACAACTCTCCTGTTTTAGAATTATATAAGTAAACCCCGCTGTATGTACCTATACATACAAATTCACCATCAAGAGAGTAATCTATCGATACGCAGTGGTCTTTAGTATCTATTTCCTGTAGTATTTTTTGATTGCTAACATCCCAAATCAAAAATTTCTTTCCCGCTGAAAAAGCCGTTGTTAACAGATTTTTTCCATCAGGGCTGAAAAGTACTTTTCCAAAGCTGAATTTTTCGTGGTTCAAGTTTGCTAGTTCGGTGTTGCCATCAATTCTTCTTAGGGTGACTTCTTTTACCCGTGCAATAGCAAGTATCGAGCTATCAGGACTAATAGCAATAGAAGAAATAAAGTTTCCAAACCCTCCCAATACAGGCTTTTTATCATCAGGGCGCCCTAAATTAATACGCTCGAGAAGCCGTCCATTATGCGTATTAAGAATGAAAACTTCATAAAGAGTTGCTACAATCAGTAATTTTCCATCAGGACTAAAGATATGCTGCATAATACGATCATAAAAACCTATCCTCTGTTCTTCTTTGCCATTGTCCATGTTCCATATTATGATAAGGTGCGAGCCACCCCGGGTTGCAATTTTACGTTCTACAGTATTTGTTACCGCGCCACTTTCATGTAAATACTGTGTGAAACCTGTGAAAGATTTCGCTGGAGTGTATTTGGGAGGATCTGAGATCTTATCGGGAGTAGCAGGGGCACATAACCAACGCTTTTCGCGAATCCCCCACAAATAAACATGTTGCTCATCGGAGGTAATTGCTAAAACATTGCCACCGAATGCAAAGTCTACTTCTGAGATTGCACGATTAAATTTTAACTTCTTTAGCTTTTTCCCTTCTAAATTGAATAACATTAACTCGGTAGTATCTATAACCGCTACACCAGAAAGACCTATTTTTATTTTGTTACCACTTTTACGTTTTTTTAATACCGACCGTCCATTTTTTGCATTCCAAACTCTGAATTCTTTTTGGGAAAGACTGGCTAAAAGAGTTCTGTCTTTGCTAACAGCAGTATCTTTTATTTCTTCTTCATGGGAAAATTCATGAACAACTTTTCCTGACATACTATCTTGGACAATTGCTTTGTTGCCATTGGCAAAAAACACTTGGGTTTTTCCTACAAAGGATGCTTTTTTTACTTTTTCACCAAGTTCGCCTACAAATTTATGCTGTGCAGTATCCCATATGTTTATTTTCTCTTTTGTGTGCAAGAGAAAATATCTACTGTCCTCAGTAAAATCTATAGATTTTACAACGTTTTCATCAAAAGTTGCTACGATATCACCGCTTTGTACATCCCAAATAGTAGCAGTATTACCTCCCTTTGCTGCGAAATACTTGCTATTAGGACTGAAAACTAATTGTTTTAAAACCTGAGAATACCCAGACAAGTCATGTAGATGTTCCCCTGAGATTGTGAACAATCGCAATATATTCTTGCTTATAAATCCTTGAGAATGTGAGAATAAAGCTATCAGCGAATTATCCACACTAAAAGATACTTTGCAGTAAAATATACTCTTTGTACTATTAAACCTTTGACTAATAATAGCTATATCACGCACACAAGAACGAATGTAGCCTTTTGCTTTTTTTCTGAGGATATCTACATCTGGTCCTTCGAGATTTTTAATATACTCCAAAGAAGTTCCCATCAACGCTCCACAATCCCGCCATCTTTTTTCATAATGTGCTTTTGCTCCTTGCGCCATAGCAACTTTACAGAGAGAAATCGTCTTGCTTCTTGCAAGCGTACTTTTTTGGGTACGCTCTTCAATCGCTACCAGTTTTTCACTTTCTGCTTTTTTCCATTGCACGATAGAAAAAATAGCACTAATGAAGATCACAAAATATATCGCAGCAAACGATATCACAGCATAGCGATGACGTGATACAAACTTGTACCCTCTCTTCCAAATAGTAGGAGGTTTTGCACTTACAGGTCGATTTTCTAAAAAATTTTGCAAATCTTTAGCCAACGCTTTTGCCGTGCGATAGCGGCTTTGAGGTGCTTTTTCGAGACATTTTAAACAAATAGCTTCTAACTCAGGAGGAATACCTGGATTGATGACCCTAGGTTTTACTGGCTCTGTTTCTATTATTTGCATTACTAAGTTTACACTGGTTTGGCTAATAAATGGAGGACGTCCTGTCAATACTTCGTATAGACTTGCACCGAGAGAATAGATATCGGAGTATTTGTCTACCTTTTCGCCATTAGCTTGCTCAGGAGACATATAACGTAATGTTCCAATTACATTGCCCGTTTTCGTTAGACCATGTTCGTCACTAACTTTAGCTAAGCCAAAATCCATAAGTTTTGGATTTTGTTGCCCATCAATCATAATATTTGCAGGTTTAATATCACGATGAACAACACCCTGGCTATGAACTTCGAAAAGAGCTGTAGCCATTTTTTGAATGATTTGTATATGCTGAGAAAGTTCTATTTCATCCTGGCGCAAAAAATCTTTAAATGTTGTCCCTTCAATATACTCCATAGTAAAAAAGCAATAAGGTTTATCACCATACTCTAGAACATCTACAATGTTTGGATGTTTTAATCGAGCGGTAACCGATGCTTCCCGAATGAATCTTTTGGCAGCTTTGGGAGAATCATTGTGTAACATCAATTTCAAAGCAACCACTCTACGAAGTTTTGTATCAATGGCCTTGTATACAACCCCCATTCCTCCTTGTCCTAGCTTGTCTTTAATCTCGTAGTGAAGGAAATGGTTTTTTTGTTTGAATTGAGAAAACCCGGATTGAGAAAACTTGGGTTGAGGATTTTGCTGTGTTGACTGTCCTAATTTGGTTTCGTTTACAAGTTGCTGAATGCTTTGGGTAGTGAGTTGTTTGTAGTTGAGTAAGATTTGTAATAATGTAAATTGCTGATTTGCTTTTTGAAATTGTATTGCTTTCTGTAACTGTTCGTTAGTAATAAGACCTTTCGATACAGCTCTTTGGACAATATTAAAGTCATCTTGCTTTGACATCACTTCTCCTGGTGCTTTGTATTGTAAGTCTCGAAGCATTTACCGGTTTTTTTGAGATTTATGAAGTTTATGCTTCGATTTTTAGATACTATTTTACAATAATTTATTGATTCTACATAACTAAATCCTTACGTGGTTTTCAGACTTGTACCTGGTACAAGTCTGGTGGAAATCTGAACTTAAATGTTTTTTTGGCTGCGGTATTATCGATGATTGTGTACTTTCTTCCTTGTTTTGTTTTCAATACCAAAAATTACTCTTTGATGTACAAAAACTTCTTGAGTTGGAAAAAACATGGCAGAAAAATCGCGTAATCAAATTAAAATTAACATCTATTGGAAAATAGGCGAGAGAATTGCGAGCGATCCATTTTGAGTTTGTCACCGTTTTTTCGCGTTTAGATCCTAACGAGTTTGGCGCTTATAAAACGGATTTAACGAGTCCGGCGCTTAATAAAACGAGTCTGGCGCTTATAAAACGAGTCTGGCACTTATAAAACGAGTTTGGCGCTTATAAAAAAACATTGTAGCCGTGATAAAAAATCGCGTAAAATAAACCTTGCGTTTGATCGCAAATTACGGAGGATTCTTAGATTAAAAAAAATACTAACTCTGAAAATATAAATACCCAACAGTTCTGGGTTGACCATCACGCTTCAGCAAATACAAAAGTGCTGAACACTTTTTTATCATTGACACCAGCTGATTGCTCAGAAATACTAGATAATGTTGCTGGGTCGTCTCTAAATGAAGGCGTTCAATTTGAAAGTCCTGAAAATAGAGTCTTTGGATTCGGTGATGTGGTTGTGAAATTTTATCGCCCAGGTCGCTGGAGCATTCATGCTCTAAGAGACGAACTTCAATTTCTGGAAGACCTACGAGATGCAAATGTTCCTTTTGTTCGTCCCATTGGAGATATTGGGACTTGGCGTGACATTCATTATCTGGTATTTGAAGCTGTTCCTAAGCCTTACAATGTAGACCCAGAAATACTCGATGAAGACGCTGTTCGTACTATGGTGCATTTAGTTGCGCAAATTCACGATGTTGGAGCCAAGCGGCCGGCAATGGCTCGACCACAGTTTGAAGCCTATAATATGTGTTACGGTTGCTTTGAAGTTATTTGTCGCGCAGGATTTATTCCTAAATCATTACACAAACGTTACACACATGCTATCGAGCAGATTGTTTCGCAAATTGAAAATTTTGGTCATATTCCAATACAAAGAATTCACGGAGACAGTTATAGTGGTAATGCTCTATGGCGAGCTGATGGTCCTATTTTCTTAGACCTCGACGATTTTCAAATGGGTCCTGTGGCTATGGACATACCATTACTAAGTTTTCCTTGGCGTTTAAACTCACTACCTAAGTCGATGGATCGTCGTGAACGTCGAAATATTCAACATCAGTTAGTACTAGATCTGTATCGCGAGGTTCGTCCATTTCCTAAAAAATTTGAAGCATTGATTCCCTTAATACGAGGCTGTCGAAACATTGTATTTGATGCCTGGTTTTCAACTCGCTGGAACGAACCTGGGTTTAGAAAGCATTATGAGGATGACAATATTACCAATCCCGATTGGTGGCAGGACTCTATCGAAGAGCTGGAGCGCGCAACAAAATAAAAATTAATGTTGGAATACCTCTAATCAACGCGCTATTTCAATTCTCACTTAAAAAAATGAAGCGTTAAATCCCAATAATTTTAAATGCTATTTGGTTTGTTGGTTTTAGGATAAATATCATGGCAGAATATAAACATGCTATTGTGAAAGATGGCAAAGGAGGACATATAGTATTTCCGATAAATTTTTGTTAAATGCTAACAAATGCAAGCTACAAAGAATGCAGCCAGGGGTTATCTCCCAATGCACGTAGAAAGATTCCACGCGCTCCATTAAAATCGCGATCAATACGCTTCTTACAAGAAGAGCAATTAAAAAACTTGTGTCCACCGATATTTTCTTTAACATAGCCACAAGAGCTACAAGTTTTGGAGGTATATGCTTCGTTTTGTTCGATAACAATAGAAGACAAGAGCTCAGCTTTAGACTTCAAAGTATTTTTGAACTTGAAGTGCGACCAGTTGAGCATTGCTCTGACTGTTTTTGAGCGTATTTTTCGCTTTGAACGTAGCACCATTTGGCTGGTTTCAAAAGGTGGTATAATAATAATTTCAAAATGTTTGCACAAGAAATTGGCAGTTTTGCGATGGATTTCGCTGATGAGATCTTTGATTTTCCATCGCATGCGATCAGCGGCTTTTTTCATACGCTTTTTACGTCGTGATTTTGCTTTCGATATGCGACTGGTAAGTTGATCGAGATGATGACATAGTCGCACAATACGACCAAAATCACCACAGCCGACTTTGCCACAACTGTGTTTGGTGTAAAAAGTTTGAAAAGATCGAACTCCTGGATCTAAGGCAACGATGTCACTCCTTTGGTTTTCAGGTTTCATGACAGGTTTGCCTTCAGGCTTAACAAGAAAAAAACGTCCTTGTTGGAAAACAACGCGGCAATCAAAATAAGCTTTACCAACAACTTCGCGAAGTAACAATTTTCCCATTTTGCGTTTATAAAAGGAATCTTGCTTTACAGCACTTTTTGGAATGTAGATGCACTCATCGCGTTTTTTGCGACTTTTGAATTTCACTTCCTGCACTTTACCAGTTTTTGCGAACTTCTTTTTGGCATTTTGTACAGCTTTGCACGCATCTTTAATAGCAATTGATTTGATTTGAAAAGGAGTTTCTTTTGACCACTCAGGTAGATCATCAAGTATTTGTTTCTTGATTTTCATCCAGCTTGCAGTTGTATTTGGCTGTTTTAGATAGTGAATCGTTTTGTTGTAAACAAACCGAGCGCAACCAAACCAGTTACGTAGAAGTTGCCGCTGTTTTTTGTTTGGATAGAATCTTATTTTCCTGCTTCTTTTTACTGCTATACCTTCGCATTCCGTGAAGTTTACACGAGAATACGTGTATGATCGATATAAGATCTTCTGTGAGCTTTTGTTGTGCACTACTTTTATCTTCTTCGAGAACCACGACTCGCCCACCACCGATTTCCATAATCCACTGGATAAGTCGATATCCAAATCTACTAAGTCTGTCTCTGTGGGTACAAAGTACTTCTTCGATTTCTCCTCTAAGTCCTTGTTCCAGTACTTTGAGCAGCCCTTTTCGTTTGAAGTTGAGCCCTCACCCAATGTCGGTGATGATTTCATGATTTGGATACTTTTCCTTCATAAACTTCTTTTGTCTTTCCAAGTCGTCTTTTTGCTTACTGCTCGATACGCGACAATAACATACTTTTTTCTTTGGCTTTTTATTACCTAATATACTTTCCAAATTGTATCTTCGTTGGTTTGATTTTGTGCGTATTGTTTTGATAAGTCCTTTTTTGTCCCAGTTTCTTAAAGTATTTGCGTGCACTCCTAATATTTCGCAAGCTACTCGACTTGGTACCCACTGCATTTTTTACCCCTTTTTCACTCCTATTTTAACCTTTTTAATATTTGTTAGCAAATGTTAAAATAATAATTACTAGTAAACAACCTCCTTTTGTGACTCAAAAAGAGCTTGATGAGATAGCTAAAAAATTTAAAGTATACGATAGTGACGTGTTTGTTGTCGCTTATCCCAAGTCAGGTACTACCTGGATGGAACAAATTGTTCATTTGTTGAGAAACAATGGTGAACAAGGAGATCAAGTTCTTAGTGAGGCCGTTCCCTGGGTAGAAGGTGCAGCAAACAGATATGATGGGCTATCTCACTTAATGAAACCTTCATCTCCGCGACGCTATTTCCACAGCCACCTCCCATATTCTTTAATGCCTGGTGTTTCCCATACAAAGGCAAAGTATATATATATCGCTCGCAATCCAAAAGACAATGCAGTATCGTTCTATTATCATTGCTGTAGTAAGTTAAACTACAATGGCAGTTGGCAAGATTTTTTTGATTTATATGTTCAAGGAAAAGTGGGATATGGATTTATTTTAGATCACATTTTAGAATGGTGGCATGCCAGTATTTTTCAAAAAAATATCATATTTTTACATTACGAACAAGTGCATAAAAATATAGAAAACGCTATTTCTCAGGTAGCCAATTTTATAGACATTTCACTAAACGATACGCTTCGGAAATCTGTTGCCACAAAAAGCTCTTTTGCATCCATGAAATCCAATTCTCTAGCCAACTTAGATTGGGTACCTCAAAGAAAAGGATTTCCTAAACATATGCGTCGAGGAATTATTGGCGACTGGAGAAATTATTTTAGCGATGCGCAAAACGCCATTTTTGATGATTTATGCAAAAAGAAACTTGCTGGAACAGAATTGACTTTCGATTTTGGGTAATAAAAAGTATTGCGTTGAGTGTGAGTATATATCCGTGTCAGCGGTAGCTGTCGTTCAGTAACTTAAATTTATATTTACATCGATAAAATTTATCAAAGTTTGATAAATTTCGTCAAAAATTGACGATATTACAATTAGTAACGTTATCTAAAATTTCACCGCAAATTTACCAAACCTAATTTTACCCAATGAATACTTAACTTACATCGTTTCATTACATATTTGTATATGTACAAAGTATATCTTTGGCATAGTATGTGCTTTATAATTTTATATCGCAACAAACTATTTCATAAAACAATTGTCGTATTACAAAATACCACTTTACCTAAAAGTGTAGTAAGGAAGTAAAAATGTTTAATAAAAACTCGATTATCAGCTCTCTCGTCATTATGTTATTACTTAGTGTAAGTTCTACAAAATTAAAAGCACAAAACTATAAAAAAATATGGCAAGATGCTAAAAAAGAAGCCAATAAAGATTTTGAAAGTTTATATAAAGCTATAGCCTCTACAGAGAGTAATAAAAAGCAAAAACAAAACTTACTCAAAAAATGCGGCCTCAATCCAGATAAGTCGTCTTTAGGTAAAAGTATAAATTTTAATCTAGAGCTTAGTCCTAGTTTAAGCAAACTTAAAGATAAAATAGATGACTACGAAAAAGCCAAAAAAGAAGACTTGCTGTTTGGAGTCTCACTAGGAAAAAAACTGAATATTATTTTAGGAAACAAAAAAATCAAAAAAGAATACATAATTTTTTGCTCTAAGGAGAAGTCTTCTGAAAATATAAATTTTTATTTGGAAGCAAATAAAAAATCAGGGAAATACCTATACTCTACATACGTTAAATCAAAATCGAAACAACAAATCAACCTTCCTGATGATCTTATAGAGCTTTGGGAAACAAGTAATGACAAAAAATTCAAAAATAGTAGCTACAAAGGCTTGGTAGAAAAAACAAAAACAGAAATTGCTAATCTCATGATGACAGATACAATCGGACGATTTACAACATCAAAATATTACACTAAATACCAAAATAGAAAAAAAGCTAAGAAAGCAGTTGCTAACAAAATCGAGGCGATTAAAAAAATCATTAATAAATACGAAGAAAGCATAAAAAAGCTTCGCAAGAAGATAGATAAAGGAGTAAAAGATTTAGAAGGTAGTGATATTGATTTATCTGGAATTGATTTTACTAAGGTTTTAGAAAAAGCTTTTAAGAAACTAAACAAAAAATTCAAAAAGCTTAAGAAATCGGAACATATGTAGGAGTACGGACAATATCAAAAAGCAAGAAATTTGCATTTGTGTTGTTATCTTCTCCTCCGCGAGGATCATAGTCTATTCAGTGTGGAGGTATCGGAAAACAAAAGACTTCCGATGCCTCCCGTTGTGAGGTAATTCCTTAAACAGTACGACTAATCATATCCCAACCAACCCACATAATGGCAAGATCTGCAAGTACATGACTGATGTAGCAATCTATAATAGAAACCTGTTTTACACGTAACCATGCCCATAAAAAACCTCCAACACTAGCACCTGTTGTGAAGAGAAGAGCTAATGATACATCAAAATAAACATTGAGAATGATAAAATGGTGCAGTCCAAACAATATTCCATTAATTACGCATATTCGTAGATGTTTATCACTATACGATGCTTGTTGTTCGAGAATAAATGCTCGCCAGTAATATTCTTCAATGAAGCTATTCCACAACGAAATAAAAATAGCCATTACCCAAAAGTATTCAATCAAACCCAACTCTTTGATTTTATTATATAACAGTGATGCATCCAAAGAAGGGAATAGTAGATAGTAACTACCTATAATAAAGGTAAAAATCACAATTCCTGTTCCAATACCATAAAGTCCGTTGGTTTTTTTCCACCCAATACGTTTCTTAAATTCTGCTAATGATTTACACATATGTCGCCATAGCACAATTGGAAAAGCAATAATGATGATTTTACTAATGGAATAAATTGTTTTTTCATACCCTGGCATGGAGAAAGCTAAGTAGGTAAAAATAGTAGGCAATAAACAAGCAACAATAAGAAGCGGTAACGAAATTTTTCTATTATTTTTCATATAATATCTCTTGAATAAATAAACCGACCAAACTAAGTGGCCTAACAAAAATAGTTACTCGTTTAGCACAGAGCTTTTATATTTCAGTGCGACGAAAACGAACAGCCTTGTGGCGTACACTTAGCTACGTAACTGAGGAGTAACAAAATTAGAAAACAAAACAACAAATTTGAGTAAATAAATACTTTGGTGAGTAACTTAAATTAATTCTTTACGGATAAACCATCTTTCTTTGTTCATATTTTTATTGAATTTATCACTTGCCACTGATCAAGCAGTATAACCTCATATCCTACAATTTTTAGTAAATCTTTTGCTGCTTTTGATTGCTCTTGGCACAATGGAAGTTGTTCCTCAACGTAATTACGATAAGTTTTTTCTTCCCACAAAGTGGTGACCAAGAAACGATTCTCGTTAATATGGGAAAAATATCCAGTAAGCATTCCAGCTCTTGCCATTGCTGGTACCCACAAGTTTAACTGCATATCAATAAAATGATTTTGGCGCTGTGTTGCTATTGTACACTCGGAAACGCGTAGTATTGTTGCTGAATGCACAGCATCTTCTATATTTCGCTCAGTACCTGGCATCCAAATCAACGGTTCGGCAAGTGCTACTTGTATTTTATTGTAGTAATTTTGCTGTTCGTTTTTAGAAGTAATCGCATCATGAACAAACAGAAAAAAATTGTCATAACATTTCTTATTTTCCCACAGTGTTAAAATACAAGCAAGTGAAGTATTTTTACACCAGCCACCCACTTGTCCAATAAAACCCACACTGTTTTTTACACAGTTCCACTGTTCCTGTGCCTGGGAAAAGTTTTCCCGTTGAGATTGGTCTACTTCACATGTGATCCACTTTAACAGCATAGTAATTCTCTTTAAATTATTTACATTTATTACGCAAAAAATCAAAAATTTTATTGTTTCGATAAAACTATATTCCTAATAAAAAGACAACTATACGCAGTGAGTAATGGGTATTAATTCTTCTATCTTTTTTTGATTTTTTCTATCATAAGAGTTACTTGTTTTTTTGAAGGCTGAATATTGAACTGACTAGGAGCATACTTAAGTATTTCTAATATTTTTTTGAATTGTTCTTGCGCTTTTTTGTAACTCTTTTTTTTGAAATATTGCACTCCTTGATCATAAAATTCGTTTACATCGTGTTGTAGTATTTCTTCATCAATATCTACATATTCAATGCAGCCTCTAACTGGCACTGTATGATTTGGTAAAATAGTACATAGTTCATTGTAATCCTTTTGTAGTTTGGGATTCTTTGGAAGCATATCGTGTATATGATTGAGGTATGCTTTTGCTACTTCGTATTTGTGTGTTTTTATCTTTTGGCGAGCTGTATTTAATGAGTAAACTACATAAGCTTTTTGTAGTTTTTTTCGCGATGGTTTGTGGTCTACTCTATCTTGGCATTTTTGTGGTTGTTGATTTGGAGATACTTGACAACTGGTTATAATAATTATTATGAGCATGAATATTCTGTTTTGCAATGTTCTCTCCTAACTTACTTTTTATACCAATATTGTATTACCTTTAGGTTTCTGACTCTATTCCATTGTGAAAATGAAAGAATAAAAACAATACTCATTCCTAAGTAATAAATATTCGCTAACCATGTTGTTCCAGCCAAAAAATAAAACGCTGCATAGGTTACCGCAATTGGCAAAATAATACGAGCACATAGAGCTAAAAAGTGTTCTTGGGTAACAGAGACATCAATATGTTTTTTACGAAAATTTATCCAGAGCTTTTTTGCTACCACTGGCTCTAGATTTTTTTGTGTAGTGTAAAAGTAAATTCTTTCAAGAGTGATAAACATTAAAAAGAGCGCTTGGAAGGTGTAAATTATCGATTTAAATAAGACAAAATGTCCTGTTCTAGTTGCAAAATGGATATTAATAATTGCAAAACCCATTCCCTTGTCTACACCTTGAAACGTTATATTTAAAGCAAGCAACACGACAATTATATAAATATACCTGTAGCTAGGAGAAGAATGCTTCAAAGGTTCCCCATTGACTATATCTCCTGGGCTCTCTTCGTTTATTCTCATTATCATATTTTGAAAAATCGGAGAAATGAATAAACAAATGTTGAGAGCCAAAAATACAGAGATGACCATCAAGGCATTTTTTTGCCATAGCTCTGTTACGATATTTTTGGCAATATACTCCAACTGTAATATAGGAAAAAAGTAGCCTAGTAACTGATATAGAATTAGTATCGGAGTCAGAGTAAGTACTATTCCATAAAAGTAGCGATATACAATTTGCCACGTTTTTAACTTATTGCCCACAAGAGTTTCTTTTTGTTGTAGTTCTAACTTGTTGACATCTCTTAAGAAAATATAGTTGCGAAACATACACCAAGCTGGATATGGCATAATAACTAATCCAAAGAATATTCCAATATCAGAAAAGTCTTTTGAAATAACCGACGTAAGAATACCTGCGCCAAAAAATGAGCCCGCCATAACTGCTATATAAGTAGATGGTGAGATAAAAAAAAGAAGTAAAGACTCTTTCCAAAATATATCTTCAAGAATAACGCGCCACTTTTCAAAACCAAAAACCATAAAAAGTAGTAAGGATGTGACAGGAAAAATAATAGCTGCAAACAATAGGCGAAATTGTATGACTGTGACAAAATCTAACGAGTCAAAAGAGGTAAACAGACGCGTTTTCGGTAATTTACGTGAACCAATATAAAGCCATACGAGATGAAAACGAATCGAAAACGAGAATAGTAACGAAAACAAAAGAGCTAACCCATAAATATCTTTATACATCAAGTAAACCTCGTACGGTTATAAGAACCAACTAAACAATTGCTTTTCACCTTATATTAAAAAGCACAGCACCAGTATAATTTTTTTTTATTTTAATGCAAGCTTAAGAGAAGGTAAGACGACTTTATTTACAGAAGCAAAAAACGGGGATGTAGCTCAGATTGGTAGAGCATCTGCCTTGCACGCAGAGGGTCGCAGGTTCGAATCCTGTCTTCTCCACAAGAAGGTGTAGCTCAGTGGTAGAGCGCCTGCTTTACACGCAGGATGTCATAGGTTCAAGTCCTATCATCTTCATTACAATGTCCAGTAGCTCAGTGGTAGAGCGTTTGGCTGTTAACCAAGTGGTCGTAGGTTCGAATCCTACCTGGACAGCCAGTTTGTACACTCCTCGAACCTAGAGGAGTGTTTTTGTGCCTTCATCACCACCACAACCCGTTGCGGGTATATTTCTACTTTTTCAATCAACTCTTCCAAAACTCGCTTCTGTTCTTTGCTACTAACTTCATAAAAAGATTCCATAGCAACAGAAACGGTGTAGCGAATATCATCCACAGAAACAAGTCCATTCTTAAATGTCAAAACTTCAGAAATTAAAGCCTGCTTCTGTTCCTCTAACTTTTTCTTACAACAAGAAATTTCATTTAGCCGCGGAGTTACAAACTCGCGGATTTGCTGCTCATCCAAATAAGAAAGTCGATTAACAAGACCACTAGCCTCACAATTCAATGTTGCTAAATCTTGCTCAACAAGATCTAGTTGTAATTGCAATTGATTGCAATCTTTATTTAACGTCTTTTCAACCTCACTACAAATATCTTCCAACAAACGATCATCTTGATGAACAAGCCCTAAGACTTGTTTACCAACAATAATTTCTAGTTCATCTATTGGAAATGAAGTTGGATAAGGACAATCCTTCTTACGCTTTTTACTTGGATGCCGATAATAAAAATATGACTTTCCGGTGTGGCTAGTTCCAGAACCATTCTCTAAAACAATACCACAGTGCGTACAATGCACCAGTCCTAACAACAGATAATCATGCTGAACATCTTCACTAACACTGTTTCCACGCGTTTTACTATTTTTCTTTAGTAATTGCTGTACTAACTGCCACTTTTCTTCATCAACAACACCATCCCACACTATTGACAACATCATCACCAGCACGCCTCTTGCCAATATAAGCTGGGTTTTTTAAGATTTGCATAACTGAAGTGCTACTCCACGGCTTTGATGGTCGATATTTTCCTGTAAGTGTTGTATATTCGCGTGTTTGATAACCTTGGGCATTATAATCATGATTTGGCAGCCCACACACGACAAGCATTTTTTGAGTTGAACATCTTTTTCTAGTAGTATCATCTTTTCTCCTTATAGTTATAATATACTACAAACGTTTAATGCGACTATAAGCTCTCACTGCGATAATTGCGATAAGCTCAAAAATACTGTTTGTCGAAAACGACTGAAAATGAGCGAAAGTACAGGGAAGTTATTGTAAGTGATTGGAAATTTGTAAAAAAAAATTACGCTCACCTTCAAAGTTTGCTTTTAGGTGGAACTACTCGGCTTGCTCCGCCGCGCCTCTCTGTTCCACCTTCTTCGTAGCTCCGCTACCTTTTTGTGACCTCAGGCAAAACCGAAAACCAATGAAGTCGTCGCGGGAGTCGGGCTCGAAACTGTAACGGTACGCAGAGCGCACGTGCCCAGACGAATAGTCCCACCAGCTACCGCCGCGTATGACACGGTTAGAACCACTATCAGGGCCAACAGGATCTATAACACTAACTGTTTCGTAATTGTCAAACCAATCACAGCACCATTCCAATACATTGCCGTGCATTTCATATAATCCCCAAAGATTGCAAGGCAATGACTTTACCTCGACTGTAACTTTGCTACCGTAGTTAACTTGTTCCTTAGTAATACTTTCTCCAAAGCTAAATGCCGTGGTTGTTTCAGCGCGACATGCATATTCCCACTGTGCCTCTGTAGGTAAACAAATATTTTCACTTGGGAGTAGCGAGTTCATTTTTTGTACAAACTCATCACAATCTTCCCAACTAACATTTTCGACAGGAAGTTTTTTACCTTTAAAGCGACTAGAATTGCTTCCCATAACCGTTTCCCATAACTCTTGTGTGCAAGCAGTATCTGCTAACCAAAATCCACTACTCAAAGTTACCTGATGTTGAACTTCGCGACCAGACCTACCTTTTTCACTTTTTGGTGATCCCATTGTAAATGTTCCTGGTTTTATCCAGCGAAAACTTTGTTGCACTCCTTTGAACGTAAACGAAATCCATAGGCCATATTCGTCTTCGCCCCAACCACTTGCCCATCTTGGAGGAAAGTGCGGAATTTCGAGGTTAATATTTTGTTCTTGCACTGATGACACGGTATTCCCCTATAAAAAATATCAAATTTTAGACGAAAGCTTGTAACTTAAAAAGTTTGCTTTTAGGTGGAACTACTCGGCTTGCTCCGCCGCGCCTCTCTGTTCCACCTTCGTAGCTCCGCTACCTTTTTGTGACCTCAGGCAAAACCGAAAACCAATGTAGTCGTTGCGGTCGTCGGGCTCGAAGCTGAAACGGTACGCAGAGCGCACGAGCCCAGACGAATCGCCCCCCCAGTTACCGCCGCGCATGACACGGAGAGAACCACTGTTAGGACCAGTAGGATCTATAACATTACCTATTTGATAATCATCATACCAATCATAGCACCATTCAAATACATTGCCGTGCATTTCATATAATCCCCAAAGATTGCAAGGCAATGACTTTACCTCAACTGTAACTTTGCTACCGTAGTTAACTTGTTCCTTAGTAATACTTTCTCCAAAGCTAAATGCCGTGGTTGTTTCAGCGCGACATGCATATTCCCACTGTGCCTCTGTAGGTAAACAAATATTTTCACTTGGAAGTAGCGAGTTCATTTTTTGTACAAACCTATCGCAATCTTCCCAACTAACATTTTCAACAGGAAGTTTTTTTCCTTTAAAGTAACTAGGATTGCTTCCCATGACCGTTTCCCATAACTCTTGTGTGCAAGCAGTATCTGCTAACCAAAATCCACTACTCAAAGTTACCTCATGCTGAATTTCTCTTCTCGACCTTTCTTTTTCACTCTCAGGGGAACCCATCATAAACGTTCCTGGTTTTATCCAGCGAAAACTTTGCTGCACTCCTTTAAACGTAAATGACATCCATAGGCCATATTCGTCTTCTCCCCAACCACTCGCCCATCTAGCAGGAAAATTTTGCGGGATCTCATAGTCAATATTTTGTCTCTGCGCCGATAACATATATTTTTTCCTAAAAAAATCATCCGCGTAACCGCTTCTTTTACTTGCAAAAATAATTGTCGCACAACATATTTTCTAACTTGATTTAGTGTTCGTTTGGCTTGACTACGGCTATCACACCACCAAATAATATCGTCCATGTAGCGCACCACAGCACATACTTTTAGTTCTTCTAAAATATACCGATCAAGACTATCTAAAAAATAATTGGCAAAATGTTGCGATGGCAAAGTGCCAATAGGAAGCCCTTTACCTGGACTAGATTGGTAATTATGTATAATGTTTTTCAACAAATTTAAAACTTGTGTACCTTTAAAACGGCGCTCAAGTTTTTGATAAAGTAATCTGTGGTCTATCGCATCAAAATAGCTATGAATATCAATTTTGGCATAATATAGAAAACGGCGTATATTTTTCTGAACTTGTCTTATCGCTGCATGGTTACCTTTTTGTGGCCTACATGCAAAACTACTACTTATCATTGCTCGATCTAAAACAGGAGCGACAAAATTCATAATAGCATGATGCAAAACACGATCAGGAAAATTGGGCGCGCGAATAATACGTCTTTTTGGATCAAAAATAGTGAACTGATGTAGTTCTCCTGACGCAACTTTTCCTGCGAGAATTCTTTCTCTTATCTCTTGCAGATGTACCTCAAAATTTGCAAAAAATTGCATTACATTTGCGGATGTTCGCTTACCGCTAGCTGCTTTTGTTGCCGCTTTAACTAAATTGTCAAAACAAGCAACATCTTCTACCGCGATTTTTTTACGTTTCATCGTTTTTGCTAGTTTCTTTAAATTCTTTTTGTAAAAGTGGCAGAAAAACGTCGGCGTACTTTTCCATTCGCGATTTGCCAATACCTTCGATAGCGTTCATCGCTGCAGATGTAATGACTTTTTTGCTCACCAACGTAGCAAGTTGCTCATTGGTAAATAACGCATAGACAGGAATTCCTTCTTGTTGCGCAAGTTGTTTACGCAAAGCACGTAGTTTTGTGTAAATAGCAAAATCATGCCCGTTGAGTACCTCTTTGTAATCCATCTTGCTTTTTATTTTGACTTGCTTTACTCCACTTTCTATATACGTGATACAAAACGCCCAAAAGCTCATTTCTCCATTAGCCACAAACTGTTTTTCTACCGCCGCAATTTTGTGACTAGTACAAAATTGATTCAGTTCTTCTTGCACTTGGTATGGAGAACTTATAGTGACTTTAAAAAATTGATATTTCATCTTGAAACTCCCTCGGCTGAGACTACTCGGCTTGCTCCGCTGCACCTCTCTATCTCATCCTCTCCTCTAGCTCCGCTACTTTTCTTGTGACCTCAGGCAAAACCGAAAACCAATGTCGTCGACGCGGGAGCCGGGCTCGTACCTGTCACGGTACGCAGAGCGAACGAGCCTAGGCGAATTGTACCCCCAGCTACCGCCGCGAATGACACGGCCAGAACCATCATTAGGACCAGTAGGATCTACAACACTACCTACTTGGTAATCATCATACCAATCATAACACCATTCAAATACATTACCATGCATTTCGTATAGACCCCAATTATTACAAGGTAATGATTTTACTTCAACTGCCTGCTCACTATTGTAGTTAACTTGCTCCTGTGTAATATTTTCACCAAAGCTAAATGCGGTCTGAATTCCTGAACGACATGCATATTCCCACTGTGCCTCTGTGGGTAGAGAAAAGTTACATTCTGGCAGTAATGAACTCATTTTGTCTATAAACGTATTGCAATCGTCCCAACTCACCGTTTCTACAGGAAGCTGTGTTTCTTTAGACCTACTCGGATTATCTTTCATAATTGCTTGCCATAACTCCTGTGTGCAAGCTGTATCTGCGAGCCAAAATCCACTACTCAAAATAACTGTATGATGAACTTCATCATCGCGGCGATTCACTTCGCTCTCAGGTGAACCCATCATAAACTTGCCAGGGTTTATCCAACGCATGCGAAAACGAACGCCTTGCACGATATAGTCACTAAACAAACCATAACGATCTCGTCCCATGGCAATCGCAACCGATGGCTTTTCTACTGACTTAAAAACAACTTTCTCGCAATCTGTTTCGATCGAAAAACCGCCTTGCTGTGGTATTTGTATTTCGCATGCATGTGCTAAATTGTGCGCGTATTTAAGACCATCGTCGTAAATTTGTTCGAGATATGTATTTGCTGTAAGATCAATTACTGGACTTCCCATCGAAAACGGCTGCTCTATATTTTCGCTTTCCACAACAAACACATTTCCTTTGTGTATCAAGGCGTATTTCTTTGCTGGCGTCTCTTTTTTGTTGATAAGCCACTTGATTTTGTCTAGATCCATGCCTTCTTTGACTGGCAACTTACTTCCTTGCTCCCATAATTCGCGATGATTGGAAAACCATGTAGCAAGTAAAGCTTCATTGTCCCACATTTCTTTATGCTGGCGGCTACTAACGCGGTGAAACCACTGTTTAAAACCTTCGCGATAGTCAAAGTTATCACTGTCCATTGTACGAAAAATCTTTTTTATGTACTCTTGGGTTTCTTCTTTTTCTTCATTTAAAAGATCCTCATATAACCACTCTTCCTCTTGTCGTACTCCCTCAGGCAGATAGGCGTGATGTTCTTTGATTATTTTTATAACTGGCATACGATATTCTTCAATGATTTTTTGTATTTCAGGAACCAACTCGCCTTCGCATGCAAAATTTTTGCGGTATGTATCAAAGTGCGATTCTTTGTAAGAGAATGCCAAGGGGTTTTGCTCGACATGCGGATGATTCCATACTTGTGCCTCAACGCCTGAATCTGTGTATTTATGTAAAAGAAGTCTAGCGGCACGCAATAAAGATGGTTCAATACGAACAGCAGGAGAAAGCAAACTTAATAAAAGATCAACACCATTATGTGGATTTGCTGTAGAGGTAGACAAGGAGCAGCGATGATCAAAAGGCAAACGCTGACCTCGATCCCACCAAAATAAATTAAAATAAGAAAATAATCTACTATCCCATAAGCGCGGAGGACATGGTGTTAGAACAATAGCCTTTTTTCCCTTTTTTTTAAGACGTTTGCCGAAACGCAACCATTTCTCAATAACAACATCTCGCATTTGCTTATTGCTATAATCGCTTTCTTGTACTGGTTCAGCAACGCTTTTTTCTTCTGTCGGTTCTAAACAACCAAGATCACTAATAATCAATAATGGTTCATTTACCTGAGGGGTAATAAAAGACTCAGCTTTTTCGCGGTATCGCCGATATTTCTTAAATTTGGTCAAAAGTCCATTTTCAACGCAATATGCCTCTAACCCAGAGCTACCGCGCAACTGTTCTATACCTTCGTATATAAAGTTCATATCATCCCAAAAAGTGAGCAATCGCTCATCAAAATCAAAAACAATATGACAAGTATTTGCCCATGAGCGGTAAGACTTTTTTGGAACACGGTAAATCGGCTTGATCTCAGATACGATTTTAATCAACTTTTTGACATCTATGCCTCGTTGATAAGTAGCACCAAGCACACTTTGCAAAAAAGGCCATAATTTCGGCCATGACACTAAAGGATATTGTTTAGGAGGAGTTTTATCATAGTTCATTCCACCCTTCTTTGTATCTAATATTTCGCCTTTAGTCCACTCTGGTTCTTCAACGTTAACTACAGACTCATGTTCTTTTGATTCATATTTAATAGCACGCCAGAACCGCATTTTTTCAGATTGGCTAGGTGGTTTTTCATTAACATCAATATCAGAACCTTCTCCATCAGGCTTGCTAGGACTCTTGCCTAATTCGATAGGCTCTTCTTCTTGTTCGTTTTCTATCTGGATAGACTCAAAGCCTGCAAATGCTGACATTTTTTTAAGATAACGCTCACCATAAAACAAAAACTCAACAAGATCAGCGCGGCCAATAGAAGTACTTTTATGTTGTATAGAACTTTTTTCAGTTGTCATGCTAATTATCTTTCGCATGTTTTTTCAAAGCAAACTCACTAATCTTACCCAAAACTCGCAGCTGTTCTTTTTCATTGCTACCCATTTTGCTCAAAGCTCGTAATAAATCAAAATACTCCGCTTGTCCAGGAGCAGGCAATCCATTATCTAAAGCTTTCTCACGATCTTTCCACAACAACTCCGCTGCTTCTTCATACACTTTTCCATGCACTTTTTTACATTTTCCCTTAAAATGTAGTCTTCCTCTTTCAATAACTTTGTTCTTTTCAGGAAGTTTCATATTTAACACCATACAACGTCGTAAAAATGCACGAGGAAGTTCACGTTCTTCATTTGTAGTAATAATAACCAGTGGTTGAACATCACCCTTTACAGTAACTTCACACTCATCTTCTTTAAAATAAGGAACCGTAAAAGCCCCATTACCAAAGACCTCAAGTAAACCATTGGGAAGATTTGCATCTGCTTTGTCAATTTCATCAATAAGTAATACACATCCATTTTCTTCACTCCACCCTTCAGGTTCTTTAGGCATGCGATTTTTATGGACACATTCATCCCACTGCTTTTTAGCCGACTCCCAATTAAAAGCCCACCACATAGAGCCAGGGTTTAAAAACTTCAAAGGATCTAGTTTTTCTTTTCGCTCATCTTCTCTACACCCAGCGAGAACTTGCGCTTCTCCCAGCCGAGCAACCGCATCAAACTTCCACAAAAGATCACAACACTCACTATGAGCATAAACCACTTCTGAAATAAAGATTCGCCCTAATGCCTGTGCCGCAGCACGAGCAAGTTGACTTTTTCCAACGCCAGGCTCACCGCGGATTAAAAGAGGTCTTCCAGAGGTAAGAGCGGCATTTACTGCCCAAATACTCTCTTCCTCAAAGCCATGCATACTCGCAGGCCAAGAACCTGACGCTGGGATTTCTACTGTTTTTTTATCTTCGGGAATCAATTCCATTTCTTTGCTCCGGTTTATTGCGAAAAAATTCTTTTAGCCATGTCATCAGTTCGACTTCAGGAACAATAAATATTTCCTCATCGCCTACTTTCATATACAGAATATTTAAATCAGGAAGGTCTTGTTTTAAACGAAAATACACCTCTGGACTTTTTATCGCTTCTAGTCCCTCAGAATTTACTGTGAGATAAAAAAAATTTTTATCCTCATTACGCCACTTTAACGACCCATTTAATTCAGTATTTACTTTTTTACCAAATTTTAGAGGAGGGTTTTCTTCGTTGATTATTTTCCAAATAAGCTGCTTAATAACCAGCACTTGATCCTCCGTTTGCCATCCCGATTCGGGAAAACCATGTTTATATGCATTTCGACCAAAAGGTCTTCCTCCTCGCTTTTTTACATCTAGCCAAGCTGGAGTCTCTGTCATACAAGAAAATGCAATCTCTAAACCCGCATCAGTTTCTACTGGAATTTCAAGCTTTCTATTTTTCGGATCATTATCAAAAAACTTTTTTTGTTTTTGGACCCATTCACCGTCTGTAGAAAGCAATACTAACCATCCAACAAGACTAACAACATTCTCCCATAGATCTTTTTTCGCGTTTTCCCTATCTTCTAGTTTTAAACTACCAGAGACTGCTTTAGACACTAGACGTAAAGCTTTTCGAAGGGGATATTCAATAAGAATAGAAGCAGGGTTTTGCTGATTTTTTCTGATTTCCTCTAACACCTCAATATTTAGTGGATTTAGAAAACTCTTTACTTCCGATGTGAAAGGAGATGGAATTTGATCGACAATCAATTTTCGCAAATTAGAGAGTTTTTCTTGATTTAGGATGGCGGTAATTTCGTTTTTAACACGTTCTTTAGTTTCTTCTTGTATAAACGGAAACGTTGGTGGATCAAATGGCTCTGAGATTTCTAACCAACTTTTTACAAAAACTAGCCCTTCTTTGTGAAATACCAACAACCAATCGACTAAGCGATTACGCGCTTGGAGGTATTCTACAATGTTCGTGTAGTATGTAGGAAGATAATTATCTTGCTCTATGTAAACGCGATTTATGCCGATTCTTTGTAGGGCAAAATTGGCTGTTTTTTCTGTTATAGATTGAATGCAATTTTCTACAAGAATAGCGATTTCATTTGTTTGCAGGTTTTGCCAATTATCTAGTGCTTTTGGGAAATTTTTGATTTCAGAGCTATTCTTATCGTTCATATACATTTCCTACCTTCGTCTGACTAGACTAGAATTTTTGTTTTATTCTTCTATTTAGTTAAGCATAAAATCTTTAGTTAAGATCATTTATCCAACTATTTACAAACACAATATCTTTTTTCTTTAATTCTTGTAACCATTGGAAAAGCATTCCTTTAATTACTAAATGCTTGATAATATTTATAAAATACTCCTTAAGAAGATTATTTGTAGCAATATGCGCTTTTTGTATATTTAAGCGCATTAATGCATGTTCTGCTTGTTCTTTAGTTAAAAAATTATCTATACAATCCTCAGATAAACGCTCAATGTTTTGTTCGCTAATTTTTATTTTTTTATGAACAATATTATGGATTTCTTGTCCTTTTGTAGCGTAGCTAGCAAAATCTTTTTGTTTAGCCAGCTCCTTTGCTCTTTTGATAAGTCCTTTTATCTCTGTTGCTAAGTCATTTTTCTCACCAAACACTTCCAAAAGTTTTATTACTTCGGATAAATTTTCTTCATTAGTATGAACGATCGCTTCTAACTGTGCTAAATCATTAATATCAAAATAGTCAGAGGGTGTCATCGATATAGGTTCATTAGGATTAGGAGGTGCATATGCTACTGGAAAATCGCGATCTAGGCTGGAAATTTTTAAAACAGGACGCTGTTCTTTTTCGAATTTAAGAGCATCTTTTACTACATTTTCATTTAAGTATGTAAACAATCTTAACACGCTTATATAACCTAGTCTTTCACTTCCGCAATTTGAGTGAAGAGCTTCACATAAATGTTTAACAAACACACTATATTTATCATCTTTAAAGATATAAGATTTTTGCTCAGGCTTGCACGAAGAAATAACGACTCTTCCTTCACCTTCTTTCAACTTATTTAAAAAATCTTCAGGAGGAGCAACTCCGTCATTCCCCATGCCATGAGTAACTCCTCCGGAATGACAACAATCTAGAAAAACCAAAACTCTTTGACTTCGTTCCAAACGAATATTTACAAAAGTATTAAACTCGCGGCTATGAATAATATTAGTACTTTCTTTTTTTTCTTCGTAGTCGCATTCACATCCTTTTTCGTAGTCATGTGGCATAAAGAAATAACCATTTCTTTTTTTTATATAGTCGCCATGTCCCGAAAAAAGGATAAATGCGATACTATCTTTAGTACTCTTTATTTTTTTTTCTAACCACTGAAATCCTTCGCGAATACTTGATGTTGTTGCTTGTTCATTTGTAAGAACTTTGACATTATCTTTTGGGTATGCACATCGTTTAGGATTTCGTAAAATTTTTGCAACTGCCTGTACACCGTTTGCTGGTCCTTTTTCTGGCAATTTGTAACGCTTTTCTTTATATTCACTTATACCGATAAGTAAAGCATATGCATTATTTAAAGCCATTATAGTTAACTCTCTTTACTAATTAAAAACTGTAGACTTTGTTTTGTTTGTGGATCAAGATGAAATCCTCCGTGGGTTGTTGCTGAACAACGTTTTCCTTCGTATTCATTACCCCCTGTTACAGAAAAAGTTAATCTTTCTTCATTGAGAAAACGATCTATTTCATCGAGATGATCAACTTCACAAGGAGCAGCATCTTTTTTGATATGTCGGTGTAAGCCAGCAATAGGTTTTCCTACTTCATCCTCTAAAATACCTGAGATAAAGTAAAGCAACGAACGAGGATAAATTCTTGTTTGCTGAGATGGTAATCCGTCAAGACATTCGTATTTGTCACTCATTGTAAACATACGAAAATTTTCATAAACACCTTCATGGTCAATTAATTCGCAAAATAGATCATTTGTGCATGCAGGTGCCAGAAAAAAAACATTGCGAATAGAAATATTGAGGTTTTCTTGCACAATTTTTTTGAGCATGTGGCAAATAGCTATAGATCCAGCACTGTGTCCAATAATGTCAATGGTAATTTTTTTGTCAAAATTTACCAAACCTTGTAAAAAACGATGACCATGTTTTCCCTCTTGCCACATGTTTTCAGCGGCCTTCTTCATGTTACTCCATGTCCACTCACCAAAATCTGCTAAATACAGTTCTCGTAAAATTTCTTCGATAGTAGTCGCTCGTAATCCATGATCACTTTTCTTGATGTAACGCTGAATAACTGCAACAGTAATTTTAGCAAGTCCAAATGCAAGTGAAGATACAGGAGCTAAAGAGACATGTTCACCTGTAAATTCTTGCTTGATATTCTTTAATTTTTTTTCTCTTTTCGGATCCTTATTAATAAGATTATCAATTTCCTGATCTGAACGTATTTCATGATCTATATCTTCAGCAATATTTTCAACATCTTGCGAAACATTTACTAGTTTTCGAGCTTCTCTTTCAGAAATGTCATCCAGTTGCTCTTCAATTTTACCCTTCATAGGCTTTGCAGAAGGAGATATAAGCTCAATTAACTTAATACTTAAAACCTCTAATATTTTTTGAAAAAGCTTTGTCTCAGTAATTTCTTCTAAATTTTTTAACAGCGTTTCTTTAAAACCTGTTTCCCAAATAAAAGTAAGAGGATGACTAATTTCAGAAAAAGTATTTCTTATATGACAGGCAGTAGTAACACCGTTTTCTTCTGAAACTAGCCCTCCATGAAAATGGATAGTTAATTTTTTTTGATTAGTGTTAGAAAGATATGAAAATAAATTATTTATATCATCTACACTTGTATTAATAGCACCTGTCGGACTATCTGGAATTTCAATGTTAATATAGTGAATCTTTTCGAGATGTGAAGTATTCAAAATTTTCTCCTACTATAAAATAATTTTAATTATTAAAGGTAAATATAACATTTCAAGCAAAGGCTTTGCAAAAAATTGTTCAAATCCGATTATTTCGCAGTTATAATTTAGGCAAGTTATCGGATAGTCAATCGAAATATTTTCAGTGAAGAATGTTGAAATATCCCAAAAGAGATGTTGATTTAACTGATCGATTAATAGAGTAGTACCTTATTTACCTATAATGTTTAGAGCTATAAAAGTAAAAAATTAAACTACTATGATATAATAAAATTTTCAAAAGAAATTATGAGTGCCACCGAAAACAATGAGCCCAAGAAGAAAATAACTAATGTTATTCGAATATTTAATGAAGTGTTTGAGTTTACGAGTTAGATTGGAATTTATATGTCCCCTAGGGAAATTGTAGAATTAGCAAATGATGTAAGCCACTATTATGTGTCTAAAGAACAAATAATGTTAAGTTTAATGTCATTGAACATAAATCCCCATCACATAAAAAAAGAAAATAATTATAAAAGCTACATAATTAATGTAATAGAATATTTATATGTCAGAGAAAAACTAGATTCGTGGTTGTCTTTATTAAGTAAGCAAGGCTTTGTATTCACTAAAAAATGGACTCAACAATATGCACCAGATAACGAAATTGAGAACTTAATTGAAAAAGCCATACAAGAACAAAAACAGGAACTCAACTTAAATAGCCGTGGATTAGATAAAATCCCTTTAGCTATTGGAGATGCGCAACGTTTAAGAGACCTTGATATTAGTAAAAATCAACTTAGTGAATTACCCAACTCAATATCCAATCTAATTAATATTGAATATTTAAAAATAAATAACAACCTATTTTCTAAATTTCCTAACGTAGTGTTACAGTTATCAAACCTTAAATATCTCGATATCGCTAACAATAATATCCGTAAGCTTCCACCAGAGATTTCGAAATTAAGTAAACTAGAATCATTAATCGTTCGAAACAATCCAATTGAACGCATTCCTTTAGAGTTACGTATTCTCAATAATCTAAGCTATTTCGATATAGAAGGAACTCCATTAAGTGCACCTGAAATTGCATCTAAAAAACCTAATGAAATTATTCATTACCTTTTGGATTTGCAAAACGAATCAAGTTCATATTTGAGAGAAGCAAAAGTTATTTTTGCTGGTGCTGGAACAGCTGGCAAAACGTCCTTGATAAAAAAACTTATCTTCGATAAATATAACCCCCAGGAGCCTAAAACTGAAGGCATTGAAATATATCCTTGGAAAATAGAATCAAAAATCCATTTGAATTTTTGGGATTTTGGTGGGCAAGAAATTATGCATGCACCACATCAATTTTTTATGACGGAACGCAGCATATACATATTAGCGGTTGATCCTAGATTACAAGGAAATAAATATGGCAAAGAAGAAACTGACTATTGGCTTAAAATGATTAATAGTTATGGTGGAGATTCTCCGATTATTCTTGTTGTAACTAAGAGCGATCTCGGAAAAATTCGATTTCCGAAAACACAATTAATGGACAATTATCCTAATATAAAAGCTTGTATCGATGTTTCTTGTGAGACAAACTGTGGTATTCAAGAATTAAAAAATAAAATATCGGAAGTAGTTGTGGAGCTTGAGCATTTAGACACAAAATATCCGAGAACTTATCTTCTGGTAAAAAAAGAACTAGAAGAAAAAAATGAAAACTATATAAGCTATTATGAATATCAAAATATTTGTCGCAAAGTAGATCCCGATATGGATGAGACAAGTATGCGCATTTTAATAGGTCTTCTACATGACTTAGGAACGATGCTAAATTTCTATCAAGATAGACATCTTGCAGATACACAGGTGCTAAATCCTGAATGGGTTACTGAAGGTGTTTATAAAATTATCACATCGAAAGAACTTATTGCAAACAAAGGTATACTATCTCTTGATCAAATAAGCAAAATTCTCCCACCTAAATTTCCTACGCTCAAAGAACGCGGTTTTATCATGGATTTAATGGAAAGGTTTGAACTTTGTTATCAACTTCCTACAAACAGAGATACTTTTTTTATTCCAAGTGGTTTTTCGCAAGAGCCTCCAGCTAGTTGGCCAAGCGAGGTAAACGACAAATCTGTCCGGTTTCAGTTTCAATATGATATTCTCCCAGACAGTATTATTAGTTACTTTATGGTTAGTGTACATCCATTTATCCATGATGACCTTTATTGGGTAAATGGAGTAATTATATACCATGAAAAAAATTATGCATGTGTAGAAGCTAACTTCGTTAAGAGAACTATAGATATTGAAGTCTGGGGAGAAAAAAATAAAAGAGCTACACTTACATACATTCGTACTCAATTTACTGGAATTCATACGCGATTTCGAGGTCTTGAGATAACAGAGTATGTCCCTGTAAAGAATGCTCGTGTTGAGTATAAACAGCTTGTCATGTGTGAGGAAGAGCAATTAGATAGATTACCTGTTCCTGGTGCTGGTATGATCAATGTGCACGAAACATTAGAAGGACTCCGCGATTTAAATCCGATATCTCCTTCTCAAGTTGATCAACTGGCAGATGATTGTGTTACTGAATTAAAAAAAGCTATCGCCGAATCAGCTCTACGTCAGCTAAATATCCAGCCAACAAGAATAGCAGACGACACCGACTTAAAAAGTTACTACGTTAATATTATCCAATATCTTGTATCTAGAAGATTACATAGAGAGTGGCTTTTACGGATAACACGAAAGGGATTAGTATTTGCTAAAGTTTGGTATAAGAAATTGTATTGAGATTGGTTTCGCAGTAGTTTACAGGCCGTATATAAATTATTTTAGGGCTTTTTTGGGTTATGAAAAAAATAGAAGTACGAGATATTGAACAGTTAGCTGATGATTGCGTAGAGTATCATTTACGTATAAAAGATGTTAACGAAGCCTTAATGCGTATAGATATCTTGCCAGATAAAATTGGGGATTTCTCTCAAAAAAAGACCCATTTTATCGAGGTTATTACATATCTTGTTGCAAGAGGAAAACTTAAAGAGTGGCTAGTTGAGCTAAGTGAGTTTCCTTTTATTATAGAATGGCAAAAAAAATTAGAGATTTGCTCTGACTCCAAAGATGTAGAAGACCAAATAATAAGAAAAAAACTTGGAAAACTTGTTCAACCTCATACTCGGTCTACAGAATATACACCATGGCATACTAAATTTATAGGTCGCGATAATGAAATAAATCAGCTTTGTAGTTTGTTATATAGCGAACCAAATATTGCGTTATACGGTATGGGTGGAATCGGTAAAACTGCCTTAGCAGCTGAATGTGCATCTCGATGGGATGATTCTAAAAAGTTTCCGTCTGGTATCCTTTGGACAAATTTAGAGCGGGAGGCGCCAGAGCTTGCTGTTGATAGATGGCTAAAAAGCCTGCATATAGAAAGTAATGGTAAAAACCTTAATTCTCAAATGTATTCCTTGGCAAATCATTTAACAAAATACCCTGCAATGCTAATTTTGGATAATGCTCAAAACAGTAATCAAGTTAGAAAATTGATGATTACAGTACCAGGAGTTGTATATTTAATTACAACTAGAGATAGATCTAATGTTCCTCCAAAAGTCAAACTTTTCCATCTAAACAAGCTATCAGAGAATGATTCCCTCGAATTATTAAGGGATTTGGCAGGAAAAGATAGAATTAACAACGAAATTGATATAAATAAAAAGATTTGTCATTTGTGTGGCTATTTAGCGTTGGCCTTAACCTTAGTTGGTGCCCAATTGAGAGATACACTACGATGGGATACAGTGAAAAAATATAAATGTCACTTTGAAAAAAAGCGTTTGAAAATGTTATCTAAAGGAGACTATAGAGAGGATAATGTAACTTTGACGTTTGAAATTAGCTATGAACAAATAAAAGATATTTATACTCAAGAGTTGTTTTCTAAACTTGCATTGCTTTCAAGTAGTTTCAGCATTGATTCAATTACTGCTATGGAGAAATGTGATTCTGATCAATTAGAAGAGTCTTTATATGAACTTGTAGACGCTTCGTTATTATGTAAATCTAAAGATAATCGTTTTTATTTCCATGATTTAATACATGAGTTTGCTAGTAAAAAATTAGAATGTTTACCGTCTGATGTCATAGATAAATGTAAAGAAAACTTAGTTGATTATTTTTTGGACTATGTTTTAAAATATGGAAAAGATTTTGATAAAATCTCAGTAGAAATAGAAAATCTTTTTCTATCTTTGGGATGGGTTCAAGTTGATAAAGATAAAGATTTATCTGTTTTAGCTGATGCAGTAATTGATCTTTCTAGTTTTTTGAAAGACAGAGGATTTTGGTTGCAGGCTATCAAATTTGGAAAAAAAGCATTTCAACTATTAGAAGAAGAATTCTTTGAAGAAAAAAGTGGAAAAATAGCGATAAGTGTTCTTAGCTGGATATATCTATACCAAGATAATTTTGAAGAAGCTAAGATTTGGGCTGAAAAAGGATTATTACTTTATTCGCAGATAAATAATGAGTACGGTAAAGCTTGTGCAATGAGAAAAATGGGTATGTCTCTTCATGGACTTGGAGAAGAAAATAAAGCTATTGATTTGTTGAAAGAAGCATTAAAAATTTTTCGAAGTATAGAATGCCAAAAAGGTATAGGAGATGCACTAACTACACTTGGATATTTTGAGAAAAAAAAAGATGTTGTTAATCTCGAAGTTGGTAAAAGGTACTTTAAAGAGGCTTTAGATATTTTTAAAAATATTGGAGATAAAAAAGAGATTTCGATTACTCTTTATCACAATGCAAGGTTGTTATCAAAGTGCGATAATATAAAAGAAGCAGCAACTATGCATAAAGAATCTTTAGCAATAGATAAAAAATTAAAAAGAAGACCAGGCATAGCATACAATCAAAATTCTCTAGGAAAAATAGAAATAGCTCAAGGAAATATAGAAGGAGGCGAAAAACGATTAAGAGAAGCTAGAGAAATTTTTTATGGAATGGGTGCAGAATCTCGAGCCAAAAAAATAGACAATTATTTAAATAACCTTGATCAAAAAACAAGAAACGAAAATATTGTCGAGTTGGCGAATTCTTTGTATATTTTTGGAATCATACTAACTTTTTATCTAACCTATTTACTCTATCAATTATGGAAATAACACATGAAAAAAGAATACTTATTTGTAGTGCTAGTGGCTACCATTTTAATAGCAGTCGATTTTCTTAATACTTTTAGAATTCAAGAAAAAATTAATATTTTACAGATACAAAAAAGACGCACTTTTTTAAAAATTCAAGAAACAATTAACAATTTACAGTGGCAAAAAATTAATTTAGAAAACGAAGGTATTTTTGATACTAAGTATGAATATCGAATATTTTTTTCTGGACAATATCTTTACCCCACGATAATTAAAAATAATGAAATAGAGGGTTTCGTAGCTAATTTTCCCACTAAGTTAAATCTCTCTGATGCCAGTAAAATAACAAAAATTAAATTTTCTATAAGAAGCAATAGAAAAAATCACATTTTTTTTCTTAGAGAAAATGAAAATATTAACGAGGATAGTTCTTATACAAGTTTTGTTGAAAGTATAGAAAGGCGTATGTATCCGAGCGTACTAACACTAGAGATTGAAGGATTTAAATACCTAATAACTAATATATATTCTTGCGGTGGAGTTACTAACATAGTACAAGAATATCTGCATGTCAAAACAGGGATGGTGTTTGTATTAATTCCAGAAGGTAACGTTACGATTAAAGGTAATGATGTAAGAATAGAACCTTTTCTTATGTCAAAAACAGAAGTGACACAAAAGATTTGGAAAAAAATAATGGGAGGGAATACATCTCGCTGGAAAAATAATAATAATCCAGTGGAAGCAGTTCCATGGACAGATGCTCATGATTTTGTAATTAAAACAGGATTACAACTGCCAACCGAAGTACAGTGGGAATACGCTTGTCGCGCTGGAACTCTAACTACTTATTACTGGGGGAATACAATAAAGAAGGCCAATAAATATGCATGGTGGATGAAAAACGCGAAGAAACCTCACCCAGTTGGTGAATTAAAACCTAATGCATTTGGGCTATATGATATGATTGGTAATGTGTATGAATGGTGTAAAGATGAGCCTAAAGATTCGAAAGGGTCTGGAAAAAATCATATTATACGTGGAGGTTGCTATCACAAAGCATATCCATCAAATACTTTAGAGTCGTCCCATTCTCATGAAAATAATGGACATCAGGCTTTTATAGGTGTTCGTGTTTGTTTCAATTTTAAATAAAGGTCTAAGGTGTTTATCTTGGTCTAACAACAACTAAAACAATGTTTGTCAGATAATTCGATGAAGTTTCATGAGGTAATAAGTACTACAAAACCAAACTGAGGTTATGTTAGGAATACCAAATATTATTCGAAAAGTTGGAAGAGATAACCAAAAATCATTTTAGTGTCGAACATTCTTTTACTAGATTCTTTTCAAGAGGTTGCTAATATGATATTTCTGCTTACCATATCTACATACTAGCAGTAAAAGAGAGTGTCAATTTTTCAATAAATCAGGAAATAAAGTTACTCCAAAATTAGGTTGTTCTTAACGATGAAAAAATTACTAAGTATACAAGATATAGAACAATTAGCCCAAGACTGTATGGAAAATTTAGATTCAGAAGAGGCAAATGAGGCTTTGATGCATATCGGTATTTTTCCTAGCAATATTAAAGAATCTACTAGAAAAAAGACATACTTTGTCTACATTCTTGAATGGGAAAATTATTCTAAAAGTGTTGAAGTTTTTAATCGAAAACTTAATCAATATTGCAGAGGAGATAAACTAAATAAAGGTATTACAGATAGAATGTGTCCATGGTGGAAACTCGAATAATTTGGTAGACATATGGTACACTAAAAGTAATCGAAGATAAGCTAAGATATTGACTAATTTTAGATATAAGAATCATTTTGAAGATAAAAAATTTGTAAAGTAAACTAGGTGGAGTGTAAATGCTAAGTTCAGAAACAATAGAGATGTGGATAAAAGATTATATCAAAAATTATTCAACTAAAGAAAAAATGGACGATGCACTAAGGTCTATAGGTATCAACCCTTCTTATATAGAGCAATCAAATAATCGTATAATTTATTCTATAAATATCATGCGATTTTTAGATTCTGAGAGGTTAAAAACTTGGTTTGATACTCTATCTCAAGAATCTTTAGGTAATTTGTTTTCGGGAAAATATTTCAAGTCACAACAAACGAGTCCTTATCGAGGTTTACTCTATTTTAGAGAAGAAGACTCAACTTTTTTATTCGGTCGTGAAAATATAACAAAAAAGTTATTTTCTTTAGTAGAAAAAAAGTCTACAGTTCTAGTAAATGGGCTTTCAAAAAGCGGAAAGTCTTCTCTTGTCTTCGCAGGGCTTATACCAAAATTACGTTATGCTAAGCAGCAATATCTAATAATCTCATTTCGCCCAGGATACGATCCATTCTATACTTTTTCTATGGGCTTAATTGATTTATTATATCCAGATAAAACCAAAAGAAATTTTGAAGAAGTAAGCATAATAGCTAAAAAACTAAGAAGTGAAACCTCCTATTTACAAAAGGTATTAGATTCAGTATTAGTCCAAAAAAAAGACCATGAATTGGTAATTATTATTGATCAATTTGAGGAATTATATACTCTATGTGATGAAAAAATGCGAAAAGACTTCTTGAAATTGATATATCGAAATATAAAGAAAAAATCAAATCCAAAATTTAGGTTAGTTATAACCACCATTTCTGATTTTTATCCTCACTGTGTTTTCTACAAGAATCTAGAACGTATTTTAGAACAGTCAACAATTCTTTTAGATTCGATGAGTAAAGAGGAAATTACAGACGCGATTACAAAGCCTGCCAAAGTAATGGGAGTCGAAGTAGAACCTAAATTAGTAAAAACACTCTTGCAAGATACAAACAATAAGATACAGCAAATGGCACTTTTGGAATTTATACTAGCTTTACTGTGGGAAAAGAAAATAGAAAATAAGTTAACATTATCTAGTTATCAACAATACGGAGGGTTGAAGTCTATAGAGGAAGAATATTTAGAGGCTTCAACTCAAAAAATTTTTGATGAAATTGATATGAATGAATCACTTAAACAATACGCTACAGAACAAAGAAAATCTCTTATCTTACTATCTGTAAATGATACTTCTAATACACAAAGTCCCGAAAAAGAAATTCTAGCCTACAACCTAAACCAAATCCTACAAAAAGAAGATCTATGGAAGCAGTGGAATAATTCAAGTCAGAAATGGGATGAGCCACAGAGCAATTGGGATGAACTTCCGCCGCAAATGCAAAAATGGATTGACAAAGGTAACATCACCAATTATCAACGTGTTGTAGTCAATCGTTGGATTTTGGAAAACGTATTTCCAGAGGCATTTGAATCTACAAGTCATTTGTACACTGATAAAGTTGATACCGACAAGTCCAAAAAAGATTGGATTGAAGCCATTCAACCTACAGCTAAACCTGCATTAGAAGGCAAACCCCAGTCTAACACTGCTAACGAGCCTCCGTTTGACACCAATGAATCCGAGTCTAACACTGCTAACGCCAATAAATCTGAGTCGTACGTAAGCAATTACAACACAAAACATCTACGTCAATGGTGGGTGATCGCATTGCTCCATTTTGTCTTGCTTCTATCAGTAGCTGCGATGTGGAGTTTGCGTAGCGATATATCTGATATTCTTACTCCCGAGGTAATTAGTCTCGATTATCTACAACAAAACGTAAACCAAGGCAAACAGCAAGCAAAATTACAAGATCAAAAGATTGTCGTTACTACACTTGAGAGAACTATCGAATTGTCAACATCATTATCCAATTTAGAAAACGCCGCGTTTAGTACAACGGGAAAATACCTTGCTGCTATTTCCGAGTACAATAATATCGAGCTTTGGGATACATCTATCAAAAAACGCTTGGCGCGTCCTTGGCAAATCAACGGTGTAAATACAACGGATGAGCTTTATGCGGTTGCGGTGCAAAATAATACAGTGTGGATGGTCGGAAACAATCGTATTTTACGTTCTACTGATCGTGGACAAAGTTGGGTGTTTTTTACTGTAGACGCTGTTCTTCAAGATGTTTACGTTAGTGCCGTGGACAATTCGGTGTGGGCTGTAGGAAAAAACGGAGTTATTTTGCGTAGTAAAGATGGCGAAATTTGGCAAAAGCAGCAAAGCGGAACACAGGTTGATTTGCATGCGATTTGTGGTAATAAAAATAATGTTTGGGTTACGGGAGATAATGGAACAGTTTTATCTTGGGATGGGGAGCATTGGCAAAGTTTAGTGACACAGACACGTGAGAATTTATATGCGATTGATGTCAACAATGATGGCTCCAGATTGTATACAGTGGGAGCAAACGGCATTATTGTTTCTTACGAAAAAAATAAACTATTGCCGCAAAAACATATCGGAAGTTTTGCTGATTTACTTGCGGTGAACTGCGATGACACAAAAGTATGGTGTTGCGGAAAAGATGGTGTTTTTGCTTATTCTGTTGACGATGGTGCTCATTGGAATTTGCGGCATTTTTCGCAAAAGATGGCAATGTACGATATCGCAGTGGAAGGATCGCAGGTTTGGTGCGCTGGTGAAGATAGGCTTTTTTATTCTGTGGATAGGGGTGAAAACTGGGTTTTGCGCATGCATGGTAATCAGCAACAACTACGTGGAATTTGCTTTGACTCGCAGGATTATAAACTATGGTTGTGCGGTCGTTATACATCGCGGCGCATATCGCAAACGATAAACTTTGAAAACTTGGGTTACTCCAAATCATCCGCAAAGAATATTAGTGCTAGAAAAATTCTTGATGAAAGTCAAACACAACAAAAAATTGTGGTTACTGCTACCGATCCAAAATCCGAGATAATCGCAGCCGCTTTTCAAAATGGAGTTGTCGGAATTTATGCGAGAAATGGTAGCGAAATTATCACTTTGCAGACAGGTAAGGAAAATATTGATAATTTAGCTTTTCACTCGCAACAGCAAAAGCTGGCATATTCTACGCAAGATGGTATTTATGAATGGGACATTACAACGGCTTTGGTTGAGAAAAAAATATACCAAGCGCTGCCTTTTATCCCTAAATTACAAATGTCGTATACGGGTCCTAAAGTTGCGGAATTGGGAGAGGATGTATTTTATGCTGTTACCATTCGTAATAATGGCTCAGATAACATAAACAATATTTCTCTCAAATATACTTATGATTCGAAGATAATGGATTATCAAAATGCCGAACCTTTCGTTTCTCAGTTGCAAAATCAAAAGCTAACGTGGAAAGTAGATAAACTTTCTGCTGGCGAGATTCAACAATGGCAAATTCGTTTTCGCTGTAAGATAGCAGGAACAGCAACAATGTTTGCTAAAGCAACTGTAAGCGCAAATATCGTACAGCAAATAAAAATACTTACAAATGTTGGCCCCAAAGGATGGGATATAGCTTTGTGGGAAGAGTGTTGGGATAAAGAAAATGAGTGGTTGAATTATACAGGTGAAAAGTGGAGTAAACTTAGTGCAGAGAAACAAGCGATTTTGACTACAGCCTACCAAGAGTGGTACGCTGAGAAATATAATCTAGAGCTAATAAAGAAATTTCGCCGAAATAAGATTGAGTTTGTTTTTAAGTTAGTTCCACCAGGTAAGTTCTGGATGGGAAGTGATCGTATATCAGATTATGAAAAACCACGTCATAAAGTTATCATCAGCAAACCAATGTGGGTAGGAGAAACAGAAGTCACTCAACGTCAATGGTTAGCTATTATGGGAGATAATCCTGCTCATTTTCAAGTGTCAGGATTAGATGCCCCTGTTGAGAGTGTTTCCTGGAACGATTGTAACAAATTTACCAAAAAACTAGGTTGGAGTTTGTTAAGCGAAGCGCAATGGGAATATACCTGTCGCAGTGGAACTACCACCGAGTATTATTGGGGAGAGCAAAATATTAACGATTATGTTTGGTATCGTGAAAACTCAAATAAGCAAACACATCCTGTCAAACAGAAAAAACCTAATGCTTATAGTCTATATGATATGTCGGGAAATGTATGGGAGCGGTGCTTGGATACTTATCAAGAATACTCACCCGAAGAGGTAAAGGACCCTTTAATCATAGATGGTTTGCGTCATGTGCTGCGCGGCGGGTGCTATTTCGATCTCTCTGTGTACTGTCGCTCGGCGTCCCGCCTCAGTATCGTTTCCGGGTTCGAACTCGGCGACTTCGGTTTGCGGTTATTGTTTTCGAGTTCCGAATAATAAAGGACTGATATTAAACAAAGAAGTGGCAAAAAAGTTTATCCTTTGTACTTTTACCCTCTTTCCCTTTACTTTTCTTTACAGAAAAGAATGACCGTCGTCAACTGTCGTTTTATTGACAAGAAACGATAAAGTTTTTTTCGCAAATGAAATTGAGCTGTTTGGTTGTTATTGATGCCGATTTCTGGATTGTGCCTGTTATGAAAAACAAAGGTTTATAAAGCAATTATAGTGAGAAAAGTTAGCGTAGTAGCAAAATACTCTGTAGAGTAATTTTTATTTTTGTTAGTGTAGTAAAGAGCAAAAATAAAAAGTCAGTAAGGTCTGGGTTTTAGAAATTCTGAGCAAAAAAATGAAAATAGACCATCTCTATGCCTTGATAAAATTAAGGTAAACAGTGAGTAGGCTTTTGTTAGATAAACAAATTATAGAATTTTAGGAATAATCTTCACCGTTTTAAGAGTAATGGCGCAAGAAAAGTGTAAAAACCACATGTAATTGGATCATAACAGTGAAGTCCACCACGTTTTATGAAAAATACCAGAATCCAGTTTTTAAGTTTTGTTGGTAGCAAAAAAGTTTTCCTTTGTACTATTTACTTATTGCAAGTTTTGTTGATAGCAAAAAGTTTTCTTTTATGCGAAACTTGTTGCACCAAGAGATACTTTTAATATAAATAAGTTTGATAGGCGGCAAAATGAACTAATCTTTTACTAAGCTGATTTTGCAATTTGGTAATAAGGATTTTAACTCTTCTAGGAGTGTTTCTGAAATATTTGTATGTTCTAAATTAAGATTAGATAATTGTTCAAGGTGTTTTAATTGATTTACTCCTTCTTTTGTTATTGTTGTTGGCCCTAGAGTTAAATGTCTGAGTTTAGAAAGATTTTTTAGATGCTCTAGACCGTTATTGAATTCGTTACTATTGCCTCCTAGGTTGAGATAATATAGTTCTTTGAGATTTGCCAAATGTTTTAAACCTTTTCCACTAACATTTGTATTAAACAATTGTAGAGAAGATAGCTTTGTAAGTTTTGCCAAATGAGAAAGACCTTCATCTCCTATTCCACAGCTATGAAGGCGTAAATCATTCAAGTTAAGAAGGGAAGTAATATGAACTAAACCTGCGTTCGTTATTTTTGTATTATTACTTAAATCAAGGCGAACAAGGTTGACAAGAGATGAAACATATTTTCTCAAATAATTATTATCTATGTTTTTTCTATTTAAATTAAGTTCTCTATCATAAGAAATATTGCAGTTAGAAAACTTTTGTCGTAGATATGATATACCTACAGGAGTTATACTTGTTTTATCTATTAAAAGAGTTGTTAAATCGCTAATATTGTCTAAATGAGCAAGCCCTTGGTCATTTATTTTGGAGAGGTGTCTCAGATCAAGTTTAGTAAGTTTTTTCAGCGTTTTAAAATTTTCTAAACTATCGTTTGTTATTTCGCGATTTTCACTCAAGTTGAGGTAGGTCAGTTTTGTAAGATTTTTTAAAAACAAAAGGTTGTTTATATTTAATCTGCTCAAGTCAAGATGGGTGAGCAATTGGAAATTACTTAGGTCGTCTATGTTGTTTGTTACTTTGGTATTGGCTAAGAATAATTTCGTAATTTTAAAATTTTTGAAATTTTCAACACTGTTAATATTTGTACTACTCAAGTTAAGCTCTGTGAGTGTATCAGGTAAATTTGCAATCCCTCTTTCGTCGCTTCTTTTATTTCCTGTCAAAACGAATACTTCAAGTTTTTCAAGTTTTTGCAAATGTTTCAGACCATTGTTGTCTATTACTTGATTTTCGCTCAAATCTAATATTTTCAATGTCCGCGAAAACATGTTGCAAATATTAGCTAAGCCTTGATTACTTATGCGAGTTTTTCCTACATTTAGGGATTCTAAACTAAGAGATGATAAATAATGTAATCCTTTATCATCTATGTTCGTAGAAAATAAGCTAAGGTGAATAATATTGGGAAACAATTTCAAGCGTGCTAAATCTTCATTTTGGATGTCATCACCCGACAAATTAATACTTTTAATCGTATAATCTATTTTAGATGTTTTTGAATTTTCCATACTAGTATATATTGCAAAAGAAACTGCTATAGTTAGCATAATCAAATAGCTTATTTTTTTCATAAGAGTTATTTTGCTAGTGTGACTTTGATTTTCTATTTTTTTATTAGTTTTTGTTGTATTAAACATGTTTAACAAGTTACTACCCATCATTGTATTAGTAAAACGATTTCTCGAAACAAGCCTTTTGTATCGTTTTATGTTTTTTTGTATTTTTATTTGCTTAGGTGTTATATATAAATATCCAAGTGGACTTAGTTGTTGTATCAAATTACCAATCTGATATGTTTTCGCAATAGTAAAATTTTTGCTAAGTTCATGGCGCAACCAATATGGCATTTCTCCGTGGCGAAACCACGGCAAACGAATTAAACGCACCAGCGTTTTTTCGCAAAATAACATTTGATTTTGGCATAAGAGGTTTTGCCCTAGACAAAGAGTAATTTGCCACTGAAGTTTGGGATAAACAGCGCAAGCCTGCAACCACTTATATCCACTTGTACCGAGATACTGTTGCAGTTCACTCAGTAGTTGTTTGATTTCGTTTTTGGGTGGCTTATAAGGTTCTAGCCATTTTTGCGGTTGTTCCTCTACTATTGTTGGTAAACTTGCCAAATGAAGATAAAGATCTCGCGAAGAAATTTCGTATCCTGCCACTAGTTTTGTCAATGCTTTAATACCACTGTAGTCCATAACTAGTCGCGCAAAGTTCATATTACCGATTACGGATTCGCGATATCCCCAATCGGTGAGTGGTTTGGGAGTAAAAAAAATACGTACACTCCAGTGATAAAAGAGTTTCAACCACGGATGTGGCTCATTTGTGATAGAGTGGAAAAAACCGCTACCATCGCTAAAAACTAGTAAACGGTGGCTCGGATATAGCTGTGCTAGTTCTTCAAGAGAAATATTATTACTTTGCGGATCAAAACAAAAACGCGGGTCTTTACTAAAATAAACTAGCGTAAGCGCAAGGTGCTGTTGTTGTAGACTTTTAACTACTTCTAATGCCCACTGTGCATAGTGATCTTGTTTAGTAAAGTGATCGATCAGCACCAAGTATTGCGGCACTATTTTGCCACAGTGATACACTTGAGTAAAAAGTCCGGCGTTATTCGCTGTTTTGTTCGCTGTAGCGATATAGTCGATCTTATTGGAAATAATACTGCGACATTTTTGTAGATTTTCAATGGGCGGAAGATTGATCTTAGTGGAGAGTACAGGAGATGAATTTTTTATTTCTAAACGTTGCATCGATTGGCGTCTTAGAAGCGTCGGCATTTTTACAGAAAAGTAATTGAATCTGCGTAGAAGTATGATCATGACAACCAAGAGCATTGACAAGATGAAAATCCATAAGTATATATTTAATTGCGGCGTATTTGTCGACATTTTACTTGGTTGCGAAAAGAATGAATATAGGGAGATGTTTTTTTTGGTCATGACAATTGTGACTATGGTTTTTGATTTATCAAGTGTGATCACTACTTTTTGTTGCGCGTATTGAGGGTGAGAAGCGTATAATTCGACTTTTTCTTGTCGTGTGGCAACGGATACTTGAAAATGATTGTTGTTCGCTGTTGTGGTGTTGATATTGAGTACATTTATAGCAACTTGCTGAATAGGATTGTTATCTTTGTCAACAACTACACCGTTGATTTCACATTTATTTAGATTTTGTAGAACAACTTCTGTGGTCATTGTTTCTCGTAATGTAATTTGTTGTTCATAAAGTTTGTAATTTGTATTATCTACAGTTAATAGAGCTGTTTTTTGATTTTGTGGTATGTTACCGCTGAAATTACATTTTCCCTTTACAGTCTGTTGTTCTTTTCCTAGGAAGGAAACTGTTGCATCTACCGGATTTTTATGTGCCTCGGTACTAGTAATACTTACGGATAATTTAAATGACCGAAGTGGAGAAAGAGTGTAGGTTTTTTCGACATTTCTGCCAACAAACTGTATTTGTTTTGTAAGAGTATTGTATCCATCTTTAGTTATTGTAATCGTTACAGGTTTAGTTTGAGGTGTAAATTGAGTAGTGTAAAATTTTTGTTGTTCCTGTAAAGTTTCGCCTGTACTAAGCTGAATGGACGCATTTTGCAGCGGTTGCTTTTTTTCATTGACAGCGTAAACGGTTAGTGAATATTTCTGTTGTTTGTGAGGACGAGTTGTGTACCAGATGTAGGAAAACAACAGTAACAACAGTAACAAAAGTGCTAAGCCACCAACAAAATACTTTAACCAGCGCCTTTTAGATTTTGGTAGTGGGTTTGGTTTGTCTATATTATCATCGGATTTAGAAAGTGATGTAGGCTGTGGTTCTTGTTCTTTGCATGCATGTAATTGGCAAAACTGTGCGAAGTAGTTATGAAAGTCTTGCTGTTGCAGTGTATTACAACAAACAGTGGCCGCCATATAGCGACATAGTTCTTCAAACTCTATCTTTGCATTACCTTTTTTGGTAAGTGACATGAGTAAAGTTTGCCAGTCTTGTAAATGCCGAATCGAAATATTGTACTGCGCTAGTTGTAAACCATGCAACAGTAGCCCAAGGTTTTCTCCGAGAAGTGGAATATCTACTTGCACAGCTATTCCACCCATTTTTCAACAACAGCATTTGCCGTTTGAAAATCATCTTTGTTTTTTATCAGGGCTTGTAAACTTGAGAGTAGTTCATCTTTTTTGGTTTTAAGATCTATTTGTTCATCTTGCTGCTTTAGCTTTAATCCGTGATATAAAGTTATTAACCAACCTAAAAGTTCAGCGATCGATGGTTTTTTGCTCAACTCATTTTCACGCAATATAAAAAACAACTCTAATGCATCGTCGATAAATTTGTCTTTGGAAGACAATGGCTTTATTTCTTCAAGGCGCAAATCAACAATTTTTTTCAAACTTTTTTTGGAAGGAAACTCTATATTACAATATATACAACGCCGCAAAAATGGGTTGGGGAGTGGTTTTTCCTCGTTGCTGGTAAAAATAACTATAGGGCGATACTCTTCATCAACGCAGATTTCCTTATCTGATATAAAAGGAATTCGAAAACTCAATTTCTCTAAGCGATTAAGGAGATCATTGGGAAAGTCACGAGGAGCTTTGTCGATTTCGTCAATAAGGACCACCACTCTTTTGGGCTGATCGGGAAGCTCAATTTTGTTGGATAGAAACTCTTTAATTTTATCGTCTTTCGCTCGCGAATATAAAATAGCTTTTCCCAACGCATGATACTCGATATAGTTAGCCGCTTTTGCTTGTTCCGGCTTTAATTGGTCGAGATTTACTGCACTAAATCTTCCTAAAGTGTCGTAGGTGTAAAAAACTTCTTCGGCTGTACTTGCGGATGTGGTATCAAAATCAAACACTTCCCATCCCAATTTATTTGCAAGGTAGTAAGCAAACTGCGTTTTCCCTACACCAGCTTCTCCAGTAAGGAGAAGTGGCTGGTTTAGCAAAATTGCCATATCAGCAGCAGCTTCTAGATTTTTGTCAGTGAGAAGATAGGGATACGTTTTTCCTGCATAATCACGTTTTTTGGGTATTTTGAACAAAGATTGTTGTAGTTGTACGTCTTTTACGTTGGAGTTTTTTAGGTTTTCCAAGTAAGGAAAGTCGATTTTTTCATTTTCCACTGCGATTATCCTTTTTCGAAGCAAGATTTTACGATGTGTTTTAATTTTTTCATAGAAACGTAATTTTTTAGTTTATCTAACTCTTCCTTTATATACTCCCTTTGCAATTTTGACAATTCTCGGTTTTCTACCAACCAAGCATCTACCTCAAATCTATTTACATCGCCAAATATGGATAATGTTTTGAATATTCCGTCATATGGATACTTTACTTTCTTCTCTAAACTGAATTTATCGGAGAAAAAGTTTGGCGGCATTAACCTTGGTGTAAGCTCGCTTTTTTTGTATTTGATAACAAAGCAAATGTAAACTATTTGTTTTGGATTTTGCTTTTTATCAAGTAGCTCTTGGCTTCCAAGTCGCAATAGTAAGTTTTTGATCATATTATAGCTATTGCGTTGTAAATCTTTCACTCCCATCAAAACTTCAACAACACTAGGCTTCTTTGTTTCCTTATAAAGCCTCTCAACTTTTTCAACTATATCATCTTCAATACCATAATTCTTATCGCTCTGCCAAGCAATGGATCGCTGTTCTACATCTCCATGTCGCTTGACTATCAAAAATCGCATAATTTCCGAAATTTCGGTATCATATCCATAGACACACAAAATGATTGGCCGTTTGCGCTTATCTTCCATCCACTTATTGATAGACTTTTCGATGTCTTTTGTTTGTTTTGTATGATCACACGAATAGGTTGTTGTGTTAACGTCTTGAGGCTTTTCTGTATTTTCAGAAATTGCCTTCGTTGTTTCTCCAGGCATTTTATTTATGTTTTCAGGAACATAAAGCCAGTTACCAACGAATTCATGCTTATCTTTGTGAAGAACTAATAGCCACTCTGCAAATTTGCCATGCCCCAAAAGATACTCAACTACATTTACACAGTAAGTTGTTGGATCATTGCTTTTAGCTATTTTAGTTTTTCGTATCTCTACCTTCATGAGAGATAAATTAATCTTATCTTCAGAAAGATATTCCACACATTCTTCAGCAAAAAATGCAATCTCTGATATTGTTAAGCCTTGCAATTCTTTGGCATTTCTGGGTGCCATACCTACTTCTTTCTTTGTTATATTTTAATGTACTATTCTTTATATAATACAACATTTCGCCAAAAAATAAAAGAAGCTGATAGAAGGGAAAAACTGGAAAGAAATAACCAGTAAAAAGAGACAACTGGTTATCTGTAATGATGAATTCTAGAGCTTGTGCGAACTTTTAACCGATACAGCTGGTAAACTTTAGGTACACAGAATCTATTTTAAAAAACTTCCACGGAAAATATTGCTCTGACGTAATTTCATACTTGTCTATACTTACTTGAGCAAGGTAGAAATCAAATTTTCCCTTAGAGCATTTTTGCGCAAAAGATGCAACTTTAACGATATTCTTATTACTCTTAGGAATTTTATTAGAACACATGTTAATCTCTTTTATTAGAACTAGATTATTCAATACAAAATAAAGACCCTATAGTTTAGGACTAAGTTCTATTCTTTTGTCAGAATGAGTAGAATATAAAAACAATTTTATATTTGGACTTTGAAAAAATTCCCCGCCTAAAATAAGTAAGATAGATTCTGAGCATCGGGTTTCAAAATCTTGTGTTATCTCAAATTGGGTTGTATCATCTTGAATGCTTGGTATTGGTTGCATCTCTGGATGGCTATGCCATTCCCCTAAGTAAAACCATTTTTTTGTACTCCATAGCTCTTGGTAAAATTTTTTTAAACCAAAAACTCCTCTATTAAAAGCAAATTTTCCATGTTTTGAATCTGTAGGTAGAGGCGTTATTCCCAATATGTTAGCGGTATAGCCATCTTTAGAATAGCTACCAACTAGAGATGTTCCAGTCTCTAAAGGATAGAACTGACAGGCTAAACCTATAATATTAGACAGACATTCGTTAGTAATATTTACATTGTAGTCGCCACAATGAGATCGCCAGTGTAGTGATAGTTGTTCTAGTATTCTTGGCTCCATGTTATCTTTACCATTTCATTTGTATCAGAAGAGAATATTCTTGAGTTTCTTTGTAATATAACAGCAAGTCCATTTTGTGGTTTTTCATTGACATAAGCGACTATTAAATCCATAGCACTTGCAACTAACATATTGATATGAATAAAAAGAGCTGGAAATGTCGATTCAAAGCAGCCAGCTCCTTCAATTATTTCGTCTTCTAGTTTTGGTTGATAAAAATATACTTTTGGTTCTACAGGAGTTTTTTTATTTTTTATTTTATCAAACAAATCTTGAGTAATAGATTGGCAAGAATTACTTTTATTTGAAATGATAAGAGTAAGAGTCTCTGCATGTATGTTGAAAAACATAACAACTATCTTCTGCTCGTTGTTTTCAGCAAAATCACTAAGCCACAAAGACGCTTCTTCATTCGCAGTACAATCTATAATAAATCTTGAGTTTTTTAATCCTTCGCTTACTTCTATAGGTACTTTTGAATGAAGTGGAATTCGGGCTACATGTCCTTTTATTTCGGAAAATGGATTTATCAACGAAAGTTTATTAGCTAAAGATATAGACTTATATCTACCTATATCCATAGCTTCAAGAGTATGCCGACAAAGATTGCCAAACAAAAGTATATCATAATCGAATAAATCGATTTTTTTCGTTCCACCACGCGCCATAAATTCGGCGACAATACTTCCAATAGCGCCACACCCTACAATTGATGTATGAGATTCTTGAATGGTATTAGGTAAAGCACCTCGACTATATAAACGTTCACTAGTAACATTTGTAGACCAGCCCCATTCTAAAGAGCTACTTGTAGCATGCTGTGGAAGTACAAGACCACTATCACTTTTACATGCTTTACTACTTAAATGTAAATATAAAGGCTGCCAATGTATTTCAGTATTTTTTTCGCCATATGTCTTAGTTATTGGAAAACCGATTAAAAGAATTGCTACTCCTTGTTTGTCTTTGCATGTGTCCTCTCTTACTTCATCAAAATCAATGTTGTATTTCTGACATAGATTTTTTATCTCTTGGTATGTTTTTGGTGGGCGATGTTTCTCGTAGACAATTTTGGGTAAAAGAAGCCAAGTTATATTAAATTGGCGGTCAATATTTTTAAAGTGGGACGAAAAGCCTGTTTTACATATTACTTTTTTTTGTGAATCTAGATATTCTAAAGCAAAAACATTACCTCTGTTTATAGCCCAGCTACACTGGACTTTACCTACTTTTCCAAAATAGCTTTGCCATTTTTCAAAAGATACTTTGTCTTCACTAAAAACAATTTGCGGACCTGTCAATGCGCCAAAGTAAGGTAGTTCATAAGGGTCACCAGCTTTTATTAATTGCTCATTGATAGCATCGTCAAGCCACTTTTTTGCTTTTTCAACAAAGTATACTAACTTTGTGTAATCCAGTGGAGTCCCCTGTGTTTCTCCTAAACATAAAAAATTATTAGGCTGATGAGCAAAACCAGTAATTTCTTCATCCATTGAGAGAAACTTAGGTGAATCAAAAGGGAAATTCTCAGGAACTATAACTTTTAACGCGATATTTCGAATATTTTTTTTACCGAGGTTACGCGAAATGCAAATCTCTATTTCAAACTCTAACTGTATTTTAAATTTATCTGTCCACTTCATTGGTGTTTTGACATTAACAACACCAATGTCTTTTAAATTCTGATAAGCTTTAATGATCTCTTGCGGGATTTCTTTCATAATTATTACCTATTTGTTTTACCATAACGTCGTGGTTTAAGATCACCAGATGACGATTTAGGAGTAACAAATGGACCTTGTTTACTTTTAGGAAATTTATCACCAAATAACTCTCTCCAAATTTTTGATGATGCAAAATTATCATCTTTATCAAAGGCTTCTCTTGCTTGTTTTGCTGCACATTCAATGTGTTCGTAAAATTTAGAATACTCTGAAGCAGAAATTCTAGCAAAAACATCTTCTTGTGGAGAAACTCCATAAGATGGATAGTACGGAACACTGTTTCCTCTGTTGACTATACCTTCAAAACTAGAAACAATACCTTCAGCAACAGAATTTATCTTATCTGGACATACTTGCCCGATAAGATGTTCTAACGGATATCCTTTAGGACGGTCGTTAGGCCAATCTGATCTTTGCCACCACTTTATAGCTTTAACAACATTGGTGTAGTGTCCATTCGTGCTGTTGTTTTTTTGTTTTGTCCAGTCAAATTGCTCTAAGGGATGAGTTGGTTTCCATTCTGAAGCATCTCGATCAGGAATCCATAACTGCTCTGATTTCCATTGACCTTCATCAAAATCCTCGATGTTTTCATCACTAATTTTTTTATATTCTTCTATTTGAGCAAGAGGCGGCGATGAAGTAATAACTAAATCTAAGTCGACATATGATAAATCTATTGCAAACGAACGTCCTTGTCTTTTGTATTTGTGCTTATAGTATTCACGCAAAAATGGAACAAAAAGATCCATGGCTTTATTTGGATCAGGATAAGATTCTTTTTTTAGATTTGTTACGACAACAACATCTACATCCGAGCGTTTTCCGCCTTTTGGCCGAACTAAAGTAGCACGTTTATAACTTCCTTGAAGAAAAGTATGAACAACAATACTTTTCAGCTTTTCGTATTTAAGTAAACGCTCGCGCAAAATGGTATGGCCTTTTTTCAAATCTTCTTTTTGATTACTAGTAGGTCGAATTTCTTTTAAAAATTCCCTAAAACTACTGTCTAGTTTTGCCATTTTTTATCTCCTGTTTAAACAAAAAGAAGGACTGTATTGATGACCATCATATTCATAAAGTTGTAGTTCACCTATAGTATTTAAGCGATGACCAATAAAAATAGCGAGAGCTAAAGGCCCAGAATAAAACAGATGAATTTTTTCAAACTGGTGCTCACTACATATTTCTAATATACCCTCACTCACCTCTTTTGCGGCAAAATTTGCTTGCGCTGAGTTTCGTATACAGTCTCTTCCTGTAACCTTTGCCGCAATCTCTAAATGCGTAGCGATCATTTTTTTATGAGCTACATATTGCTTTACAGCGCCAGAAATGTCACGTGTAATCGAAATAGTTAAACATAATTCTTTTTGGTTTACCCTAAAGTTATTTGAAAGTATTTTTTTTATTTCGAACTCTTCGGATGTGTCGGTAGTTTTCCACAATTCTTCTTGTTTTGTAAAATCGTTGTCTTGCTTTATTTCAATTTTATATCCTGAAGGTTGAGAAAATATATACCCAAAAGCTATGCCAACTGATAGAAAGCATTTCGCAGATAACTCTATAGTTTTTCCCTGCTCTTTTTTGTGAATAATTTTTTTTAGCTTTTTAATCTTTGTGAGTAGTTTAGTATTCCAATATTTAGTATTCCTGATATTGCGATTATCAAAATATGTTGACCAACAGAGGTTATAATTTTTTCGATTTGTTGGTAGCGGATCATATGTGTCTATTGAAATTTTAATTGGTTTGCAGTTATTTTTTTCACTCTCGATCGGAATAAGTTCTGCACTTTTGTTACTTTGGCAGGGAAAATAGACTACCTGAGTCGAAATTAATTCTCTATCTTTAGCATGCGAATTTGGAGGTTGTAGCCAATTATCAATAAAAATAGGTTTATCTTCACGAAGAATTAATAACCACTTGACAAAATAATTTTCGCGCCCCAAAAGATATTCAACTACGTTTACACAGTACGTTTGTAGATGTGAGTCTTGCGTTATTTTAGTAGCTATTATTTTCATTTTTCTAAGAGAAAAATCAATTTCAGCTTTCGAAAGGTTTTCGACACACTCTTCAGCAAAAAATGCGATCTCTGATATTTCTAAACCTTGCAATTCTTTGGCATTTTTGGGAAAACCATCTAGTGCCATACCTACTTCTTTCTTTGTTGTATTCTGATATTTTTATTTGATATTTTCAATATGGTACAACATTTTACAAAAAAATAAAAGAGGCTAATAAGAGGAAAGACTGGTAAGAGATAACCAGTTGGTTTCTTTTTACTGGTTATCTGTAATGATGTATTCTAGAACTTGTGCGAACTTTTAATCTATACAACTGGTAAACTTTAGGTACACATAATCTATTTTAAAAAACTTCAACAAACAGTATGCTATTACTCGTAATTTAAATATTCATTTCTTATTGGTTATACTAGTTATGTTTATCTTTTCTCTTTATAATTTAAGTGTTCTAGCGTAACCAGTAGAAAATTTCCTACTGGTTATTTGCTAGTTACTCCGTAAATTTACTAGTTATTTTTCATATTTGTTGCATTCCAGGATTCAAGCGTACTCCCTGATAGCTCCAGCCTTTTGATTTCTGCTTCCTCTCCACAGGCCAATTTTCAGAGGTAGCGAGTTTTTTTAACTCTCGTCCAAATCGAGCACTGGTTTTGGGTTTGTAGTTATTTTCTTTACACCACTCGTTATAGGCTTTATATAAACTGGCGCATGGAGTATAGACTTTATCTTCAACAGTACAACAGTTTTGTATAAACTGTAATACTGGATTAGAGTCTTCTTGGAATTCAACTAGAGATGTTTTCATCTCATCACTATTTGTCATTTTCCAATTATTCTCTCTTAGCCTTTTTAATCCTTCTAACGCCCAATTGAGAATACCTGATAGTTCACTATCAATTATTTTTTGCGCTAGATCTTCGTCGCGTTCGGCTTCTGAAAATATTCTTGAAAAGGTGATTATGTCTATGCGGCGAAAAAAGGAATTGCCCTTATCTCTGGAAGGTATGTAGTCGTTGGCTGCAAATATATAGCGGCAGAATGGTCGAAACTCGAACGAATCTTTTCCTTTGAATTCTCCGGTGATTGGTTCTCCGGCAACTAGTTTTTTGAAGGTGTCGTTTAGTGTAGTGGTTGTGTCTACATCGGTTGAGATGTTGACAAGTTTGCCACGGATATTGACGCGATTGAAGCGTTCTTCTAGTTTTGTGATTTCTGAATGTCCGCAATATTCGCCTAGTAATGCACCGATTACTTCTAGTATTACACTCTTGCCGTTTGCTCCATCTCCTTTTAGAAATAACGCTTTTTGAATTTTTGTTGATGGTGTAAGAATATACCCAAACCATTCTTGTAATCGCTGTAATGTTTCTGGAGAAAAGAGTAGATCATTGAGGAAATTTTTCCATTGTGGACAGTCTGCTTGTTGATTATATTTTACGCCTAGTTTCAAAGTGAAATAATAATCTTTGTCATGAGTAAATAGCTTCATGCTCTTTAGATCGAGAATACCGTTTTCAAGATTTAGAAAACCGCGAGCGTTATTGAAGTCGAAACTTCTGTTTGCAATGCATTCATTTTGCATTTGATAGTACACATCCTCAATATCTTTTCTTTTTGCTAATTCATATCCTAAAACGCGCTGTATTTCTCTTTTAAGGCGTCTGGGATCTTCTGATTGCCAATAACCATTGTTGTATAGCCAAAACTCTTCTTGGTGAAAAAGAAGTGGGTTTGATTTTTGTAACATGGATTTTGCAAGTAAACCAGTAACAATTTTTGGGTGGCCATCTTTAGTATAGCTGATCCACTCAGGCGAATTTTGTTCTAACTGAGCTTTGGCTTTGTCGCGTAGTAAAGATTCTAAATCTTTCAGCCTACACTTAAAGCGTTCTTTTAGAGCATCTTCCCATAATTGTTTTACCATAATATTGCTAGTTTTATATTTTGCTAAGTACTTTGCAGCATCTTCTATCGTAATGGTTTTGAACGAAGAAAAAATATCTTTTTGGGCTTTTTCTATTCTTTCTAGAATTTTTTTGGCTGGATGTTTTAGAGCAGCAAGGTAGTCGTCTATCCCTGTGTATTTTTCAGGAAAAGTGATATTATGAACTCTTGCGCCTTCACTATATAGAAATAAAAATAGCGATAATTTTTGTTTTTCAATATTCGAATTACTTTCTTGGTCAGACTTTGGGTTATCAAAACAAATATAAACAGCACGACCTTTGCATTTGATTTGACTCCACTCTGGAGCATCTAACCATTGTGTAATTCCAGGAAAGCCAATAGCGCAATAATTTTGGCCTAATTCCTGTTGCAATTTTAAACACTTTTTTTCGCCTTCGGTAATGATAAGTGGCTTTGAATCTTTACATAGATTTTTTTCCACACTAGGATGAAAAAATAAATGATACCCATCATAGACTTGTTTTAATGGGGATAAGTATTTCATGCCATCAATGGGAGGATGAGCTTTATAACGAGCATATCCTGGAGCATGCAAATAATTTATTTTGTAAATAAAATGCTGCACTTGCAGTAAATGTTGTCCCTTGTATTTACTACGTCCAATATTATCTTTTAATTCTTGAGTTCCTTTTTTACCAGAAGGAACTTTGTGGATAATTCCTTCGCAAATATCAGAATTGAGTCCTGATTTTTTTAAGTCATCAATTATATTTGGGTCATTGATGTTGATCAAATTAAACTCTTGATAGTCTTTTGCTTTTTGCTGCTTCCTATGATTTTTTGTTTTTTTTATAGACATGATCCACCTCTAAAAAAGAATGGCATTTAGAGGATTTTTGTGCTAAATTATAAAAATCCCCTGCATTCCCAGGAGATAAATGCAAGAGTCAGGAAAGATTGGCGTCTGGTCCTGACTTTTTTATTTTTATCTCCACAATTTCCTCAAATCCATATAGTTGTAACTATACAAATTCCGGTTTTTCAAATTCCAAATCACATAGCTTCTAAATTATTCGCTGGTATGGTAACCGCGTAAAATAACCATGATTTTATAGAATTTTTATTGAGAAAATTTCTTGTAGAAGTTTTTTTTAGAGGTGGATAATACTATGCTTCCCCCGTGAAACTTACGAGTGGAGAATAGTGGGAATTGGATTGAAAAAGTTCGTTTTGTAACCTGACGGGGCAGCCAGTTTGTGCACTCCTCGAACCTAGAGGAGTTTTTTAAAAGATATTAAAAAGGCATTAATGCCAGACTCGTAATAACTTCGTAAGGAGGTGTAGAATCTTCTAAAAAATCTTCAAAGCTATTTCCGAATATCACAGAATCTTCCCATCCTAAATTACCAGAATTGGCACCATAAATTTTAGTGCCTTCGTGTTTTTTTAACATAATGAAATTTCCAAAACCATCCATTGCAAAGGGAATTGCTTCTGGCATATATTGTGCAAAAAGGTAACAGTCGTAATATTCTTTGATTTCTTTTGTTGAGAGAAATTGAATTTCTTTTTGGCTAGTATAGTATGTTACATCATTGTTTTGTTTTAAAATTTCTTTTAAGCCTTTTGGAAAATCGGTCTCAAAAAAATATTCGATTCTATCTAACATTTCTTTAGAAGCGCTGCTTTGCCTATTTTGTTTTTTATAATCCATTTTTTTCTATTTCAAAACGCAAATTTGTTCTATTTTCATTTTTAGTAGCTTAATTTTTAAGGATGAAATAAGCCTTTTTGGTACTTCCTTTTTTTACAATCTCGTTATTCAAAACAAGGTACTTTAAATCATTTCTTGCTATGTTAATAGAAACATTCATCGTAGAAGCATATTCTTTTGTTGTAATTTTTCGCTTGATATTTTTTATCGCTTTTTGGGTACGTTTTTCTACTGTTGAAAATCTTTTTTTGTTGTTAGATTTAACGGATTTCTCAGCATCAGAATCTATAATTATTCTAATATCCTCAAATACTTGATAGGATACATAGCGTCCTTTTTTACCTATAGTTGTAATGAGTTGGTTTTGGGATAATTTTTTAATGATACGACTGACATTGGGTTTTGATATTTTTAGTGCTTCGACGATATCCTTATTCGTAAAATACTCAGCTTTTACTGCAACATTCAATACTTCCCACTCTTGTGGAGTAATTTTCTCCATCACATCTTCGTAGAGTATTTCTTGTAATTTTGCGCAAGCTACTTTACTTGGTAAAGTTTGCGGATTTTTGCGACTCAAAAATGGAACCAAGGTATTTGCTGCTTCCATAATGAAACGTATTTTTCCCCGATAAACATCGTATAAATAATTAATAAAATCATCTTCAAATGGCTTGATTACTTCTCGGTTTGGTAATTTCAAAATAGAGTATCTTTTTTCTATTGCTTTTATTACTTCTTCTTTTTTGAGAGGTGGAATATAGATTGATCGTCCAAAAAACACACTTTTCAAACGTTCTCTTGGAGAAATTACATTCTGAAAAAAACCTCTGTATGCGACAAAAGCAAAATATACGTCTGGCGTTTGTAAAGTATCGCGTAGATTTTCAAATAGATTTTGAACTTGTGTATTTCATTTGAGTTTTTAATTAATTCTAAATTGTCTAAGTGTAAAAATAGACCAACAAAGCCCAGTTTTTTGATAATACTTACTAAGTGAGAAAAATATTCTAGCAATTGGATCTCTGGAACACGTGGAACATTAATATTTTCACTTTTCTCTGTCGAAAAACCAATATTGAAAGCGTTGATTCCAAAATTTTGGTTTTGTCCTTTGTAAACTTTACCAAGTAATGAAATCTCTTGAAAGATATTATCTTGTTTGAGAATACATTTGGCTTGGGGTAATTTTTGTATTCGTTTTACGATAGTTGCTAAAATATTTATTAAAAAATCTTTTATATTCCAGTGATCATAAACAGAAATTTCTCGTTCAATAGTCAGTATCTGATTTTCAGCTTCATTTTCCCATAAAAAACGATGATAGTTAACAAAAGAAGTTTTGCCAACACCTATCTCCCCTTCGACAACAAATCTGCAACCACCAGGATTACAAAGTATATTTGTAATTAAAATATTTTCTCTGCTCGTTTCGTCTCTTCCTACGTAAGCTTCTCTAATAGGTAGAAAATTTTTTTCCAATGACAAAGCTTTTGTGTCGAAAGGGTTAACTTGCGATTTTAACATTAGTAAATTTTTTATGAACAAGGGCTATCTGTTTTGAATCTATATTTAAATTGTCGCCTTTGATATAAACTAAACGAGATAGAACAGATGGATGTTTCTGATTCTATCCAGTATAATCTTTCTAATGAATGCCACAAAGACTCCAGGTCTTTAAAAGATTCTGAGTTACTTTTTTTTGAGACAAGCCACTGCAGAACAGTCACTTTAACTAGTGACTGTGCCATATAACATATTATTTTTACCAAAGGTCACTGTAAACCGAATATTGTCGGATACCAGTAAGCCAAGAAAAAAACAATAAAGCATAGAGGCCATATTCATTAAAAAGGAATATGCCGAGAGCAAAAAAGAAACTCAACTTATCGTTCCCTGTTAAAGACGGCGAATTTGTGAAAAGCATTCCAAGATTTCCAGACGTGACAATGTCTATCCACAGGCAGAATTTCTTTTATTTTCACAAATTATGTAGCGACGACCTTAAAGAAGATAATCTATTGTAATTTTGGCGAACCAAGCCTGAGTAGATGTTATTTTTAACTGTATATCTTCTGTAATTTGAATATGTGGTTTTTCACCCGCATATGTTGTAATTTCTGTATCACATAACGTTGCAAGTTGTGGTAATGTAATTACCAAGTCATATGTAATGTTTTTGCTTCCCCACACAGCTTCATATCGATAACAGTTATTATTTTTGGTTATTAGCCCACTGTCCACCAAAGAAATTTCTACTCTTTCATCCTCACAATAGTATAAAAAATGGTTTTCCGCTTTTATCCAATAATTACAATGAGATATTTTTGATGATAACAAGTCAATATGATTTTGGTTGAAAAGAGGAAAACGTAACGACAACGGTCGCGGTAAACTCTGGGGCGGGTAGTCTACAATTTGGTTGATTACTCTATGTTGTGAGACAATTTCTATTTTGGCAGATCTTCTCCAGCCCTCTTTTACTGGCAATTTTTCTGTTACCTTCTGTAAGAGATCTGCGTATTTCATCCAGCGTTCTTGGTGAGGTTGGCACTTAGATAAGAATTCATATAAAATTTTTAATTGTTTAACTTGTAAAGCTTCGTTTAACAAGTCAAGGTGTGTGATAAAAAAATCAGCTATATCTAATTGATATTCTTGTAATTTTTTAGAGATAGTTTTTGTTCGCTTTGTACGACCAAGCATTTCAAAAGTGTATCTTAAATAACTACTATCTTTCTCGTTTTGGTAAACTTGAATAGATAGAAAAAGAACTCCACGTATGTGTTTCCAAGCAGCAATATTTTCTTTATCTAAAAACTTCGCAGCATTACTTATTTGTCTATCAAGGTGCTTGTTTAATGAAGTACAAATTTTTGGTGATGGCAAATCACTAGTAACTTTTTGCCGCTGTCTTTTTGTAATGTTTGGTGCATTCTTTGGACAAACGGATTCACCTTGCGAATTAGGTTTACTGTGAGTGAATAAATCAAAAATAAAGAAAATACAAGCAATAAAAACAATCGAAAAGTAGCTTATCTTAAAATATAAACCACTTGCTATAAAGCAAGTACCCAAAAAAAAGAATGTATAGGAAAGCACTCTGGACAACACCGCGTTTACAGGAAAATAGAGCTTTTCCATGAGAAAAACCACAAATAGAGAATACAAAATGACAGGGTGAATATACATATAGTTATCCACATATCGTTCTATATCGAAATATCCCCTAGTGTAGTAATAACTCTTATAATTTAGATTTTCACAGAACAAAGAGATGACAACTGCATAAATAGGAAAAGCAATTAATTCCATAATTTCTTGCTTGAAATTCTTGCTACGACCAATGCAGTTTATAATAATGACCGCAGATAAAAGAATGAGAGGCAAATTTAAACCACAAGCAAAATGTAATACGGTAAAGATTACCAACCCTATTATTGCAAATACAAAAATACGCAATAATTTCCAATCAGGTGCTAGTTTTCTATCATAGATTATGTAAATACCAGCAAGTGTACACGTTGCCATAGGATAAATATACTCAAAATATAAAGAAACACTTCCCAGGTAATTGGTATAGTAAATAATAATACTGCAAGTGATTATTGAAAATATTGTAAACTTTGTTTTGACTGTGAAACGTTGTAACATTTTCCATTTCGATTTAGTGTCAAAAATGTAGTACTTCATATCATCTAATCTATCTGTGATAGAGAACCTATCACTAATTGATACAAGGACTACTAAAATCATTGGAGTTGCAAAAATATAAATCATAACAGCATCCATCCTTCATATCGTTTTTGTTTTAAAAACAAATACGTTGCAAAAATGAAATTAGTTTGATTTTTTTTTGAAAAAAAAACAATTAGTGCGAGACTCAAAAGTGTAAAATAAATGGCATTTGGTTAATAAAAACTCCTGTATCTTAGACAATCAAGAATTATAGAGGCAAATCAATATTTAAAGTATAATATGTTCCTCTTCCACGATTACCTACTTTTTTCAAAATATTTTTACTCACTAAACTACGTAGCTCGTTACTAACTTGTCTTTTTTGAATTTTGCAAATAGTTTGACATTCTTGGTTAGAAATACGCCCATTTTTTTTGACATATAAACAAATCTTTTTCTGATTAGGAGGAAGCTCTAAAAATAATTTTTTTTCATTTTGTGAGCTAGTTTCTATCGAGACAGGTAATCCTTCCAACAATTTAGATATTTGTTCTGGTTTTGGAAGGTGATCTTCTAGTTCTTTTGGAGGAGAAGACATTATTTGATAAGACGCTACACCTATCGGTTTAATTGAATCCTTCAATGCGTATTCAACTATTGTTTTATTTTTCGACCTACACAAAATAATTCCAATAGATGGTTTTTCATCTTTTAATTTCACTCTATCATCTAAAATGGATAAATAAAATTGCATTTTACCGATATACTCAGGAATAAATTCCCCAATTTTTAGTTCTATGGCAATAAGACAACGTAATTTTCTATGATAAAGTAATATATCTATAAAATATTCTTTATCATCTATTTCGATTCTGTATTGACTGCGAATAAAGGCATACATATCGCCAATTTCAGTTAAAAATTCTTCGATATTACGCACAAGTCCTTTTTCTAATTGCCTCTCACTATGATTCTCATCAAGTTCTAAAAAATCAAAAACATATTCATCTTTTACTACTAACTTAGCCTTCGTTTGCATATCAAGAGGAAGAGTTCTAGCGAAATTAGTTTGATTTTGCATAGTTTTTTCATAACTTTTATTTCCAATATGGTGAACTAGCACATTGTTTGTCCAGCCAAATTTAATAGACATACGTATATAAAATTCGCGCTCTAGTCGGTCTTTGCACTTTTTCATCAATGTAATGTTATGTGTCCAACTTATATTTTTGGTAAGTTCTGCTAGTTTATCATCCTCTTCATATAACTTATAAAATCTTTTCATATTCCATAAGTTATATGAAGAAAAACCTCTAATGCCAGGTAAATTTTTTTGCAAATCACTAGACAATTTTTCAACAACAGATTTCCCCCAGCCTTCTACTTCTTGTTTTTCCATCATTCTTTTACCTAAGTACCAATACATATCCACAAGATTTCTATTTATTGTTCTTAACATTTTGTATTGAGTTGCATTTAATTTCCATCAAGTAAAGTGTTTTACAAATTCTGGAGTTAAAAACGCCAGAATTTGTCCAATTGCAAACCTATAAAGAGCAAAGGTTTAAAAACATAAGGGCAGTTATAATGAAAATTTTTTCTTTATTTTTACTTAATCCTATTCTTTCAAAAAGTATACTATTTTTTTGCCTTACTAGTTTACGTACAGACCAATTGTTTTTTATACATTCAATTTCATAAAAAGATCTTTTTAATTCATCGTCTATTTTTATCAGTTCTAAAAAATGCGACCAACTAAGACGCGAAAATAATTTTTTAAACATTCAGCATCATTCAAGTCGCGAATAACTTACTTAGCCTTTTTATTAGAGGCATCTTTATTTATAGAATCAAGTACATGAATATTTTTATCTGCTAATTGCGCCAACAGTGTTTTCGAAATTGTCAGATAAACTAAAAAAAATTTTCTAAATTTTTCACGCAAAAAGTACCCTACAGTTAGGCTACATAGTGGTACGAAATATATTTTTGTAGCGTTCCTCTTTAAACTAAAAAATCCAAAGTAGTGGATAACATTCATACGCGAAGGATTCCAAAGATAGTACCTTTAAAAGAATTAAAACTCTTTTGTACGACTTTGGAAGAGAGGGAAACAGAATGTATCCAGCCCAACAAACAATAAATGTGACCTTTGCAATGGGTTGTAGCAAAGGCGTCCTGACGGAACAGTGAATCAGGCAAACGAGTCTTCTTATAGACGACTGTTTTTGTACATTTTTTGAGATTCTTTTTAAAAATGGCTTTCCGAGCAATATTCAAGCACGCGACATAATCGCGATCAGCGGAGAATGTGCAATTTGGACAATAAAACCAAGGAAGAGATTTGTGTTGTTTTTTGTGGTTATCAGAAGATGAAAAGTGTTGCCCTTTGTGCGAACATTTTGGGCAAATGGAGCTGGTACCTGCTGGATGAATAGGCTTTTGTAAAGAATAACCACACAGACTGGCTTTATAATCAGTCAGAGCAATAATTTTTTGGCGGACAGTGGTGTTTATTTGATGATTTTTATTACGAGAGTAACCACGAGATTTAAGTGATTTTAGGTTTTCATAATAGATTTTTGAGCAATTGTAGTGTTTGGCAAAAAAGACAATGATGTTCGCGGCTGTGTGTGAGATTTCTTTGTTAATCAATGAAATTTTATTCCATCTTTTGGCAATTTCTCTATTACATTTTTTGAATAACGAATCTTTGTGGAGAAGCTTATCGCGCTTGCTTTTCCAGTGATCAATATCGTTGTAAATTCGTTGTGATTTACTTTGTATCCCACAAAAATTAGCAAAATATGGCTGCGCGATTATTAATCGCGCGAAATAGTTGTTTTTGGTAGAGATTTCTTTAAACTTTTCAGCGCTGAATCCTCTATTTTTGTTAAGTAGAGATCAGTAAGACTAGTCATACTTTTTAAATGCTCTAGTCCGACATCCGATATTTTTATACTATATAAACAAAGAGAAGTGAGGCTGGTTAGGTTTTTCAAATGCTCTAGCCCTTCTCCCTCTATTTTTGTACTTTCAAGGTTGAGATCTGTGAGACTGGTCAGGCCTTTCAAATGCTGTAACCCTTCATCGTCTATTTTTGTATACCTAAGATCAAGAGAAGTGAGGTTGGTTAGGTCTTTCAAATACTGTAACCCTAGATTCCCTATTTTTGTATCGAAAAAGGAGATATCTGTGAGGTTGGTCAGGCCTTTCAAATACTTTAGCCCTTCATTCCCTATTTTTGTAGTACTAAGTTTGAGAGAAGTAAGGTTAGTCAGGTCTTTCAAATACTTTAGCCCTTCATTCCCTATTTTTGTATAGCCAAGATCGAGAGAAGTGAGGTTGGTCAGACCTTTCAAGTGCTTTAACCCTTTATCTTCTATTTTTGTACTACTAAGTTTGAGAGAAGTGAGACTAGTCAAGTCTTTCAGATACTCCAGTCCAGCATCTCCTATTTCTGTATTCCAAAGGTAGAGAGAAGTGAGGTTGGTCAGACCTTTCAAGTGCTTTAGACCTTCATTTCCTATTTTTGTACTGTTAAGGCCAAGATCTGTGAGATTGATCAGGCCTTTCAAATACTTTAACCCTACATCCCCTATTTCTGTACTGTTAAGGCCGAGATCTGTGAGGTTGGTCAGACCTTTTAAATGCTTTAGTCCTGTATTCCCTATTTTTGTAATGTCAAGGTAGAGAGAAGTGAGGTTGGTCAAGTCTTTTAGATGTTCTAGCTCCTCTATTTTTGTTTTTTCAAGGTTGAGAGAAGTGAGATTAGTCAAGGTTTTCAGATCCTTTAGCCCTGCATCTCCTATTTTTGTCCAGCTAAGATCGAGAGAAATGAGGTTATTTAAGCCTTTTAGATGTTCTAGTCCTTCATCCCCTATTTTTGTTCTTTCAAGATTGAGAGAAGTGAGTTTGGTCAAGCCTTTCAGATGCTTTAGTCCTGTATTCTTTATTTTTGTTCTTTCAAGATTGAGAGAAGTGAGGTTGGTCAGGTTTTTCAGATGCTTTAGTCCCGTATTCATTACTTTTGTATCACTAAGATCTAGGGAAGTAATATTTGTGCACTGGACAATTTTGTCTAGACTAGTAATAGATTTGTTTCCTAATTTGAGTTTTCTAGAGAACCCACAATTGTTAAATTCGCAACCTTCAAAATCAAGTTCCACATCTCCTTTAAAACTACAATTGTCAAACAAGGAATTGTTTATTTTGTGTATTCTGTTTTTGTCTAGATAGAAAGTACATCCAAAGTATTTCATATCGCTTTCTATTTTATTTAAAGATTTACCTCTTATTTTCACATTTGACCTCCTGATAACTACGCATGTTAGTATTCTTTATGACAATAGGCACGGATTTTAACACCAGCGGTAAACATTTTCCTATCGGAATTATAGTTCTGTATCTTTCTTCTATTAGTTTGATGATAACCGCTGCCATAAATTCCTGGTCGTATATCTTACAACAGACATATCTTCCTTTACTTTATAATTGTGCAAGTGATTTGTTTGTGGGTGAGATTGTAAGATATTGTATTTTTGAAAAGGTTCCCACAAATATGTAAAACCATCAAAAGTAGAGCATATTAAATCGTTACCGTTATAGCGTAATATTTGCATATTGTGGTGTCTTGCTATGGGTAGTTCTTGTGAAGTGGTAATGTCCCATATTTTTATCCCCGCTGAAAAGTTACATATAATATACTTGCCGTCACCACTATATGTACAGTAACGAATGTCAGGTTTATCAAAAATTATGGTTGATATGTGATTATTGTGTATGTTCCATATGTAAATGCGATTATTAGCGCCAATGGCTAGATGTTGATTATCAGGAGCGAAACTAACCGCATAAATTTCAGATTTACTTTCGCTAAAAACAGCAAGTCGCTTTTTGTTGACAATGTCCCATAAAATTACAGTCTTATCTTTAGAGCTTGAGGCTAAGTATCGCTTATTTCTGCTAAAATCAACAGCTGTTACCGTATTGCTGTGCCCTTTGAATACGGCTTGCTGCTTTGCATTTTTCGCATTCCACAAGTAAACGAGATTATCTTCACCGCCAGACGCAATATACTTTCCATCTTTACTAAACTTCACACACCATATTGGCGCTTTGTGTCCTTTCATTGTCGCTATAATCTTAGAGTTGTCAATATTCCATTTGTTGATTGTTCCATCTTTACCGCCGCAAACAACCTTACTTTTATTTAAATCAATAGAGTTTATGTAAGAGTTGTTTATTATTGATTTGGTTATTTGTTTGTTTTCCAAACTCCATAACTTTATGGTGTTTTTATGCGAAGAAGCGAATGTTTTATCATTTACAAAAGATACAGATTTTGCATTTAGGAGGGGTTGGTTGGTAATCAAAGAAACATCCCACAGTTGTACAGTACGATTGTTATCACTTATAAAAACAACTTTTTGGCTAGCTACATCAAAGTGGCAAGATTGGGTTGAGGTTGACTGCTGCAATGTTGCCGCTAATGCCTGAGTTTTGACATGCCAAATGCGAATAGTTTTATCATATGAACTCGAAACTATAAAACGGTTATCGTGACTCAAATCCACAGAGTTTACTTGAGAAGAATGCCCTCTAAATGAGTGAATCTCTTTGCCTGTTTTTATATCCCATAAACGAATTACTTTATCTGTACAACCAGAAACAATATAATTGATGTTGGTACTAAATGTAGCACTGGAAATTTGGCGAGGATGAGGCAGTTTGGCAATTTGCTGTTTGGTTTTTGTGTTCCATACACGAATAGAATTATCATGACAAATAGCCATTAAATGCTGACCTTGTGCGCTAATTTTAATTTCGTTTAGAGTAGTTTTGTGTTTTATAAAAGTAGAATAATTACCAGTTTGAATGTTTAAAATTTTTACGGTGTTATTCCCTAAAATAAAAAATAAATACTTATCATCAGAGCTGAATTTTGCACTATGTACGAAGGTCGAAAAACTATGCATGAGTAATTGCTTGCGTTGCTGTACACTCCATACTTTTATACTCTTATCTTTGGAGCATGAAACTATGTACTTACCATCATGACTAAATACAGCAGATGTGACCGCTGAGGTATGACCAGTAAAACAATGTATCTGCCTACCATTTTGCGCATCCCACATTCGGATTGTTTTATCCTTAGAGCAGGACAATAAATATTTTCCGTCGTTGCTAAAAATTATGGAGTAAATATCTGCAATGTGATTATTGTAAATAGAAATTTGTTTGCGTTTAGCCATATTCCATAACTTAACTGTTCTATCCTTAGAACAAGATAAAAGATATTTACCATCGCGACTGAAATGAGCAAAATTAATTTGTCCTAAGTGCCCGTGAAAAGCATGAATAGCGGTATTTATATTGCAAATATCTAATTTTATTCCATTATTATAAACGAATACTTTATTGTTTTTATCATAATCTAAAGTTAAGACCGAAGACTTGCTATTTGCTATAATTTTCAATTGTTTACCAGTGTTTGAATTCCATAAGCGGATGGTTTTATCTGTCGATCCCGAAAGAATATAATTCTGCGCGAATTTTACTGCGTTTACCGCCTTGCTGTGTCCACGAAAAACCAACGTATTTTTTTTCGTTATTATATCCCATAAACGGATAGTTTTATCTGCTGATCCTGAAACAAGGGATGTTCCATCGGAACTAAAATCTATAGATTTTACAGAACCTAAATGGCCTTTTAAAACAGTAATTTGCTTACCTGTAATTATATTCCACAAACGAATCGTTTTATCTGAGGACGCAGAAGCGAGGATCTCTTTGAAAAAACATATGTTATTTACAGAACCACTATGCCCGCGAAAAGTAAATATTTGTTTTCCTGTCTTGATGTCCCATACCCGAATAGTTTTATCAGTCGAACCAGAGGAGAGATACCTTCCATTAGGACTAAATCGTACTGTGTTTATTGTCGATTGGTGACCGCTAAAAGAAGTTACTTGGGTTCCAGTAACGGTATTCCACAAATAAACAATCTTATCGTTTCCTGCTGTAGCAAATAACTCAGCATCAGCATTAAAATGCACAGCATTTATTTTTCCTGAATTTGCAGCTTTTATTTTCCACAACAAAGGACTAAATGGTCGTTTAGACGAAATGTCTATCATGCCTTGGGCAAGTTTTTTGAGCTTGTCAATTTGTATATTGTTTTTACTTGAAATAAATTGAATTTTCTTCGAAAACTCCAAGCTTTTTTCAGCGTAAACTCCACATTTATCGTAATAATTCTCTATCTTTTGTAGATGTGGATAATCACCTTTTTTGGTTATTTCTGATGACGCAAGTTGATACGCTTCTTTTGATTTACTTAAAGCAATTTGCGCAAGCTGTTGTAGGGCTTTGTTTTCGCGATATTTAGTATTGCGCTCAGCTTTCCTAATCAGTAAAAATCCTATTGTTAATCCAGCAATAATAACGGTTGTTGCGATGTATAACAGGTAACGCATGTATTTAGAGGTACGTTGCATACGTAGTTTGAGGTTTCTTGCATGATTTATTTGCATTTTCAATTGTTGTGCTTTTTGCTGTGCGACAAAATCAAGTTGCGCATCTGCTAAACCAAAATCTTCATGTTGTAAAGCTGTTGTCGCATATGCAATGCGTGCTTTTTCTAACCCTACTTTAGCTTGCTTGTTTTCAGCCCATAGTTGTAAAGCTTGTGTAAATCCAGCAATCGCTTCGGAGAATTGTGCATAAGATTTATTTTGTTCAGAAGAAATCTTTTTATCAATAATTGCTTGTGCTTTTTCGGAAATGACAATACTTTCTTTATGTTGCAAATAGTTTTCAATACATTGTTGAAACTGAGCAATATTTTCGTAACGCTTCTCGATATCTTTGCTCATCGCTTTATGACAAATTTGTTGCAGTTCTTTAGGAATGTCAATCGAAAATGGTGGTAATTTACCGGTAACAGCAGCAAAAAGTGCAGAAACGATACCGCCACCATGAGGAGGTCTACCCATTAAGATATGATATAGAACTCCGCCTAAAAGATACACATCTGTCCATACTCCAATGTTATCTCCACATCCTTGAGCTAATTCCCACGGCATATAACTAGGAGTTCCCATTGGATTATTCACCATAGATTTATGTAAACCTTTTGAAAATGATACGCCTTCAGAAATATCTACCGCAATTCCCCAATCCATAACTAATATTTCACCGAATTCTCCTACCATCACATTTGATGGCTTTAGGTCGTTATGAATAACGTTTTTACTGTGCGCATAAGATAGAGCATTGCAAACATTGAGTAAAATACGTAAGTGACTTTCCGTATTGTATTTTTGGGCAAGTATTTTATCTTCTGTTGTTTTGGGGTCGAGAATATTTTTCCATTCTGTACCACGAACGAGCTTCATCGCTAAGAAAACTTCTTCTTCACTATTCTCCTTTAAATCGTAAACAGGAACAATATTTGGATGGTCAAGATAAGCCGTTACTAAAGATTCGCAAACAAACTTTCCTTTGTTACCTACGCTGTTGTTATCTTTAATTTTTTTAATAGCTATCTCACGCTGCAAGTTAAGTTGCTTCCCTTTATAAACAATTCCCATCCCACCGCGTGCAATTTCATCTAAAAATTCATAATTCTCAGAATCTGTCAAGCAAGCTCCCCATTGCTGGCTATTCGCTAACGGATCACTGTCTACATGATAAGAAGAGACAATAGTATCTGGAGAACTCTTAGGAAAGATACTCTCAATACTCATATTAGCACTTTTATAAGTCTTTTCAGGATCGCAATCTTCTACATTTTCCTTGAGGATAAACTCTTCCCAAAGCTTTTTGATATCTTCATCTGTGGACATACAACACTCTCTTTAGATTGTTCTTTTACCATGCAATAAATTTACTTTTTTGAATTCGAAATACAAACGATAATTTCTGCTCTGTAGGAGTGGTTTTGTGCACCTATCTAGTGCAGTCTAAATCTATTACTTGCTTTTAATTTTGTTTTTTTTATGAAGTTTTACATTCATTACATACTTCCTTGCGGATATGTTTTAGATTACGGCAAGTCTGGCATATGTTTCGCTTTAGATTACTGTATATGCTTCTTGTTGAATTATCTTTGAATATAACGATTAAGTTTTTAGATTATGCAAGCCTGGTATAATCTCTACAATAAAATTTTACGCGAAATGTTTCAAATTTGCTACAATAGAACTGCCGTTATAATAAATATGTTCGTTGTTCGCTATCCAAACGGGGGTTCTTATGAATATCGTGTGTTACAATTGCAAAGCTAAAAACCCCGAACATGCTACGTGGTGCTTAAAATGTAACAATCTGCTCGCTTTAGCAAAGCGTTACAAAGTCGAAAAGTATATTGCTCAGGGAGCAATGGGTAAGGTGTATCTTGCTGAAAATAGTGAAACTGAGGATAAAGTTGTTATCAAAGTTTTGCACTCTGGTTCGGAGCAACGATTTTCAGAAGAAGCGCGTTTAGGAAAACGTACCCACCAAAAAAAAGCTAAGCATTTAGTTCATGTTCTTGATGAATTAGATGTGGCTGGCCGCAAATTTATCATTCAAAATTATATCGAGGGGCAAACTTTGCACTGTCTGCTCAAAAATGAAAATGATTTAGTGCTACCTTTTTCGCGTAAACTAGCTATCGCAGCTAACTATGCATCTGCTCTCGAAGAAATGCGGTCTTTAGAAATCGTACACCGTGATCTTAAACCAGAAAATACCATGGTTGGTTCTGATGATCATATCACTATACTCGATTTTGGACTTGCCAAAGATGATTTTTCTCTCACTCTTACAACCCAAGGTGAGATAATGGGGACATATTATTATATAGCTCCTGAATCATTAAAATCGTCGCATAATGCCGATTTTTCGGCAGATATATTTAGTGTAGGAGTTATTCTCTACGAAATATTTCATGGGCGTATTCCTCATGATTTTTCTCTTATTGATCCCTATTATGATAGTCCGGACTTTATTTTTAGACTCCAAGATCTAAAAAGGACAACGCGAATTTTTCCTGCTTTTCCTGGCGCTCCACAAGAAATAAAACAAATGCTAATGGAACTTATTAGTAAATGCCTTAATCCAGATCCAGGCAAAAGATGTGCTAGTATTTACATGTCAAAAACACTTGCCAAATGCATCAAATGTTATGATGATTATGTAGGGCAACAAATCAAAAATCTTCCAGACGATCGCGAACAACTATTGTTTGGTCTTCATCATATTCCTTATGTAGGAAAATTGTACTCCAAAAGTACCAAACAAATTAGCGCACGTATTAAAAGTATTGTAAAACACCGAGAGTTTCAACGCCAAGAACATCAATTAAATAAAGCTCTCACAAAACTAGAACACCAGAAGGAAGAACTGCGCAAAAGCAACGAAAAATTAAACAAACAACTGCTCGAACAAAAAAGCGAAAATGAAAAACTACGCGCGCAATTAGTGGAGATCACAAAAGAAAATGATAACAAAGTTATTTGTGATTTAATGCAAAATGAATACTTGAAGAGCTGGCTCCAAGACACTTCTTGTTGGGAAGGAAATGTTGTTTGTAAAGCTATGTATGAGGGGCCTATAAAAGAAGAAAAACCTTTTGCGAGTGGTAAATGCCAATTCTTTTACGGTGGAAAACTCCAATTTATCTACAAAAGAAAAAATGTAATTTACGAGGGCGAGTGGTACGACGGTCTTCCGCACGGGCAAGGAACTTTAGAATGGATTAATGGCGACAAATACCAAGGTGAAATAAAAAATGGTAAGCGTAGTGGTAGGGGACATATGGTACTATCGTGTAATTCAGAATACTTGGGGCAGTGGAAAGACAATCAAAAGCACGGTTGGGGCACTTATACTTGGGGAAATGCTGACGCTAAAAAAACGGAAGATAAATATACAGGACAGTTTCACAACGATGTTATTTCTGGTCACGGCACATTGTTATTCGCCAATGGCAACAAATACACTGGTGAATTTCATAATGGAGAACGCACCGGGCATGGAGCTTTTCGCTGGACAAATGGAGAAAAATACGTAGGTGAATTTCGCAATGCTAATATCACCGGACAAGGAATGTATTTTTGGCAAAATGGTGATGAGTACGTAGGAAGTTTTCACGACAAAGAGCGCACAGGATATGGTATTTTTACTTCAAAAGGCGAGCGTTATATAGGCGAATTCAAAAACGGCGTCAAGACCGGTAAAGGAACCTTTATATGGCCAAATGGAAATATTTATGAAGGTGAGTTTAAAGATGATACCATGAATGGACATGGCACTTTCATTTGGGCAGGAGGCAACAAATACATCGGAGAGTTTAAAGACGGTCAAAAAAATGGCGAAGGAACATATACGACGACAGACGGCGACAAGTATGAAGGATTATTTAAAGACGACCTAAAAAGCGGTCAAGGAACTTATATGTGGGCTAATGGTGACATATACGTTGGTAAATTTAAAGACGATGATAAAAGTGGTAACGCCACTTTCATGTGGGCTAACGGCGATAAGTATGAAGGTAAATTTAAAGACGACAAAAAAAACGGCAACGGAACATTTATGTGGGCCAATGGTGATAAATATGTTGGCAAATTTAAAGATGATCAAAAAAATGGTCATGGTATTATCTATCACGCCGACCAAACTATAAAAGTCAAAGGTATTTGGGAAAAAGACACCTATAAACGTGATTCATTTTTATAATTTATGTGCAATTCAATACTTGTAGTAACTTTGTAATCTATAACTACAGAAAATTTGGACGTTAAGTGAACGAGCCAGAAATTAGGTTTTACTAATGAGTCTGTCACTATTAATTCTGAATGCATCCTCCCTAAACGAATCGTTTACCATATCTAAGTAACTCCAATAAGGTAAGTAAGGATAATTTAATATGAGATTCAGACTCGTAAGATAATTTAATGTCAGGCTTGTAACGATCGAAACATGTCTATGGAGAATATGTGAGGCTATTTACAATTGAAAAATAGACATGGAAAAACTTTTGTCTAAGGATAATACGCCAGCCTTCGAGCCTATCTGAAATGCCATTCAAATTGTAGTGCTATTCAATTAAACTAAGGCCATTTAGAAACGGTATAGGAGAAAAAATTGCAACTTTTAAAGGGCAGGTATAAGTTTGAGAAGGTTCTTGGTCAAGGTGGAATGGGTAAAGTGTATCTTACAAAAGATATACAAACAGGGGAAAAAGTTGCAGTAAAAGAATGTTTTGTACAAGGAAAAGAGAACAAGAATTTTGCAGAGAGAGTAAGACGTGAATACTATTTTATGACTAAAATTCAACACCCTAATATTATAAAGGCATTTGATTTTTTCGAAAATAAGGGTAGGTATTTCATTGTTATGGAATATGTAAAAGGTATTACTCTGCAAGATCTTATACGACATTTCCCTAAAAGTATTAGTTTTGAGCAACAGCTAATAATAATAAAAGAAATATGTAGTGCCGTTATAGTGTTAAGCGAAAGTGGTATCATTCACCGTGATTTGAAACCTGATAATATAATGCTTGTTGGCGAAAAGCTAAAACCTAAACTGCTCGATTTAGGTATAGCCAAAGACATAAGTGAAGAACTTGAAACTATAACAAACACTGGACTAATGGTTGGTACGCCGGATTATATGAGCCCTGAACAAATGAAGGAAGATTTGAAAGTTGGAAAGAATTCAGATGTTTTTTCATTGGGAGTTATATTCTATCAGTTTCTTTCTTGGAATAGAAACTCGCCTTTTTACGGCGGTAATTTGATTTCAACGATGACTAGAATAACAGAATTGGAACTACCAGGCTTGAGTTCTATTATTGATACAAAATCTAACAGTGTAGATATTCTTTCGGAAATATTAGACTACAGTTTAAAAAAAGATCCTCTTCAAAGATTGAGTTGTGTTAAGGATTTCCTTAGAAAACTCAATAGCATCCCTAATTCGTCAGAAAAAAAGAAATTACCTCCTACAGAAATTGATGGAACTAGAACATTTGATCATAGAAAAAAGAGAAAATTAAAACAAAAGAGAAAAGAAAAAAATACAAACAAGAAAAAACGTAGCTTAAAAACTCTGAGTTGGATTTCATTTTGTAGTGTTTTTTTATCAGTGGTCATACTATACAATATTGGCTTTAGTCAACAAAATAACTTAAATCAAAAACCTAAAAAAGATGCGGAATCAAAAAGAAATACTAAAAACAGTAATACTAACATAGAGTTAATTCACAGTTCTGAAGACAGAAAGAACAAATCAAATGATCAAGGCAAATTAGAAATAGAAGATAATCTTAAAAGAAAATCGAGTAAGGCTATTACGCTTTTTGAGAGTGCACATTTCTTTTTTAATCAAAAAAAATATGATTTAGCAGTTAAGGATTACACTAAAGCTATTGACTTTAATCCTAAATATTCGAAGGCTTATCACGAAAGAGGACGTAGTTTACAAGTTCAAAAAAAATATGATTTAGCAATTAGAGATTACAATAAAGCAATTGAACTTAATTCTAAACACTTTTTGATTTATCATCACAGAGGTGTAACTTTTTCTTATCAAAAAAAATACGATTTAGCAATTAAGGATTACACTAAAGCTATTGAGCTTAACTCTAAACACGGGCAAGCTTATAACAATAGAGGTGTTCTTTTTCTTCGTAAAGGAAAATATGATTTAGCAATTAAGGATTTTAATAAAGCTATTGAGATTAATCCGAAAGATGGACAAGTTTATAAGAATAGAGGTGGCTTTTTCTTACAGGTAAGAAAATATGATTTGGCAATTAAGGATTACACTAAAGCTATTGAGTTTGGGTATGATGTAGACCAAGCAAATAAATTTATAAAACTAGCCAAAAGAAAACTAGTTAACGCAAAGAAATGAGCTTAAAACGAGCGCTAGATTAAAAGAGAATTGAACCTAAGTATTTTCTATTAAAGTGAATGTTCTTTCGATTTGGTGGTCGTCTTAGGTCTTTTTAGATTTTTGTGTTTTAACAGGAACGGCTTTATCGCGGAGCAGTAGATAAATGGAGAAAGCGGTATGAAAAAGGAGCTTTGCAAAATCTTGCAGATAACAATCGACCTTATTTTCGATCTTCTTAACAAAAGCATATGGTATTACTAGTACTCCATAAAGTTAATTGTGAGCCATCTCTCTAACTCCCATGTTTCTTTGTTTTTCAAGAACTGTGATTAGAGAGGGTTTATAAAAACTATATGTTGTCAGGATAGAATTTATTCAATTTGATACGAGCATCATTCTTTGTAAATTTCCAATTTATAGTGCAATGTTGTTTATTTCGGTATCGTTCCCAAAAGAGTACTTCTTTTTTTAGCTTTTCAATAGTAGGAATACGGCGATTTAAGCATTGTTTAGAAAGAGCAGAAAGCTCAATTTCAACCATATTAAGCCAGCTAGCCTTCTTAGGCGTATAATAATAGTCAAATCTTTTTGCTAATCTAAAGGCTTCTTCTGCAGGAAAAGCTTCATAAAAAGAGCCATTTGTATGAGTATTTAAATTATCTTGAACTATCCTTATACTATCAGCATCTGGATAATACTTATCAGTAAGTTCTTTCAAAAAATGGGCATAATCAACTTTTGTTCTGCGCTCTTTTATTTCGATATATCGCCAACCAGATAATCGCTCGAAAGCTACAAATGCACAGCAGGTACCATTACGTTGATATTCTGAATCTTCGCGCTTTGGTCGACCTCGTTTGCTCTTAACTGGTCTTGTAACCTCTTCTAAAAGTTGGCAAGGACGTTCATCTATACAAACCACAGGTCTTTTAGGGTCGTATGGCTGTGAATATAAATCTAGAATATTCTCCATACGCCATAAATATTCTGCATTAATCTGGCCAATACACCATTGCTTTTTTAACCAAGGCTTAAGTTCATTTTTTTTAGCAGCGTTCCCACATGCGTATGTGAAATAGATTCGATCAACTCTAGCTCTACTAATTTGTTAGCTAATAATTTTAGGCTCCATTTACTAAAGCCTTCAGGAGGTTCTGAGCACGCTATTGTTGCTAACTGAGTTTCTAAACAACTATCTATTTTACTCGGTTTACCGCTACGAGGTTTTTCTCCTAGAATAAACTCTAAACCTTCATCAATGTAGCGCTTACGAATTCTATAAACTGTTGGCTTACTGCTTTTTAGAGCTTTCACTATTTCGTTAACTGTTTTTCCTTCATTGGCCAATAGTAAAATACGCGCTCTTGTTATTGCTCTTGCTGATCTCTTTCCACTCTTTACATAATTTTCTAATTGTTTTTTTTCTGCTTTTCTAAGCTTAATCTTATATTGTCTTCTTCGCATTCCTAGCTCCTTAAAGTAATAAAAGCTAGATTATAAAAGATTTACAAGGCAGATTCAAAACTAACTTTACGGAGTACTAGTCGTAATAGTAAAAACTCAAGTATCGAGTAGTACTTCAAGTTTGCCCAGCTTCTTTTTTTCCTATTGTGAGAATGCACTCATTCAGAATGATCTAGACACAGTACTAACTAATGCGATTTCCACTTAGTTTCGCGATGCAGCCAATGAGCGTTATATTTTTCTTCGAAGCTGCGTAATTTTCCAGATGTTTCAAGAAATTCAAGAGCATTATTTAAAAAATTGGTCCATTCAATATCGCTGTGACGCAATGTCCATGCGACTGGTGTGAGATTTAGTGGCAATGAAACAAACAAGCCTTTTCCTTCCTTTTTCTCTTTTAGAAATTGTTCAATTGTAAAGGTATCTGCAAAAGCAGCATCAGTTTCGCCAGAAATTACCTTTGATATAGGGACAAAGAGTTCTGTTCCAGGAGAAACCATTAGTTTAGCTGTAGGAAAATGCGTTTTGCAAAAATCGTGTTCGCCAGTACCTTTTGTAATAGAAATTTTTACATCTTTGTGATTAAAGTCTGCGACTTTAGTAAAACGCGTTTCGTCTTTTCTTACAAGCGCACTGATCCCTAAATAAAATAATGGACGTGTATAAGCTACATTATAGGCGCGTTTGATAGTTTTAAATGTTCCAGCAATAACAACATCACATTTTCCTGCTTGTAGATCGTTTTCAAAAGTAGCCCAATCGGTTTCATAATAGCTAACTTTAACACCTATTTCATTGGCAATGTATTCGATAGTATCAACAAAATGTCCAGAAAGTTTCCCTTTGGAATCCTTAATAACAGTAGGTGCCCAAGGAATGTATCCCACTTTCATTGTTTTAGTATGCTTAACATGTTTTAAAGTATTTATACTGGAATTTTCTTCTGATTGCGCTGGATGAGATATGGCTAGTGAAAAAATGCAAATAAGCACTACAATAGAAACAAAAACTGTTTGTCGTGTATTCATTTTATAACTCCATATGGAATAGTTTATGAGTATTTTAATATCGCTATTCAAAGTAACACTCTGATGTGTTATTTTGAGACGAATCTGCCATATTCAGTAATAGAGAAGAACCATTCTTTTAAGAAGAACAAAATCTTATTTTGGCATTGTGTATAACAATATCACAATAGGCAAAACGCTCCAACAATAAAGTTAGGTTTCAATAGACTGTTCAGAGAAACAGATTTTTGGGAGTTCTTCTCAGCCTGATTCTATATGATGTAGAATCGTAATGTTTTAGGCAAGAAATTTTGGAAAGTGAGACTTAAAAACAGTTGAGATTGGAATGCCTAAAAAAGTGTCAAAAACAACTAGCATAAACCTACCTATCACACCAGTCTGTCATATGTTTCTTAAAACAGTATCGAGCTATTTCAACTAGATACGATAAGAGAGCTGTCAATTTCTTAGGTGCTATTTATCTAAGTGACTCGCCAAAGGTATTTACCCATTGCCATTTTGTTCTTTTATTTGCTAGCTTTGTTGCTCCTTAGTTGTGCAGCTACGGCTGCGCGCCCTCGTCGCGCCGCGCTAGAAAATAAAAGCTCTGCATTCAACGGGTAACTATTTTTGTCAAGTCACTTAGCTTCTTGCATAATCTTACTTCGATAAATTCTTGATATTTAAATATCCACACGTTTTAAACTTACTTATTTTTATGGGCACTATCGTTCTTGTTTTCTACATCCAATTGCTCATTAACTGTTTTTGCAAATAAAAATTCGATAATTTGTTTTGGAGAGTTTTTTAACTTCTTTTTAAGTTCTTTATTTGAAATATCTTCGCGAATCCCATGCCTAGATTTTAGATTCAAACTTGATAAATCAAGTACTGCTAATTGCTTTGCGCCGCCTTTTTTTTCTATAAATACAAAAGATAACTCGTTACCACTTTTGTTAAAAAAAAGTTTATGAATATAATGTATATTTTTTTTATCTAGTAGATAGCATAATAGCTGGTTTGTTTCGAGATCCCACAAAGATATAGAACCCTTATCTCCAACAACAAACATTTGATTATTTGGATGTATAGCTAAAGAATCTACATTTGTAGAAAATGAATATTTCAAAGTTTGCTTTTTTAAGTTCCAAACTTGAAACATTTCTCTATTTGAAAGAATTGCATAGTTGTTATTGGAAGTGAAAGCAAATAGACTCCCTTTAGGAGTTTGAAAATTAGAAATAAACAATTGTCTTTTACCACTGTGTATATTCCATATTTCAAGGTGGTCTGTCTTTGTTTCATGTATTAAAAAATGGTTACCTACAATATAATACTCTCCCCATTCTTTCAGAGGAATAGAGTGCAAAAGATTGTAATTACTCGTATTGACAATATTTATTTTTGTTCTTTTATGTTCAGAATCGTAGGCGCTATAGGCAATTATTGATAAATCTTTGCTAAAGGTATCGCCAAAAAAATGTTTTCGATCATATAGTTTTTTATGTGACAATTTTGTTTTTGTTTTACCTGATTCTATATCAAGCGTAATAAAAGATTCCAAAACGCGAATCATAATATCACCACTTTGCGTAAATTTAACAAATTCAGTAACTTCTTTCTTCCATAAAAATTGTGAATTTCTTTTGTCGTAAACCTCTATTTCAAAGAAAATCTGTGAATTGTCGTAATCTACATAACCGTCACCTGAAAATTCTACAGCGTCAAAACCTATATCATCTTGAAGTTTATTGATACGATCTCTATCGATTCTTTTTCTTAGAATTACAAAGTGATTTTCTCCCATGAATATTTCATTAAAATACCAAGGTATATTGCTTTTAAAAATTTTATATGTAAAAGATAATTGCCAGTTTTCAATTTTTTCTTTTGCTTTAGAAGCAAATATAAAATTCTTTTTATTTGGATGTTTTGCTAAAAACAATAGATTATTAGGAATATGGTAAGAGGTATACTCTTTTTCATTTGTTGTAAAGTTCCATAAAAACATGCCTTTTTTGTCTCTAATCCAAACAGAGTTATTATTTTCTGGTATAATTTGCGGTAGTCTTATGTTCCAGTGATGATCTATCTTTATTTTAGAAATTAGTTTTTGTGTTGATAACTTCCAAACGTAAATAAATTTTCCTACAAACGAAAATAGGTTGCCATGCGATATTGTAAGACCAGCAAATGCATATTTAAATCTTTTGATGACTTTTACACTCTTGTTTTTTCTATTTATAATATGAATTTGATTGTCTGATTGCTTTACAAAATAGTCTTTTGAGAGCGCGTAGTTTGACCACCATCTATCCCAACTATCTTCAGAATTGATAATTTGGCGGACGTTACCTTCTATATCCATGATCACATGAGATTTCTTGTTAGCATCATTATAAAGAACTTCGATACTACCTTCTGTGTTAATAACAAATACTGAAGATTTACTCTTTGGTATTTTTATTTTTTGTTGGACATTATTTTTTATTGGATCATAAACACAAAGTTCTTGGTTTGCGGATATAAAAACAAATCGGCCATCCTTTGTAAATTTTCGATGCTTACCACCTTCATCAGTAAACAAATAGCTAGTAGAATTGTCTGTACTTAGATTTACAAAGGTAAGATCATCTTTTTCTGCAAGAACGGAATTGTTTGCTTTTCTCCATAATACAGGTTGAATCTTTATTATTTTTTGTATCCAGCTCATACTATCGCGATGAATTTTTCTAGCTTCTCTCCCTTGAAAGTCTTTTACAAGTTCTAGTGCTGTTGCAATCAATGCTAAACATTCTCGCCATTTTCTCTCTTTCTCAGCTTTTTTTGCTTTTGCCAGGGAAATTTTTGCTATGCGTACATTTGCTTTCTCTAATTGAATTTGCGATTTCTCTCTTGCCATTATTGCGTCTTGTTGGCGTTCGTGAATAGAGTGAATGTAGAACATCAAAAAAGAATACAAAACAATAAATAAAAAACTAAATACAGCACTAAGTGTTTTATTACGATATATAACCTTTTTGACTCTGGAAAATTTAGTGGGGAGCGATGCCTGTATCGGACGATATAGAGTAAAGTTTTCCAAATCATTGGCTAAATCAAGAGAGGTTTGATAGCGAGAATATGGGTTTTTTTCTAAACACTTTAAACAAATTGCTTCCAAATCTTTAGGGATTTGTGAACAAATAGTAGAAGGCTTTACAGGTTCTCGTTGACAGATGCTTTTTATAATGTCTTCTTCAAAAACTAAACAATTTGTCAAAATATAATACAAAGTACTGCCTATGGAATAAATATCTGTTCGATGATCAAGTTTTTTATTTTGAATTTGTTCTGGTGACATGTAGGTTAAAGTTCCTACTATGTGATCAGATGCTGAGCAGAAGCTAGAGTCTTTTCTTTTGGATAGGCCAAAATCAATTATCATCGGAGTACTTTTCGAGATCAATATATTGCTAGGTTTAATATCTCTATGAATGATTTTGTGACTATGGAAAAAATGAATCGCTTTTGCAATATCGCAGAAAACTTGTGCTATTTTATGGTAATTATTTTGATGAGACCATTTATCGATCGTTGGTCCATCAATATATTCCATCGCAAAGTATAATTGAGATTCTTTACTTACCGATAAAATGCGAACAATGTTTGGATGGTTTAATTTGGCTAAAGACTGCACCTCCTGATAAAATCTATGTCGAGGATACTTGTCTTTTTGAGATTCAGAAATAAATTTTAATGCCACAGCTCTATTTAGTTCTAAATCCCACGCTTTATACACTATTCCCATGCCGCCTTCGCCCAATTTTTCTAATAATTGATACTGAGCAATTTGAGAATTGATATCGAGAAAAAATTCATCTTCTTTCTCGATATCAATTAACAATGGGTTTCTCTGTAAAGAGTTATTTTTTATCATGTTTACTCCTTTAACAATTTGAGTATAGTTCTATTCTATAACTCAATCCGTTAAAGGTTTTTGTTATAGTACAAAAATTACCTTAAATTTTGAAAAAATTTGTTTTCTTCTTCAACAGATTGTTTTCCGTAAGCTAATTTCTCTATTTGTCTACAAATGTTTTTTTGGAATTCTTCCCAAAGATAGCGGTTTCTTTTTTTCCACTGTTGAGCAGCTGCTTTTTTAAGATCCGAGGTTTTGCTTTTTACTTGTAAAAGTTCTGCTAATTCAAGTGAATTTGGCCACCTAGAGTTTTTCCAAATAAATAACAAAAGTCGCCGCTTTTTTTCAGGATACTTGTTTATGGAAATATGGATAGTTTCTTCGAGAATACTCCACGACAAATTTTCAAATGAAGTATCGCATTCGTAAGCAAAGTCTTCTTCTATAGCTTGCATAGGTATTTTTTTCTTACGCCAATAATCTCGTAGTACATCACGAACTAGGCTTTTTATAAGAATTCTAAATCGAACACCTTCTTTTCGGTGAAAACTCCAGCGAAAACCTTTTTCATAAACTCTAGAAGCGATGTCTTCCGCTTGATGGATTTTGTCATACGACCAACTTGCTTTACTTAAAATGTATAAGACAATGGCTTGATGGTATCGTTCATAAAACAACTTCCAGCATTCTTGGTATTTTTCATGTTCTGGCTTATCTAACCATTTTACACAGTTAGAGTGAGTGGATAACTCTGATATTGTCATTAATCGCATCCTTATTATTTTCGTTTACAAATATGAAATATGATTTAACTAGGTTCTGTTGATATTTCAAATTTTCTGGAAGGGAAAAATGTGTTTAGTTGCGTGGCGAAGCCTACGGAATAATTATTATAGAGGTTCATGACTCCGAAGGCGATTGTACAATATTCGACGGAATTTATTGTTTATATTACCAATAATCTCTAGATGCAATCTATAGCTAATCATGTTAAACTCTTCGAACTATTATGTCAAAGTTTGTTTTTTCAAATATCAATAGAGCCTAACTAAGTGACCTGCCAAAAGTATTTACCCATTGGCATTTTGTTCTTTAATTTTCTAGCTTTGTTGCTCCTCAGTTACGCAGCTACGGCTGTGCGCCATCGTCGCGCCTAGCTATAAAAATAAAGACCTGCATTCAACGGGTAACTACTTTTGTCAAGTCACTTAATATTACAGTTGTAATTATTTTGCCTTGCTTATTTTTCAAACTTTTGAGCTGTTAACAAAAAACAGAACATTTGGGCTAATGTAGATAAAACAAAGGCCTAAACGGTCTCTCATTTCGAGAAAAATTACTTAATTGCGACAGTCTAGCATGAATACCAATACTCGCAACTTTAGATTCAAACTTGATAAATCAAGTACTGCCAATTGCTTCACACATGAAGGCCAATGCTCGCAAGTCTGACGTGAATGCCGAAAATATTGATATGTATTACCGTTAGTACAATTACTTTAAGTTACCAAGATATAGGGGAGACGCAATAACTAGTGGCATATGCAAGTTACTAATCCTATTTAAATACGATACCACAAGGTTTTAGCATAAGATGTTAGAATCCTTTACTCAAGCTTGAATACTACATGTTTAAAGGTTTTAAATATTTTGCTTTCATTATTTAACTCATCCTATTTAGTCAATTCTTCTAACTGAACAATCTAATTCTTTCATTCCGTTTTCATTACAAAAAATTCTTTACCTTTGTGCTGCCCATCGGTACTTTCATTTTTGTAACGTTTTGAGTCTGTCACTCGTTTTGAGTCTGTCACTCGTTTGAGTCTGTCACTCGTTTTGAGTCTGTCACTCGTTTTGAGTCTGTCACTCGTTTTGAGTCTGTCACTCGTTTTGAGTCTGTCACTCGTTTTGACCTTTGTGCTGCCCATCGGTACTTTCATTTTTGTAACGTTTTGAGTCTGTCACTCGTTTTGAGTCTGTCACTCGTTTGAGTCTGTCACTCGTTTTGAGTCTGTCACTCGTTTTGAGTCTGTCACTCGTTTTGAGTCTGTCACTCGTTTTGAGTCTGTCACTCGTTTTGAGTCTGTCACTCGTTTTGAGTCTGTCACTCGTTTTGAGTCTGTCACTCGTTTTGAGTCTGTCACTCGTTTTGAGTCTGTCACTCGTTTTGAGTCTGTCACTCGTTTTGAGTCTGTCACTCGTTTTGAAAGGATAACCAGGACTACTTTGTCCAATAGAACTAATGAAAGTATACGCTTTTCGTTGTGTACTTTTAGTAAAAATCCAATTTTTTGATTTTTGCCACTTGCGTTGCCACTTTGCCACTTGCGTCAGACTCCAAAGTTTGCCTTCGGTTGAGATTACTCGGCTCGGCTTGCTCCGCTGCACTTCTCTCCTCTAGCTCCGCTACTTTTCTTGTGACCTCAGGCAAAAACGGAAGCCAACATTGTGGATGCGGAAATATATCGGTATTACCAACGATATAGAAAGAAGAACTTTAAATATCAATTTACCTCTTTGATTCTTCAACAATTGTTCAATGATTACTCAGGAAAGTTATTTGTGTTTTTTATTTAAAAGTGGTATTTATTGATCGTGATGAATTCAATAAAAAATGTATTTCAGTGTTGCAACACATCGCGAAGGAAAAAAAATGAAAAATCGTTATGCTCTAACTATAGTTTTTGGTTTACATGTTATTTGGACGGGTTTATGGCGCAATATTGAGGCTGGGGCTTATAAACCTAAAGCATTGTGGTTTTGTTTTGTTATGGGTTTAATTCTTATTATTGCTGGCTTTCTTTACAGAAAAGGACGTAATCGTCTTGCTAGAGTTGTAGCACTTATTGCTATTTCTATAGTCTTTACTTTTTATCTTTTCTCTTTTATTAGTGCTCCTGAAAAAGACGCTACTTTTAGAGTTGGACTTATTATTCTGTCTTCTATCGCTGCATTTGTGGTTGTCTTATTACCTGATTGCGAAAATTAGGTTAAGTTTTGTGGTTTATACAATAAATACTTTCATCGCTAAATAAATTTTCTGTCGCGCAAAATTCCTACAAGTTTGCCAAAAACAATTATGTTTTTAGTTTGATGTTAATGTTGCGCGAAATTTAACTGTGCGATATATGCTAATGTAGGAAGCGATTGAAATAATAATAAGTATAACTATGATGGCGGCGACTACTAATAAGTAAATAAAACTTTTCCAGATGTAAGTATCGACACTGAGTTTAGTTCTATTATCAATTAAGATAAAAAAGTTGTCGATGGGACGCATTATTGTTTTTTTGTTCTGGTGATATTTATTATCAAACATCATTGTTATTGCTTGTTGTTGCTGGCCGTTTTCTAAGGCTTGCATTGCTTTTATTTCTGTTTTTACTAATTCATTAGAGTAATTTTCGGATTCTTTTAGTTTGGCAAACTCTTGGTCAGTAAAACCTAAATCTTCCATTATCTTTCGCAAGGAAATTTGTCTGCCATCAGAGCGTGGTGTTTTGCCGTTGCGGACGTCGAGGATTTTGTAGTAAAGAGCTTTAAATTTTTTATTTTTAGTGGTTACATAAGAACGGGCCATGCGCGTTAAGTCGTCAGAGCTTTGACGCAGTTCTTGGGCAGTGATGTAAGAGAGGTGGCGGATTTTTTGTTTGTCATTTAGCGCTTCTTCTACTGCAAACATGTACATAACAACTGTTCCAAGGGTTAAAAGTAGGGCAATATATATGGAGGAAATAAACAAAAACTTTAAACTTTCGCGATTTTGTAAGTATTTATTTAGCGCATTTTGGAATTCTTTGACAGAAGAATAGCGTTTTTGCGGTTCCCTTGCCATTGATTTTTTACAAATATTTTTTAGCTCGCGAGGAAATGTGTTACTAAATTTAGGTAGATTTCCTTTGTAAGCGGAAACTAGTACTTCCCACATCGTGTCTCCCGTATGCGGTGGTTTTCCGGAAACGATTTCGTAAAGCACTGCTCCTAGTAAATACACATCCGTCCACGGTCCAATCTTGTTGCCCTCCCCACCGACTAATTCAGGAGCAATATAGCAAGGTGTACCCATTGGCGCTACGATTTCAGATTTACGCAAAGTACGAGGTTCTTGTTGTTCTTCGATATCAACGGCTAGTCCCCAATCCATCAGTTGAACTTCGCCAAATTCTCCGATCATGACATTTTCGGGCTTTAAATCGTTATGAACGATTCCTTTGCTATGAGCAAAAGCAACCGCGTTACACACAACTAATAATATTCGCAAGTGAGCATCGAGGTTGTATTTTTGCGCTTTTTGTCTTTCTTCATCTGTTTGTGGATGTAGTAGCTCTTTCCATGAAGTTCCGCCAATCATTTTCATCGCGAGCATAATCTCACCATCAGATCCACGCCCAAGGTCATGAACAGGAACGATATTTGGGTGTTCTAAATATGCAGTGACAAGAGCTTCGCCTATGAATTTTTTTTCTTTAGTTGTTTTTTCAGGGCGTAATTTTTTTATAGCGATTTCTCTTTGTAGATTTTTTTGAAAACCTCGAAAAACGACTCCCATTCCTCCTTGACCGATTTTGTCAATACACTCATAGTTTGCTGTGGTGATTTTGTCTCTCACCTCTTTGACATATTTAGAAGTACCAGGAACAAAATCAACAGTGTCAGAGCTATCTAATGTGACATTATCTTGTATCTCTATTGAAGATTTAGCTTTTGTTTTACGAACCAAGTAATTCTCAAGATGTTCTGATGTTTGCTTCTTTGTTTCTGTTGCATATGCCACTGTTTCTGCTCCAGGGTTAACGCTATTTTGAGTGTCCTCTAAAGTTTCGTTGTTAGCAGTTTTTCCTGAAAGTGCTATGACTTGTGTTTTTTCTTGAGAATTTATATCGGTGTTTAACGAAGCATCTTTTTGGGCAGTTTGAGTACTTGTGGCTAACAAAGGCAAGTTGTATGTGTAACTACTAGTTTGCTCTATGTTCTCATAAGTAAGTTTAGTATGTTTTCCTTGTAATTGTTTTATCGTAGCTACGTTTTCCCAAATTTGTCGTAGTTTGTGTTCATCCATTTACTTTATATCCTCGAAAAAATTGGTGGGTGATTATGCATTTCGCAAAAGACAATATCGTAAACCTTTTTTTCTCCCAAAATCAATTAATGGATGAAGTTAATGATTACATTAAAAAACCAGAAGATAAACGAAAATCCAGAAAAATTTATCACAAATTATGGCAACCTCTAGAAAAATAGCTAGTGCAAGCTAAAAAAGTTTACTTAATTCCTGATAGGTATAGGCGTCGTCGACCTAAGAAACTGCGCTCTTAGAGTTAAAGGAGTTCCCTAGGCTAATATCGCTTAGGGCGACTCTTGTATTTATTTTAACTTTTACTTAAGTACCTGATAAAAATAGTTACCCTTTGAATACAGAGCTTTTATTTTCTAGTGCGACACGAGTGCAGTTGTAATTGTGTAACTAAGGGCAATAGAATTAGTAATTAAAAGAGCAGATGTGAATAGACTAATGCTTTTGGCGGATTACTTAGAAGGCATTGTCCAAAAAGTAGCAGCATCTATACCACTTGATGGTAATTTTCTCCACTTTGATTTTATTTTTTTTGGACCTTTATTTTTTTCGCCAGTGTTTATATCAAAAGATAGCCACCTTGATCCTTTGAACATTAAAATCTCAGTGTTATTCCAATTCAATGCTGCATCCAAATTGCTTGGTGCATCGGGAAACCATGTGCGAATTGAAACAGGACCTCCATCTTGTTGACGGGAATTCACAGTATAGCGAACTGTTTTTTCGCCTTTGAAAAAGAAAACGTCGCCGTTCCCCCAATTTAGAGCGGCATCTATGCCATCAGGCCATAAATCGGGCCAATGGCTTGATATTGGACTAGGTCCCATGTCTTTTTTACGAGTCCTTGCATTAAAACGAATGAATTGGCTTCCTTTGAAGAAATACACATGGTTATTACCCCAATTCACAGCGGCATCTATTCCACTTGACCATGAACCACGCCACTCTTTAGATATCGCCCTTGATCTATCTCTTTTCTTAGGCTCTATTTTGTAACGAATAATTTTGCTGTCTTTAAAAAAATAAGAGCGTATATTGTTTTGGTTATCGGTAGTGTTCTCGTTATTATCTCCGTCTTGTTCTTCACTATTTTCGTACTGAACACCGTAACTGCGAGCTAATACATCTTTCATTATTTTTTCATATTCTGCCGCTAACCCTTGTGATTTAGCATATTGACTTATGATGGTATTGGCAACTTGAGGATCGACAGGAATAGTCTCTTTTACTTTGGTAAACTCCGCTGGTATACTGCCTGTTCTCAGGTCGCCGCTTAGCTGCATTGCTTTCGAAACGATACCACTGTAGATTAAGCCTTCCCAAAAACGAGGGTCTAAAGGAGGGGTTTTTCCTAATTTAACAAATTTTGACACCATTTCTGCAACATTTGGTGGAGACATTTCTCCTAGTTCTTTTTGCAATTGTCTGCGAAAATCAGTAGGAAATTTTGAGAAAATTTGATTTACATTAATTTGGGGTATTTTTAATTTACTAAAATCAAATGGTATTTTATCAGCAAACGAAGGTTTGTCACCGCCAAAAGGAGGTTTGTCACCGCCAAAAGGAGGTTTGTCACCACCAAAAGGAGGTTTGTTACTGCCAAAAGGAGATTTACGGTTACTAAAAGGACTGCTATTTTTTCTGACAGATGGCATTTTAAAATTTGACTTTGGGCGCGGAATTTTTACTTTTCCCATACCACGCATACCACCCATCTTCATTCCTCCAAGCCCTCCTCTACCACCACGAGGACCACCTCTCTGAGCAATAATTTCAGGAACAAAAAGTATTAAACACAATATCCCACAACACAACAATTTCATATTTTTCTCCATCACAAAATAAACTGAAAGTTACGACTATTATTGTAACATACCATGCCTGAGACTAACTATGTTTTATATACATATTACAGACACTTTTTAACCTTTCTCTTTTTTTTGCTTCTTACTATAAGAAGCATTGTTAGTTTATAAAACGAATTTGTTTAAAGGTAAGTAAATTATTTTGGAGCAAAAAATGACTAGGAAAATCCATACAATTAGTGTTGGAACTAATGTTTCTATTTGTGCTGATTCCGAAGCTATTTATTTTGCTTTTGAATGTAAGGAACCTTATCTCAGTAAGTTAAAATGTCAGTCAACACAGAATGATGACAGAACAATTTCTGATGATGATAATGTTGAAATTGTTATTTGTAAACATGAAAATAAATACCCTCTTTATTATTTCGGATTGAGCGCAAAAGGACTTAAACTCGACTATACATATAACAATGTAAAAGGGGAAGAGTGGAATTTTGAATACAATCCGAAATGGCAATCTTCTGTATCGCACAACAAAGATTCGTGGAATGCAGAATTGAGAATACTGTGGCAATCTTTACAAATTGAACCGACTTTTCCAATAAAACTGAAACTTAATTTTGGTCGTAATCGCGCCCACTTCAAAGAAAAAGCTAAATGGGCTCCCTCCTTGAGATGGGCTCCCTTTGAACGAAAATGGTTTGGTAATATAACTGTTGATAGATAGAGACTTTAAATCTTTACTATGAAAACGATAAGCAATGACTACTGTTTATGAAGAACTGTATTTTTTATGTACCAAATATAGGAAATTCCAGGGATATAAAATAGAGTATTTTATTTCGTGTAACGAAAGAATAAGGATTTTCTTATGATTAAGTACATTGTTTTATTACTTGCAACATATAGTTGTGTACGAAGTTTTCCTCTAGAAATTACTAAAATTTGTTCTAAAGTTGAGGCGAATAGGAATTTTTTATACGTGGTAGACATTGTCAATCGTGGTAACGGTATGAATGATTTACACATTGCGTGTCAACTAGAAAAATGTGTTTATATCGTTTGTAGTCAACAGCCCGAGTACAAAATAAGGCCACGAAAAGGTTTGTATAAACTGAAGTGGTCAAAAAAGTTAACAACTAATGGGCGAATGCGTTTACTTTTTGTTATGGGTGGTGTTCGAAAAAAAGAGTCTCCTATTATCCGCGTTTCAGTTATGCAAGGTGGAAAAATTGTACAATGTACCACTAAAAATGCAGTGATGAAAAGAGACGTTTGGAAAAAATACCTTGTACAACTATCTGGAGACACACTTCGTTTATTTAATAGTTATTTAGCTTGGTATTCACTATTGATGGAAGAAAACAGTCCTAAATTAGCAAGCATTGGCGATGAATTATCATTCAGTGTACGCTTACATTATGATGGAAGCAAAATAGATAATGTTGTTTTAGACTATACCATAAATCCAAAATTTGAATACCTAGAAGCGAGCCAAAAGCCTAACAAAGTTAAAAAGAACCGTTTAGTTTGGAAATGGAGAACATTAGAAAATAGTGTTTCTATAACGATAAAATTAAAAGTAAAGGAAAAAGGTCTTTTGTACAACAGTGCTAATCTTAACTGTTTACAATGTTCTGCTCAGAAAATTGTTTCAATAACGAAAGTTAATCAGTCAAAGAAATATTTTTTGAGAATAAAAGGGTCGAGAACTGTATACGCAGGTAAACGCTGCCGTATGAAGGTTTTTATCCATAATACAAAAGATACAGCTTTACGTAATTTGCGAGTAGTTATTTCTCTGACCAATCACTTTTCTATTATTTCGAGAAGCGATTCACCAACAATTTCCGATTCGAAAATAGAGTGGAAGATTAGTTATTTAGCGGCGCATGATCAAAGAAAATTTGAATTTACTTTAGTATTCAAACTAGATGGTCCTTCCTTTGCTCTGGGTAAACTAATGAAGGGAGGTCTTCTTTTAAAAGAAGACGCAATGTTGATTAATTGTTTAGCTTCCTCTGCTTTACTTTTGGAAGTGATCGAAGATGTAGAACCGATCTCTGTAGGAGAAGAAACTCAGTATCTTATTCGGGTGACAAATTGCTTTTCTACAGATTTTAAACTTATTATAACAGCAGAACTCCCTGATGGTTTAATTCCCATTGAAGTAAAAGGATCTACTCAAGGATATATTGTTAAAAACAAGTATATATACTTTGAAGCTCATCCACGATTAAATGTAGCGCAAAAAATTCAATTTGTAATAAAAGTAAGGGCTACCAAGACAGGAGACATGCGTTTACGCGTAAGTCTTTTTTCCAAAGACTTGAATGATTATGTCATAGAAGAAGAAAATACTTACGTTTATTAGGATGTCTTTGTGTTTATAAACGTTACTTTGTTGTAAAGATTTTTAGTATTTTTTGTACCAAATATGGAAAACGTTAGGGATGTAAAAGTAGTTGTCTTTGCGAGAACAACACTTTTGTCTACTGTGTATTTCTATATTTCGTACAAAAAATATTGAGGATTGTTCTATGATTAAGTACATAATCGTTTTATTATTTTTGACCTGCATACAAGGTTCTCCCCTAAAAATTACTAAAGTTTGTTCAGAAGTTAATGAAAATAAGAATTTTTTATATGTGGTAGATGTTGTTAATTATAGTGAAGAACGGAGTAATTTGCGTATTGAATGTTGGTTAGAAAATTGTTCGTATATTATTTGCAGTGAAGAACCTGAAAGTCAAAATAGTGAAGATAATTGGTATCGAAAACCAGATACATTGCAATGGTCGCGGAAAAAAATTACCACTGGTGAAAGTATACGTTTACTTTTTGTAATAGATGGTCTGCGAAATAAAGTATTTCCTTCCATTCATTTTACCATTACTCAAAATAACGAAATTGTGCAGTGCTCTACAAAAAATACAACCATGCAAGCAAATGACTTGGAAAATTACCTTGTAGAACTACCTTATTCTACACGTCGTTTATTTCGAAATTATCTTACTTGGCATTCTTTATTAATTAAAGAATGCGCACCTAAAAAGGCCGATCTTGAAGAAGAAATTCTGTGCAAAGTACATTTACGCCATAGTGGAAACGAGATAAATGACGTTGTACTTCATTACAACATAGATTCAGGATACAAGTACCTAGGGACTAGTCTTAAACCACGCAAAAAGCGTAACAATCAATTAACTTGGAAATGGAAAACATTAAAAAGAGATATTTTTTTGACTATCAAATTAAAAGTAAAAAAAAGAGGTATTCTGTGTAATAATATTTCTGTTAAATGTTTTGAGTGTCCTACCCAAAAAGCAGTATCTATAGTGCGGGTTGATAGACGTAAATTCAACAAATATTCTTTAAGTATAGAAGGACCAAAAAATTGCTATATCAGCAGGCGATTTATGGTAAATGTAATTGTTAATAATCAAGAAAATACCGTGTTACAGAATTTTCAGGTTATTTGTTCTACAACAAAAGATTTTATTATTATTTCTGGCAGTCATTCTCCAAAAATTTCTGGATCTAAGATAAAATGGCATATTGATTACCTAGCTGGATATGATCAAGTTTCGTTTACATTTAGTGTAGTAGTGAAGAAGCACAAGTCTTTTTTTGTAGAAGGAAAATTAATGAAAAGGGATTTACTATTAGCGGAAAATATTGCATGGGTTAACTGTCGTGGTTTTTCTTCTTTGCTTTTGGAAGTCATTGATACTGTAGATCCGCTTTTAGTTGTCGAAGAAGAAGAAACTAGCTATGTTATAGAAGTAACAAATTGTTTTCATACAGACTACCAATTAATTATAACTGCTGTGTTTCCTGACGGTTTAATTCCTCTAGAAGTAACAGGAGATACGATAGGTCATATTGTTGAAAATAGATATGTGTATTTTGAAGCGTATCCCAAGTTGCATATGAAAGAGAAAATCAGATTTATAGTTAAAGCAAAAGGTGTGAAGCGAGGGGATATGCGCTTAAAAGTATATCTTTTTTCGAGAGACCTTGTTTCTCCGATTATAGAAGAAGAAAGTACTCATGCTTACTAGAACGTGCCATCAATAACCATCGTAGTCGTGATCCTGAGGAGATATTCTTGGATTTCGCGCTTGTTTTAATATTCCACGGTGGAACTAATACAGTCAAAAAATAGTTCGATATTTTAAACTAGGGTGTGGATATTTAGAATTTATTCGTTACATAGCCTTTGTAAATCCTAGCGTTGTTGTGTCAAAATTACAGAACTTGACTATGCCGCGTTTAATAGGCCTAACTGCGCCCTACAATGACTTATACACTAAACAATTTGAAATGTTTATATGCCCTATTGAAAGTTCAAAAAAGAATTAATTTTTCTTTTTTCTCTGCGCCCTCTATGGTTTAATCCTAAAGGATAGGCTAGTAGTTAGGTAACATTGGTAAAGGGACGAAAATGAATCAAGGGGCGCAGAAAACATTTGGACAATATACTATTCAGCAAAAACTTGGTGCAGGTGGAATGGGTGTTGTTTACAAAGCGTTTGACAATAAATTGCAGCGAGTTGTCGCTATTAAAATGATTACAAACCAGGATAGTACAACAAGGGATATTGAGCGCTTTTTACGCGAAGCACAATCGATGGCAAAGTTAAATCATCCAAATATTATTGAAATTTATGATATCGGAGGTAATCCGAAGCCTTTTATCGCAATGGAATTTTTGGAAGGAAATGATCTTTCAACACTGTTCAAGGCGAGGGAAATTAAAACACCACAACTTATAAAAATTATTACTGATATAGCTAAGGCTCTAATCCCGACCCATAAGGCTGGTATTATTCATCGCGATATAAAGCCTGCAAATATAATGGTGACAAATGATAATGTTGCTAAGCTAATGGATTTTGGCTTGGCAAAAACCGACAAAGAAGAGCAAGGACTCTCTAAAAGTGGTTCTGTTATAGGAACACCTGCCTATATGCCTCCTGAACAAGTGGCAGGCAAAGTAAAACCTACAAATGATATTTATTCTTTGGGAGCTAGTCTCTACGAAGGCTTAACTGGGCGTCCGCCTTTTGTAGGTGAAAGTTATGTTAACATGCTATCGCAAATTATTCTTGGCGAACCAATTCCTCCACGTGACCTCAATCCTGATATTTCTGTGTACCTCGAAGCTATATGTCTAAAATGCATGAGCAAAAAACCACAGAAGAGGTATCAAAAAGCTGAAGAGCTTGTAAGCGATTTACAAAATTTTAGTAAAAATCGCCCGATCAAGGCGAAACCATATACAAAAGCAGATAAAATTAAAAAGACCATATCTCAGAATAAAGGTATTTTTAGTCTAATTTTCTTATCTTTCTTTTTAATATTCGTTTGCTGTTGCATTTTGTACTCTAGTAAAGAAACATTGCAAAGTAAAAATGTAGAGTTAAATATTGAAAAGGAAAAGTTAGAGAATTTTGCTTTTCAGGTATTCAGTCATGCTGCAGACTTGTTAGATTATCAAAATACGAAACATAATTTAGAACTAGCTAAACGACTAACACATTATATGAAGACACTTGGTCGACTAGGCCCTGAAAAATTATTTACTAAAAATGAAAAAATTGCACAACAATACTTTCTTTGTGTTTTTACAGGTTCAAATCAACAAAAAATAGAAAAATATAGCGAGATTATAAGCAAAGACAAGTTTATTATTGCTTTAACTTCAAGAATACAATGCTATATCGATGCAAAAGAATACCAAAAGGCAAAAGATGATTGTTCAACGGTTAGGAAACTAAATCCCAAAATCAATATTGTACACTACTTTGAGGCTAAGATTTCTTTTCGTGAAAAGAAATATAAAAAGGCTTTAGAGCAAATACAAAAAATGTTCACTACTCAAGTAGAAAACCATAGAGTTTATCGTTTACGAGGTGCAATTTATCAAAAACTAGGTAAATACCAATTAGCCGTAGAAGATCTAACAACTAGTCTTCAGAAAAAATCTGATAGTCTTACTTTTTTCTACAGAGGATTTTGCTATTTTTACTTAAAAAAATACCAAAAAGCGCTAAGTGATTATAACAAAGCAATCAGCCTCAATCCAGAAGACTACAATGCCCAATTTCAGCGTATTCTGGTGTATAAAGAGCTAGGTAAAAAAGAAAAAATAATTACTGAAAGTAAAGACTTAGCTCCTATATTTTTAAAGCAAAAAAGATATCAAAAAGCTATTGACCTTTGGAAAATGGCAATAGCAGCAGGTGGACCTCGTAAACAACTAAGAAAAAAAATTAAAAAAACAAAACAACTAAGAGCAAAAAAATAATTCTATTGCAAATTAAGTGGTATAATAAAACAGAGACGTATTTGCGTAGTTAGTTTACAATAGGAGAAAGGAAGAGTTTTATGTTGAAATATACAACAGTTGTATGTCGCGAAGAAGGTATTGATGTAGAAAAAATAGAAGATGCAATAGCAAAACTCAACAGTGGTGCTCATGCTATGGGAGATGCTATATGGAAACTCACCGCTAAAATGATTACTATTAATAATATATGCAAAATTTTAGAGCGCCAATTTGATGTAACTCAGGAAGAGTGTTATGAAGAAACAACTTCTTTTCTCAAACAGTTACTGGAATTGCAAGCTGTAAAAATTACTGAAAGTAGTCAAACCACAAAGCTTCCTAAAATGCCTAGATCGAATTAGAAAGCTGTTGTTTACCTCGTCCGAAAATCAATAGACTGTTAGGATTGAAATATCGGTATTTCACTGTAATAATGGAGTAGAAAATGAGAAAAATTATTATTGTTATAACATTTGTAATTTTACTTTTTTGCTGCTGCAAGTGGCAAGGTAAACAACAAAAACCCACCATCCCAAAAAAATATAACATTGAAAATTGCTTAGTAAAGTGGCATTTTGAGAGCAATTCACAGTTAGACAAAATAGATGATATTTATTATTATTTTCAACACAATAAAATTGTAGCTAAAACAATTACCGAAAATTATAAACCGGTAGCGCTTACAAAAGACTTTTCGATTGTCAATGAACCTTTGTTATTTGCAAATAAAAATAAACCTGAAGTTGTGGTTAGTGATAAATTTTTTACTACACTACGGGTTGTTAGTGTTCCTAGTTTGACTAAGAAAAAAGTTGTAGGGCGTTTTTTACTTAATGATTCTAGTGTTTTTCGGCAATTGGTTAAGTTTTTGTTTACGGCTAATATTATACAGACCTATTTGCACATAAACTCGGAAATATGCTTGATGAAAGAAAAATTTACTAAAGAATACTACCAAGCACATTTTACCGGGAAACACACTTATTATACAAATAGCGAGAATGAAGTGTTTTACCAATTTTCAATACAAGTATTCATACCTAGTGGAAAAATTGTAGTACATAAACTTTGAATCTATCAATCCCTTTGTCCATAAGCGCGTAAGAAGCCATCAGTACTGCCTATATATACACGCTTTTTATAAATTATTGGGGAAGAATAATTGTAGTAACCAGTGATTGGTTTTCTTTTTTTGTGTGTATTGATTTTGTTGGTTTTTACGTTTATGGAATAAAATGCTTCGATACTATTGATGAAAAGATCATCTCCTGCCATAGATGGACATGACCAAACAGAATTATCTTTTGTTAGAAATGAAGGCATCGTTTCTTTTACCCATTCAACTTTCTCTTTTTCTAAATTGATTGCATGTAAAAGACCTGTTTTTGTTACAACAAAAATCATACCTTTATAAAAAATACCTGTTGAATATATTTTTCCTTGTAGTTTAGTACTCCAAATTTTATGACCATTTTGAGCGTTTAAAGCATAAAAGATGTTGTGGCAAGAAATGTAAACTTTATCCTTGATAACAATTGCTGAACTGTAACTTTTTGAATCTCTGTCGTATTGCCACGCAATTTTGCCATTTTTTTTGTTTAAAGCGTATACTTTTTTTTCGTATTCAGTAATGATAATAATATTTTTGTACATAGAAGGTGAGCAGTATAGCTCTTCGCCTTTTTTGCCTTTAAAATGCCATTCTTTTTGCGATGTTTTTAGATTAACGGCATAGAGATTCTCTTTTTCAGTATTTATATAAATAGTATTTTTGGCTATAAGAGGAGAAAAACGTTGTGATTGTTTTACATTATAGTGAAATAGTTTTTTACCTTCAAAAATATCAAGACCATACATATCACCTTTGTCATTACCAAAATAAACTATGCCGTTAAATATAGACCCATAACCGTATATGGGGGCTGACGATTCAAATTTCCACAGAAGATTACCTTCGTCGTTAATACAATAAAAAAAACCGTTTAGATCGCCAAAAAATATTTGTTTGCCTAGTACCAAGGGAGAAAAAATAATACGTGCGTTTTTTACAGGAAATTTCCATAGTAATTTAAGTGGTAGAATAGGCACTTTTTTTGCTTTAGAGAGTCTTGAAATATTATCTAAAAAGAAGGACGAATCTTCTGCTTTTGCACGGTACAAGGATCTATTTAGTTTGTAGTATCTTCCAGAAGAATGAAGAAAAATGATTTCAATAATGTTTCGGCCGTATTTTAATTTTACATTAGTTTCGAAATTGGTTTGGGTTTGATCCCAGGTGATTTTTTTGCTGTTTGCGTGAATTTCAGTAATTCCAAGTGGTAGATTTATTTTAATAGTTATTTGCTTTTTGAATGAAGGAAGGGCGTCAGAGGACTGGGTTTTCAAAATATTAGGAGAAATAATTTTAATATGTTGTTTAAGTATATTCTCTTCTGCTAGTGTACTATTTTTTAAAAACGTATACAAGTTTATTGATGTACTAATAGTTAATAGAATGATTAGTATTGTACGTAACTTGTGTTTATGTGTCCAAAATTTTATATTTTTTAAACTGGGTGATGGCTGTACTGTCTTTGTGCTTACACCATCAAGAAAACGTTGTAAATCTTCGATCATTTCTCCAACAGATGAGAATCGTTCTTCTTTTTTCTTGGCAATAGCTTTCATGACTATGTTTTCAAGATCTTGTGGAATAAGTGGATTAATTTTTCGCGCAGGTGTTGGTTGAGCATTTACAATTTTATGTAGTGTCGCTAGAGGTGTTGGAGCACTAAATGGTACTTGCTGAGTCAATATTTTATACAGTGTAATTCCCAGTGCGTAGATATCAGTACGTTCGTCTATTTGTTTTGTTTTCCCGTGTGCTTGTTCAGGAGCCATATAAGCTGGTGTTCCGATTAATGCCCCTGTTTGGGTTATTCGTGACTCTTCTCTTGTAAAACGAGCTAAGCCAAAGTCAGTAACTACAGGATCTTTTTCATTGCGCATGAGAACATTGCTTGGTTTTATATCGCGGTGTAAAATATTTTTTTTGTGGGCATGTTGAATAGCTTCGGCAATTTTGATGAATATTTGTACTGCTCTACGAGAGCTAATTTTTCTATTTGTTAGAAACATTTCAAGATCTAGACCTTTTAAGTATTCCATTGTAAAAAAGTTAATGTTATTGTGTTTTCCAACATCATATATTTGAATAATGTTGGGGTGTTTGAGTTTTTGCATTGCTGATGTCTCTGCTAGAAAACGACTTTCTTGTTGTTGGTCAGCTTGTCCGCCAGCAAGCATTGTTTTAAGGGCCAGTTGTGCTTTTCGATCAGGATCTTCTACAAGTAGCACGCGTCCCATATTCCCACTACCAAGTTCTTTGATTATTTTGTATTTGCCAAATTGTTTAGTAGAGATATTTGCAGTTGTTTGTTTCTTGACTAATGTTTTTTTGGACGCTTCAAGTGATAATAACCTTTGATTGAACTTTTGTACAACAAGATTAAAAGCATCTTGATCTATTTGGCTATCACAAAGGCAATTATTTATGAACCATTTTATGTTTTCTTTTTCTTCTCTTCCTGGAGGTTTTTGGTTCCAGATAAATTCAATACGAGTTGCATTTATATTGTTTGTTTTTAGTAAGTGAAATAAGTACTCTTGTAAAGAGTAATTCATGGATCTTTCTCCAAGGATAGAGTTGTACATGTTAAACATACTGCACGTAAAGAGTTTTAAAACTATAACATGAAAAGAGTAATAGTTAAAAGGGGAAAAAGAAAGCATGCAAACCAGACATTAGAGAGGTAAGGCAAAGAAAAACGGAATTCCTCTAAGGTCAGTAACTAAATGGCATTTGAAGCCATAATAATATAATTTTTTAGAAACACAGTATCTAAAAGAAGCTCCATCATATTGAAATTGCAGAGAAGAGTTTTTCAATCTTTGAATGTTACATAATTCAATGGGAAAAGAATCAATAAAAAATCCTTTGCCAGAGTTAGCACCTGTAAGGTTTACGAAATATTGCCGGAGAAAGCAACAACTTTTGTCATAGGTCAATTTTAACATGTTTTAAATCAGGCTTTTATGCCAATCGCAAGATTATTATTTCAACTGGAACAAGTCGTAAGGATTTACTGTGTATATTTTTTGGTTAACATATTTTTCAGTTATTGGTCTTATTGGCATTGTCGTCATTTTTCGATTGAGAAAATTTATTGATGGCTTAGAAATTTATCGGAAAAAAGCTCTGAGAAAAGTCATCGACTTTTCTGCTGTTCCTACTGATTCTCCTATGGACTTAGACAAATGGTCGCAGGATGCCGGAGTTAAAAGCATAGAAACTCGCTTTAGCATGATTCGCCGTATTTTGGCACCATTTGTCTTCTTTTTCTGGTTTTTCTTGCTATTTGTGCCTCTTTTTCCAACAATTCCCGCAGTTTTTGCTTCAATACTTGCAGCGTTTATCACCGGTTTGATTGCAATTATAACAAGACCTATTATCGAAAATGCTATCGCAGGTATTGTGATTTCTTTTTCTCAACCAATTCGCATTGGCGACACTGTAAAAATAGACGGGCACTATGGCACAATTGAAGAAATCACTATTACCCACACAAAACTAAAAGTATGGAATTGGCAACGTTATATTATTCCTAATCGTATTCTTCTTGAAAAAGAGTATCTAAATTATTCCATTGTTGATGAATTTATCTGGACTTACGTCGAATTTTGGGTCGCCTACAACGTGGACATTGATTTAGTTAAATCAGTAGCAATTAGTTGCGCTCAACAAAGTCAGTACTTATTAAATTGCGAAGAACCTGCATTTTGGGTCATGGGATTAGAACAAAAAAGTATTTGCTGCTGGGTTGCCGGTTGGGCTGATACTCCAGGAAATGCATGGGAGCTACAAGCAAACATTAGGCAATCGTTGATTAAAGGATTTCAACAGCACGGCATTTTTACCCATTTGCAAAACATTCGTTTACAAAAGGAAAAAGAGCAACAGTAGAGTTATTTTGGTACTTTTTTTGATAATTCATCCAGTTGACAATTGTATCTTGAAACTATATCATATAGGGTGTATTAACGCGCTTCTAATAACATTTACTTTAAGCACATCTTTGTCTAGGTAGCAATAATGAGACTAACAGATCATTGTCATTTATATGTAAAAAAAATATTGTGCTTAGGAGGCGTAGCGGTTGATGCTACCGTTGGAAATGGATACGATACATGTTTTCTCGCTAACATTGTCGGAGAATCAGGCCGGGTTTTTGGTTTTGACATACAACCCGCTGCCATTACTTGCACCAAAGAACGATTAAAACAACAAGGCCTTACAAAAAATACAGTCCTTTTTAATAAAAGTCATTCACTTATGAAAGAGTTTATTTCCAAAGACTACCATCATAAGCTGCAAGTTATTATGTTCAATTTGGGTTACTTACCAGGCGCAGACAAGAAAATCATTACCAAATCTTGTACAACCATTACTGCTTTTAATGAAGGTTTAAAACTTTTAGCTAAAGGTGGACATTTAATTGTTATGGTTTACACTGGACATGATGGCGGAGATAAAGAGTGGCAAGATATTCAGGAGTGGTTTTCTACACTAAATACCAGCTTGTATAACATTAATTTCCCTGTTTCTCCTTCGCCACGTAGAGAAGTTCCTAAGTTATTTGCTATTGAAAAAATATAAGGGGTTTATTGTGAGTGTTTGTAAAATGTTACTTTTGGATGTTGATGGTGTCTTGACTGATGGTTCAATTTTTTTAGATAAAAACGGAGAAGAGATTAAACGATTCAATGTTAAAGATGGACTTGGCATTAAAAAACTACAGCAACAAGGAATAGAAGTTGGAGTTATTACTGGACGCTCTTCATTAGCTCTTCACCATCGTTTAGCAAAATTAAATGTCACTTTGATTTATGAAAATATTCAAGAAAAATTACCAGTGTATGAGCAAATACTTGTGGAAAAAAATCTTGTTGATGAAGATGTGTGTTACATGGGAGATGATCTTCCAGATCTTCCTATTTTAAAAAGAGTAAAAATATCAGGTTGCCCAAGTGATGCCGTTGATGAAGTACAGGAAATATGCCAGTTTAAGAGTGGACGCAAGGGCGGGCGTGGTGCTGTTCGCGAATTTGCAGATTTTATATTAAAGCAAAGATAACTGTGTTAACACACCCGAACTCTGTAGGATTTTTGCAGGTATTACGGTATGTGATTTTGACATCGATTTGTTTTTATCCTATCGTGTTATGTGATTATTTTGATCAGAATTTCTTAATTCCCAAACAACTTGTTTTTCAAGTATCTGTTTTAGTTATTTTTATACTGTGGACTTGTAAATATAAGTACATTCCTATATATCACCGCGGTTTTTTGACGAAAAGCGTCTTGTTGTTCTTCTTGTGGACAGCTATATGCAGTTTCGTTTCCCCCAATCCATTTATTGCGTTGAATAAATATACTTTTTGGCTGAGCGGAGTTCTCTTTATTCTTTTGCTCGAAGCTTTATCTTTACGTGGTAGTACTTTGTTCTTAATGTGGATTGTTGTTATGTTTGTTGTGGTAAGTGTTTCGTATATGCAGTGGCTAGGTTTTTCCCCTGTGCCTGTGATTCGATCTTATTTTTATGGCTCAACACTTGGGAATCCAAATTTTGTAGCTTGTCTTAGCGCAACAACCGCTATTTCACTACTTGGCTATGCATTTTCTAGTCACGGTCGACAAAAAATATTATGGATAGTTCTTATTCTATTTTTTATTTTTCCAGTATTTTTTATTGGTGCTCGTGGTGTATTTGTTGGATTGCTTGTTGCTGTAAGTATTTTTTGTTTTTTACGCAAAGCTTATTTAGCAACGATTACTCTTTTGTTGTTATTTTTTCTGGCTTCGTTACTTCCTTTTTATCAGGGAAGGAGTATGTTGAATAAAGAAAATTTTAATCAATACGGAGCAACAAAGGAGCGCGTAGTCGTTTGGGTGAGTTCATGGAAAACATTTCAGCAAAACTTATTGTTTGGTACTGGTTTTGAACAGTGGCACGAACAAGCTTGGTATTATAAAAATCGATTTGTTTCCAAAAATGGAAACGAAATATATCGCCAAGCAAAAAAGCGAATATTCACTCATACTCACAATGATTACTTGGAAATTTTTGTAGAGACAGGAGTTGTCGGGGGTTGTTTATTTATTGTATTGCTACTCGCTATGCTGTATTATGCTTATAAAAGTTATCAGGTAACAAGCTGTTATAAAAAAGCAGGGCATTTAGCTGCGCTATCTGTTTTACTTACTCATGCACTGGTTAGTTTTCCTTTGCAAACAACTTTTGGTTATGTGTGTTTTCTCCTTAATTGGTTTTTTAGCTTAAATGCGCCGATGGAAAAGAATATTGAACGACAATCTTTAGCTACTTGTTTAGTATTATTGTTGCTTCTTTGTAATACCGTGAGTTGGGCATTTGCTCATCTAATATAAAAGATATGGCGAAAATAATTTACCTGAGAAAAGATTATTATGGATTTTGCTTTATATGAATTAGGCCCAGGTCAATATTTTGGTGAATATAAAATTGTAGATTTCTTAGGCCGTGGAGGAATGGGAGCCGTATATAGTGCTATTCACGAAGCGTCTGGCAGAAAAGTCGCTATCAAATTAATTTTTAATAAAGAATTGGGCACTACCGAAAAACGATTCCTTCGCGAAGCAGAAATTACAGCAGACTTAAGTCATCCAAATATTGTAAAAATTTATACCGCAGGAGCAAAACATGGTGTGTTCTATCTTGTTATGGAGTATATCAAAGGTGTAACATTGGATAAATATATGCGTAATAGTAACATGTCTATTGTCCAAAAAATACGTTTGCTCTATCCTCTAGCCAAAGCCTTAGCATATGCTCACACTAAAAATGTAGTTCATCGCGATTTAAAACCTAATAACATTATGATTGATCACAATGATGTTCCAAAGCTAATGGATTTTGGCTTGGCAAAAAATGTTGAAAGCGATCGTTTTTCTTTAACACAATCAGGAGAATTTGCCGGTACGCCACATTATATGGCTCCTGAAGTTTTGTTGGGGAAGCCAAAAGAAATAGATTTTCGTGTAGATATTTACTCTTTTGGGGCAATTCTTTATCAGATTGTTACAGGCAAAATGATGGTTGCGGGAAAAAAAAGCGAAGAGGTTTTTCAAAATATACGTTACAGTAAACCTGTGATGATGAATGAGTACAATACTAATGTTCCAAAAGAGTTAAACAAAATTTGGATGTTGTGTGTTGCCGAAAAAAAAATGCGTTACCAAACAACCGAGTTAATGGTTGAAGATTTGGGGAACTTTCTTAATCTAAAAAAAAGTAGTAGATTTAGGAGGCCTCGTTGGTTGTTTACTCCCTTACATGGTGTGATATTAGCATGTATTATACTGATAAGTGTGATTATCGTTTTCCACGATGACTTGGTAAAAAACAATGACAGCAGTTCGGTTAAAATTGATAGCGAAGTTTTACTTATTCGCGCTAAGAACTCGTTGAAGCAAAAAAACTTTAACGATGCTGTTTATGAATTACAACCTCTAATTAAGCGCAATAATTATAATGCTTTACCGCTTCTTATTGAGGCTTACGTTCGGCTGGGAAAGTACCCTTTAGCAAAACAACTTTTTGAGAAACACTACTACCAACAAAAAAATGTGCCACATAATGTTCTTTTGCACATGGCAATTGTCTATAAAATTGCACAAGCGCAAGATAAAAAATATATAGAAATGGCTCACGATGCTTTGCAAAAAATCATACAAAGTAAAAATGCTGATGCAAATATTTTACAGAAAGCATATTTCTATAGAGGCGTTATTTTGTTTGAGGATCATTTTTATTCACAAGCATTGTCGCACTTCTTACATATAGAAGCATCCCTTGTTAATGACAAAGATATTCTGAATAGGTTGTTTTTTTATTTGGGCGTTTGTTATTTAGAAATAGGAAAGTTACAAAAGGCTGCTTCTTTTCTAAAACGTGCAGAAATACATTTTCCCAATGATAGTGAAGTACTCTTTTTTTTAGGACAAGTGTATTTAAAACAGAATTTGGCTTTTCGCGCCAAAAAATGTTTTAGCAAGAGTTTAGCTATAGAGCCTGATAATCGAAAATATAAAGTTTTTTACGCACAAAGTTTGTTGAAGCAAGGTCAGAATGTACAATGTCAGCATATTTTACAAGATATTTTTGTAAGTGAAGAAGAACCGAATTTTAATGTATTTAGTGGTCTGTGCGAATTGGGTATTTTTGAACCTATTACTCAGCACGAAAATTTAATACTAATGCGACACGAATTTACCAAAAAGTTTTTACCACTTCTTCCTAATTTGTTTATAGAAAACCTCATTGCAATTCGCGATAAGTATTTCTTAGATTTTCAAGAACGACAACACTTAAAATCTAAGAAAAAGGTTGATTTAGAACCTATTTTGCAAAGTTTACGCGATAGCCAAAATTCACCTCTTAGTTTACGTATTTCTGATCATATTTACCGATTGCGTTATCAGAAGAACATCGTTCGTGACTTGAAAAATTTGGCGAAGAACGGTTTTGCTGATATCAAAATAGTAATTTATGAAATCGCGAACAAAATAATCACGCAAAAGAAACAAGAATATATCGAAGATCACTACTATCATATTGCGCAAATCTTTGTAGATAAAAACTATTTTCGTCGTTACGAAAAATATATCGATAGTGATGTTGTTTTTGAGATACTTACAACACATAGTAGTGTATTTTATAAATATCTTGCTGCAAGGTGCCTCGTAAAACTTTACGATATTGATCGTTTGGATCAAATTTCTTTACAATCAAAATTATTGGACTCCTCTATTATTGCGACATGCGTTTTGCGTGAATACGGTTTTCCTATTGTATTTAGTGATGAAGATTATCGTTATGATGTTTTTGATACAACTCTTCCTCCAGAACAACAAAAGTTTTTATTATATTTGGTTTGTTGTAGCGTTTATAACCATACTAATTTTGTGTATAAAATAGGTATGGCAATGAGTGAGAGAACTCTTGGGTTTTTAAAAAAAATGCTCAACAATGATGATGAACGCATTCGTTTGTGTGCTGCAGGAACTTTGCTATCATCAGTAAATAGCTATTCTAAAAGCGCTCAAATTAAACTGACAAAAAAATTGCAACAGCAGTGTCGATCTATTGTAATGGCAAATTTACACAATGTGTCCGCAAATATACGTCGTTATGCGTATCTTTACTTATGGTTCTCGTTGTCATTGAGTCGAGATTTCCAAGAGATTTATTTCGAGCATTATAAAAAGGGTATTCAAGATAAAGATACCTCAATTATCTTAACAAATCTTTTTTTTAGCGATCTTTTTTATTTACAGGAAAAATTTTCATCTGCACGTCCTCTTTTAAGGGAATTGATATTAAGAGAACGTAAAACTACTCTTATGTTTAAAGCAACTGATGTATGGGCACAAACTAGACCTGATAAAACAGAAATACGCAGTGTACTTAGTAATGAACGCTTGACATATGGCGAAAAAACATTTGTTTATACCATGCTTTTTGTGCACTTTGTGTCGGAAATGAACGGAAAAGTGACCCGAAAAAATTTGCGCTCGGCACTCGGAGTTATAGAGCTTATTAGTGAGGATATTCCTCAAGATCCGGATGAGTTTTTTCGCGGACAAATGTATTTTCATTTGAGTTTATTTGGCCAACCTAATCTCTCCGATATTTATAGCGAAGAAAGCGATATTGTAAAAGCTATTATACTTACCCATTTGCACCTTCCTATTGTTCGCGGATCTTTTATGCGTTTTCTCTTAAAACTATCGGTTCCGCAACAATATGAAAAGCGAAATTGTACAAAGAAATTTTTAAGTAGTCCAAATGACCAAATTCGCAAAGCAAGCTATATTTCTTTTACAGCACTTACGAATACTCATCGTAAATTAAAAGCGTTAGTAAAAAAAGCTAAGAATAGTAAAGATGAAATGGAAAAACAAGGCGTTGCGATAGGTCTTTATCATCGTTTAATATACTATGAAGTTTTGCGTGAAGAGGATTACGCGCGTTATATAGCTCTGAAGCAACCTATAGAAGTGAAGTATCAAAAATATATAGATAAATTACAGGCTGTTGCTTCTCAAAGAAGTGGGTTGCAAAAAAAATGGTTAGAGATGCTTAGTTGGGCGATAGAGTTAGCCCCTGAAGCAAAGTATTTTTATGAGAAAGCTCTTTTGTTGAAGTCGGGTCGAGTAGAAGAAAAATTGATGTTGCTAAATAAAGCTATTGCAATAGATGATTATGCTCTTTATCGTTTAGAACTTGCCAAATCGATATGGACAGAGCGCGGAAAGTCTGCAAAAATTGAAATTATAAATGAATTAAAAAAAATTAAGCATGTTAATCGCACGGAATTGTTAGAAAAAATAGCAGATTTGTATAACAAATTGGGGATGGACAAGGAAAGTAAAAAAATATACTATAAATTGTTTTTGGCAAAACCTTTTTTAGCAGAATATGCAAATAACATGGCAACTTTATATGCCAAAAAAAGCGATGAGCGCTTTGAACAGTTTGAGTCGTATTTTAAATTGTGTCTACAAATAAGAAATGAATAAATATGGATTATCTTGAACAAATTGAGCATAAAAGTATACACATTATTCGAGAAGCTTACAGTAATTTCAAAAACCTAGCGATGTTGTGGTCTATAGGTAAGGATAGTACCGTTTTGCTGTGGTTAGCGCGCAAGGCTTTTTTTGGCCATGTTCCATTGCCACTTGTGCACATTGATACAAGTTATAAAATACCTGAGATGATTGAATATCGGGATCGCTTAGCAATGGAGTGGAAATTAAATCTTGTTTATGGTCAGAATAAAGAGGCTTTGGCTAACAAAAATACTTTTCCTGATGGCAATGCAACGCGTATAGAGTGCTGCTCTCAGTTAAAAACAAAAGCATTGCAAGACACTTTGCATGGTATAGGAACAAGATATAAAATAGATCATGACACAGGGAAATATGAAATATGGAGTAATAACGAACCTTTTACAGGCGTGATCGTCGGTGTAAGAGCTGACGAAGAAGGAAGTCGGTCAAAAGAGCGCTATTTCTCGCCGCGTAATGTTGAAAATAATTGGGAAATTAGTGCCCAACCACCTGAATTTTGGAATCAATACAAAACAGAGTTTGCTCCTGGTACACATGTGCGTATTCATCCACTTCTTGATTGGACAGAGCTTAATATATGGGAATATATTGAGCGCGAAAATATACCCACTGTCTCTTTATATTATGATCAAGGTGAAAAACAACGCTATCGATCTTTGGGGTGTTATCCGTGTACTCTAGCAGTAGAATCATGTGCTAAAAATCCTGTAGATATAATAGAAGAGTTAAAAACAGGTAAATTTGCTAATATTGCAGAACGTTCTGGTCGCGCTCAAGATAAGGATGACGGCGGAGGTCTAGAGTCGCTTAGAAAGGGTGGGTATATGTAATGGAACGCATGAATATCGTTGTTGTTGGCCACGTCGATCATGGAAAAAGTACTGTTGTTGGGCGTTTGTTGGTTGATACTAATTCACTACCTGAAGGAAAATTAGCTCAAGTAAAAGCAACGTGTGAAAAAAATGCGAAACCATTTGAATATGCTTTTCTTCTCGATGCTCTAAAAGATGAACAGGCTCAAGGAATTACTATTGATGCTGCACGCATTTTTTTTAAAACGGCAAAACGCTACTACGTGATTATTGATGCTCCTGGACATATTGAATTTTTAAAAAATATGATTTCCGGAGCATCGCAAGCAGAAGCGGCGCTTCTGGTTATCGATGCAGATGAAGGAGTACAAGAAAATACAAGACGACATGGTTATATGTTGTCGATGCTGGGCATCGAACAAGTTGTTGTTTTGATCAACAAAATGGATCTTGTTGACTATAGCGAAAAGGTTTATGACAATATTGTGAAAGAATACCAAGATTTTCTGGTCAAATTTGGTCTTAAAGTTGATATCTTTATTCCTGTTAGTGGTCGCGAAGGAGATAATATAACGCAAAGCTCTTCTCATACACCGTGGTACAAGGGAAAATGTGTGTTAGAAATACTTGATCTTTTACAAAAAAAACCGCAACCTGTAGATTTTCCTATGCGTATGATGGTGCAAGATGTTTATAAGTTCACTGGCCAAGGAGATAGAAGGCGTATAATTGCTGGTACTGTTGATTTAGGTGTTTTACGTGTTAACGATGAGGTTATCTTTTATCCTGAGGGAAAAAAAAGTCAAATAGAAACCATTGAATCGTTTTCAAGCGATAACAAAACAGCAGTAACGGCTGGCTATTCTACCGGTTTCACTTTAAAAGAACAGCTTTATGTCAAGCGTGGTCAACTTGTCACTAGGTCCGTGGATCCTGCTCCTGAGTGCACGTCGCGAATATTGGTAAGTCTTTTTTGGCTGGGGCAAAAACCTCTCAAGCGTCAAAAAATTTATACACTAAAATATGGTACGGCAAAAGTTCAATTTTCGATAGAAAAAATACACAAAGTTTTGAATGCTTCTAATCTAGAACAATTTGATAATACAGATGAAGTTTCGCATCATAGTGTTGCTGAGTGTGTGTTAAAATTGCAACAGACGTTGGCTTTTGATTGTGCAAATTTCTCTGTAAAAACAAGCCGCTTTGTAATCGTTGATAATTATGAAATTTGTGGTGGCGGAATTATACGCGAAGCTGTCAAGGACCAATATGCCAATATTAGAGATCAGGCAATATTGCGTAACTACAAGTGGGAGAGAAGTATGATATCCCAATTACGGCGTGCAGAAAAATACAATCAAAAGTCTACTCTTGTTCTTATCACTGGTTGTAAAGAAGTGGGCAAAAAAACTTTAGCAAAAATACTAGAATCTATATTGTTTAATGACGGAAAATTTGTTTATTTTTTGGGTATTGGAAATGTCTTATATGGTGTTGATGCCGATATAAAAAATAATGTAGATTCGCAAAATGAACATTTCAGACGCCTAGGAGAAATTGCAAATATATTACTCGACGCAGGAGCTATTTTATTAGTAACAGCGGTAGAAATTCGGCAAAAAGAACTAGATATTATAAAGCTACTTGTAAATCCCGATAAAATAGTTACTGTATGGGTTGGTGATTCTGTAACTACTGGTATAGAATATAATATTAAGGTAAAAGGGATACCCGCGATAGATGAGTCTGTGTCGCAAGTTAAATCTTTTTTACAAGAGAAAGGTGTTATTTTTAGCGCTATTTAGGATATTGGAAGTACAAAATTATTTTTAGCCTTGATTGTGTAGCTCGCAACAAAAGTTGCGAGCTATAAATTGCAAATCAATATTGTAGAGCACTAGTAGTCATTATCATCAAAATAATCGTCGGATTTTTTCTCTGTACCTGTTCCAAAAAAATCATCCCCTGAAACCTCGTCAAGTTTGTTATTCACTCCCTTACCAAAAGCATCCCACTCACATAGCCCAAAGCGATATAGTGTTAAAGTTGCATTTAGTCGTTGTGCTTGTTTATAAGTAAAAATATTGACAGCATCATCGTCACTATAGTCCATATAATTTTCGTACATATCACCGGAACCACAAGTATAAGGGCGCGTTTTTGGGTGCCCTCTATTTGCCTTACTTGCCTTGGGAGTGTCATCAATTCCATCGTCTTTGTCGCATCCTCCGTCTCCCCAAATGTGGCGCAAGCCTAACCAATGTCCAACTTCGTGAGTAGCTGTACGGCCTAGATTAAAAGGTTTTTTTGTGTTTCCGTAGCGGCCAAAACAAAGCGTGTTAATGACAACACCATCTGTCGCAAGTGTTTTGTTGTGGCCTAATGATTTAGAACCATTTGGAAATTGAGCATAACCAAGTAATCCTTTGCGTGCTTGGCATACCCAAATGTTCAAATAGCGGGTTGTATCCCAAGCATCCATCCCGCCAGTGTGGTCAAATTTCATTTGATCTAGAGCAAAAAATTTCACTTTAGTGCGCTTGCGAGTGATGCCTGTTGTTTTTTTCCAATTTGGGTCCACTTTTGCTAGGCGAAATTCAATCATTGTGTCTGTCGCTAAAGAATTACGAGAGTATCCGTTGGTATTTCTCACTTTGCGATAATCTTCATTTAGTACACGAATTTGTGAATGTACTTGTTTGTCTGATATATTGTGTTGCGAGCGATTCCATAGGATATGAACAACTACTGGAATCGTACGGATTTTTTGAGGAATAGAGTTTTCTTGGCGCTTAAAAACATACCTTTTTAATTTGTTTTCTGCACCTTTTATTTGTTCGTATATTTGTGGATTATCTTTACTCAGTAGTTTTAAATAAGGAACATGTCCACATTTTCTTTCTTCGGAATAAAGTATTACCAAAAGAATAAGTAATAATGTAATAATTTTCATTTTTTATCTCCAAATAAATATTACAAATATTCTTTAAGGACGTCCTAAGTTTTAGCTTCATATTTTTTTAGAATTTCAATATCAACATGCTCTATTACTTGGACATGAGTAGCTTCTAAAACAACAGGAGGAGCACATCCTGCTTTTTCTGCTTCAACCCAACGAGATATACATAAACACCATTTGTCTCCAGGTTTTAGCCCAGGAAAATCATATTCAGGAACAGGGGTTGTGAGATCGTTACCACGTTCTTTACTGAAATGTAAAAATTCACTAGTCATTTTAGCACAAATGATATGAGTTCCGTAGTCATGTCTTCCTGTTTCACATTTACCATTTCGATAAAATCCTGTCAACGGATCAAGACAACAACATTGGAGCTCAGTGAAAAGTACATTTTTTGCCATATATAATCTCCCTGAAAAATATGTAAGGTTTTGCAATAACAAAGATAGCATTCAAAATATAAATATACTTGTACTAGAGACATGCTCTAGTTGTATATGGAGCTTAGAAGGTTTTTGGTTTTAAAACTTACCGAAATTGTCGACAGACATTGTTTACTTTGGTCTTGCGTTATTGTAACATTTCCTTAGAGTATTTTATAGAAGGAGTTTATTATGTGGAAAATTGTGATAGCGATTTTGTTGTTTGTAAATATTTATGGGCAAAAATCTCCAGATTTTGTTTTTGAAGAATTACAGAAATGTTGGCAACAGGAAAATACATCAGAATTAGAATTACTTTTTACAAGTCAAGTTCGTATTTTTTTAAATAAAAACGGAGGTGAATATTCGCGTTCAAAAATACTGGACATTTTAAAAGAACATTTTGAAACAGTTGACATTATCGTATTTTTAAATAATAAAAAGAAAACCACAAAGCAACGTATTGTTGTTGATTACAAATACAAAAAGAAATCAACGATTATAACTAGTCGTTTATATTTTTTTATGTCTTATAATACTTGGAATGATATCTATTTGGTCGAGAGTATTCGCGAAATAACTCAAATAGTAGATGATAAGAAAGCGAACGAAGTAACAGAAACAGGTTATTCTAAAGAATTACTTATAGAAAAACGCGGTGATCCTCAAATTATGAATTCTGAATTTTGGGAATATACGCGAATTTTATCAATGGGTTGTCATAATGCTTTTTACGTTACAAAATACTTTTTTTCTAAAGGAAGAGTTGTTGATATAAAAAAGAAAGAAATATCGACTGGATGTGGGGCTGAATCTTTGTGGTGAATGGAATTTTATGAAAAAACTAATTTGCAAACGTAGTTTAATCTTTTTACAATAAATTTTGATTAGGCATCGCTGATAACTTGATTGGAATCCAAGATCTGAATTCTTTCAGTGTTTGATATTTTTTCTAATTGATAACACGCGCCCTAAATAAAGTAAGTGAGATTTTTATGACAAAAGAGAATAATGAGTATTTTAAATATCAAGATACAGTGCGTGAAAGTACAACAAAAAAAAATGTACGAGATAGTCTTCTTGAAAAAAATACTCAGGAAAAAATAACAAAAAAGAATGTACGAGACAGTCTTCTTGAAAAAAATGCTCAGGAACAAATAACAAAAAAGAAGATGAGAGATAGTCTTCTTGAAAAAGCTGTAAAACAGACTGGCATTGAAGAAAATATAGAAGAAAAACTGAAGAAAACCGTTACTTTTGTAGATGAAAAGCAGTTTGCAAAAACAATTAATTTTGCAAACGAAAACTTGCCGGAAAAAACAACAACTAATTCAAGTAAAGATCAACTAGAAGAAACTATCACTTACTCAGATAAAGATCAGTTAGAAAAAACTATTACTTATTTAGATAAAAATGGATTAGAAAAAACCATTACTTATGTAAATAAAGAGTTAGAAAAGACTATTAGTTACGATGAAAATAGTCCTGAACAAAATTACTATCTAAATAGATTTATTGGTCGTTATCAAGTATTTGAAGAAATAGGTAGCGGTGGTTTTGGAACAGTATATCGTGGTTTAGATCCACATCTTCACAGAGAAATTGCCTTAAAGACAATTCACAGTGATAAGTTGTCAACATCGGAAGTTGAGTATTTCGAAAAAGAAGCGCGGACACTAGCTAAATGTAACCATCCGAATATCGTGCAAATTTACGATGTAGGAAAAGAAGGTAGTAACCCATATCTGGTTATGGAGTTTATCAATGGCCCTAGTTTATATGAATATATTGCTAAAGAGCGTACAGGGAAAAGCCCACAGTATATGCAGCAAATTATTTGTTCTCATATGATTGGGCTAGTTGACGCACTTAACTACATGCACAAACATAAAATGTATCACCAAGATATAAAACCAAATAATATTATCGTCTCGTTAGAAAATAACTGCCCTAAACTAGTTGATTTTGGTCTAGCTGTGAATCAAACAGATCGAGAAAATTCAAAAGCAATTATCGGAACTTATGCGTACATGCCACCAGAAAAATTTGAACGTTTAGGTACTCCTAAAATGCATGATATATATGCATTAGGAATTGTTTTTTTTGAAATGTTAACTGGACGACTAGCTCATCCTGGAAGTGATGTTACGGAAATTATTGATCATGTATTTAATGGTGAAGTTGCCTTTACTGACGAAGAAGGTATAGATCAAGAGTTGCAAAATATATGTTTAAAATGTATTGAAAGAGATCCCCAAAATCGCTACCAGAGCCTTTCTGAGTTCTATGAAGCTCTTCTCAACTATTCTGGCAATTCAGCAGATGTTAACGATTATCCATATTTGTCTATTGTGATGGAAAATAAAAAACTTGTTTTTCCTTTAACTCATAAAATTAATTTTATTGGCCGAACTTTTACAAATCATATTGTTATACCAGATGCGGCTATCTCTAGATCGCAAGCTATTATTGAAATAGACACACAGGTTAAAATTAGAAACTTAAGTGAAGTAAATACAATACAAGTGGGAGATATAAAACTAGGTTGTGATGAAGAGACTAATTTGGTAGGACATGAAATTATTCATGTAGGAGAGTATACATTTCATTATATACCTCGTTCCGAAATATCAGAATATACGTCTAAATCGGATGCGATCAAGTCCTTTTCGCAGAAAAAAGCTGAAAATGTTGGTTCTCAGATTGATGACGGTATGTGGGAACGAACAATTGTAACTTCGGTAGACTTGAATAACAATACTAATTCGATGTCTAGAGATATAAACAACCAAAAAGATACAAATGAAAAACCGCAGATAAATGATTTTATTCAGCGATTAAAAGTAATGATTAAGAATTTCGAAGAACAGAATGAGTAAGGACTGATAGCCTATATTTTACTTATAAATTCATGGTCTTTTAGTTGTTTTTTAAAATGTTAGTACTTTTGGTAAAAGAATATAAACCAATGTTTTACGATAAAAGAATATGGTTTATGTTTACAATAATCGTAAAACGTTTAACGTACAAGGATGTGCGATTATTACGGTTACAAATGAAAACTAGTAATAAAACTTCTGTGTTTTTAGAAAAACTACATAATTATGGGGTAATTTCTGTTATACTTGGTGGTGCAGGCCTTATTAGGCCCTAAGTAAATTGCAAATTTATGTACTGTTATTCAAACAGAAAACATCTTTTGTTCGTTATGATAGATAAATACGTTTTATTTTTTATTCTAAACACCAGTACCATAAATCAAAGCGAACAATATTATTGTTATGAGTAACAGACAAATCAATAACTAAAGCTAGAGTTATACTAAGAATGGCAAAAAATAAAAATTTAAAAGTACTAGTCATTGGTGGCGGAATCTTAGAGCATTCGCTAGTTCGCAAACTAAAACAATCACCCAAAGTCTCTAAAATATATGTCGCTCCTGGCAATGAAGGAATGCGAGATATTGCTGAATGTTTAGATATTCCAGAAACAGACTACTTTCAGATAATAAAGTTCGCTAAAGAGCAAAAAATAGATCTTACACTTGTCGGTCCTTATCGTTTGATTGCAGATGGAATTGCCGATCAATTCCACAAAGAAAAGTTAAGAATTTTTGCGCCTCGCGCAAGGCAAGCGGAAATAGGGGCTAGTCGCGTTGTGGCAAAGGAATTGATGCGCCACTATTCGATACCTACGTCGCCATATCATGTTTTTGAAAACATCGATGGTGTAATGAATTTTTGCGAGCACGCTCGTTTTCCTTTGGTGATAAAAATAGAAGGTACCGCACTTGCAGGAACAGTAGTCTGTCATTCAATGGAACATGTAGTTTCTCATCTTGACAAAGTTATGAAAAAGAAAGTTTTTGGAGAAGCAGGCGAGCGCTTAATTATTGAAAATTTTATTCACGGTGATGTTATATCTATGACAATATTGATTGATCGACAGACGATCATTCCTTTTCCAGCGTGCCAAATTGTCAGAGAGTTTATAGACGGTAATCGCTATCCTATTAAACTAGGTGCATTTTCTCCTGTTCACTGTATTTCTCCAAGAATGATACATCATATTGAGCGTGAAATTATTGTTCCGCTTGTACATGCGATCAATAGACAATACCATTCCTATAAAGGTTTTTTAACTGTTGATATGGTTATTACCGAGAAAGGTGCACGGGTTTTAGATTTCAAAATTCAGTGGAGCGATATACTGGCACAAGTTTTGCTCAACGTTTACCAAGGGGATTTTGTTGATCTAGTACTTCATACATTAAATGGCACTCTTGAAAATTTGAATGTAGAGTGGTGTACAAAGTCAGTAGCGGGTCTTGTCGCTGTTAAAGACAACCAGATTAAATCAACAGGTGGCTATGTCAAATTGCCTAGTTTTCCTATTGATGAAGACGAGCATACAAAAGTTTTTTGCGGAAAAACAAAAAGAATGAGAGATAATGTATGGGGAACTGGAGAACGAATACTAGGTCTCGTCTCAACAGGAAAAACAGTAAACCATGCTTATAAAAACATGGAAGAGAGTGTTTCTTATATTGATTTGAAAGAAGACATTGTTTTTCGAATTCCGCAAATCACAAACAAAGGTAAAAATATAAAATAACCTAAAATATGTCGTGAATTTGTTCATAAAGCCTATTTGCCTCAAAAAGGAGATACGAGGTTAAAGTTTGTTTTGACCTTGTCACAGCATGATGAAGACCAAAGACATCATCATATTTTTTATTATAGTTTCTATACTTTTTGTTGTAGACATTGCTTCAAAAAAATACGTATTTGATCATTTTTCGGTTGTTATTTCTGATACAGCTCCTCAAAATAAAAATGTAAGGATATTGTATGATGACCAAAAACCTTACGTCTATGTGAAGAATGATTATAAACCGTTAGAAATTTTACATTCGTATCATAAATTTTCTTTTGATGCAAAGCACAAACAAGAATTGTATCATCGACAAGTAAGCTCTACTTTAAAGAAAATTTTTAGTACGCATGGTTATGAGCTAAAAAAACGAGCTGTTGCTTATCGAACATCTGAAAATACTTGGGTTGTAAATGATTGGCAAAATGGTAAACGTTTTTTCGCAACACTTAAAGATAAAAAAATACATGTAACTTCGTCTTTCTTTAGTTTTCTTGTTGTAATGAACCGTGGTGCTATATGGGGAATTTTACAAGGACAGACTTTCATTTTGACGATGTTTTCTGTTATCGCTATTTTCTTCATACTGTTCATTGTATTTCGCAATGATAAGAGTAAACCATACATGATGCCACTCGCTTTTATCACTTCTGGCGCATTTGGAAACTTGTGGGATCGCTTATTCTTTAATGGTGTGAGAGACTTTTTAGATTTTAATTTAGGTTTTATGCAATGGCCTACTTTTAATCTGGCAGATGTATTTATTGTAACTGGAGTAATTTTATACTGTTTGACAGAACTTTATGTGACACATAAAGAAAAGAATAGAAAGGAAGCGTAAAAAATGGCAACCGCTATTATTGAAACAAAATTTGGAGAGATTCACTTAGAGTTTTTGCCTGATGTGGCTCCTGGGCACGTGGAAAACTTTACGAAATTGGCAAAAGAAGGTTTTTATGATGGGTGCACTTTCCACCGTGTTATACCAGGGTTTATGGTTCAAGGTGGAGATCCAAATTCGAAAAGTGATGATCGCTCAAAGCACGGAACGGGTGGACCAGGATACAATATTAAAGCAGAGTTTAATAGTACACCTCACAAAAGAGGCATTGTATCAATGGCAAGATCTAGTAATCCTGACAGTGCTGGTAGCCAGTTTTTTATCGTTGTAAAAGATTCCTCATTTTTAGATAACCAATATACTGTTTTTGGCAAAGTTACTTCGGGAATGGATGTAGCTGACCAAATTGTATCTCAACCACGTGATGGTGCTGATAATCCTAACGATCGCATTGAGATGAAAGTAAAAATAGAAGATTAGTCTCATTGCAAGGAGTGTGGTTACCTAAGTGAATTGCAAAAAATGATTATTTTGGTTGCAATTTTATGTTCCACACTCACTTTCGAGAGTAAAGTAGCACCGCAAACTATCACTTTACGTTTCAAATTAAGGAGATTCCAATGGAAAAACCTTATTTACCTATACAATACGGAGATGTGGATAATTTACGAGGACGTGTAATAATCGCAATTGAAGTTAGTCATAATCCACAAAAGTTTGCACATTCAATTATTGATATCAACGGCACAACTTTGAAGGAAGATTTAACTGATGCGATTGTTTATGGAAGATTAATTGTTCCCGATGTATTTATTCCATCTTATGTAAAGACAAAAACACTAAATCGAGATATGTCCATTCAACAACTACGTGAATTTGCCCAAAAAGAATTTCGCGACTTAGTTGTTGTTGATTTTGACGAAATCAGTAATGGAGAAGTAGTTAACGAGCAAATGAGTACTCGTTACCTTATGAGCTATTACGAGGGGATTTATCTACGTATATTAGAGTCTATGTCTAATGAAATATTCCACAACTATCGTCGTTATACGTATAGCGGTTACTATATTGCAATGTTCAAGATAGCTCAGTTAATTTGTTTACTTGCGCGTTCGATAAAAGAGCAAAATGGTAGCCAAGAATATTATAAACACGAAATTCTAAAGTACCAAGATCGTATTACAATTTTAGACTTAAACAAATTGACAAATGTTTTAACAGGTAATAACGGTTTAGAAGCCCAAAAAGCGATGGAAGGTTTAGATTCCTTGTTTCTGTCTTTGAAAAAAGATTATTCTTGCTGCTATAGCGGTGATGTCTTCTTTTCACTTGATAAGGGTGCTCAAGAGTGGCTTTCTCAAGGTTTGCCACAACTATATTATCGTTTTTTTCATAGTCTATTTCTTGAAGATTATGAGCAAGCATCTATTTTACACCAGGAAATTGATAATTTTGAAAACACAAGTTCCATAAAGGAATTTCATTGATATTAATTTATTTGTGTATTTTATCGCTATTACTATGGATTTTGTTGTTACTGCATCCTGACCAAAGGTATTTGTTCAATGATATTTTACCTAAAAAATCATCGTTGGGAGAAATTCCCAAAGTCAGTGTTGTTATTCCTTGCCGAAACGAAGAGTTAGTATTAGAAACAACTTTAAAAAAAATACTAAAGGTAGATTATGCAGATTATGAAGTTATTTTAGTAGATGATTGCTCTACTGACTCTACTTACAAAATAGCTAAAGATTATTTAGATACTCCTCACAAAATTATCCCAGGAAAAGAAGTGCTCGAAGGTTGGGCTGGAAAAATGTGGGCATTGCAACAAGGTGTCGAAAATGCAACAGGTGAATGGATTCTTCTCTCTGATGCAGACATCATTCACAGCGACCAATCAATATCGCAACTTGTTAGTTTAGCATTTCGCGAAAATTATGACATGGTTTCTGTAATGGTTTCTTTGTCCACAAAATCTTTTTGGGAAAAACTCCTTGTACCAGCATTTGTGTATTTTTTCAAAATACTGTATCCATTTAAAGCCATTCGAAACAAAAAACGAAAGGTAGCTGCTGCAGCTGGAGGTTGTATATTAATTAAGAGAGAAGTATTAGCCAATATTGGTGGAATTGCTGCAATTCACGGAGAACTTATAGATGATGTGGCGTTAGCAAAAAAAGTCAAATCATCAGGATACAATATTTCACTTTGGTTGGCGAAGGATATTTGTAGTGTTCGTGACTATGTGGGAGTTAAAGATCTTTGGGCTATGGTTGCGCGTTCGGCATTTACTGAACTCAAATATTCTTACATACGTTTACTCTTCTGTACATTTGGTATGTGTCTGCTTTTTTTATTCCCCGTTATTTGTGTGTTATCCTCTAACACCATGCTTATGTGTTTTGGCTTAGTAACATACTTAGTTATGACAATCACTTACTTACCTGCGGTAAAATTTTACGATATTCCTTTGCTATTTGCATTATTCATACCACTTATTGGATTGCTCTATATGTTAATGACTCTCGATTCTGCGCTTAAGTATACCTTTGGTATCCGTGCAAAATGGAAAGGTCGTTCGTATAAAAATTAATACTATCCTTACCAAGATTACCTACATCAATGTTTTGATATTCCTAAAACTACACTCCACTGAAATTATTATAACTTAGCCACTTGCATTCTTATTTATATATTCTAAAATAAGCAAAAAGCAAGGTGTGTCATCAATTAGAAAAATAACACACTTTCTCTTTTACTCTATATTTTATAGATAACACAACATTTCGTAATCGTTACGGTGATTGTCACCGTTTTTGCTCTTTTAAAAAAAAACTATAAATTTTTCTATTTTAAACGATTACAACTGGGGCTAAAATTATAATCTAATTAATAGCTGGCTCTATTAAAAGAAGTTTTTGTTATATTTTTTGAGGATGAAATTATGGAATACCGTATTGAAAAAGATACAATGGGTGAAATGGAAGTACCTGCCAAGTCCTTATGGGCTGCGCAAACTCAAAGAAGTTTAAAGAATTTCAAAATCGGCACAGAAAAAATGCCGGAAGAATTAATTCATGCGTTTGCTATTTTGAAAAGGTCTCTTGCTGTTGTTAATTGCAAACTTGGTAAACTAGATGAAGGAAAAAAGAATGCTATCACTCAAGCTTGTGATGATATTCTTGCAGGAAAATTTCCTAATGAATTTCCTCTTGCTGTTTGGCAAACAGGTAGTGGAACTCAAACAAATATGAATATGAACGAAGTGATCGCTAACCGCGCAATTCAAATTCTTGGTGAAGACTACACACAAACAAAAACTATTCATCCTAATGACCATGTTAATATGTCTCAAAGCTCTAATGATACATTTCCTACAGCAATGCATATTGCTGCTGTTATCGAAATTGAAAATCGTTTACTTCCTGCCACCCAAAAATTACGAGATACTTTACAAAAAAAAGTAGATGCTTTCTCTGATATAGTAAAAATAGGGCGTACACATTTACAAGATGCAACCCCTCTTACTCTTGGTCAAGAATTTAGCGGTTATGTTGCTATGCTTGACACAAATATGCGACAAACGAAAGAAAGTTTAGAGCACATTCGCGAACTTGCTATTGGTGGTACAGCAGTAGGAACAGGTCTTAACGCTCATCCTCAACTAAGTGAAATGGTTGCAGAAGAAATTAGTAGTTTAACTACTAAGAAATTCATTTCTGCGCCAAATAAATTCCAGGCTCTCACAAGTCATGATGCTATTACTTTTGTTAGCGGTGCTCAAAAAGCACTTGCGGCAAATTTAATGAAAATTGCCAATGATATTCGTTGGTTAGCAAGTGGTCCACGTTGCGGAATAGGTGAAATTGCTATCCCTGCAAATGAACCAGGAAGTTCTATTATGCCAGGAAAAGTCAATCCAACGCAAGCAGAGGCCATTACAATGGTAGCGTGCCAAGTATTTGGTAATGATGCAACAATCGGTTTTGCCGCAAGTCAAGGCAATTTTGAATTGAATGTTTTCAAGCCAGTGATTATATATAATTTATTGCAGTCCACACGCCTGTTAAGTGACGCGATGGTTTCATTTTGTGATAATTGTGTTGTTGGTGTAGAACCTGTTAAAGAAAACCTTGATCGTAATCTGAATGATTCATTGATGCTGGTAACAGCTTTAAATCCTCATATTGGTTATGAGAATGCTGCAAAAATAGCCAAAACAGCCTTCAATGATAACAGTACACTCAAAGAAGCAGCAGTTAAGCTTGAGTTGTTAACTGCCGAACAGTTTGACGAATTTGTAAAGCCGCATGAAATGACTTCTCCTAAAGCATAATTCTTCATTTGTATTAGTATCGAATATAGCGAGTTGAAATTTTGTTTTTTACTCGCTATGCTCTACAAATCCATAAAAAAATAGAATTTACTATTGTTGTGTATATATGTTATTATAGAAAAAAAAATAAAAAACAGCATTATCAAAGATTAATTTATAAGCATATCAAATGCTAATATTAATGGTGTTGCCAACATTATTAGAAAAATAATTATGGATGTTTTGCTGACAAAATAGGAAATTTATGTTTGCAAAGATAATTTATCCTCTTAAAGTAAAATTGATCAAATATAACATTTAATTATGTTTTATGAACTATAAACGTTTTATAAAGTACAATTATCGCTTTGTAAAAAACAATTGTTAACATATTGATTGTTTAAGAACTCGTCGATTTTTGTTCTTAGTTTGGTGTTCTTATGACAAATCATGATTTTGACAATAATAAAAAAGATTCTTTTAGCAGTCGTATTAAGGCAAGTTTATCTTCTTCGAGGAATGATAAAGACCAAGTTGAATACGAAACGCTGGAAAGACTACGGCATATTTCGGTATCGGAAGGGACAGATAGTACTGTTGCACATACTCCCTTAAATAGTGATACCAATATCAAAGCTAATAGCAAGACACGCAACGATATTCAATTAGAAGTTATCAAGCTTTTAGATACAGAGCGATATGAAATAGTTGAAGAAATAGGTAGTGGTGGTTTTGGGCGTGTATATAAAGGTTTTGATTCTAAATTAAGTAGAGAAATTGCGATAAAGACAATCCGGTTTGATAAAGAAATAGCCAAAAAAGTTGAATTTTTTGAACAAGAAGCTCGAACGCTAGCCCAGTGTAACCATCCTAATATCGTACAAATTCATGATGTACAAAAAAACAATGATAGCCCTTATATTGTTATGGAATTTGTCAATGGTCCCAATATTTGCGAATACATCAAAATTCTTAGAGCCAGTAAAAAATCAGAGAATGTACAGCGAATTATATGCTCTCATATTATCGATTTAATTGATGCACTTAGTTATATGCACAAACGCGAAATATATCATCAAGATATAAAACCAAAAAATATATTAATTTCTTTAAGTAATAACTGCGCTAAACTTGTTGATTTTGGCTTAGCAATAGATTATTTTGATAAGCGGCCAGATGAAAGCTTTTCTGGAACATATGGTTATATGCCGCCGGAAAAATTTGCAGGAAAAGGCTCCCCTCATATGCATGATATCTATGCTCTTGGAGCTGTTTTTTTTGAAATTCTAACAGGAAGAGTTGCACATCCAGGAAAGAATGCTAAAGAAATTGCATCGCATGTTGTTTATAACGAAGTTAGGTTTGCTGAAGAAGATACTGTTGATAATAAACTTCAAAAAATATGCTTGAAATGTCTAGCAAAAAACGCTGATGAACGCTACCAAGATTTTCCTGAGTTATATAAAGACTTGATGTCATTTTTAGGGAATAACACCGCAGTAAATGATTACCCTTACTTATCTTTAATTGTTGATAATAAAAAATTAGTTTTTCCTCTGACACAGAGTAAAAATTTTATTGGTCGTACATTCAATAATCAAATCGTAATACCTGATCCTTCTATTTCTCGTTCCCAAGCGGTTATTGAGATAGATGAAAGTGTTAAAATCAAGAATTTAAGTGAAATAAATAAAATTAAAGTGGGTAATATCGAACTAAGTTCCGAGCAGAAAATAAAACTTGTTGGGCATGAAACAATTCAAATAGCTGACTATATATTTCATTATATTCCGCGCTCAGAAATACTCGACTTAAAAGAAATCATTGTTGAAATTGAAGGTCAAAATTCGCAGATAGTTGATCGGGTAGTTACTCCTCTTTCGGTTTCGCAAAAAGAAGCAGAAAAAATAGGGTTAACTTATTCTCAAATCAATGATAGTATGTGGGAACAGACAATTTCAACGCAAAAAAAACAACAAACCTCGTCTTTCGCGCTGTCCACTACAAGAAAAAATGAGATAGTGAAATCTCAGGATATAAAAGAATTACAAGAATCTATAGAACAATTAAAAAAATCTATAGAGAAAATCGAAAGTAAAATCATAAAGTAAGTACTCTATTCGGGCGTGTCATCATTTTAGCAATGAAGCTAAGTATACAGCCACTAAAAAATTCTGAGCAGTTTTGTTGTACCGCGTAGTAATATTGCTCGAATTTGCAGAATAAATTTTCTATCAAGTGGCGCGATTTATAGAGGTGAATATCGCATTCTTTCGGCTTTTAAATGTTAGATTTAGAAGGACAGTAAGAATATTTCTTTGTTCTAGCTTTTGGATAACATGTTGTTTAGCATAGTAAGCTTTATCAGCAAGTCGTGCTTCAGAACCTTTTTCTGCCCATCGATTGTAGCGAGTACTCTTTACTCTAAAATTTCCAAACTTCTTAAACAAATCACGCCAAGGAATTCCAGCTTTATATCTGTATAACACAGCTTCTATCATATTGTCTTTGGATAGAGGCATTGAGTTTTCTTAAAAAGAAGCTGTAAACGTTTTTTAAAGTACGATTACAGCTTCGATTATAGTTAAGGTCGCGCTCATATTTTAATCAATGACACTTTAATTCTATATTGCGAACCTAACCTTACTTTTTCTTTTTAAGATACGAAGAAAGAACTGCTAGCCAAAGTGCAAAAATAATCAAAGTAACAATACCGGTTGCCATTAAATAACGACTAATTTCATGAATGATCCAACGATTATCTGTAAGTATACGAAGTTCAATATCTCTTTCAAACTCATCTGTTTTATCTACTATGTTACCATTTTCTCGTATAGAGTATTTTACCGAAAGGTAAAGCTTTAAAGGGATATTTTTTCCAGATAATTTTTCATTTTCAAATATTTTAGTATGAATATAAATGGTGAATGGATCTAAATCTGCATTAGTGGTGATTTCAGTGTTTGATATATTTTTAAAATTCCATTTCTTAGATTTTTTATCGTAAGAGTCTACGACTTTCACGCCATCTTTTGTTGCTACGCGTTGCGGGGTGTAAGATTCTAATACTGGAATTGCGCTCGAAGCACTAACTGTCGTTTTTGCCGTCCATTTACCACCTAGAGATTCAACAGGACTTTGTACTTTTAATGAAATCTCTGCTCCTGAACCTGCAAATTCAACGTTTTTGTGATCACCAAGTTTTCCACCTATAGCATAATGACCAGTTAAACCTACAAGAATGGAAAGTATTCCAAAGATGACAAGGAAGGCACTAAATTTAAACCATAGTTTTTGGCTGATATCATTAACCTCAATGTCTATTTGTTCTGTAGATTTTTGATCATCTTCGTCCAAAATAGAAGCATCTTCCCCGCGAAGTAAAACATCACTGCCATCGTGAAAACAAGTTATTAGTAGTTGCGAATCCTTTTGCGCGCGTTGTATTATTTCGCGATTTTTAACGACAACAGACTCTATTAAATCTTCAGCCTGTTCTGATTCCTGCTCGTTTGTTGGTTCTGTTTCTTGATTTATTTGGTCTTGTGTAACTTGATTATCTTCAATATTCTCGTTTTGAGAATTTGAGTTAATATCGGCTGGCTCGTCATCTTCAGTGTTCTCGGTTTGAGAACTCGTGTCAATATCGACCTGCTCCATCGCTGCTACGGCTGGAATATTTCCTGTGTCGATAATACTAACATTTTTATCACTTTTTTTTGTAGGGAGATTGGTAAAAATCCCTAATAAAAATATACCATTTATCCATAAACCAATACTCGATGCAATAGCAAGAAAAGCTATTAAGTTATTTTCAAATGTTGGTGAAAAACCACTAATATTTGAGAAATACGTCGCCTCTAGAGTTTCGCCAAATAAACGAAGTAGCAAAAATATTGTGATAAAGAGTAAGCCAGTGATTTGTTCACTTTGAAAACTTAACCATTTGCTATCACGGCTTAAAAAGTCATTGACGGCTTGATTTTTAGGATAAGCTTTTGGATTGCGTGCGTAGGTAATAAAGTTTGATAAAGAAGGAGTGCGCGCTTGACGATCTAAAGCCATTAGGTAGCGCGGAGTTGTATTGTCCTGTTGTGCTTTTTGCTCTAACTCTCGTACTTCTTTTGTAAATTCTCCTGCTGCTTCAATATTACTTGTTGTTAAGGTTTCGCGATATAGAGGTAAAGCTACCCAGAAAAGATTGAGGGTAAGTGTGACAACAATAACAAAAATAGGGTACTTCCATAATGATTGTGATGTCATTTGTAGTAAGTAAACAACATCAATTGCAGGAAAACAATAGCAGGCTATTTGGTACACTACTAGTAATGGCAACCATTTTAACAAAGTGTAGTAATGTTTGTAATATTTATTCTCTGCTATTTTGTCTTGCACAGAATGCATGAGAGATGTATAGCTATTACTTAAATCTAAACCTATTTTAAAACCCGGAATAATCCCACTAGAAAAAACCAACCAAAAGTAATTGTCAAAACCAAAAATAGAAAGAAGTAGTGGTGGTATTCCTGCAAAGATAGCAAATATAATGGTGCTACGCAGATTAATTATGAGTAACATACCACACAATAACAGTAAGGTACACAGCATCATAAAATTCCAGCTATATGCTGAATTGACAACCAGCTTAAGTGCAAGTAGCGAAGCAGAAAAAATAATCATTGCAAGTAAGAAGCGTGGACGATGCACTGTTTTATCTTTTATTTCTCCATAAGTGGTGAAACGAAAAGGAATAGGGGCCCCTATTTTTACAGGCACTGGATCGTTTGCGCGTGCAGGAATTAAGATAGGGGTTCTCTTCAAGTAAGAAGCTGCAAAGGCAAAGCTCAGGCCTACTGCCACTGCAAGTAATAAGATAACAATATCAATTATCATGAAATTTTCTCACAAAAATAAAAGTCTAATAAATCACGGGTTTACCATAAACGAAGAACAGTAAAATATCAACTTTTATTCTAAATATACCTTGGTGGGCATCTGATTTTAACGCGCTTATTTGTTTGTGGTGTTTAATGTAGTAGGAAGTGGGCGTAAAGGTTTCATTTTTCCAAACTTTTTATAGCACATTTGCGGTAGTTTTTGTTGCCATTGTTGTATATTTTTGCCGGTTTTTGCGCAATATTTTGCAATAAAAAATTTACTTTCTTCTTGTGTACATACTCTGGTGATATCTTTATATATGCTTAGTAAATCGTAAATGAAACCACGACCGATAGGGGTTTTTTTATATTTTCCTTTGGGACAATCGATAAAAAAGGGATTTGTATTTTGTGTAAGTAGAATATTACGTAAACGTAAAGATCCATGAAAAAAGCCATTATTGTGTATATGTCCTGTCATGCAGGCAATTTTGTCGATGATATATTTTCTCAATGTGTGATCATTGTTGCTCATTAAAAAAGAAACGAGATCTGTTGCCTCTGGAATTTCCTGCGTTGCAAGAATTGACCAGTGAAGTTTACCAATAACTCTTTTTTCTGCGCAGAGTATTACTTGAGGATGTGGTATTTCCAATTTAGAAAAGCAATCGTATGATTTTTTTTCTCCAAACGCAGAGCTGCATCTTCCAAGATATCTGTAACTTGGTTTATAGAAATACTTTTTAATGAAGCACATTATCGTTCCTATTTGCAGTCTGCGAACCTCAACATTGCCTCCTTTGACAATAAATTGCCCTTCTTGTAACAAGGCATCTATATCTTCAATACTTAATATGTTTTCGCTTTTGATATAGCTTTTATTTATGTAAAATTTACTCATAACTAGCCTTATCGTTGATTATTTGTAGTAGTAATGTCCAAATTCCATTCCAGCGGCGTTTAAAAAAATGATTTCGCGCTTTATGAATGGATGCAATCGTAATGCCTAACGATTTTGCCGTGCTCAATTGAGTATCGATAGAAAACCACAAATCTTTTTCTGGTATGAAAGTTAAAATTTTTTCTCGGTGTTGTGCTATCTCAGTAGAAACGTTATAGCCTGGATGGGCAACGCTTTCCATGCTTTTTTTTATTGAAAGATAAGAGCTTGTTTTATTGTCGATAGAATCTTTGATTTTCTCCCAGTAATCAATGTCTAACCACTTTCCTTCAATGAGAACATCCCAAAGTTTAGGATTGTATTTTCGTTCACCACAAAAAAGTTTTGTGAATAGATATTGATACTTTTCTTTGTACATAAATTCTAACGCTTGTCTTGAGTCTAGAACTGGAGAAAAAAGAAAAAGCTTTTGAAAAGGTAAAATATTTGCTAGTTTTAATATACCTGTTCCCCCTGCGCTATGACCAATACCATATAGTGGTAAGCGAATCTCCATGTTCTTTGTGAAGTAGATAGCATCTTTTACCGCTTGCTCAAAACAATAATAACCATGTGAGTTGCCGTGTGCACGAGGGTTATACAATATTAAGTCGAAATCTTTAAAAATATCGCGGTAATTTTCGTACAAACTAGAATGGATATCTCCCATTCCACAAGGCCACAAGAGAATAGTTCCTTGGGCTTTTTCATTTTTAATATGTTGAATATCTACAAGAGTGTTATCAAGAGTTTTTTGTAAAATCCTCATACTTTTCCTAGGTTTTATAATGTATATAGCTTCTTTACCATGGTATGATTTCTCAGAAATCAAACATGCAACGGATTTTTTTTGGTGCTTTTTAGCGGATCGCTTGCGAGATTTAGGTTTTGAAGCTCCCAATACCCTAACGCGAAATATTCCTTATAAAAATCAATGGCAATCTTCACGTTTACTATTTAGCCAAGCGTGCGGGTACGATGTAGTAAAACCCTTTATTAAAAATTTACGCGTAGTTGCTACGCCTTGTTATGATGTTCCTGGATGCAAAGAACACAATTACGCTAGTTTTATAATTGTTCACAGAGATTCGAATATCTATAACATAGAACAATTATATAATAAATCATGCGCTATCAATTGTCAACACTCTCACTCTGGAGCTAATATATTGTATTTTGTAATAGCAAATACAATAAAAAAGAATCAGAATTTTTTTTCGCAGATAGAGTATAGTGGTTCGCACGAAAATTCAGTAAAAATGGTCTTGGATAAGCAAGTGGATACTGCTGCTATTGACTGTGTTAGTTACCATATACTAGAAAAATTTCGCCCGGAATTCATAAAAAAAATTCGCATTATTTTTCATAGTCCTTATGCGCCTGCTCCGCCATATGTTACTAGCGCGTTGCGCTGTGAGTCTGAAATAAAAGCAATTCGCCAAGTTTTGATTGATCTTAATTCTCAGAAAGAAATTCAACCAACATTGAATACTTTGTTCATTCGCGAAATAAAATATATTCCTCTTGAAGAGTATTTTACTATTCTCGATATGGAAAAAATTGCAATGAACAAGCATGGGTTTTCTTTCTTGGATTTCGCCTAATAATTTGGTACACTGTAGTAAGAAATTATGTAGCATAAATAATGCTTCTAGATGCATTCACGGTGTTACAAAAATACAAAATCACCACTATATTTTTATATTCATCTCCAATCAACCAATACCTTATATAGCTAAGGATATTAAGTGAATTCCGAATTCTCTAATGATGAAAAACACTCACTGTTTGAAAACTTGCCAAATACAAGAGTTTTTAAAACTATATTTCCCAAAGGGAGTTATATAGGACCGTACCAAGTTATTGAAGAAGTAGGGCAAGGAGGTATGGCAAGAGTGTACAAGGCGTACCACCAAAAATTGGAGCGTTTTGTTGCTATTAAGGTAATGGATAAACAAGTAATTTCCCAAGAAGATCATAAAAGATTTGTTGCCGAAGCTAAATTAACCGCTCGACTACAACATCCTAACATAGTTGCAGTGCACGATGTTGGTACAGCTTTAGGACTTAACTATATCGTTATGGATTACATAGAAGGTACTTCTCTACGCGATTTGATACACAATGAAACTCTTTCTATTAGTAGAGCATGTGATATCACAAAACAAATCGCAAGAGGTTTACATTACGCACATAACGAAGGAGTTATTCACCGCGATATCAAGCCATCAAACATTATAATAACTAAGCAAAATCGTCCTGTTATTATGGACTTTGGATTGGCTAAAAATACTAAAATGGTGCAGGATATAACAAAAAGTGGTGTTATTATCGGAACGCCAAAATATATGGCTCCAGAGCAAATAAAAGGTAATAATAGTAATATTTCTCGCGCAACAGATGTTTATGGTTTAGGTACTGTTTTTTACGAAATGCTAACGGGAAAGCCTGTTGTTTTAGGAGAAACACCTCTTAGTGTTTCTTATAGCATTTTAAATAAAGAGGTACTTGCGCCGCGCACTTATAGAAGTGATATACCGCAAGATGTTCAGATTATTTGTTTAAAAACATTGGAAAAAAATAAGCAAAAGCGTTATCGCTCAACAAATGCTCTTGCTGATGATATTGATCGTTTTTTAAACGGAGAAGCTGTCACTGCTCGCCAGGAAAATAAGTTCTATCTTTTGCAAAAAAAAGCACAACGTTATCGTACATGGTTTTTGATTGTTTTGTGTGTTATTTTTGGTGTTTTGAATATACTCCAGTTCGCGTTTTTCAAAAAAGAAGGTCAAAGTAAAAAAATAGACGGAGAATACAATAAAATAACCGTGAAATATCAAAATTTGAAAAACGAGTACGATAAAATATTACTTACCTATAACCAAAATAATAAGTCTGAAGTGATGCTTAAGGCTATGGAATTTAATATGATCAATAAGCCTAAACAATCACTACAAACGATAGAAACAATTTTCAATGATGTAGAAGGCAAAGATAAGGCACGTTTTTATTGTCATAAAGCTTATTTTTTCATAAATACCCAACGATATAGAGAGGCTTTAGATTTTTTGAATCAATCTATTGCTCTTGATTCAAGTCTTTCTTTCGCATACTTTTTAAGAGGAAAAATATTTGTTTATTTTAAAATGAATGTTAGTGCTATCAATGACTTTGAATATTTTCTCACGAAAGAAAAAAATGTTGAAATTATACTGTTACTTTGTGATACATATCTTTTAGAAAAAAGATACACAGATGCTCAAAATAATTTACAAGAGCTCATTAAAATAAACCCCTCTAACTACAAAGCTTACCATGGCCTAGCCAAATGCTATTTACATCAAAAAAAATATAATCAAGTAATTACTTACTCTGTAGAAAGCTTAAAAAAAAATAAGCAGTACCCTTCAGGATACTATACCTTAGGTTATGCATATTATTTTTTAAAAGACTGGGAAAAAAGCATTCACTTTTTTACGCGCGCTGAATCATTAGATTCAGCACTTCGATATAATGATACCTTTACTCCATTTTATTATTTTAGAGGAATTGCGTATAAAAAACGTGGATTTTTACGAGAAGCTTTTAATGATTTCACCAAAGGTATTCGTTTTTTTAAAAATTCGCTACCTAAAAACAGAATTTTTAATTTGTGTCTTGTTGAACGCGCAAGGCTTTATGCAAAAAATAAAAAAAATTTACAGGCTTTAGAAGATTATAATTTGGTTAGAAAAAATTCTCCGCATTTACTAAAGCAAGAAGATTTACGCTACCTTGAGCAACATAAGTAACGTGCTTGAGAAAAATAATTCTGAATCTGACTGACAACCTGGGAGTTTGAAAAAAATAATTAAGGAAATTTTATTCATCAGCTAGGTATTTATTTTTTTCCAAACCCTTTAATTTAATGCTACAATTATAAATCCAATAGTAATATGCCGAAATTCAAGCTAGATTTATATTACAAAGGAAAAGAAATGTCCGAAAATAACAATGAAAATACCAATGAAAATACAGAAGATAAGTCGCAAGATGAAAACGAACAAAGCGATATTAAAGTGCCTCAAGGCGACGATGTTGACATGCCTGGTATTGAAGAAAATGAAGAAAACGAAGAGGTATTTTCTCAAACCCAATCTAGTGTAGTTAGTGGACGTAATACAACTATACGCATCAGTAAAATAGCTGCCATGCTTTCGCGCTTTAAACCGGAAGATAAATTTCACCTTATTGGAGAAATAGCGCGCGGGGGTATGGGAATTGTATACAATGTTCTTGATAAAAATACCAATCGTTGTTTAGCGATGAAGGTATTACTTCCTAAAGGTCCAGAAGAAGATAAAAAAAATATGGACTACTTTGTGGAAGAAGGGCAAATAACTGCGCAGCTAGAACATCCAAATATTGTGCCTCTACATGATATGGGAATGTTGGCTGATGGTAATGTATACTTTACTATGAAAAAAGTAGCTGGCGAAGAAATGATTGGTATTATTCGCAAAATACATGCTAAAGTAGATGGTTATGAAAAAAAATACAGTATTTTTCGGCGTTTATCTATGTTTCGCAAGGTTTGTGATGCGGTAGCATTTGCGCATTCGCGTCAAGTAATTCACCGCGATATAAAACCTGAAAATATCATGATTGGTGAATATGGAGAGGTTCTTACACTTGACTGGGGTCTTGCAAAGTTTATTGGTACTACCCCTCCAAAAGATTATTCCGATAGTACTGCTGTATATTCAATGCGCTTACAAAAAAACTTCTCTACAACCCAACAAGGTATGATTCAAGGGACACCACGCTATTTTGCACCAGAGCAAACATATGGAGATAGTGCACTAGTTGATTACCGTAGTGATGTTTACTTGTTAGGATCTTCATTGTACCATTTAATGACACTTCAATTTCCTCACGATGGTTCTTCGTTGGAAGACCTTGTAAATAGAGTACGTAATGGTCATATCGTTCCACCAAAACAAACTGTTAATGGCGCCTTGATTCCTAATCAGTTGGAAGTTATTATTCAAAAAGCTATGGCAGTTAAAAAAGAAGACCGTTATCAAACTGTAGAGGAAATGATTCGCGATATTGATTCCTTTCTCGAAGGTGACATAGTTCGCGATCCATTAGAATTCAAAGCTGGCGAGCTACTTATGAAAAAGGGTGACGTTGGGGATGAAGCATATGTGATCTTACGCGGTGATGTAAAAGTCTACGGTCATATTGATGGTAAAGAAGTAGTTTTTGCACGTATGGGAGCAGGTGATATCGTTGGAGAGATGGCCGTTATTTCTGCTCAAACAAGATCTGCAAATGTTGCAGCGCTTGGCGATATAGAAGTACTTGTTATTGACCGCGAACTTATGATGAATGTATTGCGTCGTTTGCCTTCGTGGATGGAAAAGATAGTTCTTAACTTAACCTCTCGTCTTAATACCGCAAATGATAATGTTCACCCACTAAAAATAAAAGACTTTAGAGCTCATGTATTGTATCAAATGACGAGCTTGATTTTAATCCATGGTGACGATAACGCGATATTCTCAGCAAGTGATATGATTTTACATGTTAGCAATTTACTTACTTTATCAGTGGATTTTATTTCAAAGTATTGTGATTTAGTTGTTTCAAACGAGCGTTTGTTCAAAAAAATAGATAATGATTCTTATCAATTACAAGATAGAGAACTTCTTATTGCAACACAACAGCTCGTGACAAAAACACTGAGTTATCCTGATAATTATTTTCCAAATATGGGTGTTCCTTCATCAGAGAAAATAGATGAAGCTGGTTCTGTTGTTGAGCATATTCTTGGTACAAAAGTAGATGAAGGAAGTGGATCTGCTGTTACAGCTATGGCTGAGAAAAAGAAAATGACACTTGCTCAAGATGAAAGTCAAAAAGGCACGGTTAGCGATAAAGTCAAAGCTATCATTGCAAATCGTTTACATGCTATTCATCAATTACTAAAAGAAAATGGTTTAGACCAAGAGGTAAGCCTTAAGTATTCTGTAAATGCAGTAGGTGAAGGTGGAGCAACTCTTGTCGTTGATGGGCATCTGGTTCAACAATAATTTCTATTTTGTATTCTTTTTCTCAAGGTTTATTTTTAATTCTTGAAGATAATGTCAATACGCGTTAGAATAATCACGAGTTTAGATGTTTAAACATCATGTTAATAAAACATTAGGCAAACACTTACTTTAAGCAGAATGTAAAGTGTACGACTCATGCAAAATAATTAGTCGTAAAGTGTTGTATTTGGAGAAATACCACTATGGCAGTGCGTATAGATTGTTATGGTGTTAGCGACGTTGGAAATGTTCGCAAAGGTAATGAAGATCAGTTTGTAATTGCCGACTTAGCAAAAAAGATTTCTTTTTCACATTCTAGTCTTCATAACGAAAACAGCCCTCAACTTGAACAGGTTTATGGTAAGTTATTTGTTGTTGCAGATGGGATGGGCGGGGCCGTTGCCGGTGAACAAGCAAGTGCTATCGCTGTTGAAACAGTAGTTGAATATGTTTTGCGTAGTATGCAGTGGTCTTTATTTTTGGATCAAAGTAAAGATGCCGATTTTCAAGATGAATTAAAAAAGGCTATTCTTTATTCTCAAAATAAAATTCAAGAGGCTACCGAACAATTTCCTGATTTACAAGGTATGGGTACTACGCTAACAATGGCTTGCGCTACATGGCCAAGACTATATGTTGTTCATGCTGGAGACAGCAGATGTTATCTCAAGAGAAAGTCTGATCTAAAACAGGTTACAACTGATCATACGGTCGTACAACAACTCGTTGAAAATGGTGTAATTACCGAAGAGAAAGCAGAGAATGTACAGTGGGGTAACTTGTTATGGAACGCTATTGGTGGTAATAGTTCCGAATTAGCTACTGATATCTATAAATTGGAACTACAACACGGCGATATGATTTTACTATGTAGTGATGGTTTGAATAAACACGTCACCGATAAAGAAATTAATTGCCTAATGGATTTAAATACCAACGCTGAGGATATCTGTAAAAATTTAGTTGAATTGGCCAAAGAAGAAGGTGGAACAGATAACATCACTATTGTTGTTGCTCATTTTATTGACGAAGAAAAAGAGAATAACAAGCGTTATGAAGACATGGAAACCTTAATCGAAGAGCCTGCAGAAAAAGCACCAAAGCAAAAAAAAGAAGAGGAAGAGGAAGAAGAAGCGACAACTAAAGACACAGAAAGAATCCAAAGTTCTATGGATGAAACAATAGTTGACGCAAATATTCAGGATTTAACAGGCGGGGAAGAATTATCCTAACTTGCAAAGATCCTGTAATAATTCCGTAGGGGTAGCATATCGATTTTCAATGTCTCTCTCGAGCATTTTGTTGATAATAAACCAAATGTTTTTATCAATGTTTAAAGGCTTAGGGTCATAGTAAAGTCGTGCTACCATCAGCTCGTTTGTAGAATTAGCTTCAAATGGTAGTAGTCCTGAAATCATGTAATACCATGTGACGCCTAAACTATATATATCGCTACAAATAGTGACTTCTTTCTCTCTCACTTGTTCTGGAGAAAGATAATCCGGTGTTCCAATGATTATTCCTTGGGTTGTTAATTGGGAATTTTGGCGGCTTTTTTTTACAAGGCCTAAATCAACTAAGACAACTCTATCATCATCTGTAACCAATATATTAGCTGGTTTTATATCTCGGTGAACGAGCCCTTGTGAATGAAGATATTCTAATCCTTTTGATACTTCAGTAATAATATTAATCGAATTTTTAATCGAAATGAATCCGTTTATCATTAACTCATCGATGGGTTTCCCATTAATATATTCCATAATATAACAAACATAATCAGGCGTCTTTATAAAATCTAAACTTTTAACTAAATTTTCGTGTTTTAAATTTAGTGATAATTCTATTTCTCTTAAAAAACGTTGAATATCCGAGCAGTGGTTTATTGTTGCGGAATTCAATGTTTTTATCGCAACAGGTAAATTATCCGATTTACGGTGTCCTGAAAATATAACTCCCATTCCACCTTGCGCTAAACGATGATCAAGAATATACTCAGCTTGTGGACTTTTAAGCACAGAACCTATTGCAAAATTGCTAGAATCTGCCCATTTAGGCTTATGATTTTGTCGTTCCAATCGTTTTATATGAGCAGTAAGACGTGCAGATAGTTCATTAGCACTAAATGGCTTTTTAATGTAATCATCTCCGCCTTCTTCAAGAGCTTTAATCACATGTTCTTCACTAGACATACCAGTAAGAAACACAATCGTTACACCTAGTTCTGGATATTTAGTGCGTATATTTTTACAAACATCAAAGCCATCAGGATCACCAATATTTATATCAAGAAGAACAATATCTGGCGCAGCTATTTCAAATGCTTCTAGTGCTGCATCTCCACTTTTAGCTTCTAAAACTTTATGGCCAAGTTCTTCAACTATTAACCGTATTAAATTACGGGATAACGAGTCATCTTCCACAACTAAAAACGTATATATTTTTTGGGTATCCATAACTACTCACAAGTAAACTAGGTCTGATTTGTGTAAATTTTTTTTACGGTGCCGATATTTTAATTTTATACAATGTGAGTTTCTTAGAGGTAGCAATTGCACTATAAAATTGAAAAGTAACGAAGTTAATCTCTAAAAAACTTAAACCATAAATGTTGAAACACCTATATCATCAATCAAAAGGATTTTACCAAATTGTGTAAATCCTTTTGATTGGTCACTTACTATAACGAATTATTGTTTCCTAGTACATAAAATTCTTTTTTTACTATTGCGACTGTTAGGGAGTATTTGTGTAAAAATGTTTTATAATTATTTGGGTATTAAAAAGCATTTTTTCGTAGCGAGTGTTTGCGCCGTGACCAAAAAGCGTTGTAATACAATTCGGAAATAGTTCACTTGCATCTTTGAAGTCAACTAAAAGTGTTTTTCCATAATGAGGGATTCGCATTTTGTGCGCTATGTTTTTTTGTAAGACTTTTTGGTTATTTTCGGGCCCTAGAATAGGATATAGTTTTTCATTAAGTCTTTGTTCCCAAGGATTAGAAGCTATAACACCACTTCCTGTAATTCCTATTTGCTGAATGTAATCACCATCTTTAGTAAAGAGTATTCCGTCTTCCAAATCTCCTGCAAGATGACTTTTACCACGATGGTTAATTATATTTAGTAGACGAAAGGTACTTTTTTCACCCCAACCGTAAAGAGGTGGAGTTCCGTAAGTAACAATATCTAATTTTACTTTGCGAATTTGTTGTAGCCATTTGGACATTTGTGAAACATCAACACCACCTTCGGACGCAATTTCCATCAGTCTATCTACGCCTTTTGATTCTGATAAAAAGTTTGTTAACAAAGCAAATAACTGCCCAGCATGACTATGCCCGACAAGTAAAATTCTGCCGTTTTCTAATTCTGATCTTTGGGATATTTCTTGTGCAATAGACTTTGTTAAAAGTATGGCAGATTTTAAACGAGCCCAATGGTAACCACCAGAAGACCACTCGTAGCGATGACAGGGAATTTTATCTCCAAGAGCTTTTGAAAATAAATTTGTGTACTCAGGGGTAAAGTTTGCAGTATCTTCAAATAGTAAGTCGTTAGAGTGTTTGATGATATCTCTCAATTTTTCTTCTAAATCAGGGCTCATGTCAGGATATATTTTTTTTAGGTATTCTACTGTACCAAAAGGATCATTTCCGACAAAAGTACCATGGACAAAATATACTGATTGAACATTATTGTTGATCAGTTTCTCAGCGAGCATTGACATTTTTTTACGCCATAAATCGCTTTGTGCTTTCCACGAGAGTTCGTTACGGTTAAAAGTAGCAATTTCATTAAAATCTAAGTGTTGGAAGGATGTTTTTGGAGGGCTACTGGTGTAATTTTGTGGGCCTAAATCAGCGAAGGTAAAACAGCAAAAAATAGAGATTAATATTAGTTTATCCATAAATTTATCCTTATTATCGTTTTTAATTCATTATAACAATAATATTAGGCGCGTGTCACCAGTAAAATAGATGAGCTAATAATTTTGTGATACTCTAATGAAAAATTTCATTTTGTTTGGGAAGTAATTTGTATTTTTTCATACGATTCCATACTGTAACGCGAGATACGCCTAAAATTTCAGCGGCTTTAGAGCGGTTTCCATTTGCCTGCTTCAAAGCTTGAATCAATTGTTCTTTTTGAGGGCAGTTTTTTGGCTCTACTGTTGTGGATTTTAGCTGTTCTGTAAAGGATTTCTCTAATAACGGTTGCTGGCTTTGACATATGTCTTCGGGAAGATGACAAGGCAAAATAATTTTTTCAGCCAAAACGAGTGTATGGCGTACGCAATTTTCTAATTGGCGTATATTACCAGGCCAAGAATATTCTCTTAATACATTTATTGTATCGGCATGAAAATGTCGGTTTTTGCTGGGAGAATATAGTTCTAAAAAATAATTTAGTAGGACTTCAATATCCTGCTGGCGATTGCGAAGGGGTGGAAGATAAATGGAAAAAACATTTATTCGATAGTAAAAATCTTCGCGGAAGGTCCTTTCGTGTATCATATCTTTTAAATCGCGATTTGTAGCGGCTATTATACGAACATTTACATCTATTAAGCGGCTGTCTCCTACGCGCTCTATTTGTCTTTCTTGTAAACTGCGTAGCAATTTTACCTGCATAGCTCCAGAAAGTTCACCTATCTCGTCTAAGAAAAGAGTACCATTATCGGCAAGTTCAAATCGACCTTTACGGTTTGCTGTAGCTCCTGTAAAAGCACCTTTTACATGACCAAATAGTTCGCTTTCAAATAAATTTTCAGATAGCGCTGAACAGTTAACAGCGATAAAGGGCCCATCTTTTCGCCAACTACAATCGTGTATTTTGCGCGCCGCTAATTCTTTGCCTGTACCTGTTTCTCCTAGAATTAAGCAGTCTACATCACTTTGAGCAACGCGATTTATTAAATAATTGACACGTTGAAGGCTTACACTGTTACCCATCATCTTTTTTTCGAAGCTTTTCATTATCTTTACCTTGAAAAATATATAAAACAATGCTAAAACTTTAAATGAACGTGTATATATTATATACTTGCTTCTTTACAATGTTAAGGGAGAACTGAATGAAAAGAAAGTTTTATAGTTGTGATAAATTGACTCTTCACGCATTGAGTATCCTTGACATAGCAGAGGATGCTATTGTTTGTGTCGATGAAGAATGGCGTATTATTCTTTTCAATAAAGGAGCTGAAAAGCTATTTGGCTACAAGACTCAGGAAATACTTGGTCAATACATTGATGTTTTGATTCCTGATGATTCGGTTAGCTCTCATCGCAAACTTATGCAAACTTTTGCTGTGAGTAAAAGCAAGGCTAAATTAATGAATCGACGTGAGACTGTTTTTGCCAAACATAAAAATAATAATCTGTTTCCTACTCAAGTAACAATATCAAAAATAAAAGTAAGTGAAAGTACCATTTTTACTGCTATTTTACGCGATATGACAAGTGTACAATTAATTCAACAAAAGTTACAAGAAGCGAATGATAATCTTGAAACCAAGGTGAAGAAGCGTACAGAGAAATTGCAAGAAGCGAATGCAAAATTAAAAAAAGAGATTTACGCACGCCAAAAAGCGCAAAAACTTTTAGAAAAAGAATTTCAAGCTCGTTTAGATGCTGAGACGGAGAGAACGAGATCTATACAAATAGTAGAAAAATCTTCTAAACTAGCGTCAATTGGGGTTATTGCAGCAGGAATTACTCATGAAATTAATCAACCTCTTAACGCAATTAAAATAACTGCTGACAGCATTCTTTATTGGGAAAAACGCAATCAAAATATTTTACCTCAAAGATTTATTGATAAAATAAAAGATATTTCGCAAGGTGCAAATCGCATAAATGAAATCATTTATCACATGCGCTCTTTTTGGGATTCACAGCAAAGCCAAAAAATGAAAGTAAATATTGAGGAAGTTATTAAAAAAGCTCTGTCTCTTGCAACAGTACAACTACATAGCCACGGAATAAATCTAGAGTACAAGCCTTCGCGTTCTAATCTTTACATAAAAGGTAATTCTATAAAATTAGAACAGATTCTTATTAATTTAATTGTTAATGCTGTACACGCTGTTGATTCTTCGCAAAAGACTAGTAAATACATCAAGATACAAACAGCAAAAAAGAAAAGCTATGTCGAAATAAAGATAATTGACAATGGCACAGGTTTTGCAAAAGGTATATCTCAAGAAAGTTTATTTGATCCTTTCTATTCAACGAAGAATAGTAAAGGAGTTGGTATGGGACTTGGTCTTGCTATTGTAAAGTATTTTGTTCAAAAACTAGAAGGTAAAATACGTTTTTTTAACAATAAATTAGGAGGCGCTACTTTTTGTTTAGAACTTCCAATTTACAGCAGTTAAGGAATAAAGATGAGAATACTACTTGTTGATGATGAACCTCTAAGTCGAAAGGCGACAGCGCAATTTTTAGAGGAAGAACTAGGACACGACATTACAGAGTGCGAGCATGGTTTAGATGCAAAAAACGTTTTGCAAAAAGTTAGTTTTCCTCTAATTATTAGTGATGTGCGAATGCCTTGTATGGATGGCCTTGCGCTTCTAAAGTATGTTAAGGAGGTTACTGAAAACACTGATTTTATTATTATTACTGGGCACGGAGATCTAAATACTGCGATTAAAGCGTTAAGGTATGGAGCATACGATTTTATACGCAAACCAATAGATATAGAAGAGCTGGCTGCTTCGGTGTCAAGAAGTATGGAAAGACAGGCTTTAATCGTTGAAAATAAAGAGTTAAAGCAAAAAAAACAAAATAGCGCTACCCTAAATTCATTTATTGATCAAATAGAATTCCCACAAAGCGGTTTTGATCTATACAAAATGGAAGCAAAAATTATATGTAAAGTACTTGATGTATGCAATAATGATAAAAAACAAGCCGCTAAATATCTAGGCATTAGTCCTCAAGCGCTTAACAATCGCCTGAAAAATAAATAATTCACTTTCAATAGGACGTGTTACTAATTAGGAAAAGCGTATATTTGCATATTTTATAATTGATATAACCTTGTGTGATTGCGTTATCGATGGTGATCTGTGACTATGGCCGTTTTACTGTCTTAAAAGAAGTTATAAATGTTTTTCTTAAACACGTCTAGTTGATGACGCCGTCTAATTTGAAGTTATTCTTTAGCGGATTATTTTTTGACGTATTTTAGAGGATTTTTCTCCAAGAGTGATGGCTTTTTTGTAGTGCTGTAAGGCTAATTTTTTGTTCATGTCAAAGCCTATTCCTTTTTCATATAAAAATCCTAACACTACATGTGTATTTTTATCTTTTTTACTAGGGTTCATCACTCTTCCTGCAATTTTCTCATCTTCGATATATCGGACAATATCATCTATAATATTGAGATTTTGCGTATCGTGATGGTGGGCCGTAATAAGCCAATAAAAGCTATCAATGAATAGTTTTTCTTGTTCCATGAACCAATAAGAAAGTACATAGCGAGCATAGTTATTTTTTAAGAGAACTTGTTCTTGTATTTTAGACAAACTGATGCTCTTTGTTAAATTAAAAATATCGTTTTGGGCATAACGATTTCCTTCTTTTTTCGCTTTAATAAGCCAATATAAACCTTGATAATAATTCGTAAAATAACGAATGTGCATGTTACCTAACGCTCTCATTGCTAGATGGTAATTTTGTGTTGCCGATTGGTTGAATATGTGAGCAATTTCAGCCAGGCTTTTACGTGGTTTTGCTTTTTTTCCATGTTCGTCTAAATAAACGGCAGCCAAATTATTTAAACAAACAGCACTTTTGTATTTTGCTCCGGTTTCAAACCACTGCGTTGCTAAGTTATTGTTTTGAGGAACAGAAAGTGTACCATAAAAATAAAGATAACCAATACTACTAGCAGCATAAATATTACCTTTTTCAAATGATTCATTTAGTAGCTCTAGCGCTTTTTTGCCGTCTTTTTCAACTTTTGTTCCTTGAAAATAAAGCAAACCTAACTGATGCATCGATTCTATTTCACCTAAAGAAGTTCCTTTCTCGAAGGCTTGTACAGCCGCTAGATCATTTTGTTGTTCTAGGTAGATTTTTCCTAAACAAGTAAACGCTAGTGGATAAAACTTTTTTGTCGCAGATAGTGTACTTTTTAATGCTTGAACTAAGTCTTTTTTTACACCAATACCATGAAAATAAATTTTTGCTTGTAAGTATAATGCATATACGTCTTGTTTATTTTCTATTTGCTTATACCACTTGGAACTAATTCTATCACTTTCATATATTTGACGACTAACCCCTAAGCCTCTTCGTAGCATTAGCGATTTTAATAATCTAGGATAAGGAGACAGCGGAAATTGAGACATAAATAGTTTATTTTGTTTCCAAGTATCTTTGAATTTATTTTGGGAAAAACTTTTCATGATGAGCGCAAATTTTTTATGAGAATGAATCTCTTGTTTACTAGAGATACCTAAAAATAGAAAACCTAGCAAAAAAACAAAAATCATGCTAAATATAACTTTTTTAGAAGCTTTGTTATCATTTGTAATACGCTGGATTTTTCGTATATGCGGCTTGCGGACTTTGATCTCGCGTGTAGGCTGATGCATTCCCATAATTGAATTCATTTCGCGAAAGAAAACGTCAATATCTATGCGTTTATGAGAATCTTTTTCAAGGGCGCACTCTAAAAGACGAGAAAGCTTTGTAGAATGAGGGAATCTTTTTTCGATGATATCTTTCAGTGGCGTGAGTTCGAAAGTACTTACTTTCAACATTGTATTTAAATTGTTATTGCCAAGAAAAGGCGATTGCGAAAGATTTGCAAACAATTGGTAGATAACAGTGGCAACAGTAAAGACATCGCTTCTTTTTGTGGTTTTACCATTTACTTGTTCTGGACTCATGTAGCCAGGAGTACCTAGTATGGCATTGGTTTTTGTCAAGTTTGATGTCTCGTCTTGTGGAATAAGACTTTTAGCAATACCAAGATCAAGAAGTTTTACATATTGGCCTTTTGCGACATACAAAATATTGCTTGGTTTTATATCTCGGTGAACTAAGCCTTGTAAATTCATTGTACGAATAGCACTAACGAGCTGATAAGATATGAGTAGTTTTTCTTGAGAGGTTAACTTGCAATCGCGATAAATAATTTCTTCTAATGTTTTTCCCTGAACATACTCCATAACCAAATAAAATTGTTTATTTTCTTCAAAAAAATCATACACGCGAACAATATTTGGGTGTGAAATTTTGCTTAGGTACAAAGCTTCTCTTTTTAAACGCTCTATACTCTGAATATTTATTTGATCAGGGTGAATGTTTTTTATAGCGACTTGGCAATTATGCTTTTGATCTGTAGCTAAAAGTACAAGACCCATTCCACCTTCACCAATGGCTTTTTCTATTTTATATCTTTTATTTATATATTGTTGTGTCATGGGTTTTGTCTAGTCACTTAAAATGTTTTCGATTTACAACGAGAATAGCAATATTCTATATTATTTATCTAGTTGATCTACATATTCCGCTGCTGATAAATTCGCGTCGATGTTTTGTTTTGCTAAGCGAAAAATTTGTTTTGGTGATGGCCAAAATCCGTCCCACCAACCGCCCACTTCAGGAGTTACTGAGAGAATATTTTGCGTTTCTAGTAACCAATCGTCAGCGTCACCGCGAATAGGATAGATCATTTTATCCGAAGAACCATACGAGTAACCATTTACTCGTGTTAGTTCTTTCATTAGTGGTAAGCAGTGGGGTGAGGCAACAACGTCTTTATGCGCCCAAGGGTAGTAAACCACATTTCCAAAAGCGTGGTAGTTTAGATTTAAGCGGATGTTTTTTGTTGCAACGAAATTGCGGATAGCTTGTGTTTCATTCTCGGAAAAAGGTTGTGTTCCGCGGTAAGTTACTTCACTTGGATCATCACTTGATCCTTTATTTTTGTAATTCCAATATTTTTTGGGTCCGTAGTTGCGATTGAGATCAACACCGGTTTTATTGCGATTTTTGCGCCACAATCCACCACCGTTAGGGTTCGTTTTCTGATTGTATGCATAACCATCAGGGTTAACAAGAGGAATGAAAAATAACTCACGGTTATCTACAATACTGCGTACACGTTTATCGGTTTCGTAATTTTCAAGTATGTAGTACATGAAATAAAAAACCGTCATGAGTCCTGCTGGTTCACAAGCGTGGTGTGCAGCGGTATACATTATTTGCGCTTCGGTTTGTTGTTCGTTTTTCGTTGCATTGTCTGAAATTTTGACCATGTAAATATCTCGACCGTTTACTGTTTTTCCTATAGATTTTTTAGCAGTAATTAGGTTTTTTTTGCTGTATTTCTTGAATAAATAGTCTAGGTTTTCCGTGACCTCTTCAACTGTAAAATATCCTCCCATAGATCCTAGCTTCATTTCTGTTTTTGCTGCAGAAAGAGATTTTTGAGCATCTGCAAGATCTTGGTGATTTCTTTGGGCGTAAAACTCACTTAGATTTTCAATAATTATTTTATATGAAATATTACTTTTGTCGAGTTTGGTGATTTCTGTTGGTGTCAATGGTAAACGAATAATATCTGTTTTAGTATAGTGTTCGTGAGCTGTACACTCCATTGCAAATGGTAGACTTGCTATCTTCTCTGCGTTGTCTTTGTGGATATAAATTTCGACCATGCTATAGTGATTTTCAGCAAATATACCTGAAAGTAGAATGAAACTGAGAAGTAATATTTTATACATGTTTGTTTCCTTTTTCACGAATTGCATTTGAAGTTGATTGTGGAAAAGATTCGATATTTAAATAACTACAATTGTTCTCAATACAAATCTCAAGAACAGTATACAAGTGGTTTATAGCTTGATAAGCTGCGCGAATGATGTCTGGGTTTTGACAATAGTAACAACATAATAGTGAAGTAAATGCATCTCCGCAACCACCAAATTTTGCATCAGTAATAAACTTTTTTTTCACCTCAAACGCTTGGTCTTTGTTGACAATTACCACGTTATTTTGTAAATTTGCAAATTGAACAGAAGTTACAATGACAACTTGCAATTTATCAAAAGAGTTTATCAGTTTTCTGCAACAATTGAATAGGTGACTTAAGTCTACTATTTTTTGCCCGCAAAGTATTTCTAATTCAAAGAAATTTGGCGTAATGACGGTAGCATATTGTAAAAAAGATTGGTATTGTTGTACAACACAATCTTTGACGTAAATTTTTTCATTGTCACCTATAACAGGGTCTACAACGACAAGAGGCCTTTTTAATATTTGTAGACCATTTTCCATGGCTTGCATTTGCTTGGCTGAACCAAAATAACCAGTGTGAATGACATCTAGCTTGTTGCGCAATAACAAAAGTGTTTTTTCAATAAATTTTAGCCAGTCATTGTTATCAAACGTAATGCCAAATTTTTTTTGTGATGCTACTCCTGAGAAATAAACAGTGTCGATAAATGTACACTCTAAAGGAAATTGCGCGTAAACATCTCGCGAAATAACATTGCCTACTTTGCCAATAAGAACATTACTTTGTACAGATAAAATTGACTTCATTAAAGCTTTATCCTTATAAAGGACAGATTATGTCTTCGTTTACATCAGTGATGGAACATCTTAATCAAACAACAGAACTCACTAAAAAATGGGACTTGCAAAAAATAGCACAAATTATAAATAAAATAAAAAATAATAAAACCATAAATATTCAAATTGTCGGAACAAACGGTAAAGGAACTACAGCTTTATTTTTGCAAAAAATTCTGTGCGCTCATGGATTGAATGTTGGTCTATTTACATCTCCGCATCTCGTACAAATAGAAGAACGCATTCGTTACAATAATGAACAGATATCTTCGCAAGATTTTGTAAAAATCTATTCTAGTCTCCGCGATGATTTTGATCGATTGAAGTTGTCTTATTTTGAGAAATTAGTGGCGGTAGCTGCGAAGTTTTATAGTGATAATCTTCCTCATTTTGTTGTATGGGAAGCAGGTTTGGGAGGACGTTTAGACGCAACAACTGCTATGGGTAGCGATGTTGTTCTTTTTACACCTATTGCCAAAGATCACACAGAATATTTGGGGGATTCAATTGCGCAAATTACTTGTGAAAAGTTTTTTGTTAGTCAGTACGCTTCAATTATCTTTTCAGCACCTCAAGATGTAGAAGTCCGGGAGGTTATGGAGAAACAAGCGCAAGACTATTGTAAAAAAATTAACTTCATTCCACAAGTCCGTAATTACAAAATAAATACAAATGCAACAGCATTTTCTATTGAAGATAATGACATTAGTATTCCGATGTACGGAGGACACTACGCTCAAAATGCTATGTTGGCATGGAAAACGGCACAACACTTACTTCAACAAAAATTTTGTGCTGCCTCTGCTATTAAATCTCTAAAAATAGCATCATGGCCAGGGAGATTACAAGTAACAAAACACAATGATGAATATTATATTTTTTCTTGCGCGCACAATGTACATTCGTTAAAAAGTGATTTGAATACACTAGAAACAATGATAGATAAAAATATTGTACCTTCCAATTTAGGAATTGTTTTCTCTATAACACGCGATCGGCCTGTGGAAGAGCATATGGAGCTTATCACCCATTACTTTCCGCAAAACAAAGTCGTTGTTGCGCAAGCAAATCAGCATCATCCTCTTGCAAAAAATGTTTCTAAGAATTACAAAACAACTCAAAATTTCAAGCAAGCTATCTCGACATTGAGTAAACAAGGTATTGACAACTATTTGGTGATAGGTTCTATTTATTTGGTGGGAGAAGCGTATAAATACTTGAATTTAAGAGTTGGGGCTTCAACTTAATTTAGGTGCGTTTGAGCAACAAAGAAAAACAATATGCGGTGTTGATCAACGCTCAATGTTCAATATGCGAAACAATGTGCTCTTTGTTTCGCATATCGACTTTTCTATTCTACAGCATTGCGTGTGTTTTTCATTCGCCAAATTTCATAAATACGAATTACTCCCAAAACCGCATCTTCTTTTTCTATTACACCACGAATCTTAGCGTTATTACCTGCGATTTTTTCGATTTTATCTAGCATATTTTTCGCTGACTCGTGAAAGAGATAGCCTAATTTGGCTGGTGAATTAGCCTCTGCTGTTGTGTCTAGCATAAAAGGTATCTTTTCCTTACTCAAATCAATCGATTCTTTACCACTCTGAAAAAGTTTTACTACCTTACCGTAAACACTAACTAACTTGTGCCAACAACCACTATTATTTGGTAAATATCCATGTTTACCATTGTAAAACTTTACTTTTACATAGCTACCCGTATCATTAACCATATCAAATGTGGTTCCTATTTGAATAGCTATTTCTGGGTTTGCAATTGCTGCTTGAGGAGGATGCTCTAAATAAGAGCAAGGTTTTGTCACGATATACTGCAAATCAGATTTCTTGCGAAATAGATTTGGCTTAAGGGATTGAGAACTTTTCTTTTCTAATTTAAAACGGACATTACCTGCAAATTTTTCTACAACAACAGCGGTGTATTTCGCTACATCGTTGGGATAACTAGCAATAGTAAGTTTATTAGACAATTCATATGAGACAACCATTTCTTTGCTGGTTTTGATATTCAAAACTTTTGGATTGTCTTTCATTGGTTCACCATTAAACATAACAAGTAACATATGTTTACTAAAATCAATGGTAGACTTTTTTAAGAGTGGGTCACTGCTTGCAACAGCAGGGGATGTTTTTGAAATTTTATTTGCAACGATCATTCTTGTAAAAGAAGATAATGCTACTTTGCCTTTTATTACACGTGGTTTCGGCACCACAGGTTCAAAATTAATATTACGCGGTTTGTTGTAAAATCCATGAAATGTGTTTTCTATTTTACTATCTGCAAAAGTCAAAACAATCAACAACGAAGTAATAAATAAACTCTTCATAGTGAAACCTCCAAAATTATTAACATGATAAAGTGAATTGGGTTTGTTACCTAAGTGGCCATTTTTTAAATTATGATTCAACGATTCAATTTTCTGTGAACCAAAGTAGATAAAATTCCAAGATATTCGTCTTCGGTTTTTCCTAGTACTTCGCAAACTAATTGTAAAATGTGGGTATTTGGTTCAGCAATCGATCTTATCGAAAAAAGCATATCAACGGCTTTGTCGACAGAAAAATGCTTCAATAAGTGCCCTAAAGCAATTGCCGTAGAGCGTCTTTTTCCTACAGCACAATGTATGAGTGCATCACCACCTTTGTCCAAAAAATCAAGCGCTTGCTTACAATGTTCTTTCGTTGCAAGTACTGGTGAAGAGACTAGATTAAGCTGTAGTTCTTCAACCGTAAAATCATGGAATTCTAAATATAAGACTTCTTTAATATTGGGAAATCGCACTGCATGATTTGGACTCATGATAGATACAACGCGATAATCTTTTTCGGGATCTTGCAATATTTCGGTGGCTGTATAAACGTCTGTTATTTTTAGTGAACCAAACATTGTTTTTTCTCTCTCTTGTCATTCCTACGAAAGCTGGAATGAATGTACTACACTAGTTACGTATTTTGAATAAACGATAAAAACTCATCTAAAACTCTCTCAGGATTTTCTAGCTGTGGATAATGACCAATGCCCTGCAATAGAGCAATATTTTCATGCGTCACAAGCTCTTCATATCTTTTTACCATATGTGCACCAGACACAGGATCAGCAGCGCCATTGATAAGTTTTAGCGGAAATTTCGCGTTTATTAGCGCTTGTACCCAGCGGTCGCGATGAATTTTGCGTTCTTTCATATAGCGAATTAACTTATGCGCTATTTTATGACCATTTTTATATTCAATTAAACGCCAAAAATCTCTTAGTTCTTTATCTGTAGGTTGAGTTTCTGCACCAAAAATTTTAACAAAACTGCGTTTAAAAGTGGTAAAGGATAAAAACTCTTTTATGATAAATCCCCAGTTACCAGCGAGTAAACTTTGGATTCGTCGTGGGCGATGTGTTTCAGCAAATAGACCGCCATTAAGTAAACATACTGACTGCAAACTAAAATGTAAAAATTTACCTCTCGCAAGTAGTTCTTGGGCGACAGTGTCTCCATAGTCGTGAGCTAGAACATGTGCTGCTTTGATATCTAAGTTTACCAGTAGTTCCTCATGTAGGTTTGCTTGATCTGCAATAGAATACTCATAGTTTTTGGGTTTATCTGAATAACCAAAGCCAATCATATCAATAGCAATAACGCGGTAGTGTGTTGTAAGTTCCTCCCACAACAAATTCCAATCCCACGAAGAAGTAGGAAAACCATGAATACAAACAATGACGTCACCTTGGCCTTCGTCGACGAAAAAAATGTCATTGTTTTTGTAAGTAAAAAAATGTCCACGATTTTTCCAATTTTCTATATTCATCAGAGCTCCTGTTTTGTAAAGTAGCTGCAAATCGACATAAGCTTATTATAAGAATAAGCTGTTAAAAATTAATTTGCTGTAACAAGTTTGTAACAAACTCTAGCTATAATTGATAGTACAATTTACGAGGCTTTTTTGCGCAAAGTTTTTCTGGTGATCACTTAATAAATGTCCATTAATATGAAGTTCTGAGAGCGATTGCATTTTTTGTATTTCCTTAGGTAAACAATTAATTTGATTACCTAATAGATTCATGCGCGCTAGGGTTTTTAAGTGTGTTATTTCATCGGGTATAGATGATATTTTGTTGTATGATAAATTGAGTCCGTGAAGAGTCTGTAACTCCTTCATTTCTGAAGGAAAGCTTTCTATTTGATTGCGGTGCATTGAAAGCGTTTTTAGTTTGGAAAGTTGGCATAATGAAATGGGAATTTTAGTAAATTTGTTGTGTGCTAAAGATAAGGTTTCTAGATTATGTAATTGTCGAAATTCATTAGGGAGATTACTAATTTGATTGTTATCCAAAGATAGTCTTGTCAGGTTAGACAATTTTCCGAATTCACTAGGTATATAATCGACTTCATTGTTCGACAGAAACAATATACTGAGCTTTTGCAGTTGCCCGAACTCACTTGGTATACTAGTAATATAATTATCCGATAAATATAAACGCTTAAGATTTTGTAACTGTCCAAGTTCTGAAGGAATACCAGCAACTCTATTACCAGTAACGGATAAATGCACAAGGCTTTTTAAATTTACAATACCAAGTAAAGTAACTAATTGATTATGTGATAATGATAATCGAGAAAGATGATGAAGTTGCGATAATTCATTCGGTAAAAAACGAATGCTATTTTTTGATAAATGAAGCTCGCAAAGATTAGATAGTTGCGCTAGTCCAGCTGGTATAGTGCGAATATTGTTTTTTGATATATCAAGCATTTTTAATTCATATAGTTCCCACAATACGCAAGGCAAGAGACTAATTTTGTTCTCTGACAAATTGAGTTGTTGTAGATCTCTAAATTTTGAAAAATCTATAGGCAAAGTCTTTAGTTTATTTTTTGATAAATTTAAACTAGTGATAAAGGGAAAAGAAAAAACCCACTGTGGAATTTCCTGTAAATTTTGTCGCGATAAATTAAGAGTACAGCCATCAGAAAACCCACAATTCTCAAATAAACAATTTTCTAAATAACAAAATATTGCGCTACTACGAAAACTACAGTTGCGAAAAGAACTATTTTTCAAATTATAAGCATGTCCTTTTGGCAAATAAAAAGTACAACCATCATAACAAGTGTTACTCTCGATATTTTGCAGTGATAATAGTTTTCTTTTTTCCATAAACTCTCCTAACTCATGATATCGTTTTGCCGGAAAATAGCCAATTATTCCATATTCTTAAATGCTTTATAATACAATTCTCAGGGCGTTGTCCGACTACTGTTGACTTAAGAGATAGAGATTGTTTAGTAAGGCGTTCATAATCAAAGGTTTACAACGGTTTTAGTCTAAGCTCCGAAGGAGCGTGATATCTCAGCTTAGGGCAACGCCCTAAGAATAAAAACCTCCCGAAGTTTAGCCCTGAAAGGGCGAAATAGAGATAAGTTATTCCGCCCTTTCAGGGCTAAACCATTTTTCATACCACTATACCTAGGGCTTTGCCCTAGGCTAGGATGTATAGCGCTTTCAGCGCTATTTTAGTATCCTTAAGTCAACAGTAGTCGGGCGTTGCCCTGAGCTGACATATTTTTCCCTTTTGGGAAACACTTTTGTAAGCATTTTATCACGAAAGTTCAACAACTTTTGTCATAGGTCACTTTTAACATGTTCTAAATCAGGGTTTTATACCAATTTCAACTGGAACAAGTCGTAATTAATAGGTTGAATAGTAACTCATAGTACAGTTCGGAAGACAATTTTTCACAAAGTTTTTTTGACTATGACTAAGCAAGTCAGGGCTAATACAAAATTCTGATAACGCTTGCATTTCTTTTATTCCTTTAGGAAAACTTTGGATTTGATTGTCTGACAAATTTATATCTGTTAGGTTTTTTAATTGCGTTATTTCATTGGGAATATATGACATTTGGTTGTGCGATAAATTGAGCCCCAAAAGAGTTTGTAGTTGATTCATTTCGGAAGGAAAATCACAGATACTATTATGATGCATGGAAAGCGTCTTTAGTCTGGGAAGTTGACATAACGAGGTAGGTACTTTAGTAAACTCGTTGTGAGCTAAAGATAAGGTTTCTAAATTATGTAATTGCCGAAACTCGGTTGGAAAATCGCTAATTTGATTATTGTCGAGAGACAAGCGCGTAAGGTTGTGTAGTTGTCCAAAATCACTAGGTAATGAGTGAATTCTATTGTTTGATAGGAGCAATACACTAAGATTTTGTAATTGACCGAGTTCGCTAGGTATATCAACAATCTGATTGTAAGACAAACATAAACGTTTGAGGTGTTGTAGTTCTACCATTTCTAAGGGAATTTTACGAATCTTGTTACTAACAGCAGATAGGTGCACAAGATTTTGTAAGTCTTTAATACCAAAAGACAAAGTCGATAAGTGATTGTGCGATAATGATAATCTGCAAAGATTGCGAAGCTGCGATAGTTCTGTCGGTAAAGAACAAATGCTGTTTTTTGATAAATCAAGTTCGCAAAGATTAGATAGTTGCGCTAGTTCCGCTGGAACAGTGCAGATATTATTTTGCAATAAATCAAGTAATCTTAGTTCGTATAGTTCACATAATACAGAGGGCAATAAGCTAATTCTATTCTTTGACAAATCGAGCTGTTGTAAATCTTGAAATTGTGAAAACTCTATAGGCAGAGTTTTGAGCTTATTTTTTGATAGATTAAGGTGAGTAATAAAAGGAAAAGAAAAAATCCACTGCGGAATTTCTTTCAGGCCTTGGCCCGATAAATTGATAGCACACCCATTAGAAAATCCGCTATTCTCAAACAAACAGTTTTCTAAGTAACAAAACGTTACGCTACTACGAAAACTACAGTTGCGAAAAGAACTATTTTTCAAACTGTAGACAGATCCTTTTGGTAGATAAAAAGTACAACCATCATAACAAGTGTTACTTTCAATATTTTGCAATGATAATAGCTTTCTTTTTTCCATAGATTCTCCTAACTCATAATATCATTTTGGCGAAAAATAGCCTCTTCTTCCATGCTTTTAATAAAACTATGAACACAACCTCCATAGATTCCCCAACTATTAACACCACCAATCTCCACAACCCGCAAACGATCTCCACAAGCAATATCAATAGTAAGCATAGAGGAAAAACCACATTGAACAAGCAAACAAGCTACCTTTTCCGCAAAAGCAATAACATGCGGTGGAGCTGAAGTATAAGGTGGCAACGGATAAGAACTATGGCAAAACACCCGACCATCGCGGCAAAAACACCGATATTCCTCTCCCAAGTCAACAACTTCGCTAACAACCACAAGTTCATGCTGCTGACGATAACCATTGCGCTCAATAAAATCATCCAAGCTATCCACCGCAACAACCTCCGCCTCAAATGGCTTACAATTGCTATCTGGACGAATAAAAACTCTCTCACCAAGTATTTCATCCCATCGCAGGCAACCAAGCGCCGCAAACGGTACAATAAAAACAGCGCGCCCTAGAAATTCATAAATATAACGATAATAGTAAGAGCAACGCAAAGTCGAATAATCATCAAAAACCGCTTCACAAATTTTAGGCTGACGTATCATTCCCATAAGCTTGCGCATAGTTCCATAAGCAACACAAGGATAGCAAATATCTGGCCAACTACCAACAATAGAATCCGCAGGTAAAACCACATACTTATCTACAAACGCAGAAACACTTTTTGGCGCAGTAAAGTCATAATCAAAATCAAAAATCCAAGTAACAACCATCCACAAAACTCACAAAAAAAACACATTTTTTAAAAAAATTTCTTGACTAAGTTTGTAAAATATAGTAATAGTAATAGCGTTAAAAGCGCCCGTAGCTCAGCTGGATAGAGCAACAGATTTCTAATCTGTAGGTCGCAGGTTCGAATCCTGCCGGGCGTACTTATAATTTAGGGCGATTGCTTATAATAAAGCAATCGCCTTTTTTTGTTGTGTGATGTATATGTGATTTTCTGTGAGTCGGACAGAGTAATTGTTTACACCATTAATAGCTTAGAGTTTAGAGTCAATAAAAGCCTAAAATAAATGAATTATCAACAAGTATGGCACTTTTTCCAGGCGAAAAAGTTACTCTTCGATACTCGCGTGATTATTTTAAAATAAATGAATTATCAACAAGTATGGCACTTTTTCCAGGCGAAAAAGTTACTCTTCGATACTCGCGTGATTATTTAATATCATAATATATTTTGCGTCCCTGAGCAATTTTTACAACTCTATTTTGTTGAAGCAATTCAAAAAGATCTCTCCTTGCTGTGGGTTCAGAAACTTTCATAATTTGGCTACATCTTGCTGAAGAAAGAATTCCATTGTTTTTCATATAGTATATTATCTTTTCCTGTCTTTGTTTTTTCTTGCTTTGTATAGGTGCTTTTCTTTCCGCTAATATTTTTAGTTCTTCTAGGCAATTATAGTATATTTTTTTACCTTTTTGTTTTACGAAATAAATCAAATTCTTTTGTTGAAATTTAGTTAAAGCTCTAGATATATTTGATGTTTTTATTTTTAATTTGTTACTTAAATCAGAGTTGTTAAACATACGCATATTAACAGCTTCAAACAAAATTTCACGTTCTTTAGAGGTTAAAAAATTTATTTTTTCTTTTATCATATCAGATAGTGTTTTTTCTGCTTTTTTACAAGAAAGTGTTACTGCTAATGGCTTATGCAAGATGACTCTTGCAAGAGTGTCCATTATAAATCGAATTTTGCCACCATAAAACTGATATAACATACTAACAAATTCCTCATCGACAGGTTTTATGTATTTACCGTTATTAGATAAGAGTTTATATCTAATGTTTATGGCATCTAACACTTCTTGGCATGTTAGCGGCTCAACATAAATTGGCCATCCCATAATACTGCTGACTCTTTCCGAGGGAGAAATTACCTGACTAAAAAATCCCGATTTAGCAACAAAAATGTAGTATATATCAGGTAGTTGTAGAATATCTCTAATTTCTTCGAAAAAATTTTGGCATTTTTTTATTTCATTTTGAATCAATAGTTCTAAGTTATCAAAATGAAGAAATATTCCTTTATAGCCAATTTTTTTTATCTCGTTAACCATGTCCATAAGATAAGATATTAATTGACTCTCGGTCATATTCGGTATGCTTACTTGTTTACTTTTATTGTAAGCAACTCCGATACCAAACAGGCTGCCTTGAATATCAACATTGTCGTGGTAAAAAATTTCGTGTAAAAAGCGGACTTTATCAAAAAGTTTATTTTTTTTGAGTTTATGATAACCGATCAAAAGTAACAACTTATTTGATATATGACCTATCATATCCATTAAAAAATGTTTAGCTTCCCACTTTTGATAAACTGAAATTTCGCGAATAGGTGTTAGTATAAGATCATCGGAATCGTTTTCCCACAGATATCTATGGTAGTTAACAAGTGTAGTTTTACCAACACCAATATCTCCTTCCACAACGACTCTACCTCCTCCCGGATTGCTAATTACATCTATTAATTTTTTGCTTTCCGGAGCATCTAAGGATCTCCCAACAAAAGCTTTCGTAAGAGGTAGTTGTTTGGAATTTGGCGATAGAGCTGTTGTTTCGAAAGGATTTCCTTGAAATCCCCATTTTTTCCAAGGATTTTGACTTAATTTCATAGCAGTCCTTATATTCATGATAACATAACGCGTCATTATTGATAACATAATGATAACATATTGATAATTTACATGTCAATTGTAAATGAGTTATTTACGGTAGTTCAGTAATATTACTGATTAGAAACGCGTCATTTTTTGCTACTATTGTAAAATTTCGTTTGTCTCCAAATAAATAAAACGGTGTTTTAAAAGGGGGCAGACCTTTTAAATTTGATCTAAAATAAAAAGAGGGACAGACCTTTTAAAAAGAGGGACATTTTTTCAATTACGAGGATATTGTGTGCAAGATATCAGTCGACCAAACTTCGTCTGCTGCCTTGGTAAAAATTTAAAAAGAGAGACAGACCTTTAAAAAGAGGGACAAAAAAAAAGAGGGACAGACCTATTGTGCCAGAACCAGACTCGTAATGAAAAACATTTTGGCTTGGGTGGTAAACTTACGAAGTTTAATCCATAGTGATGTAGACAGTTGCTCGTCCTTTACCTCTTTTTTGTAAAAGTCCTTCTTTTACATACTCTTGTAAATCTCTTCTAGCTGTTGCTTCCGATACTTTTGCAATGTTTTGATAACAAGGGACTGTAATTTTACAGTGTTTCTTGATATAGGATGCCATAGTAATTTTTCTTGCTTCTTTTTTGCTATATTTTTTATCTTCTATTTTGAGGTGTATTTTATTTTTTAAAACAACTAATTCTTCGCGTATACTATAAATGTTTTTTGCACCCTCTTTGCGTACTAAGTAGATAAAGTTTTCTTCGAGCAACTTCTTAAAGTGTACAGATACATTTGATGGTTGTAGTCCAAGACTAGTTGCTATATTTTTGTTGGAAAATTCATGCTGTTTTATCATTTCCTTTAGAACTACTAATTCTTGTCCTGATAGAGCTTTGGTTTTTTGTTTAATAATGTTAGTTAAAAACTTAATTGCTTCTTCTTTTCTTAAAGTTCTGTGCTTTTTATACGGATAACCTAAAACAACGCGTGCGATACTGTCCATCACAAACCTTATTTTTCCTCTATGAAGTTCATACAAGTATTTTATGAAACTATTTTCAACAGGTTTGATTTCTTTACCTTGTTTTATTGAAAGTAGGGCGTAACGAGTATTGATAACTTCGATAACTTCTTGATAGGTAAGAGGTGGGACTTGAATGGGCCATCCCATAATACTACTAACTCTCTCAGAGGGGGAAATAACTTGACTAAAAAATCCCTTACGAGCAACAAAAATGTAGTATATATCTGGAAGGAGCAAAATATCTCTTATTTCTTCAAATAACATTCTACATTTCTTTAAATCATCGCTAGATAATAATTCTAAATTGTCAAAATGAAGGAAAATACCACCATAGCCTAAATCTTGAACTTCTCCGATAATATCCATTAAATAGCCAATTAATTGGCTCTCCGTTAAGTCAGGTATGTTTAGTTGTGTTTGACGGTTATAACTTATACCACACCCAAATATATTACCTTGTATATCATGTGATTCACGATAAAAAATGTCATATAAGAAGCGAATTTTCTTTAACTGTTGGCTTTTCTTTATTTTCTTCTCTTGTGCTAAAAGCAACATTTTACTGGATATGTGTCCTAAAATTTCGACTAGTAGATTTTTTGCTGTTGTTTTACCATATACAGATATCTCTTTTATTGGAGTAAAGATTTTATCATCTGCTTCTTGTTCCCATAGATATCGATGATAATTAACAAGAGTAGTTTTACCAACGCCGATATGCCCCTCTACAATAACTCGCCCACCACCAGAATTACGTATAACATTTAGTAACTGAGTCGACTCATCAGAGTTCATTGAACGTCCAACGAAAGCCTTACTAATAGGGAGTAATTTTGAGTGTAAGGTTAGAGCATTTGTATCAAATGGATTTCCCTTAAATCCCCAGTTTTGCCAAATATTGCGAACTAGTTTTACTTGCACGAGCAGTTATCCAATCAAAAACATAACAATGTTATAAGAAAGAAGCCATACTAGATAGTAGTATGTAGTACTTTTTTCCAATCATTTAATTGTATCTTTATTTATATTTTATGTCAACAGAATCCAATCAAAATTATAATATATTTATAACATCTGTTTCCTATTTTATGGTTAACCTACGTTCATTTTACCATCATATTATTTATAATAGCGGGAGAAAAAATTATTATGAGTCTGGCATGTTAAGTATACTTTTTTTATAACATTCAGTAGAAATAGCGATAAGAATGAGAGAATTCAGTTATAACCATTGAAGAATAAAGCTTTTATTCTAAATTTGAATATTGGAAATTTGAGAGCTATTTATAGAAAAATACCTCAAGTGGCCAAACAGACACTTATGATCTATTAACAAAAATTGTTTAAGCGATTGATATGAAAAAATGACCGTTTTTCTGAACTCAAAAGATGAGCCAATATTTTAGAATTGATGGGGCAAAAAGTGCCGTTTTTGTCTCTAGAACGAAAATTGAAACGCAACTGGATTTTAGCTGAATTTTTACACAAAAGTTCTGCTACGGCGTTTTGAAATGAATTTGGGTTTGTTTTTTTATTTTATGATTTCGACAACTTTTAAGGAGCGTTTTTTTGTTATTAGTTGGTAGGAAAAAATTTTAATGTTGGAGAAGTGTAACCGCCCAAAATTGGCAAAAAGTTCAGGAAAGAAACGAAAATTTTTTAGATAGCCGCTTTGAAATCACATCAGAAATCAAATTTAAGTTAGATAAAACAAAGGGTTGAGAGGGAAGAATCGCTCCTGAACTTTTGCCTAAAACTTCAGGGAAAATCACGCTTGACAAATTTGCATAATTTCATTTTATATTATAAATGTTCTTTCCCTCCTTTAATGAGCAGCCAAATAGCAAGCCCAAGTTCACCAAGTGCCATTGGTAATGCTAATATCATTTCTAAAGTATCTGCTAGTTCAGAATGAGGATTATTTAATTTGATAAAATGAACAACTATATATGACATTCCTGCAATTAAAGTTAAGCACCATAAGATCTTTAAAATTCTTTTGTGTAGCTTCATTAGAATTCCAACTAAAACTATATGAACCCCGAATACTATGAGTCCTACGCTCCAAATTGATTGAAATAATTGAAAATTATTTTGGATTAGTTGATTATCGACTTTGTTAATATTTAGATTATTAGTGAGATAGTATGTCGCTACTCCGAATATTACGGTGTAGATAATTCTTAAAATTGCTGATACTAAGGAAATTTTTTTATTGTCATTTTTGAAGTAAATAAAAAGGGTATATGACACCAATAAATCTAGTATTAATATCAAGAGTATGCCTACTAACATATACTTGTATAGTCCGATATTTTGAGCAAGATTATCTTTAAGTAAACTAAATTGTTCAGGTTGATACAGTTCTTGGTAAGCATACCCAACTGAAAATCCAGAAATTAATGCCATTAAAATTAATGACCACCCTGTTATTTTTGCTAATTTTATATTATTCATTTTGGTCATCTTTATTTGATAGAATGCTTTATTATTTAATTTTTTATGTTCATTGATTTGAGTTTTGAACACTGTTTTGGTTGTAAATTACAGGCATTTGTCCTTTCCACTTTTCCCATAAGTTACTGGTTATCAATTCTGCCATAAAATGACCTACATTAATTCGACTAGTAATTCCTGCATTAAATATTGCACTTCTAATTGGTGAAGGGTAAATATTATATTTCCCTACTTTTTCTTCGTTAATCAAATTGTCTGGCCGAACAACTACCCATTCAATATCTTTATTATTTTGTCCTATTTTTGTACGCAAAAAATCTGCCGCTTTTTCATTGTCTGCATGAGGGGGTAATAACAATCGTAAAAGCCCAACTACGATTTTTTGACCAAGAGAAATTTTTTCATTGATGTCAGCATTTCTTTTACCTGCTGTATTCATGAGCACAAATTTGGTAGGTTTTTCAGGTTTATTTTCTTTAACAGCATTACATAGTTTACGAGTTGCATCTGTTACAAGCTGGCGAGGATGACCAAAAAGCCCTTTAATGCTCATATTATGCCCTAAACATGATGCTATCGCATCACACCCTCTAACTTCCTTAGATAGATCATTGTTACTAAGATCCAAGATATTTGCTTGAATTATATGTACCTTGCTGTGGTTCTTGATTGTACTTGGTAAACTATTTCTATCTCGTACAACTATTTTGACACTGTCTCCATGGTTTAGTAATTGTTGGACAAGTAGTTTTCCTGTTTGACCACTTGCTCCTGCAACAAAAATCATCATATTATTTCCTAGATTAAATATTAAAAAAATTTAAACATTAAAGTTTTAATGTTTAAAAGCTTGTTCGACTCCATTTAAGATAAGGTCAAGACCAAATAAAAACTCGTCAGAAAATGAATATTCTGGTTTAAGATAATATTCTTCTGCCATCTTTGTGAGGTATGGAAAACCTTGTCTCGATAGTGCGTTTATTGAGGCAGTCATTTCTACAAAATCGCAACCTCTTGTAGCAGGCAAACTGCATTCTTGTATAACAAATCCATAGACATAGCTGTCAATAAGAGCATAGGTGTGAGCACACATTGAATATGAAAATCCACAAGACATTAACAATCCTAAAACTTTGTTATGGTGCCTTAAAACAGAAGGACCAGGGTTAGATCTTGAATTCAATAGTTTTATTGACCAAGGATGCTGAAGTAGAACTGCTCGAACAGCGATAGCCTGTTTACGTAACTCTGGTTTCCAACTTTTACTTTTTGTATCTGTTCGCCAATCAATTTTTGAAAAAACTTCATCAACTATTCCATCTAGGAGTTCTTCTTTATTTGCAAGATGGTTATAAAGAGACATCGCCTCGATATTTAATTTTTTAGCTAATTTGCGCATACTAAGATTTGCTATTCCATAATTATCAGCCAATTTAATTGCCTCTTTAAATATTTTTGCCTTTGTAAGGGCTTTTTTTCTCTTCATAATTCTTACTCTTAATTTGTATAAAAGTCAATATTTTTATCAATAAAATTTAAAAACTCATCGCTAAATAAAATTCAAACAAAGCATTGATACTCACTTTTACTTCGCACGCATAAAACGTAAACTAAAACGCTCGTTTAATTAAACTACCTCAAAAACAAAACAATTCTTGAAAACTCTTACCTGTAAAGTACAATAAACTGGTTTACAAAAACAAAGTTCAAAATACTATTTTTTCTTAGCTAAAATGAATTTTTTAAGTAGGAGTGTGGAAATTGAAAATTGGATATGCAAGGGTAAGTACAAAAAACCAAAGTTTTCGGTTACAAGTTGACGCACTGAAAAAAGTTGGTTGTGAAAAAATATATAAAGAAGTTGTTAGCGGCGCAAAAGCAGAACGGAAAGTACTTCAAGAAATGCTTGATAATCTCCGTAAAGGAGATACTTTGATTATCTGGAAGCTCGATAGACTAGGGAGATCTTTGAAGCATCTCGTTGAATTGGTAGAGTTACTCACTAAAAAAGATGTAGGGCTAAAGAGCCTTAACGATCCAGTAGATACTACGACAGCTCAAGGTAGATTAATTTTTAATATATTTGCATCTTTGGCTGAATTTGAAAGAGAGCTTATTCGAGAAAGAACAATTGCAGGGTTAGAGTCGGCTCGTGCGAGAGGTCGAAAAGGTGGACGACCAAAAGGACTCTCTAAAGAAGCAGAAGCGACTGCTTGTGCAGCACAGGCATTATATGAAGAGAAAACACTTAGTATTAGTAAAATTACAGAGAAACTAAACATTTCCAGAGCTACACTCTACAAATATTTGAAATATCGAGGGGTAAAGGTTGGTAGCACAACATTATAATTATATCAAATCACTTGTTTAATAAAATGAGCGTTTTTATTTACGATTTAAAAACACAAGTAAGTTATTTTACAGAAATATGAGCTTATAAATTCAGACAAAGTACATCTTCTTTTAAAAAATTTCAAAAACTATTTGCTTTATTCTTTTTCTTGAGATAAAGTATCTTTTAAGGAAACTGTGTTTTTAAAGAGGAAGGTTTCCTTTAAGGATACATGAAGCTATTAAGATACTGCATGTGATAGGAAAGATAGACTTATGAAGTATAGAAACAAAGGTGAAATAGAGCATATATGTCTAAGCATAAGATTACTTCGTATTCAAAAGGGAATGTCACAAGAGGAGTTAGGATTCAAGATTGGTTTAAAGAAGTCACAAGTTTCTAAACTGGAGAGAGCTAAGTCTTTAATTAATACGGACTTACTGATTTCTATTGCCAAAATACTTGATGTGAATCCAGAAATGCTATTTCCCAAGGAAACAGGAGACGGATTGAACACAAAAATAAACGAGTTGCATTTAGAAATTTCTAAAGCACTAATGTCATAAGGAGATCAATATGTCGTCGAGGAATGATATCAAAAAAGAGCTAGCCGTAGAAGAACTAAATGAACTATTACAGGTGGCTGAAGTAAAGCATTCTATCAAGAAAATTTTTACTCGTAGTAGAATTTTTATGCTATTTCTCTTTACTCTAATTTTAGCCTGGCAAATGTTTTCGATTATCAATTTGACTCAAAAGGTTCGAGAGTTAGAAAACGTAAACAAAACGAAGAGAGTATTCGCAAATTATCGCCTCTCTGAGCCTATAAAGCAAAAAGTAGATCCGATTATACATTTTGACAAAGTTGTTAATACAGACAACGCATTTAGATTAACGAAGTTTGGACTAGAGATCTTGCAAAGAGGAACTTATGTAGTGAAGGCTAATATTTATTTTCAGGGTAATGCGCCAGTTTTAGAGATCCGCCGCAATAAGTATATCATCGGCGTTGAAGAAGGAAAAAAAGGCTCAGAGCCTTGGACGAACATGGTAGGCACTACGTTATTCACCTTTGAAAAAGGGGATACCATTACTTTTACGTTAAAAAGTGGGCACTCAATTTCAGTAAGCAAAGAGAAAACGAACCTTATAATAGAAAGGTTTTAGGTATATTGCGTGTACTTTCTACAGCTATTTGAACTATGAGTAGCAAAAAAGATCTAGTAGAAAAATAATATTTTACTAGATCTACCTTCGAAGGCAAAACAATCATTTTTTTAGACAGAGTTAAAAAAAATCTATAACGAAATTACATCGCAGATTTGTTCTAAAAAACAGTCTTTTTTCTAATATGCCAAACCATAAACAATTTTTATCGATAGATTATTGAAAGATACATAAGTATCTTCTTGGGTTCTTAGGGTATTTGAGGTATCTGTTCTATAAACAGCTCTTAAATTTCTGATATAAAAACTTGAATGAAAGCTTTATTTTTCAAAGATCATAGCTGTACTAAAGATACATAATTATATTGTGTATCTTTAGTACAGCTTTTCTGTACTATCTTAACTATAAAGTTTTTTCGTAGTTAATTATTTTTTCCCTACATTCACTGTTGTGTAAAGACTTTTTTGATCTTGGGTCAAAAATAAACAACCACGATAAGTAAGTAGAAATAACTGCAATAAGTATCATTGTCGAATAGAGGCTGTATATCCATACTGAGCAATCATTAAACCACTTGGGAGCGTTTCCTTGTGATAGCAACATGATAACTCCAAAAACAATAAGTGCGCTTGTTCCTCCTGAATTTATTACAACGAATTTCATCTTAAGTCTTAGACGGCTCCCTTTGCTCCAGGTATCGAGTTCTAATTGTTGGGGCACTCCATCAAAATTTTTTATAATATATCGAGAAAGTCCATTTAAGTAAAAACCTATCTCTAACAATTTCATATCTAAAATAAAAATAATAAGTGGGATACTTAAAATAAAAATTGTCCAAAAGTTATTGTCTACAGATTTTTCGGAGATAAAGTTATCATTAAAGAGAAATACTACTACAGTCCCAACCAAAATTAGTTTAAATTTCCAAACATTTTGAACAAAGTTGTTCTGTTGCTCCATGTCAATTTTTATTCTCTCATACACTTTTTCTTTCATATTTTTCTCCTATCACGGCTATAAGTTTATTTTACTCATAAAACCTACCTTGTTTTAGTATTTCCATAACATATTCTTTAAACCTGTATATTTCGGCATAATAGTTTTTTTCACCACGCTCCTGTATTTCGTTTTCTATTCTCACTGTTACTTTTGCTATTTTTTTAAATGCTTCTATTATATCTGACTGGTACTTAACAATAATTTCATCATCATTAAAAAATTTAAATATATGCGCTGACTCTCCAACTATTTCGTCTCTCCAAGAAGATAGTTGTTCTATCAATTCAAACCTTTGATGATGTATCGATGCTGAAAAATGATTATCATCACTACGCCAAAAATTCTGAATCTCTTGTGCTAACGGTTTGCTAAGTTCTATGTAGTCTTCAATATTCATGTTCCTATTTGCTGCAGTCCAAACTTGCTGCCTCCAAATTTCCATTCCGAATTTTTGGGAAGTGGTAACAACTGCTTGAAACAATCCTAAAAGTATTTTTAGAGTACCTTTTATAAATGTATTATCAGTTATAGAATCTACAATTAAGGTTGTATCCACCAGTTTATTTATCTTGTCGTAATCTTCTTTATTCATTTCTGAAGAATTATCACGTAAAGATAAATTTAAATCGTAGTGGCAATGAGCATACAAAGACAATAAAGAATTTCTAAAAAATTCTTTTAAGAATATCTCGTCTTTTGAGGCTTGTCTAAAAGCTATTTTCCAAAGGTAGGGGACTTGACTTTCTCTTTCATCGTTATAGAGATCGTAAAGAGCTTTTCTGTAATAGTTTGCTAAACTAACAAGAAGATTATTTACCCATGTTTTATTTACAAAATTGTTTTTTTCAATCGCTAAAGTAACTTGATAAAAACAGGATGCAAAAACCCATCGATAATCTTTTCCAACAAAATTCCACAAGGAATAAGCACCACCATTAAAAAATATACTCTTTATCGCTAGTAAATTTTCTGATACTTTATCAAGACCCCAGTCATTCTCAATTACAATGATGATATCATCCTTCAAAGTTTTTCTCCTAATTCACCTAGTTGTGTATCTTTATCTTTACATTAAATTATACTCACATGAAACTATTTCCGGCATCAAAAAATTTCTAAGTAATAAAAAAACTGGAACCAGATGGGAACCAACAGCATAATTGAACAAAATAAAAAAGCCACAAGTGATTAATTAAAAATCACTTGTGGCTTTCGATATTTCAAAATAAGAACAGATTTCTAATCTGTAGGTCGCAGGTTCGAATCCTGCCGGGCGTGTCGGCGTTTTAGGGCGTTTGCTTAATATTAAGCAAACGCCTTTTTTTGTTCGGTGATTAATATGTGATTTTCGGTGGTCAGACACAGTAATTGTTTACACCATTAATAGCCTAGAGCTTAGAATCAATAAAAGCCTAAAATAAATGAATTATCAACAAGTATGGTACTTTTTCCAGGCGAAAAATTTACTCTTCAATACTCGTCTGATTATTTAATATCATAATATATTTTGCGTCCTTGAGCAATTTTTACAACTCTATTTTGTTGAAGCAATTCAAAAAGATCTCTCCTTACTGTGGGTTCAGAAACTTTCATAATTTGGCTGCATCTTGCCGAAGAAAGAATTCCATTGTTTTTCATATAGTATATTCTCTTTTCTTGTCTTTGTTTTTTCTTGCTTTGTATCGGTGCTTTTCTTTCCGCTAATATTTTTAGTTCTTCTAGACGTATATTTTTTTTACCTGTCTGACTTTTAAAAACTTAAATGTCTGAAAAATAATGAGTTAAGTTTGTTTTCTGTTGTTTTGTCTGACTAATTTCATATACAAGTATTCAGCGGAAAATAGTAATTACAAACTAACAATATTCAGATTTCCGTTATAAAATCGATCCGAAAACGATTCTGCGATTACTTTTCTATGGCATTTTGAGAAACTTTTGCAAGCACAAAGCAAGCAAATATTGCCATCAAAATGATCGAAGATTTGGTGTAGATAAAGTAAGCCGCGATTTACAGGCCATTTATCATCGTTAGATCTGATGTGCTGCCTCAAGACTGACATATCAGGATCAACTTTCTGCGGATTACCGAGTTCGACAATCCATAAGTAATCGATACTGTTTTTTTGCATCGCGACCTCGATTCCCCTATCTACATTGAGATTCCATTCTTTAGGTCCATAGTTACTTCCTTCTACGAGATTAGAGGAACAAGGCGAAATTCTAGTATCAACAAGTAGCTTAATATTGGCTTGTTTCAACGCTTCTAGCAAGGAGTCCATTCTACTTTTCTTTTTGTTATTACTCCAATAACCGTATCCTACTGTATATATTTTTTTCATAGACAAAAAGTTTTACGATTATCAATTTGCAAGGTATAATGTCTCAAAAAAGCTAAACATTTTAGTGATGTTTCATAATACATAATAACTTCTCCCTCCTTAATTTATTGAATAAAAAAGGTTTTTTTATGTCAAAAAAGCTAAACACTTTGTCTCATAGTTAAAAATAAAAGACAAAGGAGAATATAGCAAACTGCTTAAAAAAATACTTGCCACTTACCAAAATAAAAAACAAGAAAGATATCATTTAGTACTACAGTTGTAATTAAAATAACAAATAGGTAGCTATAAAAATTAGACACTCTGTAGGTCTTATTTTATCGATAGCTCTTCTCAAATAGCAAAAAATACTGTTATTTGTAAACAGCTAGAAACACCGAAAAATAAGGAACTGTACTTAGTTACAACTGTAGTATTAGGGCGTGTCATCATTCAATACAGATAAAAATATAACGGATTCATTTAATGATACGCCAGTAGTATTGAACCCGAGCCTTTTTGAGATCGACAGAAAGTGATTTATTGGTTCAATACTAGTTTTTTGCGATGGAAAAAGAAACTTTGCTTCTTTGATAAATCGCCAGTGAAAGTTTCGGAAACGGGCTCGCAAACGGGCTCGGGCTCGAAAAAACACACAATATTTTGAATGATGACACGCCCTATATTCACTTACACTATTATTTGTTTAATTCGTCTAAACACTCTGTGCGAATTTTATCCCAAGTTTGGCCAACTGAATGCAAACGTCGGCTAAAGGAATCGCGGTGTAAATCAAAGCTTTTCGCAACTTCTCCAAGGGAACATTTTGCATTTTTTGATAGTAAAACACGGAGTTTATTTTTGATAATTTTAGTTTTATACGACTTCACTAAATCATCAAAATTTAGAGATGTATCTGTGACGTCCTCTAAATAACTAGGAATTACGCCAAACGAGCAGCGACGAATGCAATTGTATAGTTGGCGAATATTTCCAGGCCAATCATAGTTAAGTAGTAATTCAATAACCTTAGGAGTAATGTTTTTTTTACGCTCTGGATGTGAAAGTTCATCGCAAAAATGGCAAATTAGTTTGATCATATCTTCTTGGCGTTCGCGCAAAGGAGGAATTTCAATGCGAATTCCGTCAAGACGTTCTGCCAATTCGGGCAAAAATTGTGATGATGGAAGTTGTTTAATATCGCGAATACTCGCAGTAATTATGCGAACATCACATAAAATATCTGTTTTACCACAGACGCGACGAAACGGTTTACCTTCTATTACAGTAAGAAGTGCCGATTGAGTGGAGAGCAATAACTCAGATACTTCATCGAGAAATAAAACCCCATTATTTGCTAATTCAAAAAGTCCGATTTTTCCTTCTCTTGATACTCCTGAAACTCCAGAGTTGGGAGCTATTCCAAAAAATTCTACTTCAGCTAAGTTACCTACAATGGCACCACAATTTACTTCAATAAACTTTTGAGATGAACGTGGTCCATACTTATGAATTGAGCGAGCAACAAGGGATTTTCCGGTGCCAGACTCGCCAATAATATACAATAAATCGCGTCTATCAGAATATTTGATTACTTGATCTAAATAATTCAGTACTTGTAGTAACGATTGACTATTTCCGTGAATATCGGCATAACTATGTTGTAGTTGAGAGCGGCTAGAGACCGCTTCTTCCTGGCTAGCGATACTCTTTAGTACTTCATTTTCTTGACCATAAATCGTAGCGCTACTTTTTAATTTGGCAAGTTGGAAGTAAATAGGTAGTGAGGAAGCAATGGTTTCAAAAAATATTTGTAGTGCGCAGGAGTTGTAATCATCATTTATTTCACAACTAAAAAAATATAAACCACTATAAAAACCTATCTTTTTTTTATCGGCAGTAAACAATAAAGTGTTTTTTTCGGCATAAGATATTTGTTGTAGCAGTTCTGCAAAATTGTTTTCTGTATATTTTTTTAATAAAACCTGTTGTTGAGATTTCTCAATAACAGACTGATCCCATAAAATAAACAACTTCACATATTTTTCACCGTTTTTAGTGGTAAACTGCCACATTGCTGTTTTTTGACAGCCAAATTTTTTAGCAAACATTTCTAAAAAACATTGAAATGTTTCTAACTGCGACTTCTCTTCCGCATAATGTTTAAGAGTAGATAAAATGACACTAACTGATGGCCTCGCATCCATAATTTGTTTCTTTCTACAAAATATATATCAATTTATAAAACTCTAAAAAAATTGTTATTCTATAAAATCTCCATCGTTTACAAGTGTGTCATTCACTAGTAAATCTTCGCCAACTATCATATTAAATAAAATTTCAGTTATTTTTAGCGGCGCTTCTGCAACAGCACTTTCAATAAACCAACCTGGTACTTCTTGGCGTAAATCAAATTTCGAAGGATGTTTTTGCGCCTGGCACGCCAAAGGAAACTGATTAGTCCATATTGGTAGGCCAGAATATTTATACTGAGGAAACGATGGTAGTTGAAAAATTCCCATTTCTCTTTTCGTTGCTATAACTAATTTCCCTGAAGAAGTTACGCGCAAAAATTTCGCTCCTACCCACGACAAACAAAAACTCTGGTAAGGCTCCTTAGTTTTTAAATCCAATAACTGAACAGGATACCCTCCAAGAATGATAGAATCTAGATAAGAGCTATGCACTCCTCCCTCAGCAAACGATACACTGTAGGAAACATTCTCTACAATATCGTGAATATAACCACACCAAGGATTCGAGTATAACAAAGAACTCGAATATAACAAATATTGATTGTCAGGAGTAAATTGTAAATTAGAATCCACTATTTTTCCATGACAATCAAAACTCTGTTTTAGTTTCCAGTTTGCAAAATTCCAAATGTTAATGTGTTGGTTTGCATCTAACAAAGCAAGATATTCTCCATCATTGGAAAACGACAATGCCTCAATTTTAGTCATACGACTATTAAATTTTTTGCTTTGATTTGTGTATATATTATACACCACAACATTATCATCCTTATCTCCAAAAACAAGCAGATTTTTTTGTTGCGGATGAAAGAGTAATTGCAAAGAAAAACCGTGATCTAGTGTCTTAATTAACTTTCTTTTCTCTACATCCCACAGTCTTATTTTGTGATCTTCGCAGCTAGAAGCGACTATTTTTTTACTGTGGTGAATCACTGCGCTATTCGTCAACTGTGAATGAGGAAATGTTGCTATTTTTTTTACGGTATCCATATTCCATAAATTAACATTTTTACCCGATGTCGTTACAAAAAGTGATTCATCCTCACTCACATCTATGCCAAAGTAATTCTCAGGAGGTAATGTTGCAATATGTTTAGGATAAAAAACTCGCCAGCAGGTAAGGATGTGGCAATGAAAAAAAGAACGTGCAAGTAGGTGGCAATCATCCGCAGAAAATTTTAGCGCAAAAACAAAAGGACTACTCTGATACACATGAATGAGTTCATCCATTTCAAAATCCCAAAGTTTTATTTTGCCATCGTGATATCCAATAGCTAATATTTTTTTAGAGTGAGACAACGCTACGCAAATCGGATCAACCTTGGAGTCACTATAAATTTTTTCTTGTTTACCAGTATTTAAATCCCATACTCTCACAGTGTAATCTGTAGCACACGAGATCAATAAATCGTCATTAGGAACGAGTAACAATTGCATCAAGTCATTTGTATGACCAAATAAACGATGAACTACTTTACCCGATTCGCGACTACGCACTACAATTGTAGCACCAACAGTGTAAATAAGAAATTTACCATCATTATTAAAAGTAGCGATGTTTAGACCACGCCAATCTGGCTGTTCTACCTTATAAACTTCAGTCTTCTTTTTTTGAAAAATATTCCATAACTCAATTGTTTTATGGTTAGAAAAAAAAGCCAAGTGTTGTTTATCAGGACTAAAAGCCATGTGCATTTTTCCTGTTATTGCGATTGGAATTTGCAAAATCATTTCATTTTTAGGTAAGTCCCAAACCTCGATTTTGTTGGTAAAAGAAATAGCAAAAAAGCGTTGGTCAGAAGTCATGATAGAATGCTCATTACTTTTCATTCCCATTTTTTTTACTGCAGGATAAGGGGCTAATTGTTCAAGTATTTTCTTTTTGTTAGAAAAATCAACAAGAGGATAATCGGTAATTTTATGTAAAACGCCAGGATCTATGTGATACCAGACAATTGCATGACGTTCCAGTGCTACACGCAGTAAATTCTTACTGTATTCTTTTAGCTTATTGCTAGTTGGAGTTTGTATCTTTTGCACAAACTGCAAAGCAGCGCCACACAATGCACCACAAGTGCGCCACTCAAAGTTCTTATGTGCTTGTTTGGCACGACCAATAGCGATATTTGCCAAACGCATTTGCGCTGTCTCAGTCTCTTTTAAACGCTGTAATGAAAATTGATACAAAGACGAAACATATAATACTAGTGTAGCTGCAATTACGGTTATAGTGATCAAGGTTAACCAGGTAAGTGTTTTATTGCGCCGTAACCATTTCCGCACTTTATGCCATAAACTTGCTGGCTTTGCCAATATTACTTTATTATTTTGAAAACGAACTATATCCTGCGCCAATTCACTAGCGGATGTATAGCGATGTTGTGGATCTTTTTCTAAACATTTTAGGCAAATAGTTTCTATATCTCGATCTAATTGAGATTTGAGTACACTCGGGGCAAAAGGCTCGTGTTCTAAAATATTTACCATCAACTCCAGAGAATTTTTACCAGTAAACGGTAATACCCCTGTGAGTATTTGATAAAAGATTGTCCCCAATGAAAATACATCGCTGCGATATCCTACTTTTGCTAATTTACCTTGAACTTGTTCAGGAGACATATAACTTGGAGTACCAAGAACAGAGCTGTTTGTAATACTTGATTTATCACCAAGATCTTTTGCCAACCCAAAATCAGTAACAACTGGTTCAAAATTTTCTTTTAGAATAATATTAGCCGGTTTCAAATCACGGTGAATGATATTATGTTCATGTGCCACTGATACTGCCAATGCTACCTTGCGTATGATTTCTAAGGACTGCGTAATCTCTAAGCTTCCATTATTGGCAACAAAATCTTCTAGACTACAACCCTTGATGTACTCCATAGAAATATAGGCAATGTTGTTCTCGGAACCTACTTCGTATAAATGGATTATATTCGGGTGACGAAACTTTGCCATGATTTGCGCTTCTTGCTGAAAACGTTTCATAATTTTGTCATTAAGGTTACCAGCAAGCAACATTTTGATAGCAACATCGCGTTTAAGATTAGGATCATAGGCCTTATAAACTTTGCCCATTCCTCCTTCTCCTAGTTTTTCGAGAAGCAAAAATCGCCCAAATTGTTTTTTTTTAATTGATTCATCAACTGTTACAGGTTTTGCATTTGCAAGTAACTCTTCACAAATTTCTTCGATAATATCTTCCGCGACAAGTCCTTGATCAAATAGTTTTTCTAAAAACCACTTAATTTTTTTAGATTCTTCTAAATCGCTTGGACTCTTTTCCCATAGAAGAACAACTAATGGCGAGTAACTACTATTTTGTTTGAGTTTGTTAATAATGTATTCATATTGGTGTGACATAAGCAAAATCACTCCTGCTTTATCATTTTTTATATTCAAGATTAGAACGATCAACTAACAATATCAGCTATAATTTCGCAACTTGTACTAAGTAACTGACAAAATAGTTACCTATTTAGTGCAAGAATTTGGTTTTCTAGCGCAACGCGAGCGCCGCAGCCCATAGCGAGGTAACAAAAAAGCAACAAAGCTAGAAAACCAAAGAACAAAATAAAGTGGGTAAATATTTTCGGTGGGTCACCTAAAAAAATAATCGCTGTTACTTTTTTTACCCAAATTGTGAATAGTCATTGTTTCCTTTCCCCATTGAAATAGCCCCGTGTTATGGTAAAAATGAGAAGGAAACCCCAATAACAATTTAAGCGCTGTAATCGTTACCGCATGAGAAATGACAATAGGCGTATAATCGACATGTTTATTTAACAATTCTGCAAACGAATTCGCGCGTTCCATCACCTCAAAAAAGCCTTCCCCTTGTGGAGAAGCAAAAATATCATGGTGCAAAAACATTTTTTGCGCAATGATATCTGATTCTATCAGCTCTTTCATTGTGCGGTTTTCCCAATTTTGTAGCTCCATTTCACGAAGACGAGCATCTGTTTCTAATTCGTAAACATTATGTCCGTGTTGTTGCAAAACCTGACAAACAATCTCGGCAGTTTGCAATGCTCGTCGCTGCGGACTGCAAAAAACTCTGAACAGTTGTGCCTTGCTGGTTGCCGCCATTTTTTCAATTGCCAAAGCAATTTCATGTCGCGAATTTTCGGTAATAGACTCATCAAAACTAGATATTTTCTTTGTTATATTTGCTTGAGTTTCCCCATGACGAAAAATATAAATAGGTGTAGCTATGTACTGCGGTTTTACAAATACATAAAGATAATCGTCGCGGATTTGATATCCTAACGACTTGAGTTTTTGGTAGAGTTGTTTCTCCATAACAAATTCCTACTAAATCAGGGTAAACAAATTTCTTGCAAAATCCCTAGCTACAATTTTAGATTTTTTAGATTAAGGCTCACCCTAAATTAAAGCCGTGAGCCTAACAAAGAGAGATTTTCTTCGCAAAGCAACTATTCCACAAAAATAGTTGCCTTAACTCTTTCTTGGCGATTCCATTTTTTACCAGGTACAGCTAAAGATTTTTGCTCACTACGACGTGCTTTCCGATAAAAATAAGGAGAAACAACGGTGTAATCATTTCCTACTTTATTCTCGGCATCCAGGCTGAATATATATGTTGCTTTATCCTGAGAGCTAGAAATATCGCAGTTTGCGCGCAAAAAAATGATGTCCGTACACCACGGCAAAAGCTTAGAAATAAGTGGAAACTCGCGGTCTTTTTTATAGCAGTTCCATACCAAGCTAGAAAAATAGATATCAACATACGTTTTGTGCAACAGCTCGTAAAAAAAATCGTAAAATTGAGCTCCTTCATCTTCTGATAAAGACCACAAATGACATTCATCCAGTACCACAACTTCTATACTCTTGTCCATAATTCTCTGTAAAACCTCAGATAAATCTTGCGGGTCATGCATTTCTACAGGGTAGGTAGTTGCTATCTTATGCAGTTCCCTTTCACTATTGCGTTTATTTATTTTAGGTTCTATCGCAATTACAGACTTATCATTGGCAACTGCTCGAGAAGCGAGTTCATTGAGTTTTTGCGTTTTCCCTCCCCACATCGGAGCGAGAATTCCAATACAATCACACTGCATACCTTGTTCCTCGATATTTACAAAAATGACATTTAAAAATATTCGGCAACAAACCGCGTAACAAATTGCTGCAGTTCTTTGTTGTAAGAAAGAGCTTCGTGTAGGTTTTCTACTTCTAACCAACACATTCCTCTATGGTAATCGGCATCGTCTACCTGTGATCTTTCGTTACCGATCAACTGTGCTACGTAAAAATGTGTACAACAAGGAAATTGTTGCCCATCCCATTCTAAAGAATAGTCTACAATTTGTTCTGTTTCCGTTTTTACACCTACCTTAAAACCTGTTTCTTCTAAAGTCTCACGAATTGCACAGTCTACAGGAGATTCATTGGGATCTAGTTTACCACCAGGTAAAAAAAAGAATAATTTCTCCGTTTTTGGTTCTTTTCCGTAAAATCCTAAAATTTTGTTGTCGCGAATGCAAACGACAGAGGCTCTTTTCACTGTCATAAAATATTACTCCATGTTATAAAGAACTTCTTTAATAGTGTGAATAATCGCTTTGCGCTTTTGAATAATTTCTTCAATTCTTTCGTTTGAAAGATCTTCATCGTATTTTTTTACCACATTATCAGATACAAAATGAAAATAACTAAATTCAACACCTGCAGCTTGTGCAAATTTTGCCATTTGCCCCAACTCTGAATCAACAAAATGGTACTGCGAATGGCGCGCCAACCACTCTTTAGTTTCCATCACAACACCTGGACAGTTGCAATGCTGGCCGTGAATTAAATTGGGAAGTTCAACATTTTCAAAAACATTTTTCCAAGTCACAATCTCATCTTCCATAGAGCTCATATTACCAGTGGTAACATATTCATTAGGAACGATCTCCGGTTGAATTGCTCCCAATTTACCTACATAAATAATTCTCTTAAAACCTTTTTTGGCTAAATGATAGACAAATCTTCCTCCTGCATCCGACCAATAACTATAATGACAACCAACATATGTCACACTATGATTTTTCAACTGGTCAGTCGCCCAAAGATAAGGAGATCCATCAGTCCACTGATTGTCAGTAAATTTATCTAGGGCAAAACCAACAATTGCCACGTCTGACACCGGAATATCATTAAAATTTGAATTTTCAATTGTCTGCGAACAAAATTCCTCAGAAGGTAAATCGTATTCTACCAGAACATCGCGTTTATTGATATTCATATATGTTTGAATAAGACTGGCGTAGTGCCGCACATAATCTCTTCCCGGATAACAATACACTGTAACATTTCCCTGCTCATCAATGTTAGCGGTAGGACGGTGAAAATTGAACATTTTATTGTTCTTTTCGCAATCTGCAATCACACTATTTTCTCTATCATATTTTCCCATAACTAAAATTTTGGAAGGATTTTCTTTGGTAATCAATTGATGCATTTTAATTTCCAAATACTGAAACAGGGAATCTCCCATCGAATGTAGATCAGGAGAGTCAATTCCAAAGGCCTTGTATCTATATTTCATTGTTTTTCCTTTTTTTTCCTTTTTACTAAGTGACCCGCTAAAAGTATTTACCCATTACCATTTTGTTCTTTTATTTACTAGCTTTGTTGCTCCTTAGTTGTGCAGCTACGGCTGCGCGCCCTCGTCGCGCCGCGCTAGAAAATAAAAGCTCTGCATTCAACGGGTAACTATTTTTGTCAGGTCACTTAAAATATATTAAATTGTTGTATCCCTAAGTGGTTTGATACACCAGTATGTAATATACATAAGCAACTAACGGGCCGTTTAGGAAAAATATAGTAGAAGAAAGTACTTAAGTTATTGAAAAGAAATGACAAAGGAATTTTTACTTATTCAATAGTTTTAAATTTACGTGGTTTTTAAGCGAAAAACGCGTATACTAAACACATTTAATAAGCGATATCCACGTAGCGACACCAAACGATGATTTAGGTTGCGCTTAGGCTTGTTTTATTTTTGTGAGGTGAGAAACGGTAGTGAAGATTGATTCACATGCTATTAAGATAGATTTACGCGATAGAATAATATGCTAGACAAGCTGTAATCTAAAACCTAAAACCTGCTCGCTCAAATGAATGAAAGGTATTTTCAAATAAACGCTTTTCAAAATCACATAAGCAAACATATTAATAAAATGTTGTTAGTTTTACAATCACTTGGCAACAATCGTAGGACTTTTTAATATGTGGATTCGTTTTGTCAATTCAAGTTACCAGTAGATTCTTGTAGTGGGCAAGTGGTTATTGGATGATAGGCATTTGTGTACATAAGGTAGACTACCTTTATATAAAAATGACCTAAATATTACTAGGTGATGACATTTTGATGACATTAATCTGCTACAATTTTTTTTTGTAAAAGGCTTGGAATATGCAAGCAATCATGACAATCGTAGTCGCTATCACAGGTATCCGCTTATTTTTTGCACTCGTATATATGGAGGATCGCACAATGAATTTAACTCAAAAACTATGGTTGTGTGGATTAACGTTTTTTATTATTGTTGGTTGTTCAACGACAAGGAACAATCAGATAGTTTCTGATGATGAGGCTCTTGATAGTAATCACAAAAAAAGTACCTATCAAGATATTAATGCTGCTGCTGGTTTTTTCTTTGAAGAAGATGTTGATCTTCGTCCTCGAATAGAAAACATTGACGAACAGAGTCTAGGGCAACGACTCTTTGATGACGGTCTTGAAGGTCATGAAATGCTGGAAACTCCTCCAAATAATGAGGAATATAGTAAGGTTCAAGAGAACTCTTACCAAGATTCTCAACAAAAGCCACTTTCCACCTTTTCAGTTGATGTTGATACCGCATCATATAGTAATGTACGCCGTTATTTGTCAGGAAATCAATTACCACCAAAAGATGCTGTGCGTACAGAAGAACTGATTAATTATTTTTCTTACGATTATCCTGTTCCCCAAGATGGTATACCTTTTTCGCGGACGATGGAAGTTGCTGAATGCCCATGGAATTCTAATAATTGGATTGTTCAAGTTGGTATCCAAGGATTTAAAGTTCGGCAACAAGAAATGCCTCCTTCTAATCTTGTTTTTCTTCTTGATGTTTCTGGGTCAATGAGTAGCGCCAAAAAACTTCCACTGCTAAAAACGGCGATGGGTTTACTAACGGATCAACTGCGCCCTGAAGATACTATTTCTATTGTTGTATATGCTGGATCAGCAGGACTCGTTTTGCCACCTACTTCTGGGCGGAATAAAGATATAATTTTGCGAGCAATGAGTAATTTACAAGCGGGTGGATCTACGAATGGTGGTCAAGGAATTGAGTTGGCTTATCAAATTGCAGCGGATAATTTCATTCCTAACGGTGTGAATCGCGTTATACTGGCAACAGACGGTGATTTTAATGTTGGTGTATCGAGTCAAAATGCTTTGTGGGGACTTATTGAAAGCAAGAAACAAAGTAATATCTTTCTTACTGTTCTTGGTATGGGTATGGGAAATTTAAAAGATGGAATGATGGAACAGTTAGCCAATAAGGGGAATGGTACTTATCACTATATTGATACTCTTGCAGAGGCGCGCAAGGTTTTAATACACGAGTTAGGTAGTACATTGTTTACAATTGCAAAAGATGTTAAGATACAAGTAGAATTTAATCCTACATATGTAGGAAATTATCGTTTACTTGGTTATGAGAATCGTTTGTTGGCTGCTAAAGATTTTAATGATGATAGTAAAGATGCTGGAGAAATAGGCGCTGGGCATACCGTAACTGCTTTTTATGAAATTGTTCCTCGAAATGCACAATTTCGACCGTTGGTAGATCCATTAAAATATCGAAAGCAAAAAGTTGCTGTGCCAAAATATAGTTATAACGATGAAATTTTGACCCTTAAAATTCGTTACAAGTCTCCTAGCAGTGATACAAGTAAACTTCTTACCAGTGTATTGAAAACACCTGTAAAAAGCATCAATGAAACATCTACTAGCTTTCGTTTTGCTACGGCTGTTGCAGCTTTCGGTATGATTTTACGTGATTCACAATATAAAAATAATGCTTCAATGGAGTTAGTCCGTAGTCTTGCAATGAGCGCTTTGGGACAAGATTACTATGGTTATAGACGAGAATTTGTTGATTTGACTAATATTGCGGATACTTTAATTAAGATGGGCCGTTAGTTTCTTTGCCTAACATTAAAGTTGTAAATTCTATTGATTATCCAATCAACAAAATCTTTATTTGTGTACAGAAGTTTGTCTTCGTGATTAAGGTCTGTCCCTCTTTTAAAAGATCTGCCCCTCTTTTAAAAAAGATCATTTTGCCGGTCTACTCTTTTTTTACTTGCGCTTTTTGAATTTTTTAACTTTGCTATGTGCCACTGTGCACATTTAGTAATACTAAAATTGCCACGAGATTCTTTTGGCATTTCTTTTTCTACAAACCTCTTGATTACAAAACAAGATTCTTACCAGTCGAGTTCACGAGCGAAATAAAATTAATGCCCTGGCACAAGTCTGGCGCTGAATAATTTTGATTAGATGCTAAGCCGTCTATGTTGACAGCATCCAATCTAACAGAATGTCTAAAAAAATTGGCTATACAGCCAATTTTCTTAGACATTCTGTTACGAGGATTAAAGACATTTGCGATGCACAATTGAGGCACCCGATTTTTGCAAATCTGCTGTATTAACATAAGAAGTAAGAGGTTGACAGACTGAGTAATTGGTATAATAAACAAGCAGGTGTTGGACTGGGTAACTGGTAATATTCTAATGGCATCCCAAGGATATTCTAATGGAAAAGAAATCTAAATCGTTAAAAACAATAGAAAATAATACCTCCTATTATGGCTGTGCTTTTTTCTTAAGAGAAGATAAGAAATACAAAATAGATGGGTGTGTTTTTGAAAACTGTAGCTTTCGAACAGGTGTTACTTTTAATAGAATAGAGAAATCTAAATTCATCAATTGCAATTTTTCGAATAAATTTTGCCTTGATTTGAGTTATGCAAAAATAGCAGAATTGCCAAAAGAGATATTTCAACTTACTTCTCTCACGCACCTAGATTTACAGAATGTTGGGATAAAAGATTTTCCAAAAGAAATAAAAAAACTCACTTCTCTTACGCACTTAGATTTGACAAGAAATTTCGAGAGAAAAGAGTTTCCCAAAGAGATACTTCAACTCACTTCTCTTACTCACTTAAATTTAACAAATGTCCAGATAAAAGAACTCCCAAAAGAGATAGAACGACTTTCTTCTCTTACTCACTTAAATTTAAGTGGGACAAAAATAACAGAGTTACTCAAAGAAATAGGTCAAATTTCTTCTCTTATTCATTTGTATTTGAGTAGAACAGAAATAACAAAGTTACCTAAAAAAATAGACCAACTTTCTTCTCTTACTCATTTAGATCTATCTCGGACAAAAATAAAAAAACTGCCAAAAGAAACATTTCAACTTACTTCTCTTACTTACTTAAATTTAAGTGGGACAGAAATAACAGAGTTACCCAAAGAAATAACGCAACTTTCTTCTCTTGTTCGTTTAGATTTATCCTGGACAAAAATAAAAAAATTACCAAAAGAAATAGGTCAACTTTCCTCTCTTGCTGACTTAAATTTAAGCGGGACAGAAATATCAGAATTACCCAAAGAAATAGAGCCACTTTCTTCTCTTATTCGTTTAGATTTATCTCGGACAAAAATAAAAGAAGTAACACAAGGTATAATCCAGCTTTCTTGTCTTACTCACTTAAATTTAAATAATACAGAGATAACAGAATTACCAAGAGAAATAGGCCAACTTTCATTTCTTACTCATCTATACTTGAGCTATACAAAAATAACAGAGCTACCAAAAGAAATAGGCCAAATTTCATCTCTTACTCATCTTAATTTAAGTAAGACAAAAATAACAGAGTTACCCAAAGAAATAACGCAACTTTCTTTTCTTGTTTACTTAGATTTAAGTGAGACGAAAATAAAAAAACTCTCAAAAGAAATAGAGCAACTCTCTTCTCTCAAAATAATAATGAGAAATATGATACCATTTGATATATCAAACTTGCATCCAGACTTTATTAGAGCAATGAACAATCTGCAGTACAATCCAAACGCAGAACGTTATTATGAGATATTTTCGGGTGGTTTAGTATGGGCAGATGAGAGACCAAATTCTCCAAAAGAGTTCTTTAACCTAGAGAAAGGTGGATCTATAAATCGATACTTACTAGCATATAGATCTTCACTAATTCGTGGAACACCAATGAAAAAATTTCAACATATTTGGGACGATTTGCATAAAATGTATCCACATTGGTTAATTTTTCGTAGCGAAAGATCTAGTACTGAACATTTGCAATTTTTATTAGAGTTACAAGAATCTGTAATGAGAGATCTGTAAAAAATATTTTCATCTACTAGTTTAGGAAAGAGGTTAACGCTCACTACCATAACTCTTTATTACAGCAGCTTAAGGTAGTTTGGAATCTTCTCCTGTAAGCTGATTCCGAGGGGCCTTCCCTCATCTTTTATACAGCACTTTTATCATATTTCAATATGATAAAGTTCATGGCACACCGAGTCTGACACTTTCTCAACTTTACACTTTCTCAACTTACACCTCATCGATTTGTAATCTTTGTCGTATCTTAGTATCAGTAACGTTATAAATAGTCTCTAAGGGAACCTCTGGAAGTTTTTCTGTTCTTGCGGATTTCTTTGTTCTAAATACTTTCTTGATTTCATGGGCAAGAGAAGTTACATCTTCTAAACTCATTATATACTTATTGACATAGTCGTGTATAACATCACCACTAATTCCTAATTGAATAGCACGCCTACGTAATTTATTTAGGTGTAAATCGCGATCTGGGTCCCATTGGTAGCGTACTGACGTGCTTTTGAGTTGGTCGCGCCATTGCCGTTTATTTACAAAAAGATTTTCTGAATAAGATGAGACAGCGGCACAACTTAGTATTTTTAGAAAACCTTCATGGCAAATCTTGATTTTCAGTATCGCCTCTTGGCGAGATTTTGTAGCGTATCGAGATCGGTATAGCATCCAACCAAAGGAAGGCTTAATCCAGGTCATGCGCTCTAAACTAAAGCCTTCACCAAATGTACCTTTTTCTAAGGCTGCATCTACAATTTTTCTTTTGAATGCTTGATAAACATATATACCGTCTTTATCGTAATTTGCATATATTTGCCGCAATTTATTATCCTCGATGACGAAAGTCTTATATTCGGAGTTTTGTAACTTGTGTCTTTAGAAATCGATGTCAGGTTGAGTAATTCATGGAAGTTTTACTTGCGAATATATAACGCAACCAATAACTAAAACATCAACGGTCGCCAAAAAGTACTGTAACTACTACTACCAAAAAATATGCAAAAAATACTCTCATTGTCTTAGACATTTCCTTTCCTCGAATAGCTAAAGATCTATCAATTTCAACTGCACTAAATTGAAATTTCGATAAATGTGAGTAAAATTTTTAAACGAAATTCTACTTTAATCTCGATGCGCATAACAAATATCTTATTTTACAATAATTTCTCCGACAAAACTTTGGGCTAGATAGACTTTGTACTTCCCAGGAAGAAGTGTAATTTCTTGGGTTGTTTTTAATTCTCCTGTTAGATGATCGCTAATATGTTCTCTTGTATATTGTATTGTGGAAATACTTATATCTACTTCCTCTTCACCAATTGTTATCTTTAAATTTTCCCATTTATACCATCGTGTATCGATTATTTTTTTGATTGTGATATTGGTTTTTCTGCTTACTTTGAGGGGTAATTTCTCTGCCAGTTTTTTACTGTCAATGATAACATTTGCGCGTTTTTCATCTGCTCCGTATGCCCAGTCTTTTTCTAGTGTTGTTTTTTTGGTTGAAGGATGTGCGAAGTCAACTTGTAATGTTATTGTTGTGCCTTGAGCATTAACGCTGTCTTCGAGAAATATAGCTAAGATTTTTTGCCCTGCTGAACTTGGTGGTTTTTGCCAAGCGCTTCTATAGTTACTTGAATTTTTTCCTGAAATTTGTTTCCAAAAAGTTAAAGTTACTTTTTGTTTTAGGTTTAGTTTTGTTGTGTTTTTTTGTACAGATAAAACTGTGCAGTGGGCTAGTATTTTTTGTTGTTTTGTTTTTATATGAGGTCCGCTATCATCGTAAAGTAAATAACCGCTTTCACGTATTTCTTTGGTTGTTTCTATAGAATCTATGGATAAATCGAGTGCTAAAGTGGCAGCCTTTATTTGCTCCCTAATACTTTTTTCAGAAAGAAACTCTGTATAAGACATCCCTGCAAACATAAATGTTGTAGATACAAACAAACAAATCATTAAATAAATTTTCATTGTTGTCTCCTTTTCAGACTCGGTAACCAATTAAACAGATACATGTTTCGCTATTGTCGAAAATTACTCGAAATTTAAAAACTTAATGTTGATATGCACTAACTAACTTTTTAGAGTTTTATTAAGGCATTTTAGTTCCATTAAATTTATTTAGAGCGATAAATCTTGACTTAGAATTCGATTTTGCAATTTGGAAGCCAAGATTTTATTTCTTGTTGGTGTTTTTTGCTTTTGGTTTCCGTATAAACTTAGTGTTCTAAGAGAAGAAAGCTGGATTATCTCTTTTGGTAGTGTTCTCAATTGATTAAAAGTTAAGTCTAGTTCCTTCTATTTTCACAAAAGTTGGTCAAGCTGAATGAGGTAACGTTAGAAGTCGAATATATAGCAGCGAGAAAAGTTAAAGCAGTTTTGCTATATCTCGTTGCTATAGTATAAATGGGCTTTAATTTTCGAAAAAAATCTTTCGACAAATACCAAATTAATTGATAGAAAAAAGAGTATCAAAACCTTCAAATTTAGGATGAGATACATAAGTTCCTTTTGGCATTTTTGCGTTTTTGTGTGTGTTCTTGAAATGTTCAGACTTGGTCCAATTTTCGAAATCGGTTTTGGTTTTCCATGTTGTATATGATGAGTATAAGCGAACATTTTCTTCGTTAAGGTCTCCTCTGAGTAGGTGAAACTGGAGAAAACCAGGGACTTTTTCTAGATGAGAATCTCTTTCTCTCCATAATTTTTCAAAATCAGCAGAAGATTCTTCTCGTACTTGGAAACGGTTCATCGCGACGTACATATATCTATCCTTTCTTATACTATTTATTGGTTCACTTGTAAAAAACTTTGAATGTCATTTCGTCCTCTATATTACCAATATTTATCTATTTGTCATGCGTTTTTATTTTCAAATCAGCCTTTTACATTTGGGAAATGCACCCAAATAAGTTACGCCTTGGTATTTGGTTTAGAGTCTTTCATAAAAGAATTTTTAGACGTACCTTAGCACGATCTATCCAAGAAGATTTGGTGATTTCGAGTTGCGAATATTTATAATACATAGATTTTTATGGAGATATTAAGTGAAGAAAGTCAAATTAGAAAAACTAAGTAGTATAGAAGATAGCACAAATACTATGGTTGTGCTTTTTATTTAGAGGAAGAGGTATCTCTTAAGGATGTTTGATTTTATGACTGTAGTTTTCGGACAGATGAGATGTTCTTTTTCATGGGGGATTTTGAATTTGTAAATAGTTCATTTTCAGCTAAAGTGGTTGGGGGTTTTCCTCAATTACCAAAAGAAATAGGACAACTGCACAATCTTATCGAGTTAAATTTGAATGGAACTCAATTGGTCGAGTTACCAAAAGAAATAGGACAACTACAAAATCTTACTCACCTTGATTTGACTGATAATGAGTTCGAAGAATTTCCAAAAGAAATATGGCAATTGCAAAATCTTACTGAGTTAAATTTAAATGCAATGGAATTCGAAGAATTACCAAAAGAAATATCGCAACTGCAAAATCTTACTCATCTTTATTTGAGTGGTAATGGGCTAAAAGATTTGCCAAAAGAAATAGGCCAATTACAAACTCTTATTTACCTTGATTTGACTGATAATCAATTCGAAAAAGAAAAAAGAGATGATATAAAAAAATGGCTGCCAAATTGCGAGATACATTTTTATTATAACTGAATGGCATTCAAGACTGACACCATCATGTAAAGTACAATTTTTGTTGTTGGCAAAGTATACCACGCTGAAGAACGTGTTCTAAAAAAGTTTATTTTTTCTAAGTGTACAACAATGTTAGATGTTCTTGGTAGATTGCTGTTTGTTTATTCGTTTCTTATTGTTTTTATTATTGTTCATCTTTGTTAAATAGATTTGTTTTCTATAGCTAGTTTTATTATTAGCTTATTGTTTGTAGTACATCTGTAGGATACAATTCTATACTTTTTTCTGCTGCGGTTGATAAAAATTGGAATTCTCCCTTATCAATATACAAAACGAAAGACAAAAGTTCCTCGATAGATTCTAGTTCTAGAGTAGATGAATAATTTGTTATTCGTCCTTTTTCAAAGCTAAATGTATATTTTTGACCCTTACTTTTTAGTTTAAAAATTCCTGAAACTTCTGTTGATTCAAAAAAACTAAGCAACGATGCTGCTGGTATTTCGCATAATTCCCCTGAAAAAATTATTTTTTCTTCTGGCTTGTCAATACATTCTGTAACGCGATTGTTAGTTTCTTTAGATTGAGAAATCGCTTTTTCTACACGGTAAATGAGTTCTTCTGATGGAAAAGGTTTATTAATAATATCATCGGTGCCAATGCTGCATATTTTTTTACGTATATCTAATGAGTCAGATTCTGTCATTATTATTGTTGGGATAAAAATATAATTTTCATCTGCTCGAATTTTTTCGATTACTTCCCAGCCACTCATTCTTGGCAAAGTAACATTAAGTAAAATTAAATCGATCTCTATTTTTTGTTTCAAAGCTGTAATAAGTTCTTCACCTGAATTATAAGACTTTGTATTTTCATATCCTTCTTGCCACAATATGTTTTCAATAAAATTGCAAAGAAACTCATCATTGTCGACAATAATAATCTTTTTCTCATTATTTTTTTTTGTTTGTTTATTCATTATGTAGTCTTTCATAGCATAGTTGTTTGTTTTCTACGCAATTAGGAGAGCGTAGAATGTTAATTTAATGAAACGATATCGAATTTCTCAGTAAACACTTAAATCAAAAAATGGTGGCCAGAATAAAACTAGAATTTTTCCAAATAAAGAAATTTCAAAGAATCGATTATACTTTTTATAGTTTTTGATTTAATCAAGGATCAGGATCTTGATTAATATCATGATTAATTATAATATTTTTATTATTAAGATGAAAGAGGTTTTTTGAAAAACTTATATTACTGACTAAAATTAATGAGGATAGTAAACAAAACAACGGTATTCTAAAATTGCTAGAAACAATAGAAATTTACGCTTGATATTATGATTGTGTTTTTTCTTAAAAAACAATGAAGTGTATTATAAAATAGAGGAGTGTTTGTTTGAAAACTGTCGTTTTTGAACAGGTGTTACTTTTAGAAATAGAAAAGAGTTGTTTTATTAACTGATTCTCCAAGAGCCTTTGCTATGCACAGTTGCAATAGCTAATTGTTTAGGGACGTCTCTTTTAACTAGTTCTGCACGCCTGCGTTTTGGCGTTTTCCATTGCTACCATAACGCATCTTATTTATCTTCCGACTATGAATCAAGTCCTCTAAAAAGATAACTTGTTTCGTATCCCAAAATATCCAGTTCATCCTGTTGTATAATTCGATAGTTATTGGATTTACTTTAGAATATTATTTACTCACTACAAGTGAAGTCTGTCTTTGTTGGTAGGTTTTTAATAACGTTTGTACTTTTTTCTTAAAGATTGTTGCTTTTAATGGAATTTCGAAAAAATCATTAAACCCGTAGCGCCTTAAACTTCTTTGTTCGGAGCTTGAAAAAGCGTTAGACATAGCAACAATTATTAAGTTTCGGCTATTAACTGTTTTGCGAATGGAATCACAAAAATTTTTATTATCTATTTCAGAAAGTGATAAATCAATAAAAATAATGTCTGGTATTTGTTGCATTGCAGTCATACCAGCAGCAAAAACATCATTTACTACACTGAAATTGTAAAGATCATTTTTTCTGACAGCGTTTATGAATTTTTCGCTGTAATTTTTTTCATTACAGATAATGAGTATATTTGTTATATATTCTTCATCATCGATAGGAAATCCGTAGGATCTCATAAATTGATAAATAGCTTCTCGTGGAATTCTTATTTTGCCTGAACCAGGCATTTTAAAATGTTTTATTCTACTTTCTCGCACCCATTTGTGAATAGTTGGGATAGATACATCACAAAGTTTTGCTACTTCACCAGTAGTTAAAGATTTTTTCTTATTCATTCTAGAACTTTCATTAATGAGTTTATAAAACACTAGAGTATAAATCAAAAACCGTATAAATTATAAAATTTCGTAGCTGATAAACAAAATCGATTTTAACAAACCGATGTATTGTATAGTGCTTTTGTAATAACTTCTACCTATGTTTTACGGTTTTCCTAATTGATGCACTCCCTAATCAAGGATTAGTACCCTGTTTAATATTATAATTAATTATAATATTTTTATTATAAAGATAAAAGAGGTTTTTTGAAAAACTTTTTGAAGATAAAGATTGTCTTGTTTGTGTAGGGTGTATCAACATTTAGATATATATGCGTTTTAATTCACAACGATTATAATACTAAAGTTTGAAAGTTATTTGCTATGTTGAGATTTTAGAGTAACTTGTAGCGAGTTTTGCGTTATAAATTTTTTTAATGTGTATTTTCGATGATGTCAGAAATTTTACAAATGGTTCGCCAATTTCGTGCAGTAGCAGAAACACCAAGCAACTTTGTAACATTGGTTGCTAATTTTGAACGACCAATGCCATCAGGAGCGTACAGGTAAAAGGCATTATCACAGAGAAGAAACTGTTCACTTTCTTTCTTTATTTTATCAAGTTCAAAAAGCTTAGACACATCAGGCTTTTCAAATAAAAAATAAATATGATTTTTTTGATCTTGTTCGTTTAAAAAGGGATTCTTAGAAATAATTTTTTCAAATTGATTTACAGTTAAAATTAGAACGTGCGGTGAAAAACCGTGTTTTTCCAAAATAATAGCGGAAATTTCTTGAGATAGTGTAGGCGAAATTTCTTCAAAGGAAGAAAACACGACGTTACCGCTTTGGATATATGTTTTAATATTGTGGAGTCCAAAATTTTTGAGATAGGAAATTAAATCCTTCATTTTTAAAGAATTTTTCCCACCAACGTTAATTGATCGGAAAAGAGCGATATATGTTTTCATGCGTTTTCCTAAAATAAAGTAGAACACTATCTTTACGAATAGCAGTAGTTGTGGAGCTCATTTTATTCTTATTTGATGTTAATGTTATGCAAAATTTAGCTTGCGATATATACTCATGTAGAGCAATTGAAATAATAATCACTATGATAGTATACAAAGTTTTGAAGATATAATTATCAAGAACAAAGTAAAGCTATTTTAATCTAGAATGCCCAGATTTACAAAAAGATATTGAATCAAATACCTAAGGTAGAGATCCTGTGAATCCTTATATGGATGGAAATGAATAATTTTATTTTCAAACAAGAAAAGAACAAAAAAGTAGTGATGAAAATACAAAAAAAAATACAGTATTTATCTTTTTAGAAATTTGATACTATTGAACATTAGCTTCGTTGCTTTTCATTACGGAGCATAGTTATAGTCAAATAAAACAACAGCATTTCTTTAATGTGAACCTCTATGCAACTACTAAATGAAAAATATAAATTCGTCAAGGTCCTTGGACAAGGAGGAATGGGTAGAGTTTTTTTATGTTGCGATATCAATAGTAATGATTTTGTTGCGATAAAAGAATGTTTTGATCAAAATTCTCAAAAAAACCTCAGACGGATAAAACGAGAATATTATTTTATGAAAAAAATAGTTCATCCTCATGTGGTTAAGGGTTTGGAATTTTTTTGTATTGGCAATCGATCATTTATTGTAATGGAGTATTTACAAGGAATTACGCTAAATGATTTTATTAAAACAAAGTCACAGAGTATATCACTAGATAAACAAATAGAGATTGCAAAGCAAATTTGTGAAGCCGTTATAGAATTAAACAAAAATGGCATTATTCATCGAGATTTAAAACCGTCGAATATTATCTTGTGTGGTGAGAATTATCATCCTAAAATATTGGATTTAGGCATTGCTAAATGTGTAAATAAAGAACTCACAGATTTAACAAAAACAGGTGCTGTCGTAGGAACTCCTGGCTATATAAGTCCAGAACAAGTAAAAGGCAAAGTGAAAAAGAATACTGATGTATTTAGTCTTGGCATTATTTTTTATCAATTTTTTTCCTGGCAAAAACGCTCTCCTTTCTCTACAGGAAGTAATGTTACAACAATGGATCGCGTTGTTCATCAAAATCTTCCTCCTCTCGCAACTACCATAAAAATAAAAGATAAGCGTTCTTTACATTTATCTAACTTGTTAGAAAATGCATTGCAAAAAAGTAGCGTTCTGAGGTACTCTTCTGTAGAAAAAATGTTATATGAATTTAAAAAAATAGATCAAAATATTACTTTGATTTATCTCGAGAAATTTTTTGTCTTTCTTAAAAAATACAAATCAATTACTCTTATTATCACATCTATACTTTTTTCTATTATCTTGTTTTATTCTTTTCCAAAACGTTTAGCAAAAACAGAAGATAACATTACTATACTTATGAACAAAATCATTATGTTATCAGCATCGGGAAATTATAATCAAATTATTCAACATGCAGACAAAATTATTGCTCAAAACAATACCTTTACGAAAGCATACTTTCACAAAGGTATTGCGTATGCAAAATTTAAAAAATATGATTTAGCAGAAAAAAATTTTACCAAAGCAATAAAATTAGGTTCCCTTTCAGCCATGACCTATAACAATAGAGGATTAACTTACCTTGATCGAAAAATGTATAATTTGGCGATACTTGATTTTACCAAAGCAATTGAAATAAAAGATCGTTCTTACAATGCATACTACAATCGTGGCCAAGCATACTTTCGCCAAAAAAAATATAAACAAGCAGAGAAAGATTACAACGTTGCACTCAAAATATCTCCTAAATATGCAGATGCTTATTTTGCAAAAGGAATGTTGTATGCACAGCAAAAAAAGTTACATATGGCCCTGAAGAATTACACACAAACTATCAAGCACAATTCCAAACATGGCCTTGCTTATGAAGGTAGAGCGATTATACACGCCCAACAAAAGAAATATAAATTAGCTCTCGAAGATTTTAATCGTGCGATAAAGTATAATTCAAGATCAGCAAGTCTCTACACAAACAGAGGTTTCTTTCATCATTCTCAGGGAAAATTTGAGTTGGCCAAAATAGATTACGATAAAGCTATAGAGTTGAATCCTAAATACGCAATGGCTTTTTACAATCGAGGTTACCTAGCTTTTAAAATGAAAAAATTTGACCTGGCGATATCAAACTGGAGAAAAGCAATAGTTTTAGGTATAAAGACAATAAAATTGAGAAACGATCTGGAAAAAGCAAAAAAATTAGCCAGAATGCCTTATAAGAAATAAGTTTCCATGTGTTTGTGGTCCGTTTGACAAAGGTATTTGAATGAAAAACATAAGCTAGGAGATAAAAATGACCTCAATGCAAGATAATGATCTTGTCAAAAAAATCTTACAATCAGGACTCATTGATCGCAATGCTTTACAAAAGCATTTCAATGAAAAAAAACATAAGTTTCCTCAGATGTCACTAGCACAGTATCTCATTAATAAAAGTATACTCACTCCTGCACAAATACAAATGCTTGTTGCACCAATAAACGCTGATCAGCAAAAACTTAGTGAATCATTCCTTATCAATACAGATACAAAAAGTATGGTAAACAATCAAACAGATGCGCAAATTACTCTAGACGATGAATTGCTTGTGGAACGCGAAGGTCATAAAAAAATTGGTCGTTACCAAATTATAGAAGAAATAGGTCGTGGAGGAATGGGGTGTGTTTACAAAGCTTTCGATCCACAATTACAACGAACGGTAGCCTTAAAAATTCTACTTGGTATCGGAAACGAGAAAGCAATAAAGCGTTTCCAAATAGAAGCACGAGCAACAGCTAAGCTGGATCACCCAAATATTGTCAAGGTTTATGACATTGGAACAGAAGACAAACAACCGTTCTTTACCATGGAGTTCGTTGAAGGAGACTCGTTAAAGAGTTTTATTCGTAAGCAATCGCTAGATAACAATCAAATTGCTCAATTAATGGCGAAAGTGTGTAAAGCAATGTATTATGCACACTCTCAAGGAGTACTTCATCGCGATTTAAAACCAGCTAATATTATGATGCCAGCAAACGGCGAACCGCAGGTGATGGATTTTGGTTTAGCGAAAATGACACAAACGCAAGAAGATATATCGCGAACCGGTGATGTTTTGGGGACATTGCAGTATATGTCTCCTGAACAAGCGCAAGGGAAAACAAAAGAAATTGATAAACGCAGCGATGTATATTCCTTAGGGGTTATTCTTTACGAATTACTAACAAAACAAGTGATTTTTGAAGGTAGTGCTTTAAATATTTTACACAAAATTATGCATGAACGACCAACGATTCCTCGAAAAATAAAACCTTCTATCGCTGTCGCAATTGAAAGTATCTGTCTTAAAGCAATCTCTAAGCAAAAGCAAAAACGTTATCGTAATGCAAAATCAATGGCCGAAGATCTCATTGCTTTTAGTAAAGGACAATCTGTTCAAGCACAACCGTTTAACCAATTTATATCGATTTTAGATTTAATAAAACGTTATAAAAAAACAATTGCGATGGTAACTGTTGCAGTTATTTGTGGTTATTTTATTACTCCTACACTTAATAGTGTAATATACCCAACAGGCGAAATTGAAATATCTTCTGAAATAAAGGGATTAAGAGTAGAAACGGAAAGTAAAGGAAAGATCGATTTAACTTATACCACTCAAGATAGGTCTTATATATACAAAAAAAAGCTAAGTGCAGGGAACAACACTGTTTTTGTTAGAAAAGAAGGCTATTTTCCAGAAAAGGTATCTTTTAAAGTTACAAAAAATGTAAGAAAAAAATACCGCGTTCCCCTCCAATCTCAAACGGTGTGGAATAAAAAGATATTTGTAGATGGCCAAGATAATAATCTATCACTTGTAAATATGAATAATGATTCTCATCTTAGTTTGATATATACAAACAAAAATGGCGCTATTGTTAGTTATGATGCGACCAAACGACATCATTTATGGTCTATAAATTACAGTCTTTTTCCTCATTATTTTACAACACAATTTACTGATCTCAATTTAGATGGTGTCAAAGACATTATTATGCCTCAAAAAGAATATATGATTGTGGTAAACGGCTCGACGCGATATCCAATACTCGAAATACCTGAATTCTGGGGGCAATCTTGTGTTTCTATTGACATAGATAACGATGGTGATAAGGACATCATTACATTTGCAAATCACTTTCCTAAAGGAGTTCGTTGTTACAGATCAAACAACGGTAAATTTAGTCGCAAAGTTTTATGGCAAAAACCAAATATAATTTCCCTGGATAATATCCCTCTGGTAAAAATAGGAACTAGTATATTTTTTATTGGTAAAAATCTTGCTAACAGAAATAGTCCTCTTGGCAATTGCTTAATTCGAATAGATACACAAGGTAACTTTAAAGTATTGCAACATATGGTTGGGAAGATAATTGATTTAAAAAAAATATCTTTATCCGGTAGAGATTTTTTGGTGTATTACACAGCTAACGAAGGTTTGTCCTGCCTAGACTTACAAAAAAATCAAAAAAAATGGGTTGCACCATTTAAAAATGTACATGGATCTCCCATTACAATTGACTATTCTGATAGTTCTCCTAGGATTTGGTTGCATTTAAATTCGGTTTATTGTATTGATGCTTCTAGTGGTAAAACATTAAAAACTTTACAACTTAAATCAGAAAAAGACAAATTTAAGAATAAAAAAAGCTCACCAGTTTATCTAATAAAAAAAGATAATGATTTATTTGCTGTTGTTTGGGGATTTAGTTATATATATATTATTGATACAAAAGTTCAAAAACAGGCTAAACCATTTTGGTTTTCTCCTTATAAAATAAACGACCTTATCCTAAAAGATGTCACGCCAAACAATTTTCCAGAGATTATTTATTTAGCGAATAAAACGCTCCGAGCTATTACTTATAAAAAAAACAAATATATAACGACGTACTTACCAGAGAAATATACTTACTCGATTAGAAAACGTTATAGTCGTCCTTATGCATTTGACTTTGACGAAAATACTAAATCGATGTTTTGTTTTGTTGCCGACTTGAGAGGTGAAATTGTTGGTTTAAAAACAAATAAGAATTTGCGCGAAATTATTGCAGAAAAAAAAATAAAGAAAGAAACGCACGCTCTTAAAATTATAAAACACAAGGAGAAAAAGCATCTTCTTGTAATCACTAAAAATACTATTATTCGATATAATATTTCTTTAGATGAGAAAATATCGGTATATGAAAACAAGGATTATAATATTTCTGATAATTCTGTTCTTGTTACTGATATAAACAACGATAAGATCCAAGAAATTATATTTGCAGACGGTAAGAACATAAAATGTATTGATTGGAAAGGGAAAATAATTTGGCATCAAAAAAAAGCAGTTCCTTCTTTTTGTAAGTCTATTTTTGTAAAAATAAACAAAAGTAAAATCAGTAAAAGAGTATTCTTTGTAGACGCAAAAACCGTTTTTGCCATGGATGTAAAAAACGGAAATATTTTATGGGAAAAACCGCTTGCGACTAGTTCTATGGGATTTGTTTTATCTAGCGCAAATCTAATCAAAAATGATAAAAATGATGTACCTGAGATATATTGTTCACAATTGCAAGGTACCGTATCATGTTTTTGCGCGGACACAGGGAAGTTGTTCTGGCATACGCGTTCTTTAGGAGGTAACATTGCGCAATCACCTGTCCCTAGAACAAAAACCAAAGACCTCATTTTTGCAACAGATCGAAGTAGTGTACACTCCATAGATGCACGTACAGGAAAAATCAAGTGGTCATCCACCGTTTCTCTTTTTGTCCCTTACCTTCGCGGTTTCGATATAGCATTTGATCTAAAAGATGATATTAACCAAGATGGTGTAGATGACATTATTGTCAATAATAAAGAAAATTTTCTTTCGGTTCTTTCTGGAAAAAATGGAGAGCTATTAGGAAATATCAATGAATTCGATAGTTTAAATAAGATGCCACATCTCACAGATGCAAGCAGAAGTACGGGATTGGATTTTGTTTTTTTCAATAGTGACGGACAATTAATTATTATTGATAATATCATTGAATACATAAAAGATTATTTAGCGCCACCATTAGAAATTATTGATAATAATGGGCAACATTTACCAGCGATTGAAAGTTACTTACACAGTCTTGTACACACCCGACAATTTAATCTATTAAGTAAACAGTTCTACCGATATAAAAACCTGCCTACTCACTTAATTAAATTCTTCGAAGGAGCACTGCTAGTAAATCAAAATAAATACATTGCTGCGCGCAACAAACTACAATATTGCCATCTTCCTCGCGCCCAATTTCTACTTGCACTATGTCATTTCCAACTAGAGAATTATTCTCAAGCCACAACTATATATGCTGACCTTATCGAAAAAAATGTTGAAAAACTAGATAAATACAATAAACACTACAGTGATCGGATTAAACGGAAACATCTTTGGCAAAAAATCCACGATGATGCTGTGAAAAAAAGCTCCAAAAATATAGTAAAAATATATAAAGCATTTGCAATTTCAAAAATTAATAAAACGCGCGAACAACTTCTTTTGCGTCTGGCAGCAAAATATTCTAAAGATCAAGAAATCCATTATTTGTATGAAAAGTATATTTTCTCCAATCGAAACATGTTGAAAAGTGCATACATACAAAACCAATACATTGAGCTACTCAATCAGGCCGTAGATGCTTCTCCAAATAATTTGAATTTTAGACTTGAGCGTGGAAAAGTACTAGTTATTTATGGCATTTTTTACGAGCAAGCCTTAAAAGACTTACAAATGGTACCAAGAAAAACATTACGTGGAGAGAATCGTTTATACCTAGCCTTAGCTGCTTTTGGGGCTAAAAATTATGAGTTGTACGACCGTGAGATCACAACTATAAAATTTGATCCTCAGTGGAAAATAGCACTACAATATCTACGTAGTGGTAAAAAAGAACAATTGTTAGAGAATATGCACAAGTTGAATCTACCTCCTGTCATCAAAAATATCTGTTATTATCAAAAATAAAAGCGCGGTAAAAAATAGTGAAATTTTAAACTAGGGCGTGTCATTATTCAAAATATTGTGTGTTTTTTCGAGCCCGAGCCCGTTTGCGAGCCCGTTTCCGAAACTTTCACTAACAATTTATCAAAGAAGCAAAGTTTCTTTTTCCATCGCAAAAAACTAGTATTGAACCAATAAATCACTTTTTGTCGCTCTCAAAAAGTTTTCGGGCGCGGGCTCGCAAACGGCTCGGGCTCAATACTACTGGCGTATCATTAAATGAATCCGTTATATTTTTATCTGTATTGAATGATCACAGGCCCTAAAGCAAGTCGCAAAAACTTTTTGCGATTCACTTAACAAGATAAATATAATAACGAAGGTTTCTCAATAAAAGAAAGCATAAGCTAGGATGCAATTCAATGACTGATTATCCAGCCAAAAATATGTTTGGACCTTATCAAATCACCCAAGAACTTGGTCGTGGTGGTATGGGAAGAGTCTTTAAAGCACATCATGTCCAATTGCAGCGTACAGTCGCTTTAAAGATCATGCTAACAGATAGTAATACTACTCAAAAACAAGTACAGCGTTTTTTGATAGAAGCAAGAGCTATGGCTCAGCTTCAGCATCCAAATATTGTTCGTTTGTATGAAATAGGTAATCACCAAGGGACAAATTTTTTTACTATGGACTATATTCCTGGTGTTACTATGAAAAAATTCATCCAAGAAAAAAAGCCAACAACTAAAAAAAGCATTCGTCTTCTTATTCAGGTAGCGAAAGCAATTGAATATGCACACAGCCATAATATTATCCATCGCGATTTAAAACCGGCAAATATCATGATCGATGAGCAAGAAAAACCTTATGTAATGGACTTTGGTTTGGCAAAAATACTCTCTGATGAAGAAGGGATTAGCCATACAGGGCTCATTATCGGTAGTCTCGCATATATGCCACCAGAACAAGCAGAAGGAAAACATCGCCAAATTGATGCACGTAGCGATGTTTATGCGCTGGGAGCAATATTGTACGAATGCCTTTGTGGGCAGAAACCGTTTACTGGTAATAGCCAAACCGCTATTTTGGTCAAAATTGTTACCCAGGAACCTGCGCCACCGAGCGCTATAAAACCACGTATTGCTAAAGTACTCGACCATATCTGTTTAAAAGCAATGGCCAAATCCCAAACAGATCGCTACCAAAGTGTAGAAGAATTTATCCAGGTGCTCAAGGATTACTTGGATGGTAAAGTGAAAAAATCTTCGAGAATGTCTAATTATTCTAACGTGTTCAAGATAATAACAGCTTTTGTTTTCATGATTATGATTATTATTGTTAGTTGGTTGCTTTTCTCTCCTAGGCCTGAAAGTGCTTCAAATAAAGCACAATCTTTTAATCAAGATCCATCAATAAAACGTCAAAAAGAAACGTGGAATCTCTTTAGTAATGATAATATATTACTAGGAATAGGATCTTTAAGTCAGTGGAAAATAGCGCCGTCCTCTCTTGGCAAAATAACTCAAAAAGGCCAAAAAATTTTTTTTACAGCTAGTTACCACAACAGCAAGGGAACTATTACATCACAAGATAAAAAAATTGACATTCATATAGCACAACCATTAGAGATTTTTATCGGCAAAAATTTTGTGGGACAAAACATGTATGTCTATAAATTACAAACGCCAGGTACACTGTGTTCTCTTACTTCTTACAAAGTGAAAAATTCGGGGACGATAACCATTCCTTTGCGACCACGGATACCAAAAACTTTATTTGTGCTATCAACAAACGCTGATTACCACCAAAAGTTTCCCTTTTACAACGATCGCAACAAAATCATGATTATTGAAGTCCAAACAAAGAACAATTATCCAACGTATCGATTTTTAGGAATGAATAGAGAAAATGTCCAGATAGAATTGAGTACATTGTGTAAAGAAGATGGAACATATATGTTACGTCCGTTTAAAGGATCACACTGCCCTGTAACAGGTGGTTTTATCAACGACAATAATTTCCTGATAACAAAAAAACAAAACGCTATTAAAGGTTCGCGTACGGCGTGGAATAATTATGTGTTTGTACTAGCAAAACTTACGGCAAAAAATAAAAAGTACAATTATCGTCATCTACGTACTATTCTTATAGACAAAGAACATCCTCAAGGATATTACGAAATAGAGCACCTTGCCCCGGTAGAAGATGCGATAGGTAATATGTCAATAGTCCCAAAAAAATTTATTCCTGAATGGACAAAAGGTCTACAAGGGACTTTCCAAAAGAGAGATGAAGTGTGGGGCTATGACAGTCATACGTTATTCAAAATTATTGATGTAAAACGTAATGCATATCCTACAATCAAAAAGAAAAAAGGAATGCAAATTCTCTATACCCAAGGTTCAAAGATTATGCAGATATTTCTTAAAGATGGTAGAAAGGATCATTGTTTAGTAGAGCTTAATCACTTGCAATCTATTAGAGAACTTTATGTATCAAAAAATGAATACTTATTTACTACTGCCAATGGAGAATACCGTAGAAATATTATGTTGTGGAAACCTTCTTTCCGAAAATCCAAAGTACTTTATTCAAAATCAGGGATGCATTACCAAGTGCCTACATTTTCCCCTGGTGGTGGGCACTTTATGGCTAGTATAGAAGAGGCAAACGACAATGGAGCGCGACTTGTGTTATGGAAAAAAACATTTCCGCAAGCTACTCCTATTCACCATAGTGAAATTTGGAAAAATGATGGAACGAAAAACTGGATGAGCTTTTCACCAAGTGGTAGATATTTAGCTTATGGAAAAAGAATAAGAGAAAATTGGCGCGTTGCAATTGTTGATATAAAAGAGGGGAAAACAACGACAATAAAAAAACCAGGAAAGCAAAAATTCCCTGAATATGTAACCGAAAATAGAATTGTTTATCTCTCGGATGTTTCAGGTAAAAATCAACTCTACTCATACAACTTACAAACCGAAAAAGAAACTCTATTTTTAAATATAGATGTCCCCATTCGTTTTTATAAAGAGTAGAGAAGTTTTATTTTGTTAAGAAAGATTAAGGGGCTATCAATTTAAATTGTCCGTTTAAAACAGCGAACCTTGACTGATACTAATAGAGTTAAACAGAATTACCAAAATGACGTTTTGTATGTGACCTACATGACTATTGTACTGTCAAATGTTTTAGATACTCTTTTTACAAGATTTTCTGCCATGGGTTTTTTCCTATTCTGAAAGAACCAAATTGTAAGAAAGATAAATAGTGGCGCGTTCTAGTTAACTTTTGCAAAAAAATATTCAAATCATTTGATGTTTTCTTTCGTTTCGAACTTGCTCTTTATTGTAATGAGTTGTCGATAGAATTATGAAAACGCAAAATCATTTCTTCGAAGCAAGTGTAACTAAAGTTATCTAATGATTTTCCAGCTAAGCCTTTTTGGATCGTTGCGCATAGTTCATAGTCTTCTTTGGTAATCATTTCTAATCCCATTGAAATTCTTTGGAATTTTTGTTTTTTCTCTTCTTCGTATTTTGCAGGAACAAGAGTGGTGCAAGTTAATTTTGTTTTTTGTTGCGAAATAGGCTCTATATTAATCCAGGCAAAATGGTCATCAAATACTAATAGAAAATTTCCCGGAAAAATGAAATACATAACATTGACATGTTGCAAAAATTCCCAGTCAGAACGAGGTATATTCTTCATTTGTTCCTCTAAAGAATTAATAGGAACAACGATTCTACCGTGATCTGCAAAAGAATCTATTAAGCAAATATTACGGTATTTCAAGTTTGGCAATGTTTTACCATGAGCATAGCTAAAATGATATACTTCAAGAAAAGATTCAACTCCCAACTTCCAATTAAAATCACCGTAGTAAACAGATTCGTGAAAAAATTGAAAATCATCTAACAAAAGATGATCTAATTCATTTGCTAGAGCATCAAAAGTTGTATCGATAGTGTTGTTGTTATCTAAAATTGTCCAAACAATACCAGCGCGAATAATGCACGGATATTCTCGAAGAGCAAGTGATTTTTTATCGCAGTTTGGCATTCCTGTTTTCATTCCGGGAATATTGAGTAATTCGCCATTAAGATTGTAGCTCCAGCTATGATATGGACAAATAAATGCATTGCTGCATCCTTGTTTTTCTTGCTTGAGAATGGCTCCGCGATGAGAACAAACATTAGCAAAAACTCTAACTTTATTTTCTTTGTCGCGCGTAACAATTAGAGGCATTTTATAAGGAGTGACTGTAAAAAATTGCCCAGGTTCAATAACGAGAGATGCGGCTCCCAATGCAGTAAGTTTATTACGCAGAAGTTTCTGTTCTTTCTCAAATCGAGAAGGATCAGTATAGTGTGTAACAGGTATGGTAAACGGCTTTTCTCCCATATCTGTAGTTTTTTGTGAAATGCGTTGCTCTAACCTTTGTAGCAAATTATTGAATGTTTCTTTTAGTTCGGGATGATTAGAAAGAGCTTTTTGTTCTATCATTTTTTTCCTATCATATGTAGATAAAGTTAATTTTGAGTTCGCTAAATTCTAGTGATCAGATAAAAATAGTTTCCAGTTGAGTATATAACTTTTATTTTCTAGCATGGGAGTCCGACCTCGCCTAGGAGTTTGAATCTTTCGTTTTTATTTGAACTTTGGTATGGCAAAACTGCTCAGAATTTTTTAGTGTCTGTACACTTAGCTTCTTGCATTCTTTGGCTTCATTAGCTTGAATGATGAGAGGCCCCTGTTGTTACATCGCATATTCTTAGATTAATTTTATTACAAGTATTAAAACTCTAGCCACAATAAAAAATAAAATTATAGAAATAAAGTTGAATAATTTCTCTGAAAAGAAGTCTATTTATTTGATTATCACCAGGATACTAGAATTTCGATAAGTTACAGAGTCACGTTCTTGTCATGTCTAGTTTAAAACGAAGTAGATGGTGTTAACAAACTAACCATACAAATCCCTAGAGCAAAAACGTTGATACCGTGTTCTTTGCATAGTAAAAAAGCTATTTTATTTAGATATATTTTCTACTTATTTAAACACAGATTTTCTTCAAGGATAAAGTAATGAGAATATTGACTATTATAACTATTTTCGTTAGTATGCCGTGTTTTACTCAAGAAAACGACAATAATGTATTAATTAAACAAGGTTTAGAATATTTAGTAAGTCAACAAAAAGCTGATGGTTCATGGCATGGAAATGTTGGTTATAAATCATACTCTGGTTATTTCGTTACAAAAAAAGATTGTTCTCATGTAGGTGTAACAGCGCTAGCAGCGCTTGCATTATTAGAAGCTAAAAAACTTGATTATTCTAAGGGGATTTATACCGACAAACATTTAGAGTTGGCAGCAAATTTTCTTTTATCAACGCGAAATTTTTATTCTAAAAAAATTTCTCAAAATGGTACGCGAATGATTAGCCATTGTTTAGCCACTCAATTTTTAGCAAGATATTATATTTACAGTAAACGTAAAGATTTGTATAAACCATTAAGAGCTGCGCTAATCTATATTTTATACATGCGGAGTTTTTGGAATGTGAGTCCTTTGGAATTAGAACGTTCTATAATATGTAGAACGCAGGCTCTATTTTGGTGTCGTCACGCTGGTTTAAGAATAATACCAGAAAAGCAATGGCAAAATTTGATTGATAATATTCTTAAAACAAAGAACAATAATGGTAGTTTTGGTCCGAAAGATTATGCCAGAGTTGTATCGTTTTTGGGTAAAACAGCATATGGCGCCTTGGGTTTATTATTAAACCAAGAAAAACCTTCTCAGCTGTTTTCAACTTGGGCATATTTACAAAATAATTATCAAAAATATAGAACAGATACTATTGGTACATTTCGCTATTTTTATCAACGTTGGTATCTCAACGAAGCAGCATATTTAGCTGGCCCAACGTACTTTAAGCTGTTTTTTTTTCAAACCCAAAAAGAACTCAAGCAACTCCAAAAAAATGGACATTGGCATGATGAGGTTTCTTCTGTTCACGCTACTGCTTATGCTATTCGAACATTATTAATTCCGATAAAAGAGCCTATAAACTTTAATTTCCCTTTGCGGGATTTAACCTCTCTCAAACAAAATAACAATACTCAAAAGAAACCAAAACCAAAACCTAAAATAAAACCAAAAACTTTATTAGAGAGGCAACATGTAATATATAAGAAAATACAAGAAATCATAATATCTAAGTCTAAACTTCATAAACTTCTTCGTCGAGACATTCTTCACATAAAACGTATCATACGAAATCAAACAGTATTTATTTCAGAGGTCAATAATGGTAAGTTACAACAGAAGCAACAGTTACTTGTGCTTTGTAATAAAATGATTCATGATTTAAAAAGACGAGATTTACAAGGAGCAAACAAGGCACAAATGAGCATTATAAAACTTTTGAAACAAAAAAAGTAGAAAGATTGTCTAGTGTTGACATTTAAAAGAATAACTAAAATAATAGAACTTCGCGAGTAAGAATATAGGCTACGATCGTGATTCCGAAAAAAATGATTTAAAGTAGCTTAAAATTTAGGAAAATTAAAATAGGGCCTGTCATCATTCAAAGTGTTTTTTCGAGCCCGAGCCCATTTCCGAGCCCGAGCCCGATTTAAAAGCTTTTAATCAAAGAAAGTAAGCATTGTTACAATTCGTAAAAAGTTCTGTTTTTTTACCATCTTTAGAAAGTTTTCGGAAACGGACTCGGGCTCGATACTTTTTGTAGTATTAACACAAGGCAATGGCACCTGTTTATTCTCACGGGCCGAATGATGACACGCCTTAGATCTTATCAAAAAAAGCTCATTGCCAATTGGAGGTAAATAGAAAGATCATTATTAACAATGTTTCTAACAGGAGGAGAAATATGTTGAAGAAAGTTTTTAACAAGCCAGTCTTAATTTTGCTTTTTATGTTATCAACAGGCGTTGTAATGTGGGTTTATAGTAACTATCCTCGATGGGTCATTGTAAAAGGGGAGAGTTCAGCTTTTCGGTCGTTGATTGATATTTTACTTGTACAGTCCGAATTTCAAAAGCGCGCTTTATTTAATAATAACAATAATAAAATTGGTGAGTTTGCTGATTTTGAATCGCTATTAGAAGCAGACATCGTTATTCGCGATTTAAGTTGGGATTTATGAGCTAGATCTGTTATTAATAGTCCTGGTAGGATTATTAAACTAAGTGAAACATTGAAGCTAATGAGAGATAAAGATGGAGATATCATTGCGACAAATGGTTACTACAATTTTACAATGTATTTATCGAGTAATTTAGAAGATCAGGAAAATACTTGGTATTGTTATGCTTGGCCTGTTGAGAAAGATATTACAGGAATAAGAGTTTTTGTTTTTAGTTCTTATAATCATTTTGTGGCAGCAAACAACACTCAAAAGTATTCAGGAGATAAAAAGCCTAAATACAATGCCGCAATATCTCCTGAGGTGGGTATTATAATGTCGGGCCATAGAGGTTACGATGAAGAACTTTGGGTTACATGAGGATAATTTTGCATTTGACTGAGTTCAGTTATCACAAATACTATCTTATTAGAAGATACTTTTATTATAAACAAAAATTAATTTCTTATGCTGAATATAAAAGAAAGCAGTGAAGCTAGTTGTTGTCTTTGGTAAAATGTCCATGATTTGTTGAAGGCTCTGCCCCCATTTCAATAACGAGTTGATAGGTAAACATTTTTTCTTTTGAGTAAACTCCAATAAAGCTCTTGTTTGTTAAACGCACAGCTCCTCGGCGAATACAATAATCCAAATATTCTGTATCCTCTAGTTTTACTAGTGTTGTTTGGAAATCTTCAAATGTTTTAAACTCACCTTTCTTATACCCTGGAATATTACCCATCTTGTTTTTTTCATTTTCTAGTTCGTTGGCAGAACTGGAAGCTCCTATTTTCTGTAAAGTATCGAGGCTACTGTCTAGTCTTGATTTCTCACTACTGAAGTCATTTATTCGTGGATTAAAGTATACATTTTTGTTTGCAGATGATGAGAAAAGATAAAGACAGTTGTTAATAGAATGGTGAACAATAAAACAATTAAAACGCGATACTGTTGCAACTCTAATATTGATATCGTTTGCTTCGTGACGGCCAATTAAAAAATAAGATTTGTTCATGCAAATGCAATGCATTCTAGGATTGTCAGTTCCTATTTCTTTGAGATATGCTCCCATTTTTACCTCCACAGTATTTCAAAAGATAAAATTATAATGCCAATACGTTCTAAACAATATCATTGGAAATTTATTTTTGTTTGTACATCAGCTATATTTTCACAGAAAAATATTTCCTGTGAAAATAGCCGATATAAAAGTATCGCAGACCAATATATTTTGCTTCAAGTTAGAACAACTATCAATAACCAGCTGCCCATCGTCCTTCCCAAACTTCTAAAATTTGTCCGCGTTTATGTTGATCGTGGTGTCCTTCAACATATAAAGGACGGGGAGAAGTTCCTGCGTGAAGAAAAGGAAGAGATACGCCAAAAGAACCAAATTGGATAAGACCAAGTACTGTGTAGCTTTGGTAGCCGTCATCGGCATAATCCATACGAAAAATGGGAAAGAAAATAGGACCAATGCACCATGAATTTAAGTGGCCACTGTGTTGCGAGTAAAGAGGTGTTACTATACCTTTTTGACCATCTACATTTAGATAACCAAAAAGATTGGGTAGCGCAGGTCCTAGTAATTTCAATTTTGTGTTATTGTCAAAATTTTCATAATCAAAAAGAGGAGACCATATGCTTGTTCTTCCGCGCAAAGATGTACTTCCATCTTCAGCAATTACTCTTGTGCCATTGCCCCATCTAGCGCCAAATAGCAGAAGATTTATATTACAATCCGATTGTGGTATATCTCCGAGATTACCTCCAGCATTGTAATAATTATGTGCACAGCCAGAAAGAATAAAAATGATTAATAACAATCCGCTTTTATACATAACACATTCCTCAATGTTGAGCTGTATAAAAAAAGCCCAGTTTTTCCTTTATCTCATCAGGAAGAGGTGGCAAAGTAGATCTTGGTATAAAGAAAGTCGCCATATTAAATAGATCTTGGTATACTTTACTTTTTTCAACAGTCATTTTTAAATAATCATGCCCAGAAGTTCCTCCTGTGCCTATTTTCGTTCCGATCATGCGTAGTACCATAAGCGCATGACGATAGCGCCAAGCGGTCATTAGTTCATCGATATCGACTAGGAGTGTTAAGAATTTAAACGGTTGTTGTAAAATAGGCTGGTCGCGGTACAAATGAATAAAAAGTGCTGCATGGGTTGCACGGAATGATAAACGACGTAGATTTTTTTTGACAAGTTCGTCGTGCTTTTCTTGGTCAAATATTGCTCGAAAGTTTTCTCGTGTATCTTCGTGAGCTTTTAGTTCCTTTTGGCGTTTTTCTTCTGAAATAATTGGGTTGTCGATAATTGTTTGCTTATCTTCGTCTAACATTGTAATGACAGCTTCTTTGTAACTCTCCCAAAAATTAAACCCTTCCGACTCTAAAAAAGGTGTTCTTTCTAGCCATTTTTCGACTAATTCAAACAAAGAACTTTGTTCTTCCGATTCCTGCAGCATTTTTTGATGTTCTTCTGCAAAATGCGAACGATATCCTTTTTTATTTAACATTGCTCGTTGCTGTGGGTGTAATCCTAATTTGTTTTCGATCAAACGAAACTGTACACTTTGAAATCCAGAGGCTGGTGTAATAAAATTTCTAAAGTCAAGAAAGTCGAGAGAGGTCATTGTTTCTAAGATTCGTAGTTGTTCGATTAAAAGCTTTTGAATCTCTGTGACTCGTGCGAGCCGCGACACCGTAATCCCAATGTTCACTTCATCGATGTAATCGTGTTTAAACATATTAATAATAGAATCTAATTCGTGAATAATTTGTCTAAACCATAGTTCATATGCTTGATGAACTATAACAAATAGCATTTCATCGTGAGCAGGATAACCGTATTTTTCACTCAAGAGTTCTTGAGAACTAAGTAATTTATCTAACCCTAGATAATCTGAGTAATAAGCAGGTGGATATTTTTTCATTTAAGTTCCTAAAATCAAAATAGTAGCCTTAGGGCCTGTTATCAAATTTTTGATATTATAACAAGTTCTACATATCATTGATAAATATAAACAAGTAATATATAATATGAGAATGCAACTAGGACGAATAATAAAACTCATACTTCTCAGTAAACATAGGGTATGTATTTGGGAATTTTTATTATGAATGACATATTAACTCTAGAAAGACTTCGTTGTAATATTTCTCGTATCCAAGATCAAATAGAGGAAGCGCGTAGTAAAGTAAATAGATCTGATGAAGTAACATTAGTCGCAGTAACGAAAACTGTTTGCGTTAACACAATAAAACTTCTATTAGAGTTAGGAATACGAAATATAGGAGAAAACAGAGTACAAAGCGCGCAAGATAAATATAGAGTTCTTAGTACAGCCAAATTAACATGGCATATGATTGGTCATTTACAAACAAACAAAACGAAACTAGTGTTGCCTATTTTTGACATGATACATTCTGTTGATAGTATTAAACTTGCCAAAAAAATTTCAGAGTGTAGCATAAACACAACAAAAATTTTACTCCAAGTAAACATAAGCAAAGAGGACAGCAAACACGGTTTTTATGAGAAACAGTTGCAAGATAAAATATTAGAAATATCAACTTTAGATAACATCAAAATTTGTGGTCTAATGACAATGGCTCCTTTTACTGATGACATGGATACTTGCCGTAAATATTTTCGCAAAACGCGAATTCTCGGAGAGAAGTTGCGTGATAAAGGGTATATCAAGCAGGAAAAATTAGAGTTATCTATGGGAATGAGCCGCGACTTTAACGTCGCGATTGAAGAAGGAGCAACACTTGTACGAGTCGGATCTGCTATATTTAAATAGGAATTAGACATGCCAGTATTATTTGTAGAAAAAGGGTCAGATAAAAATAAAAATATAGAATGGAAATCTTCTGCGATTGTAATTGGACGGGGCGATAAAACCGATTTGAAAATTAATGATACTGCTATTTCGCGCAATCATTTTAAAATTTACAAAGTAGAAGAAAAATTTGTAATCGAGGATCTAGGAAGTCGTAATGGAACTATTGTAAACGGAGAATCAATTGATAGTCCTACCTCTCTTGAAATAGGAAGCTGTATCCAAATAGGCGAAACTATTTTCTCATGGTTGGATACACAACCTGAAGCAGGAAGCGATCCTTTAATTGGCAAAGAATTATCTGGTTATTTAATCAATGAACTTCTTGGTAAAGGTGGGATGGGGCGTGTTTATCGAGCACAGCAGATATCTCTTGACCGTGATGTAGCGCTAAAAATTTTATCTTCGAAGTTTACAAAAGATGAAGTTTTTATTAACAAATTTATTGAAGAAGCTCGTTCTAGTGCAAAACTCAATCATCCAAATATAATACAAGTATATGATGTGTCACAAAATGGTAATAAGTATTTCTTTTCTATGGAATATGCTCCTGGTGGTTCTATTCAAGATTTAATAAGCGGAGGGCGTAAACTACCATTAGAAAAAGCATTACCTTACTTTAAAGATACACTTAGTGGCCTTGAATTTGCAGAGAAAAAGCAGATTATTCATTGCGACATTAAACCCGAAAACTTAATGTTGGCAGAAGAAAATATTGTAAAAATAGGTGATTTAGGGCTTGCACAGTCACTTAACGACGACAAAAAAGAAAAAGAGCAGTTATATGGTACACCGCACTATTTTGCTCCTGAAAGAATCACAGGAGGCGTTGTAGATCATCGTTCCGATATATATTCTTGTGGAGCTAGTTTCTATCGTATATTAACAGGAACAACGCCTTTTAAAGGGCGCAGTAGCAAAGAAATTATTCAGAAGCATATTCATGATACACCAATACCTATTCGCGAGTTAAATGCCGATCTTCCAGAGTACATTGAAACAATTATTGAAAAAATGATGGCAAAAAATCCAGAAGATCGTTATGCCAGTAATACGGAGATTATAAAAGACTTTGAACGGGGCAAAAAAAATAGACCTCTTCGCAGACCTTCGCGCATTCGTAATGTCAAAAAAGCAGAAGAAAAATTTAGCGGAAATCCAACGAAAAATGCCATTTTAAAAATTTTGCACAATATATTACCAGTGATAGTTCCGACACTAATTTTTTGTGCGGGTTATTATTTTTTTGTTGGAGGAAAAAAACCTGATAACAATGTAATAATAGACGATACGGAAAATACTGTAAAAAAAGATGATCCATTTGCTAAACAATCGTTTGAAACCGCGTTAGAACAGTATGAAATTCAAGGAGGAAGTGAAGATGTACTCTCACTCTTACGCGATATTGAAACAACTTATAGTAATACTATTTATGCTGAAAAAGCGCAGGATCTTCTAAGAAAAATAGTGCGAGGTTCTCAAGAAAAAGAAGAGCAAAAAATCTATCGATTGCTACAAGATGCAATACAGTATGAAGAAAAAAATCCTTTTGAATACGATAAAATTATCGCTCATTATCAAAAAGTTGTAGACCTGAATTCTAAAAACAATTTGGAGTTTATCAAAGATGCCAAAACGCAAATTATACGTTTGCGCAAAACAAGGGAACAGTTTGAAAAAAAGCAAGAAATGGCTATTGTTTTTCTTGAACATGAAAAAGAAATAGACAACTTAATAAACACCAATCAATACCAAGAGGCGTGGAAAAAATTAAATGAAATAGAGCTGAATTTTGTTGGATTTGACGAAATCAACATTCAAATAAAAGACAAACGAAAAAAAATAAACGAGTTGCGACAACAAGAGCTTGTAACGAAAAATACAGCTGCCTCTGAATTAATTGAACAAAAAAAATATCCAGAAGCATTCGAGATAATGAAAGAAATCAGAGCATTTGGCACAATTGAATCGACGCAAATTTACAATGCCCTTGCTTTAAAAATTAAAAAAGCCCAAGAAAAACTTCTCGAGTCCCGCAAAAATTTAATGCTACTTTCTTTAAAAGAGCAAAAGAAAGCATATGATTTGTTACTTAGTTACAAATATTCAGAAAGTAGAAAACTCTTTACTTCTGTAGCAAAGAAAATAAAAAATGAAAAAGGGCAAGCAACTCTCAAATCTCGTATGGAAGATATGAAACTTCTTGAGTCTCTTGTTGCACGAGTAAACGAAAAATTAAAAAGCAAACAGCACAATAATTCAAGGCGAGACCTTTCCGATAAAGAGGACAAAGATTTGCGCAAAATATTGCCCAAATTCAAAATGTCGCACATTTTAATTAAGTCATGGAATAAAGATCGAATATCTACCTTAGTTCCTTATCAGTATAGTAAAAGCTTCATAGGAAAAAAACTCGACTTGAAAAAATTAAGCCCGAAATGGACTTATTACAATTTAATCAAAAACCAGTGGACTTATAACAGTCAAGATTATTTACTTGCAGCAACATATTGTTTTTATTATCGAATGTATAAGGAAAGCTGGAAAAATTATAGAATTTATAAACAAAAAGGTAATAAGGCTCAAAACTTACTGGAACAACTAAATTTAATTGAAAAAGAAGCAGAAAGTAAATATAAAGAAAATTATCTGCCCGCTATGTTGGAACTACGAAAATGGATAAAGTTAGATAAACAAGGAAGATTGAGTAGCTCTGATCGGAGTAAACTAGAAGTTGCGAAGGATAATTTCAAAAAAGTAGATCGCTCTTATCGCGGCCAATATGGACAAACTTTATTTGCTAAAGATAAGTTTTAAAACTTACTTTCGGTAGAATCGTTAAACTTACTGCTTAAAATGACGAGTTTTAAATAGATTTTGTTAAAAGACGAAACTAAACTTGTGACTCGTAACCATTTTATTTTTTACAAGACCTTCTTTCCTATAGGGAGAGGAGGTCTTATAAAGCAAGCAGAGGATCGCAAAAGATAATATTTCTTTTGTGAAATTATGAGGTGATATTTTTCGGCAGTTGAAATTGTGTCAGAGCAAAACAAAATCGTGTCAGAGCAAAACAAAATCGTGTCAGAGCAAAACAAAATCGTGTCAGAGCAAAACAAAATCGTGTCAGAGCAAAACAAAATCGTGTCAGAGCAAAACAAAATCGTGTCAGAGCAAAACAAAATCGTGTCAGAGCAAAACAAAATCATGTCAGAGCAAAACAAAATCGTGTCAGAGCAAAACAAAATCGTGTCAGAGCAAAACAAAATCGTGTGGGTAAATTAAATATTATGCAACAAATTGTACATCTTGATTTTTTACCTGATAATTGTGTTATTGAGCACAAGATCCAAACCGCACCACTAGCAGAAATGCAGATGATTTGGAGTTTTCTATTTATCATTGGTAGCATTTTTCTTGGTATCAGTGTACAACAACAATTCCCTGTTGCCGCGCGTTATACTAGCACAGCATTTGTAATTTATACTATATGGATATTACTAACTTACCACAGCTATTTTGTTATAGATCCTTCTTTACGCCAAGTCACTTACTTCAACAATGTATTTTTTTTCGGCGAAAAGCAAATGCCAGTGACTTCGTTTGATATGATTAGTCATATCGTTGCACATTCGGAAAATGAAGGATTTCGAAATTATCTAGTGATCGTATACACTAAAAATAACCATACCTCAGCAAAAAGAATACACGATAATGATAGTCTAGAACTCATTCATCAATACGGAACAATTCTAGCAAAAATAATTGGGTGTACATTTACTCCTTTTACAAGTGACAAACAACTTTTGAAATCTCAATATCAACTAAATTCCTTTGAACGCCAAAGAGGATGTTTAAGCACTATTGGTTTAGTCTTTTTGTTTGCCACAAGTGTTTATATCTTTTATCGTTATTTTTGATCTCGGTCTTCTTTACTGATGAAACCATCTCCATTGCGATCCATTTTTTGGAAACGTTCTAGTTTTCCTGGCCACTCGTCTTGAGAAATTTTTCCATCGCCATCACTGTCTAGCATTTTAAGACGATTGCGCATTTTATCACGAAAACCTTTTTGACCACCTTGTTGCATTTTTTTTGCTTGCTTTTGTATTTCTTCTTTTGTTAAAAAACCATTGCCATCAATATCTAACTTACGAAATTTCTCAATGTTGCCCATCCATTCACTTGCATCTATTTTTTCATCTTGATTCTTATCCATTCGCTTAAGAAGTTTTTGTAGTTTTCGATGTGGGTTTTTTCCCTTATCTAAATCTTCTTTGTCTAAGAAGCCGTCTTTATTTTTATCCATACGTTCAAATGCTTTAGCGTTCTTTGTCCATTCGTCTTTTGATATTCTTTTATCCTGATTTTTATCCATCTGTTTTAGCATCTTGAGCCCTCTTTGATGCTTACCTTTATTCTGACGTTGATTTTTTCCTTTGGGAAGTTCATCAGCTGATAGCGATTTATTGCCATCTTTGTCTAGATGATCAAATATTCTTTGTGGACCACGCCATTCTTGCTCCGAAATACTCCCATCACCATTTTGGTCTAAACGTTGCGCTAAATTTTGTCTTTGTGGATTTTTTTGCATTTGTTTAAGTGCTTTTCTGTTTGGTAATTCATCTTTTACTAAAAATCCATCGTTATTCGCATCTAAATTATCAAAAGCTCTCTTATTCCCTGGCCATTCTTCTTTAGATATTTTTCCATCAGAGTTTGTGTCGAATTGGTTAAGTATTTTTCTTTTTTTATTCTTTTTTTCTTTTTCTTTCGGAACTTCAGAAGCAGGAGCATTTGGATCAAGCTCATTACGCGTAATAATGCCATCGCCATTTTTATCAAGAATGTCAAAAGCATTTGTGTCGTTTAGTTCTTCTGATGTTACTTTACCATCACCATTAGAGTCATTTATTTCAAAAAAACGATCAATACGTTGATTTTGTGAATAGCAAATCGTTGATATAGTAAGTAAAATTATAAAGTATTTCATAGTATCTCCATTTAAAAAAATGTTAGGACATTGTTTAAGGCGTGTTGATATTTATCTTCTTTATAATTTAGTGAACACGCTCTATTATAATAAGTGTACGTTAACAGAGTTTTTGGGGAAAAAATAAAATTTTTTTAAAAAATTCTATTTTTTTATCGTCTAAAGTAAGTAGGGCACGTCGATGTTTAGGTTTTTATGTAATATGAGATATTTTGAGATGTAAAGTTGTGCTCCTGAAAAAAGCTAAACTATAAAAAATACAAATGTCAACGCGCTTTAACGAGCGACTATCTAGTTTTGTTGGTCGCTTCGTTCAATTTTATTTGGATATTTTTTAGACCACTTAATTCTAGGTGAATGAATGAGATTTTTCTTTATATTTTTTATTGCAACCACTTTTATCTTTTCAAAAACAACTAAACTTTATATTTTCGAATCTCCAGAACTAGTAACAAAAAAAACTTTAAAAAATAATAGTGTATCTGGAATCGTTGATTTAGATATTGGTTATGAGAAGCTGCACTCAATTTACATTAACAATACCAAAAAAATTGAAAGTAGTCATTTTTCTAAAAAAATAAATATAAAAAATGATAAAAAGACTGCTCTATACCACCTAGTTTATACTCACTGGCTTGTTGGTGAGTTGTTTAAATTAGAAGAAAAGCATCAAAAAATAAACAAAGGGTGGTGGCTTAATACTTCAGAGGTTGTTTTTCCGAGTAACAAAAAAACAGAGATGTGGGTTGTAAATAAGTATTTGTTAAAAAAAACAAAACACTCTTGGGTGGGTGATAATTTGGAACATCTAGAAATGATGTTTGTTTTTATCAAAATGGGAAAAAAGAAAACGCGATTATTTTTCCACATGATAGTTAACGCGGAAGGTTGCAGAACAACAGACGAATGTAAAGAGCAAACCGGTAAAATACTAAACAAAATTTTGTGCTTAGCTCGGTCACACATGAATAAATAATGTAAACTGAATATTTGTTCATCGGACATAATAAGGTGTCCGATGAACAGCCAAACAACAAGTAAAACAAACAAACGTATGCTGATTAGCTAGCTATGCTCTCGCGAGATCGTCACCTTTAGCGTTGCTTCTAATTTTTAACTCGTTTGCAACCCCTGATATTGTATAAATTAAAAACCCTGAACACAGAAGAACGGTGATCAATGAAAAATAGAAGATCACTAGAGCTAATAATGAAGCGTAGATGATAATTTGTATAAATATAGATCGTTTTCTTAGCAAAAAGGCGCCTGCGTGGAGATAGCGAACCTGGCTTATCATTAAGAAACCAAGTAATACAGTTGTGATCATTAGAGATATTTTATAAGTATTCTCTGGAATATAAATACCAATAGAAACCGTTTTTGCCACTAAAACTAATGAAGCAAGAACACCTGCAGCTGCTGGTGTCGCTAGTCCGTAGAAATATGTATGTGAGTCGTTTTCATCTGTGTCGACGTTAAATTTTGCTAATCGTACAGCAGAGCAAATAACAAAGAACAAACACACTCCCCATACGATTTTTTGCGACCACAAAAAATCTTCAGTTACAATAAAAGTTTTCATAAGAAAAGCAGGTGCAACGCCAAAAGAAATCATATCGGCTAAAGAATCCAATTGAACTCCAAAATCGCTACTTCCGTTTGTCATACGCGCAACTTTACCATCGAACATGTCAAAAATCATTCCAAGAAATATCAGCCATGCTGCTGCTAAAATTTTTTCATCAGCAATGTAACTGATAGCTAAAAATCCGCAAAATAAATTGCCCAGGGTAATCAATGTAGGCCAGACTTTGCTATCAATTTTTTTATCTTTCATCATACCGTGGTAGGATTTCCAGCTACCACCCTCCTAATCCAAGTTATTATCAATATAAATAGAGCGAGAGTACTTATAGCAAAATATATACCCAAAATCGGATATATCGCTAAATATTTTTTTATCTACATTTCGTTGTGTACAAATTTTACTAACTGTTAGGTCATTGAAAGTGTGTCTCAGTTTAAATTCCTTATTGTAAAAACGATAACTTGCTGGATCTATTTTATAATCTACTCTCAAAAAGACAATAAAATATTTGAGAGGCAGCATGTCACTTTTTTGTTGCACTGCAATAAAAAAAATGCATCATCGGTATAATTTTATTTTTAGTATAGGGCGTGTCGATATTTAGAGAAATAACCCAAATAATCGAGCTTAGCCTTTAAAAATATGAACTTTCGATCCCTATCCCGATTTTTTAACATTTACAACAGAGACTATTGCAAATAGTAATCAAAACAAACCGTAAAAATTGTAAAGATAACTTAACAAAACAGACAAGGCTCTTTATTTTCGGAACAAGAGCAGGATCGGATCGAAATCAGGATCGACTTTACTATTTTCGTAAAATTTAAATGTTGACACGCCCTAATGCACTTTTCTTTACATTTATTTGTATCACTATCTATTTTGTTTCATCCCATATCTTATATTTATTTTGCATTGGAGGACGATTTTGTGGAATCTCACGTAAAGGTTCGCAAGGCTTTAGTGAAGAGTACAATTCTTTTGGTAAGCCTTGATATAGTTCTGTTCCTTTTGTTTTCCATGCTAACATTTTATCGGGGACATCTTTAATAATTCTTGCTGGATTACCAACAACAAGTTTGCGATCAGGTATTTCAGTACTTGCTTTTACGAAACACAGCGCTCCAATGATGCAACCCTTGCCAATAATAACATTATCCATAATAACAGCATTCATACCAATCAAACTATTTTCACCGATAGTAGCTCCGTGAATAATCGCTCCGTGGCCAATGTGAGCACTTTTGTGTAGTGTCACTGTAACTCCAGGAAACATATGAATCGTACAGTTTTCTTGTACGTTACAACCATCCTCAATAATAATTTCTCCCCAATCACCGCGAATAGCTGCCCCCGGCCCAATATACACATCTTTACCAATAATAACATTACCAGTGATAGAAGCATTCTCATGGATGTAAGCACTTTTATCAATAACAGGTTTATAGCCATCAAATTCAAAAATATTTGCCATACGTTTCTCCATTCAAATTCACTGTAGATAAAACAGTGCATTGCGCGTAGGGTTTACACTAAGATGTGTTGATATTTAAAAAATAACATAACAAATTTGAAGCAGTAACTCAAGAATTTAGTGCTCAAGAAGCAAGAGATTGCGTGGTTATCTTGGTGAGAAGTTTTCTTTCAATTTCTAACATAATTTGAACTTTATGGATCTAAGGGGCGGTTGAAAATAATTTACCATTTTAGATGATCTTTTATTCAGTAGCTTCGTTATTTTTTAATTACAGAGTAAAACTTTACTCATTTTAAATGCCTAGCTGATGTATAAAATCTCTATGTAAAATTTGGTAAATTATTTTCGAACATATCCTTAGATGGCGAACTCAAAATTTTAATCCACAACTCATGACTATGAGTAACTTAAGAGCCCTGAGAATAGTATTTTTCCGCTATTCTTTTTTCGTAATTCGCAAGAGCATTGTATTTTTTTAATTCTTGTGTTGCAAAGCTTGGATAGTTCGCTACTCCAGTGATAAAGGCAAAAACGCTAATGTCTACAGAGGTTATCTCTTCGCCCATTAAGTATGTTTTTTCACCCAAAAAGTCATTCAAGTTTTGGAATACTTCATTGACTTTAGCAACAATTTCTTGGTGGGAATGTCGACCTGTTCCTTGCCCATGTAAAGTCTTTTTTAAACCACCGCGTACAAGTTTCGGAATTATAGGTCGTAACATCGCTGGCAAAGATTTCTGGAATGTTTGTTTTGTATCTTTCCACCCTTCTTCATCAATCCAGCGAGCATAAACTAGTAAGAAATAAAAGTGCTCTTCCATCATTTTGCACATACTATAACTTACTGCTTTTTGTTCTGCAGAGAGGTTTTTGTCCATATCTATCGATTGCTTGTCTGATAGGTATTTAATGATAGTTTCAGAGTCACATACAAGAGTTTCACCGTCTTTTATATATGGTAACTTTTGCTTTGGAGCTTTACGTACATCTCCTAAACGACATTCGTGCTCAATGTCATGAACTTTCATAAATATTTCGCACTTGATACAAAAAGGACTTGGGTCTGGTTTGTTTACAGTTTTTGAAAATTGATATAGTTTAATCATTTTCCTACCTTTACTGAAAGAATCGTTTACTGCAAATAACATAGTATCTTATCGTATTTAAACCGTATATGCATTTCAAGTTTATTTTGCAAATATCGGACAATTCTTAAAAAGAATGGTAAATTAGAGTCTTGCTGTGTATCTTTAACAAGATATAAAGATATTATGAGTACGTTACTTCATAGTGCGCCATCTACGGCGGCGATCTAGCTCTTCTTGGTCCATTAAGCGAAATTTGGCGTCTCGTGGCCAACCAATGTTAAATATACCCCCGCTGCCATCTAAAAGCTTACGCAAAATAAAATTTCTTTGTGAAACATAGCCTTCTTTTTTTAATTCGACGATGATATATTCTTTCCAAAATTCAGCATCTATAGTGCATGGTGTTTCTCCTACTTTTTTGCCATCTACATAGACGCTTACTGGTTGAGGTTCAGCGTGAATTACTATTGGTGATTTGCTACAGCTAAGACAAAATAAAGCACACAAACTACAAGCAAATAAACGAAACATTACTACCTCCTTAGCGACCTATAGCCCTAGTATAATTTCCAAAAAGAGCAAAAATTTGCATAACAATCCATAGCATAACAAGACCAATAATAATTCCTGTTGTGATGCGTACAAACCAGTCCATTAAATCTGCAGCTATTTCATTAGTAAACTCACACATTTTTTTTAATGTAGAGTCTAGTTTGCCAGACTCTTCTCCTACAACAATTGCTTCGTAAACAGCGGCAGGAAATATCTTTTCATTTTTCATAGACTCAGTAAGAGATAACCCTTGGCCAATTTTTTCTTTTACTCTCCCCAAAGCTTCTTTCAATGGAAAAAATGAAATAGAATGTTGCGCTTGATTAAAGGCCGACTTTATGTTGATTCCAGCGTAGTACATGCCATAAATAATTGTGAAAGCATATGATGTGTAGAGATAAATGAGCATGTTATTTATAAATGGTATATGAGCTAGAATTTGGTCTACATATTGGCGACTTTGCTTGTAAGATCGAGCTACATAGAAAGCGGCGATAGGTGTAATGATGAATGCGTATAACGAAATTAGACTTATAAGTACATTTGATAGATATGTTGACATATTTGCAGATATAAGAATTGGTACGTTACCTATAACTATTCCAGCGTGAACGAGAAAAATTGGATAATAAAGTTTCGAAGCAAAGTGTTTGATGCGCTTTGATCTTTGTTCGTGGTACTTTGATAAGTAACGCCAAATCTCTGGTAGACTCCCCGATTTTTCACCAGCAATACTTAGAGCTATTTCTAGAGAAGAGAACGCTTTTGTCGCGATAAGTGCCTTTTGTAAATTTCCGTCTTTTTGAAGTTGATCTGCGGCCTGGCAAAAGCCTTGTTGTTTTGAATTTTCTGAAACAATTTTAAAGGCTTTGGGAATAGAAATGCCTGTTTCTACTAGAGTTGCTAACCTAAAGTATAATTGTGAACGTGTGGCTTTCATTTTTGATTTCCATAAAGTGCAGTTGATACAGTTATAAATGTTTGCGCAAGGTTTGTCGATACCCAACTAGATGCTTTTATTCCGTATAGCTTATTATTTTCTACTGCTTGTAAGTTTTGTGCTCCAAGAAGTTGTTTGGCAATAGAGATTTGTGAAGGATCAGTAAAGATAACTTGCGGGTTTTTTTTAATGAGTTCTTCTATATTTATAGTACCTGAGATATTAAACACATTTTGTCCACCAACCTTCTCTATAATTTCGCTTTCTAAACTTGAATTCCCGATAACATAAGGAGGGCTTTGCGTTGTAAAATAGACTACCGCGACGGAAATTTTTGTTGTAGTTTTTTTTTGTGCGTGCGACTTTATAATACTTTGAGTTTTCGCTATTAAATTTTTTGCACGATTTGTGTTACCGTGAAGGATTAGATCAATGTTTGAGATTGCCTTATTGAGGCTTTTGATGGAATTAATGACTCCATGAGGAGGTTCGCCAACAATAAACACTGGTATATTCATTTGCTGTAGTTTTCCTCTGATGCTGTTTGCGCCAAAAACAATGTCTGGTTGTAATGATATTATTTTTTCGAGATTTGGTTGTAAAGCTTTACCAACAGATGCTACTTTTTGAAGAGATTTAGGTGTATTTTTTGAATGAGCAATACCTACAATTTTGTGCCCTGCTTTTAAGTCGTTGACTATTTGAGCGTAAAGAGCGGTTCCTGCAACGACTATTTTTTGTGGTGGACGTGAAACTGTAACCGTGCGCTCGTGGGCATCTGTAATTTCTAAAGGATAACCCTCACTTTGGGAAGTACTAGGATGGTTGGTTTGCTCTGTACAACTTAATAATAATAAGATGGATATGATGCCCACAAATTTCATAATTTACCTCTACCAGTAACGAGTAATAATTTAGCGATCAAAAATATGAACTACGCAGTGTTTAATCGGACGCAGTTATGGGATTGCGCAAAAATTCAAAATTTAGTTAGAGGCCGGGAGCCAGGAACTAAGAGCTATGAATTAAGTTTATAGGATCGTCTGTCGTAGTAAAGCTAAGCGATTTATTTATAAACACTTAGCTTTACTTGACGATTATTTTACAACAATGTAAAAATGGGAGTAGTCTTCGTCTGTGTTCGTCCCGTCGTCAATTAATGAATGTATGTAATATTTTCCTTGCGGAAAATCTTCGGGAACTTGCCAGTCATAGTAGTGATTAGCATCTTCAGAAAGATCTTCTACTATTGTAGTAGTATTTCCCATTTTGGTATCTTTGTCAAGAGATAATGTAATGCGTGCGTCGTTATCTAGGTCTTTTGCGCGGAAGTAAAAACGAAATACTTGTCCTTTTTTAGCAACAAAAGCATCAGATTCGTTGTCTAGGTAGTATCCACGTTTACCATTTTTCTTGGTGATACGTTCGACAGCACTGTGTGGTTGCAAGACATCTATTTGTGGTTTGCGTCCATCTATTACTACCGAATCAAGTACTTTTCCTTCAGGAGTTAATGTCTGCATTTCGCATTTGTATGGAGATATATCCATTATATTGTAACACAATACAAAATTGTCGTATGTTACACTGTAAGGATTTAAACTTACCCCACCAAATGTAGAAGGCGCACCTCCACCTCCAGAAAGAATATAATGGATGCCTTCTTTGAAACTTCGTTCATAAAAGTGATCGTGTCCATTTAATACGAAGTCAGCACCATAGCGTTCTAATAAAACCACCAGTTCTTCTGCAATTTTTGGGCTTTCTTCACCACCATGACCAACGCCAGATGAATAGGCTGGTCTATGGAAAACAACGACAAGCCAATTATCGCGATGGTATTTTTTAAGATCACGTTCTATGTAACTGTACTGAGTACTTCCCTTTTGGTAGTCAGCCTCGGTATCGATTACCATAACGGTCATTGGACCATAACGGAAGTTGTAGTAGTACATTTCTTGTTGTGAAGGAGCGTTTTCTGGCAACGGAACAAAATCCCACATGTTTCCGGCTATAGAACCATCGTGATTTCCATGACAAGCAATGAAGGGAATCTCATCAATAGAGGAAGCAGCAGGTGTTAGAAACTGTTCGTACCATTCATGCAATTTATTACCGTTTTCGATAATATCGCCAGAGTTTATAATCATGTGAGGTTGATGTTTGGCAATAGCTTTAACAACGACTTGATGGAAAGAATGGAAAGTACGGCTGTCACCATACATCCCAACGCGTATATTGGTATCTTTCGTAACAGGCGCAATAAAGGATTTTGTTACTGAGTGTACAGAGCCAGAAATAACTTTATAATAATATCTTTGCCCAGGAATAAGGTTTTTTGCGACGAGTTTGTGGGTATTATTTTTTAAAGTTCCTTTTACTATGTTTTCCATGTTTTTACTGGCACCATAGTGAAGTTCCGATAGTGCGCGCTGGCTTGTTTGCCAAACAACAGTTATACTGTTATCGAGTGGTAAAGTGAGCCAAGGACCCCAAGTAATCGCGATTGCGTTTTGCCCTTTTTCCATGCGTGCATCAAAGGCAATATCAGTGCTTAAAAAACTTGCTTGATGTACTTCTATTGCTATAGTATTTTTACCTACTTGAAAGTGTTCACCGTCTATAAAAAAATTGGCAATAGACTCGTTTCTTTCGGCGGCATTATCGTTGTATTTTGCCCCTTTTTTTACATTCTGGTGATAGACCGCGACATTGTTGACATAGCATATAAAGCCATCGTCGTATTTTGCGCGCATGGTGATTGCTTGTGGCTTTTCGTCAAGAGTAACTGTTTTGCGAAAATAATAAGTGGTTCTACTGTTTTTGAGCTTTGTTGTTGGAGAACTTTTTTGCCAATCGCCAAACCCAAACATTCCAGTACTCGTTTTCCAACTAGTGTCGTCGAATTCTGAAGATTGCCAATTTTCACCATCTAAGTTTTGAGTATCGTTGTAAGACCAACTCGATTCATAATCAAAAATAACATGCGGTACTTTGCGAGAAACGTTATCTTCAAATGTAATAGGATAACCTTGTAACGAAAGCGTTGTTTCGTGTTGGTCAGAAGCTTGAACACCCCAAAAAATTGGTGTATATAAATAGTTTTTTAATAAAGTTCGCAGGGTAGAAACAGATGCGTGGTGAAAATTATCATTACCACAATCTATAGTTGCTAAAGGAATAGACATTTCTGAGTCTTGAGCAAAAACTATACTATACTTGACTTCGTCGCGATTAGGATCTACTGCTTTTTGCCAAGTGAAGGTAATTGTGTCGTTATCTTGCCCTAAAGTAAAGGAACTTGCTGGTGGTGGACTTTGTAAACTAAAACTCGCTGGTCCCCAATTTTCAGCGAGAGATTGCCAAGTCCCCACTTGGTAAGTGCCGGTGTTTTTTATTTCGAGTTGAACAGTTTTATTTTTGTAGTCTATTTTTAATTGTTCTGTTGGAAAAACTACAGGTTGCGAATTTTTATCGGCTTTATACCAAATATTGATTTTTACATCGCGAAGAGGTAGTTGCCCTTCTTCAAAAGGTAGTTGAAGCGTGGCTATGTTTTTTAGTTCTACTTGCGGTGTAATTTCAACTGCTGGACCTAGAGCGACAGCTGGAGGGTGAATAATTCCCTTGGTACGTGCCATTGAAATATTTGTAGGAGAATCAACAGCTTTTAGTGGTATTTGTAACTTGATACTATTGTATGTTGTTGGTGCGAAATCTAAATTGTAAACTTGATCAGGATGAATAGTCCACTCATCAGCATGTATCGCCATACATGCAATCAAAATAGCAATTACTTGCAAAACTTGTTTCATAACTCTGTCCTTAAAGTAAATGTGTCCCTGAATTTTAAATAATGAAAATACCTCCACTTTTACAATTATAACATAAAAATAGCGCGGTCGTTAGAGTCTTGTTTAAGTGATATTTTTTGTAAAATTTACAAGTAATGGCTATACTATTAAAGACAAGGAGAATATTCCTAACTATTTATGTGGATGGAATTCTAAAATGTTTGATGATGCAATTCTTGGGAAAACGGCGGTGAAACTGAAGTGGTTGACACCAGATGAACTTACTTTTTGTTTACAGAGACAACAACAGCATAAATCGGCTGGACAAATAATTTCCCTGGCAAATATAATGATTGATCTTGGCTATGTTTCAGCAAAAGATTTACAGAATTTTGTTGATAATCCAACACTTGGGCGCTACAAAATTTTACAGGAAATTGGGCGTGGAGGGATGGGACGCGTTTATAAAGTATATGATCCTAACTTGCAGCGTGTTATAGCTTTGAAATTGTTAGTTTCTCAAGGAAGAGAGGCAGAGAAAAAACGTTTTTTGCGCGAAGCAAAGACAACAGCGCAATTAAAGCATCCTAATATCATCAACGTATATGATTTTGGAATTGAAAATCAACAATATTTTTTTACGATGGATTTTGTCGATGGCATTACCCTTCACGATTTAATCGATAAGAGACTTTCTACTAAACAAATAATTGCCTATATGTTAAAAATAACCGAAGCTATTCACTATGCGCATAGCCAGGGAGTTATTCATCGTGATTTGAAGCCTGCAAATATTGTTATAGACACTAATAATGTTCCTATTGTTATGGATTTTGGCCTCGCTAAAGTTAGTAACGAAAGTCAAAAACTTTCAAAGACAGGTATTATTATGGGAACGTTATTATATATGTCTCCTGAACAAGTAGATGGGAAAGCAAGTGAGATTGATACGAGGACGGATATTTATGCTTTAGGAGTTATCTTGTACGAGTTATTAACTCTGCATCTTCCCTTTTCAGGAAATAGTACAGTTACAATAATGGAAAAGATACTATATAAACCTCCTATCAAACTATCAAATTACAAAAATACTATTTCCTCTGCTTTAGAAAATATTTGTTTAAAGTGTTTAGAAAAGGAAAAAGGCGATCGTTATACCACTGTAGAAGAATTACATGAAGATTTGTTGCGTTTTCAACAGCGTAAAAAGGTGTATGCTACTTTACCTAGCTATGAAAAGAAAATACCAATGCGCGTTGTTGCAATCGTACTCACCACGTTTGTAGTTTGTTTGTCATGCTTTTGGTATTTTTCACTATCTCAAAAAATAATGTTTAGTGATTTGCTACACTTTGAAATTCCTAAAATTGAGAATTCTCGATTTGTAGTAGAACCTGAGACTGGAAAGTGGGTACTACGGGGAACAAAAAATACGAAGTATGATATTTCAAAAATAATGGTAAACGACCAAGTTATTGTTTCAAAAACGGATGATTTCTCTTATGAAATACCGTTAAATTATGGAAAAAATGTGATTCGCTTTCTTGTTTTTTATAATGGCAATAAATGGCTTGAACACACGTGGATTGTAAAACGTAAGAAGAGTGATGTTGCGAAAAGAAACATTTCTTTTCGCAATAGCAGCAATACCGGTTTTTTTGATAGTAAAGTGATTCCACGCTTTCAGAGAACGCTGTGGAAAAAAAGATTGCCAAATCGCGTTTGGTCGTCACCTCTTGTTACAGAGTCTTATGTTTTCGTTGGAAGTTATGACGCTAAATTGTATTGTTTGGATAGGCGTAGTGCTAAGATTTTATGGGAATTTAAGGCGAAGGGGCAGATTTCCTCTACCCCAGCTATTCTCGGTGATGTTATTTATCTCTGTGGGACAAATGGAATGCTCTACGCTATTGATTATCATACGGGAGTGAATTTATGGAGTTTACCATTGGGGGCTCCGATCGAAGCATCACCTGTTATTGTAAATAATCATTTATTTGTTGGAGATACCAAAGGGAAGTTTTATGCGATTGATTTGATTGCAAAAAAACAAAAGTGGTTTTTTCAAGCGCGGCAAGACATAGTTTCTTCCGCTTGTTATTATAAAAATAAAATTTGCTTTGGTTCCTTTGGAAGTGCTTTGCATATACTTAATATAGAAGATGGTCAGTTATATACGACCTTCCCTGCACGTCATTTGGTTTACATGTCCCCTGCAATTTCAAAGGACGGGATTGTTTATTTTGGGGATTTTGCAGGATATTTTTATGCGTATAACATTGAAAACCTTCAGTTGTTATGGCAAAACAAATGTGGAGGACGCATTGTCGCTTCACCAGCAATGAATGATAACTTGGTATATTGTGCTACAGAAAATGGCGTTTATTGCTTCGATCGTTTTATTGGAAAACGCAAGTGGTATTTCGCTACTCCAAAAATTGTAGAGACTTCACCTGCTTTGACGCACAATGCTCTTTTCTTTGGTGATTTTAGTGGGAATTTTTATATTGTAAATTGCAACAATGGTGATTTGTTGACAAAACTATCGACAGGGGCTTCGATGACATCATCTCCTTTTGTAAAGGACAATTCTGTGTTTTTTGCAAACTATAGTGGTGATGTTTATGCTGTAAAATTTAGTGAGTAATTTAATGAAAAAAACATTGATTATTTTTAGTGGGTTAAGTGCGATAAGTATTGCGATAATTGTAGTGCTTGCTGATGGCATTCTTGTGACACCGCAGGTATCCCCGGTAACGGAAATAGAAACGAAAACAGAAGCGATAATGGTTCTAAAAACAAAAGAGAAGGAAATTCTTTTGGATAAAGAAAATCGCTTAGAAAAAGTGAGCCATATACATTACAACGAAAAACGCCAAAAAGAATGGGAAATTACTTGTGAAAAAATGCGGCCCCATACCAAAAATGCTTTTTTTATTGAAAAGCCACACTGTATTTATTATTCCCCATATCAAAAAGATAGTGGAGAGTGGAAGTTAAGTAAAACTTATACTATTGATGCTGACTCTGCAATACTAAAAAAAAGAAAAGGTGAGTTCAATATTCTTATTCTTAGAAAGAATGTTCATATACAAGGGTTTTCTGATGATGGACTTGAGAGTACTGCAACAACGAAAATTCTTCGCATTGATTTTAATAATAGAATATTATCTACAAAAGCCAAAATTCAGTTAGATAAAAAACAAGCGGTTACTGTTGAATCGCAAGGAATGAAAACCTATCTAAATTCGAATGAGATTAATTTTTTAGAAAATGTAAAAGCAACATTATATAAAAAAGGTAAAAACAAGGAAGTTATACAAATCAATTCTCGATCTAAGGGAAAACTTAGTTTGCAAAAGATTTCTCAAGAACGATTTGTGATTATTCAAAAATCTAATGTTTATTTAACTGCAGCACAGGCAGAACTAAGGTGTGAATTACTCAGAATAGAATTACAACAAAACGTTGATAAGAAAATGTACGCTCGTAAATTTTTAGCCCAAGATAAAGTTAGGTTCATCGATGGCAACAATCGAGTAACTTGCGAAGATTTTTCTCAAGAAATACGCAGTGATGAAGAACGTATTTTCATAAAGAAAAACGCTTTTATTGCTCTTGAGGGAAATATATCCTTGCTCAGTAAAAAAGAGCAACAGAACATAGAAAAGATAAGAGAAAAACGCAATTCTCAACGAATAGAAGGAGAAGCGGCTAAAGAAATACGCTGGTATAAAAACTATGGTGCGCATATTACTACCGAAAATGTGTATTTTGTTAAAAATGCTAAAATTCGCGAATATTCGCAAAATCAAGTAGTTACAAAGATAAATGGCGATTACTTGAAATTAGACACTGTAATAAGTGTAGATCCTAAAACGCAAAAAGAAAAGCGCGAACCTTTATACCTCCAAGCGAAAAAAGATGTGGTTTATCGCGATAAAAAATTGGAAGCTAAGGGAGAATATTGCCAGTGGAAAAAAATTTCAGCGACGACTGATTATCTTTATATAAAAGGGAAAAAGAATAACATTGCGTTTTTTGATGTTTCAGGTAGTGGTTCAAAGGATACAAAGAAAAATGAGGACATTGTGATTTCTGCTGATGCGTATATCACTGTTAAGCGTCATAGTAGTGGTGAACATTTTTGCCGTAGTAAAAAAAACGTAACTATTTTGCGTTATTTAACAGGAACTAAGAAACAAATTGGTCGTTTTCAGTCGCAGAAATTGGTCATCAATTTTTTACAAGATAAACAGAAGAAGAAACGTTTTTCACTACAAAAAGCAGTGGCTATTGATGAGGTTATTTACCACGATGAAAAAATTAAAGCTGTAGGTGGTGTGCTTACTTGGACGAAGAAAAACAATAAAGAAAATATTGTACTACAAAAAAATCCGAAAGTAATTGCGTACAATGTCGATTTAGGTAGTGGGCAGAGCTCTCTTTTGGGAGCAGATAAAAAGCCGAAAAAATCTTCGTCAAAAAGTAAAAAAGAAGATATCGAATTGCGCGCTCAGAAAGCCATTATTATCATAAAAGATGTTAAAGATCAGAGTTATTTTTTAAGCGCTCGTGAAGATGTTGATTTATATCGCTATCAACATTTAACATCTAAACAAGTGGGGAAATTTAAAGCGCATTTTTTATCCGCAAAAATTGTGGCACGTGAACTAAAGAGTTTAAAGGCAGAAAAAGAAGTATATATAGAAGACGCAGGACGTACAGCATCAGGAGATCGTTTACATATAGAAACCTTAAAAGACGATAGCAAGAAGGTTTATTTGTTTGGTCATGTTGTGGTAATGAGCGATAAATCAAAGATTACCGGTAACAAGTTAATTATTACTGGTAAAGATAAGATGATCTACGTTAAAGAGAATGTAAAAATGTTTACTAATGGTGCGGAAGGGTCTGGTGATCGACTTGACTATTCTACAAAAGAAGAGCTTGCTACATTGTTTGGTAATCCTGCTCAACTACAACAAATCGATACAAAAACAAGTTCTCCTAATACACTTTTTGCGCAAAAAATTATATTTGCTAACGCGAAAAATACTGCAAATGCTTATGGCAAAGTGAAAATGTTATTTAGTAATAATGGCGGTGGTAAAGGCTTAGGATTAATTGTTGATAGCAAAAAAACTTCTGAAAAATCTACGCAAAAAAAAGCAAAGGATTTTCAACTTACGTGTGAAGAGGCACAAGCTTTTTTCGAAAGTAAATCAAGAAGGGCTAAACAAGGTGGTGATCTTTTAACCAGTAGCAGTCGAAAACTAGTCAAATTTATTGCTCAAAAAAATGTCATTATTAGTAATCGCGATGATTCTACTCAACAAGCGACAGGAGAAAAATTTTCGTACTTTATTCCACAGAAAAAAGCGCAATTACTAGGTGATAAAGCGCGTTTGATGCATGATGGTCGCGAGATTTATTCGAAACACTTTGATTTTCATATCGATAAGAAAGAGGCGCATGGACAAGGACCGATTACCATTATTTTACCTCGACAAAAATCAGAGAAAAAAGGTCAAAAATTTATTTCGGGTAAAACAATTAAAATTATCAGCCAAGGAAAAATTTCTTATCTAAATAATGACGAAAAAATTCAATTATTTGATGATATTGTTGCTACTATAGGTAATCGTAAACTTAAATGCCAACGCTTAGAGGTGATTTTAAAGAAACAAACAGTAGAGGAATTAATTGCATATGAGAATGTGATTCTCATTGCTGAAAAAAATACCGTTTACGGTAATCAATTACGTTGGAATGAAGCGAAGAAACGCGTATTTATTGCTGACTATCCATATGTACGTGTAGAAGGTGAAGGAACAAATATAAAAGCACCGATGGTATTTTATGATATCGAAACAGAGTATTTGTATACTAGAGGGCATAATATTAAGGCAACGCGTTTGCCACAAGTAAAGACAAAGGACAAAAAATGATATTTTTTAGAGTGGTGTTAATTGTTTTTATGACTGTTGCTGCTCAGGCACAGTTGGAAGTCCTTATTAGGCCAGATGGACCAGCTTTTATTTATGCAGACTCAACTCTAAATACCAATGTATTTGTTAAAAATAATAGTGATCAGTTTATTAATATTACGCGTATTGAGCCATCTTGCGGCTGCGTAAAAGTTACTGTTGAAAATTTGTGGTTGTCACCTAACGAAATTAGAAAAATAAAAATTGCTGTAGTGCCGCCATTTTCAAAGAACATGGCTCAGAGTTGGTACTTTAGAATATTTACAAATGCAAACAATAACTCTACAACTATCGTAATTAAAACATATATTGTTTACCGCCATTCTCTCAAACATATAGCGCAGTATATTGCAAAATTTATAAAGGTATGCACATGGACGACACTCTTTTAGAAATGCACGAAAATGAAATAGATAAAAAATTAGAGATAGCCGTTGTTTTAGAAAAAATTCACTGTTTTGATGAAGGTGATGGTTTTGGTAAGGCAGAACCTTATTTGTTACCTATATTTTTTAAAATTGATGGCGAGCAAGTTTATTTTGAAACAATTGAAACATTAACTCTTGGTGGAAAAGTGCAGTTGCACTTAGTTGATGGTGGACAACAAAATTTAGGTGTTGAAAAAGTAGATGCAGGCGATATTGTTACTATTCCATCAAAGATTGGCAAGTGGCGGACAACGCTCAAACCCATTGCCATACATGATTATGATAATTGGGCTTTAGCTCAGGGAGTTATTGGTGTTTTTTGCGTTTTAATGGAACAAGACAATATGAGCAGTCGTGTAGCCAAAGCATGCTACAAAAAATTAGCGCAAGGGATTGAATCAGCACTTAACGAGGCTATTCCAAATCTAAATGAGCAGCAACGTTCTTTGTCAGCAGAAGAAGTGAACGACTTTGCTGAATCAATTTCTGAGTCTGTGCAAAGAAGTGTTATTCAAAATCAAAATGTTTTAGAAAACTTATGGACAGCGATTAACCAAGACGATGTTATTGGCTGGGAGTGTTTCATTTATAAGCACTCTGAGTTACTAAGTAAGAAGAAAAAAAGTTTTTCGCGGCGTTGGAAGAATGAAGGTGATTGGAAGATATGTGGAAGTATTCGCATGTATAAAAGTTAGGGAAAACAATGAGTAGTGAAGTACCGGTACAAGCGCAACTTGAGGCTTATAACTTAAAAGACTTAGATAATTTTGTTGCTCAGTATGCGCACAATGTAAAAATACACGATTTTCCGTCACTTAATCTTACTTTGGAAGGGCGCGAAAATTTGCGCGCATTTTTTCGCGACCATCGCTTTAATATTGAAAATCTACACGCGGATTTGATCAATAGAATTGTACAAGGAAAAACAGTGATTGATCATGAGCGAGTGCATGGTATGAAAGAAGAACCAGTGTATGTTATTGCTATATACGAAGTAGACAACAATCTGATTCAAAATGTTTGGTTTATTCGTTAGGAGGTTTTATGAGCTCTGTATTTTTTAATGCTGGTAAGCACCATTTTCCTGATATTGCTCGTCGTATAATAGGCTATGCTCAAAGTAGTGAATGCCAAGAAAATTTTATTATAGGCCGAATTAAGGATCTTGATGGAGTTACTGATATATACGTTGGTGATTTATCGCCTCAGCAACTTGAAGGCGAAGTATCTGAATTTATTCAAAATAAAAATATTACATCTTTAGAGAACTACCGCAATTTTCTAGAAACTGAAGGCGATATAAAGAGATTTGGTTACTATTACCAATACACAATGAGTGACACTTCTATTTTTACCTTGCGCCTAATTGAAGATGAAAAATACATACATATGCACCCAGCGCGCTACTCTCCTCATACTTTTCGTATACGCGGTAATACACTGAAAACGATTATTATAACGACTTTTATCGCTATTCGCGACAAAGAGTCATTTACTAATTTATCTGTTGTTAATAATGCGCGGCAAAAATTAGGGTTGCCTCCCCTTGATGAAATACCAAGTAAAATAGGAACTATGCTCCACAAACTACAAGATTATGTTTAGGTGATAAAAGAACTTGTAGAATAAGTTTTTTTATTACAGTGATGTAGGGGTCTTCCGTTTGTATTACAAATAAAGTGAATACAATCTGGAATAAATTTTTACAATTGTTTGCGCAGGCCGGGCGGTACAATACCGCGTCTACATTGTACCTCATGTATCTTCTGAAGTTAGGGCGTGTCATCATTCAAAATATTGTGTGTTTTTTCGAGCCCGAGCGCGTTTCCGAAACTTTCACTAACAATTTATCAAAGAAGCAAAGTTTCTTTTTCCATCGCAAAAAACTAGTATTGAACCAATAAATCACTTTCTGTCGCTCTCAAAAAGTTTTCGGGCGCGGGCTCAATACTACTGGCGTATCATTAAATGAATCCGTTATATTTTTATCTGTATTGAATGATGACACGCCCTAATACTACAGTTGTAACTAAGTACAGTTCCTTATTTTTCGGTGTTTCTAGCTGTTTACAAATAACAGTATTTTTTGCTATTTGAGAAGAGCTATCGATAAAATAAGACCTACAGAGTGTCTAATTTTTATAGCTACCTATTTGTTATTTTAATTACAACTGTAGTACTAATCATACCCGGTCATTTCAACATAACCATTTCCCGATATTCCTTTTCCTTTGACAGAAACAGCTCCTTCCCAATAAGCAAAATTTAGTAATAACTCTTGGTTTGCTAGGTACGGTTTGATTTCTAGATTTAAATTGTATTTCGGAATTTCAATTTTCCATCGTGCTGGATAACGAATATTACTTTTAGGACTTAACCAGTGGTCTAGAACTGTAATCGAAAAATCACCGTGTTTTAGCGGTTGATATTTACCATCCGCAAAAATAAATGTTCCAGAGGAATGGGGATCTATTTTATTATCTTTAAGCCGTAGCTGGTATAACATAATCTCTCTGCTATCGTTTAGTTGAATAGAAAACCAATCCCATCCTATTTGTTCTTTTCCTAAAACACTAGTACTCCACTCACGATCAAGCCAACTAAGTCCGGTTACTTCGTATTTTTCATTACCAAGTGTTATTGCTCCTTGTGTTTGGAGTCTTGTGACTGAGTAGTAATAAGAGGCATTGCCTTTTCCACTACTTTTTTGACTTAGCCCTTTTTTACCGTTGAGAACGGGTTCTTTCAGAGAGGTCATTTTTAAATCAATACTATATTCTTTTGTTCTAGCAACAACATGAGTTTGTTTACTGTTTTCAATAAACCAATTTTCAATCCAGATCTTTGTTGGATTTTTTTGAGTGCCAGCAAGTCCCATTGCCCCGCGACTAAAGCGTTCACTATGCAAAAAACGCTTACCACTTATGTCACTAACAGCGAAATGTGCGAAATAAATTTGATTACTTACCCATGGAGATTTTCGTTGTTGTTTTTGTGGAAGAATAGCGCGGCGAAATATTGTAAACTGAAAACCAAAACGACGGTTTTTTTTTGTGACGAGGTTACCTGTATAGTACCACCATTCTGTCTGGTATTTGGGATGTGCTCCTTCGTCTTTTGGAAATGTAAAAATACGTGGTTTATCTGCACGTAAAAATCCGCGGGTGCTATCGCTAGAAAGTGCATCACCAACAGAACCTGTGGTTTGGGTCTGAGCTGAAAAGGATGTAGATGAGTATATGGAAAACAAACATAAAAAGAGTGCCACTACAACAGTAAGAAGTACTTTCATTTTTTAGTCCTATTCTTCGCGTAATGCTTTAGCTATATTAGTTCGAACAAAAATAGATAGTGGATATAAACCAGCAACTAAAGCCGCTACAATGGCAATCGAGAGTCCTTGAATAAAATAATGAGGATAAACAAAGAGCTCTATCGTCCAACCAAATGAGCGAATATTGATGACATAAATAAGCGCTATTGCGATAATAATTCCTAAAGGTATTGCGAAAAATCCCGCTGTAAATCCCATAATTCCCGTTTCATAAAAAATTAACTTGCCTAGTTGACGAGGTGTCATGCCATTTGCTCGCAAAATGCTAATTTCTTTTTTTCTTTCTAGCTGCAAGGCCATTAGTGTACTAACTATGGCTATAAATGCGACAACGCATACTAAAATCTGCATAGCAAATGTAATAGTGAAAGTGCGATCGAAAATTTTAAGTGAAATTTCTCGCAATTCAGAGTTTGCGTTTACTTGCAAATTTTTCGGTATGCTTTGTTTTAGTTGTTGTATAATTTTTTCCTTGTTTGCGGGTGATGTCAAGAAAACAGCAATCGCTGTTATCTGTTTATCTTTCCAGTAATGGCGGTACACGGTGTCTGACATGATCACTTTGCCTTGGTCTGAAGAGTAATCCGAATAAACACCAGTAATAGTAAATTGTTGTAAGCCTGCGTCTGTAAACAATGAAATACGGTGTTTTTGATGAGGTTTTATGTTGTAACGGTAAGCAAACGGTTCTGAGACAACAATTACTTTTTTGTCAATGTTATTCCACTGCTTATCGCTACTGTTATCTTTCCACAGAAAAACATCTTTATTTGAAATATTTCGCGTTACCGCATTTATGTTTATAATGTTGCCATCTTCTGCTGTCGTTTTGGTGGTACGTGATGTTGATATATCCTTTACACCATCAATGGTCAAAATTTTAGCAATAATATTTGTTGCAAATGGCTCTGCGCGAGCAATACCTTTGTTTTTACCTGCAATTAGTATGTCTGCTGTGAATACTTGATCAAGCCATTTTATGAAAGTAGTGCGAAAACTACCAATCATGATGTTAATTGCAATTAAGCTTGCAATTGAAATAGCAAGAGCTGCAATTGCAATTGATGTTCGGCTAATGTTTCTCTGAATGTTGCGCGGTGCCATTTTTAGTGTGACATCAGAAAAAACAGTGGTTAATTTACGAAGTAAAGACATGAAGGTGTAAACAAAGACAGGAGTAAAAAAAGTACAACCAAGTACGAAGAACAGTATGCTTGCGAATCCCAAAAATAAACTATTGCTAGGTACAAATAAAGTGCCTATACCGATAATAACGAGCAGGATACCGTAAGTTATAAAACGTGGTATTAGCGTGATGAATTTAGTATCTAAATGTGAGCGACGCAAAACACTGATTGGAGGAATTTTTGACGCTTCAATTGCTGGAAATATAGCTGCGACTATTGCGATAATAACACCAATGAAACTTTTGTATATTGTCGTGTAAGTAATGGTGAAATCGGTAACGGTTAGAGTGAAATAAATATCATTGATTGTCTGCGTTACCATAAAAACAGCAGCTTTCCCTAAAGCAGCTCCTAACATAAAGCCAAAGACCAAACCGATTAATGACATTACTAGAGTTTCACCTACGATCATCAAGAAAATTTCGTTTTTGGTTGCTCCTAGGGAACGTAGTATTCCCAATATTTTTCGGCGTCGTACTACTGAGAAGGTTACGGTATCATAAATGATAAAAGCGCCGATGAGAATTGCTAGTAAACTTAAGGCCATCAGGTTAAATTGAAACGAAGCTGTAATTTGTTGTGTCTTCTTACTGCGTTGCTTCATATCTATAATACGTGTATTCTTGGGAAGGTACGCTTTAATGTGTTGTACTTCTTTGTCGCTAATTTGTAAATCAATATGTGATAGACGTTTGTAGTGGTTTAATATTTCTTGCGCCGTTGCAATATCGACAATAATTATGCCGGTCATTGCTTTTTTCGTAAGTGGATCACTTGTGTCAATGAAAGAAACAATAGTGATTTCTATATCTTTTGCCTGGTACTGGATACGGAGTTTATCACCTTTTTTTATACCATGTTCTTTTGCTAAATCTTTTGCGATAATTGCGCTACCACTTTTTTGCGAAAAAGAGACAAAGTCGTAACTGCCGAGCTGTCCTCTATTTAAGTAATCGCGAAATGGTAATTCAGCAAATATATCGATACCAAGAATTTGTAATGAATGTTGTTCCCAGTCTTTTACTTTGACATAGTCAGTGATGACTGGTGCAGAACGATGTATGCCTAGCTTTGTTTTGAGATTAACATATACCTTTTCGTCAACCCCCCACTTTCCACCAACAATACGATGAGTTGCTTTTCCTGAGATACTTTTCAAAGACAGAGAAAATGAGCGACTTGCACTTTGGTTTGCGATATCAACAGCCACAATAACTGCGACTCCTAAGGTTACGCCCAAAATTAGGAATAGTGCTTGCCATGGGTGACGTTTCACATTGCTAAGTCCGACACGAATAAGTGTTAGCATTCGCTTTTCTCCACTATGTGGCCATTTTCGATGTGAAAAACAAAATCTGCATGAGCTACAATATCCAAATTATGTGTGGCCATAATGAGTGTTTTGCCTAATTTTTGAGTTAGCTCTAGTAATAGTTGGAGTACTTGCTCGCCTGTTTTCGCATCGAGGTTACCCGTTGGCTCATCTGCAACAACTAAATTTGGATCGTGAATAAGAGCACGTGCAATTGCCACTCTTTGCTGTTCGCCGCCAGATAATATATCGGGAGTACTCTTTGCGCGATCTTGTAATCCTACTCTTTCAAGTAGGTAGTAAGCGCGTTTTTCGCTTTCCTTTTTGGGTCTTTGATCTAAATCGCAAGGTAAAGTAATGTTTTCAAGTACTGTTAGTGTTGGAATTAAGTTGAAAAACTGAAATACAATTCCAATATTACGACGTCTGAATAAAGTACGCTCATGTTCTGAAAGAGAGGCAAGATCATTACCATCTATTTGAATTGTTCCAGAATCAGGTATATCAACTCCTGTAATTAAGTTGAGTAAACTACTTTTCCCTGAACCGCTGCGGCCAAGTAGAACAGAGAATTTTCCCTTGACAAACGACACATCTACGTTTTGTAAAACATCTAGCTGACGTTGTCCTTCACTATATGATTTTGATACATTACTTAATTGAATAGAACTAAACATAAATACTTTCTTTGTAATCTTAGAGGTTAAAACCTACAATTATTATTTTACTGTTTGAGTGATTAGCGCAAGCGCGTCTGTTTTCCTTGTTACGCAGCTTGGTGAACTTAAAAAAGCAATAAGATTTGTTAGGTCAATGAGTTTACACATTTTTTGCCAGTTTTGATCTAATTTTTGCTTGCCATTTTGCACTCCTGCTACAAATTGATATACACATTGTTGTGGAAATACATGTTCGTCTCGTAACATATTTCCTATGTCACAATATAAACTTCCGGCAAAAGAAAATTCCCAATCAAGAATAGCGGTTATATCTAGTGATTTAGGACAAATGAGAATGTTGGCTGGATTGTAGTCGCCGTGAGAGAGGTGAATGTTGCGATAAATCTTAGGATAGAGATATTCGTTTTTGTTGAGATACACATGTATTTTTTTAAGTAAACTATTTTCAATTGCACCTTGTATAGAGTCCGTTTGCAAACATTGATAAATGTAGGTTAAAAATGGATTGTTTTTGCCAGAAAAAAATGGTTTTACATTGAGTTTTTCGTCTAATGTTCCTATTTGAGAAAATGAATGTTTTTGGAGGACTTGCAAATAGGTGCCTAATTTGAAGAATATTGGTGGTAGTCCTTTTAGTTTTTGATCTATTGCTTGGCGTAGAGAAATACCTTCGTGCCACTGCATAATCACAAAAGGGTGTGGAATTATTTTTTGTGAATTGTCTAGGTGTAAAATTTCAGGGATCGGGAGATTGTTTTTTAGTAGTTGGTGTATTTTTTTTTCTAAAAGACAAGCATTTTTGTCACGCGTGTAAATGCGTAATAGTATTTTGCTATTATCGTCAAATAAACAGCAGTAATTTGTATTGGCAAGACCACCACTTAACAGAATAAATTTGCGCACTTTTTTTGTCGGAAAAGCAGCGCGCATAATTTCGTTTATTTGTTGTTCATTTAGTTGTTGTAGAGGTTTTAGTCTTTGCCAGCCATTTTTCATCGCACACATATATTATTAGCTTTTTGGTGGTTTTATAATTAGAAATGAGAGTACTAAGTGAATCGTTGTACAACTTAGCGCGATCCAAATGAAATTTCCGTGGATAAAGTCTCCTGTAGGACAAGGTTCTGGTGAAGTACTACTACGGAGAATTATCAAATTAATCAAATAGAATAAGCCATTAAATAGTACCGCGGCCATTGCTAATATTTCTGATAATTTACGGTAAGCGATGTTCGAGCGCTCTTCATTTGCGAACCAATAGCTCTTCCATGGAACACTCAATATAGAGTTTGGGATTTTTTTTATAATGACAGAAATGCATAAAAATATGATATTTAAAAATGCAATAAGTATGGAAAAAAATATATAGAATTCCTGTTTACCACCAAAAGCATCTGCTTGACCTTGAACATTAAAATGAACAGCTATTTGCTCTGGTAGCTGGGGGTATACACTCATTATTTGTGCGCCCAAAGCAATAAATAATCCTAACCATAATAATCTAAATAAATGTATCATTTTTTTTACCTTTAGTTTGAAATTTTGAATGTTGTTTTTTGGCCTTTTACTTGAATAGTTTTGTCTTTGGGATAGACATACACATCTTCTTTTTTATTTTCACCAATGGTCCATGGAATGTCTTCTATTGAAAACGGTTCATATATACCTTCATTATTTTTTGATGACTTACTTTCTTGCATTATTTTTCCTACTTGTAAGATTCTACTGCACTTGTTGTTTTACAAAAACGATTTCTCATGAAGCTTATTTCTTCAATAAAACAGAATATATAATTCTCTATTTTTATTAGACTCTTGTTACTAAGCCGAGCAGATTGGCCTATTTCTAAAGTGATAAATTGATTTTGTTTGAGAAGTTTTTTTGTTGTTGGGATTTTATTTTTGGGAAAATTTTGCGGAAAATTTTGTGGTGTTTGGCACACCATTACTTTTCCATTTTCGCTTAAATTTTCGACGTTCACAATATAGTTTTCAACATTGATAGATAGTTGTACACGTGATACTTTGTCGTTATGTAATATAAAGTCGTTTGCAAAACTTCGCCCAATATAGTTGCGGGGCTTTTTTAAATAAAAAAGAACTTCTGCGTTTAGTAAATATAAGTAAGGGAATTCTTTATTATCCTCCAACAAAAGACTGTTAAAATCTAATAAATCAGAGTATAAAGATATAGCGCTTTGGTATCTTTTGTTGAAGTCTTTTTGCAAGCACTTTTGGCAAATGTTTAGTAGACGTCGTTGTTTTTCCTGCGAATTGGGAGGGAATAGTTCAGCAAGGGATTTACTCATATTTACTGCACTGTGCTCTTGCTGTTGACTAATAACATCGAGAAGTATTCCTCCAAAAGAATATATATCTCCTACTATTGATGGCTTGATCGTTAAATTTGTTCTCTCTGGTGCTGTGTATTTTGGAGTGTAGCCTTTGTTATTGGATATTTCTTGCGTAGAAGAAGCCAAACCAAAGTCAACGATTTTGATATTGTTTTCACTATCTACAATAATGTTTTGCGGTTTTATGTCTTGATGGCATATGCCTTTTTTTTCCAGATAAACTAACGCTTCTATTATTTGTAAACATAAATGTAGGGCATGAGAAAGGTATTTTTTTTGCCCTCGATAACGAGATATATTTTGCAGTAGATTTTCTCCGCGAATATACTCCATTACAATATACGTTTGTCCATTTTTGGTTGTGCCAAAGTCGTGTACTTGTACAATATTTCGATGATTGAAAGTGGCTAGATTTCGCGCTTCTTTTTTTAATTCATCTAAAGGAGTTTGTATCGACTTTTTTGTCATCTTAAGAGCAACAATGCGATTTAATTTTGTATCGTAAGCTTGGTAAACAACGCCAAAACCACCAGAGCCTATTTTCTCTTCTATATTATAACGGTCTATTTCTCTGTATTTTTGGGTGCTCTTTTTTTTGTAGTTTTGAAGAATTATCTCCACTTTTTCCTCTGTTAAGCAACCCATAAAAATAAGAATTTCGCCTATTTTTTTGCTAGATAAGTATTTTTTCTGGTGCAGTAGAGCTTCTTGTATTTTTTTTTGTGAAACGTATCCTAGTTTTTCTGCTATTTCGCCAAATAACATATTATTTCTCGCTTATAAGACCGAGATTTCGCCAGTGATTGGCTAAAGTATTGTGATGTACGCCTAACATTTTTGATATTTGATGAACGCTTTTACGATTATTTACAGAATAGTGATAGGCTTGTTTAAAAAACTCGTTTTTAAGGTCACTAAATTTTTCCCAAGGTTCGGGAAATAAATTCATACTGCTCGCGTTTCCTTTTGCCACAGGACTTTCTGTTTCGATTGCTTGAGAGGATTTCTCTATGGCAGAATATATAATGTCCTTAGTAATAAATTTTTTTGACTTTGCTTCTAAGTAACTTTGATAAACGATGGATTGTAATTCTCGGATATTTCCTAGAAATAAAGATGGGGTTGCATCTTCTTGAAGATACTCACTTGCATCAATTGTAAGTTCTATTTTTTGTTGTTTTTCTTCATTGAGTTTTTCTAAGAAGTACTTGGCAAGCAAATAACAGTCTTTAGATGTTCGTTCGCGAAGAGGAGGAATATTAATTACGAGTTTAGATAAACGATATCGTAAATCATTGCGAAACTTTCCTTTGCGAACTTCACTTTCTAGATTATTATTACTTGCACAGATAACGCGAACATTTGCTTTGATGATTTTTTTTGATCCCATGCGTGAAAATTCTTTGTTTTCAAGAAATCTAAGTAGCATTCCTTGTGCCTCTAAAGATAATGAATTTATTTCATCTAAAAAGACTGTCCCGTTATTACCGCTTTCAAAAATACCGCAACGCCCTTTCATGTTTTGTACATAGTTGTCAATACAACCAAATAATTCAACGAGCTGAATTTGAGGATCTCCGTGGAGGTGAGCACAGTTTTGCACAGCAAAGTGATTGTCATTAATATCTTTTATCGATAATGCCCTGGCAATGAGTTCTTTACCTGTTCCCGTTTCGCCTTGAATAAGAATAGAAGCTTTTTCATTTTTGTATTTTTCGATTTTGGCGAATACATTACTCATCATCCCACTATCTGTACTTACTATTTTTTCATTTGCAAAAATATATCCACCATGTAAGTACCAATCGAACATTTGCTGTTGTGTTAATCCATGTGTTCCTTCGGTATAGCCTAACGTTATTGCACGCTGATATGTTTTTATTAGTTGCTCTTTATTTGGTTGAATTTCACTTAGTAGTTTGTCTATGTCACCACCTAGTGTATTGTTAAAATTTGTGTCTTCATAACCAAGGAATAATGTACCTATTAAGCGTATCTGTGTTTTTATAGGAATAAAAATAAGAGATTTTAATTGCGAGATATATCGAAAAAACATATGCGAATCTGTATTTTCGCAATGAACAGTCTCTGTTCCAATATTTACCATCACATTTACTAGTTTTTCAATGAAATCTTGTGGCATTTTAGATTGCGATAGGTGATCTAAAATACGAATATCGTTTTGCTTTTTTATGTCAAAATGGGTATCTTGTAGAACCTCAAATGCCTTATCTTTTTTCCACATAATGTCTATTTTTGTATTTGTATGGTTAAATAATATTAGGTAATCGGGCATTGTTTTGTAGCAAATATCGTGTAATGTATTTATTATATGCATTTTAGATCTCTTTATTTTTAACAACAAAAGGAAATGACGCATCTTTGTCAGGTCACTTAATGTAACAAAATAAGTAAAAAAAATCTATAGTTCGTTGTTCTAAAATGGTTTGTTCTTTTTTTTTACATGTCCTAGATGCAAAATGTAGGTGACTGGCGAAAATAAGTGACTGGCCGAAAGTTTTTACCTATTGGCATTTGTTGTCACTTAATTATCCAACTGAATAAATTACTTAAATTATACTGGATTGTAAGGAGTATTGCCATGAAATGGCTATCTATTATATTTGTTCTTCTCACCGTTATTTTTGCAGAAATATCTATTGAAGAACAGTTGCAGGCGAATGAACAAAAAGCGAATACACTACATAAGAAATTTACAGAAGATTTTAATTCTAAACTTGAAAATGAATTTTCAAAATGGCAAGAAAACGCAAGCGTAGAACAGCAAAAAAAAATACAAGTGATTTTAGCAGCGATTAATAGTAATGTTGCAAAAATAAATGCGGAGTTGAAAGAAAAAAGAAAAGAGCTAGTTGATTCAGAGTCAAAGAAAATAAAAGATGCGTTTGTTGAAATTAAAAAACAAGGTACACCGGAAGACATGTTGCGTCGTCGTGGGGTAGCGATGGGACATACTTTGTTTCACGCACTCCAGAAAATTTATCAAGAAGAGCGAGAGAGAGTAGCAAAAGAATATTGGCAAGCAGTGAACGACTGTTTGCAAGTCATTGGTGAAAAGAAAGAAAACATTGATAAAAATATTCGTAAGCGTGAAGTTGCTTTTAAACTAGAAGAGAGTATTAAAACACGTACTCATAATTTGACACATACTTTTCAAGTACTCAATGAATATGAGTTTAGCGATGATGAAAAAACCTGGATTTTAGAATTATTGACTAAACAAATTAAAGCAGAAGAAATAGTGAGAAGTAGTCGGAATGAGCGATTAGACGGATTTGCAAGAAAATATCTTGCGGCGAAGGAAAAAGCTAGCGGAGAATCAAAAGAGGCGCTGCTTGAAGTAAAAAAAATAGATGTAGAAATAAAAAAGCGACGTGTTTCTTACGAACGTAATTTAGCTATGTATACCCAGCGCCGTATGGCAAACCTACAAAGAGAAGTTTATTACTTTAAGGGATTTATTGATGCTGAAATTGGTCGCTATAAAAAAGCAAATTTTCCGCAAAGTGTTATTGACACACTAGAAGAAAAACACTGGAAAGTGTTTCTGAAATTGACAGGATCAAATTTCCAGAGGTGGTTGGTAGAGGATAATATTATTTTTATACGGTTTCTAGTTAAAGAATTGGCTCTTTACGACTATAGTAGTGAAGAAGTAGAGGAATACTTACTTAAAATATTAAAGTGATATCAAAAATTGTTGTGCTAGTTAAAAATAACATGTAAAATAATCGAATTAGAGCACGTTGGGGCATGATTTAAATAAAAATAGTTATTATCACGAGGTTCTGTAAAAGTAGAATCTCGCGAGACGTCTCTTTTAAAGGGAGTTGTGTCGTTATTTTCGTTTGCATTATATCACTTATAATCATAAACCTTAATCATTCGTTACTACTAGATGACACACTCTTGCTTTTATCTCGTTTTCTAAATGTCGACATGCCCTCGTAGACATGGACATTTTTCCAGAAAGGAATGTTTAATGAGACATTGTCAATTAAAAGGATATGTTTTTATATTAGTTGTCTCGCTCATTGCTTTTGCGTGTACTTGTGGTGTGGTGGTTTTTAGTATTTATAATCCCTCTAATTCACAGAAAGTCACGAGAGCAAAAAACTCGAAAATTGAATTTTTAGAACATGTTATTCATGAATTTAAGGAAAAAGAAAATCGTTTACCACACGATCTTAACGAACTAGTTGCTAAAGAGTATGTTACGCCTACTGATATTCTTGATAAAAGGGGTAAAATATTAAATTACGAAAATGGTAACGTTGATATCAATCATTGAATGCAATTCCCTGTGGGTTCTCTGCTACAAGAACTTATATAAACAATAGCGAATTATTGCCTAGATTATTTAAAGGAAAAACAATGCACGAAGTCTATTTCTCAAATGTATCGGTTTCTGAAAATTGCGTTTTGCTACACGGTGATTATTTTCAAGGAGTTGTTGAGCTTGTAAATGAAAATGTGTGGCGCATATTTGTGTGGCATCGCTTAGAGGATGTTCATAAAGGAAGTTGGACAGTAGAAAAAAAAGAAAATTCTTTTAAATGTCAAGATAATGAAGATTACATTGTTGTTTCTGCAGAAAGTGCTCCCTCACTTAAAATAAATAAAAACCCTTTCTCTTGGGAATGGCAAGATTTTAAAGTTTCGCGATTAGATGCTCACAATTCTAAAGATGCAGAAGAAATGATAGATTTAGCAACAGGAGATGGAAACCCATTTGCTGAGATTAACGATGGACTGCCTATGGGAAGTGGTTACACTCTGTCCATTAATGAGATTCCTGAACGCTTTTATTATGGCCTAGGAGAAAGAACGGGTTTTTTGAACAAAAAGGGACGTACGTGGCAAAATTGGAATACTGATATTTCAAAACATGTTCCTAATACTGATCCTCTTTACCAAGCTCATCCTTTTTTAGTATCTAATACAAATGGTAATTTTTGTGCTCTTTATTTAGACGAAACGTGGAAAACCAATTACGACTTGGCATTTAGTCAACCTCAAAAAAGTTTTATCAGTACTACTGGACCTACTTTTGATCTATACTTGATTCCTGGCCCAAATCCACAGCAAGTTGTATCAAAATACACGGAACTTGTTGGTCGTTCTTTTATGCCGCCACTATGGTCTTTGGGTTTTCATCAATGTCGTTGGAGTTATCCTGATGAGAAATGCATAATGGCCGTTGCAAAAGAGTATCGTAAACGCGAAGTGCCACTTGAGGCTATGTGGCTTGATATTGATTACATGGATGGTTATAAAGTTTTTACTTTTTCTCCTCATCGTTTTCCTAATCCTAAAAAAATGACCGATGAATTGCAACAAATGAATATCCGTACTGTTACAATTGTCGACCCTGGAGTAAAAAAAGAACCTGGTTATGAGGTCTACGAAAGTGGGCACAAAGAGGGAATGTATATCAAAAACAGACGCGATGAAGAATTTGTTGGTGAGGTTTGGCCTGCTCCAGCTGTGTGGCCTGATTTTGTTCAGGAAAATGTTCGTAAGTGGTGGGGGGAGTGGTTGAAAGTTTATCGCGATGCCGGAATTTCTGGTATTTGGAATGATATGAATGAGCCAGCAGCATTTAAATTACCAGGGAAATCACTTCCTGTGGGAACGAAGCAAGGTGAGTATTGGCATGCAGAAGTTCATAATATATATGGGCATATGATGTGCAAAGCAACTTTTGATGGTTTAAAAAAGAATATTCCACAAAAAAGACCATTTATTCTTACACGCAGTGGTTTTGCTGGAATTCAAAAATATGCTTTTGTGTGGACGGGAGACAATGGAAGTTTTTGGGAACATCTAGAGATGTCAATTCCAATGATTTTGAATATGGGAGTATCAGGAATACCGTTTGTTGGAGCTGATATTGGTGGTTTTTCGGGTAATTGTGATGGCGAGATGTTATCGCGATGGACGTGGTTAGGTGCCTTTTATCCGTTTATGAGAAATCATTCTGGCAAAAATAGTCGCCGTCAGGAAGCATGGGGTTTTGGTGAGAAATATTTAGATGTTGTGCGCAAAGCTGTTAATTTTCGTTATGCATTGTTGCCTTATCTCTATACATTAGTAAACGAAGCTCATTTATCGGGGATGCCTATCATGCGACCGCTGTTTTTTGAGTATCCACAAGATGATAATACATATACTATTAATGATCAATTTTTGTGTGGAAAAGGTTTGCTTGTTGCTCCTGTTGTGCGTCCGCAACAAAGTCATCGTCTCGTTTATTTCCCTGAAGGAAAATGGCAAAATATATTTAGTGGAAAAATATTTGAAGGTCCACAACATTTAGCTGTTGAAACGCCTTTGGAGAATATACCTATTTTTCAGAATGTTACAACAATTATTCCGTTTACTGTTCATAAACAACATACGAGTGACGCTTATTGGCCAGAATTGACCTGGCGTCTTGTTTTAAATGATACTGCAAGCGGACATGTGTATTGTGACTCCGGCGATGGTGAAATTGATGGAAAGATTAAATGTATAAAAACGACATATGATGGCAAAAAATTGCATATTGAGCGTGAAAATTTTGTTGATGAACTGTGTGTGATTGAAATTTTAAATGTAAATGCTCCTTCGCGTCTAGAAGGACAAGTTAGCGTCACCTGCGAAAAGAATATTTTACGTATAGAAATGCAAGCGGAAGAGGTAGATCTTTATTGGGATGAAGTGTAAAGGCGTATTGTAAAGAATTTTAATCTCTCGTCTTTTACCTAGGGAATATCCCTATTATCATAGAGGAAAAATCATGGCAAGAAAAACAACTGTTATTATAAAGCAAATGGCGCGAAATAATGTTATCGCTGAGTTTTCATGCGGAGATAGTTTATTTGGCATTTTATCTTTTAAAAAAGGAACGTTTTCTTTGGAAATCTATCCTCCTTCTGGTGACAAATGGGAGCTTGACTTAGAAGACTTTCAAGCACTTATTGAACAAGGGAAGCAGGATATTATGGCTCAATTGAACTCTCGTTCTAGTAAGTAATCGAACTTACTAAAAGGATAAGGAATTGGGAATACTCAATTCCCAATTCTTTGTCCTTTTATCTCCAATAACCGCGTACCCAGATCCAACCTCTACCTCTGCGATTCCAATGTCCACCAACCCAAGCGCGATGACCACGACGAATTCTGCTCCAGCGACCAGAAATCCATACATAACGATGTCCGTTCCAGTGCCAGCGGCCAGAAATCCATACGTGCCTACGTCCTGGCCTTCTTGGTCTGCGTCTTTCTGCTCTAACTCTTGGTGGAGCGGTGTAGACATGGATTTCTTGCGTTGTATCTTCGTAGCATTGACCATCATTGTAGTCGTTGTGATTATCATAGGTTTGGTCATAATCATGATGCTGTTGATGTTGCTGATGCTGTGGAGGATAGTGAGTTGTGCGTGTTTCTTTTACATAAACAACTCTTCTGCGGCAGCCACTTGTAATAAGACCCACCAACAGAATACCTAGTAAAAATACTATTGATTTTTTCATTTTTATCTCCATAGTAAATATTAAGTAATACAAGCGTGTATAATCTTTTGATATATTATGAATCACAATTAGTTGTTTGACAACATGTATTCTACAAAATTTGGAGAGCGAAAATGAAAATTATTATAATAGTTTTTATCGTTATTTTTATGACTACTGGATTTGCTCAAGACAATTACTATGAAAAAACTATTCAGCAATTTGAAGCGAAGGATAAAAAGAGTTTTCCTCCGCAAAATGCCGTGTTATTTGTAGGCAGTTCCAGTATTCGTCTGTGGGGATCTTTGAAAGATGACTTTCCCGAAATCGCAACGATTAATCGTGGTTTTGGAGGTTCTCAGACTTCTGATGTTGTTTATTTTGTCGATCGTATTGTTACCTTGTATAAACCAAAAGCCATTGTTTTTTATTGTGGGGAGAATGATATTGCGGCAAAAAAAGCGGTAGAAGTGCCTATCGAGGACTTCAAAAAATTTGTTATTCACGTGCGTAAACATTTACCAAAAACTCTTATATACTATGTTTCGATGAAGCCCTCACCTTCTCGGAAAAATATTTGGCCTAAAATGGTACAAGCTAATCAAAAAATAGCAGAATATTGCAAAGAGAATAGTGTTGTAGATGGCCATAAGAATTTAGGCTATATTGATATTTCGGCAGTGATGTTACAAAATAATAAGATTGATAAATCCATTTTTGTAAAAGATATGCTTCATATGAATGCTGATGGCTATGCAAAGTGGACATCGGTTATTCGTAAAAGATTGGTAAAAGATGGTTTACTTGTAGAAAAAGAAGAAAAGTAATGAATTGGCTAGAAAGTATTTATAGCGATGGAACAGAAGACTTTGTTATCCCTGTGTCTCCTTGCAAAAGTGAAAAAGTTGTTATAAAACTGCGTTTGTATCGAGAAAATCCTGTACATCGGGTGTTATTGCGCAGTTCTCCAGAAGGAGAAGAGATTTTAAAAGAGATGGTGGTAGATAAAGAAGATGACATATTTATATACTATCGCACAGAAGAATACATACACAACAAAGTTTTTACATATAGATTTTTACTAGAAGCGGGAGGTCACCGCTATTGGTATAATCAATCAGGAACTGAGTGTACAACACCACTAGATATTTATGATTTTCGCATTATCACCGGTCTTGCGTCTCCTAAGTGGTTACAGAAAAGCATATTCTACCAAATTTTCCCCGATCGGTTCGCATGCGGATTAGAACCTAAATTACCTAACTATACATACTTAAATCGAAAACCTACTCTGAAAAAATGGCACGAAAAACCAGGAGAGTACCAAGAAACGTACTGTATGGATTTTTTTGGCGGTAATATTTCAGGCATTTTTAATAAAATTCCTTACTTACAAGAATTAGGGATAAATGCCCTGTATTTTAATCCTGTTTTTCACTCACCTTCGAATCACCGTTACGATGTACAAGATTATTTTAAAATTGATCCTGTCTTTGGGGACAATAGTTCTTTTGCGATTCTATCAAAACGCTTACAACAAAATAATATTAAGGTGGTACTCGACGGAGTTTTTAATCATAGTGGAATGGCTTGTCGCTGGTTTAATAAAGCAAAATACTACGATGAGGTAGGGGCTTATCAGTCACAAAAAAGTGAATACGCATCGTTTTATTGCTTTAAAAGACATCCGCACAACTATCATTCGTGGCAAGGAGTAGACACACTACCCAAGTTTAACTACGCATGCAATAAATTACGCGACATGATTTATCGTAGTACAAACTCTATTATGCAGTACTGGTTGCAAGAACCATACTCCATAGACGGATGGCGAATTGATGCTGCAAATATGCTAGGGCGAAGTCCTGGATGCGAAGATTACTTGACCGTTTGGCAAGAATTGCGCAAAGCAATTAAAGACCGATTCCCTGATTCTTATATTCTAGGTGAACACTTTTTCGACGCAAGTGATCTTCTTCAAGGAAATGCTCTAGATGCAGCAATGAACTACCAAGGATTTACTTTTCCCGTACGCAAGTGGTTGGTAGAAGGTTTCTCTAGCGAGAACCTAGATAAACAGCTGTGTACTTTTCGCGCCGCGATTAGCTGGCAAGTTGTACTAAATCAATACAACCTACTTAACAGTCACGATATTCCACGTCTATCTTTTTTACTTCCCTGCCGAAAACTTCAAAAGTTGGCAGCAATATTTTTATTTACCTATCCAGGAGTTCCAGCTATTTACTATGGTGAAGAAATTGGGCTTGCAGGAGGTAGTAGTTGTGAGAGTTCTAGGTTACCTATGTTGTGGGATAACCAGGATTTAGATATGCTCGAATTCTATCAAAAAATTATTGCCTTACGCAAAGATTCGCAAGTATTACAAAAAGGCGGAATAAAAACAATTTATGTTAAGAATGACGTTTATTGCTATGCGCGTTTTTTGGAGAAGAAAGTCATTATTGTAGCTTTAAATCGCGGAGAAGAATGTCGCATAAACATCGATTTGAAAAAAGTGAATGTTTTACCAAATACAAAGCTCCAATCTTGGGAAAATAATCGAACTGTCTGTTGTGATGAGAATGGTCGTTTATCGGTGACTATTTCGAAAAGTGGTTATTTTGTTGGGATGTATTAGAATTAGTTTATTCTTGATCGAATATGAAACGTAGAAAATAAATAATAGTATTTGATCCCCTCACATCAGCTCTTATTGATATGTTAGCTTTCTTTAGAGAGCTAACATATCAATAGGAACTGAAAACATACAACTTCGATTTTAGATGCTAAATTAACTTAAGTTGCGACCTAAAAATAACAAGAAAAAGTGAAAGCGAGAACAAAAAGGACAACTTTTAGCTCAAATCCATAAGAGGTAACAGCATGAATTTTCTTTGGAAAAAAAGAAGTGATCTGACTAAAAGTAGTTTCAATCCTTTTACGGGTAACCTTTTGAATAAACTCAGTAGCTCCGGAAAAAGCCCTTTTAGAATTTTTCTTTCTCTGAGGTAAGATAGAGACATTAAGAGCTTCAGAAACAATATCTTCGAAAGAGTAATCATTGTAAATTTATCAGCAAAAACAAAAGAGTTTTCAGGGATATCTAATTGAAATTGTTTGAGAACACAAAGTTGCCAGAAAAGTAGAGCATAGAAACTAATGCTGTTGTCATAATTTCTGAATTAGTCATTTTAACTTGAGGATCTTCTACAATCTTGAGTGCTTGTGTTATCTCATCACATATACAGAAAACAATTATAATTTCTTTTTCCATGACTTTCTCCTTCTTGTTTTTCCTACTTTAAGAGAAGAGTCGTTATAACAGTATAAAAAAACGATGTGTGCAATTCGATTTTTGAGGTTCGTGGTCGTGGATCGATATTCCATGTGCGAAAATTAGACTATTAACTTTGAAAGCATACAAATTATTCTATAGAGTAGTTTTTTGATTTTCTCTTTTTCTTTTGAGTCTATTATTTGGGCTATCTTGGCAACATCGAATACTGCACTACATTCATTTGCTGATGCTCTTGCTATAGAGAAAAACCTTGCTTTCTCTTTTTTGCTAAATTTGGCATTGCCTTCTGCTATATTAAGAGGGACTCAAAGCGATGCTCTTTTAGCTAATCCTTTAAATAGCTGTAACCTGATGGCATTTTCTCCATCACATTAAATGTTTCTTTTGTATATTCTAGTGATACTTGATATACATCTAATTTTTCATGATTAAAATTCATTGCATTACCCTTACTTCATGCCATGTGCCACGACTGCGTCTCACGAGATTCGAACCGCGCACATCGAATTTGTAAGAGTAATTATACCAGACTGTACGATAACTTTTATAGGTCGCAACTTGGGTTAAATTAATCGTTGAAATTTAGAATGGTAATTCCGTTTTTCTAGGACCTAGTTTATAAGGTGTATTTGGAATTGTAAAAGACTCAAAATCTTGATCAATGATTATACTCATTGGGTAAATTTGCGCTTCTATATCAGTGGGAAACCATTTTCTTCCACAAGCGACAAGAATTAAAAGTCCTTTCTCATCACCAATAGTTATAAACTGATTAGAAATTACTTTTTTTTCATTTACACCGAACCATAGAGGAATTTTTGTTTTTTCCGCAATTAAAGAGTAAGTGTCTTTTACATTTATTATTGGAATTCCTATTTCGCTTACATTTAGAATATTTTGGTTGCAAAATGATTGATGGGTCTCATTTTTTAATGTGTGGCGTGCAATAAATTCAACGATATTTCCTTGAGGATCGTTAAAGTAAAGAGCACTAGCATTCCAATCGGCGAAAAATGTTTCTTTTTTAATAACAATTTTTCTTTCTATAAGCCACTTTTTAGCATCTAAATATTTATTTTCTGGTATGTTAAAAGCAAAATGGTATTTGGGGTTCGACTCTAAGTCTTTCTCAAATAATAATTTAGATGTTCCGGCTTGAATGGTAAAGTAGAGTTCTGTTTCGTCTAAAATAGAAAAACCTAAACGTTTTTGATAAAAATATTTTTGTTCTAATAATTTTGATGTTTTTAACATTAAACTTCTTATTTCCATATTAAAATTTCCTATTCTTGGCTTGATATTCATTAAAATTGTTTTTTCGTTTTATGGTATTGTATAATTTTGCAATGATACATAAATTTAAACTCAAATTTAACTGAAAGAAAATAAAATGTTTGGTGATAAGGAAAATAGTGCGTTAATAAAAATATTGAAAAATAAAGAAGCTGTCGTTTTTTGCGGAGCAGGTGTTAGTCTTGAGCCACCAGCTGGTTTACCTAACTGGCATAAACTACGTGATTACACTCTAGAAGCTGTCGCTAGTAAAGATGAATATCTACAGCAATTTGTTTCTGATTTAATTTCTATACCAATGATTGAGGACAAAAATGGTAAAGGATTAACTCCTGAAGTTGTCGCGTCTGAGATCTATCAAAATTGTGGTGGTTATTTTGAGTGCTTTCGTGCTCTCAAAGATGGCGAGCCAAACGCAAATCATAAATATTTAGCTCTTATGGCCAAATTAGGATTTGTGAATTATATCATTACAACTAATTTTGATCTATTCATTGAAAATAGTTTTGATGAATTGAGTGTGCCTTACAAAACATATCGAACATTAGAAGAGTTTTCGCAAATAGATGATTTAGAGTCTTGTACTCATATATTAAAAATACACGGATGCATTAGTTTTCCAGAAACGATTATTGCTACGATAGAGCAAGAAGGTCGTGGTTTGCCTTACGAAATTAGAAACGTTATTAAGCGACTTGTTGAGCGCTATGTCTTTATTTTTTGGGGTTATAGTGGTGCAGATTTAAAAATAGATCTTGATTATCTATCTCTACTAAGTTGTAAAGATAAAGCAAAAGGGTTTGTTTGGAATTTTTTAGAAAATGAAGATTACCAAGAGCCTGTAAATCCTTATGTCGAAATTTTAGCAAATCATTACGGCTCTCGCGCACAAGTTGTCCATGGTAAATTGCCTGATATTTTTGATGAAATAACTGATAGTAAATATAAAATCAGTCGCGAACATTACGACTGTGACCAAAGACAAGAATGGCAACAACAGAAAAATATTAAACTTCTTGAGTTTTTAAAGAAATGGGCAAATGAATACTTAGAAAAATTACAAGCAATGAATATTTATGGTTCACTACTTGCATACAGTGGACAAACTTCAAAGGCTTTGCAGTGCCAACAACACCAAATTGATTTGTGTCGTACTACAAACAACAATTCTCAGCTTAGCACAGCTTTAAATAACATTGGAAGTACATATGAATCGATAGGTGAATATGACAAAGCTTTACAAGCATTTGAGGAAGCTTTAGATATCGATGAAGAACAGAATGATAGCAAAGGACTTGGAATTCTTGCAAGCAATATAGGAAATATTTATTATACTCGCGGTGATTATAGCAAAGCTTTAGAGTATTACGATAAAGCTAAAAATATTGACGAGCAGATTGGTTACCAACGCGGACTATCGACAGATTTAAATAATATTGGAATGGTGCACAATAGTCTTGGTAATGGTGAATTAGCACTAGAATTTTATAAACAAGCGGAAAATATTGATCGCGAAATAGGGGATAAGAAAGGATTAGCTGCGCGTTTGAATAATATTGGGATTTTATTTAAAGAGCTTGGTAATTATGAAGAAGCAATGCGTTGTTATAAAGAAGCCCAACAAATAAATCGAGCATTGGGAGATAAAAAAAGTTGGTCTACTGCGCTAAATAATATGGGATTTATTTCTTATCTAAAAAAAGATTTTATCAAAGCAATTGAATATTACAAAGAAGCTCAAAAAATAGATGAATATAGTAACAACAAACGTGGAATAGCTATTCGCTTAAATAATATAGGCTTGGTGTATAAGCGCCAAAAGCAGTACGACAAAGCTTTAATGTATTACCAAAAAGCACACGATATAGCTCTTGAACTGGGAGACAAAAAGTCTTTAGCGAGTTTATATATCAATATTGGTAGTACCTATGACATCCTAAAAGATTATAGTAAAGCTTTAGACTATAACCAAAAAGCCAAAAATATTTATTCTGAAATTGGTAACAAAAAAGGATTGGCGACAAGCTTAAATAATATTGGAAGTTCTTACAAATCAATGGAGCAATATAAACAGGCACTCGATTATTACAAAAAAGCAGAAGAAATAGATCGCGAATTAAGAGATCAAAATTCTACTTGTGTACTTCTCTCTAATATTGCAAGTGCTTACCGCTCTGCAAAAGAATATGAAAATGCCATACTTTACTATGAAAAAAGTATTGCTCTTGCCAAGAGTTTGGAAAACAATAGTGAATTGTCTTCGCTTTTTAATGGTCTTGGCATTGTATATCGAAGTCAGGGTTTGTACTCTAAAGCGTTAGTAATATTCGAAGAGGCTTATAAAATAGCAAAAGATAATAGTGATTTTTTTGTTATTGTTCTAACTAAAAATAATATAGGAAAAAACTACCACAAACAAAACAAATACCAACAAGCATTAGATATGTTTAAACAAGCAGCGCAGTTAGCTGAAGAATATAAATATGAGGAAGAACTCGCGGATAGTTTAAATAACACTGCTATAACACTTAAGCAACTTGAACAATATGATGATTCTTTACTACACTCACAAGAAGCGTACGAGATTGCGACAAAGTGCAAGGCAAGTTTAGAAATTGCCCGAGCTTTCAATAACATGGGAAATATTGCAAAAATTCGACAAGAAATTTCACTAGCTATAGACCAGTTCAAAAAAGCAGAAGCTTATGCAAATAATTGTTATAACACTGAGGTTCTAAATATGATTCGAGAAAATTTAGTTTCTTTACAAAGCTAAATTTATGATTAGTTTATTATTTACGAGAAAAAAATGCAAAAAATATGGTTCACTTCAGACACTCATTTTGGGCATGGTAATATTATAAAATATTGCGCGCGCCCTTTTTTTTCTGCAAACGAACAAAAGATTTATGAGGCTACGCAACATCCCGAAGCTAGTGAGGAAGACAAGGCTGAGTATAAAAAGATGGCTCTTTCGCCGGAAAGTCTTGATCGTCATGATGAGCAACTTATTGCTAATTGGAATACCTGCGTTAGTAAAGGAGACCGAGTCTATCATCTTGGAGATTTTAGCTTTGGCAATGAGGATTATATTGAAAAGATTCTCGCGCGGTTAAATGGTGATATTCATTTGATTAAAGGAAACCATGATCGCAATTTGCGCGCTTTAGAAAAGCGTTGCATATGGGTAAAAGATTATTTTGAATTAAAAGTTAAAGATAATGGGCAAAATCAAAAAATTATTTTGCTACACTATGCGCTACGCGTTTGGAATGCTAGTCACTATGGATCTTGGCATTTGTATGGTCATAGTCATGCTACTCTTGCTGATGATCCTTTGGCGTTATCTATTGATGTTGGTATTGATGCTGTAGCTCTTTGGCATGCTAACGATGAGAATATTTGCAAACGTTATCGTCCTATATCGTTTGATGAAGTGAAAGAAATTTTGAATAAAAAGGGAAATCTGCGATGAGTGAACTTGTAACAAAACGTTTATGTTTGCGTCGTTATGTTTCTGATGATATTACGAATTTCGTGGCCTTAAATACCGATCCTGTTGTACGAGAAAAAATGGATGGTGCAAAATCACTGAAAGAGGCGCAAAATTTTTTCCGCAAATTATTAGTTAGTGAAGAACTGTGCTGGGCGATTATTTCTGGAGATAATTACATAGGTCATTGTTTTCTCAGTAGCACGGATTTACCGAATGTGTTAGAGCTTGGGTTTTTATTGCATCAAAAATATTGGGGACAGGGATTTGCAACGGAAGCAGCTCAGGTATTGGTTGATTATGCGCGAAACAGCGATCGCGTTCGTGAGATAATTGCTACTGTTGACGAAGATAATTTTGCGTCTATTTGTGTATTGAAAAAAATTGGATTACAATTAAAGGCAATTGAAAAAGACGAAGAGGGAGAGTATTGTTTGTATTCGTTGTGTTGCTAAAATAAAGTGCCTAAAATTCATTTGAAATATAAATTACTAACATGTCCCTCTTACTATCTCTGTGGAAGATCGGACTCGTAAGCGGGCTCGGGTTCAAAAAAAATGGACTTTGAATGGTAGTCGGCGCTAGCCTTATATAAATTTCAATTTACAACAGAAAGAGATTGCCAGCTGTTGTTGATCATTAAATGAATTTGGCTCTTGTAAAAGTAAGCTTTACGGTTTAAAATGGTTTTAAGTACGGGCATTTTACTATATCTTTGATTTTTATTAGAGACGCAGCTCTGGGACATTTCTTATTATATTGAATTTTGGGTGTCGTATGGAAGAAAAACTAAAACGTTACTGGGTATCTTGGTATACACCTGATGGTGAAGTAGAAACATCTTTTGAGTACGGACGACAAGAAAACTATAATTCTGATAGTATGGAAATACTATATGCAGTGATAGATGCAGAAAGCAAAAAGGATGTTTGGAAGGGAATTGCAAAATTTTTTCCAAATTTCACAGAAAGATTTATTCAAGAACGTTCTTTACCTTGGCTACCAAGTAGTTCTTATCCCGATTTCAAGCCAAAACATACAACTATCGAGGAACTTACAGTACAAAAGTTTGATGTCTATGCTGAAATGACTGCTACGGCTTATGTAGGAACTGTTGAGGCAGTGACTGAGAGGCAAGCGCAGAAGAAAGCAATGCAGCTCGATAAAAAAGTGGCGATATGTAAAAAATGCACTAAAGATATAAGAAATATTGAAATTAAAGACAATTATTCTGTTGAATCTCAGAGCTCTCAGTAAAGCGTGAAAAAGTGATCATCTATGCAAGATAGACAAGAAACAGCTGTAAAAAACTGGACATCTCATGAAGATATTGTCGCGCATTTTGAAAGTGGAACGCAGGGATTATTTTTTCTATCTTTGCAAACAATTCGACGTATTATTCGTCTGCACCGGCAGTTGAATGTTTTTTATTTGTCTGTCCCACATAGTAATGTTTATAGTTTAACGACAGAAGATTTTGTAAGAATACTCAATACCTATGATAGCATACTAAAAGAAAAGATTCTTTATCAGCAAATAGAAACAGAGTATGTTACTCTTGTGGCTGTTCCTTCAAAATCGAAACTTCGCAAGCATGGTATTCACTATTTTGCACGGGAGTTTTGGAGTTTAATTTTTCACGCCCAAATAGATATAAAATGTCGTAGCTCGTCTTATTTAAATGATCTGACTGATGTAGAAATTAAGTCCTTGTTTACTCCTATCATTTTTGCCGAAATCCGCGCAGTTTTGTACCAAGAAAATCGGTTATTTGATGTGAGCAATGACAAGGAAGTTTTACAAGAATTTTTATCGTTTTATTTTGAAATGTTTTATTTTCATCGTGAGTTAATCAAATCTTCTTTCCCTTCTCTTTGCAAGTGCGAAGTTGTAGTTTCTGAAATTGCACAAAAAATAAATTTAGATTTTGAAAATTTTTTAGAGCAAAGTCGACCACAAATAGCTTCGTTTTCGTATTTAGAAAAACACTCAAAAAACTCTCCTGATCAAGTTATTAATAATATATTAGCGCATTTAGCTTTTCTTGATGAGAATAAAAAAGGCATAGATGTCTCTAAAAATTACAATAAATTTATTACACTTCTTGTTTCTCAAATAGTACAAATTGAAGAACTTTGTTTCGCTGATATATGTAATCTTGCTATTCGTGAAAAAGTTTATGTTTCAAAAAAAATACTGTTTGCGATTGATCAGCTCATGGTCCTTTATTTTCCTCGAAACTATTCTAAGGCTTTGTACACGCAGAAAATAGTTGTTTACTTGCGATCACGGGAAAAAGTAGTGAGGGACGTTTACCGTTTTAAAGCAAGGAAGATTTCTGAGGTATTTGTTAATCAATTATCTAACTACACCAATATAAAACAACCAAAACTTACAAATGAGATTATACGTAGTTTTACAGGTTATTTTTTTTACTATTTATTATTTGGTTGGTTAATACACTTTATCACTCGCAATCTGTCATTATCTTTTACTTGGGCACTACGCTCCAAATATTATTTCGATAAAATTCTTTTTCGAAAGTATTACATACGATTTCTGTGGGTAAGTGAAAAAAGAAATATTGGTCGTGGGATTTTAAATCTTCGACAGGCACAAGCAATTTTAGAACGCGCTACTTATTGTTCAAAATCGGATGTTATTGATCGCATTAAAAAAGATTTGCAACAACAATACGAAGAGTATATTAAGCCTGTGAGCGAGTATCTGATTAAAGATCTTAATTTAGACGAGCGTGATCGCACAGATTTTCATAACTTTATAGACTATCTTAGCAAAAAAATTCGTCGCGAAAAATGGTGTACAGAAAGATTTATTCTTTTAGATTTGGAAAATGCATACATCGATGGAAATACTAAATTTTGCGAACTTAGTGTTCGCAGTTGGATGTTCTCATTTGCAAAAGAAAAGTTAATCTCAGGGTTACCGTACAATAGTCATATGCGACGTTTAAAACATTTACGTGCAGCGTGCAAAAAGACTCAAAAAATAGAGCTCGATGAAAAAACACTAGAGCGGTATGTTTATATTACACATAAAGCTTTAGAAAAAACGAAACAGAAAGTTAGTGAACAAATTGGACCTATTGTTTTATCGGCAATGGCTGAACAAAATTTTCATCAAAAAACATTGGAAGAAAAAGTTGCTTTTGAGAAAGTATATCAAGGTTATCTCGATGTAATGACTAATGAAGGCTATAGTTATTTTGCAAAACTGCGCGATTTAGTAAGCCGTAATCGTGTAACCCTAGAAAATTTGGAAACCAAGCAGATATTTACAGGTGACCAACTTATAAAACTAGATCGTTTGTTAGGTAAAAAACTGCGTGGAGTTCATCGCCCTGCGGAAATTTATGTTCGTTTTTTACAAATTATAAGCTCTATTTTTTTTGGAACGCCTACAGGAAGATTTATTTGCAAATTTTTCTTTTTCCCTTTTGGGGGGGCTGTCATTCTTATGGTTCTTATGCAAATGCTTCTTGAGTCTTTTGTACCTGGTATTGATTTAATATCTGCAAAGTGGGTTTTTTCAACGAGTGCAGGACTACAAATATTTTTCTATGTTGAATTTTCAAGAACTTGGCTTAAGAAGTTTGTCTGGAAACCGTTAGTATACGTAGGCTCTATTCCCATCAAAACTCTACAAAGAATACCCACCATACTAAAAAAAATAATACTATTACCATTTCTAGGTAGCCTTGCTATTTTTTCGTTATTATATTTTCAATTCTATCGAGAAGTTTTGTTATATAAACCTTCGCATTGGAGTAATACTTATTATTACCAAATAGTATATGCTGCTTGTATTTTTATTGCTTTTCTCTTTTTTAATTCGCGTTTGGGCACTGTTATAAAAAATATATTTATAGAGATAATAGCTCTTGTTATACAAGCCCTTGGACGCGGTCTTTTAATACGCTTTCTTTCTTTTTTATTATATTTATCTCGTATCTTATTGGAAAAAATAGAACACGCTTCTTACATTGTTTCTGACTATTTACGTTTGATTTATGGCGCAAAATACACTACTTCATTTTTTAAAGCATTTATAGCCTTAATATGGTTTCCTCTTGCTTACATAATAACATTGTATATTGTGTTATTCTTAGAACCGCAAATCAATCCTCTAAAGTTTCCCATTGTTTCTATTACTTATAAGTTACTATTCGTATTTCCTGAAACTTATCTACAGATTCTTACAACTTTGCAAGATATTGCGAGTTTTATACTTCCTGCAATCGCTGCTTATAGTTTTGCGTGGTTTACAGGATTTGTATTTACAGGATTGTTTGGGTTTTTAGGATGGGAACTTAAAGAAAATTGGCAATTGTACAAAGAAAACTGGCGCAAATTTGTTTCTCCTGCCAAAATTGGTAAAAAAGGAAAGACAATTGTTCAGTTTTTACGTCCAGGTTTTCATTCTGGAGATATTCCGCATTTATTTGATAAATTGCGTACGATTAAGACTAAAAATATTGGAAATCAGCAAGCTTTTAACCCTGCGCTACCGTTAGAGCGAGAAATGAAAGGGATCAAGCGCGAGTTGCAAATCTACGTTGAGCGAGATTTTTTATGGGTAGTAGGAAAACATCCACTTTTTTGCAAGGATTTTTCTCTCAAAGTCACAAATATAAGCTGTACTTATAATACAATATCTATTGATATAAGTATTGTTAATAAGGAGCAGAAATCTAGTCTTTGTATTTGCTTTCAAGAAAAAGAGCATCGACTTATTGCTACCTCTGAGATTTCTAATTTAGGAAATTGGTCAATATCTCAACAGCAAGTTTTTGCATATATTCTTGCGGTTTTTTATAAAAAGTCGTCTACTGATTTAGTACGTGAACACATTGAGTTCTATCTCAATAAGCGATACAGTGATTACGAATTAAATAGCGAAATGTTTTACGATATTCAAACAAACTATGTAAATGTAAATTTAAAACAAGAGAATCAAAAAATGATGTCATTACAAAACATACGTCGTAAATTTTTTGCAACTAAAAATATTTACCAAGAAAGAATGTACCTTGATAGAAACTTGTTATTTTCGAAGCATAAATTTCTGTGGAAAGATTTTAACAAAATAACCAAGGAAGAGCATTTTTCTCACGGTAAACAATACCTTCACTTCTTGAAGCAAAATTGATCTTACAAGCTATTAAGTGACCCGCCAAAAGTATTTACCCATTGGTATTTTACTCTTTTATTTACTAGCTTTGTTGCTCCTCGTTTACGCAGCTACGGCTGCGCGCTCTCGTCGCGCCGCGCCAGAAAATAAAAGCTCTGCATTCAACGGGTAACTATTTTTGTCAGGTCACTTAGTTCGCTATAATAACCCATCTCAAATAAATTTTAGTTTTTTTCTTGACGAAGGTACTACGTTTGTAGTACCTTGTTATGGATGTTGGTACTACACTTGTAGTACTATTTTTGAATGAAAGAATAAGCATGACAAAATTAGCCAAATTATCCCAGACAGAATGGGTGGTAATGAAAGTGTGTTGGGAGAAAAAAAGTTGTTCTGCGCGCGAAGTGCACGAAACCGTGACATCTAAAGATTGGGAATATCGTACAGTGAAAACAATGCTTGATCGCCTTGTTGAAAAAGGATACCTAACAAGAGAAAAAGATGCGAATATTTGTTTATATATCACTGCAGTTTCACAAAGCTCGGTTACCAATACTGCAATTGACAACTTTATTTCTACCGTACTTGACAATACAGTTACACCTTTATTTGCTCATTTTTCAAAGGGGAAAAAACTTAGTAAAAAAGAACTTTCTTCTTTAAAACAACTCATAGATGAATTCGAGGAGGAATAATGAGTCTTGACTCCATAGCAGATAACATTTTACAACATTTGTGGATGATTAGTTGGCAAATTTGCGTTTTAGTGATTGTTGTTTGGGGACTGTGTAAGATTTTTTCGCGAACTTCTGCGAATTTTCGTTACTGGTTGTGGTGTATTATTCTTCTGCGCTTGTGTTTGCCAGGAGATGTTTTTCAAACGGATCGCGATAATTATTATATACCAAATAGCTTACCTGTCGTTTGGGAACAGTCACAAGAAACAGCTTTGCAAAGTATTTCTTTCGCAAATATAGAAGAACAAAGCTCCAACTCTAGCTATGTGTTGGTGAATTGGTCTTTATCTACGATTGTTGTTTCGCTATGGAGTTTACTTGCTTTATTACTAGGAAGTATTGTTGTATTGCGTGCGGTATACGCTTTTGCACAGATTAAAATTTATCCGCGAGTAAAAGATATAGCAGTACTTCGGCTTCTCGAAGAATGTAAGAAACAATTAAAAATAGACCGCGATATAGAAGTTTTATTATCGCCTAAAGTTACCGATGGACCATTTTTAACGGGAATTATTTTTCCTAAAATTATTTTACCAAAACACGTAGTTACGTCGTGGAAAGAACACGAACTTTCGCCTATTATTTTGCACGAATTAGCGCATCTAAAACGTAGGGATTTAGTTGTGAATTGGTTGCAAATCTTACTGCAAATTGTTTATTTTTTTCATCCAGCAGTATGGTATATCAACCGCAAAATATACAATGAAAGAGAGTTAGCTTGCGACGATCTTGCTGTTTATTGCTTAGGAGGGAAACGCAAAAATTATACCAAAACAATGTTGCGTGTTTTACAAGAAAGCAATGATGTTTTTTCTGCTTTTGGTGCTGTAGGGTTAGCAGAGAAACATCATTTTTTGAAAACGCGTATAGTACGCATTTTAGATAATAAATATTTGGGGTACAAAAAAATGAAAAAATTAACTCTCTTTATTTTAACATTATTTGCCGTATGTTCAATAGGAATTTTTGGACAACAAAAAGATTCGGCACCAGAGAATAAGACGCAGCAAGAAAAAGTTGAAGTTTCTTATGTTGTCTATACTATGAGTAGCGGAAAAAAACAAGAAGTAGAACCAGATCTTATATTCCTTAACGGTGTGGACCTTAAAAAACAAAAGTTTTTTGCGCCTGGGAATTACAATTTATTGGTTTCTAAAAAAGATTTTAAGCACATTTTTAAAGAAATAAAAATTGCTAGTTCAAACAAGACTTTTGATATTAGTGTATCTATGGAATTATCTCAGAAACAAGTAAAGCTTAAGAAAAAAGACGGGGAAGTCAATGTAAAGTATAAAATTACAGGTGATTTTCCAAAAGAAGACCCAATTGATCCAGAGATTATATCATTGAACGGACTTGATGTGCGCGATCAAAACTTTACACCAGGAGCCTATATTTTGGAAATTAAGCAGCCTGGTTATATACCAGTAAAAGAGCCGATAGTAATTAACAAAGGTCAAGGAACGTTTGAGTTTGAGCGTGAGCTAGTTACGTTAGAGCGAACACTCGACGTTGATATAAAGTTTGACTGTGTTACAAAAGATAATTCTTATTCTATTTTTTTGAGGCCAGTTTCAGAAGATAAGTCTTTTAAAATTGAAAACGGGTCAAAAATCAAACCGAATAGTTATATGATGACCATTAAAAAACCATTTTTCTTTGGTATCGAACACAAACTTCATGTTTGGCCTGATGACCGAAATTTTGTTCTATCTGAAAAGCTTGTTTCGCGACCTGTTACAGTTGCTTTAGAAGTAATGTACGGTGATAGGATAAATAGTTCTGAGCAAATTGTGACTTTGAAAAAAGGTCAAATTACTCACGCAGTAAAAACTGGGCTAAGTGTAAAGCCAGGAAATTACGATTTAGAGATTTATCATCCCCGTTATGCATCTGAAGCTAAATCAATTACAATATTTCCTTCTAATGTTCATACAATTAAAGAGAGAATGGTTGAATCGAAGAGATCACAAAAACATAGCCAACTAGTTTTTCAAATTTTGGATAGAGATACTGAACAATTAGTACAGCCGTTAAGAGTTTTAGTAAATAACAAAATTTATAGTTTTGATCAAAAATTCGCAAAAAACACTAAAATTTCAGTTGAGATTGATATTCATAAATACAAGACAATTAAGAAAAATTTTATTGTCAAAGGTGATCAGTTTATTGTTGCAGTAGAGGCAGAAAAATTACGAAAAATAGAATTTTTGTTACGCAACCCAAGCATGGTTCTTAATGGTATTAAGTATCAACCGAGGTTTGCTGTAGATAAAAAAGAACTTGAATCACATAATCTTATAACAGAAAGAGGTGGAGTTACGTATTATGTTGCATATGTAGAAAAACGTGCGCAATTTTTTACTATTGCTATTGGTTACAAATATAATGTTTTTTTTATCTCAAAAAAGAATTATATAAGTGTAAATTCTTCTTTCCCGAACATAAATGTACCTGCACTTATAAATCATTTACAGCTCGTTAAACAAGAAGGCATTCATGAACTTTTCCAATCTATGAAAGAAATATATTTACTTCATAAAAGTAACATTGCAACACTACCAGAAGAAGAATTTTCGCTACTGGTTGGGTATTTACAATCAATTTCAGTTTCGGATGCAGGACTTAGTGCGAAGCAAATGCAAATTATAAAGAAACTTCGTGAACTAAAGTAAGTAATATTTTTATAGTGTGTTTTTGAAAAGCCTCATCTAAAGATGAGGCTTTTTTGTTGGTTGTATCCTTTTGTTAAGGGGGTAATAATTTTGAAATAAAAAATTCGACAGATAACTATAATATAAAACTCTTGACTCCGTACCATGGTACGGACTGTAGAATAGTTGCTGGAGGTTCACTATGGAAACTTTCACTATTGGTCAATTGGCAAAGCGTGCTAATGTAAATGTCGAAACCATTCGTTATTACCAGCGTCGCCAGCTGTTAGCAGTTCCTGTTCGGTTGACAGGTTATCGTAAATATACAGAAGAATATGTACAGCGTATTTCTGTTATCCAACAAATGCAACAATTAGGTTTTTCTTTACGAGAAATCTCTGATTTGATTAATCTTGATGGCAATACTTCTTGTGACGCCATACAAGAAGTTGGATTACAAAAAATATCCCAAATAGAACAAAAAATTGAATCGTTACAGCAAATAAAAGATTTTTTACAAATGTTATTAATACAATGCGATAAGAGGTTTATGAAGGATTGTTTAGCTGTCGAACATTTAGGAAAAAAACAGAAATGAAAAAATCATTGATTTTTATAATAGGAACTGTTGTAGGGGTATTTTCAACTTATTTCTTTTATATAAATGAAGTAGAAATAAACTATTCTATGAAAAAACAAGTATCTAAAAATTTGATCTCGTGTAACCTATCTTCTGAAGCTCTTCAACAACGAGATGGAGAACTACAAAAACTGTTCAAACAATGTACGAAAATAGAAGAATTAGAAGATGGTTATGCTTTTCAATTTCCTCGTACTCAAAAAATGGCAAATGAACTATTACAATTTGTATTTTTTGAACAGCAATGTTGCCATTTTCTTACTTTTGAATTAATTTTTGCCGAAGCAAATAAGGATCTGTCGTTGCGATTACGAGGTTCGCATAAAGTAAAAGAGTTTATTAAACCTTGGCTGAATAAAAGTCCTAACGAGTAGTTAACCTAAGTTGCGACCTTTAGGAAATAGAAAAAGTTGTATTTAGGGCGAAACTTGTTTCGAACGATCATTCACGGCTGTGAATCACGAATATCGAGGAGGCATATCGTTTGTAAAACTCTGGACATTAATATTTTTTATTGGTCGCAACTTGAATTATGTTTACGAGAATAAAGCCTTTTGGGATTAGGATGTAAGTCAATGTTAAATTGTATGTTTAGTTATTCTTCTAAATGTCGACACGCCTTTCTTTTCGCCATATATGATAAGTATATGCTCCTAATTGCACCCAGTTTTCTCCGGTAGCCCCTTGCGTTTTCTGCGCAACTATGTCGCAAAGTTTTTCATACACCTCCGTTTGCGCATATTTTACTAAAGCTTTTACAAATAAAGTATGTGGTGTTTCTTTATCTATATGAAAAATCTTAAGTCTTATGGCAAGTTGTTTCCATTTTGTTGTTGAAACAATCGGTGAATTATGCGAGACCGCAGATTTTACCTCTTCAATGCTATGCTGTAAATTAGCAAAGCGTTCTTCTAAAAGTGGTATTAAATCGCGAAAAAATTTCAAAAAGCCATCTAATCGTGCATTGACAACTACACTGTCGCGAATGATATTTTTTTGCAATTGTTGGTGCCATTCTCCAAATTGTTCTTGTGGACGATGATAAATCTTTGGTTGGTCGGTATTTTTTGAGGTATTTTTGTTTAATTTTTGCCATTCTAGTTGCGAATGCCGTAGTTTTGGAATGAGCTTTTTCATATATTCTGTGGCAAAAATTTTTCCTAAAGGATGATTTGTACCTGTCAAATAACGGTATAAACCGCTTTCATAGAAAATGAATTGATTTTCGTTTTGCTCGATTGATATCTTTTGTAAATGGATGTTCTCTATATAGCGACCGTAGCCAATGTCGATATGGTGAAAATTTCTAAGATGTGTTGTTAGAGAGTCAATAAAAAAACCTATGCGGTTATTGATTTTGATAAGTGGAATCTCTGTTGAAAACGTTTGACTTAACCAACGAGTGAGATAAATATTTTTCTCACAAGGTTTTGCTTGTGGTAACACTGTTTTACATACCCATTCCCCGATATAAAAGGCTTTAATTTTACAAGATGACGCCATAAGTAAATGGAAGCCTGATTCAGTGACAAACATTATCTTTGTGCTTACAGCATAACGCTCGATACATATACTTTGTAAGTATGTTTTTAAATCGCGAATTTCTGAACCAATAACGAGTTTTTGGTGGCATGTTTCTGAGAAAAGCGGGTTTTTACGAAGCAATACTCCCACGCAACGATATTCTAAAATCTTAGCCAATTCGCGGGCAATAAACAAAACTTCCCCTGTACTATTATCGTAAAATACATTGATATATTGATTGGGAATTTTATAAAAAAATGTGGCGACAAATTCAATATTCATAAAGCTCACCCTACAGATTGATTACAATTGATTACAAATGACAAATTCGAATTGAGTGCTTTTTGTAGTATTGTATATTGAGATGCGACAAAACAGTTGTGACATGAATTTTGAAATGCATAAAATTTTAAGTTTGTTTAGTGAATGAGTCATTGTAGACTATAGTAAGCAAACCGAATTTGAAAACTAGGAGATCTTAAAATGGGGAAGGTAATTCGCACAATTTCCATCCACTGTGCTAAGTGTAATACACTAATTTATAAATACCATAAAGGTGGACGCGGAGGTTTAGTAAAGTGTTTACTTGATCGTATTGTAAAGGACAATACTGCTGGAGATATGCGCTGCTCAGGTTGCGGCCAGGAATTCGCAAGGCCTATTTCTATTCGAAATCGTCCTGCACATAAGATTATTCAAGGAAAAGTTTTTACAAAAGGGATGTGCCGCAAGTGACATGGTGGTCACTTGCAGTATATTTGGAGTACTTTGAAAATTAACTTGTTTAGGTGTATTTGCGCTGAAGGCCTAAATAATTGTTCCATCGGGAATTGTGGCATTTTTAGGAATAATGACAATACCATCGCGAATGAAGAAATTTGGACCTTCGCCTTCTTGAACGTTGTCGCGATTTTTAATGATGCATTTTTTGCCTATGTGAACATTTTTGTCAATAATGGCGGCTTCTATATAGGTTTCATCGTGAATACCAGGAGCATCGGCTCCGACCAAGAAATCGCGTGAGGCACGGTCATGCCATGAATAGTAATCCGCTCCCATTATAACGCTGTTTTTTACAGTAGTGTTGTTGCCAATGTAAGATCGTACCCCAATGACTGAGTTAGATATTTGGCTATTGATAATAATACAACCTTCTGCAACTATTGAATCTTGGATAAAAGTGCTTTGTAGCTTAGAGGCAGGCAACATCCGTGCGTGAGTATACATTGGCATATCTGGGTTATATAAATCAAAAGCCGGTTGCCTTTTGGCCAAATCTAGATTTGCTTCATAAAACGAGCGAATGGTTCCAATATCACTCCAGTAACCGTTAAATGGAAAACTAATTACTTTGCGGTTGTTGATTGCGTTTGGGATAATTTCCTTGCCAAAATCAGTAAAAGCGTTCTCGTCTAATTCTTTGCGAAGTACTTTGCGGTTAAATATGTAGATCCCCATAGATGCAAGATATACACGACCTTCTTTTTTCAGGTCGTCATTTACGTAACTTTGTAAGCCTTCTAGTTCTTCTTGTGGTGGTTTTTCGCGAAATTCGTTGATTACATATTTGTCATCCGTTTTTAAAATTCCAAATCCAGAAGCATCTTTTGCAGTTACTGGAATTGTTGCAATAGTAATATCTGCTTCATTTTCTTGGTGATGCTGTAGCATCTTAGCATAATTCATTGAATATAACTGATCGCCAGATAGAATAAGTACTTGGGAATGAGAGTAACTGTCGATATAATGCAAGCTTTGTCGCACAGCGTCAGCTGTACCTTGGAACCATTCTTTAGATGATAGTGTTTGTTCTGCGGCTAGAATTGTTACAAAACCATTGCTGTAACTGTCAAAACGATATGCTGTTGATATATGTCGATTTAAGCTAGCAGAGTTAAATTGAGTTGCAACAAACATACGATTGATGCCAGAGTTTATACAGTTAGATATAGGAATATCAATTAAGCGATACTTACCAACTAAAGGAACAGCTGGTTTAGAACGAACCTTTGTCAAGGGAAACAAACGAGTTCCAGCTCCCCCTCCAAGGATAATAGCAATAACCTCTCGATTTAACATATTTTTTCCCTGAAAATGTAAAGAATACGCGTTGTTGTGCGCGGTGTGTGTCTGACTTTTATAATTTGAGAAAGTTGTTACAGGTAAATAAACTTACTTGAGCTACTTGTCAATAGATTATACAATGATTGTAAAAAACATTTCAACAATAAAGGAAAACGAATGAGTGAATTTATAAAACCTGTTGACCGGCGAATCGAAAGTTATATTTCTCAGTTATTAGAAAAGTATAACGATAATGTTCTCGCAGAAATGGAAAAATTCGCTGAACAAGAAAAATTTCCTGTTGTTGGACGGGCGGTTGGTAGTATGTTGCAGGTTCTTGCACGTAGTGTAAATGCAAAACGCATATTTGAGTTTGGCAGCGGTTTTGGCTATTCTGCTTACTGGTTTACAAATACACTTGCTGAAGGTGGAAAAGTTATTTGCTGTGATCATCTAGAGCAAAATGTAAAGAGGGCCAAAAAATATCTTTCAGAAGCTGGAAAATGGGAAAAAGTGGAGTATCACTTTGGACTACCGCTTGAAGTTTTTGCCGGTACTAGTGGAGATTTTGATATCATTTACAATGATGGCGAAAAACAAGAATATCCAGAAGTTTGGCAAGCTGTTAAAGATAGAATACGCCCAGGAGGACTTTATATTTGTGATAATGTTTTGTGGGCTGGACGCGTACTTGATACGGAGATGAGCGAAAGTTGTACATCCGCTATTCGCGAAAGTACGAGTATGATCATGAATGATTCTAATTATGATTTTTTTATCAATGCTATTCACGATGGTGTTCTTATTGCGCAAAGAAAGTAGCCTCAAATGATTCGTATATTAACTGCTGGAGAAAGTCACGGGCCGATGTTGAGTGCTATTATTGAAGGGATTCCTGCGGGACTTACAGTTACTCCTAGTGATATTAATGTAGACCTCCAACGTCGCCAAAAAGGTTTTGGCAGTGGAGGTCGTATGCGCATAGAAAAAGATCGCATTCAAATAATATCTGGCGTTGTTGAAAGTACAACGACAGGAGGACCTATCTCTTTACTGTTAGAAAATCGTGACTACAAAAATTGGCAGAACCGTGAGATTGTTCCAATTACCACACCACGTCCCGGACATGCAGATCTTACAGGAGCTATAAAGTATCGTTATCCAGACTTGCGCTACTGTCTTGAAAGAGCTAGCGCTCGAGAAACAGCTATGCGTGTTGCTGTAGGAGCAATATGCAAAAAATTTCTAAAAGAATTTTCTATTGTTTTAGGTGGATATGTTACACAACTGGGAGAAGTTACGGTTGTAAACAAAGTGGCTTGTCTCGAAGAGCGCGCGCAAATTGCTGAAAAAAATGCGGTGCGTTGCCCTAATGAAGGACAAGTAGAAGAAATGCATGCTCATATCAAAGAAATAATGAAGGCCCAAGATACCCTAGGAGGTGTTGTTGAAGTTTTTGCAAAAAATATTCCTGTTGGTTTGGGAACTTACGTGCAATATGATCGTCGTCTTGACGCGCAAATTGCCGCGGCAATGATGAGTATTCCGGCGATAAAAGGGGTAGAGTTTGGTTTTGCATTTGAAAATGCTCGAAAGAGAGGAAGTGCTGTTCACGATGAAATTGCTCTTCATAATGATCAGCTACAAGTTGTGCGCAAAACAAATCGAGCTGGAGGGCTTGAAGGAGGAATTTCAAATGGAGAACCTATTGTTGTTCGCATTGCAATGAAACCTATCTCTACAGTTGTTCGTGGTTTCGAGTCCGTAAATCTTGCAACAGGAAAAAGAGAAATGACAACGTACGAGCGAAGTGACTTTTGTGCACTACCGCGCGTTGTACCTATTGCTGAAGCAATGTTAGCATTAGTGATTGCGAACTCACTTCAGGAAAAAATAGGTGGAGATTCTATGGCAGAAATGAAGCCGCGTTTTCGCGATTTGCTTTCTGCGAATATCAAAGATATAAATTTGCGTAATGAGCCGTGGAAGTTTAACTATTGAGGAGACTATTTTGCAATTTACTAGTACAGATCGTTATTATTTGAATCCTGAGTTAGAGGAAATAGTGAATATTGCTATTCTTATGGAAAAACCACTTTTGCTCTCTGGAGAAGCAGGCACAGGAAAAACTCAACTTGCATTTGAAATTGCGAGAACACTTGGACTCGAAATGGAAATAGCGCGTTGTAAGTCAACTTTCAAAGGCGAAGAACTTTGCTATATTTATGATACTGTTTTACGTCTCAATGACTCGCGTTTTGGAACAGGGGATACTAAGAGAGATATTAATAATATTTGGGATTATTTGCGATTTGGGCCAATAGGTAGAGCATTTCGTTCTGAAAAACGACGTGTTTTGTTGATTGATGAAATTGATAAGACTGATAGCGATACCCAAGATAATCTACTCGATGTACTAGAAGACAATTCTTTCATTATCCGCGAGATTAACCACTGTGTGCAGGCAGAACAAAAACCTATTATTATTATCACTAGTAATGCGAAACGAGAGCTATCTGACCCGTTTTTACGTAGGTGCTTTTGTCACTTTATACCTTTTCCGCAAGTAGATGAAATTAGTAAAATTGTTAAATTACACTATCCAGATATTGATGACACTCTTTTACAAAGCTCAACGGAAGCTTTTTACAAATTGCGCCGCGAAGGATTTGAGAAACCTCCAGCAACGGCGGAACTTCTAGATTGGTTAGGAGCCTTGCAAAAAAACGAGAGAACAGGTCCAGAAAATAATGGTGAAGTAGCATTTTTGGGAAGTTTACTCAAAAGAACAGAAGATATTTTACGTTTCAAAAAGCAAAGAAGATAGTATGTTTACTGATTTTTTTCAATTACTGCGAAGGTGCGGGATTCCGATTAGTTTCCAGTATATTATTGAATTTTTCCAAGCATGGGAAAAAGGACTAGTTACTAATCTCGACCGTTTGTTTCTTGTTACGCGCCTTATTTTTGTTAAAAAAGTAGAACACTATGACATGTTTGAACGCGCATTTGCCGCATATTTTCTTGGGCAAGTAGATAAGCTGCAAATACCAGAAGTTGATTCCTTTTTTTTAAGTAAGCCATTTCGAGAATGGTTAGATAAAGAAATTGAAGAAGGAAACTTTCCTCCTCAAGCATTACACGAAATGCCTCTCGAAGAGCTTTTGCAAAAATTTTGGGAAACAATGCTTGAACAACAAGAAGAGCACCACGGGGGGAGCCGCTGGGTTGGTACGGGAGGAACGTCACCGTGGGGACACTCTGGTTATGCTAAAGGCGGTATTCGCGTTCATGGTGTGGGCGGTAATAAATCTGCGATTAAAGTTCTTGGGCAAAATCGTTATACAAATTACAAGCAAGATGCAAAGCTAGGAGCAGAAAACATACGCCAAGCACTCGCGATGTTGAAAAATATGCTTCCTGTTGGTCCTCATAATGAATTAGATATAGACGAAACGATACATCGAACGTGTAAAAATGGTGGTGAAATCGATTTCATTTTTAAACGTGAATTACGCGACCAGCTAAAAGTTGTACTTCTTATGGACAATGGCGGATATTCAATGATGCCGTATGTACGACTCATAAAGTTATTATTTTCAAAAATGCGTAGTCAATTTAAAGATTTAGAATTTTATTATTTTCACAATTGTATTTATGAAGGTGTTTATAGTGATGTTCAACATCGAAACTTTGTACCTCTTCGCAATATATTTCAAAAAGACAAAGATATTCGTTTGTTTGTCGTAGGTGATGCTAATATGGCACCTAGTGAATTATTTTCGCCATATGGAGCTATTAACTACTACGTAGAAAATGCTATTCCAGGTATCGACTGGCTACAACTTATTGCTGATACCTTTCCATATGCGGTTTGGCTTAACCCAATAGAGAAAAAGTATTGGTACTATCAAAGTTCTACACTTGAAGCGATTTCCCAAATTTTTCATATGCAAGATCTTACCCTTGATGGTTTAAAAAATGCGATCACTTATTTAGAGGAAAAAGTAGAAAAATGAACATCATTATTTTAGGCTCAGGCTCTGTCGGAGTACATTTGGCGACAGAACTTTCATGTTTAGGAAACAATGTGACTATTGTTGATACCAACAAGGAAAAACTTGCTCAAATACAAGAAACATGTGATGTCCAATGTGTATATGGTAATGGCGCAGACTTGACGGTTTTATTAAAAGCGGGTCTTGAAGATTGCAAATTGCTACTTGCCACAACAAATAATGATGAAGCAAATATGTTGAGCTGTCTACTTGCTAAGAATACTGGTGTAGCAACTACAATTGCGCGATTACGTCAAGATTTTTATTTCAAGGGGCATAAAACTCTTTATCGCAATAAAATGGGTATTGATATGATCGTTTGCCCTGAAATATTAGCAGCCTTAGAAGTGATTGGTTACACTAAAGAACTCAAAAGTTCCGTTGTTGAAACACTTGCCGATGGTAATATCGAAGTAAAAACCATTCGCGTAAGTGGAAAATTTAAATATAAAGACTATGTGCTTACAGAAATCCCTTTTCCTGAAAATACACTTGTGAGTGGTGTTGTTCGCAACGAGAAATTAACTATTCCTAGTGGGAACTATAAAATCCAAGAAGGTGATATTCTTTATATTATCGGAAAAACTGAAGTTATTGAGCACATGGGAGGTGTTTTTGATCCTAAAAAAGAAGGGTGGTTTTTTTCTCAACACAAAACCGCTTTTATTTTAGGAGGTGGGCATATCGGAGCGCTTGTTGCAAAGTTGCTATCTATGCACGAAATACAAGTGAAACTTATCGAAGAAGATCCAGAGAGATGCAAACAAGTGGCAGCAGAACTTCCTGATATCACTGTATTTAACGAAGATGGGACAAATGATAAATTTCTACACGAAGAAGGCATTGAAAACGCTGATTATTTTATTAGCACATGTAAAGAAGTTGAAACAAGCTTGATGGCTTCCCTACTTGCAAAAGATATGGGAGCAAAAGAAATTATTTCTGTAATTGATAATGATCGCTACAATCGAGTTTTACAAAGATTGGGGATTAACAATATTGTCAATCCACGCCGTAATACTTCGCAGTGTATTCTTGATTTTGTTCGTAATGGTAATGTTCTAACACATACTCTTGGACGTTTTGATGATGCTCATCTTATTGAAATGTACATCAATGATAGTTTTCCTTTTCAAGGCAAAACACTTCAACAGATTCATCTGCCTGAAAATACGTTAGTGTGTATTATACAGCGTGGAGAAGAGATATTTGTTCCCAAAGGTAGTTCCCACATTCAATCAGGAGATATTATTGTTGCTTTTACCATTGGCAAGAATATAGATCCACTACGAAAACTTTTTATTGGTGAATAAAATGGTTGACTTTTCGAGCCTGTTACAAAATTATATTTAGGATAGGTTCTTGAGTGTGTCTCATTTCTTTATTTATGGATTGAAATAATGAATTTGCAACTTATCATTCATACGCTAGGGGCTTACTTAGTTTTTTATGGGTGTTGTTTTCTCCCCTCGATTTTGTGGGGGATTTATGCTCAAGAGTGGGCGATGATAAATGTATTTGGTTGGATCACATTGTCAACGATTTCAGTAGGAACTCTGTGTAAAAAATATACTAAGAAATACCAAGGTAGCAATCAATTTACCAAAAGAGAAGGCTTGTTTTTAGTGTCTGTTATTTGGATAGCCTCTGGTATTATTGGCGCCTTGCCTTTTTACGTAAGTGGGTATATTCCGACGTTCTTATCGTCTTTATTCGAGTCAGTATCAGGTTTTACAACTACGGGAGCAAGTGTATTAAGTGATATAGAAGCTCTACCACAAAGCTTACTATTTTGGCGTTCACTTACACATTGGCTTGGAGGTTTGGGAATCGTTGTTCTTTTTATTCTTGTCTTACCTCATTTAGGCGTAGGAGGTCGTGCGTTATTCCATTCGGAAGTTCCAGGACCACATACAGAAGTTTTGAAACCCAAGATCCGTGAAACAGCTTTTATACTACTGAAAATATATATAGGTCTTACAGTGATTGAAACCTTTGCTCTCTGTTGTTGTGGGATGACTATATTCGATTCTATTTGTCATACTTTTGGTACCCTTGCAACAGGAGGGTACTCGACTAAAAATACTAGCGTTGCTGCTTTTGATAGTATTTCTATTGAAATTGTTCTTATCGTTTTTATGTTTTTGGCAGGTGTGAATTTTTCACTCTATCATTATTTTTTATCAGGACAGCGCAACATTTTTTGGAAAGATACAGAGTTTCGCGCGTATTTTCTTATTATCATCTCCGCAACAACTTTAATTATGGTTGACTTATCTTTACACTTTAGCCACGATATTTTAAAAAACCTTCGCGAGGTACTGTTTCAAGTAGTATCAGTACAGACTACGACGGGCTATGGAACGGCAGACTACGATAAGTGGCCTGGTTTTAGTAAGCTAATACTTTTTGCTCTTATGTTTATTGGTGGTTGCGCTGGTTCAACCTCTGGGAGTTTTAAGGTTATTCGTTGGGTCATTGTTTTTAAGTATATTTTCAATCAAATCGAACATGTTTTCCGCCCACAAGCAATACGTCCAATTCGCTTAGGAAAAGTAGTTATCGAAGACCAAGTTGTGAATAACATTATTGGTTTGTTTTGCCTGTGGATTATTATATTCGGAGTAACGAGTATTATCATTTCATCTATGGGATTTGATATGATGACATCAATGTCAGCAACCGCAGCAACGCTTAATAGTATTGGTCCTGGTTTTGTTGAAGTAGGACCAACAATGAATTTTTCAGTGATTCCTGATTTAGGTAAGTTGTTGCTTGTAATTTGTATGCTTTTTGGTCGATTGGAAATTTACACGTTTGTTATCTTGTTTCACCCAGCCTTTTGGAAAAAGTAAGCACCAAGAAAATTATTTTAATCAATAGAAAGTATTGAGATGAAAAAAATTTTTATAATATTATTTCTTTCTACAACGTTGTTTACTGAAGTACTCACTTTTACCGGGATGACTGTAGATCAACAAGGAGAGGTTAACGGTATATCTATTGTTGGACAAACTTTTGATGTTCAAATCGATTTTGATGATGGAAGCGTATTTAACGCGGGACTATTGACTCTTGTCAATCCTTTTATCACTCTTACTATAAATGGAGTTGATAATATTCTTGATCAAGATGGTGGTAATTACTTTATTAGAGCAGATGGGAATACATTCCAGTTTGAAGATGAGGGGGTTCAGCATGTTTTTTTTGGTCAAGATAATGATGAAATAGGGGCTGTTGCAGCGAATGACGGTGAATCATTTACTCAGTTTTTGAATAGAAGCGGCTTTAACAATTCGCTAGTTAATTTCAACCAATTTGGGATTAACAGTGTTAACCCAGGAACTTTAAATAATGGTGTTGATAATATCACTAATGTTATTTTCACAGGAGCACAAGAGGCTTTGATTTCAACAGAGGTAAATGCAGTACCAGAACCAAGTACTTACATATTAATTATACTTCTTGGTGTGACTTTATTAAATCGTAAAAAAAATACTTGTATTTAAACATAAACAAATGCTTTCATTTGACTATCTATATGTTATAGACGATTCAGACTTTATAAACGGAGTGCTTCGAATATTTAGTTAGGAGAAGTCTCTCATTGAGTGCCGTTGAGTTGAATTTTGTTCAATAAGTTTCATATTGCTGTTACTACGGGGAAAAGAATGAAAATTTTTTGTATTATTATACTAGGGTTTGCTGTTTGTTGTTTTGCCTTTAGTAAGAAAATGTTCGCCGGTACAAAAGTAGATAGTTATATAAACAAACAGCTTAAGCGCCAACAATACGGAGATACCCATAAACGAATACGCAAACTTGATTTTTCTCCATTTATAGAAGACCTAAACAATTTTAAAAATTATGCTAAAGTAGAAGAGAAAATTTCCTGCGTTGAAAATGTATATGAAATACAAGAGCTTTTTGACAGTGAGCAGTTATCATCGTATCAACTAGTGTTGTTTTATCTTAAACAAATACAATTATACGACCCGCAGCTAAACGCTATTTTAGAGTTAAATCCCGAAGTTCTAAAACAAGCTATTTCAATTGATAACAAGCGCCTTAAGAGAAGAAGTCCGCTTCACGGAATTCCTGTTCTGTTAAAAGACAATATTGGCGTTGCCGGAAAAATGCACACTAGTGCTGGAGCTGCTGCGTTAAAAGACGCTCGCTGTGATCGTGATGCTGAATTAGTAAAAAATTTACGCAATAATGGTGCGCTTCTTTTGGGTAAAACTAATTTGAGTGAGTGGGCTAATTTCATGTCTTTTTCTTCAGCAAACGGCTTTAGTAGCTTAGGTGGACAAACAAAAAATCCACATGGGCTTTTTGATGTTGGAGGGTCTAGCTCCGGTTCGGCAAGTGCTGTGGCTAAAAACTTATGCTCGTTATCTATAGGTACTGAAACAAGTGGCTCCATTATATATCCTGCTTCTCAAAATTCTGTATTCGCATTAAAACCGACACTTGGTATTATTAGTCAAGATCGTATTATTCCCATCACCTCTAAACAAGATACGGCAGGGCCAATGGCGCAGAATGTGACTGACCTTGCTGTTTTGTTTTTTGCAATGCAAGGAGAATATCGTCAAGCAAATGTACTTGATCACGCAGCTTTGAAAAAAGCAAAAATAGGTATTCTTTACGGGCAACAGTACCAAAAAAATTTCCGCGAAGGAGATAAAGGTTTTAGGCAAAAAATGCATCAGCAATTTGAAAAACTAGGTGCTACAGTAAAGGAAATAGAAGTAAATGAACCATTATTGGGTATGGTAGATGCTTATCACGTAATGGTTTATGATTTTCCACGAGAATTACAACTCTACTTGCAACAAACGCAGCAAAAAATTATTAGTTTACAAGAGGTTTTTAATTACAATAATCGACAAAAAAATAAATATGCTCCTTTTGGCCAAGGAATAATTAGATACTCTTTGAAGAAAAAAATAACTAAGCAACAATACCAAGTCTTAGTTCAAAACAATCGCGAAATTACCAAAAAAACATTAGATAATTTGTTTGATAAAAACGATATAGAAATAATTGCCACTCTGAGTAATTATTTTACAAGTGTATATGCTCCATGCGGTTATCCTGCCATTAGCATTCCTCTTGGGTATCGAGATAGTGGCGAACCAATTGGGATGACTCTTATTGCTAAAGAACACGAAGATAAAAAGCTACTGGATATTGCGTATTCATATGAACAGTTTTGTAAGAGATCAAAATGATGTTGGTGGAGTAATTGATGGAAGTTTATAAGGAAATAGCAAATTATCTTGGAGATAGTTCTCGTATTTTATTTATAACAGGAGCGGGCATTTCTGTTGATTCAGGAATTCGTTCATATCGCGGTGTGAATGGAAAATGGACAGAAGATAAAAAAGTTGAAGGTATAGTAAAGTTTAACATAAATCAATATCAAATATTATCAAAAAATATCAAATTGTTCTTGTCGAAAAGAAAAACTAAAGTATAATAAAGTAATGAAACTATCAGAATATGCAAAAAAGAATTCAATAACTTATTTAACAGCTTATCGTCATTGGCAAAAAGGCTATATAAAAGGAAAACAACTCCCGTCAGGAACAATAGTTGTTTTCGACGAAAAGGAAAAAAAAGCTAAGGAAGAAAAGCCAAGCGTGATCATTTATGCACGAGTATCATCATCAGAAAATAAAAAAAATCTAGAGTCTCAGTGCAACCGCCTAAGAGATTATGCAAGTGCTAGAGGCTATCAAATAGCAAAAGAAGTCAAAGAAATAGGATCTGGATTAAATGATAAGAGAGCAAAATTAAAGAAAATTTTAGAATCAGATGATTGGGAAATTTTAATAGTAGAGCACAAAGATCGTTTGGCAAGATTTGGATTAAATTACATTGAAATATTATTAGCAAAAGAAAATAAAAAAATAGAAGTAATAAACAAAACAAGTGGTGATAAAGAGGACTTGATGCAAGATTTCGTAAATATAATTACTTCTTTTTGTGCTAGATTATATGGGTTGAGAAGAAACAAGAGGCGAACAGAGAAAATTATAAAAGAGTTAGAAGAAGAAATGAGTAAAACTGAAAAATAAGTGAGTTTAAGCAAAATTATGAAGCTCGTAGAAAAACATAATATAACAAAAAATAATAAAAAATACTCTGAACTGGACGACTTAAGTTTCCGTTCAAAAAATCTATATAATGCTGGATTGTATGTAGTGCGTCAAAATTTTTTCGCAGGAAAAGGTTTTATAGGTTACGAAAATCTTCAAAAAGAGCTACAACAAAGTAAGCAGCCAGACTATTACGCACTACCAACAAAAGCAAGTCAGCAGATATTAAGAGTATTGTGCAAAAACTTCGAATCATTTTTTAGAGGGTTAGAAGGATACAAGATCAATCCAAATAAATTCAAGGCAAAACCAAAATTGCCAAAGTATAAACATAAGAGTAACGGACGGAATATAGTTTTATACCCAATAGATGCAATAAACAAAAAAGAATTAACAAAGAACAAAATCAAGCTATCAATGTGTAACATAACATTGTCATGTCAACAAAAACACATCAAACAGGTAAGAATAGTTCCTCGATATGGAATGTACAAAATAGAGATTGTTTACGAGAAATCAGTGTATCTACTCAAAGAAAAAGATATCACGTCGGAATTTCTCTTAGAACTACAAAAAGATACACCAATATCATTGTATTTGAGAAAAAAGTGTTCAAAAATATTGCAAGAAAAAATAGAAAACTACAAATGCGATAAACCAGCAAAGTTTTTAAAAAAAGCAATAGCAGATAAATTGAATTCTTTGATCAAAACAAAAATTTATAACAAAGATATTTTTGATTCTGTAACACTATCAAAAGTAACAAAACAAATATTAAGTCAAAAGCCAAAAGAAGAAAAGTTACTTGAGTTCAATAGATTATTATTAGAAGATTGTTACAAACAATTAGGAAAACATAAAGTTCTTAATCCTAACCTTGATAAAAACAAAATCGCTGGAATAGACATTGGGTTAAACAACTTAGCGGCTATAACTTCAAATCAAAAAGACTTCACTCCTGTCTTGATTAACGGTAGACCTCTAAAATCGATTAACCAATTTTTTAACAAAAAGCGTTCTTGTTTAATGTCTTATATCGGTAACAAAGGAACTAGTAGAAGAATTGAAAAACTTACATACAAAAGAAATTGCGTTGTTAGCAACTACCTTCATCAATCTAGTCGCTATATCATTAAATTGCTAGTTGAGAAAAGTATTGGAACATTAGTTATTGGCAAAAACGATGATTGGAAGCAACAGATTAACATTGGCAAAAGGAATAATCAAAATTTTGTTTCTATTCCCCATTCTCAGTTTGTTAACCAACTTACCTACAAAGCCCAACTTGCTGGTATTGAAGTTCTTATTCAAGAAGAAAGTTACACTTCTAAATGTTCTTTCTTAGACAGTGAACCGATTAAGAAACATCAAAATTATTTGGGACGCCGTGTTAAACGAGGTCTATTTAGGTCTAAACAAAATATTTTGCTTAATGCTGATATCAACGGGGCAGCAAACATTATTCGAAAAGCAATCCCGAATGCTTTTGCTAACGGGATAGAGGGCATAGTAGTATTCCCTAAAAGGATCACTCCTTTTTAAATGAAAATTCATTAAATGTAATATTTGATAATGTTTTCGTGAACTATACACTCAGAATGTTGATGATCTTCACTCTCAAGCAGGTTCAAAAAATGTTATTGAAATTCACGGCAATTATCGCGATTTATATTGCCGCGAATGCGACTACCAGAAAATGGTTGAAAATTATGCTGGTCTTGAAATCCCTCCTATTTGTCCTGAATGCCAGAATATGTTGCGTCCCAACGTTATTCTCTTCGGGGAAATGATACCTGGAAGAAAACTTATTAAATTCGCTGAGGAATTACAGAGAGGTTTTGACATAGTTTTTGTTGTGGGCACAACTTGTGGCTTTCCTCATATTCAAGGACCTATTTTAAAAGCTAAGGAGCGCGGGATGTTAACTGTCGAAATAAATCCTGATGAAACTTGGGCATCTGATAAAGTTGATTTTTCAATACGCGATACTGCTAACAATGCATTAAATAAAATTTGGGCTTTGTACAATGCCGACATGCCCTACCCAAAAGGTTGATCGCTCCTTTACTTTGCTTGATATAAGAGGTATAATAACTAAAAATTTATTTTTGTATTTTTTAGGAGAAATAGAAATTATTTTCTGTAATTTCTATTTGTTAGCTTATGAGTAAAATAAACAGCGACTTTGACTGGAAACAGATTTGCAAGTGGGTTATGACCTCGCGCAAAATAGATGAAATAGAAGAGACTGAGCTTTACCCGCAAAAGAAAGTATTGTACCAATTTTCTGCTCGCGGCCACGACCTAGGACAGATTTTGCTAGGTTCTATGTTGACAAATGCAAAAGACTGCGCAAGTGCTTATTACCGTTCGCGCCCTTTGTTATTAACCCAAGGTTTGGAAATTGACGATGCTTTTGCTGGTCCTTTAGCAAAATCTGGAGGATTTAGTGGCGGGCGCGATATTGGAGTTGTTTGTAATCTTCCATCTCAAGGAAAAGCAACAATTATCCCAATGGCAGGAGATGTGGGCTCGCAATATACACCTGCTATTGGCTGGGCACAAGCGATTGAGTATCGTAGAGATACTTTAAAAGAAAGTGCTTATGATAAAGCAATTTCGGTTGTTCTTGGTGGAGAAGGTTCGGTTGCGACAAATGGTTTCTGGTCAGCTCTTACTATTGCAACGACTTTGAAATTACCATTTTTATTTTATATAGAAGATAATGGTTATGCTATATCTGTTACTTCAGAGAAGCAAACGCCTGGAGCGAATATCGCAAAAAATTTGCAATCATTTTCTCATCTTAATATTTTAAGTGGTGATGGTACTGATCCTCACGAAGCTTCGCAGCTTATAAAAAAAGCTGTAGACGCGGTTCGTAATAATGAAGGGCCTGTATTACTGCGTTTAACTGTTCCACGTCTTTGTGGTCATTCTGGACAAGATACTCAAGCGTACAAGTCTCCTGAACTTTTAGAACAAGAACAACAAAGTGATCCTTATCATAAATTACGTGATTATATTGTTCCTGAATGTATGAACGAAAAAGAGTGGCAAGCTTTAGAAGAAAAAGTTGCAGTAGAGGTAAATAGCAAATTGCAAATGGCACTAGAGCGACCAGAACCATCTCCTGATGATGTAACAAAGCATTTATTTTATGAAGACGAAATTCAGATAACAGGTGGACTTGCTTCTGAAAATCATAATTTTCCTGAAACTAAAGATACTCCACAAACGGGCACTGCAAGAATGAATATGCTTACTGCTATTAGACAAACTCTAGAGCATGAACTCGAGGCAAATCCAAAACTTCTCGTTTTTGGAGAAGATGTTGGCCCGAAAGGAGGAGTTCATGCTGCTACAATGGGATTGCAGAAAAAATTTGGCGAAGAGCGCGTTTTTGATACGAGTTTATCAGAAGAAGGTATCATTGGGCGTGCTGTTGGAATGGCGCTTGCCGGTTTAATGCCCGTTGCCGAAATTCAATTCCGTAAATACGCAGATCCCGCGACAGAACAGCTAAATAACTGTGGTACAATACGCTGGCGCACTAAGAATCGTTTCGCGGCGCCAATTGTTGTTCGCTTGCCAGGTGGTTTTGCTAAATGTGGTGATCCGTGGCATAGTGTGTCAAATGAGGTAATGTGGGTACATGGGCAGGGTTGGCAAGTGGTTTGCCCATCTAATGCTGAAGATGCCGTTGGCCTTTTACGGGCAGCGATGAGAAGTAATAATCCAACTATATTTTTCGAGCATCGTGCGCTTTTGGATAATTCTTGGGCGCGACGTCCTTACCCTGGAGAAAATTATGTTTTACCTATGGGGAAAGCAAAGCTCATTGCTACAGGAAGTGATATTACAATTGTCACTTGGGGAGCGATGGTCGAAAGATGTGAAAAAGCAGCGAAAGGTCACAGTGCCGATATTCTAGATTTACGTACATTATCTCCTTGGGATAAAGAGGCAATTCTCGCTTCTGTAGACAAAACCAAAAAATGTTTGATTGTTCACGAAGATAATATGACCGCTGGTTTTGGTGCAGAGATTAGTGCGACTATTGTCAAAGAAGCTTTTTTTAGTTTGGATGCTCCTATCGAGAGAATTGCTGTGCCTAATATTCCGATCCCTTACAACATTGGATTAATGAATGCGGTTGTACCAAGCGTTGAAAAAATAACAAAAGCCATAAAAGAACTCATTGAATTCTAAGGGAAAACTATGTCCAAAACAGTTCTCGTTACTATGCCAGAGCAAGAAGGATCAAAATCAGTCGTGGAAAAATGGTTAAAGCAACCAGGAGATTTCGTTGGAATTCATGAACCGATTGTTGAGATAAGCACTGATAAAGTAACTATCGAAATTTCTTCGCCTGCGACAGGAGAATTGCATAAAATTTTCAAACAAGAAAATGCTGATGTTATGCCAGGAGAAGAGTTAGCCGAAATCCTTCTTTTTGGAGAGCCGACAGTACGTACGACTACAGATCGTCTCTCTAAAGAGTATACGGAAAATATTAAAACAGCTACAGAACAAAAAACTGTAGAGCACAAACTACTTTTGAGTCCTGCTGTAAGAAAACTTGTACGAAAACACAATTTAGATGTATCTAAAATAGATGGTAGTGGTAAAAAAGGGCGCATAACACATAAAGATGTTATGTTCTATGTTGCAAGAAACAAGATTCAAGATAAACAAATAAAATCTCATGTTGAACCGCATGAGTCGAGTTATCCTACGACAACAAGGATTAATTCTCTAAAGAGTGCTTCTACTACAAGTCGATTTGTACCGCATTCACCTATGCGTAAGCAAATAGCAAATCATATGGTCAATAGCATGTTGAAGGTAGCTCCACATGTCACGGCTATTTTTGAAGTAAATATGTCGAATGTGATTGCTCATCGTAGTAAAAATAAAGAAGCATACGCAAAACAAGGAGTTAAATTAACATTTACTTCGTATTTTGCTACGGCAGCCGCTATAGCAGTGCAAGAAGTTCCTGAGGTAAACTCGCGTTGGCATGATGATAAGCTGGAGATATTCCATAACTGTAATATTGGTGTTGCCACAGCAATGGATAAAGGCCTTATCGTTCCTGTGTTAAAGGATGTACAAAATTTAAATTTAATGGGGGTTGCCAATGAATTACATCGCTTGATAGAAAAAGCAAGAAGTGGTAAATTGGCAAATGAAGATGTACAAGGTGGGACTTTTACAATTACCAATCACGGAGTTAGTGGTAGCTTAATCGCAACACCAATTATTAATCAACCACAGTCAGCTATTTTGGGAATTGGCAAAATGCAAAAACGCGTTGTTGTTAAGGAAATAAATGGACAAGACTGTATACAAATCCAACCGATGATTTATGTGACTTTGACAATAGATCACCGCGCAATGGATGGCTTCCAGGCGAATAAATTTTTAACCGCTTTTGTCGACGTTTTAGAAAATTGGTCATAAAATGTGTGCGTCTGAAATTTTAGGCGCACTGTTAAAACAAAAACGAGGTTATTAAGTGAAGGTTTATTATGCGCCGAAAATTACATATTTGTATTTTTTTGATCTATTTTGTTTTTCTGCTAAGTATGGTAAATGCTGAAATAATTACAAGTATTGACTTTACAGGACAAGAATTACTCAATGATCCAAATACTGTTTTCCCCAATGGAAACAGGCAGCCAGTAGATAATGGTGATGGAACTATTACCTTTAACGAAGGTGCTGTTAACTTCATTGAAATTATGTCTCGTACAACTATTCTTGCGCCAGGAACAGCTAATAATGTTTCCGTAGATATTACTGCCGATATTACTCCACTAACTGATGATAACGACCTTTTCTTATCTTTAAGTGACGGTATTAATACATCGGGCTTTATTCGACTTGACAATGGAGGTGGACAACTAAGTTTTTCCACAGCCGAAGATGGAGGAGACATTTTAAATAATCCTAATTTTAACCTTGATGTTACCAACGCAGCTTTTAGTGATATTTTTAGTATCTCTTTTTCAATCGAAGATGGAGTTACTACTTTACAAGCAAATATGAGCGGAATATTTACACCTTTAATAGTCTCAGATATACCACTAGATGCATCTTTAGGACTAACTTTGTTATTATCAGGAAACAATGCCGCTGAAAGATATCAGGTAAATAATCTTTCCGCTACTGTTAGTACGGTTCCTGAACCATCTTCTTATATCTTACTATTTATTTGCTTACTCATTTTTCGCTATAAAACTTTAAGTAAGCGTTTTATTTCACAACAAGATTAGTATTTTAGTTGATGTAATTGGATAAAGAGTTTATGAAGCTGAAGAAATACAACTAGGTTAAAAAATATAGCTCTACGATTTTTGAGCGAGTAATTGCTGATTTACTAACGCCTCTGCAACTGTTTTGTATATGAATACTTGGGGCGTATAGGTAAGTATTTGTTCGATAACAGATTTTGGAGTGTCAGCTATACACACTGCTCCCTTTAGTTTTATTACTTGGGCCACTAAATTTGGCCACAACTCGTTGAAAGAAATGTATTTTATATTAAAGAATATTAGATATTTTAAGTCTTTCTGAAAATAATATTCTATCTGCTGCTCTATACTACAATGAGGTGCTTTTCCAAAATGATATTCAAGCCTACCGCTAACAAGAAATTCTATACTCTTTTTCTCAATTACTATTAGTGGTTCGATTACTGCTATTTTACCATTCGAAAATATTTCTTTTCGATGGCCATCTAAAACTGCCATATCTCCTCCTGAATGATCGTAGCTTGATTAAAATTGAAATAGGATGTTTGTTTAATTTTGAAGATGTTTGTATACGAGCAAATCTGCTTTGGCTTTTTCGCTTTCTCCTATTTTATCAAAAACTAAACTTCGTTTTTTGTATATTTCTGGATTACTTTCTCCCAATTCTATCGCTTTGTTATAATCATTGATTGCTTTATCCCACTCTTTTTTATCGGAATAAGCACCAGCTCGATTATTGTACAAAATAAAACTTTTCGGGTCTAATTGGATAGATTGAGTGTAATAACTAATTGCTTTGCCAAGCTCTTCTCTATCGTGGTGGGCGATTGCACAATAATTGTATACATAAGCATTTTGAGGATCTAGTTTTATAGCTTTTTGGTAATCGTTGATCGCTTTTTCTAATCGTTCTTTCTTGTAGTAAGTGTTACCGCGCTTGCTATATGTCAGTACATGCTCAGGAGCAAGTGTTATTGTTTTGCTATAATCTTCAAGTGCACTGTTGTATTCTCCTTTATCATAATAAACATTACCACGGTTGTGGTACAATATAGCTCGTTGAGGCTCTAATTCAATTGCTTTGCTGTAGATCTTAATTGCTTTGTAATAGTTTTGTATATTATGGTAAGCAATTCCGCAACAGTTATAGCTATCGACATCTGTGCAATCCAATTGGAGAGCTTTGTGGTAATCCTCAATCGCTTTATTAAGCTGTTGTTTTTTTCGATAAGCATTACCGCGGTTGTGGTAATAAACATTTATAGGGTCGAGCTCTAAGGCTTTGCTGTAATCGTCAACGGCCTCGTTATATTGTTGCCTGTTGTAGTAAATATTTCCGCGGTTATTGTACAGTCCTCCACTTTCAGATTTCAATTCAACTGCTTTTGTGTAATCGTTCATTGCTAAGCTATAGTTTTTCTGATCGTAGTAACAGTGTCCGCGTAAGTGGTAGTACATCCCTTTGTGTGGATTTATTTGTATCGCTTTTGTACAATCGCAAATAGCTTCCTCGTATTCTTTTTTACGAAAAAAAGAATATCCTCTGTTGTTATAATAAAGATCGTAAGGGTTTATTTTTATAGCCTTGTTGTAGTCATTAATCGCTTTATCATATATTTTGGTATCGAAATAAATATCTCCTCTACCGTTATAAGCTGGATCGAATTTGGGATTTATTTGTAATGCTGTTGTCTGATCAGCTATTGCTTTATCGTATTGTTTTTTTCGAAAGTAGGCGTATCCACGATCACAATAAACGCTTGCATAATTAGGTTGTATTTCAATAGCCTTGTTGTAATCATTAATAGCTTTGTCGTGTAAACCTTGATAGTAGTAGATATCTCCACGATTGTGGTAAGCGCTGAAACGTTTAGGGTCTAATTCTAGCGTTTTTGTATAGTCTGATATTGCTCTGTCATATTGTTTTTGGCAAAAATAACTACCCGCACGGTTTTCGTACGCATGTTGGTCTTGTTGATCCATTTCTATCGCTTTTGTATAGTCGCAAACGGCTTTACCATATTTTTTTTGATCGTAATAACAATTTCCGCGTGTGCGGTAATACCATCCTGTAGGATCAATTTCTATTGCTTTTGTATAATTCTCAAGAGCTTCGTCGTATTTTTTTTGCTCATAATAACAATCTCCACGTGAAATATAGTCGGTAGAACATGGTTCTACTTGTATTGCTTTTGTATAGTAGAAAATGGCTTTGTTATAATCTTTTCTATTGTAGTAACTTTCTGCGTAGTCGGAGTATATTACTTCACATTTAATATCAAGTTCTACTACTTTTTGATGATCATTTTCTGCTAGATCAAACTCTCCCATAGCACGATAAGCATCTGCACGACATGCGTATACTAGGTCGTCATCAGGTTCTAGTTTTAGAGCTTTGCTGTAGTTTTGTATTGCTTTATCGTATTGTTCTAGTTTACAGTAAGCATCGCCGCGATAAACGTAAACACAATTGTATTTCGGATTTGGGTTTAAATTTATTGCCTTGCTGTAACTATCTATGGCTTCAAGGTATTGTCTCTCGGCATAATGCGAATCACCTTGATTCTGGTATTGCGCTGCTAAGCGTATATCACTTGTCATCTTGTGTTATTACTCACTTCTATTTTATTTTGAGGAGGATTATGGACGGGATCTGGATGCGAAAAGTCTTGTTGCCATAAGAATTCTCGCCAGTAATCGGCAAACTCTTGGGCGATTGTTTCGCTGGCGAATTTTCTTCTGATGCTTTTTGCATTTTCATCCACGATCTGTAAATGCCCTAATTCATGAAGAAATACATCGTAGAGAAGATAACGGCGAATGGCGATTTTGTTCCACTGTTCACCTCGTTTAGCACCAAACATCGCTGGCGCTTGATGCTTTAGCAAAAATCTTGTCAAGCTTACTCTTGGAGGTAAAGCACATAGTGCAATTTCTCTTCGTCCTTGGGTAACGTAGCCTAAAATTCTTACACCTTGGCCTTTGTCGTTGAGGTGTACTGCTTTTAGCATTTGCCAATTTTCATAAGGAATGCGACTAAGTACGGTTCGTATATCGTCTTCATTGATAAAATATTTACGGTCGCAGCCTGGGTTAATTTGTGAGAATTTTATTTTTTTAAGTTTAGAATTGTTAATGTCGATCATTATTGTTCCTGTTCTTTTTTTACTAGAAATTGAATGTAGTTATCTAGTTGTTCTTTTCCCTTAAAAGAAAGCTTTTCATAGCTATTAACTAATTCATTTAATTGTGGACTTTCTTTGCGCTGGCGTCTTAGTTGTTTGTTGTATCCCAATAAAAAATCGACGCTTACCTCTAAAGCCGCAGCAAGCCTCTTTACAGCTTCAGACTTTAATTCCTTAATTTTTCCGCTTTCTATTCGAGAGATCGTGGCATGAGCAATTTCGGATTTTTCTGCCAACTCTTTTTGAGTTATTTGCATTTTCTCTCGTAAACTCTTTACTTTTTTTAATGACATTTTTATTCCTGTTGTTTAATAGTTGCATTGATGCAATAGTTGCGTTGGTGCAATAATATTGTAAAAATTGCATTGATGCAACTATTTTTTGGAAAAAGTTGTAAGGTTGATATATAGAATCGGCATGTAAAAAAATAGCCAACTTTCAACTAATGCAAGTCTTAGAATAACTAATTTACAAGAAGATAGATGCCGTATGTTTTTAAAAATAATTAATAAGCTTTAAATAAATATCCCTCAGAGTTAAACTTCTCATGTATTCTAACTCAAAGTATCGCTCTGAGATATAATACACAGCGTTTTTAGCACTGATGTCACTTCCTTAATCTGGTAGCGTTCGGATCGAGACGGGATCGAAATCGCTTTTACTGTTAATTTCGAATGTGGGTGGGTTTTTGTATGCTTCGGCTAGTCTTGAAATCCCTATTTTTTTGTTTACTTTTCATATGGTTTTCTTTAACCTAAGTTACCTCTTAAAAATAGTTGCCTCTTTAAAATATTGCAAATGAACTATTTTTACTAGGCATGTATAAAACCCCTTCGGGGCAATTGTTTAAAGATTTATCAAAAAAGGACTCGCGAAATGGAGTTTAAAAAAATAAACTGGCCTATTCTTACTTTTATAAGTGTTTATCATGTAGCACTACTTATAGGCTTACCTCTTTATTTGTATTATTTCTCAATCACTTGGACCTTAGTTGGTATTGCTCTGTTTTTGTTTTTTGCTACGGGAATTAGCATAACAGGAGGATACCATAGGTTCTATTCTCATCGTACTTACAAAGCGAATAAACTTGTCGAAGCTGTTTTACTTTTTTTTGGTACGATGGCTGGCCAAGGAAGCGCTTTGCGTTGGTCAAATGACCACCGTATTCACCATGCTCATATAGATACGGACAAAGACCCTTATAGTATTCAGAAAGGCTTTTTGTACGCTCATATCCTGTGGCTTTTTGAGAAGCCTAAGCCTATCGAACCGCGAGTTGTCTCTGACTTACTTAAAAACAAAATGGTCGTTTTACAAGATAAGTATTATGGTTTACTGTTTTTATTACTGAATGTAGGAAGTTTTGTGCTTGTAGGTTGGCTACTAAATGATTATGTTGGTGCTTTTGTTATTGTTTGGTGGGCAAGACTTTGTTTATTACATCACTCTACTTGGTTCATTAATTCACTAGCGCATGTGTGGGGCTCAAAAAGTTACTGCAAGGAAATTTCAGCAGTGGATAACTATGTCATCTCTTTACTTACTTTTGGTGAAGGATATCATAACTATCATCACTCATTTGCTACAGATTATCGCAATGGTATAAGGTGGTATCATTTTGATCCTACAAAATGGTTAATATGGTCGCTTAGTAAAATAGGGTGGACTAAGCAATTAAAACGAATAGATAAGTACAAAATACAAAAACGTATTATCAAAAAAGATCGCGACATCTTACTTGATTGGATCAAAGAAATCCAGTATATAAAAGTAGATGTTCTCGAAGAAAAAATTCGCAAAGTTGCTGAAGATATTTCTTCAAAAATATCAGAAATGAACAATCTTAAAGATCTTTATTCTGAGTACAAAAAGCAGTGTATGGAAAAACAGACTTTAAAAAATCTTAAAAAAGAGATCAAAGCCTTGAAGAAAAATATTTACCAAGACTGGAAAGATTGGGTAAGATTATTCAATGATATTATGGATATTCGTCCTATTTCTGTGAGTTGTTAACTACTAAAATTTGCAACATGTTAGAATTTTTATATTCTAACATGTTAGTTTATTTTTTTGTTTTTTGATCTACAGCCTTAAACTGATAATTACAATAATGAAAATTTTGTGCTTTTACTGAGTTGAATAATTTATTGTTTATCTTTTTGTTTAAGAGTTTCTTCTGCTCGTTTTCGCAGGTAATCTAAAGGGCTACTTGTTTGTCTTTCTTCTAGCCATGGATCTCCATGATTATGATATCCGCGTACTTCCCAGAATCCAGGTTTATCAACAGAACTAAATTCAATCGTATGTAAAAATTTTGCAGACTTCCAGCCGTAAAGAGCTGGTAAAACAAAGCGTATTGGACCACCATGCTCTATGGTGAGAAGTTCATTTTGTAATTCATAAGCCAACATCACATCTTCTGCTAAAGCGTCTTCTAATGGAACATTGGTAGTATAACCATCACTGCTATGTAAAATAACAAATTGCGCGCTGTCCTTAAGACAGGCAAGATTTAAAATTTCTTTGAGCTTTATCCCTCCCCATAAAACATCGAGAACTGACCATGTTGTAACACAATGAAAATCTGAAGTTTGTTGATGTTTAGGCAACTTTAACAATTCATCCCAAGAAAACTCTAATGTGTTTTCAATTTCGCCAACAACCTTGAAGCGCCATGTATCAGAGGCAAAGTCTGGGCGTATTCCTAGGTCTAATATCGGAAATCCTTTGGCTATATGCTGACCAGGAGGAATACGTTCATTATCATTGGGAGCTGATTTACCTTTTTTTTCCATTCGCTCTAGGAATTTTTGTTTGGCACGAAGAATTTTTTGGTTGTATTTGTGTGTCATTTTTAATTCCTCATTATTGTAGACAGTATCAAGATCAAATAGGTAATTCTAGTTGGCCAAAACCATCAATGCAAACAAATACATTTTTCGAACGTCTAAGTTGTTGTCTCAAAACTACCTTTAAGGAGTATTTTCTATGAGTAAACGCAATTTAGTCTTTCTATTTTTGATTGTTGTTTGTTGTCCTTTGTACGCAGGAGCAGGTGGTACAAGTGGCAAAGGTGACGGTGGCGCTGGTTTAATTGTTATTATATTATTGCTACCATATCTTATTGGACAAGGAACTTACTTTTACTTAATAAGAAAGCGATCTAAAAATGACGCTTGGCGAATTATCAGTGAATCTAATAACACTGACGTTATTTGGAAACACGAAAAATTAATTGCGCATGTTGATGATGTATTCCATAAATTACAAGACTACTGGTCGTTAAATAATGTAGATGGCTCTAAAAGATATTTACATCCATCTTATAAAAATAAATACTGCAAATTAATGTATGACTATAGTAGTCGCAAGCAGTTTAACAAAATAACAAGTGTCAGCGTTCAGCGCATAGATATTGTACAAGCTCAAAACTACATTGATGATAGCCTAGACATGTTTGTTGCTCATATTACAGGAACTATGGACGACAAAATTGTTACCTACGGAGGAGATCTAGTCTCCAACCAAGGAGACGATGGAAAGCCAGGTCGTAGTATTGACGAGTACTGGTATTTTCAGAGAAAAGGTGAAAAATGGCTACTTTGTAATATAAATCAAAAACACTGTTCTTTGTTTGATGTAAGTGTCAATGAAGAGAACCCAAGTGTTATGAGAAGTGATGAACTTTGGAATGCAGCAACAGCTAGTAAAAAGAAATATGTCATAATATCGTTTTTGATAGGTTGTGGAATTACAACTGTCGGTTATTTAGCTTATGCAGCAATAATCGGAGCTGTGTTTAACTTGTTTTAAATTTGAAGATAGGTAGACGTAAGAAGAGTGCTTAAGTAGCTGGTAAATTTAGTTCTGCTGATAAAATACAAATAATAAGAATTGTTCGCATGGTTCTTATTATTTGTGTTGCAAAATAGTATTTGCAATTTTCTTAGCCATAATCTGGTTTCCAAATTCATTTAAGTGACAACAGTTATCAATGTATGTTGTTTTTTTTATATATTTAAAGACCATAGTTAAGTCTTCAAAATTAACGCTTTGATCAATTAATTCTTGGCTTTTTTGTTGAAGTAGTGGATATCTACGATTTACTGATCGATTAAATGGATGACTTTCTAAGTAAGCGATTTTCCTCTCCTCTGTATTAAAATCCTTAGAGTTTAGAAAATATTGATTGGGCTGTAAAAAATGGAAATATTGACCATTATGGCTATCGCATATTCTCTTTATTATTAACGAACACCGTTTCCATAAGTCAACTAATTCACTTTCTATTTCTTCTTCATTTGCATAAGTAAGTTTTGGACCACTAACAGAGTAAGGTAAATTTCCTTTTGGAACATAACTATTTAAAAAATCAATATTTTTTTGGTATTCAGATTGCAGAGAACTATCAAGTACTTTCCATAATAAATTTAAGGTAAATGAGTAGTGATTTATGCCAGAATAAGACTTTGCTATTTCCATGCGCTTTATTCTCAAATCAATTAGTTTTCCTTTACGGTAAGCTACTACAGGATTAGAAATTCCTTGAGAACGAAGAAACCAATCTGTAGGGTAGAATATCGAAACGCCTTTTAATTCATTTTTTTTAGAGTGAAGAGTAATATCGTTAAAACCATCAATGTTAATGACAATGTCGAATTCTCCGCCTATCGCTAAGTAATAGTTTAGTGCCATAAGTTGTTGTGGTTGTTTATATCCACCAACGGCCAAATTTAACACCACTATTTTTCTTTCTGTGTAATTATAAAATTTTAACTCTTTGATAAGATGTTTTGATCCATACCTATTAAAACCCCCAGCAACAGAACCACCAAGAATTAAAATGATGATGTGATCAGAGGATTTCTTATAAATAGTTTTTGGAAAACCATAGCCTTTAAAATCTTTATTTGAATTACTTGGATTACTTGCGAATCCTATGTAAGGGTGGGTTGCTTTTTTTTGGAGAAATTTACGTTTAATAAATTGACGATCAAACCGTTTTGTTGTATTTTTTGGTGAATCAGTGTTTGTTAAATAAATAAGTGTATTTTTTTGTTTTCGTAAGGTAGAAAAATCATTACCACCATAGGTAACAAGATATATAATAAAAGAACTTACTTCTAAGAAAAAGAGCATGGCAATAAGTACTAGTAATGAAAAAATTATTTTTTTACGAGAGCGATATGACTCAGGGCCTTTTTTTTTCATAACAAGCCTTTCAGTACAAAAAAAAAGCCCTGTTTCCAGGACTTTTACAAACGAATTTAGCCATGTAAACTAGCTGCAAGTTTCATTAAATCAACAACGCGGTTTGAATAGCCCCATTCGTTATCATACCAAGAAACAACCTTAACCAGGTTTCCTCCTAGAGCCATTGTGCACTGTCCGTCTACTATAGAGGAATGCGGATTGTGAATGATGTCAGAGGAAACGATAGGGTCTTCTGTATAGCTTAGAATACCTTTTAACTTTCCTTCAGCATTCTCTTTTAATACAGCGTTTATTTCTTTAGCAGAAGCATCTTTTTTTAGATGCACAACTAAATCAACGCACGAACCGTCTACAACAGGTACACGAAGAGCAAATCCATCTAATTTGCCATTCAAATCAGGAATAACCTTGCCGACAGCTTTAGCAGCGCCTGTTGTGGTTGGAATGATATTTACAGCTGCTGCACGGGCGCGGCGCATATCACTATGAATTTGATCAGCAACACCTTGATCGTTAGTGTAAGCGTGGACTGTTGTCATTAGACCTTTTTCAATTCCAAATTGATCATTTAAAATTTTAGCAACTGGTGCCAAGCAGTTTGTTGTACAAGAAGCATTAGAAATAATTTGATGCTCTTTTGTTAGCGAGTCGTCATTAACTCCCATTACAATTGTAGCGTCAATTTCATCTTTAGCAGGAACAGTTAAAAAGACGCACTTTGCTCCTGCGGTAATGTGCTGTGCACATAGCTCTCTTTTGCGAAAAACACCTGTAGATTCAACGACAAATTCAACGCCCATGTCTTTCCACGGTAGTTGTTTCGGATCTCTTTCAGAAAGAACGCGAATTTTTTTACCGTTAACAACAAAATTCCCATCTTCAACTTCAACTGTTCCTTGGAAAGGACCATGAACTGAATCATACTTAAGTAAGTAAGCTAAGGTGTTTGGATCACTTAGATCGTTTACTGCAACTACCTCAAACTCAGGGTTTTGAGATAACACTTGGAATACCAATTTACCAATACGTCCAAAGCCATTAATTCCAACTTTTATAGCCATGCCTTTTTCTCCTAAACAATGATACTGCTAATTAATTACTAGAATAATTTTTTTATATCCTGTTGCCAACATAACGAGCTTTATTAAATAATCAAGTAAAATTTTTTAATCATTTTACTCTATTTGACTTGAACGCGTTATTATATTCAGCAATAAATAGGTAACAGTAATTGATAAGAAAATAGGTACAAGCCAACATAAAAGATAGTAATTAACATCAGCTGTTTTCACGAAGCGTAGCCAGCGCATAAAACTAGTGTTTATCTGAAATGCCTCTCGCCATCCTTCTTTGGCGCATAAAAAAATAAAAAAACAGAACTCATGAATTGCGGTAAAAACTAAAGGAAAAAGAATCATGTAGAAATTCTTTAGCGTTATTTTTTCGTTGCTCATTTTTTGGCCTCTGTTATCTGCATTTGCTGGCGGAGGTCTTGATCTTTTATTTGGTAAATCGATTCGATAGGTACAGAAGGTAGTTTTTTAGCTGATAATGAATTTTTTACTTCGTGGGCCAGTGCCGTTACCTCTTCTAATGAAATAATCCATTCATTTACGTAGCGCGTTACTATCTCTCCGCGAATTCCCAATTGAATAGCGCGCCTACCTATTTTTCGCATGTGTAAGTCTCTTTCTGGGTCCCACTGGTAACGAACAAGTGATTTTTTTAACTTGTTATGCCACTCCTTTTCACTGCTGAACAAACTTTCGTCGTGCGAAGTAGGCACAGCTTCCCGCAGAATTTCCAAAAAACCTTCATGACATATTTTTATCTTGAGAATGGCTTCTTGGCGGTGCTTGCTAGCGTAACCTGAACGATACAACATCCAGGCAAAGGAAGGTTTTATCCATGTCATGCGATCCATATTAAAACCTTTACCAAAGGTTCCTTTTTCCAGTGCGGCGGCTACAATTTCAGGTTTGAATGCCTGATAAACGTAAATTCCCTCATTATCAAAATGAGCGTATATTTGTTTTTCCATTAACATATCCTTTGTTGTCTTTTTAAGAATTTTCCAATTCCTTTTTTACCTACAAATTCACCATCGCGAACTTGGATATTTCCACGTACTGTAACTGTGCTACAAACTCCTGAAACCTCATAACCTTCAAAAACACTGTAATCGATGTTCATATGATGGGTTTTTGCTGAAATTGTTTGCCGGCAATTTGGATCATATACCACAAGATCGGCATCGCTTCCTACTTGAATAGTTCCTTTTTGTGGAAACAAGCCGAATATTTTTGCTGCTCGTGTGCTTGCGACATCAACAAAACGATGAATGTCGATATTCCCTGCCTGTACTCCATGAGTATACAATAAACGCACTCGATCTTCTAAGGAAGGTATTCCGTTGGGAATATTGCAAAAGTTATCGCGTCCCATTTGCCTTTGCTTCCAATCAAAAGGAGCATGATCAGTTGCTACTGTCGCTAAGAAGCCTTGTTGTAAAGCATTCCATAGTATTTTCTGGTTTTTCTTATCGCGTAAAGGAGGGCTCATTATATACTTTGCTCCCTCAAAATTAGGTAGTTCAGCGTGACTTTTGTCCAGTAACAAGTATTGAATCAATGTTTCGGCATGAATATTAGCGCCGCGCATTTTTGCTGCTAACACTTTCTGTAGAGCTTCTTCGCAAGAAAGATGAACAACATATACTTCTCCGCCAATAAGCTCAGACATAACGCACAATCTATGTGTTCCTTCAGCTTCTAGTATAGGAGGACGACTTTCATGATGGTATTTTGTCGCTAGTTGTTTGTTGGCAACTAGTTGCTGTTGACGGATATCTATTATATGCGCATTTTCGCAATGAGCAGTAGTTACAACCCCTAAACTTTTTGCAAGAGAAAGAGTTTTGTAAATGTCACCGTCGTTCATTCCTAGAATATCTTTGTACGCAAAAAATATTTTAAAACTGGTAATGCCTTGTTTGACGACTTCGCGTAATTCGCTTTCTACTTGGTCGCTAAAATGACTAACTGTCATATGACATGTATAGTCGTGACAAGGATTTTGGGTTTGTTGTCGCCATTTTTCTAACGCTTCTAGTGATCCTTCTTCACGCCCAGGATTCACAAAGTCAATCAGTGTTGTTGTCCCTCCGCACAAAGCAGCAATTGTTCCTGTTTCATAAGTATCTTTAGCATACGTTCCCATTGCATGCAGGTAAATGTGGGTGTGAGGGTCCACAAACCCTGGAAAAACTAATTTCCCTGTGGCATCAATTACTTCAGCGTGATTTGGTATGGGTAGATTTTTACCAATTGTAGTGATTGTCTCGTTTTCACACCATATATCTGCGACATAGCGGCTGTCTGCAGTAACGATTTCTCCATTTTTTATAAACAGTGCCATTGGTTTCCCCTAAGCATTAGTGTTCTAGGACATACTGACATTTATCTTTCTGAGTGACTAGTCACCTATGCGGCAACGATCTTTTATTCTTGCATATTTTATAGATAAAATATATAATTCAAAAAGACTTTTTAACTTATTTTTTTCGAGTTTTTGTGAAGTTTTTATAAAAGCAGGATGTGATAGGAAAATTCTATTTCTATTGTAAAGTGATTGAAACCTGGAGAACATATGAGTATTGGCCAAATTGTTGTACAACGAGAAGAAAGTGGGGAAGAGACTTTCAATATACCCTCTGGAGGATATGTTGTTATAGGACGGAGCTCTTCTGCTGATATTCAAATCTCAGATCTTTCTATTTCTAAACTGCACTGTAGAATAACTCATCAAGGTGATAAGTTTCTTTTAGAAGATCTAGGTAGTCGTAATTATACGTATGTCAATGGTGAAAAAATCGAAACGGTTGTTACTTTGCAAAACAACGATTTAGTTACTGCTGGTCGCGTTGATGTGTGGTTTTACAACGAAGAAAATACTGAAAAATCTCTAGGACCTGACGAAGACTCAAAAATTGATTTGACCTCTGCAATATCTGAGAATGGAGAACCTGATAAGCCGTTCTCTTTTCATTCCACAGGTGAAATGCCTGTTATTAATCGCACTGATTTTGAAAGTAAATCAGTAGACAAGACAAGTGAGAATGCTTTAGGTGATTATGCTGTTCCTCGGAAAATTACTGAGAAAACAAGTGCTATTTCAAGAAAAATTAGATTTCGTAAGCCAACAGAGGACGATTCTTCACAGCAAAAAAGCGACCCAGTCCCAGAAGAACCAAAACGAATACCTACAACCACATTACTTGAATCAGCAGGCTCACCCGGCGATGCTATGTTAATAAGCATGTTGTTATCTAGCAATGAAATAAATATTAACACCTCTCAAATAGCCGAATGTATAAAGTTACAGAAGCGAAATCCACGCTTTAACTTAGGACAAGTTCTACAAAAAAAAGGCTATGTTGATTCTATTAAAATGGCCGAACTTCTAAACGTTGTAGGAAATGTTTTAAACTTTGAACAATCCGAAATTCCAAGAACAACTTCAGGTCGTTACAAGGTTGCTGAGCTTCCAAATACCCCTCAAAGTAAAGAAGAAGAAAAGCGCAATCAGAAATTCTTTATAAAGGTTATTCGTTCGCGTAAATTTATTACCCAGGAACAATTGCGCAAATGTATGCTACTGCATCAAAAATATGCTGCAAATGGTGTTAGTATCCGTTTTTTGGAACTCCTTATTCGTGAAGGTTATATGACAAAAGAACAAGTTGCAGAAGCTTGGCGCTTTGTCACAGGTGAGGTGTCTTACAAGATCGATGGATATAAGATGATATCGCTTATAGGTGTAGGTGGCATGGGTTATATTTATAAAGCGCGTCAAATATCAATGGACAGACTTGTTGCTATTAAAATTTTATCAGAAGAATACAGTAGTAATCCGCAGTTAAACGAGTTATTTTTAAAAGAAGCACGCGCTGTTGCAAAACTAAATCACGAAAATATTATCTCTGGGTATGATTTTGGACGTAAAAATGAATTTTGTTTTTTCGTTATGGAATATGTTGATGGTGTCTCGCTACACGAGAAATTAAAAAATAGCGGTGATAAGCTTCCGATTTCAGAAGGAATAGATATCATTACTCAGGTAACAAAGTCATTAGAACATGCATCTGCTAGAGGGTTTGTGCATCGTGATATAAAACCAGAAAATATACTTATTAAAAAAGATGGTATTGTAAAACTTTGTGATTTAGGATTAGCAGAGAGAATCGATGATACTCGAAAAAAAGAACAAGATTTTGGAACGCCGGCTTTCATGAGCCCTGAACAAATACGCAGTGAACCAAACATAGATATACGTAGTGACATATATTCTCTTGGAATCACATTTTATCGTACTCTTTTTGGCAAAATACCTTTTCAAGGTAGTTCTAGAGAAATTATGGCGAAACATCTAACAGAAAAGATTAAATTTCCCCAAGATTCGGTTTCTGAGCGCGAAAAACGAGCTATTGAAATTATTGATAAAATGACTGCGAAAGAAAAGAACAACCGTTACCAAGATCCAGCAGAATTAATAAAGGATTTGGGATCTGCTAAAAACCCCGAAATGATTCAAATATCGCGAGGAGATTTACTTAAAGGCATTGATGCGACTGTTGCAATTCCAAAGTTAAGTCGCCGCAAAAAACTCTCTTTAAAAAGGCGAAGACGCAGACGATAAACTTTTTAAAATCTATTCAAAATAATTATAATTTTGCGTAGTGTGTCTACAGTGGGTTTTGTCTAGCTTGAGTTATTTTGATACTTTGATGTATACAACTCCAATAAAAATGCGATGCCCTATCCAAATTATAAAAATAAATATGAACACGCCGTAAATGGTTTTACAATCTCTAAACATACAAAATCAAGTATTCACTAACTCCCACGACCTTCTTTTTCAAGAAAACAACAACGTTTTGGCATTAGTGAAATTATTTTATTCTGAGTTACAGTTATATAGACAGGATGATGTAAATGCCTACTTTATCTGAAAGAGATTCATTGTTTCTCGAACTTGCTGTTGGCGAGAAAATGATTTCCACACAGCAAGCCAAACTTTGCAAGCAATTTTTTTCTGGATTCTCAGAAAATATTGTAAAGCATGGATTCCTATCTACTGAGCAAGTAGCATCTCTACACCAAAAAGTAGAAGATAAACTCAGTAGTGGTAATAAAGTAGCAGTAGTACAGATTGAGGTTTACAAAGAAGATCTACTGGACGAAAAAGTTGTTGCACTAGCAAAAGAAAAGCAACTTATTAGCGAAGAAGATGAAAAAAATTGTAGGAATCAAGTCAAAAAACTATACGACTTAGGTTACAATCCTCAACTAAGTTCAATACTATACAGTGCAAAATGTATTTCCCGCGAAGATTTGATGGCTTTGTACGCAGAAGTGGAGCCTAATGCAAAAGTAAATATAGTAGAAAAATCAATACCTTTTGCAGAGTTATCACTACCAACTGTCCCTAAAATAGGTACTCTAAAACGAAAAGCACGACACGAAGAAGCGCAGCAGGAAGAATCAATGTCGAGCGAAACGATTCACATGCTAGATAAAATGGAAAAAGTGGTGTCTCAAATTAGCGCGCCACAAATAGATATTGCAGCTGAAATTTCTCCTATGTTAGAAAAAGAAGTAGAGGAAATCATAGAGGAGATAGAAGAGGTTGTAGATGAACCAAGCGTTACCGAAGAAATTCCGCAACATGTTTCTCCAGTAGCAACGACAGTGAACATTCCAAATTTTGATAAAGTGCTAGAATATTTAGAGAATATTGACTTCAAGGTAACAAAGCTACAAAAAGATCAAAAAACAGCTATTCATAATGCGACCAGTCACGAGGAGATGGAAGAACGATTTGATAGCGAAGATATACCTGATGATTTACAGCGAATAATTAAACGCTTACGTCATGTTTCCGAAGAGGAAGTTCAAGTCGCTATTCGTGATGGTATTGCGCTTGATAATTGTTACATAACTAAGATGTCTAGCGCAACTCCTATGGTTGTTAAAAAAGTTAATTTTACAAATTGTGTTATTGATCAAGTTGATTTTGCAGGTGTTCAATTCAAAAATCACCTTGATTTAGGTAATAGCCGTTTTCTTACAAAAGCAATATTCAAAGAGTGTCATTTTGTTAAAGATGCGACCTTTAAAAGTTGTGAGTTTTTAAATGGTGCTGATTTTGCTAAAGCACAGTTTGATGGAAAGACTACTTTTAATTCATCAGCTTTCCGTCGTTATGTTAGTTTTAATCGTTGTAATTTTGGAAAGAAAACCGTTTTTACCCGCTCTTATTTCGCTAAAGGGGTGAAATATGGTGAAGTTGAATTTCGTGGAACAGCGAGCTTTAACGACATTTTTATTGACCACCGCTTTTATATGGAAAAGTGCCACTTTAAAGATAGTAGTACTTTTAGTGGAGCGCGCTTTGCTGATATTGCTGATTTTGGGCGGTCTAAATTTGATAAAGAAACAAAATTCATTGGCGCTACGTTTATGAAATGGGGTAGTTTTAAAAACTGCAAATTTCATGGTAGTGCGAATTTCAATACTATGAATGTTGTTGGAGATGTCGCTTTTGACAATTCAACCTTTGAAAGTATTATCAATCTACGAGCAATTAGTGCAAGTCGCAATATTAGTTTGCAGAATATTAAAGTTGGTGAACAAGCTGCTTTTAAATTTCTTGATGCGCATATCGGACGTTTATTTATTTCGTTATCAAGCCTAAAAGGACATATTGATAGTCATGTTCAGGAAGATTATCATGTTGCGCGTAAAGAATATGGGCTTTTGAAAAACAACTTTAGAGAGATCAATGAATACGATAAAGAGGACTGGGCATATCTCATGGAAAAACGCATGGAGCGTATGGGAATCAAAGTTAAAGGACCATTTTCCGCTCTTAAACGTTTTATCAATTGGTTAGCTCTTGATATCGCCTGTGGTTATGGAACGAAACCTGCAAATATCTTTTTGACTTCGCTCGCGATGTTAGTATTCTTTGCAGTATTCTTTTTTACTTCAGGAACAGGAGAGTTTGTGCCTAGTGGTGAGTTGGCTTTAGATCACTCTGTTGCTTTAGAACAAAGCATGTCGTTTCTCGATGCAGTCCAAGTTTCTTTTCGTACGTTTACTAACGCTTCTATAGAAGGATGGGTTCCGTATACGGATAGTTGGCTTAACTACATAATGATGTTTGAATCTTTTTTTGGCTTTTTTGTGATGACGGTACTTGTCGTGACATTTAGTCGCAAAGTAATACGTTAACAAAATAACTACACAAAGCAGATTTTCTTCGGAAGATCTGTTTTTTTTTGGACATGTTCTGTTAGGATAGCATATGAAGCTTGCAACATTGTGTTATTTAAAAAAAGATAACAAAACTCTTATGCTCCACCGTATAAAAAAAGATAAAGATATTCATGCTGGAAAATGGAATGGTCTTGGAGGCAAGTTTGATGAACATGAAACTCCAGAAGAATGTGCTATTCGCGAAATAGAAGAAGAGTCAGGACTTGTTGCTAAAGAGCTAAATCTAAAGGGAATGATTACTTTCCCCAAATTCAAAGACAACGAAGATTGGTATGTCTTTGTATATGTCGTTCCTAAGTTTAGTGGTACTTTGAGAGAATGTGAAGAAGGAGAACTGCACTGGATCGCCAACGAAAGTTTGAATGATCTTAATTTATGGGAAGGGGATCGCATCTTTTTCCCGTGGCTAGAACAAAACAGTTTCTTTTCAGCCAAGTTTATATATGAAAATGGTAATTACATAAAACATGAAGTAAGTTTTTACTAAAGGAACAAAACATGATACCTGAACAACAAGAAGCATCCTCATCACACAAACCTGAAGATATTGCCAAAGTCTTAAATCAGCACTTAGATTTGGTGAAAAACTATGCAAATGAAATAGGTTGGTTACTAGAGCAAAATGCTAATCTCCGTAGTGAGTACGTTACATTTTTCAAAAAAGATCTAAAGGAAATTGAAGGTGCTTTGCAAAATCTTGTAAATGATGAGCAAAAAGGCAAAGAGTTTCTCAATCAAATTATCTCTGACTTTCGTAGAGATTTAGAGCGTTCATATGAGTTGTTGAATTTCACATTTTTCTGGAAATTAGCCAAGGCTCTAGATGCTGGTGAATATGACGATGAATAATTTTTCTGATTTTAAAAATAGTCAGTTTTATCAAATATTGAATACGTTTCTCAAAACAGTAGGGAAAAATCACTCAGAAATAACAAATTTACTTCGTGAATTCAAAAATCTACGTATTGAATACATTGAGACACTACGCGATAAGATTATTCCTGACTTAGTAAAATCAAATGAGCTCCCAGACCTAGAAGAAAAACTTGATCCGCATCAACTTGTTACTCTTTTAGGAGGAATGAGTGCATCTTTTCGCAGTGAGCAAAAAAAATCATACCAATTCCTTGAGAATACTTTGTGTGAAGAACTTCTTACTAAAGTTCCACAACAGGCGATGGAACAAGGTTTTGAAGAAATCAATGAACTCCGTAGCGAGTGTCGTACACTCATTAATGAAAATGAAGAATACAAAAAAACTCAACTTCATTTAGAGAAGCGTGTAATGGAGCTTGAGCAAAAGTGTAACACTTTAAGTGAGCAACTACAAAAAAGTCAGTCCTTACAAAAAGAGTTTCAAGATAGAGCACACGAACTAGAGGGTAAGGAAAAGGCAATCCAAGATTATGAGTATGTTATTAGTAAGGTTCGCAAAGAAGTAGAAGGCAAGAGTGTTTATGATTTATGGCGTTTGAAGATCATGTACAATAGAATTGCATCTCTTACACGCAGTAGTTGGACACATCCAGGAACGCCAAAGCCCGATGTTTTTAGTCCTAAATCATATCATGCCAAAAAATTTCTCGACTCTATTAAACCTGATCATTAAGTTTTTATTTGTTGTATGATGATTTTGTAATGTTATAAAATCATCATACAACGAATACTTTCAATTGCATTAAGTGAATAACATCTTCTTTAGAAATTTTTTGAAAAGCGCACTTCTAGCTTCTTACACGTTTCTAACGCAAGTTGTTGAGAAACATACTTAACTTTTCTCTCTTTTGCATATTCCTGAGAAGGATCTTAATTATAATATTAAGATTAACCCAAGTTGCGACCTATAAAAGTTATCGTACAGTCTGGTATAATTACTCTTGCAAATTCGATGTGCGCAGTTCGAATCTCGTGAGACGCAGTCGTGGCACATGGCACGAAGTAAGGGTAATGCAATGAATTTTAATCATGAAAAATTAGATGTATATCAAGTATCACTAGAATATACAAAAGAAACATTTAATGTGATGGAGAAAATGCCATCAGGTTTACAGCTATTTAAAGGATCAGCTAAAAAGAGTATCGCCTTGAGTCCCTCTTAATATAGCAGAAGGCAATGCCAAATTTAGCAAAAAAGAGAAAGCAAGGTTTTTCTCTATAGCAAGAGCATCAGCAAATGAATGTAGTGCAGTATTCGATGTTGCTAAGATAGCCGAAATAATAGACTCAAAAGAAAAAGAGAAAATCAAAAAACTACTCTATAGAATAATTTGTATGCTTTCAAAGTTAATAGTCTAATTTTCGCACATGGAATATCGATCCACGATCACGAACCTCAAAAATCGAATTGCACACATCGTTTTTTTATACTGTTATAACGACTCTTCTCTTAAAGTAGGAAAAACAAGAAGGAGAAAGTCATGGAAAAAGAAATTATAATTGTTTTCTGTATATGTGATGAGATAACACAAGCACTCAAGATTGTAGAAGATCCTCAAGTTAAAATGACTAAAGGGCTTTTTCCGGAGCTACTGAGTTTATTCAAAAGGTTACCCGTAAAAGGATTGAAACTACTTTTAGTCAGATCACTTCTTTTTTTCCAAAGAAAATTCATGCTGTTACCTCTTATGGATTTGAGTTAAAAGTTGTCCTTTTTGTTCTCGCTTTCACTTTTTCTTGTTATTTTTAGGTCGCAACTTAAGTTAAGATTAAGATTTCTTGAACGTACAGATTACTCACTTATACTCTATTTCTTTCCATGCCTGTTCTGTTAGTACCAGCTTACTTCTTCTTGTATTTTTTTTCGCTTTTGCCTTTGACATTTCTATATCTCCCTCAATACACTCTTTGGAAGATACACTTTATCTTAATAACAGCAATTCGTCAACAGCACCTAATCACTACATGATATGGACTACCCAATTTATTTAGTCATTTTCTTAATGTCGATACGCCTTAATCGAAACGCAAAAAAAACTGTTGTTCTCTGTGAGATACTTAGGGCCTGTCATCATTCAAAGTATTGTCTATTTTTTCGAGCCCGAGCCCGCTTGCGAGCCCGATCTCGCCTAGCAATTTAAGTCTTACGTTTTTACTTGAACTTTGACCAAACGAGTAAGCATTGCTACAACTCGCAAAAGAAGTTCTCGTCCATTGGCCAGAAGATTTTGTTTTACTAAGTGACCTGCCAAAAGTATTTACCCATTGGCATTTTGTTCTTTAATTTTCTAGCTTTGTTGCTCCTCTGTTACGCAGCTACGGCTGCGCGCCTTCGTCGCGCCGCGCTATAAAAATAAAGCCCTGCATTCAACGGGTAACTACTTTTGTCAAGTCACTTAGTTTTAAACATCGACAGATATCAATAATAGAAGCACATTCAGTAGCAGATCGGCGAGCAATTCTATAAAAACGAGCTTTCTCGGTAGAACTAAATTCACCAGCGCCTTCTGCTATATTTAAAGAAATCGACAAAGCAGCACGCTGGAGTTGATTAGAAAGGTGAGAGTGGCCTTCTAGATTATTTAATTTAGCCATTTTTATAGGGAGTTTTTTCATTTTGTTGTAGCTTAGGTCTAGAACTTTCAAATTTTGTAATGAAAAAATTTGCGAAGGAATTTTTTGTATTCTGTTTCTTGCCAAGGATAACCTAGTTAAAGCTTTTAATTTGAATATTTCAATGGGAATGTTGTTTAATTGATTATTACTAGCATGTATTTGATTTAAGTTTGATAGTTTTCCCATTTCTTTTGGCAATTTAGTGAGTTTGTTATTCCAAGCATATAAAAATTGAAGGCTTTTTAGATCACTTATTTCTTTCGGTAACGCTTGTAAGTTATTTTCTGAAATATTAAGCGCACGCAAATTTTGTAAATTTGTTATTTCGCGCGGAATATTTTTTAAACCTAGTTTTGAAATATCTAAATAAGTTATTTCTTTCAAGTATAGAATACAAGCAAGATCCTTTTTGGAAATTTTTTCGAAACGTTGTTGGTACCAACTCCAGATAAATGGTCTTATGTGCGAGTGTTCTTTTCGCGTGCCATAAAATTTTCCGTTAGCGAAAAAACAGATTTTATCATCCTTAGGGTGAAGGTGCAATTTCAACTCTAAGTAAGAAAAAATGGAATAACCTGTAAACACAACAACCATTAAAGTTAGTAAAACAGTAAATGCTAGCGCAGTTTTTTTCATGCTTGTTTATTTTTAAGGAATAGATCAATAATTTTGTACGCATCTTCGAGAATAATCATCAATTCATCAGGCTTGACTCTTTTTCCTTTGTGAATTAAGAATCGATCGTTATTACCTTCAAAAATGAAATTCTTACCTTTGTAATCCAAAAAACCTTCGCGTACTTTATCATTAAAAACCCTACGTACCTCTTTTTCTTCTCCTTGCAAAACGAAAGATTTAGAAAATTCAGGATCTTCTACAAAGTCAATGTCTTGCCCACCAAAAATCTTTCCCAAAAAATCAAAAAAGGCGATTTGCATACGTAAATAACATCGAGGAAGCCCTAAACCTTCTTTTTCGAAGATGCAAATAGTTTGCTGGTGAGTTGTTTTATTTTTACCTGAGCCTGTTGTATACTGGTAATCCATAATCGTAATGTCAATGCTCCCGTTTTTACCTGTCATTACGTTTTTGGTTTTGCGACTACTTCCAGTATCGAACGATTTAAAAAAATTATATCTAAAAATAAGGGAATTGTTTGACTCAGCAAAATCAAAACCAATATCTTTTGCAACAAGTCCCCATTCTTGCTTGCGTTGTTTTTCTTTTTTTATGCTAGTTACAATAGCCACAATGACCATTATAATCCCAAAGGCTACAAAGCCACCGATTAATATAAAAACTTGTGTATCAGTCATTTTTTTATCTCCTGATTTTAAGTTGAGGCTCTAAGAGCCTGTTAAATAAAATACGATGTATTTAATTTTATACAAAAATTTAGAGTGTGTCTATATCAGTTTTGCAATAGTTTGTGAAGGCTGACGCATAAGGCCATCCCTAGATCACACTTCGTTTAAGTACATATTACAAGCTTACAATGTCTAGCATTGTTGGATATGCCTATTCTAGCTAGCCTGTTTCTTCAACAAACAACTCAAGTGTAATATGATCAGCAAGCATTCTACCGCGATGAGATAGTCGCATTATATTGTTTTCAATCATTAGTGCTTTTTCTTTTACAAATTTTTGCGCTTTTTTTTCCATATGATGACGCCCTTGCTCTCCGCCTAAAAAAGCGATTTTATTCAAGTCTGTTCCCCACATTGTTCGCAAAGATGTCATTAAATACTCGTTTACTTGTTGGGTTTGTGAAAGAATTTCATTTTGCGCAGGTATTTCATTGGCTGTGATTTTGTTTATATATTCTAGATTATTTGCTACATTCCATTGTCGTACACGACCATTAAAAGAGTGCGCAGATGGCCCGATACCCAAGTATTGTTTACTTTGCCAGTAAGAAGTATTGTGTTGCGAAAAAAATGGTGGTAGGCAAAAATTTGAAATTTCGTAGTGAGCATAATTATTTTTATTCATTGCTTCCATGAGTAGAGAAAATTGTCTGGCTCCTTGGTCTTCGCTTATGTTTGGTACTTTTTTACTTTCAATCATGGACTTAAGCGCTGTTTTTTCCTCTACAGTTAAGCAATAACAAGATATATGGGGTATTTTCATCTCAATTGCATTAAGAATATTGCGCTCCCAATCTATATCTGTTACATTGGGAATTCCGTAGATAAGATCTATAGAAATATTGTTAAAACCTGCTTCTCGCGATAATTGAATACAATTGAGAGCTTCCGCGGCATTGTGTGCGCGATTTAAAAATTTCAAATCAACATCACTGAATGATTGAATTCCTATACTTAAGCGGTTAAAACCTAATTGGTAGTATTCTTTCAAAGTTGCTTTATCTAAATCATTGGGATTGACTTCAATGGTAATTTCTTGCAAATTTTGAGTATCATAATAGCTATGAATAGTGGTGAAAATTCTCTTTAAATCTTCTATGCTCAGTATAGAAGGAGTGCCTCCACCAAAGTATAGTGTTTGAGGTGGTTTACATAAATAATTGCATTGCATTTGCAATTCAGTGATAATGGCATCTACTACTTTTTTTTTCAAACGCAACGAAGTTGAGAAGTGGAAATTACAGTAATGGCATGCTTGTTTGCAAAACGGTATGTGAATATATATTCCAGACAATAGCAGAGCTCCTACGAATTTAAGGTCGGTGAATAAAGTGAAACGTTTTTTTTGCGCAAATTTAAAGATAGTTATTCTTGTGGGATTTTTACTAAGTAACGTAAATGCACAAGAGAAGGCTTTTGTATATATTAAATCCAGTAAAGAAACAGAAAAACAGCTACAAAAAATTGTTTCTGAAGTTATTGGACAACAATACTTTGTGTCGCGTAGCTCAAAAATGTATACTACGCTTAAAAAACATCACTTTTTGCAAAACAAAAATAGCAAAAAAATTCGCGAAAAAATATTTAAAAAGAATGTAGCTCTTATACTTCTTGTTAAATGCCAAAAAACTACTAGCGGTTATAAGATTTATAGTCGCGTTATTAAACGCGATAAAGATATTGTGCTGAGAGAAATATCAAAAACTCCTGAGGAAGTTTGTTCTCAATTTAGTAATTATCTTACAACGAATATCCTCGCGACAAAAAGCATTAGTATTCTAAGTGTGATATCGATAATTGTAAATTGCTTGATTATAACTAGTATATTTATCTATTCTCTTTTTCTGTTAGTAACGCGCGGCAAAATTGTTTTGAGTTTGTGTATTTTACAATTGGTACTATTTCTATTTCTATTTGTGCAGATTTATTATTTACTAGGTTCCCATCATTTTGAGCACGGTAGTGCTGATCCTTACTGGTATCAGTGGATTTTGTTTATGTTTTTCCACATCTTTCGCGCTATAGATATTATCGATTTTCTGGAAGAATTCAATATCGGTATTTATTTTTTAAAACATCATACGCACTTGTGTGGAACTACCATTGTTGTTATGCGTCTTATGATTGATGCCTTTGTCATTGCTTTGACAGTTAAGTTTCTTGAAAATAAAATGCAAGGAATTTACAATGCGCTTGATGCTTTTAAACGTCGTTGGAAGAATCAAATATTGCCAATATCTATTACTATTGCTGTTGTATTTCTAGGAACATATGTATACTCTGCGGCAAGTGAAAGGTGGTTTTTGGTAGATGCTCTATTACTATGGCCACTCGATAATTTTTTACGCGTTATTGATATTGGAGATTGTTTTCAAACGTTTAATTGGACACTACATTTTGTTTTTGATAGTACCTTGCACAGTTCTATGGAAGTTTTGTTTCGTTTTGCTGTAGGTGTTTATATCGCTAAATGGGTTGATCGTCTTACAACAATTCATTTTAAAGGCATTGGACTTACTATTGATGAAATTATCGATAATTTAGAAAACAAAGATCTCAAAGTTGTCAAAATTATGCTTAAAAAGTTGAAAAAAATAGGTCCAGAAGTAAAAGAGAAAGCAATACCACGATTTATAAAAATTGTCACAACATATCAAATAGATTTTAGAATACACAAAACTCTTCGAAAAGAGTACATATTTTTTGATGAAGATGTTCCGCACACAGCTCAGAATAATCTAAATTTTGTTATAGTAAAAGCATTACAAGAAATTGATAAAAATGGCAAAGAACTCTGTAAATATTTTGAAGCAAGCGATCCAAATATTCGGGAAAGTGCTGCAAAGTTACTTTCGGCTTTAGGAAAAAGATCAATTGAACAGGTGATTCGTTTTTTAGAGCACAATAATCCAAATACTAGAGAACAAGCATTACTTTGTTTAGACAATATGACAAGTCCACAAGGCAAGTGGTGCCATACTCGTGAATATTTAACAGAGCTTCCAATTGTTCTTCGTATGTTGCATAGTTTTGATATTGAAATACGGAAAATGGCTCTTGGGATTATTGGTTCTTCAAAAGTAACATCGTCAATTGCTGGCAATGCTATTCCGATTGTACGCAAAATGCAAAAAGAAGAATCCGACAAAGAAATTCAAAAATTATGTCAGGATGTTGTCGATATTTACAAAGGAATTTGTTTTGACGAAAATGGAAATTATATTTGCTATTAAGGGATGTGAAAAAAATTAAGTGTATTATTTTTTTAATATCCCTAAGAATTATTCCTAAGGAGACTAAACAATCAAAGCATATGCAGTTATACCTGCTCGTCTTGCCTCTACAAGGCTTCCAAAAAAGGCGTTATTAAAAGATACAGGAAAATTTTTAGTGCAGCATGTATACGAGCAAGCACTCTTAGCCGAAAAAATACAAAAAGTTATTATTGCCACGGATGCTGATGAAATTGTTTCGGCAGTAAAATCTTTTGATGGAGAAGTACAGTTAACAAGTATAGACCATCAAAGTGGAACAGATCGTATTGCTGAAGTTGCAGGGCGCGAACAAGCGGATATATTTGTAAATGTTCAGGGAGATGAGCCCGAAATTTCGCCACAAGCAATAGATCAAGTGGTCTCTCTATTGTTAGAAAACCCAAATATAGAGGTTGCAACTCTAGCCTACCCAATATCACCAGAAAAAGCTCTAGATCCTAATCTAGTGAAGGTTGTTACAGATAGCAAAAATGCGGCCCTATACTTTTCGCGTTCGCCTATCCCCTTTATTCGCGATATCGCAGAAAAATCAATAAGCCCGTATCTTGGGCATATTGGAATATACGCATACCGTAAATCTTTTCTAAATGTTTACAATTCTTTAGAGCCATCATTTTTAGAGAAATTAGAAAAACTAGAACAATTACGTGTTTTAGAAAATGGCTACAAGATCATAGTCGGAAAAACTTCTGATAATACAAGAGGAATAGATACAGAGGAAGATTACCAAAAATTTGTAGAAAGATTTAATAAAAAATGTCCAACATAGATACAATTATTCGTCACGAAAAAGAATCAAAACAAAAATGCACCATATACCCACTAAACTACCGCGAAGACTTACGTTTTATAAATGCTGGTTCTCTAAATAATTATGATTATGATGGTTACTTACTGTTGCACGTAGACGGCGAACCATTATCTTTAGCAGATAAAGATTTTCCTTTGCTTTTAGTTGATGCGTCGTGGCGGTGGGCAGATAAAATATTTACCAATAGCAAAATAGCATGTTTACAACGAAGATCTATATCTGGATTTATCACCGCATATCCTCGTAAAAGTAAAAAATACAATGATCCAGAGAGTGGGCTCGCAAGTGTAGAGGCTTTGTATATTTCGTCTCTAATGCGTGGCAAAGAAGATCTATCATTGTTGGACCATTATTATTGGAAACAGCAATTTTTGGAAGAAAATAACAATATTATCGCGACTTATCGAGAAATGTAAAAAAACAAGATGGAATAGCAATGAAAGTTTGATTTTCCTGTAACCGAAAATTACAGTTGTCCACAGGTCGTTACAAAATGTAACAGCTATTTGAAAATGATTTTGCGATTTGCATTTTTCAAAAAAGGCCTGTTTCCCCTGAAAAATAAAGAGATTACTGCAGAAATAAATTTATTTTTTGTTTTGGCACACTACTTGCATATACATATAGCAGAGTTTAGAGTTTATTTCATTTGGTTAGCAGTCATCCATTCCTAACACAGATTTAGGATAAAAACTGATTAGAGCATAGGGGAAACTACTACATAGATAGTAGAGTCAGAGTTCCTGTTAAGCATGAGTAAAAGTTGAAATATTTCAACTTTTACTCATGCTCAAAATACAGGTTTAGGACGTGTCATTGATCAACTAACAACAAGCTGATCGATAACACGTCTTTTTTTTGGGTAGTGCAATTTAACTAAGGGAGGTGGTTGAATATCTTTTCTTCTTCAGGATTAGGCGCGCCTAATACCTCAAGCTTTTTCTTCCTCATCACATCGAATACATCTACACAATTGAAAATTACGTAAATGAGCAAACGCTAAGATTGATCCGCCAATAGTTGTAAAAACTTTTTCATTAAGCTCTCCTAGTGTAGAATGCCCCCAGAAAGCACAATAAGTTATAATGGCAAGCCCTAACACCCCGATAATGAAGGGAGAAGTCTTTTTATGATGCTTACAACCTAAAAATAGAGATAAACTACTGAGTGGTAAAACAATATAGACCATTATTTGGTGAAAATTACTATGTTCATTGCAACAAGACGATGCACAAAATGGAAAAAGAACAATGATAAAAGGTGTCAAAAAACAATGAACTGCGCATACAGCTGAAAATGCAATGGCTACAGAATCTAGTTTTTTTTGTATATTCATGTATTATTCCTTCTAAGTAACTACTTTTGTCAGGTCACTTACAATACGTTCGGCCGCAAGGCGCGCGCCGACAATGTTTCTTGCGACAGGACCAATTTCTAATTCGGAAAGTGCCCCACTAACATACACATTATTCCCCCAATGTAGACTTTTATCGACAATTGGATAACCGCACTCTGTTCGAGGTAGGCTACTATTTTTAATAGCCGTTTGTAGCCATTTACCTGGACACTTTTTATCAAAGCCTGTGGCAAGAATTATGTGATCACATACTATTTGGTCTTTTTTGGTCAGTTGTAATATATATTCTTGGTCTACGCGCCAAGCATTTTCTATACGGTCTACTACCATATGTACTTTTTTCTCTGCGGTTATATGTTTTAGTGTTGTGGCTACTTCTTTTGTCATAGAGCCTCGATAACGAGCATTGTCGATGGTTTTACGGCGCATAGTGTAGTTTTCTATTTTATGGAATTTTCGTAAATAACCGCTAATCCAACCAGGATCGCTATCAAATCTACGAATGTTGGGAGCGTGATTTGTGATTAGATAAATTTTCGCTTGAGGGCATTGTTTGGACATTGCAATTGCTGTTTGTGCAGCACTTATTCCACCGCCTACTACTACAACATTCTTACAATTATTTAGTTTTTGTCTGTGGAAAGTAGGAGAAAGTATATGTTGTGCTCCTACTTGTTTAGACCATTCGGGAAAAGATAAAGAACCGGAGCCAATTGCTAATAGCACTCGTTTTGTTTTTAGAGTCCCGCTAGAAGACTCTACTTCTAGATACCCACGTTTTACATGAATATTTTGCACTTGAGCCTGTTTATGAAGTTTTGCTAGATTGTTTTTTTGTATAACGCTTTCGCAGTGGCTATTAAATAATTTTAGTGATGGACGACTATATGGCTCGATAAATTGATGACGAAAACCTGCTTTTCTACTATATTTTTTTAAGGCAAAAGGATCAATATCTATGTGATGTACCAAGGTAGAACGTAAAAATTCCATGCCACAATTACGAGTACAATGTATCCAGTTAAAGAGTAAGTGCGGGTGAGGATCTATAATTTGTATTTGATGAGGTAAAACTTTACGAGAGGAAAGCAAGAAATTTGCCAAAAGTGTTCCATGTATTCCTCCACCAATAATGATCCACTGTAACATATTAAGCTCCCAAATTTTTATACGCGAACACTTAAGTGATTATAGTCTCTTCCTGTGAAACCGGAGATCAAGACTAATGAATTTAAATCTTGATTTCTCGATTTCAGCTTTTGCACAGGTCTTTAGAGTTTATTATTTTACTTAGAGTATAAATTTTAAAATACTTTGTCAAACAAAAACGCAATTTGATTGCGTTTTTGTGTCTATTTATTTGATTTTTATCTTTTTTGCTGCAATTTGTTTGCGTTTTGTTTTTGAGGGAAAAAGTTGCATTTTTCATAGTAAACATTTACAATAAAAATTCAGGTCAAATTACAAATTTATAAAGAGGTTTAAAGCCGTGGACAAAAACAATCGTAGTAGTACTTATGTGCTGAAACAAGCAAAGCTAAGCAATACAAAAATTCGAAAATCTATTCTCGAATTTCTGATGGAAAATCATGGTCCATTCTCTATTGATGAAATACACAAACAAATTTTTGATTGTGACTATGCTACAGTATATCGCTGTATCAAAAAATTCGAAGAATGTGCAATTGTAAGTAGGTGTGATTTCGGAGATAATATTTCGCGTTACGAGTATAAAGACCTTAATCATCATCACCATCATATTATATGTCGCAGCTGTCATAAAATTAGTACTGTTGAATATTGTTTTCTAAAAGAAATGGAAAAAATGCTCACAGACCAAGGCTACAAAGATGTTTCGCACGCATTAGAATTTTTTGGTATTTGTCAAGAATGCCAAAATTAGTTGGTTTCTAATTTAGAAGTAACGAATGCATTGGTTTGAATTATGATGAACTTGGTCTTGTAGTGAAAAAAATAAAAATAGTTTTCGTTAGATATTATACAGAAGTGGTGTAATCATGAAGGGCTTATTTTGGAATAGTGTGCTTTAAATCGTACTCATAGAAGAGTAGCTGTTTTTTCAGGTTCAAAGAAAAAACAGCATAGCAGTACACAGCATTTATTGTTTTTTAACTTTTGCAATTGTTGTAAATGGTACCTAGCTTTAAATGTGTTATTTATTGCTCTGTGACTTCGGGATAGTACGTAGTGAATCTGTGCATCGTTTGGAGACAAGGAAAGTGACGCTTCAAAGTCCTTTATCGCTTTGGAGTAGCCCAGAGTGGACAAAAAATCTCAAAAAAAACAGTTTAAGTCTTGAAAACAATATACGGATTTTGTTCGGCATATTGTATAGGATATTAATAACAAAATGTTAAGGAAAAAGTAATGGTCCAATCTAAATATTATAAAAACGACAATATTTTTGCTTGAAAAACTACGTGTGTAGTATTATTATTACATTTGTAGTTTTGTTGTTACATTTGTGGTTTTTAGCGAATTAAGGCTTGAAGTGTGTTTATATTATTTTCTAATTGCATTGATGAATTTCAAAACTATACGTTTGTACTTGTACTTTTGGAGTGATGGATTTGTAATTAGCAGGTATTTTACATGGTGAAAAAAATAGATGAGTTGTCAAAAAATGAGTGGGTTGTAATGAAGGTTTGCTGGAAAAAAAAGCAAGTTACAGCAAGAAATGTATATGAAGCAACTTTAAAACAAAAAAAATGGGAATACCAAACAGTGAAAACGATGCTTGATCGTTTGATAAAAAAGGGATATTTGCAGCGAGAAAAGTTTGGTCCTGTTTATATATATTCTCCTGTTATATCTCAAAAACAAAGCGTGCGCCAGGCAGTGGAAAGTTTTGTAGGAATGGCTCTCGATAATACAATTATTCCTATTGTTGCGCATTTTGTTGATAGGCAGAAGTTGACACAAGATGAAGTGAAATCTTTAAAAAAATTGATAGAGAATTATGAAGAGCTAAGCAGCGATGAATGATTTTCTGATATGGTTGTGGAATCAAATATGGTTGATGAGTGCTGTTGTAGGAGTTCTTGTTATTTTATTATGGTTTACAAGTAAGATATTTAAGAACATTTCCGCAAATTACTACTATTTATTCTGGATATTTCTTCTCATTCGCCTTTGTATTCCTGTGGATTTAAATTTCTTATCTCCAGAGATTTTACCCAACGAATTAATTTCATCGATAAATTCAGTTATAGTTATTGAAGATTCTCCTATAAAAAATATAGACTCTCTTTATTCAGTTGCAAATAATAGCGTAAAGCAGTTTAGTTTTGATTTATGGGGCGTTGTTTGGCTTGCTAGCGTTTTACTCATTGGATTTTTGTTTCTTTTTAAGTATTTAAGGTGGTATCACTTATTATTAAATAGAGAGCTTTTGTCACATGAGAAATTACACGAATTTGTTAATTTATGTTGCAAGAAAATGGATTTGCGGCGTTCTTTTCGTATTTATGTTTCGAATGAAGGACCTTGTGTTGGTGGATTTTGGCAGAAGTATCTTATTCTTCCAAAAGAAATGGTTTACAATTGGTCCTTAGAAGATATTGAACCTATTCTTTTTCACGAATTAACTCATCTAAAAAAACGAGATTTACTGTGTAACATGTTGCAAAATATCGTACAGATTATTTATTTTTTTCATCCTTTAGTGTGGTTTATAAACGCTGAAATTAGAAGATTTCGTGAATTAAGATGTGATGCAATTGCTGTTACTTACACCTCTCAAGGTAAAAAACACTACTGCCAAAAAATACTTGATGCGGCAATTTTTATTAAGTCTTTGAATAATTATAGTTATCTTCATTGGGCACAAAAAAAATCATTGACATATGAAAGAGTGGATAACATGTTGAATTCTATAGAGAGAAATAAGAGTCGAATACCTGTTGTTATTTTAGGCACACTAATTTTATTGTCTTTTGTAACTCCTATAATCGGGCAGAGCAGCTCTGGCGATTTACATTCTTTTTATATAGGTGAGATACCTGAGAGTGTTAAGTCTGATTTTGTTTCTTTAAGGTGTAAATCACTATCAAAAATGCTAAAAGAAATTCCAGGTGTTGCGGAAGTTAAATTTTTGCAAAAAAACTCTCAATTAATTGCGCAAATATATTGTTCTAACGAAGTTTTAGATCAGGTAAAAGAAATTTTACAAAAGGCACAAATTACACGCAATAGTTTGTACGAATTTACAACAAACTTAATTTTATTAAATGAAGCTACTAATTCATCGATAACAGCGGTAGCTGCAAATCAAAATCATATGAATAAAATAAGTAAAATATTAGGTAAAACTATTGTTAGTGCACCTAAAGGGACAACTTTTTCTCATCAAAGATTTAATGTCTCTGTATTGGAAAAAATATCTTATATTAGTGATTTTGACGTGATTATAAGTGCTGCTACTGTAAAAGCGGAACCTGTTATCGATTATGTGAACCCAGGATTAAAATTAGAACTTCGTTTAGAGAAAAATCTAAGACAAAACAAACAATATGTTTATATTGATTTGGAAAACTCACAAGTAAAGCGCCCGATTCCTAATGTCAAAACAACTGTAGAAGGTTTTGGAGTTGTTACTATGCAGGTTCCAGAGATGGAGATAGATAAGAAATCGCACAGAATAGAAATCGGAGAATTACCGCAAATGATTGAATGGCATGGTAACACTCTCCACGGCAAACCTATTGCAATTTTGATTTTAGTTGATAAAGCATCTTAGCGATATAAAAAATGCTGAATTATAGGAAATAGACGTTAAAGGAAATAGAAAATAAAACTACGTCTATTTCATTATGGTTTTTTTCATAATCTTATCCATATATTTATATCGTTAGTAGTTTTTTGAGTAAATATATTTATAACTTTCGCGTAGAAATATATGTGCAAATTAAAGATTACAATACTAAATATAAAAGTTAGCACTGCTCATAAAAAATCTTTTCGTACTATTCCATTTTTTGTTGTACTATTTTGATTTTAACCACACTTCATTAAATTCAACGTGTTTAATTGATTTGCCCTTTTCTTTCACATGATAACTATATGTTATATGAATATTGTTTTTGTTGTCTTGGGCAATAGAGGGATACGAGAACCTACCCTGTTGTTTTTCTAGATATTTGTGCCATTTCCATGATTTTCCTTCGTCGTCGGATAATGAAACTTTAAGTTGGTGACGCCCATCATAGGTGTCATTGTACACAAGTATCCAGTTTCCGTTTTTTAAACTTAAACATTCAACGCTAGAACCTGGATTGAGAAATTCCATGTTTTCTACGGTCCCCCAGGTTACTCCGCCATCTGAAGAAGTGCTTAAACGAATACGATGTTCTGGCCCATTTTCGCGCATCATTGCCACAATTGATTTGTCTTTTTTTTGTACTAGACTTGGCTGAATGTTTCCATAACCAACAATCGGATGACTAGTTGACCAATGTTGCCCATAATCACTTGTTATTGCAATAATAGAAACAGAATAGGCGTCTGTGTACAAAGGCAATAACATTTTTCCTGAGGGAAGCCACAAAGGATGAATACGAGTCATCCATCCTAAACGCTGTTGTAATTTATCATTACCTTTCTTTTTAATATAATAGTACATCTCTTCATCAGCGCTAAGCTCTTGTAGTGTTTTTTGTTCTAGATCAGGTGCATATTGGGGATATTTTTTGATAAACTTGTCTAGACCAGCGTTTAAAATGTTGTTAAAGTTTTTTTGTGGTTTTATATGAATATTGCCTTGCCATTGCCATGAAATTGAATTTTTAAAGGAGTCGGTATATTTATATTTGAGCAGAGAAGATTGCCAACGGTTATCAAGGACAACTGTCCAAAAAAGCCATAATTTACCACGAGGATCGATAGATAACACCGGATTACAATCGGGAAATCCTGGGGTATCTGCCAAAACAAAGGGTTGTTTCCAGTGGTTTTCTTCTTTGTAGGAGGCAACAATGGCTACATCATCAGCTTTTCTTTCTCCAGAACCATAAAACCAACACACCAGTAGTTTATCTTCGATAGTAATAATTGAAGATCCATGGCAATGAAGTTTTTGTAGTGGAAAAATAAGTTCTTGTTTGTAGTGAGCCTCTTGAGTAAATATAAGTCCTACTATACCAAATAGAGTGATAACTATACGAAGAATCATCGTTGTCTTCCTTGCAAAATAAGATTTCCTAAAGTAGTTTTTTTTTGTATATTATGAGCACACCTAAGTAAGTCACTATTGAAATATACCTGATTTATTTTCGATAGGTGCTGTGCGCCTTTAATAGTTATACATTGTAAAAGCGCAAAATAAAAGTCCTTAAATTGAGTTTAAGGAAAATAGGTACAGAGTTATATTTATTTGCAGCCAAACTCTCAGTAGAGAAAGAAATTATGGAAGTATTAAAAATTCAAGACCTAAAAAAAATATATGTTTCTCCTGAAGGTGAAAAACATTTGGTTATTGATGTTCCTCAATTTGTTGTCGAAGAGCAAAAACAAATTGCATTACAAGGAACTAGTGGTTGTGGAAAAACAACATTTCTCAATTTAATTGCTGGAATTCTTACTGCAACAGAGGGAAAAATTTTTCTTAATGGAGAAAATATTAGCACGATGTCAGAGGCAAAACGCGATATTGTTCGCGCCAATAATATAGGCTATATTTTTCAAACATTTAATCTGTTACAAGGTTACACCGCTTTAGAAAATTTAATGATCGCGATGAGTTTTGGCAACCATACTGTTGATCAAGAACGTGCAAAAAATCTTTTGAAAAAAGTTGGTCTAGAACATCGCATGCACTATGTTCCAGCAAAGTTATCTATTGGACAACAACAACGCGTTGCTGTTGCACGCGCGCTTATCAATAAACCTAAGTTGGTGTTGGCTGATGAACCTACAGGGAACTTAGATGCCAAGCATGCCCAAGAAGCTTTAAGTTTAGTTCGAGATATTTGTAGCGAAAATGGTGCAGCACTGCTTTTAGTTAGTCACGATGTAAATATCTTACAAAAATTTGACCATTTACAACAAATGCAAGATATCAACACGGCTTCAAAAACGGAAGGACACGAGTGATGTTACGCACTATTTTTATAGTTGTCAATCGCAGTTTAAAACAGTTTGCTTTGTCAACCTGGATTACTGCTGTTTCGATAGCTTTAGCAGGCGGATTACTTATATCTATTTTTTTAATACAGACTCAAGCACTGGCAGCGTTTACTGGTGGTTCCGTTGGTTTTGATGCAGTACTAGGAGCGCGCGGTAGTCAATTACAGCTCGTTTTAAACACTGTTTTTCACCTAGAAACATCTCCAGGAAATATACCGTGGTCTATGTACAAAACAATTTCAAAAGATAAGCGTGTTAAGCTTGCAATTCCATATGCTGTGGGGGATAACTATCGCGGTTTTCGTATTGTAGGGACGACAGATAAAATATTTACTGAATTTGAATATCAAGTAGGTAAAAAACTGAGTGTCAGGCGTGGACGAGTATTTGATAGTACGAGACGCGAAGCTGTTATAGGTAGTTACGTGGCGAAAGAAACGGGTTTGAAGGTTGGGTCTATAATAAATCCTTATCACGGTTTTATTTTTAACGAAAACAGTAAACACGAGGAAGAATATGTTGTTACTGGAATTTTGCAATCAACAAATAGTCCGACAGATAGAATTATTCTTATTCCGATAGAAGGTATTTTTCGCATGTCGGGTCACGTACTTCGTGGTGCAGGTCAAGAATATCAAGCGCAGGCAAATGCCGAAATAGACGATAAACATAAAGAAGTAAGCGCGGTAATGATTAAATTGCATAAAAATCCACTTGCTGGATTTCAGTTACAGCGACTTATTAACAAACAAGGTAAAGTCGCGTCTTTTGCTTGGCCAATCAACAAAGTAATAGCTGACTTTTTTTCTAAAATGGCATGGATAACAAAAATATTGGAACTTATTGCATATCTCGTGGCAATTGTCGCTATGGCTTCCATTGTTGCCAGTTTATATAATACCATGAATGAGCGAAAGAGAGAGTTTGCGATCTTGCGTACACTTGGTGCACGTAAAAACATTATTTTTAGTATTATCGTTATACAATCGACAATGATTGCTTTTATTGGTAGTATTTTGTCTTTTATTGTTGCTTTTGTTATCATGAGTCTAGCAAAATATATAACGTACACACAAACTGGTGTTGTTTTGGAAGTATTCCAGTACAATATAGCATTGGTGTGGGTGCCATTAGGAATGGTTGCATTAGGTGCTGTTGCTGGTTTTATACCGGCGATAAAAGCATATCGTACTGATATAGCCAAAAACCTACTTCCCTCAAGTTAAAACAGGAGGCCGTTGTGAAATATCCCTTTATCGCTATTATTATCACTGCTATAAGTTTAGCAACAATATATAGTTTACAAAGTCGTGAATCGCAAGACGATCTTGCGTCTTTAGAGGCACTCGAAAATATACAGGGTGCACCAATCGCTTCTCCTATAAAAAGCGAAGCAAATGGAACAACAAGTTTTGATAACATGGTAGGAAAGCAAAACAAAACTGAGAACACTGATGCTACAGCAACACTTGATAAAAATATTCAAAATAAAACTAACAATATTGAAGTAGTAAAAACAGGCGAAAATACGCAAAACAGTGCTGAAAAAATCAACAATGTTGAAGTGGTAAAAACAGAAGAAAATACGCAAAACAGTGCTGAAAACATCAACAATGTTGAAGTGGTAAAAACAGAAGAAAATGCGCAAAATAGTGCTGAAGAAATCAACAATGTTGAAGTGGTAAAAACAAATGACAGTGTGCAAAACAACACTGAAAAAAGCAATGTTGAAGTGGTAAAAACAAATGAAAATATGCAAAACAACATTGAAAAAAACAGTAATATTGAAGTGGTAAAAACGGATGAAAATGCGCAAAACAGTGCTGGAAAAGTTAACAATGGTGAAGTGATCACGGAAGATCGAGATAATGCGCAATTGGCAAAAGAAGTAACAGTAAATAAATACGATTTAGCATTAAATTCCTTGAATGAACAATCCGATGATATTTCTAATGCTCCAGTAAAGAAAACTCTTGCAAAACGCTCAACGGAAGGATTAGGAACACCAGAAGCAGAAAAAAAAGGTTATGATGCAATGTCTTTTCAGTTTCTATCTAGTTATGATATAAGTGATGAGTTGACAGAAGAGGAGCTAAAAAAAGTTCCAGACTATATTCAAAAGCTAGATGGAAAAGTTATTGGAATAGCTGGATATATGGTTCCTACAGATATGATGCAAACAGATGTATCGCAATTTTTACTTGTGAATATGAACGACAATTGCTGTTTTGGTGGAGTGCCAAAAGTCACAGAGTATGTTTTTGCAGAATTACAAGATACCACAGCAAAATATACTAATTTTCCGGTCGCTGTTATTGGAACTTTTACATTAAGCAAAGATGGAAAAGATAAAGTATTGTATCGCATGAAAGTTCAGAAGATTATCCCATCGCGCGATAAGATTTTTTGGGATATCATGCGCACAGCGCCTACTTTTCCAGGAACATCTTCTTTTGGAAGTTCTTTTTCCTATGGAAATTCAAATTATGAATAGGATGAAAAATGGTTAAGCATGTCTTTGTATATTTATGTATAGCAACATTTTTATGGGCGAATGATCGGTCGCTTCACTTAGCTCATAATGATATACTTCATTCTGAAAATAGATCTTTATTGTCAGGTGAACACTATATACTAAAAACGTTTCCAAAAAATGAAATGATTTCGACTTATGTAACTGCGAATGAAATGAGTAGTTACAGTTCTCAAAAAATTTATACTACGTGTTCCATTGAAAAAAAACAATCTCGTTTTCAGTTAAATATTGCGCATAGATTTTACCAGTCGCAGCGTGAAGACATTCGTTATTCTGTACATATTACAGAAGATAGTTGCGAAATAAAATTGCATAGTTCAAAAGACGTGAGAACACTAAGGACCATAACTAAATTTTCCGCTTGTTTTTTGCGAGCAGAAACTACACCATCATTTTTGGTTGGTATTGTTACTCCACTAAATAACATTGCTGAAAACCTTATGCCAGTAACTGAGCACCGTGAGTATAAGAAATTGAAAAAATCATGGAAAATGGTTAAAAAATCCGGAGACAATAGCATATACATAGGTTCTAATGGTTTAAAAATAGTAGACTACGGGGTTTTTGCAACAAGTAAATCTAAAAATGTTGCTCTAGCTCGTGTAAAGGGAAGTTTAGTAAGTGATACATTACTTAAAATTTCCGGTGTACAAATTACATATCATGGAAATAGTTACTGGATAAAAGGTGAGGCAACTCTAATTTGTCAAGAAAAAGAATCACAACAATAAATTTCTGTTTTGACAGAATACTAATGGAGGTGACCGATCACCTCTCCTAAGAAAGGAATATTACAATGGCAAATGCTCGGGCAAGACATATTTTAGTACAAACATCAGCAGAGTGCTCGACTCTTAAGGAAAAAATAAACAACGGAGACTCTACTTTTGAAGAAGCGGCAAAGAATCACTCTATGTGTCCTTCTGGAAAAAGTGGTGGTGATCTTGGAAAATTTGGCCCTGGTCAAATGGTTCCTGAATTCGACAAAGTTGTTTTTAGTGAAGAAGTTGGAGTTGTTCACGGTCCAGTTAAAACAGAGTTTGGTTACCACTTAATTAAAATTACTGAACGTTCTTGAGCTAGTATGAAATATGCGATATAACTCCAGAAGATTTTTATTAAAAACTAAATAATGCTGTTTTGGTGGTTTTGAAAAAATAATGTATCATTTTTTGTTTACCAGATAAAAATTGATACATTATTTTTTACTTTTTAGGGCGTGTCGACATTTAAAGTTTCGTCCTTTTTCAAAGTTGCCAGAAAAGTAGAGCATAGAAACTAATGCTGTTGTCATAATTTCTGAATTAGTCATTTAAACTTGAGGATCTTCTACAATCTTGAGTGCTTGTGTTATCTCATCACACACACAGAAAACAACCACAACCCCCCTTTCCATGACTTTCTCCTTCTTGTTTTTCCTACTTTAAGAGAAGAGTCGTTATAACAGTATAAAAAAACGATGTGTGCAATTCGATTTTTGAGGTTCGTGGTCGTGGATCGATATTCCATGTGCGAAAATTAGACTATTAACTTTGAAAGCATACAAATTATTCTGCTATATTGTTATTTTTGTCAAAAGAAAATTTAATAACGCTGTTGAATAAGCACTCAATTTTTATCAGGATTATTATTTGAGTGTAAAGGGCATGTCCAATTTTTTTCAACGTGCCGCCCAGAATATTGCCGCGCTTCTGATTCTTCACCAAAATCCGCTAAATTAGGATTAATATTACCTTGTAAATTTAATTCTCTTTCTCGAATAATACTTTGATACTTCAAAAATTTTTGGGTTTTTCGTAGGTTGCGAAATTGAATATGAGGATTGAAAACAATTGTAGGGTGATGGAATGTTCTGGTTTGTCGAGAACTTTTAGGGTGTAATCCTACAATAAAAAAAGCAAGCCCTGCGAAACTATAGGCATAGTTGTCGTCTTGAGGAGCAGAACTGACAGCAGGATCATAACTATGAAATTGTTGATCTAATATTTGTAAACGATATAACAAATCCCACATACTTGCTTCAAAGTTTCCTTCATTTTTTATTTGTGGTAGGGAAAAACTCGCAACAAAAGTAGAGAAACTTTCCTCAAATACAGGTCTTTCTATGACAAAATTGTATAAATCCCTCGCAATTCCTTGCAAACAGTTTTCACTTTTCATATCAGGATAAAATCCAAAGCGATATGCTTTTTTTTGTATAGCGGCTTTGCCTAATATACAAGAAAAGTTACTGTTCAAAATAAATGAGCGAAATTCATTGTGAACTTGTTGTGTCTTAGGACAAGTTTTATTGGATATATTTACTAATTGATTACCATCAAAACCATTGTAATTACTATATTCAATAGCAGCTTTGTTATTAAATGGATTCTGCAAAAACATTGATGTATCTAAAAAGTTAGCTCGATGCATATCAATACTCAAACACCAGATGTTAATTGGGAAATTAATTTACAATGCTCATGAAAACTAAATTTCACAAGAGTTACACATTAAAAGATTTTAGTATGCTTTGTAAACATATTATATAAAAATTTATGAATATGTATAATTTTTTATATAGAACGTGTCGAGATTTATCTTTGTTTATAATTAATCGGGCGTGGCGATACTTATCTTCTAATTTGGCTCTTTGATATTAGCTTTGCTACTTTTCAGTTGCAACCACAATTTATATTTTCAAAGTATCTTGCTACTCACTAGAATAACATACTCTAATCTCTAAAATTTCTTATACGTAAAATCCAAAATATATCCTACAATATCATAAAAAATCGTTTTATTCCGCCGAGCGTTAAGATTTTGTGGCGATGGTATTTTGAAAAAAACCACCGACGTGCACTGTTTTTATCGCGAAGCTTTACTGCTTGTACAATTGCGACTGGAGATTTTTGGCGGAGCCAATTTTCAATTTGAGGATCTTGTTCACTAAAATTTTCATATACATGTTGAAAACTCATGTAGCCCGCGTTATTATTCGCATTTTTACTTATCGCTTTTTTCATAACGCGGTATCGGGCAGTGTATTTGTCTAAAAAATAAAAATTACCGTATTTAGAAACGGACAGCGCAAAGAAAAAATCAACAGCGTCTCTTCCTCCCAAATTAGCATAGTCTATTTTTTTTATGATGTCAGACTTAACCATGTAACCATCGTTTGGAAATTGTTGCAGTATGGCCATTTTGAGCGAATTTTTTTGTGGTCCTTGGTATTTAGCGTTGCGAAAAAAAAGATTATTTAAATTTACAGAATCATCAAAAGGCGTATCATCTTCGAGAAGAAAAGTTTGTTTTCCATATACTGCTACAATATTCTGTTCAATATTAAAACAGTTTACCATATTTTCTAGAGCTGTATTTTCAAGTTCATCATCGTCATGAAGTAAAACAACATAATCTCCGCAAGATTTAGAAAAAAGGTACGCAACATTTTTTTGTTGGCCTAAAGAAGGTTCATGATCGAAATACTTTATCTCTATTCCTACCTGCTTTTGTATTTCAGAAATAACCTGTTTAGAGCTATTACTAGTGGAGTCATCACCTACTAGAATTTCATAGGGCCGCAGTGTTTGGTTTATACAGCTATCTATAGCTTTTAATAAAAAATCTTGCCTATTGTATGTTGGAATGCAAATAGATATCTTGGGCATATTGCACTACTTTTGCTTTGCTAACTGTGTTGATTGATACGCAACTACTTGCCAGTTATCTGTTTTACTATAAACGGTAATAAAACGTAAATTTAATTGTACTTTCAGCCCTTTTCCTTGCGCATGAATTTTCGAAATTCCCGTAATGACAGCACAATTACCGTACAATTTAAGTTGTAAGTTTTTTAATTTAATAGAATGATATATTAAATCTTTTTGTTTAAGTCGCTGTAAAAAAGCTTTTTTGGTTTCTTTTATTCCGTTTGCGTGTGTAAACGACAGATCATCATTTAAAACTTCTTGCAAGAATTGGTGATTGTTTTCTACCATTGCTGTATAGCGCATTTTTTCTAACGAAATCACTTCTTCAATGATTTGTTTGTTACTTTGGTTTTGCGCCAGAAGTATTGTTATTGTTATTGCTAATAAGAAAAAAGGCTTCATTGTGTCCTCTAAAACAAAGGAATATCATATATTGTTGTATAGTCACAAGTCTCTATTTCTAAAGAAGTATTTTTTTGCAACTTGTCTATTTCGTCAACTTCTATTAGGTAAGATTTGTCATACCCTAAACGAATACGACCTATTTCTAGCTTCATAATACTCCCACCGATGAGTGTTTCAAATTTATGATGGTTGCCCAAATCTAATGTAGTGCCGTAACGACTACCGAGATCTTTTAAATACCAACTACCATTGTGGTAAAACATTTGAAAGTTTTGTCTGGATATGCTACGTTCGCGGCGACCAATGTTGACAAAGCAAAACATCTCTTCGTCAAAGGATAGACTACGAATATCGCTGGTATTTCTTCCAAAAACATAATTTTTATTTTCTTCTAATGGTAAAATTACGTTTTCTTGCACTAGGTGAATCCCCCATTTTTTCGTAGGAGAATTCTCTGTTGACTTTGTATAAAACCCTCTTAAAATTAGGCGAGTACCACTTTCGAATTCCATGCGGTCACCTATATGAAGTGGTATTTCTTTTGATGCGGTAGAACAAATGACATGTTTACCTAAAGCGTCATTTATGATAGAAACTTTTACTTCTCCATGCGTAGAAAGAAAAAACTGGTCTTTGTTAAAATGAATATAATCAGAATAAGGAGGTAAATGGATTTCTTGTTCTGTATCTAAAAAGAATACATTTCTTTCTTTTGGACGATCGCACATCATCAAGTAGCTAAAGTCACTGCTGTAGTCGAAAGTTTGATTTTTTTTCTCTTTTTTTACTAGTGGAGCAGACTTTTGCTTAAGACCTGTAGACAAAAGTGTACTATTGTGACTGTTTAATTTCATGGATTTTATATTTGTTTGATACTTATCTCTAGGAAAGTAATAACTTAGCCATTCTTTTTCGTATTGAAGGCGTTTGTCTTCTTCACTTAACAAGTTATCATATATATCGCCAAGAATTGCTTTTACATTGGTAATATAATCTTCATTGTCCATTAGAGAATTTTCTTTTAAAGACTTTTCAATCTTTAGTATGGCAAGGTAGACTAAATTAGGTGGAGCAGCAGGAGGTATTCCTAAAAAATCGTAGTAGTCAAAAAACTCGGTACCATCATAGGTTTGAATATCGCTAGTCATTTTACTTTATCTTTTCTAAAAATTCATCTATCGGTTTCATAAACTTGGTTGCACCTGTTGTTAAATAAATACCATTATGGCCTGCGTTTTCTACAGGAAAAAAACTTTTGACTGTAGCAACAGATGTTTCGTAGATTTTTTTGCCCTGTGCAAAAGGAATGACATTGTCTTGTGTTCCATGTATAACCATAGTTGGATATGTTATTGTTTTAATACGGTCAATAGAAGGGAGCTTAGAACTTAAAAGAAATTTAGGTAGTCTAAAACCAAACAACTTACTTGACATATCGTGAACTGAGGTAAAAGGGGCTTCTAAAATTAGAGCGTGAACAGGCCTTTTTTGCGCCAAATAAATTGAAAAAGCTGCTCCAATTGATTCACCAAAAAGAACTATTTTTTTAGGCTTAAATTTGCGTTTAACATAATCAAAAACGGCAAGAACATCCTCATATAAACCTTTTTCAGAAGGATAGCCTGTCGATTTTCCATAGCCTCGATAGTCAAATAAGAAAACAGAATGGCCTTTTAGTTGGAATAGCTTTGCTCGCCCTTTACGCGTTGTTATATTTCCTGCGTTACCGTGTAAGTATAACAAAAACTCTTTGTCATCTTTTCCTTGTAAATACCAAGCATGGAGTTCAATGGCATCTTTGATTTTTACAGTATGTTCTTCTAAACCTTTCATCCTCTTCGTGTCCCAATCACCTATAGGATGACGCTGATTATAATAAAGTAAAAAATCACCAAATAGCCGTATGCTTAGAGCAATAATAAATATTCCCAGTAAGATAGACCTTATAACACGTACATACCACTTCGTTGTTTTTTTCGTTTTTTTAGGTGAATCATCCATTAAATTTCTCTCAAAATAATAGGTGAAATAAAACTTTAAATTGATGACAATTTTTTTTGCATTTAGAATCGGACGTGTTAGTGTCCTCTCTTTTTTTTCTCTCTCCTGCTGATTTGTTACTTTATTTTTCGCATAATACGAAAACCTAAATCATCCCAGCAATTATCTAAACGGTTAGAAGTGCGGCAAGATGATCGACAATCTTGAGCGAATGACCAGTAACTTCCGCCTCGCCGCGAGCGAGTATTACCAGATTTTGCGTAGGCACTACCATCGACAGGAGCTTTATGGTAATTTTCGTGCCAACAATCTTCGCACCATTCCCAGACATTTCCAATCATATCACAAAGTCCCCATGAATTGGATTTTTTTTGCCCAACTAAATGCGGTGTATTTTTTTTCTTGTTTGCAGAATACCAAGCGTAGTCACCTATTTTATTTTTGTCTTCGCCCCAATAATATATCGCTGTAGTCCCCGCACGACAACTGTATTCCCATTGTGCTTCACTTGGAAAACGAAATTGTTTACCAATAACAGAAAGGAATTCTTCGTTGATTTTTTTCCAACTTATATAGGAGGCGGCGCTACCTGGAAACTCTTCGCCATACTTTTTACCTACCCATGGTTTGTTTCTGGTAACAGTATACCATTGGTGTTGAGTAATAGGGTATTTCGCCATCCAGAATGGACGATCAATAGTTACTTTGTGTTTGGGTTTTTCGCTGTCGTGTTCATCTTGGTTGCCTCCCATGAAAAATATACCAGGAGGTATTAGCATCATTGCTACGCGAATTTCTCCGGCAACAAATATTTGTTCGCTTGAAAAGCCTCGTTGTTGACTATACCATTTTTGGTACGCAACAGCGTATTTTTTTTGTTTTGCGATAGGAAGATTTTTCCAATTCGCATGAGTAAAGTTAAAATACTCGTGTTGATCTTGCCAACAATCGTTCCAAATGGCTGCTGCGAATGGTGCTTTAACTTTGCGTTTACTTGTTATATTTTTGAAACTCAATTTTGCTGTTTCGAATAATGAAACTTCTTTTTTCTTACTAAGAGCAATTTTGTCGGTTTCTTCTATTAGTTTTTGCCTATGTTTTTCAAAAGCATTTTTTTCTTTTTCAAATCGAATTCTTTGCGTTTCTAAATTATTACGGAAGTCTTGCTCTTTCGCTGTGAATGTTTCTTCCAATTGTTGCTCGCGACGTTTTAATTTTTTTTCTGTGTCTTCTAAGGCAATTTGTTTTTCTTGTACTTGTTTATTTTTGCGTTCTAGATCTTTTTTTTGCGTTTCTATAATCGATATTTTTTGTTCTAGCTGAGTTTGCTTTTGAACAAGTTCCTGTTCTTTTTGTTCTAAGAGCGCTTGGAGGTGTTGTTGGCGAACAACTAATTCTGATAACTTTTTGCCGCGGCTATCAAGCTTTTCTTTAAGATCACTAAGTTCTTTTTCTTGCTCTTGCTGTTGTTTTTGTGCATCTTTTTTCATGCGTTTTGCGCTACGGCGTTCAGGACTTACAAAATCTTGTAAGGCAGCACTCATCTCTTCTGCATTTTGAAAACGATTTTCAGCCTCGTAAGCTAATGCTTTTTCTATAAAAAGATCAATTTCGTGTGGAAGATCAGGCCTCAATTCGCGCGGTAGACTAAAACGACCAATGGGCATTTTCTCGGTAAGCATTTCATAGCAAATAACACCTACAGAATATAAATCAATACGGCGATCTATTTTCCCGTTTTCTTGTATTTCAGGTGCTATATAATTATAAGTTCCCATTATACGACTAGTGTAAGTAAGCTGATTGTTATTTTGAATACGCGATATACCAAAATCACATATTTTTACTTGGTAGTGAGGGGCATTTTGGTAGAGTAAGATATTGTCTGGTTTAATATCACAGTGTACAGTTAGTTTGTGCGCACATTCTAATCCTTCTAGTACGTTTACTAAAATATCTGCGATTTGCTGCAAAGGAATAGAGCCTTTGGCATGATTTTCTTTCATCCATTCACGGAGATTTTGCCCTTCAATATACTCCATCGTAAAAAAATCTAGGGATTCAAAAGAACCTAAGTCGTATGTACGTAAAACATTTGGATGAAAAATTTTTCTTGAAATAGCGACCTCTTTACGAAAACGTTTTTTGGCCTCTTCGTCTCCTAAAAATTTAGGAAGAAGTACTTTTAAAGCAATCAGTTCATTTTCAAGAATATGATCTTTTACTAAATAAACTGCACCCATTCCTCCGGCGCCGATTAATTCAATGCACTCATAGCGATCAGCAATAATAAATCCCGGAGAAAATTTTAATTGACTTAGGTCTTCATTTGCCAAATCTTTTCTCGTCATTAAGATCGATAAATCTTTTACTTTTGGCATAAGATTATCCTAATCATCTTCTAGACATACACTTATTTTTTGTTTACCAATATTCATTATTTCACCTGCAATCAAAGGCCTAGGTTGTTTGTTTATGAACAGAGATTTTATAAAAATTTTCTTTGTATAAAACTGCATGAAAATATGATTTTGTTGCGCGGTAAATTCACCAGTAACCTCAGGTATATTTTCGCGAATGCGAACGGGTACATTTATTCCTGAACCAAAAGTTGCTTTGGTAAAAATAATCACAAATTCTTCATGATTATGAGGATTATTAACATATTGCAGCCGCAAACATTCAACTTGCTTATTTTTATTATGCCATAAATTTACCTTTAGTTGCAACCTCCCTATTTTTATAATGTCATCATTATTAATGCAATGTTTTATTCCATCGGCAATTTTTTGATCTTCATTTACGACTGTAATGTTATGTTTCTCTGTTTGCGCAAGTTTTTCTAACCAAATTTTATTGTTGACAAGAGAAAGCTGACAGTGTTTACGACTAATAAAATTAGTCATTTCTTTGTTCGGGTTACCATGAGCATTTGTATGATAAATTTGAATGTCGCAGCTAGATGATCTACCGATGATCGCTGATTTCTTATGTACGAAATAGATATAGCGTTTATTTTTAGTGTTGTCTACTTGTAGATAACAAATATTAAATTTTCGCGGTATTGGAAAGGGCTTTCGTGCTTTAATGAATTTTCGAGCTAATGTAAAAACAATTAAAACGCATAAAAAACTAATTACCCCTATTATCGCGAATTTTGTAGATAAAAATGGTGGACGAATTTCAATCCACATGGTTGCTGTAGTATCTTTACGTAGTGAATTGTGTCCTACGTGTTTAATTCGTGCTGTGACTTTAATAGGAGTTGTTGTTTTTTTTAATCCAGCAATGAAAAACAAATTGTTACCATCATTGTTTATTTCACCCCATTGCGGTTGGTCTATCTGCCATTCAATTTCAAGTGGGCGATGTATTTCTTTTTCTAGACCTTTTATTTTCCAAGTAAGACGTACTTTTTGTTTGTGATCGAGTATAAGTGTTTCATTATTGTTCAGTAGGCGCTCTGGCCATTCAAATATTTGTACTTGTGCTGAAGCAAAACAAATAATATTAAGGTGTGTCATTGTTTGTGGTACGCTTTTGGAAAATACTTTAATCAGTGTATTGCACGGTGTTTTTGCAATAACATGACCATTTCTTATCTCCACTATATTCGCATCATATTCCCATACTAATTCTGATTGCAAAGTATCAATACTTAGTACTTTTTGTTCGTTATAAATTGTTTGCAGGTTAAGTTTTTGTTCTTTGCCTGGAGAAACAACAATATAGGGAGAAGTAAATACTAAGCGCTTTAGTTGTCTGATTTCAAGAGGTATTGCCGTGGACTTGACGCGTTTTTGCGTTACCGATGTTGTATAACAAGCAATTAAATCTAAGCGCCCAAATTTATTCGCTGCTAGTAAAAAATCACCCTTAACACTACTACTTATATCCCAATTATCTGGTTTCCAGGTAATATTATCTTTTACGGTAATTTCATCTTCCCATGCATCAAAACCATAAACATATAGTGCAATAGAGCGCATTTTTTCGCCAATATATACAATATGATCTCGATGAGAAATATCGACTTCCAATTTTAAAGGTGGGTTAGGAGAAATAGCTTGTTTGGTAAAAATAACATTACGCATTTGCATTGATTCACCAATGACTTCTTGTTCTAACTCTTTATCTCCTTTTAGTTCTTCAGGAGAATCAGTGACAAGGCGAACTTTATTTCCGGGAGAAACAGTAGCATTGTTTGATGAAAAATATGCTTTACATTGTTCTCGTTTGAGCGCTGAACTGAGAACTTCTGCAAAACCTAGGCTTTTACCTGTTGGATCGATAACATCTAACTTATCATTTGCACTAACGGAATGGAATGAACCTATATCAACGGTAATACTTTCACTATTTACGGCAAGTATTGTTCCATACAAAGGGACATCAAGATGATTAGAGGCTAAACGCGCAGCTTCTTTGAAAGCCTTTTTTAAAACGACAAGTGAAGTTTTTTCACTTTCATCGTAAGGAACAGCTTTAATTCCCACAAAATCTCTTTTTAATACGGTTTGTTGGTCCTCAATATCGTATATAAATAAAGTCAGTATTACTTTTGCAAGTAATGATTTACGTTGGGCACTATTTTGTGCTTCTACATAGAAATAGTTATAAGATGCTACACGTCCAATTCCAAAATAACGAGCTTTATCGTTATTTTTTACATCAATGTAAGGAATATTCATATTGAGTTGTTGTTGTAATATCGGTACGCCTTGCTTTTCGATAAAACGATTAAAAGCTGGAAAATTGGTTGCAGCTTCTATGGTACGCAGTAGTACTTTTGGTTTGGGAGTAGTTTGTGCACTTGCTAGATCAAAACTAAGGCATAAACACAAAATAATGACGATCTTTAGCATTCTACGCCTCACATTTAAACAGAATTTACATTGACGAACAGAAAACTCATAGTACAATAGATTTAGGGCACTGCAAATAGATTTAAGCCTAGATTTATTCCAATTTCAATATAGAAATTGATGTGAAATTTTGGTTAATTTCTTATACAGAATAGTTTATCAATACGGTTAAATATTCTGTATTTTTCCTCTAAGGGATTTGGTGCATTATTTTTTTCCAGACCCCTAAATAATTTGCAAAAACTGCTTTATATTATATAGGAAAGTAAATAAATATGCCATCGAAAAACATTGCAAATATAAGTGCGTTGAAACTAAAAGAAATGAACGAAACATGGCAAAAAATAGCCAAAAATGACAACAATCCTTTTGGTGGATTTAATCTCAGTGGATCTCATCGCGAATTATCAAAAGAGTACTCATTAAATGAAATAAATTACATTATTAAAAATGAATTGAGCTCTTGTTTATCTTCTTTTGCTTACGGTGGTAATAATAGCAGCCAGTGGATTTTTCTAGTAGGAGAAAAAGGAGCTGGTAAAACGCAACTACTAAATTGGCTAAAAGAAGAGACGAACAAAAACCAAGCTTTGTACTTACGCACCAAACCTTTTCCTGGATGTAAAGCCGTTGATTATTATTTGATGCGTCAAATCTTCGATTCGTTACTATTGTTTTCTTTTCCTCAAGAAAGCGTACCCGCTTTAAACACTATATGTATAAATATTTTGCGCAGTACAGTACTTGAATTGTTAAAAGATGAAAATCTCCCTATTGAAAGAATATGTAGTAATACTAAAGTAACAAAAAGAGAGTTGCGCAATAAAACAATGAGTGATAATGATTTTCCTTATTTACTAGATTCTTTGTATCTCGATGTTCTTATCACAGCAGCTGTAAAAAAATCGGACTTAAAAACAGATGAATGTCACTGGTTTGAAAAACTATTACGCGCAGGTTTGAATGACAAAAACAAAGAGTTTTTAACCGAAGTTTTCTCACCTAATAATGACCTTGTTGCAATAAAAAAAGCGTTACTCTACTTGATTTCTCAGGGTGAAAAAACAATTTGTATTGGTCTTGATAAGTTTGAAGAGACATTTACTATTTTTCATAAAATCTATCCAACAAACAAGATTCAAAACCTAATAAAAGAATTATTTGTTGATATAAGCGAATTAATTGAGAGTTCTAATAATTTAATGTTTATCTTTACTTGCCGTCAAGATCATTGGACAGGTAAACATGGCGTTGTAAATATTGTACCTAAAAAAATTATTAGCGAAATTCGCCATCAATTTACTTTACATAAGCCAGCTTTTAAAGAATTGCTTATATTGATTAATAGTACTCTCAATCGTTTTTGGATGAGAAATCACTTTACACCTCCGCGGCATGAAGAGCTGATCTTTCCTTTTTTACAGCGCGAGGTTTATGGAATTTGGGAATATAGCTCGAGTATTGGCTACATTTTTAGTTATTTAGAGCAACTTTTTGAAAAAAGTAAAAAACGTATACTCGATGGTGAAACTGTAGAAGAGTTAATTCATCGTGCTCAAAAAGTAACAGATACTGATAGAAAGCAGCAAGTTAAAATGCGTCAGACTATGCGCGTTGGTCAGCAAAAAATTATACGCCAGCAAAGTAATTTAAAAAAGATGCATAGTAAATTGCAGCAATTGCAAAAAGAAATTTCGCAAGCGACAACAGAGGATGCTTTTCTAAAAACGATTTATGCAAAACTAGAGAATGCTCTTAACGAATTTGAAAAAAACGCGCAAATATGGATAGATGAAAGCATTGAAGTGTATGGGCAGTTCCAAGAGAAAAATAATGCACTAGCAAAACGCGAAGAAGAGGTCAACCAACGAGAACAAAAAATATTATTGCAAAACAAGTTACTACAAGAACGCGAAAATGACTTCAAAAAGCAAGAAAAAATACTAAGTGTACATGGCATTAAGATTGCAACAGCTAAAAACAAAAAGCACCAACGCGTAACAAAACGATTTGATAGTATTATCAAAAATAAAGTTATTCATAGTGAAGACATATGTCAACTAATGATTAAGTGCGGTTATATTATTGGCAAAGATAAAACTATACAAGATGTTAATCAGCTTATTATGTTAATAGATCATGAAGAGATATTTACGCTTTTAGAGAGTATTTGTACTATGTCACAGTTGCGCCAACTGTGCCAGCAAAGTGATTTGTCATCAAGAGGTACAGCTAAAGATCTTATACTACGTTTGCTCAAAGAAGGATAAAGAATTTCTGTATTCCTTTGGGGTTTTTCCTATAAATTTTTGAAATGCTTTGTAAAAAGAACTCAATGAGTTATATCCGACATTTAAAGAAATTGACAATACAGAGTTGTCAGTTGTTGCTAATTCTAAAGTGGCAGAAAAAATACGTCGCATACAAATATAATCGCTAATATTTATTTTCAATTCGCGTTTGCATATTCTTTCTAGGTTGCGTTTGGATGTTGTGGCGACGCTTGCTATATCTTCAAGAGTAATAAATTGGTTATAGTAATTATCTATATAACAAAGAGCTCTAGATAGTCTCAGATCATTACTTTTTGGTAATGATATTGGTAAGTATTTTTGTTTGTTTTGATAAAAAAGAAAAAATAATAATTGCAAAGCAGTGCGGCTAACACAATTACTAACTAGAGTGTCTTTGCATATTTCATTTAAAAGTTCACGAAACAAGGGAGAAATAGAGAACACAACTACTTGTTTGGGTAGTTTGTTACTATTATACTCTGTTAAGTGACAAAATATTTCATCGTCAAAATACACAGTATTGAATACTGTGTTTATTCCACGTGCTTGATGATATATTCCTCTTGGTACAAAAGCAGCGCTTTGCCCACATAACATATTCTGTCTACAATCATCAGAGAATAATAACACTCCTTTTCGTGCAACCAAAATTTGGTGATTGTCATGGTTGTGCCGGTTGCTTTGCTTTTCATCCATAATTCCACAATAACTTTTTACAAACATGATAACCTCAAATTAAATCCATAAAGTTGTCGTTTTGAGACAAAAAAAAGTCATTTATGCTGAAGAACGACATTCTTCTATATTATAGAATATTGATATACTTAATACAAATAACCAATTTATGGAGAATAAAATGAAGTTAATCGTTTTTGGAGTTTTACTAATAAGTACTTTCGTGTGTAGTGAACAAAAGATTTATACATTTGAAAGTGATCACCGTGGGTTTCACACAAAAAGTTTTTTTTACAATAATGGCGAAGAAATTATTGCCTTTGGTGGCCAGTTTACACCGCAGATTGCAGAAAAGGCAATTGAGTTTTTACGAACAAAGACAACTAACCCACTCTCTTATTTAATTATTACTCATCCAAATCCCGACAAGTTTAATGGTTCAAGTGTTTTTCGAAAACACGGAGCGCAAGTTATTTGTTCACAAAGTACCGCAGTTGCAATCCCTGAAGTCCACAATTATAAGAAATATTATTTTGTGCACATTGCTAAAATGTTTACTGAAGAAACATATCCACAAATGCCAATGATTGATATTGTTTTTGAAAAAACATTAGAGATATACCTACGTAATGGTGAGAGATTTATTATAGAAGAGCATGATCAACCAGGTATAAGTTCAACCCAGACTTTAGTATCTTTTCCTTTGACAAAAAGTCTCTTTGTGGGAGATCTTATTCACCATAAAGCACATGCGTGGTTAGAAGGAGGTATTGTCAATGGCCAAGCACAAGCTACCATTGACCTATGGATGGAACATCTAGATTACATTGTAGCGAACTATAGTGATTACAAAGTCTATGGAGGGCGTGGCGAAGCGATATATGCCGTTGTTGCTGTAAAAGAACAGATTCGTTATTTAAAAACAGTAGTGAAAATTACCAAAACTTATATTCGAAATCTAGGAAATAGCAAAGGGGAATTGAAAGGTAGCGAAGCGCCTAAACATCATAAAGCTATAGAAAATATTATTGCCGAGTCTTTTCCCGATTATAAAGTAAATTATATGATTCGTTTTGGAATTTATGGTTTGATAAATGCTTTGTTAGAATAGACGAGTTCTAAAGAAGTTCTTGTTGACATTCAAAAACTTTTTGCGACTCACTTAACAATACGAAGGCAGCGCTTTTAGCGCTGTTTTTGTTAGCCTAAGTTTGATTGTATAGTCTAATGTATTCTGTAGACACATTCTTTCATGAAAGATAATCGTTGTTGAAACATTGGCAATATGTCTAATACATTTCTCTCATCGAGTTTGTCAACGTTCTGGTACTGGCTATATAAATTTTGAACTATTTTCTGAGGAATTGAGAAAGGTGGACCAGGCATTTCGTGTTGAGGATATTCGTAAGTGATTAGTAAAATTTCTGCATTTTCAGGAGTGATTTTTTTTAGGTAATTTACATATTGTTGTCGTAAGTTTTGTGATAAAGCAACAAGAGCAGCGCGATCAAAAATGAGTGGTGTATTTATTTGCGGTAAGGCAAAAAAATCTCCGCAATAGATTTGGATGTTTTTATTGTAGAATATTTGCATGTTGTTTTGTTGTTTTGTTTTATGAGACTTGTCTATAAAAAAGTCGCGAACAGCTGTTTCGTTAAACTCTACTCCTATCACATCATGCTTTTTTTGTGATAGCCAAATCATGTCTTTTGTTTTGCCACATAGTGGTACAAACACTTTTTTTGGGTCATACCGCCAGTATTTTTCGAGGAAAGGTGATATTTCTTCTTGGTGAAATCCAATGGTGTTTTTAGCCCATAATGTGTGCCAAAAATTGGCTCTATCAGAAGGATGTTTTTTCATAAAGAAGCTTCTTATGATAAAGAATAGGTAATACCACCAAACACTCCCAATGCGACAAATACAGCAAATATTGTTGTGTAGTAGCGCTTACGTTTTGTTATGCTTAGTACGCTTTGGATATTAGTGTATAACATAATAAAAGCGGTCATAAAAGCGGTCATTACAACTGCAAGTCCTAAAGAGTAGAGTATACTTGGTAGATTTTCTGACTGAGATTTTGTTGCCATCTTAAAAAGAATGTAGCTAATAAACATACCAATTAACATTGGTAGTACAATTACTCCTGTCACTACCGTTGCACTTTTCCAATTACCTTTGCCATAGCGCATACACATAATACTTAGAAACATAACTAAAGCAAGAATTGTGCAGCTATTTACAATGAGACCTCTCTGAAAAGCGGGCATTTTTGCTTCGGGCTGTTCTTCGCTACTAAAAACTCCTGATACACTATCCCACCATGATGATTCATTTTGAGGGGTATTTTGTAAGTACTGATCTAAAGCTTGACCACCATTTTGCCAAACATCCATCATTTGTTGTAAATCGGTGATACTGGTAAATGCTTCTTGCAAGCCTGTTGAGGCTAGTAAAATCCAAGTTACAATTACAATTGTTGCAGGCAGCAGTAAAGAATTTTTTTGAGAGTATTTGACATTGTCATCTAAAGAATCTAGGGCAAATTGAGCAAAAGAGGTACTTTTTTTTGGGGAGTTGCTTTTTTTCATTAGTGACCTACTTCCAGGCGGTCTGCCAAACGATTATCTAGCTTTGGAAGCTTGCGAATTTTTTCTTGAGTTTGTGACCAGTCATAAGGAATGCGGTGATAACAGATACGTTTCCCATCAAAAGTAACGTAACAGGAACGATTATCTCTGTCGCGTGGTTGGCCTACCGAACCTACATTACAGATAATTTTTTCGCCACGTTTAACTTCCCATGTGTAGTCAAATTTCTGTAACGGAATCCATTCACTTTTATCGTTGATAATACCAGGTTTATGGGAGTGACCGACAAAGCAAAATTGGTCGATACAGGAAAAAATTTCAGCTATTTTTTCAGGTATTTCACCAAAAATATCTTGAGTGTCATCTTCTAAAATGTATTCTTGCGTTGGACATCGTGGTGATCCGTGAACAAATAGCATGTTGTTTTCACGAAATGTCAGTGGAAGATTTTCTAGTTTGTGCCACAATTTTTTTGTATGTGGAAGACTATAAAATTGCGGTTTCATTACCTCTCTAGTCCAATCCATTGCGTCCTTAGCCATTGCACTTACACCATAAGCACCATCAACAACGCCTTCTTCATGATTACCTTTTACAATAATTTCGAATCGATTTGTTGCAATAGTAAAACATTCTATTGGATTGGGGCCATATCCAATTACATCCCCTAGACAATAAATAGCATCTACCTTACGGTTGCTTATATCATCAAGGACGGCGGTTAAGGCTTCAATGTTAGCGTGAATATCTGAAATAATCGCGATCTTTTTCATATTTTTTCTTCCAAACAAAGCATATAGTTCTAGGATGCTATTGCCCAAAATAACTCAAATTTTGTCAAAACCAGTGGTTCAATTGTAATTACAATTGTTTTATTCAAGTAAAACTACATTTTTCTTGCGAATGAAAATGCGTAATTCTGTTGTCTAATTTATTGAATATTAATAACTTACACTCAATGTCTACGTTTCATTTTGCCGTATAGTTTTGAAGAGCCTCTAATGGTGACGCATCTAAATATAATAAAGATATGTGGACACGCCACAATGTAATATACACTATCACTAGGATTATTCAAGACTTCATCTGAAAAAGTTTTGCGCCGTTGTTACTTAACTTCGAACCATAAATACCATGTTAATGTTTTTGTAGTTCGAAGTTAGGTCGTTTATTTTGCCATTTTTCTTGTATAAGTACCAACAAACACAGTCATTAAAAATAATCCTAGAAAGCCTTCGATAGCAACTAAATACTTTATCCAGTGATCAAATGATGGAGAAATACCTTCTGTTCCTAAAGTAACGAAATTCATAGAGCTAATATATAAAGCTTGCATAAAAGATATTCCACCTGTTGTATTTCCTAAACTTGGATCGACAACAAAAAATTGCCCAAAACTCCAGAATATCGATGAAAAAATAAGTATTAAAAAACTAGCAAGAATAGTAACATTGATTGGTTTTGTACCATAACCACATCCAAGATCGAAGAATAACCAATTGCAAAATACTTTAAATTTATTTATAGGATTAGGGCTTGTGTGTGCTTTTCGTTCTGCCTTACGAAAGTTGTAGTAAGCCCACTCACTGTTTTCGTGTTCTCCCCAATAGTCAAAACAGCGGCGTAACATTACATATACTTCTTTGGCTTTGTTGAATTCTTCTTCGCGATGTGATGCAATTTTACCTTCTATTTGTTCGCGTTTTAGTAATAAGATATTCGGATTTGATGCGTATAAAACCACGTCTTCGTTAAATGTGCACTCTGTACAATTAAGTCGCATGTGAAAAACTGTTTGCCCTAAATCAACGCGCTTTCCAAAAGAGCTACCTATTAGATGTAGATCATGATGAAAAACGCTGCGCTTGAATATTGCTTGCCCTGCGCACTTGGTTTCTTGGATATAAAAAGAGGCAGACGCTTCTATTCCTGAAAAATCTAAATCGCCACCACACTCCATCCAACTGAAATACTGGCTATCTTTGGCAGTTAAACCGCGAAAAATTCCTTCTCCTAATACTACGCGGTGAAAGTAACCTTTACTGTCCATTGTTACTTTTTTTAGGCTAAATTTTCCAACACAGCTCATATCTTCGAAACGAGCAAATCCAGTAAAAGTTGCGTTTTCAAAGGTAACATTTTTTTCGAATTTTACTTTGCGAAATAAAAATGTTTTATAGAAATATACTTTTTTAAAGTTTGCTTTATCTGAAAAGATAGACTCTTCAAAAGATGTTAATTTATCAAACCTTGTTGCTTCAAAGCGACAAGTACTTTCAAAGTGAACTTTTGCAAAAGAGGCTTTTGCTATAAAATGCGCTTTAGCAAAAGATGCTCTTTTTTCAAATTTGGATTCATCAAAGGCCGCGTATTGTTCGAAGATAGCACTTTTACCATGTAGTTCTTCTTTAAAAACACATTTTAGAAAACTTATTTCGTTTTCGTATATTGTCTGTCCCGCATCTTTATGCTCTTCTTTATCGAAGTTAAGAGTTACTTCGCCGAGAAAAGTTACCCCACTAAATGCAATGGATTTTTTGAAAATACAATTTTGTAATGTCAATTTTGCAATAGTGCAGTTCTCTATTTGGATTTCGCGATTAATCGTTTCTCCGTTAATGTGTATTTCGTCAATAGCACAATTTTCAAGTTTTTTTCCGGCTTTAATGTCTTCGATAAACTGTTTGGCTGATATTTTCGTATACTCATCCATATGCTTCGCGCGATACGCGCCCTCCTTTAATTATTTTTTTTTACAAAGTCTAGTTATAAATCTATAATTGGGCTTTGGGCATTGTAAACATCCTTTTATAGCAAAAAATAGTTGTCAGGTCACTTATTTTACCTGATTACTTAATAACAGTTTTGTACTACTGTAACACTCAGTCTTATTACAAATTAATGTACTAGGGTATTGTTAATCATAGGTTTTACGAATGTTCTTGGAGTAGTGTTGGATGGTGATTTACATTATATTTAGAAAATTATGTAATTCTTGTCGCCTCAGAACTTATTATCGATAGTAGAGATGTCGATGGATGCGAATTATATTGGGAGTATACGTGTGGTGTTCTTGGATTTGATTTACGCTTTGTAACTTCTGAATAAGTTGATAATTATTTTAATATTTATTTAAAACTACATGTATTTTAATAGAACGTGGCGACATCTAAAAAACAACGAGAATAATGCGATTTAACTGTGACCAATTAGCTATTCATAGCTATTGTAACCGTGTAGTTGTGATTGAAATTATAAAGACAATTTTGAAAAATAGAGAAAGTCTTTTATTTTATGAGCAGGATTGAGAAAGAGAATAATCTAAAATATTAAAATATCGACACGCCTTAACTAGATGAAAGATTTTTAGGTGTTATTATGCAAATAGGTAATTATCAGATCTTATCTGAATTAGGTCAAGGAAACATGGGGCGCGTTTTTTTGGCAGAAGATGTTAAAAACAATCGCAAGGTTGCTTTAAAGGTAATGTTAGAAGAGCAAAATAAACTACAGCAAAAACGATTCTTGCGTGAAGCTCTTGCCATGAGTAAACTTTCGCACCCAAATATTATTAAAATTTATGATATTAGTAAAGAAGAGGGATCGTATTACTTTACCATGCGTTACATTGAAGGAGAAACGCTTTCTTCTCTTATAAAGAATAAACGTCTTACTACGTCAAAAATTGTAGATATTACTACAAAAATAGCGCACGCAATTCATTATGCTCATAAAAATAATGTACTACACCGTGACCTAAAGCCTTCAAATATTATGATCAATAAAAACGGTGAACCTATAATTATGGATTTTGGATTAGCACGACAAATTCGCGACCGTAGTAGACTTTCGCAAACAGGTGACATTCTAGGAACGCCGGCTTACATGTCTCCTGAGCAAGCAAATGGAAGTAAGAGTGTTGATCAGCAATCCGATGTGTACTCGTTGGGGATATGCCTGTATGAAATGCTAACTGGACGAGTTCCATTTTCTGGAACCAAGTGGCAAATTTTGGCGCAATTAATGAACGACAAGCCACTTCCTCTACGAGAACATAATTCACAGATTCCCGAAACACTAGAAATTATTTGTTTAAAGGCGCTAGAGAAACGTAAAAAATTGCGTTTCGTTAATGCCCTTCTACTTGCAGAAGAATTAGAACGTTTTGCTACTGGTAAGGCGTCGCAAATCAAAAAACGCGTTGGCGCAACATTTATTTTATGGCTTGAACGTTACCATTTACCAGTGATGGGAGCCCTCGTTATATTTTTAGGAATGATCTGTTCTGTACTGCTGTACGAACAATATTTCTCTAAAGCGCAGCAGATATGTAAGATCTCTTTTGAAGATCCTCCTTTCTCCGAAAATGTTGCATCGCAAGTTACATCTTTGCAAATACAAGGTCAGGTAAATGAAGGGCATTTTTTGCGTAAAGTTTTTATCCAAGGTTCAGAACATTTGCTCAAAGAGAATCATAAGTTTACGGCAAAAATTCCTTTGCAGTACGGAAAAAATGTTATTGACATAGTTACTTTGTCAAATAGTGGAAATTGGAATGAACGTTCTTGGAACGTTACACGTACAACACCTAAAAAACAAGTGCTTTTCTTAGGTGGTAACCATCGCAATAGGTTTGTCAAACAAGAAACGCTTTCTGATCAACTTCGCGAAAAGTGGCATTTCGAGTCTGAAGAGATCATTGGTGGCTCAGCTATCGTGTGTAGTAACATGGTTTATTTTGGAAGTGATGACTATTTTTACGCTATTGATGTAGAAAACGGTACTGAAATTTGGAAATTCAAAGCCAACGATGAAATACGAGCAACCCCAGCTATAAAAAATGGTTTTGTTTATTTTGCGGCAGAAGATATGTTTTATTGTCTAGATATGTATTGTGGACGCAAACAGTGGAATTTTTTTACAGATGAAAGATCGTGGTCGTCACCTGCGATTGATGAAAACACTGTCTATGTAGGTTGTAATGATGGAAAATTATTTGCATTTGATGCGATTGACGGGCATCAAAGGTGGAGATTTAGAATTAACGACAGAGATCGAGGCAGGGGTGGAGGTAGAGGTAGAGGTAGGCATCATAGAAATCACTTTAGTGCAGCGCCTGCTTTATACCAAAATACAGTAATCGCAACCAATTGGAATGGAAAGGTGTATTGTCTGCGTAAATCGAACAAGCAACTAGTTTGGAGTTTTGATACTAAACAAAAAATTGAAACCTCTCCTGTAATTGTAAACGATGCTGTTTATTTTGGAAGTAATAACCGTAAGGTATACGCATTAAACGCAAAAAACGGTAATGTTAAGTGGAGTTTTGGTGTTGGTGGGAGTGTTGATTCAACGCCTTGCATACAAGATGAAGTTATATACTTTGGCTGTGATGATTATCACATTTATGCTGTAGATATAAAAGCGAGTTTAATAAAGTGGAAGACGAAAATAGAAAGCGAAATATTTTCTTCACCAGTGATTGTTGGTAATCGACTTTATTGTTGCGATTATGCGGGGTTTTTATATTTAGTAAACGTAGAAACGGGTGATATTGTCGTTCGCAAAAAATTCAATGGTAAAACCTATTCTACACCGTTTATTGACAAAAATAATATATACTTCGCTAGTGAGAATATTCTTTATGCACTAGCGGCCTATAAATAAAAAAATCCCACATTGAGTGGGATTTTTTTACTTATAAGTAATTCATTACTTTGTTTCTTCGAAGTTTTGGCATACAAATAAGAAGTGGCAGCTTTGTGAAGGTTTTGCACCTTCAGCAAATAAACCTAAAGCCAATTCGTCTCCGCTTTTTAATCCAAAATCAACTTTGTAGTAGTAGCGTTTGTTGAACGTTAAAATAAGCTCTGGACGTAAATTTACGTCGTTTATTTTTAGAACTACATCAGCGAATTTTTTATCCAAAATTAACATTCTAATTTGTGGATTGATACCTTTTGGAGATAGGTTGTAAGCATCAGTGTCAACACAACCGTGCTCATCGGTATTTTGATCAAATTCAACTTTATATAGTTCTTGCTCATCTTCCATGTTTAGAATGTCAAGAAGCTCTTGGTCCTGCTCTTGTGCACGACTGAACATTGCTTCGCCAATCATTTCAGTATCTAAAGATACATGAATATTTGTGAAGCGAGGAGCTTTTTTTACTTTGACTTTCATCAATTCTCTTGCTACGCCTGTAACAGAATATACCTTACCAGCTTCAACATCTTCGTTGAAAATAGTCTTGCCATCTACAGCAATGTATAGTCTACAATCGTGACTTGTCATGAAATTGTTTACACGAATGCTAGCACCATCTTCAGCGCGAACAACACTTTTGTAATAGCACTGACCTTTGTTACCAGAAGGCATCGCCATGCTTAATAACTCAACTGTTTTACTTAGTTTCCATTGAACTGTGCACTTAGCTGTAGTTCCTGCAACAGCATTTTTAACTTTTAGGCCCATGGCACTTGTTTTTGCATTGATTGCGAATTTTTCACCAGCTTTTACATCGCCGGAAAAATAAACTTCGCGAGTAGACACAGAGTAAAGTTCAACATGACAATCTTGGTCGATACTACCATCAACTAGTAATATTTTCCATCCAAAGTCATCGTGCATTTGGCTTTCACCATTTTCATCCACCTGTAAATCAAATGCTTCTTCTGCAGCATAAGGACATACAGCCATAACAAATACTAACATAAGCAATATAAAATGTTTCATTTTATAGCTCCCTACTGTTTAAAAAAAATTAACAAATAAATTTATCTTCCACCACCCACACCAGCACTTACTCTTTGACTTGCGCTTGGAGTTATAGCACCATACAAGCCTATTGATAAAGTGACGTTCCATTCATCTTCGAAATCATTACTCTGGTGCCAAGTATGGGTATAGCTTAAGGTCATAAGTTCAAGGAATGTAATTTGCACACCGCTTTGAAGAGCGGCTCCGTGAACATCTGTTCCAAAAAACTCTCCATATCCATATTCAATACCATTAATCATTTCGAGTGCTAGTCCTGATTGTTCACCAATACTCTCGTAACCGAATGGGATGTTAACTAAGCGCGAAGTAAGAAATGTTCCAATATAAGTTACATCTAGCGTTTGATCTTCTGGATCTATGTTTCCTAAGTTTCCAAAAACAACAGACTCGGCCCCGTTAATCAAATCTTCTACTCTTCCAAGATCATCGGGAATTCCTCCAATATTTACATCAACATTGGCTGCTGATTTCTGTCTTTCGCTATTTAAGTTAATATTCGCGTAGAAATATAAGCTAAAAAGGCTAAAATAGTTACGTTCAAAAAGTTTGCGAATTTCTAAAGACATGTAAAGGCTATGGTCTCTTTGATTGAAGTGGTGTTGTGATTCGTTAAGTGTTAGAATCGCTCCCTGAGTTGCATCATCTACCACGTTAATATTACCAATATCCGAACGAAGATTTGACAAAAGGTACCCTATTTCAAAAACAACTTGTAAGCCTGCTTCGGGAAAACTTCCCAGAACCGAAAGACTAAAAGCTTGGTAGTTTAAGTCGACATCAATGTCTCGTGTTGTTATGTCTGCAAGGTTTCCTCCAATATCTTCGTTGTCAGCAACATTTGTGGGCTCATAGAATTTTTGCAATGTTCCAAAGTAGGAGACGCCTATGGCAAAAGAATAGGTTCCGTAGTCGAGAAGAAATGGTCGGAATGAGGCGTAACCTGAAATAGCCCTTGAGTCTCCATCATCTTCATTTCTAGTAATGAAACCAGCAATAACCAAGTTTCCTGCTGAGCTGGGGTCTATCCAGCCCCCTTGTCTCGCAATTGAATATTCGTAGCCGTAGTGAGCTCTTTCCCATGCAAATTTGAATACAGATTCGTCATTCTCATAAGTTTGTTGAAATATCGCATTATCTGTATCTTCGGGAGCATAGTATTCTATATCTTGGCAGAAAATACTAGTGCTGGTAAAAAGCCCAAATAAAAGCGCAAACAATAACCTCATCATTACTCCCTTTACACTTTGTAATATATTTATAAATAGTTTCTGTTTTAACTGAGTATATTTTTATGATTGCTGATATTTTCGCAAAACTTATTGATACTCAATACTAAATAGCTAATCAAAAATGCTTGCATATTCCTAATTTAGAGATTATGTAAGCACTTTTACTGCGCCATTTAGAATCGATTTTACTTTAATGCATGTACATATTCAATAAAATAATAAGTGTTTGTAACCTATTTAGTTTTCCGTAGTTTTATGTCTAACAAAAGCAACTATTGATATCCTTATATGCAAAAAATGTGCCTGAAAGATACATTTTGTATTTGTAAGCAATGAGATCAGTTATTCCTTCTTCATTTTGTTAAGCTAGACAAGTTTAAAATATTTTTTTCCGTTTTAATTTGGTTTTTACTTATTGAAAAAGATGTTACAAAATGTAATAGGTGGTTTAATAGAAAGAAGCGAATTTCTAAAAGTAATCGTCCTACTCGGTAGGGCAATTTTGTTTTTTATTCAACTACACTTTTAAATCTTGTATAATAATTTTAAATAGTAGCATACGTAAAGAATTAATATTGTTCGTTTAAAAACAATGTGTTTTGTCGGATATTTGTGAGGTGTAGCTACAAAATGTGACCACACTTCACGAAATATGAATAATCGCATATCGTTTTTTTACACAAACAGGAGAGAGTACATGAAAATAATAATGATTCTAAGCATTTTTTGCTTAATATTTGTGGGTTGCGCTACAGAAGAGGTTTATCATGAACCAGATGTCTATCCACAACCCGGACCATATCCAACAGATCCAGAGCCATACCCAACAAATCCAGAGCCATATCCAACAGACCCAGAACCTCAACCATATCCTGGCGATGAAATTCCTACAGAACAGTCTGGAAAAGAATATTTTGATGAGAATAAAGGTAATGGAGATTACAACGATAGTTACAACAATGATAGCAGTTATGACAAAGATAACAGTTATGACAATGATAACTATGATAACTCGTCGGAAGATCAATCTGCTGATGAGTGGTTAGATGATAGTGGACAAGTGGAAGAAGAAATAACTGGTAAAGACGCTTTTGACGATAATAGTGAAGATTTATCTTCCCCACAAAAAGATGATTCCCCTAGTGATCCTATCGATGATTTTATGGACGATGGTTATGTAGAAGAAGAGACTAGCGGTGACGATTTTTTCGATTCTGATTACTAAGTAGATTGATCCAAACTTGAGCGCAAAAATTGCGCTCTACACTTCATATTTCCTTCCAATTATTATTCTTCTAATCTTGTACCTAAGTCCTTTGCTTCTATTTACTTTCAAAGAGAAATAATGATTATATTTGCCATTATTTTTATATTGCAAAAACAATTATTTTTGCTACACTACCGACTCAAAAACCAAAATCACCATTTTTGTGAAAGGAAATAAAATGGCAAAAGTTGTTGAGTGCCCAGAATGCGGCGCTGAAATTACATTGGGAGATGACGCAATGGTGGGTGAAATTGTTACTTGCCCTGATTGCGGAGCAGAGTTGGAAGTTATTAGCCTTGATCCTCCTCAAGTTGAGTTAGCACCACAAGAAGAGGAAGACTGGGGAGAGTAATTATGCGCGTTGGTTTCTTATATGCGCGAATTCGCGTAGAAGAAAAATTATTACTAAAAGAACTTGAAAATAGTGGCGTTGAGTATGATCTTATTGATGTTCGTAAAATAAAGCTCGATCTCCACCAAAAAGAAGAGTGGCAAAAATACAATGTTGTTCTTGAGCGTTGCATTAGTCATTCGCGTGCAGATGCGACACTACGTGTTTTAGATTCGTGGGGTATTCCGTGTGTAAATAATGTTAATGTCGCTGCTATATGCGGTGATAAACTCACCACTTCCCTTGCTCTTATACGCAATAACGTAGCAACACCAGAAGTTAAAATCGCTTTTACACCAGAATCGGCTTTAGAGGCAATTGAAGAAATGGGATATCCTGTTGTATTAAAACCAGCAGTTGGTTCCTGGGGAAGACTTCTTACTAAAGTAAACGATCGCGAAGCTGCAGAAGCTGTTTTGGAACACAAGGCTGTTTTGGGAACATACCACCACTCAATATATTACATTCAGAAATTTATTGACAAACCGGGGCGAGATATTCGTAGTTTTGTCGTCGATGGTAAGACCATTTGCGCTATTGCTCGTAACTCAGAGCACTGGCTGACGAACACCGCGCGCGGCAGTACCGCTGAAAATTTCCCGATGACAGAAGCTGTAGATCAACTTTCTGTTGCTGCTGCACAAGCTGTTGGTGGCGGAGTTGTTGCCGTTGATTTACTCGAAACTCCTGAGGGAGGTGTTATGGTTAACGAAGTGAACTACACCATGGAATTTCGCAATAGCATAGAGCCTACTGGGGTAAATATTCCAGCAAAAGTGATTGAATATGTAATAAATGTAGGTGAAGGAAAAGTCTAAGAAAGGCGAGGAAATGACTAAGAAAGTCAGTATTATCGGGGGATCTGGTTATACCGGAGGAGAGCTTATTCGTTTGCTACTTTTTCATCCTAATGTTGAAATTCAGCAAGTGACATCGCAGCGCTATTTAGGAAAATTTGTGCACAATGCTCACCCAAACTTGCGCGGACAAAGATTGATTAAATTCACAAGCCCTGATCAGATTCAACCTTGTGATATACTATTTCTCGCCTTGCCACATAAAACCGCAGCAAGAGATATTGAACGTTATACAACATTGGCAGAGCATGTTATTGATTTGTCTGCTGATTTTCGTTTACGCGACGCTGCGGTTTATAAAAAATGGTACGGAGAAGATCATGCTGCCCCTACATGGTTGGATCGCTTTGTTTATGGTTTACCAGAGTTACATCGCGAAGAATTGGCAAGTGCCAAGTATATAAGCGGTGTTGGTTGTAATGCTACGGCCGTCAATTTGGCTCTTTATCCTCTTGCAAAAAATCAGCTTATAGATCATGTGGTTGCGGAAGTAAAAGTAGGTTCTTCTGAAGGTGGGAATTCGTATAGTTTAGCAAGCCACCATCCTGAACGAAGTGGTGCTGTACGTTCTTTTGCTCCGACTACTCATCGACACCAGGCCGAAATGCAGCAAGAACTTAATATTTCACAAATCTATTTTTCAGCAACGGCAATAGAAATGGTTCGCGGAGTTATGTGTACTGCGCACTGTTTTTTAAAAGACGATATTGAAGAAAAAGAAGTATGGAAGTTATACCGCAAAGAGTACAAAGGCGAACCTTTTATTCGTTTGGTTAAAGATAATACTGGAATTTATCGTTTTCCAGAACCAAAGATATTGCAAGGAACAAATTATTGTGATATTGGGTTTGCTAAGGAAAAAAATAGCAAACGGCTAGTTGTTATCAGTGCTATTGATAACTTGATGAAAGGTGCTGCAGGGAGCGCAGTACAGTCAATGAATGTAATGATGGGTTGGGAAGAGAAGACAGCCCTAAATTTTCCAGGATTACATCCAATATAGAGAGGATATAAATTGATTGTTGTAAAAGTCGGAGGTAGTGAAGGTATTGATTTAGATGCGCTTTGTGCTGATTTTGCCTCACTTGTTGCCGAAGGTAAAAAAATTATTTTAGTTCATGGTGGTTCACATCAAACAAATGTTATTGCTGAAAAACTGGGATATCCTCCTAAATTTATTACTTCACCCTCTGGATATACAAGTCGTTTAACAGATCGTAAGACGCTTGAAATTTTTGAAATGGTGTATTGTGGTGAGATTAATAAAGGAATTGTGGAACGACTACAGAAGCATGGTGTAAATGCTGTGGGTTTATCGGGTATTGATGGACGAATGTGGGAAGGTCCACGTAAAAAAGCGGTTCGAGCAGTAGAAAATGGTAAAGTTCGCGTGGTGAGAAATAATCTTACTGGTGTTGTTGAAAAAGTGAACACTTCTTTACTTGAAAGCTTGTTAGGTGGTGGTCATTTGCCAGTACTGTGTCCTCCTGCTATTAGTTATGAAGGTGAAGCGATTAATGTTGATGGTGATCGCGCGGCTGGCCAAACAGCGATAGCTCTTAAAGCAGAGGTTCTACTTCTTTTATCCAATGTTCCAGGTTTACTTCGCGAGTTCCCTGATGAATCCTCTCTTATATCAGAAGTTAAATTTAACGAAATTGCCAATGTTGAAAAATATGCGCAAGGTCGTATGCGTATGAAAGTATTAGGTGCAAAAGAAGCACTTGCTGGGGGTGTTGGTAAAGTGATCATGGGAGATGCTCGCGTAGAAAATTCTATTCGTAAAGCGCTCGAAGGCTATGGAACTACTTTTACCAAGTAAGTTAATATTAATTTGATGGTTTGCTAAGAGTCTTGTTCTCTTATTTGCTAGCCATCAGAAGATTTTTATGAGTTTATCGACACGCCCTAGTAAAATTGAATTACAAAATAAAAAGGAGCTAGAAGGGCGAAGCTCCTACCGAGCTTTTTCAGGAAAAAATTCATGAGCGATATTTTTGATCCCATTTCCGTAGAAAGTAAATACACTAGCGGTGTTTATTACAAGAGAGATGTTGCTATTGTTCGCGGTAAAGGTGTAAGAGTCTGGGATAACAAAGGAACGGAATACATAGATTGTGTTGCAGGACAAGGAGTTGTGAATCTTGGCCACTGTCACCCTAAAGTAGTTGCAGCGATTAATGAACAAAGTCAAAAATTATTGACGTGTACTGAGATTTTTTATAATGATACTCGCGCAAAATTACTTGATAAATTAGTTTCTGTTCTTCCACAAAATCTCAATAAAGTATATCTTTGTAATTCTGGAGCTGAATCGGTAGAGGCTGCAATTAAGTTTGCAAGACTTTCTACAGGAAAAAAAGAAATTATCGCGGCAATGCGCGGTTTTCATGGTCGAACTATGGGAGCGCTTTCTGCTACTTGGGAGAAAAGATATCGCCAGCCGTTTTTTCCTCTAATACCAGGAGTAAAGCACGTCCCGTATAATAAACCGCAGAAAATCATCGATATTATTAGTGAAGATACAGCAGCTATTCTTGTCGAAGTGGTGCAGGGAGAAGGTGGAGTGAGACCTGGGGATGCCGAATACTTAGCGCATTTACGAAAATTATGCGATGAAAAAGGATGCCTTCTCATTTTTGATGAAGTTCAAACTGGTTTTGGACGCACGGGAAAATGGTTTGCATGTCAACATTATGAATTGGAACCTGATATTCTTACAATGGGTAAGGCTATTGCTGGAGGCGTTCCAATGGGAGCGGTGGCTGTGAGCGAGTGCGTTCATAACCTCAAACCAGGAACACATGGTTCAACATTTGGTGGTAATCCGCTTGCATGTGCAGCATCTCTAGCAGCAATAGAAGCTTATGCTGATGAAAAACTCATTGAGCGTTCTTGCGAATTAGGGAAATATGTTCGCGAAAAAATTGGGTGTATTGATAATTCTGTTATTCGCGAAATACGCGGTTTAGGCTTGATGATTGGTATTGAATTAAAAACAAAAGTAACCCCTTATTTACGCGCTCTCATGGCGAATGGCGTGTTAGCATTGCCTGCTGGTCCTACAGTATTAAGATTATTACCTCCCCTTGTAATCACTAAGGATGAGTTGGATCAAGTAGTCTCGATAATTGAAAAAGTTCTTAACGAGGGAAAAAATGGCTGATAGAAGAAAAAGATTGCTTACGGGAGATCGTCCAACAGGAAAATTACATCTAGGGCATTACGTTGGAACGATAGCTAATCGCGTAAAATTACAACATCAATATGAATGTTATTTTATTATTGCAGATTTACATATGCTCACCACCAAAAACACACCAGAAGATATTAATGCTTCTTGTGCGAATGCTTGTCAGGTTGTTCTCGACGCGATCGCTGCAGGAATTGACCCCTATAAAGCGACATTTTATTTGCAATCTGCGATTCCTGAAGTGTGTGAAATGAATACTTTATTCCAAAATTTAGTAACAGTACCACGTTTAGAGCGTATACCGTCTTTGAAAGAAATGGCAACGAGTGCAGGGCGCTCTGAGATGCCTTATGGACTTCTTGGGTATCCTGTTCTTCAAGCGGCAGATGTTTTGTGTGTGAAGTCAGAATGTGTTCCTGTTGGGAAAGATAATCTTGCTCACTTGGAACTTACACGCGAAATTGCACGAAAGTTTAATAGTTTGTACGGAGAGGTGTTTCCTATTCCTGAATCTATAGAGGGTGATGTTGGAACACTTGTTGGTACAGATGGCAAGGCCAAGATGAGTAAAAGTTTGAATAACGGTATATTCCTGAGCGATGACGCGCAAACGGTTGCTAAAAAAGTTAAGGGAATGTTTACTGATGAAAAACGTATTCATGCAGATGTTCCTGGCACAGTAGAAGGAAATCCTGTTTTTGTTTATCACGATGCTTTTAATCCCAACAAGGCAGAGATTGCTGATTTAAAAGAGCGTTATCAAAAAGGGACGGTTGGCGACGTGGAAGTAAAAGAAAAACTTACCACTGCTTTAAATAACTTTCTCGATCCGATGCGTGAAAGACGTGCTAAATTTGAAAGTGAAAAGGGACTCCTTGAAGAATTTATTGTTGAAGGATCTGCAAAAGTACGCGAAGAGGTGAAACAAACTGTATTTGAGATGCGTAAGGCTATGGGACTTGCAAGTGTGTGGAATCGTATGCGTCGCAAGGTTGAGAACCGCAATAAAAATAAAGAAAAGCAAGAAGCAGAATAAGACAAGGAAAAAAGAAAATCATGGATGCTGTGCAATTATTGACGCGTATAGTCGAAATAAAAAGCGTGTCAGAAAATGAAAGTGAAGTTGCGAAGTACTTAGTTGACTACATGAATGAACATGGTATAGAAGCACATGTCGATGATGCAGGCAATGCAGTAGGCATTAAAAGTGGTAAAGTTACTAACGAAAAGCAAGTCGAAGATCTTGTTCTACTTGGGCATATGGATACAGTACCTGGAGACATACCTGTTCGTAAGGAAGGTGATTTACTTTATGGTCGTGGTAGTGTTGATGCAAAAGGTCCTTTGGCCACATTTGTCTCTGCGACAATTCAAGCGCAAATACCAGAAAATACGAGGGTTGTGGTTATTGGAGCTGTAGAAGAAGAAATATCAACCTCCAAGGGTGCGCACTATGCAAAAAATCAATATGCGCCAAAAGCATGTGTCATAGGAGAACCAAGTAACTGGGACGCGATTACTCTTGGTTATAAAGGGCAATTTTTGGTTAAATATATTTTGCGCCAAGAAGTGGGACATACTGCAGGAATAAATAGTGCTGTAGGTGAAAAAGCGGTTATTTGGTGGCAAAAAATACAAGACCATTGCAATGAGTATAATCAAAATCGTACAAAATTATTTGACCAGTTATTACCTACGCTAAGACATATTCAAACAAGTAGTGATGGTTTAACCGAGGTCGCAGAAGCAATTGTTGGTATTCGTTTGCCTTTGAATATCGATATTTCTGAATTGAAAAAAGTAGTGAAAAGTCTAGATGAAGGTGCCAACATTGATTGCTACTCACATGAGGAAGCTTACAAAAGCGACAAAAATAATGGCTTAGTTCGTTCGTTTCTGAAGTCTATTCGAAAACAAAACGCCCGACCACGTTTTAAAACAAAAACTGGTACATCTGATATGAATTCTGTAGGGCCAAAGTGGCAATGTCCGATTGTCGCTTATGGACCAGGAGATAGTGCTCTTGATCATACACCTAACGAACATATTTCTGTTAGCGAATACTTACGCGCTGTCGAAGTTTTAAAGAATGTTATAGAAGATAATGGTACTACTAAATAATTAGGACATGTCGATATTTATCTTTATCGTAATCTTGCCATTCTTTGTTCTCAGTTAAATCGTAACCGTATAATTATGGTTACGATTTTTTCATCGCTTTACTCAAAATATCTTGTGTTATATACCAAGTTACTTACAGCAAAACATCCATAAACCGAAATGGTGATATGATGAATGACAAATATATTGGTCATTATAAGTTGATTCGTAAAATAGGCCAAGGAGGTATGGCACAAGTTTACCTCGCTCATGATACTTTAGTTAATCGTTATGTTGCTATTAAAGCTCAAAAATCTGAACATAAACGATTTATACGAGAAGCACAGTATTTATCTGCTCTTAATCATCCAAATATCTTAAAAATATATGATTTTTTTACTATAAATAATATGCCATTTATGGTTATGGAATATTGTGAAGGGCTTGATCTTGGAGTCTATTTGAAAAAAAATGAACTTACCCTCACTGAAAAACTACTTATTTTTAAAAAAATAACGCTTGCTGTTGATTATGCACATAAAAATAAAATTATTCACCGCGATTTGAAGCCTGCAAACATTATGATTGCTCAAGATCAAACTCCGTATTTAATGGATTTTGGTATTGCCAAACAATTAGATAATGTACAAAAAAGTTTAACTGGATCCGATAATAAAATTGTGGGGACCTTGCTTTATATGTCTCCAGAGCAAGTGAGAGCAAAGAAAAAAGAAATTGATTACTTAACGGATGTTTATTCTTTGGGTGCTGTGTTGTATGAAATGATCACAGGTGTGATGTATGTATCTGGTGTTTTACAAATCAATATTTTATGTAAAATACTAAATGAAAAGCCTATTCCTCCTCAAAAAATAAACAAAGATATTCCTTCTTCTCTTGACTATATTTGTCTTAAAGCTTTACAAAAAGATAAAAAACATCGCTATCAAAGTGCAAAGGCTTTTCATGATGATATAGATGCACTTTTAAATAATAAAAGCGCTAAGGCAAGTAAACTTGACAATTTTTGGGGGTATCATTCTCAAAAAATAATTTTCTTCTTAGTGTCTACAATTCTTTTGATTGCAATGTGTTTTTTTGTTTTTTCTTCGCGAGGAGTGCAGCAACAAAGAAACTTTACTATTGTTTCAACCGTAGAGGACTGGATTGATCAAGGATTTTATGATAAAGCATACGAAGAGTTGGAGATTGTAAAAAAAGAAGGTTTGATAACGTCTTCTAAATACAATGAATATGAATTAATTCTTAGTGCAAAGACACAAAGCACAAAAAATTTTGATAATTTAATCACCAAAATTCAAAAACCTTTTTCATCAGCGGTGTGGTTAGCTCTAGGAGAGTATCATTTTTCTGAAAAGAACAATATCAAAGCAATCGAATATTTTTCTAAAGTATTGATATCTGAACCTACTTTCGAAAAAAAATATGCAAGATACTATCTTGGAAGATTGTACTATAGATCCCAAGAATATCATTTAGCATTGGAACAATTTTTAGCTGCTCAATCAATAATTAGTAATCGTACTTTTTATGATTATGGAATGTTACACTTTTTTATAGGTAAAGTGTATTTTTATTTGGCAAAATATACAGAGGCATTGCAGAGTTTACAAATAGCTCAAAAAAATCTACAACAGTTTGCGCCAGTTTATCATTACTTAGGAAAAAGTTACTTTTTTTTAGGTAATTATCAACAAGCCAAGAAATATTTAGACAAAAGTATTGTTCTCGAAACCGAAAATAGCACCTACTATGTTTGGCTGGGAAAAGTACTTGTGAAACAACAAAAATATAGTAAAGCAAGTCGCATTTTTCAACAGGCACGTACAATTAATCCTCTAGATATCGAAGCATTACAAGAATTTATTGAAATTGCAACTCAGGATATCAATCTTATAGATATGCGTTATTTACAACTCATTTCAGAATTGCAGAAATGGGTTTATCGGCCTGAAAATATTCTCAATATACCCCTTGCCCAAATTCGCGACAAATACCTTCATCATTATACTAAATATCTAAAATTTAAAAAAAATCAAACCAATCAAAATTCGATTAATAACCTTGTAAAAAAGCTCAGTTCTCAAGACGAAAAGATTTTTTATTCTGCTCGTTCTGGTTTGCTTGTTCTACGCTATAGTGAAAATATAATTGATGTTTTAAAAAAACATGGTCAGTTGCAAATGGCTAGTGATATTTTGAATATTCGCCAAAAAGAAGAGTTATATGCTCTTTACTATATGATGGCCCATGCTTCTTTACATCCGCGTTCGCGTATAACAAAATCGTTGAGTATTGAGAAAGTGGAAGATGTTCTTGTCGATAAAGAAGAAAATCTATGGCATCGCTATATTGCGGCTAAATCTCTAATACTTTTATATCAATTTGAAAAAATCGAATGGTTTAGACAACACTCCAAAGATAAAACTCTGCAGGTTATATGTGCACGGGTATTACAAGATTTTAATATGATTACTACTGAAAAAATAAAACAAATACCAGTAAGTGGTTTTTCTAATCCAATTTTAAGAAAAATTTGCGCTGGCTTTCGCTCTTTCTATAGTTGTGACGAAGATCAACTTGTTCATTTCTTACAAGGAGATGCTATTTCTGCAGTGCTTATCGCTCAAAGCCTTATAGGGAAAGATAATAAACTGGCAGCTAAAATTTTAGTAAAGTATACAAATTCTAAGTATTCTCAACAAATTCGCTGTATAGCATATTCTTTTCTTGCGAAAACTATGACTCGTGATAGTAAACAGAAGCAGCAATATCAAAAATCATGGCAGAATGTCTTTACAAATTTTTCGCAAGAATCGGCAGCCTTACAAATTACTATTTTGCAAAGATCACAGCGAATGCGAATCAAGATACCGCGGAAAACTATCCAGGATATTTTATACGAAGATACACATTCTTATACAAAGATAGCTGTTATAAATTACCTAGATTCATCACAGCTTTACTATGACATAATTGAAAAATATTATTTTGAAGAAGATAAAGACCCCATTGTACGTCTATATGCTTTTACCAAATTGTTCAGAAGAAAACTGTCGAAAAGCTTTAAAATAATGAGCTCTGTACCTCTTATTGAAAGTAACAGTAAATTTTTGCGTAGTTATGGATATTCTATTTATGCTGGCTCAGGTAAAGAAGTCTTAGAGTGGTTAAATAAAGAAGAGAATCCTAACTTACAGGCTATTATCTTAAAGAATGTAGGTATGGTGCCTTTTCCCATTGTAAGACGCAAGTATAAATCAAAAATACAGAGGAAAGAAATTGCGCAAAAATACTTTAATGCTAAGAATAATAATTTGCGTACATATGCTTATGGAGCATACTCGTATTTAGCCAATGAAGCAGTTGTAGATTCGCTTGTTTTAAAAATGAAAGAGAACAAAGACTTTTATATACGAAAAGGAATTTCTCTTGCGATAAATCGTCGCATGATGTCTAAATTGATGACTTCTAAAGCTATAGACTTTCTAACTTTAGTTAATAGCTCTCGTATTGAAAATGAAGTACCTTATTATGAAAAATTTAGAAGGCGTGTACAAGAGCATCATTGGGCACAGCGTTATAAAAAAATATTCGCACAAATGCATGCATTGGAATTTATGGATGCAAATGATTATTTTAGAGAAGGTATTCTTGTCAAGTCGAAAGGGCATTATCAGAAAGCGAGTGGATTATTTGAAAAGGCTATACAGTTGGAAGAGAAAATACTCTTTTATCTCGAATTGCTAGATACCGATTGGAAGCATACTAACACCGTTTCACGATCCATAGCACAAAAGTTATTGGCTTTGACAAGAGAAAAAATTTTACATCCTAAATACTATCAATTGTTGTTAAAAATGCCATACAGTCAAGCAGTTGAAGATATTTTGAAACAGAATATTTTATCTCTTTCTACATATCCAGGTGAAAATCGAATTGTTTATAACTTAGCTTGGAAGAATTTGATTGTTTATAATAAAAATAATGCTCGTAAACAGCAATACCGTATGTATCAATCTATGTTGCGCAATCGAAAATAAGTGACTGCCAGAAGTATTACTCGCCATGCTTTCATTTTCTGTGCTCGATCGAGTAATTACTTTTGTCAGATCACTTACTTTTAGGCACTTACTTACAATTTACTTTGCAAAAGTAAAAGTATTTTTGATTGTGAAGTTAAAGTTTTTTAAACCTAGCTCTTTTTTGGAAAAGCTAATTTCTATTGTATGTGGAACCATTTCACAAAAGTCAGGAGTTGTTCGATACAAAGCCACCTGTGCTGAATCCCCTTTGTGTGTTACATCACATTCAAAATGTTCTTTTTTGGTGCATCCACCACTTCGTACAAGAAAAATAACATTGTCGCCTTTTATTTTCACACCATGAATTAGTTCTTGAACGCGTTTTTTGGGAGGAATTACTTTTCCACCTGAAAGTTTTTTTTCCACTTTGCGAGTGCGACCAATAATTGTAACGCTTTTTGTTGTGTCTGAAAAAGTATAGTCGAGAGAAACTGTGTAAGGTTTCAATACTTGAATCATCATACCACCGCTTTTGGGAGCATCTGCTAATACAATCATTTCCCAGCTTTCTGGTGCCATCATATAAGTGTGTGGAACTAAACGAATATTTGTATAGCCAGGGTTGGGGGCATTGCCACTTACAGTAATTTTATATTTATGTCCTTCAATGTGTTTTACTGTCACATTATCAACAAAAACGGGTTCTTCTTCGGCAATTATGAAAGCAGAAAAAATTGCCAATAGCATGATAAAAATAATAGAGTGTTTCATTTTTCTCTCCTGTGTAACTAGGTAACCTGTAGGGTTACTAAACTAAAAATTGATGTACTTGTAACAATTTCTCGTATATGATGATTATGATAACCTCAATACAATTTTATATAAAATCTTTAGGCATTTTGACACACCCTACTTATATTGTGGAATAAATATAACAAAAAGAAACAAAAAAATTATAGGAAAAGGGAAATATGAAAGCAATTCTTCTCGCTGCAGGTATGGGGACTCGATTGCGTCCGCTTACTTTAACCACACCAAAATCTTTAATTGTAGTGAATGGCCAGCCACTTTTAGAAAGACAAATTGACTATTTACGTGTTATTGGTGTTAAAGATATTTTTGTTGTTACTGGGTATCTTTCTCAAGAATTTGATTATCTTAAAGACCAAGGTATTACCCTTATTCATAACCCTTTTTACGACAAATACAATAATATTTATACTATGTATTTAGTAAAAGATTTATTAGGTGATAGTTATGTTATTGATGCAGATGCTTATTTGCATCGCAACTTTCTAATAAACCGTCCACAAACATCTTTGTATTTTTCTGGTTGCAAAGAAAATGTAAAAGAGGAATGGAGGCTCCACTTTGATGATAATAATAAAGTACTTGATATTACTGTCGAAAGTGGAACGCACTATATCATGTCGGGCATTTCATATTGGACGCGACAGGATGCAGACATTATTGTTAAAGAATTAAATAAAACAATAGAAGCAGGATCTTTTACTGACTTATACTGGGATGATATTGTTAAGAACAATTTGAAAAAGCTCAATGTTTACATATGTAAAATAAATAACAATGATTGGTTCGAAATTGATTCGTTAGACGAACTACACAGTGTACAAAATTTTATTACTAAGTGACTTGACAAAAGTAGTTACCCGTTGAATGCAGGGCTTTATTTTTATAGCGCGGCGCGACGAAGGCGCGCAGCCGTAGCTGCGTAACAGAGGAGCAACAAAGCTAGAAAATTAAAGAACAAAATGCCAATGGGTAAATACTTTTGGCAGGTCACTTAGGAATACATAACCACTGCGCCCAATATATCGTTATTCAACAATAGCTTCTGCTTCAATTTCAATGAGCATTTCTGGGTCAATTAAAGCCTTAACTTCTACCATTGTTGTTACAGGAGGGTTATCTTTAAATACAGCAAAATGCGCGCGACTGAACTCTTCCCAACGAGAGATGTCTGTCACAAACATTCTTGTTCTTACTATACAGTGAACATCAGCACCAAATTCTTGCAAGGATTCTCTGATAATTTCAAAGCATCTTTTTGTTTGTTCATAACCGTCGTTTGCAGCATAAACTTTTCCATCTTTAATTGAGGATGTTCCTGAGACATATATGTTATTTCCCACTTTGATTGCACGGCAGTAGGCTACTTTTTCTTCCCAAGGACTTCCTGAAAACACTCGTTTTAAGTGCATACAATCTCCTATTTAAATTATCTTGTTATTTGTTTTGAGTGACTTGAAAAAAGTTTTGCAATTTATTTGATTTTGTCAATGAATACTTGGAGCTCTTTTTGTAACTTAGGATCTAAAACAATTGCTTTTTGCCAATCGCGAAGAGCTTTGTCATTGTGTTGCAATTTTCTATAGCAATGACCTCGTTTCTGGTATATAAGAGCTATATTAGGTGCCAATTGAGCGCTTCTATCGAAACTTTCAATAGATTTTTTGATGTTTCCTGAATGAAAATAGCAAAGCCCCAGCTGATAGTAGGCCGCAGAATGGCTGGGGTTCATGGTAATTACCGTTATAAAATCTTGTACTGATCTGTCATAAAGTTTTGATTTCATGTAACTAATGCCGCGATTAAAATAAGCGGCTAGGAAACCTGGATTGATACGTATTGCCGTAGAATAGTTTGCAATTGCTTGAGAATACTTTTCTAGCTTTTCTAAGTTTACTCCTTTATTGCAATATGCTATCGCGTGTTGTGGATATATTTTTAGTAATTTATCACAATATGCTATTGCTTTTTCGTATTGGCCTATGGCATTGTAGCTCACTCCACATTCTTGGTAAGCTAACAAAAATTTAGGATCTACTACAATAGCCTTTTTATAGTAGTCTATCGCTAAACCCTGTTCTCCTTGTCTACGTAATGTGTTTGCTAGATTATAGTAAGCAAACTGCATATTTGGATCTATTTCTATAGCCTTTTGATAAAAAGCGATTGCTTGTTGATCGTTTTGGCTTTTTTCTAAACAAAGTGCAATTGTGTGGTATGCGATAGCCATAGGCTTGATTTCGATAGCTTTTTCGCTATCAGTGATAGCTTTTTTGTAGTTTTGTAAAGAGTAGTAGCTTGTGCCGCGATTACAATAAGCTTCTGCGTATCTAGGTTTTAAAGATATAGCTGTGTTATAATTATCTATGGCTTTTTTATGCATACCTAATGTTGTATATACTGTAGCTATTTGGCTGTAGAATAAAGCATTTTGGGGTTGAAGTTCAATCAATTTTTTGTAATCGGCAATAGCTTGTTGGTGCTTCCCAAGTTGACTAAAATAACTAGCACGCATTTCGTAGCCATTAGTAGATTTAGGTTTATTTATGATTAGTTGTTTGAAATCGACTTCAGCAAGATTGTATTTCTTTAAAAGAAAATAAATATGAGCGCGTTGTGAAAGTGCTAAATGATCTTTACTATTTATTTGTAAAGCAATTGTGTAATAGCTTATTGCTTTGGAGTAATCTTTGCGATCAGCATAAATACTAGCCAGATTTGTATATGCTTTAGAATTCCTTGGATCAAGAGAGATGCATTTTTTGTAACAATCAATTGCTTTATCAAGTTTTTGCATCATTTTGTAATTGACACCGCAGTCATGGTATGCTCGGGTGTTTTTGCTGTCAATTCGTAAAATTTTTTGATGATATTGCAAGGCTTTTTGGGGTTTTTGTAGTTGCTCATAGTTATAGGCTAAAGATCGAAATGCTTCTATATTTAGTGGGTTTATTTGCAAAATACGTTTGCAGTATTCTATTGATTTCTCATAATTCTTGATGCCGAGATAGTGTAGGCTTTGTTGCATGTATTTTGTAATATTTTGGTCTTGGCGTTTTTGATTTTGTAATATGTAAAAAAACAATAAAGAGATACTAAGTAGTACAAAAGAGACAACGATTATTTTATTTGCAATAAGCCACTTTTTGGGTTTTTGTAGTTGAATGGCCCACCTTCCCTTGCCAATATTTTCAAGTTGCTCTAGCAATATTTGCACTGATCCTGTTCGTAGAGAACTATTTTTTTCCATTGCTTGGTATGTAATTATATTGAGATGATCTAGAGGCTGTCGGGTATTGCGGATACATGGGGTTTCCATTTCGACAATGTTGTATAGCGTTGTCATCATCGATTCGTCGTAGAATGGCGAGTCTTCTTCCCAAGAGAATAACTGATATAAAATGATTCCGAGACTAAATACATCAGAATTGTCGGTTAACCTACCTTGGATTTGTTCTGGACTCATGTAGGCAGGAGTTCCAAGGGTTTCATTTGTTTGGGTGAGTGTTGTTAATTCTTTGTTTACTTTTTTGGCTATACCTAAATCTAACAGTTTAGGTTCATAACTTTCTCCAACAAGAATAATATTTTCTGGTTTTAGATCGCGGTGGATAACTTTGTGCTTGTTAATAATTGCAACAGCACTGCATATTTTTTTGGCTATATTGAGTTGTTTGCGAAAAGTAATGCCATGTGGTTTTTGCGAAATAAACTCCTGAAGAGTTATTCCAGGAACATACTCCATTACTATGTAATAATTGTTAGCCTCTTCAAAAAAATCTAAGCCTTGTATTAGATTGGGATGTTTAATTGTTTTTAAAAAATAGTATTCGCGTTTAATGCGTCTAATTTCTTTTGCATTTAAATTATCTCCATAACATTTTTTTATAGCGACTGGCGTACTTTTCTTTGTATCTCTAGCAAGATAAACAACGCCCATTCCGCCACTGCCAATTTCTTTTTCTATTGTATAACGGTTATTCAGCAGCATAAAAATCTCCGCTCTAAACTTCACTGCGATAATGTAAGTATAAAGTACCTGCTGACAAAGCAGTTAATACATGCCATAAGGCGTGCCCTTGCCAAAAACTATGTGGCGCGCATATTATTTTTTTTACATCTAGTATCCACACAATAAATGCAATAATGAGTAACCCTACAGCTAGAAAAAGCAAACGGTTATTTGCGTTTTTTTTCTTATAAAGAAAATACTCTGGAACAAGAGCGACAATTACTAAGAGAGCGAAGATATAACGGCGCGCTTGTGGGAGAATCAACAAAATATAGAGCAGCACTATATTTATAAAAGCGTAGCACAGTAAAAAAACCCATGCTTTGTAAGGACGAAGTCGTTCTATATTATATAGTAGTATAAAAGTAGTGAGTAAGTACATTCCCATCAAATCGAATACTTGCCCAACAAATGTCATTGATGCATGATAAAAAGAACTACTTAATCCAAGAAATATAAGAAGACCGCCATAGGTAAGCGGATAAATACGCTTATTACACATTCCGTTAGTAAAAGGACGCCTTAAAAAATCTTGTTTTCCAAGATGCAGAACTAATAAGCCGATAAAAATAAAAGCTAAATTAGACCATGTGTTTACTGGTTGAACTATTGTTCCACTATGTAAAGCTTCACAAAAACACTTATTTGGAAAACAAGTAGCTCGACGCCAGTGATCCCAAGAGTATTCTATTGAACTAAGTATTATCATGGTTGTAGTAATACTTAGGAATATAAATATTGTAGTTGTGTAATCTTTTATTTTTATTGGCACAGGGTTCTCCATTATTGATATTTAGGCTTTGCGTCGACAAGCATATTTTTTTCCTCAAGAAACTTGTCGTAGAGAGGTTGCATTGTTTCTATGTAGGTGCGTAAACGAAGAGCAATTTGTAATGCCGCAGCTGTACCAAAGCGTTGTTCATCTAAAACAATATTTTCGTGAAGGAATTCATACTCGCGTCCCATTGATTTTTGTATATTATTCGCTTCATAATAAATAGAAGTATCATATCCCAACAAACCTCGGATTTGCCCGTCGTAACTTTTTAACCATTGCCTTAGTTCATCGCGCCTTTCATCTTTATTTGCGATATAACCAAGCCATGAACATAAACTCACAGGGTTTTCTTCGCCAGATACTGTAATTCCGTGGCTTGCAAGGTATTTATCTTTGTAAAAATAAAAATTATAAATTATTTTTGATTCGACAACACCAATATTCTTACCAAACATTCGATACTTGAAAGGCAAAACAATGCGCAAGCAGCGTTCCACTTCATTAGAGAATTTTTTTATTTTTTCGGTATATTTATCAGAGAGTTTCTTTTTAAGAAAATTCATTTCAGCAGTTAACCCTTCGCGAAGTTTTTCCATATCTCCGCGATACAAACATGTACGTTGCTGTTTTAGATCAAAAGATAACATCTCTGGTTCTTCTACAAGAAGAATCGTTTCTTTTTCTATTCCTTGTGCGTATCCTACTTCGTAAGCTACGTTAGGGTTACATATATGCTTTTGTGAATCTCCTGTTAAGATGGCAATTACAAAATGGCTATTTTTAATTTCTTGTTGGATTGCTAGATCAATATGACGTTCGTAAGATAAGTTTGTGTCCACTCTATATGTTTCTACTTGAAGTTCTTTACACACTTTTTGTATAGTTTGCCAGTGAGAGTTAAATTGTTCGGCAAAAGGCATCGCTATGAATGCACGCATAATAATTTTCCTTTATAATATAGTTTCGAATCTTTATTTTTTATCAAAAGCATGCGATAATTACAAGCTCTATCAATTGTAAAGATAATGATAGTTCGTTCGTTAAACATTCTAGCCTGAGGTTTTTACAGGAAAGCTCTAACTTGAAAAATATATTTTTCAACCTCTATTAGCATGGAGATGATTGTGCACAAACAAAAAATAAAAACCAAAATTTTGAAATCCATAGAGAGCAACAAGTTATATTTTGGTTGTACATTTTATTTAGAAGAGCAAACTTGGTACCGTGTACAAAATTCGACCTTCGATAATTGTAGCTTTCGAAGTAATATAAAATTTGATGATTTGAAAGACAGTCGTTTTATTAATTGCGGTTTCTCTGGAGAATTTGCACTTGATTTGTCAAAAAATGAATCTAATTTTCCTAGCTATGTTCTTGACTTAGTTTCTCTTACAAAACTGATTATTTCAGGTAAAAATTTGAAAGAATTGCCGTTAGAGATTTGTGAACTTACTTTTTTAACCATGCTTGATTTAGGATATAACAAGCTGCAATCGTTGCCTCGTGAATTTAAAAAACTGGACCAATTACGATGGCTCAATCTTTCTAATAATCTTTTTAAAGTAATTCCTTCTGAAATATACTCTTTATCTTCTTTAAGATCTCTAAGTTTAGCAAACAATAAAATAACTCAGCTTTCTGATAGAGTTGCGCAATTAAAAAAACTAGAAAAATTGTATATAGCAAGCAATGAGTTAGAAAGTATTCCACGAGCATTAGGAGAAATCAACTCACTAGAAGAACTTCACTTGTCTCGCAATAGACTTTCAAAAATACCGGCGGAGATAGGAGAATTAGTTAATTTAGATTGTTTATATCTGTCACATAATAAATTAACTTCATTGCCAAAAGAATTGGGTAAACTTAAATCTTTGCGATGGTTGTATTTATCGCAAAATTGCTTGTCTGAGATTCCTGGCGAATTTAGTGAACTACATTCCTTACGTTGGTTATATGTAAATAGAAATTCACTACAGGGGCTATCTTTTAATTTAGAAAAACTCGTTTCGTTGACAAAGCTATATATATCACATAATCAAATAACCTCATTGCCCGAAGGAATAAAAAATTTAACATCTTTGCGGGAATTTTACGCAGGGCAAAATGAATTGAATGAAATTCCAAAGCAAATTGGTTATCTTGAAAAGCTAAGAGAGTTCAATATAAATGATAACAATATAGATTCTTTGCCGGATGAGATATGTAAACTAAGAAATCTTCGAAAAGTAGACATGGACAATAATAAAATATCTAAACTACCGCGTGGTTTTTCTAGTTTGAAAAAGCTTACAAAGCTTGCTCTCATTGGAAATGAATTATCTGAAATTCCCAAACAGGTTTTTTTTCTGAAATCTTTAGTGAACCTACATTTGCAAAATAACAAGATTATTTCAATTCCACAAGAAATAGGCCAACTTACGCGGTTAAAAGTTTTCGAAATTTCGCGCAATCGTATAACAAAACTCCCATTTACGATAGAGCAACTTACATCGCTTGTGACCATTGATTTGAATAGTAATTTTTTACAAGATATCCCTAAAGAAATTGGAAAACTAAAATCACTCAGTAGTTTGAACCTTTATGATAATGAACTTAATCAGCTTCCTGAGCAAATTAAGGAATTATCTTCTTTATCAACGCTAATTGTCGGCGAAAATGATCTAGAGCCTTTTCAAATACAGCAACTAGAAAAACTTCTTCCACAATGCTTAGTTTGTTTGGAGGAATTATGATGCTTAATATTAGAGGTAAATCTCTGCGGCATATAGAAAGTAACTCCGAATACTACGGATGTACATTTTATTTAGATGAGAAAAGGTTTTATAGTATTGATAACTCTTACTTTGATAACTGTAGTTTTCGCAGTAATATTAAATTTCGCGGTTTAGAGGATTGTAAATTTGTAAGTTGTGGGTTTTCTGATAAGTTTTCTTTAGAAGTGATTCGGCCTTTAGAAAGAATACCTGAATATATGTTGAATCTAACATCTCTCACTGAATTATCACTTTTAGGTCAACAACTTTTGAGTGTTCCAAAAGAAATACGCCGACTAACGTCTTTAAAAAAACTAATACTTCGCGAAAATCAATTACCTGAATTACCAACCACGATAGGTGAGCTACAATCTTTGATGTGGTTAGATATTTCTGGAAATTATTTGCAATATTTGCCCATTGAAATAGGCAAATTGAGGTCTTTGGTTTCTTTCGATATCTCAGATAATTTCTTACGAGAACTACCACCTTCAATAGGACATTTGATAGCACTAGAAGCTTTGAATTTAACGAATAATAGGTTGACAAATCTATCAGGGGAGATAGGACGTTTACAATCGATAAAAGAACTGCACTTGCGAGGTAATGAACTGACGCATCTACCTATAGATGAAATTACCCAGTTAACGACTCTTAAACGTTTAAGTTTGTCGAGTAATCCGATTCAAAGTAGGGAGTTAGAATGGTTACGCGAACATTTACCTAATTGCGATAGTTGGTTTTGAGTCAAAGCCTTTATTTTTAATATCAATAAATACAAAGACTAAGAGGACGAAGCTCCTGCCGAGCAGGAGCTTCACCTCCCTAATTCTAAATGCAACAGCTTTTCTCTACTTTAAACCAAGTTTTTGCAAAAATGCAGCGTTGTTTGATTTTCTCTCTAAAAACTGCTCGATCAATTTTTGCGGATCTTGTAAATTACCTTTTTCGAGTATTATACTACGGTATCTCATTCCTGTTACTGAATCAAGAATACCATTTTCTGCAAATTTGGTGAACATATCTTGTGCGTAAACTTCAGACCATAGATAACCGTAATAACCTGCGTCATAGCCACCCATTAAGTGTCCAAAGCCAGCTAACCACTTAGTTCCTTTTGGGGAGTCTAGACCAACTATGCCTTTGAAAAGCTTATGGTATAGAGCATTGACGTCTACATCTTTTCCCGATGTATGTAAATGGAAATCAATAGTTGCATAGAATACTTGACGCGTATAATTGATACCTGAGTTATAATGCTTAATTTTGAGCAATTTTTGCTTTAAATCCTCTGGCAATTTTTTACTTTCGTCTTCATAGTGCCCAGAGATAATAGCAAGCATTTTATTGTCCCATACCCAATTCTCTAACATTTGTGAAGGAGCTTCTACGAAATCGCGGCTTACTGATGTTCCAGAAAGAGAAGCGTATCCTACCTTCGTTAGTGTTTGATGCATAATATGACCAAATTCATGGAAAAATGTCTCTACATTTCCGTGCGAAAGTAGGGATGGTTTTCCTTCTGTTGGAGGTTCTAAATTCGCGACAATAGCAGAAATAGGCTTTGCGTATTTACCGTCTACCATACGCCCAGAACGAAGAGTAAATGCTGCAGCATGGCCGTATTTTCCTTCACGTGGATATAAGTCAGCGTAGAAATAAGAAACTATTTCTTTTGATTTAGCATCAACAACCTTGAACAATTTGACGCTTTCGTGCCAAACATCCGCATCTTTTACTTCTTCAAAGTTTACTCCTAGTAGTTTGGAGTAAATATGAAAAGTTCCTTCAATAACGCGGTGCGCTGGAAAATATTGACGTACAAGTTCGTCGTCTATTTTATATTTTTCGCGTTTAAGTTTTGTGGAGCAGTAGCCGACATCCCACAAATCTAATTTTTCTGCTTTAGGGTCGTATTGTTTCTTTACAGCAAATAAATTCATTAAATCCTGATCGTTTACTTTTGCCAATTTTCCTTGTAACCCTTGCAAGAAAGTGCGAACATTTTCGCTATTTTTTGCCATGCGTCCATCAGTACGATAGTCTGCCCAGTTTTTATAGCCAAGTAAACCGGCAATTTGGTGACGTAGAGCAACTGCTTTTTGAAGCAAAATAGTATTTTTTTCTCCTGCGCGGTTGTAGTATAAGTACAACATGCGTTTACGTACTTCAGGGTTTTCAGCGTAGCGAACAATTGGAGCATAGTCAGGGTATTTTGCTGTAACTATGTACTTGCCATCTTCGTCTTTCTTTAAACGAGATTGAAATGATTCTGGAGTTCCTTTTAGTTCTGCTAATGTAAGTTTGAGTACTGACTTATCTTCGACAAGATTTTTTGAAAAATCACTTTCTAAAGATGAAAGTTCTTTTTGCCAAGACTGAAGTTGGTTGCGGTCTTTTTCTGGAAGTGTAAGACCACTTTTACGATACTCTGTTTTCATTGTTTCTAATAAACGTGCATCTTCGGCGCTAAGGTTTGCAATTTCTTCTGAGTTATGTTCTATATACTCATTAAAAGCATCATATAGATCTTTACGTAAAGATGTTTCAACTCCAAATGCTGATAGCTTTTGCTCACACTGCGAAGATTCCTCGCGTAATTCTTTGTTTGTCGAAACATAAGCGACAAACTGCGCAGGCGTGGATTCAACGTCTAAATCGACGAGTATTGTTTCCATTGCAACAACAGTGTTCGTAAATGTTCTTTTATCTTTGTGAATAGCCACAACGTTATCTAACTTCTTTTTAGCATTGATGATAAGTTGATCGCATTGCTTGGTCATTTCCCCTGGTTTAAAGTTGTAGGGAATAAGAGTCTCAGCAATGAGGACGCTAGATAAGATAAGCAAGATACAAAATCTCATAGTGTATTCTCCTGTAATAAAATGTTCGCAAAATCTTTGTATAGAAGTTGATGAAAATGAAGAGCTGTTTTTTCAAATAAAGGAGCATATCTTCCTTGGTCGTAGGCATTCGATTCTATACCTGCCTGAACAGCATTACAAATATCCATGTCTTCTTGTTGCACAACATCGCTTGCAATAATGCTCTTTTTAATAAATTCTTCACCAATATCTTTTGCGAAAAAATAATCAAATATTACTTTTGTTTTATTATGCCCTATTGGAATTGTCCAATTGATGTCCATAATAGGGCCATAACGATTTATCATAAAATTTGGATATAGCCAGGCATAAATAGCTCCCCCTGAAACGCGCTCACTAAAATCTCCGCGCTGCGGTTTTGAGTCATTGCGGGCAGAACAAAGCTGTAAAGAGTAGCGGTCGTACATTTCTACAGAGTAATTTTTTAAATCTAGTTGAGAAGCTAAACCTTTATGTAGATATGGAACATGATATCCACCGTCAAGGTAGTTATCAACAAATACCTTCCAATTACAATTAATGGTATATTCTATGCGTTTTGCAAAATGTAAATTTTCATAAGCTGTCTCTTTAAGTTGAGATTCTAAAGCAGAATGCTCTGTTAAAAAATCCCACGGATTTTCTCCGAAAAAAACAAATATAAAAGGTCCAAAAACAACGGTTGGAATTGGAACTAAACCATAATCTTTTTTGGAAAAATTTTTAATCCCATCGAGGCGTGGTGCGTGACTAAGTTTGCCTTGTAGATCATATGTCCAACTATGATAAGGGCATACGAATTTTTGTGCTTTACCTTCACCTTTTGCTACACAAGCGGCATGGTGGCGACAGACGTTATAAAAAGCATTTATATTATTTTGCTCGTCGCGTACAACAACGTAAGGTTGTGAAATAAAGTGTCCACAGAAATAACTGCCTCTTTCGGGTAATTGATCGATTCTTCCAACGTATAACCAGTGATTCATGAAGACACTTTTTTCTTCTAATTTAAAAAATTGTTGGTCATTGTACCAAGAAGAAGGAGGTGTAAATCCTGATTCGATGGTTTGCAAAGAATCGAAAATACCTAATTGTTGTCGTAGATATGCATAGTCCATTTTGTTAGTACACTTTCTTTGAAAATTCGATAAATGCAAAGGCTGCGTGAGTAACCATCACAAATAGTGTGCCCCAAATTACTGTAAAAGTAATGTCGCGGCTAATATCTTTTGCTGAAGATTTTGCACGCATTCCAATATAATAACAAATATTAGCAAGTCCCCATCCGCAAACAAGACTCTTGGCAATTAGCCAGCTAGTGCCTAAGTAAAAAAATCCATTGCCGTCGCGCAGTAGTTTGTGAAATATAGCATCTCCTAAAACAGGATGATATTCAGGATGCATAATAGAAAATACCACTAAACAAAAAAAACGGGCAACAGCAAATGTCATTAAAGTCAAAATAGGAACAGATACAAGAAAAGCAAGAGTACTACCTGTTTGCAAATAGGAAGAAGGGGCACATGACATAGAGCGCATTGAGTCCGTTTCTTGTAAATAAACGCGATTACCAATATCAGAAGCCACTGCTGCGCCACTCCGTGCAGCAATTAGTATTGATGCAAATATTGGTATAATAACGCGATATAAACCAAATCCTAAAGCAGTGAGTACATCTTCAGTGATCAGTTGGCGCGTAATATGCCTGTATGGTAAAAATTTAAAGCTAAAATAAGCACTGACACTTCCAATAATTGCCCCTGCCATCGCTAAATAAAAAATGGAAGACAAAAAAGCTAACATTTTACAATAGTGAAGGAAAAAACGCGTTCCCCATTTGTACGATCTCCACAAAGGTAGCGTTCTCATTACTGATTGTGCTAAGCGTAGAGGTGTTTGTATACTCCAATTGCAAGTGGAAATAAAAAGGTGTTCTAATTTTTGAGTGAGTTTATTTTTTTGAGATGGAGCTTCGATTGGTACTTGCAAATAACCAGCGTTTATGAGTTCTTGTAGTTGTTCTTTCGAAACTTCATAAACTCTTTTTTTGCTCGGATCTAAGAATAACACATGATCGGCAATAGGTAAAAATTCTTGGTAGTCATGAGTAACAATAATGCTACTTTGTTTATTAAAATCGCAATGTGTTTTTTGGATTAGTTGTGCTACATTTTGGGCCATTTTAGGGTCAAGCCCAGCGGTAGGCTCGTCATAAATAATTACATCGGGGTTGTAGGCTAGTGTTCGAGCAATAGCGATGCGGCGTTTTTGTCCACCACTAGCATGTTGAATTGGTAATTTAGGATTGACACTTAATTTCTCTGTTAAGTGTTGAAACATCGCCTTGCGTTGCTTTACTGGTACTTTACTGCGGCTGTGACAAAAAGCAAAATCAATGTTTTGAGAAATAGAATAGTCATCTAGTAAACCGTAGTCTTGAAAGACAATACCTACATCGTCGGTTTGCGAGTAATTTTTCCACTGCAAAATATTTTTGTTATTAAGTAGAACCTCCCCTTCGATGTAAAAACTAGGGTGGTTTTTGCGCAAAAGACCAGATAGTATTTTTAGTAGTACAGTTTTTCCTCCGCCACTTCCTCCTATCAACAAAGTTATTTTTCCTTTGTTTATTTGGAAATTGGCTTGGGAAAGAATAGAACGGGTTTCGGTGCGAATACTTAAGTTTTTTACTGTAATTAGAGCTTCTGACATGAAATTACTTCCTACTCAGATAAGAGGCGTGACGCTAAATAATTTGCCATTTTACATAGAGATTAGGTCAATTATTTTTCACATCCCTAAGATTGGAAACTTTAGGCTGGATATTTGGATGTGCTCACTAAACTTCGCAGATCAATTATTGGAACCGCGAAATTCTGAAACAGCATTTCTTGGTTTATTACTAGTTGTTACAATCAAAAAATTCTTATCTTTATAAAGAATTTGTCGGCGAAGTACTTGTGCAAGTTCTGGACGAATTTCGCGTTGTTCGTTTATAAGAATATGATTGATCATTTTGATTAAATAGGGTTCAAAGTTTTCTGATAAATCGGCGAGAGAGTTACGTACTTGTGGATCATTCCATTTCTTTTTTAGCTTTTCAGTAAAGGTGTCGCGATTTATTTTGTATAGTTCTATAACAGTGTGTTTTACTATTTTTAGTAGTTCTTCGTCAGAAAAGATATTTTTGAACATCTTGAAAAAACTTGCCTTGACTTTATCATCTTTACTTACGCGATTGGTTATAGTTACCATAAGTTCTGCTAGCTCTTCTTTGTGCTCTTCAACAACAGGAATCGCTTTATCTTGTAAATATGCTTCTATTTTTTTCTGTACGTGGTCGTTGTCTGTCCCTGGAAGAGATTGATAGATCCATAACATAACAATTTTGGCTTTCGGAAATTTCCCCCATAATTTTTGAACAATGGGTGCTATTACCGGATCACTTTCTTCCAGAATAATTGGCCATATAATGTCGTCCCACAATGTCTGTAGTTCTTTGCTTATATGTTTTTTTTCTGCGTCTTTTAATTTTTTTAACAGTTCCTCTTTATTTTTTTCCATAATAGCGGAAAAGTTTTTTTGTAAAAGAGTATAAGATTCCTGAGCTACTTCAGTAAATATAGGAAGTAATTGTTGCTGGATACTTTCAGTGTGAATACGCAAATATTCATCAAGAACATTTTGCAATTCTTTTCTACGTTCCTCTGGTAATAATTTATTGACAACCCATGCTGGAGTTCCTGGTTCTTTTTCTAAATAAAACTTACTATCAGCACCTATCTTTTCTTTGTGTTCTTCGTAAATATGTACATAAAGATTCCAGGAATGAGAGTCCTCACTGTAATTTTTTGCGTAAACTGCTCCGATTTCATGGCGAATGTTATTAGTGAGAGTATAAATCTTGTCCCCTGCACGAAGTGCTATCCAATCATCGAAAACGACTTTAAGTTTAAGTGGCAATGAAAAATGTTTTTGCTGTTGTTGTTGTATCCAAAGACGCGAGTTATCCCAGCGGTCCTGAGGAATTAAAATCCACATAGTAATAAATATGCAAGTACAAATTCCCCAGACCACGCAACCAACGATAATTTTGGTTTTATTTCTCATCGTTCATTCCAAGGACATCTTCAAAAAATTGTTTTACATCTTCAGGCAAACTTACTACTTCACCGCAAATCTCAATATATTCATCGCGATCATTGTGTTTTTCAAAAACGCATTGATTTACTTTTAAAGTGATAAGCGAATCGGGAATAATTTTAGGCATGTCTATTGAAATTTGTAATTCAGAATTCTCATCTATACTATCGCACGGTTCCATATGTAGTACCCAGTTATTCAAATTAAAAATATCAATAAGACCTTCTAACTTTCCTTCTCCGTCAGGATTATTTACTAAAACAGGAATAAATTTACACAAGAAATCATCCATCTCAATCCCAACAACCCCGAAAATGCGAATGGGTTGGTCTATACCTTTAACTTTTGTCGGTTCTAATTCTACACATTTAACAATATCTTTGGTTTCACTGTAAGTATTTTCAGAAATCAAAACATGGTTGCGTGAAGTTAAATGTTCCACGCGCGATGCCAAGTTAACATCGGGACCAATAACTGTATACTCCATACGTTTTGGAGAACCCATGTTTCCAACAACCACATCACCAGTATTAATACCAGCCCCCATTTTTAGAGTGCTTTTTCCCGTTTTGCGTTGCGACATATTAAAATAAAAGAGTTCATTTTGCATTTCTATAGCGGCTTGTACTGCGAGTCCTGGATCTTCCTGGTGAAAAATAGGTAAACCCCAAATTCCCATGATTGCGTCGCCCATGAATTTATCAAGTGTTCCTTTGCGACCAAATATAATGTCAACCATACGTGTGAAATAATCATTCAAAATAGAAACAACTGCTTCTGCGCCAATATTTTCAGTCATGGAAGTAAATCCGCGCAAGTCAGTAAACAAGATGGTTGCTTTCTTTACTTTCCCTCCCATGTCAAGGTCAATTTGACCATTGACCACGCGTTCAACTAAATCAGGAGAAAGGTAACGTTGGATATGTCCTCGTGTTTCGGTTTCTCTTTCGATATCCTTTATTAATTTGGCATTTTCAATTGCAATAGCCGCTTGTCCAACAATTCCAGTTAAAAGTTCCAGAGTGTCTTCATTGAATGAAGAAGACTTCTTGCTGGTGTCGATATGTAGCACACCTAAGAGTTTGTCTCTCGTTATTAGAGGTACACTCATTGCTGAACGAATTTGTCCCATTACACTTGCTGCTGTTTTTAGATTTTCATCAAGCATCGTATCCATAGTAAGAACAGATTTACGTTCTTTAATTACACGATCCATTAGCGTGTTAGAAATATGAATAGTTTTTTGTTCTTCTGAATTAGCAACTTTGGTTACCGCTGTTTGTAGCGGTGGATCATCTTTCTCATTGTACATCAAAATAGCCCCACGCTGCGCAGGGATGTACTGAAAAACTGTATCGAGAATGAGTGACAATACTTCTTCTAATGGTAAAATAGAACCAATGGCATTATTTACTTCATAGATAATGCGCAGTTTCTTGTTTGCCTTCTCAACTTCGATAATAGAGTTAAAATTCTCTTGCGACATCATAAACGAATGTTGAGTATTGTAATTTAATTCTGCTTTTGTAAGTTCATATGCAGATTTTTGTCCCAAAACAGCTTTAGGAGCTTCATTGCCTTCTGTGTTTATCGGACTATAGCTATATTGGTTGCGAAACATTAAGGTGGCATCACCTATGCGAATTAAATCTTTGTCATTTACTTCGACAGAAGCAATTGCTGCGCCATTTACAAATGTACCATTACCGCTGTGTAAATCGGCGACGCGATAACAGCCATCTAAAAATGTTATAGTCGCGTGTTGACGCGATGCTTTTGGTTCCATTATCTTAATAGTATTTTGGTTCCCTCGCCCAATAGAATTTTCATTACCAATGACAAACTCTTTTCCTTTATTTGCTCCTTGAATAATGAGGAGTCTAGGAGAATAGGTTTCTGGGCTTTCAAGAGGAACTTTAGTCTTACAAGATTCACATGTAATGGACTTTTGATGATCTTGTGCTTGATTACTTGTTTTGCAACTAGGACATAATATGGTAAACATGAATACACCTAACTGGATCAGGTTTGGTTTGAGAAATTGTGGAATTTTCAAATATTATAACATAGAGCTAAATGTTATGTCAATCTAAAATGAAGGTAGGAAAGACAACGAAGGCACCACAAAACAAAGTTTTACATGCGTACTATGGTGAGTAATAAATATTACGCTAAGATTTTTAAGATATTGTTCTAAAAAATGAGATTAGGGCGTGTCATCATTCAATACAGATAAAAATATAACGGATTCATTTAATGATACGCCAGTAGTATTGAGCCCGAGCCCGCGCCCGAAAACTTTTTGAGAGCGACAGAAAGTGATTTATTGGTTCAATACTAGTTTTTTGCGATGGAAAAAGAAACTTTGCTTCTTTGATAAACCGCTAGTGAAAGTTTCGCAAACGGGCTCGGGCTCGAAAAAACACACAATATTTTGAATGATGACACGCCCTATTTGTTATTTTTTAAACGTTTTTTTAATTGCTTGTGAACTTGCCGCGCTTTGCGTTTGGCGGTTTTGTTTTGCTCTTTTTTTAGCATATCTTCTAATGCGATTATAACTTTTTGATTTGTAGTCATGTGTAGTAGTCCGTTTGTGCTTAGTGTTCTAATTACTGCTTGTGAAGATTTTAAACCATTAATAAAATACGGTGTTGCTGCATCTCCAATTTTTTTCATTGCATTTAAACAATAGTACTTATGAATGTATACTTTACTTTTTTGAAATACCTCGTTTATTTGGGGAAGCGCTGGTGCAGCTTTTGTACCAATTTTACCAAGGGTAATAATGGCCAAAGTAAAATTTTCGTTATCGATTTGTGCTATTTGCGTTAGTTTTGTAACTGCTGGTGCTCCTTTTTCTTTTAAGTTACCAATGCTATGCATGATAGTTTTTTGGAATTTTTTGTCTTGCAAACCCTCTACCAATATACTCACTAAGTCATGATTTACTTTGATTAATTTACCAACAGCTTTGTATATTTCTTTTTTAGAATTACTGTCTGTTTTTAGTTCTTGTTGTAACAAAGGCACTAGTTCTGCCAATTGAAGCTCTCCAACCATTAGGATAGCATCAGCGCTCTGAGGGATAGAAATTGCAATATAGTTTTTTAGTTGATCAGGTACGCTTTTTATCATTCTCAAGGCATTTACACATACATTACGTACCAATTTATTCGCATCTTCTACACCCATTTTTACGATTTTTTGTAAATAATTTGGAGTTTGCTTTAGTTGAGAAATCAAAATGACAGTTTGCTGTCTTTCATAGGCATTTGGGCTGCTTAACAGCTTTTCTATATCAGAAGGGTTCGGGATTCCTATTTTAGCGATAGCGTTTCGCACATAAACGCTTAGATTTTTCTTTTTTAATAATTTTAAAATCGTAGGTAATGTCTTGATTGCTAGTTGTTTGGCGTTTCTAAAATCTACAAGAACGTTTATTACGATTTTGGGGTTTCTACTATTCAATAAATTTAAATAAATTGGTATAATTTTTTCCGCATTTAGCGATGTTATTTGTAAAATTTGCGTTGCATGAAATTGGACAACATTATCCGAATGTTGAATACCAGTAAGCAATATTTCTGTGGTCTCTGGTGTTTGTTTGCGGTGTACCAAACTCTGCAAAATGGCTTTTTGGACAGGAATTTGCTTATCTTTTGCTAGCAGTTTGATTATTTGTAAGAAATTTGGTGGATTAATGTTGTTGAGAGCTATAATCGCAGAGGAACGAATATGTGGATTTTTATCTTTGATAGCTTTTACTATACATTCTTTAGCAGAAAGGTCTCTTATCATACCTAAAGCTACGATTGCGTGATAACGCAGAAAAAAGTCTGTTGACTTTTCGATTGATTTTATTAAGTGTGGTATTGCACTTTTTGCTTTTTTTCCAATGTTACCTATTGCCTGGATTGCTAAATAAGAATTTTGATTATTGTTTTGGCTCAAAATCTCAATTAATTGAGGCAGAAGAGGAAGCGCTTCGTTGTACAAAGAAACAGAAACGTTTAAAGCTCTGTTTTTTATAAAAATATCAGAACTCTTTAAATGTTTCTGTAATTCCTCTATTTGGTTTTGGGAAAATAAAGTAACGCTTCCCCAAAGCAAAACTATAGCAATAAAACTATACCTCATACTTTACTCCTCTACAAATAGAAAAAGTAGATACCTTTACAGGTACCTACTTAAAATATAAAGCGTGTTATTTTTTGATAATTACAGTACCAACTATTTATTAAGCGTCAGTATCATCACCAGGAACCGGAGAACCTAGGAATGGGAATTCAACGACACCGTTTCCTAGAGGGTCGTCTAAACCTTCGCTTTGGAGATTTGCTCCGTTGGCATTAGTGTCTCCTGCACCATCTGTAGCATTAACAGCATCTGCGTCACCTATAACAGCACCGCCTGTTAAGGCCTCAGCAAAAACACCTGCGATTACTTTTAATCCAATATCAACGGTATCATCTAGCGGTCTACGCCCATTTGGAAAACCAGATAGGTCACCATCTGGATCTGCACCTAAAATAGCGATAGCTAAACCAAGTGGCTCTTGTGCATCAAGAGCAACAGGTGTTGTGTTTACGTCTAGTCTTTGATATTCGGCTACACCTGGACCAAAAACATTGTTGACAGGTATTCCGACAGCGTTGAAATCTACACCCTGTGCAAAAATAGCAACTAAATCGCCGCGATTTTCTGTCGGCGCTACATCGATGATTCCGTTTAGGTTTACAACGTTCATAATAGCTGCTAAACTAGAGTTTACAACAAATCCAGCAAATTGAGAATCATTTCGTGGGAAACTATTGTTGAAGCGGTCTTTGAATCGTAGACCAATTACAAGTTCATTCACAAGAGGCATGCCAAGGCGAGACACTTGTTTGAAAATAGTTCCACCCTCTGGCAATCCGTTATTTTGCAAATTATTAGATCCAACGTTGAGAAGAACATTTGTTTTTCCGCGTGCTCTGGTAGTGGCCCATCCAGCAAATACGTTATTGGTTGCTGCATCATCATCTAGTGCTAGAAAGGAGTTTGGTACCTCTATGCAAAAAGAAGTAATGTTTTTTGCTGCAATTGCATCTACTTCGCTACCTGCGTTGATTGTTAAGCCATCGAAAGCCTGTCCTAAGTTTACTATAAAAGGATCATTTCTCTGACCTACAAATACTTTACCTGCAATGTTAAGTGCAGCAAAGTCATATACATGCTGTTGTGCATAAGCATCGTAATCATTTATTGTTGTGTCCCCAATATTATCTAATGGTTTCACAAATGTTTCTGTGCCTGCAAAATTAGAGTTAGCTGTCGAGTTGTTAACATTGATGGCTCTTTCGCGGACACCATTTTTTATTATGGTTAGTGTGTACGATTCTACTATGTTTTGCTGTGCATCTGCTTCTTCTTCAACACCGTCTAAACTCAGTGGTAAAGCGATAAGTGGGATTTCTGTGTCTTGCGCACCTGTGTTTAGGGCAAGATCGCGGAAGTTGTCGTTTTTGAAATCAAAATCAATTTCAAAAATAATATCTTCTCTACCATCACCATCGTTATCAATGTTGATTCTATAGCGTGCATTTTCATCAGCGAAGAAGTAGTTTGGACCACCAAAGGCATCTTGTAGAGGATGAAAGTTCATGATAAGAGTTGTTCTACGTAGGTTAACATCTGCCTCTGCAATGTTGTCATCGTCATAAGATTGGAACATGTAAAAGTCAGTGATGTCTAGTTTTGGTACAGTTGTCATAAAAGGAGCTTCGCGGTGACTAGAAGCTTGTATTTCTTTTGGGGAAATAATAGAGAGAATTGCAGATGAAACAACTACTGATATAGTAGCAATTGCAACAAAGGTTAGTTTTTTCATTTATAACTCCATTGTTAAAATTTAGAGTAGATTGTATTTAAATTTGATTTTTAATTTTGAGATTTTTTTACCACTTTGTATGCTCTTGATGGCTTAAAATCGCTATTTTAACTAATCCAGTAAAGAATGTTAGTTCTAAGTTCATAATGCTATTATACAAATACAACATTAAATAAACATTAAATAGAGATTAAACATTACTCTAAATATTAAAGAAATAGTTTATGTTTGTTATAATATCTTAAACAACAAGTATTTTTACGATGTACTTAAAATTTAGTAAATACGTTAAGTACTTAGCTTTATCTAAGTTACCATACAAGAAGTTAATAATCAATCTACAAAATTATCATTGATGTGGCCGTGAAGACTACATGTGGGAGAAAATATGCGTATCTTGCTCATAGAAGATGATCAAAAAATAGTATCTTTTGTTAAAAAAGGACTTGAGGAAAGTGGTTTTGCTGTAGACCATGCCGCAGATGGTGAGGAAGGTTTACACATGGCACTACTTGAGCCTTATGACGTTATGATTGTCGACTTGATGTTACCCAAAAAAGATGGATTAAGTCTTATTGAAACTTTACGACAGCAACAAGTAACAACACCTATTATGATATTAAGTGCTAAACGCTCTGTAGAGGAACGTGTACTTGGGTTGCAAAAAGGCAGTGATGATTACTTAGTAAAACCATTTGCTTTTACAGAACTCTTAGCTCGGATTCGCGCACTGTTGCGCCGTGGAACAAGTAATGTTAATAGTCATAGTTTACAGATAGGAAATTTATACTTGGATCGCTTATCATATACTGTTACTAGAGATGAAAAAATAATAGACCTAAAACCAAAAGAATTTGACATTTTAGAGTATATGATGAAACACAATGGTCAGGTTGTAACGAGAACGATGCTTATGGAGCATGTATGGAATTTTCAATTTGATCCGACAACCAATGTGGTTGACGTACATATGTGTCGTTTACGCGATAAAATAGACAAGCAATTCGATCACAAAATGATTCATACAATAAGGGGTGTTGGTTATGTCATCAAAGAATAGTATATTTCGTTCCATCGCGTTTCGCAGTGCTGTTCTTTACACTTTAGTATTTGCGGTATTTTTATCGTGTGCTTTTGCGGTTATTTATTTTTTTGTAGCACAGTACATTGGTAATATTGAAGATCAGTGGCTTATCCAAGAAGCAAAACAGTTGCATGAGATGTCTAAGGATTCAAATTCTTTAGAAAAAACTCTATCGAAAATGAATGAAGGAACGAAGGCTTTGGGGGCTTATCAAGTATTTTATTGCTTGAAAGATCCAAAGAACAATGTGATTGCTGCAACAGATCGCGGAATATGGAATGAAGTTGTTGAGTCAGTTTACCATAACATTGGTAATAGTTTTTTTATTGAAACGCTTTACATTGCCCAAGGTCAGCATCCATTACGGATTATATATTTTCCATACGAAGATGGTAAAATACTTCATGTTGTTTACTCCTTGCGTAACAGCAGTGCATTTCTCAACCGGTTACTGAGCTCTTTTGCTTATATTTTCCCTTGCCTCCTTGCCATTTTTTGGATTCTTGGGTTTTTGATGATGCGCAATACTTTGAAGCCTATTCGCGATATGACAATTACTGCTCACAAAATAGCCGTTGATAATCTCAATCAAAAAATACCTGTCAAAAACCCTAAAGATGAACTTGGAGTTCTTGCTATTACTTTGAATAAAATGCTCGAACGCATTGACAGTCTTGTATGCAATATAAAAGAGATGTGCGATAACCTTGCTCACGATATTCGTACTCCTATTACAAGAATACAAGGATGTTCAGAGGTTGCACTTATGCAGGAACGTTCCCGCGCAGAATATTGTGAAGTTTTACATGACTGTGTTTCAGAAAGTAAACGCTTACTTCATTGGTTGAATACTCTACTAGATATCTCTGAAGCGGAAGCTAAAATATCGATCAAGAAAGAAAAATTTGTGATCAATGATCTTCTCGATGAAGTTGTCGAGATTTTTGAGCCTATAGCACAGCATAAAAATATCGAATTGTCTTATCAAAATATAAACGAAAAAATATACATAACTGGTGATATAAAAAAGCTACGCCGTGCTATTGTAAATTTGGTTGACAATGCTATAAAATATACCTCGACAGGTAAAGTAACGGTTGGTATTATTAAAGAAGAGTGTCACGTAGGCCTTTTTATTAAAGACACTGGTATGGGTATTCCTAATAAAGATTTACGACTTATTTTTAATCGTTTTTATCGCTCAGATACTTCGCGATCTCTGTCTGGTTCTGGCTTAGGTTTAGCTTTAGTTAAGGCAATTGTCCAAGCGCATCGCGGTCGAATATTTGTTCAAAGTAAAGTAAATCACGGTAGTATCTTTAAGATATTACTTTCCGTTTAGATTAGGAATTAGATTGAGGTATTTTTTTCATATTGGGTATTGTGGTGCAAATTATCGTGGCTGGCAGCGCCAACCTAAATCTATTACTGTTCAAGAAGTTATAGAACAGTCACTAAGAAAAATTTTTGGACGCTATGTTGTTTGTATGGGATGTGGACGTACGGACGCTCTTGTTCATGCTGATCAATATTTTTTTCACAGTGATCTCTCTGAAAATTGGAATTACGATTTAATATATCGTTTAAATAAAGTTTTGCCCGATGATATAGTTGTTTTTGATATTTTTCCTGTAGCACAAAAAGCACATGCCCAACTTAGCGCGACTTGTCGAACATACCAATATTATATTCATACGACAAAAGACCCATTTTTAAGTCGCGTGAGCTCTTTGTATTTAGGGAAAAATTTACATTTGGACCTTGCAGCTCAAGCGTGTGAAATCCTTACTAAATATAGTGATTACGCTACTTTTTGCAAATCTCCTCAAAAACACAACCACACTTTTTGTAGTGTGTATCACTCTCAATTAGAGGTAAATGAACAACAAAATCGCATTCGTTTTACTATAAGTGCAAATCGTTTTTTACGTAGCATGATTCGTATCATTGTGGTGCGTATTCTTGCTGTAGCTAAAAAGGAACTATCTTTAGCCGAATTTGAAGATTATTTTCTGACCAACAAAAGTAGCCAATTCACAACCATTGCTTATCCTCAAGGACTACATCTTGCTAAAATAGAATATCCTTTCTTAGATATTCCACCACAATTACTTAGAAGTAAAGAACTGTGGATTGATGTTGAGAAGTGACTACTTAATGTGTAAAACTCATTGATGATCGCCAAAAGTGTGCTATAATTAAATTAGGTAAGCTCTGCTAAAAATGTTTGTTTTGCGGTGAAGTGGTGTAGTTATAATTTCGCAACAGGAATTGAAGTGGAAAATATTTTTAGCAGAGCTTGCCTAGTACACAAAAATTGATGTACTTACTATATTAATGTTTACTTACAAAGGTCAGAGATTATGAAAAAATATTTATGCCTATTTGTTGTTTTTTCATTGCTTCCTATTTGGGGTCAGGGAGATTATTATGAAGGAACACAAGGGTTAAAGGGAAAGGTTTTACAGTCAAAACTCAACCAAATTATTCGTGGTCACAAATCGTATTCTTACGGTCAACTGTGGAACCATCTTTCGTACACAGATGCTGATCCGTCTAATTCAAAAAATGTAATTCTATTCTATACCGGTTGGTCACGTCCAAGTAGTAATCACGGAGGTGGTGTTTCGCAGTGGAATCGCGAGCACACATGGGCTAAATCGCGCGGGCAATTTGGAACATCACAACCTGCAGGAACAGATTTGCATCATATTCGTCCAACAGATGTTTCAGTAAATAGCAAACGTGGTCATTTAGATTTTGATAATGGTGGTGAAATTCATCAAGACAATGATGGAATAACAGAATGTCGTTCTGATAGCGATTCTTGGGAACCACGTAAAGCTGTTAAAGGTGACACGGCGCGTATTATTTTTTATATGGCAACTCGTTATGAAGGTTCTGACGGTGTTCCTGATTTAAAAGTCACTGATATTATAATGGCGGACACTAAAAAAGGTTTCCACGGTAAACTTTCGACACTACTTAAGTGGCACGAAGAAGATCCGGTTGACTATTTTGAAAGACGTCGTAACGAACGTGTATATGAGCTTCAAGGAAATCGCAATCCATTTATTGATCATCCAGAATTTGTAAAACAAATATGGGATGGAAGCGATCCAGATCCCGATCCAGATCCCGATCCCGATCCAGACCCAAGTGTTCTAACTGTAACCCAAGCGTTGCAAGTTAAAAAAGGAAACGTAGTTACACTAGAAGGTACTATTTCTGGTGGATTCAATGGTTCTTATGGACTTGCGGTTGCTGACGGCAAGAGTACTCTTGTTGTACAACTTCCTTCGCAATATCGCGATGAATTTAATCCAAATTTAAATCCTGATGCATCAGGGAAAAAAATTCGTTTAACAGGTACACGTGACCTTTATGCAAACGAACAAGGTATTAAGAAGTTAAAAACAATTAAATTTGTAAAGTAAATAAACTTAAAGTAATCTGTTTACTTACTTATCTGTATAGAAAAGCGTTGATGAATTATTTTATCAACGCTTTTTTTATTGTGTATTTTACTTTTATTAAGACGAATGATTGATGGATGGATTTAAACGAAAAGATGTTGCAATATGAAACAGACTTGCAAGAGCTTAAGGATACAGTAGCAATATTACAAAAGAAAATACAAGAAATAGAAGTAAATCAAAATAACACAAAGCCGAGTAGAACTAGCGAGCCAAAAAAGCGGCTAGTTGTTGCTGATATAATATCTATGCTTATTGCTATTACTATACTGGTAGTAATATCTATTCCTATTATCTATTATATAAATGGAGGCGAGAAGGATTCTTCTGACTGGGCTCATTTTTTTCTTTTCTTTTTGCATTTCCAGTGATGGCAGTTGTTGGTGGTTATCTTGGATTGAGGTTTTCACCTTCTAAAACGTCGTAATTAATAAACAGGAGAGCTTTATGAAATGGATACTTGTTTTTGTGACCATCATTGTTTTGTCGCAAGACTACTGGAATTTTTCATCGCAGGCAAATTTACAAATCTTAGGTTTTCCAAAAGTGGTGGTGTACTTTTTTGTATTGCAATTGTTTTTGGCATTGGCAATAGGAGCGTTCTCAATCAAAATTTGGCAGGAAGATAAATGATCGCGGCGTTTGTAATTATCGCAGTTTATATAATAGGAACCTTGTTAATTAGTGTTTATGGACATCGTGCAGCGCAAGATACCCCACAAGACTATTTTCTTGCGGGAAGAACCGTGGGCGCTGTTGCTATGTTCTTTACGCTCATTGCTACCAATTTCAGCGCTTTTTTCTTTTTGGGTTTTGCGGGCGCAGGTTATCGTATTGGCTATAGTTATTATGCTATGATGTCATTTTCTACAGCAATCGTTGCTTTTGCTTTTTATTTTATTGGTCATAAAACATGGAAAATTAGCAGCAAAAACAATTTTATTACTCCTCCTGAAATGATGGGAGAGTTACTCGGTAGTAAGCTGCTGCGTTTTGTTTTTTTGAGTGTAATGATAATATTCACTTTGCCTTATATTGCTATTCAACCTATTGGTGCTGGTAAAATACTACACGTGATTAGTGGTGGGCAAATTCCTTATTTTTTGGGTGCAGTTCTTTTAACTTTTTTTATTGTATTTTATGTTTTTTGGGGAGGAATGCGTAGCGTTGCGTGGACGGATGTCTTTCAAGGTATTGTCATGTTTGCTTGTATTATAACTGCAATGCTTGTTATCGCAAACCACTTTGGAGGGATTGGTGAAGCTAATCGCAAGGCGTATAACTTAGATCCGCAGTTATTTTCTCGTGCTGGAAAAAATGGTTACTTTACTCCAAAGATCTGGTTTAGTTTTTCGCTGTTATTTATACTTAGTGTTCCAATGTTCCCACAGATGTTTATGAGGTTTTTTATTTGTCGTTCTCCTAAGTCACTTAAAACATCAGCGACTCTTTATCCAATAGTTACAGCTATTTTATTTATATGTCCTGTTGCAATAGGAGTTTGGGGGCACATTGATTTTCCTGGTCTTGATAAAGCTGGTTCAGACAATATATTGCCGCAAATGCTAAACGCAGAGTATTTTCCATCGTGGTTGTCTACCGCTATTCTTTTAGGTGCTGTTGCGGCATTTATGTCGACACTTGACTCGCAATTACTGGCTCTTAGCTCGATGATCACACGTGATATTTATTTAGTATTCTTTAAACCTGAAGCTTCTCTCAAAGAGCAAGTTTTCTTAGGAAAGTTACTTGTTGTTATTCTTGCTATTGTTGGGCTTGCTATTGCTTATCATCCGCCTGGAACTATTTTTTATATAGTTCGTGAAGCTTTTACTGGCCTCTCGATTTTATTTCCAACAGTTTTTTGTGCTTTTTATTGGAAGAGAACAACGGCAAGGGCTTGTATATTATCAATAATTGCAACGGAATCTTTATTTATTTGTTATCTTGTCGGTATAATACCTAAAAGTTGGTGCGGAGGATTTTTACCTGTTGTTCCACTTACAGCAGTTGCTTTTGCTCTTATTGTTGCTGTTTCTCTTTATCCCGAGGATAAAAATGTCTAGAAAATATAGAATTATTATTATTTTTAGTACAGCTTTAATAGGTTTTGCCGCTTATTATTTTTGGTATTATCGCACTGTAAATATTTGTGAAGTACCGGTAATTGCAAGAATGCATAACCACGAATTTGTTAACAAAACCATTGCTATTTTGCCTATGGGTAAAACCCAAAAATCTGACATTACTGATTTACAAATATTTTTTAAGGAACTTTATGGTATAAAAGTAGAGATACTATCACCCATAGTGATTCCAGAAAAAGCTTTTTTACAAGAACGTAAACAATACAATGCGACTACTATCAAGGATTTCCTGATTCCACGACGTGGAAAATATTTTCGTTTAATAGGAATTGTTGATGAAGATATTACAATTCCGCAGTTTAGATTTTTATTTGGGTTAGCCTCATTAACAAATGGAGTGATGACTGTATCACTAGCACGTCTTGGTGATAACAAGAAAAACCCACAAATATTTCGCAGTCGGTTATTTAAAATTATACTTCATGAATACGGGCATACTTTTGGTTTAGGACATTGCAAAGGAGAAGGAAGCTGCTTGATGCAGTTTATCAATAGTCTTGATGATCTCGATAACTTTGATTGTGGGTTTTGTTGGGGATGTAATAATAGAGTTAATACTCAGTGGGATTAATCTGGATCTTGTGGTTTAAAATATCAGGGCCTGTCATCATTCAATACAGATAAAAATATAACGGATTCATTTAATGATACGCCAGTAGTATTGAGTCCGAGCCCGTTTGTGAGCCCGCGCCCGAAAACTTTTTGAGAGCGACAGAAAGTGATTTATTGGTTCAATACTAGTTTTTTGCGATGGAAAAAGAAACTTTGCTTCTTTGATAAATTGTTAGTGAAAGTTTCGGAAACGGGCTCGCAAACGGGCTCGGGCTCGAAAAAACACACAATATTTTGAATGATGACACGCCCCAATGCGTTTTATTTTTATTTCGTTTTTTTTCAGGAGCGTATAATGCTACGTTTATCTTTTTTATTGACATTACTTATCGCTTGTGGCTGGTCGCAACAAACGCAAGCGAAAGATATTCGCGACCAAGTTCAGCATCATTATGTTGACAACGACGGTGTAAAAATTCACTATGTTTCTCTTGGGGAAGGTCCACTTGTTGTTATGATTCATGGTTTCCCTGACTTTTGGTACACATGGCGTGATCAAATGCAAGCTTTGTCAAAAAAACACCGGGTTGTTGCCGTGGATTTGCGTGGATTTAATAAAAGTGATGCTCCGCAAGGCATTGACAAATATAAAATGCCTACTCTTCTGAGCGATATTGTTGCGGTGATTCACAACGAAAAGCAAGAAAAAGCTATTATTATTGGTCATGATTGGGGAGGTTCTATCTCATGGAGTTTAGCGATGTATTATCCTCAAATGGTAGAGAAACTTATTATATGTAATTTACCGCACCTAAAAGGAATTATTCGCGAATTAAAGAATAATCCTAAGCAACATAAAAATAGCGAATATGCACGACAATTGCAAGAGCAAGGAGCAAAGGTCTTGACTATGGAACGAATTACTTCATGGATTAAAGATTCTAAAGAAAAAGAGATATATACAGAGGCTTTTAAGAGATCGAGTTTTGAAGCAATGGCAAACTATTACAAAGCAAACTATCCACGAGAACCATATGAGTCACCTACATTTCCTAAGGTCAAGTGTTCAGTGCTTATGATTCATGGTTTAAAAGATTGGGCTTTGCTTCCAGGTGCGCTCAATGATACTTGGCTGTGGCTTGAAAAAGATTTAACACTTGTGACTGTACCTGAAGCAGGGCATTTTGTTCAGCAAGATGCTTCAGAAACGGTTACTAAGACAATGGAAATGTGGTTATCTAGATAGAAAAGAGAATAAACATGAAAAAAGCATTAGTCTTTGTTTTTATTTTATTACAAACGGTCATTATTTTTAGTGAAAATGTATCTTTTCAAGTGGGCGTTGATTCTTCTTTGACAAAAGAAAATCAAACATATTCTGGAAAATTACTTATTCTAATAACTAATTCTTCTCGTCGTTTACAGATTATACATCCAAATTTCATGAACCCCAAAGCTGTTTATGTGGCATCCACTGATGCAAACCATCTTGGGCAAGAACGTACCTTCGATTTTCACAGTAACGCTACTGCTTCTCCCGAAAAAATTTCAGCATTACCTGCTGGCAAATATCAGGTAATGGCCGTGTTAGATCGCGATTGGGATTTTGGCTATCATTTTGATATGGATGGCGGAGATTTATATAGTGATGTTGTTCCTATTGAGATTCCTACACAAAAAATATCTCTTACTCTTAGTAAAGTTGTTCCTAAAAAAAAGCCATCACTTCCTGAAAATGTACATGTTGTTGAGTTTGAAAGCTCGAAGCTTTCTAATTTTTGGGGACGTAGTATCAAGATGCAAGCAAGTGTACTTCTTCCTCCTAACTACAAAAAAGGTGACAAATCGTATCCTACAGTATACGATGTTCACGGATTTGGCGGAAGTCACACACATGCAATTAGACATATGCATACCTTAAATAGCGAAATGCGGCAGGGCACTCGCCCAGAAATGATATATGTCTATCTCAATGGCAATTGTTCTCTTGGACATCATGTATTTGCCGATTCAGCAAATAACGGACCCTGGGGAACAGCTTTAGTAAAAGAGTTTATTCCTCATCTTGAGCAGAAATTTCGTATGGATACTAAACCCAAAGGAAGATTTTTAACTGGTCATTCTTCAGGAGGATGGTCAACATTATGGATAATGATTACCCACCCTGAATTTTTTGGCGGAGTTTGGTCCACCGCACCTGATCCTGTAGATTTTCGCCACTTTACCGGACCGAATTTGACATTGTACCCACCACAAAATATGTATGCCAATGACAAAGGAGAACCATATACCTTAGTGCGCTTTCAAGGGCGTGAAGTTATGTCTATTGAGCAGTTTGTAGTTCAGGAAAGGGCTTTTGGTAGTTTTGGAGGGCAATTTGCCTCTTTTGAAGCTGTGTTTAGTCCTAAAGGGCGCGATGGTCAACCAATGCCTATCTTTTGCCGTGAAACAGGTATCATTGATCCTGTTGTACAAAAAGCATGGGAGAAATACGACATTGCGCGGACACTACAAAATAATTGGCAAGAACTGGGTCCTAAGTTACAAGGCAAGATACGTATTATCGTAGGCACCAAAGATACTTTTTATCTTAACGAGGCTGTGTTGTTGCTTGAAAAAGTATTAAAGGAATTGAAAAGTGATGCAGTTATAGAATATATAGAAGGCGGAGATCATTTTAATATATATGAGAATGACTTAAGCAAGCGCATTGCTCGCGAGATGTACAAAGTTGCAAGACCTGAAGAATAAGTAATCTCGGCTCTAGTGGATGATTATCAAATCTGCTAGAGTTTTTTGCTTTAAGAGTTGAGGAAGTTATTCATGGAAGAATCAACACCGCAAATTTCTCCTATTCCCAAACAAGCTTTTTTAGAGTGTATGAAAAGCGATATTTTTTGGATAACAAACTGTATTTCAGTGGGGCCTTATCCTGAAGAAGATAAACATGAGATATTAAAACAAAATAATATCACCCATATTCTCAATGTCTGTGAATATGAAGGGAAATTCAAAGAAACGATTGAAACAGCTTGGTTGCCAATAGAAGATCTAAAAAAAATACCTAATGGTTTAGTAATTGATTGTTTAGAAACAATGCATGATTTTTTAGAGAATTCGCAAGCTAAAATCTATGTGCACTGTGTAGCAGGACAAAATCGTTCGCCAAATATTATTTGGCTTTATCTAATTGCATGTGGGTTGTCTCCTGAAGAAGCACGAATGCTAATTTCACGAGCAACTTTAGATGCTGTGGTTGGGCATCCACTTATTGTTGATGATAAACACACCAAATTAGCATCTAAACATGGTATTAAAAATTTCCTACCTCTTAGACGTGAAGAAATTATTTTACCTTCGTTTCTTTGAATAAAGACAACTTTATCAAAGGAAATCAGCGATGAGGCGTTATGGACGAAGGAGCGAGCAATGGGGAAAAATAGAGCTATTATTACCAGCCGCTAAATACGACTAACAAATTGTTATTGCCAGGTAAAATAAAATATGAATTCTAAGCAAAAGCCATTTCCTGTATACCTATGGCAGGAGATACAGAGTGAAAACACAAGGATTTATTTGATACTTGAATCTTTTCAAAAACGTTGGAAGAATATAAGATCACAGCTTTCCTTAACCGACACAGAGCGGTTAGACATGGCGTTTAAAAATGAATTTGAGAATTTAGAAAGATTTTTTTGGGGTCGAAAAGAACAATTCAACATCGCAACTAGAATCTTTGGAAGTTTGCAAGAGCTAGTAAATATGGGAGCTAGTGCAGAAAAATTAAATAAGGATGCGTCAAGAGGTTTTAATATAGCAGAAGCGATAAGATACTTTCCTTCTTTTACAAAACAGCAGGATCTTGATCTAGCAAATAAAATTATTTGGCTGACTATACAAGCTGGAGCTTCTTTATTAGAACAGAGATCATATACTAGGGACCTTTCAGTCTGTTGCCTGATAAATGATATGAGCAAAGCAAATGTGCATCCATTAGAACAGTTATACGAATACAGTTACCAAATAACCTGTCTGATGTTTGTTTCAAACATAGGCATACCAATGGAAGATTGCGATGGATTACTCTTTGCTTTGCTAGCAGATAATTGTCAAAAAGATGAGTCTAAAAAAATAGCCATGCGTCTTATAAAACGCATAACTGATACTAGTTTTTCTTACTTTTCTTTGTCAAAAATATTAGTAAATGTTGTAAAACATAAACAATGGGAAATGATTCCTATTTTGCTACCATCGTTACCTCACATGAAAAACTTAACTCAAATTATCCGAGAATTTGCCTCTAAAGAAGACATTCGTGGCATAATAAATGCTTTCACTTTAAGTAAAACAGGACGCAATATTTTTAAACATCAATTTCAACATCATTGGTTATTACAACATACTATAGATAACTATCCAGGTATTCTTTTTGATTTAGTGAAACGACGAGAAAAAACTATACTAGAAACTTTTTGCAAAAAACATCGTTTAAAACTAATCAATCTAAAAGATACAAAAGGAAATACTCTTCTTCACATTGCGGCTAGTTCAAACGGTAAAATGAAAAATATCGCAAAAATATTGCTAAATGCGGGAGCAGATCCAACCATAAAAAACAATGAAAATGTTACTCCCTATGACATGGTTCTAAAAAGTAGAAGATCTGATTTAAAAGAGCTATTTGGGATATAATTCAGGCAGAGTCTCATTTGTGGAATTCAAACAGATTTTATAGTAAAGTTTTACAATTCTCTTAGCACCACGAACTTTCGCGGAATAGCCAGTTGTTGTCGTTTTGGTTGTCCCAAACTTCTTCTTCGTTAGTAAATGCTAACTCAATGTATTCTGCGCCATTTGTTTTTTGTATAATTGTTGTCCATCCACTACGAATGCGTTGCATTTTTTGCAGTATATGCGAATCCCAGTCGTTAGTTGTAGACATACAATATAACTGTTTAGAGTTAGCTAAAAAACCGCTATAATAGATAACAATCTCATCTGCAGAAAAGGGGAATAGCACTACTGGTTTGTGAAAAATATCTTTCTTACTGAGTATCGGACGAATATATATATCGAGGTTTATGTAGCCTACTTTGATATCATTTTTATAAATAGATAGTTGTTTGTGGTTAAAGAGAGGGAAGGTTGAAGATCGTGCAAATGTGAGTATTGTTGCTCCAAGATCTGGATTTGATATTTCTTTAATCGGGTTATTTTGAATCGAGGAGAAGTATAATTTTGTTTGTAAAAATTCTCCTACGTAGTTGCCAAATAAGATATTGTTCATTATGGGATGCCACTTGTTGTGAGATAACTCAAAACTAGATAAGCGGCTTTCGTAGGTGTTTTTTGGTAGGTGTACCAAAGGAAAAAAATTTTTAGCAAAAACAATAGGCGGATTCTTGTTGAAATGTTGTAAAAATAGGCTTTTACAACGTATTTCTACATATTTATTTAGATTCATTTTTTAACAACTGTTTTAAAGAAAATGTAACTTTAATTGCTGTTCCTTTTTTAGGAAGTATTTCGTTATTAGCATAAAAAACAGTATCGTCAGCGCGCTCTGGTAAAGGATTATTCACAATAGCATCAGGGTCGTAAAATGTTGCGATTAATACACCACTAATATTTGCCATGTAAATGCTCTTCCCACTCCTTGGATCTTTTCGAAAGCGGCTGCCCGTAAATACCCACTTGCAAGAAGCCATTGATTTTCTTGTACGTGCATTTTTTACTAGTTTTTCAGCGCGAAATGTTTTGTTTTTATCTTTTTCTTTCCATGAAACGTAAACGTACATTTCACCACCAAAAATAGGGGAATTATCACCTTGTTTTTTACCTCCGCCGCCCGTTTCTAAACCCAAAAGCAAAAGAGCGGTATGAAGTAAAGATGGATTGCAAAGTAGCTTAAGAACACTTTCGTGCTCTTTTCCTCCTGGAGCAGTAGCAAGTAGTTCTACAAGCCCTTTGTTCATATTCACAACACCATCAATTTCAATAGTTTTCTGTTCTAGATTAACATTAATTCCTTTTAGGTTAATAATGTTATTTTTTTGCGCATATATACAAGAAATAAAAATAATGAGCATACCTACTTGTCGCATTTTTATCCTTTCATTACATAACTAACTAAATCGCGCCATTTTTTTACTTCTTCATCACCAGGAGCAAGAATAGACAAACGACGGCAAGATTGCATAACTTCTCCTAGATCACCTTTTTCTAGATTAAAAATGGCATATTTTTTGTAAAAGTTAATAGCCAAATCGTTTTTGTTTTGACGTTCACAAAGTTTTGCCATATCTAAAAATGCCGAAGGATCGTGCTCGGGAGCAAGTTCAACTATATGAAATAAAGCAGTCAATGCATCGTGATAGTTGTTTACTGCTTTTGTCATGTGGCAAATCAGTTTATACTCTTCAATAGCGCTTTCAACATGATTTAATTTGTGAAGAAGTTCAGCTCTTTTTTGTCTAATTTCAAGATCAAAAGGATTCATTGTAAGTACTTCATTAAATGCTTCTAGAGCTTCTTCTTGTAGACGACGTCCTTCGTCGGATCTACCTGCTATTTCTAGTTTGGATGCGTCGTTTAGGCAAATTTCTCCTGCGTGAATAAAATCGCGCGCTGCATCATCAAATAAGTTTAAGCGTTTATATATGTGCGCTAGCTTTTTTAAGTATGATCTATTTTCTGGTTCGATTTCAACTAATTTTTGAAGAATAGATAACAATTCTTCTGGATTGTTGGCGTTTTCTAAAAAACTAAGTAGATCGAAAAGAACTTCTTTGGCTTTCTCGAATTCTTTCTTAAAAATGTAAGTATCGGCTAACCATTCTCGTGCCGAGAGGTTTGTCGGTTCAAATTCGATGATTTTTTCGCAAATATTAATTAAATATGTATATGTAAAAGGATTATCTGAAAAGCCTGCGTCTGTAAGAATATCTCCAAGGTGTTTGTACTCTGCGATCCCTTTGTCGTGCTGACCCATAATCAAGTAGGTATCTGCTAGTTTAATGCGAGCTTCGATATTTGCATAATCTAGCTCCAGTATTTTGTGATAGGCATCAATCGTATCTTGGTAGAGTCCTCGGCTTTTATATAAGTTAGCGACTGTAGTATAAGTAAACATTGCGTCTACCGTTTCTCCAAGATCACAATATAATTTTGCCATTTTTTCGAGCACTTCGGGACTTAAAGGATTATGTTGGTAAGCGTTTTCAAGAGCAGCAATTGCCTTGCGTTTATTAATAATCGATAACTTATTAGAATAAATAATAGATGCTTTTGCACCATCTTGAAAATTACCTTTTTTAAACAATGCATCGATATACTTTTCGTGAGCATCTAGATCATCTTGAAAAACATCAAGTACTTGCTTATACGCTTTGATAGCACCATCATATTGTTCTAATTCAACGTATTGTTCGCCTAGCTGCTTATACTTTCGTACTGCTTTGTTGACTAAATCCCCTTCTTGATAAGCTTTAGCAAGCCATGTAATTGTTTCAATGCTATTATCGCCTAGCTCTTCTGCTCGTTCATAAAGTTTGATACGTTTAAAGAGATTATCACTAAATTCATCAAGAGCAGCTAACTCTTTTAATTCTTCAGCTGTTCGTAGTGCTATGTAACCAGCATCATATAATTGTGCAAAAACTTCCCAAGCATGAAATTCCGAAATACGACAGTCTTTAATAATCTCATTAAAGTCATGAACACTATCCAGTAAAGAAAGGATGTGGATGATTTCTGCGGTTAGATTCTCGTCGTATATATCTTCAGAAATGTAAGCGACATCTTTTCCTGAAGGCAATATTTCTGTAATTTTTTTCCACTCATCTGAGCGCCTTGCGGCCTCCATTAACAGAAAGTCAACTTCTATTGCGATTGGAAGTTCTAGAAGTTCTGCAGGAAATTGTTTTTTATCTATTTCATCTATTAATTCAATCTGCAAATCTGGCCATAGAAATAATTCGTATACTTCTTCACTAATTTGAAAGCCGCAAATTTCGATAATGAAATTATCATCCGCTCCTATATCTCTCAATATAGCGGGAAGACTTTTTCCTGTTGAGAGCTGCTCCTGGAAAGCAGAAGACAATGTCTCATCATCAACTTGAGAGAAGGCTCTTTGTAAACCTTCAGCAAGTACACTTGAACGGTTTGGTGACGTAACGAGTTTTATTAGACCTTCGTTAAAGTAAATATACTTTTCTTTGTCGTGGTCATTAGAATATGCATAAAGAATTGTTGTTCGTCTGTTGTTTTGCAAGTCTTGCAAAACACCAGAGAGACCAATAATTTCTATGCCAACTTTTTTGCTGCCTTCACTCATAATTCGATCCTGAGCTTAATGGAGAAATTTATTGAAAAATAAAGAGGGGAAATCCTCACCTAGTCTTTCATTATAAAACGATGCTCGCGCACAGTCAAGTAACTACGTATAAAATAGTTTTTCTATAAAATTTTTTTCATTAGACAAAAATATAAGTTTATTGAGTCTATATCAAAAACGTCGTACTTGTGAGTTCGTAAAAACTTAATTGAAACACCACTTGAGAGGTGCCGAGATTTGACTTTCGTAAATATCGGTACTTCTTAGAGCCTGTTTATAAGGAAAAAATTATGAATAAAAAAAATCAATTTATCTACACCACAATACTTTTCGCAATTATTTTAGCTTCGTTAGCTGTATATGTTATACGAAGTACATCCCTGAACGGAAATTTTCAGTGGGAGAGCTTGTTATTTTTTATGGGTGTCGTTAGCTTTTTGGTGATTGTGTATTACATAATAAAACATTGGCAAAAAAAATTACTACGCTTTTTCTATATTCTCTTGTCTATTTTAGCTATTTGTTTTTGCATAGTGCTTTTTGGGGTTACAGCAGATATGATTCCTATTTTTATTGCTGTAAATGTATCCGTTGTCATTGTTATGTATGCATGTGATAGCTTTCTGGATCGAAAATTCAATTCAAAAATTCCTATTACTACCAAATATATAATTACTATATTAAGTTGTTCTATATTCACAATTTTCCATGTATGGAATATTATAGGAAGCCGTCAATTGTTATCAGCTTTAGAAAAAGCCAAAATGTACGGTTATATGCTACATCCTGAAGAATGCAATGAAATGTACAAGAAAAAAATAGAGTATAACAAAAATGGCGGAGAACTTGTGTTGGCGTCTTGCAAGATTATTGCAAGTTACCATCAACCAATTTCCCAAGTATTTTCTAAATATGATAGCGATCGACAAGCACTTGAAGATGCAGAAACATTAAAGAAAATTGAACAAGCACTTGTCTCTTTAGAAAATGAATTTGAAATACTAGAACGAGGACTTTCTTACCCTCAGCAAATTATTCCGATACAATTTCCGGAATTATTAGAGGATGTTGATTCTATGAATTTGTCGCATTTGTCTTATTTAAACAATACAGTTAAACTATTAATATATAAATTTGTATATGAGATAAAGTCAAACAAAGATAAAAAATCGTTAAATACCCTAAAGCAAATATTCAAAATAGCTGCGATGTTAGAGTTAGAACCCCTTTTAATCTCTGAACTTGTAAGAAATAATATTGAGAGACTAGCGTTAAAAGCGATAAAGATGGTTATGAATGACAAAATCTCAAAGGAAATACTCAATGAATTTTTAGAAATTTCGCGCGCACAATGTGTATATAGGCCATTAAAGTTAGAGTCTGAAATAATGTATTTACGTAGTATATTGACTCTTTACCAAAAACGAAAAGTGCCGTATTTTGCTGGAATGTTTTTTGTACCAAGTGGCCTTCTAAAACAAGATGTTGCTTGCGGACTAGAAAAGATAATGCATATGGTTTTGATACACAAAAGAGGAGAAAAAGCGGTGCGTTATTCTTTGCGAAGCAAAGCAAAAGAAGAGAGGCTTAGTTATTGGTATTTTATATCGAACATGTTTCTTCCTGCCTTAGGCAGTGTTAATCATAGTAATTTTTCACGACTAGCAATAGCGCGCTGCGTTTTTACTTCAGTTCAGTTGCGCTTGCATGAACTACGTACCAAACAATTTCCTACAGATATAGAATTTTTAGTAAAAGAATTTCCTGTATGTACAAGTGATCCCTTTACTGGTAAAAGTTTGATTTATAAAAAGAATCTAGACGAGTGTGTAGTTTATTCTGTCGGTAATGACATGAAAGATGGTGGTGGGGCTGTCTCTGGATTTGATTACACAACAAGAACAAAAGATATAGGCATTTCATTGCGAAAAGAGAAATAAGTGGTTACTAATAAGGAGGTTTGGGTTCAAGGTGTTTTTGATGAATTAGGGGCTCTAGTTTTGAGTTATATAAAAACAATCGTTGGTGATGTACATCAAGCTGAAGACATATTACAAAATGTATTTGTAAAGCTGTGGAAGATAAATATACAATCGATTACTAATACAAAAGCGTATATTCTTACTACTGCGCGTAACGAATCTTACACTCACATACGTAAAAATAAAAAATTCTCAGCACATGTTGCGGTCGATTGCCAAATTTTTTCAAAAACAACAGATCCACTTCGCAAAATTTGTATAGAGGAAGCGTTACTGAAACTTCCACAAGAGCAAAGAGAAATTATCTTTTTAAAAATTTATGCACAATTGACTTTTCAAAAAATAGCTGATACGCTAAAAATACCGATAAACACGGCAAGCAGTCGCTATAGATATGCAATGGAAAAATTGTCAGATCTTTTGGGAGAAACAAACAATGAATGATCCCCATTGGAAAATACTAGAGCAAGAAATGCTGAAATTGCAACTAGCAGTACCAGAAAAGCATTTAAGAGAAAAATGTATTACTCCAAAACAAGCAAATATAATTATTTTAACGAAATGGCAAATCCTATCGGCGGCAATTTTGTTAATTATTGCTTCATGGAGTTGTTATGAGAATGTGCAGCAGCAACAGCAGAATTTAAATACTTATTATATTGTTCATCGTACGCTTGACGTAGAAGAATACAATAAAAAGTACCATTTGCGCAAAATGTTTACTAAAAATAAAAATATCTATTCATTACAAAAAAGTCGTTTGCAATGGTTACAGTAAAGGTGGCTAAAAATAATATTCCTAAGACGTTGTCAAAAAAATGGACCTTTGGTCCATTTTTTATATTTGTGAAGGTCGTCACTTAGGTAAATTTGAAATGCGGTATTCATTACTGTATATATTGAACTTATTATTGCGAGCAAAGCCAATAAGAGTAATGCCGCAATCTCTTGCAAATTTTATAGCTAAACTTGAAGGAGCTCCAATTGCAACAAATATTGCTATTCCGGCCATCGCACTTTTTTGTAATAATTCAAAGCTAGCACGGCTACTTGTTAGAATAATATGATTTGCTAGTGGCAAATGGCCTTTAGCAAAAGCAGTCCCTAAAAGTTTATCAAAAGCATTATGCCTTCCTATATCTTCTCTTAAATAAAGTAGATTTGCTTTAGGATCAAAGAGGCCTGTAGCGTGAATTCCTCCGGTAAGCTGGAAATTCTTTTGGGCTTTTTGCATTTTCAAGGGTAGTTCTGCGATGATATTAGTGTTTATGTGCAAAGGAGATTTTTCAATGTCGACTAGAAAAGCGCTGGAAGTTTTTATATGTTCGATCGCAGACTTTCCACAAACCCCGCAACTTGAAGTCATATAAAAACTCCGTCGTTTGATTTTAATAGTAGTATCTTGTTTTAGTTTAACGCAAACAATATTTTTATCTTCATTCTTTGGACAGTGATAGATACTGTATATTTGTTCAAAGTTATGAACAATACCTTCAGAGAATAAAAATCCTAGTGCTAGTTCAAAGTCATTTCCCGGGGTACGCATTGTAACAGCAATATTTTCGATTTCGCGCTCACCGCGAGAGCCATATTCCAAGCGAATCTCTAATGGCTCTTCTATTGCAACAACATCTTGTTGCGATAGAGATTTTTCGCCGCACACTTTAATAATCTCGAAGTAGTCGATACTCATATTCGCACTAATTTCTGAAATTTTCGGTTATGACTTTGTGAACTTCATTAAATGAATCGATAATAAAGTTTGCTTCTTCTAGTTCTTCGCGTTTACCAAAACCATAAGTAAGAGCTATGCACGGTATGTTAGCATTTTTTGCTACTTGGATGTCAACCTTGCTGTCGCCAACCATAATGCTTTTATCTGCAGGGTATTTTTCTATTAGATGTAGTAAATTTTCAGGATTAGGCTTGAGTTTTTCTGGCGCTTCTCCACCAATTATTTCGCAGAAATAACCATCTATTTGTAAGTATTTAAGTAATTTATTTGCCATTTTTTGTGGTTTGTTTGTTAAAACAGCAAGATGATGATTTTCCAAACGTTTTAAAACATTTTCAACTTCTGGATAGAGCTGAGTGCACTGCTCTACGTTGTCGTAGTAATATTCATAAAAAATGTTCCATGCTTTAGAGTAGAGATTGCTGTCAGAAATATTGTGGTGAGTAAAACAACGCTCAAGAAGACGTTTGGAACCATCTCCTACAAACGAAGAAATAATAGGCAAAGGTATTTCTTCTAGATCAATAGCTCTCATTGCAAAATTTATAGCAAGTGCAATATTTTTTTTTGTATCTACTAAAGTTCCATCTAAGTCAAAAATAAATAAATTCATTTTTTCACCTTCAATTAATTTTGTAATAGGCTCTGAGTAAACTGCGTCAGATTATATTTTTTTTACAACAATTACACGGTCAATTCCAGCATAGTCTTTCATGATCTCTTTAAATTCTAAAGGGGAAAAAATCATCTCTTTTATCTTTGTCGATTGTAAATGACCCATTTCTAGAATGAGTTCTCCTCCAGGCTTAAGATAAACACAAGCTTTTTGCAAAATATCGCGATAGAAATAATATCCATCTTCTTTTGCTGTTAAAGCCATTTGCGGTTCATGTTTTACCTCTGGTTGCAAATCTTGGTAATCCGTAAATGAGATGTATGGCGGATTGCTTATGATAATATCGAAATTTTCAGCTTTTTTAAACGGAGAAAGCATGTCGCCATTTACAAAGTAAATACGGTTTTGTACATTGTTTTTATGCGCATTTTTTTGTGCTACTTGCAGAGCCAAAAACGATAAATCGCTTGCGATAAATTGAGCTTGTTGTAAATAATATAGAATGCTAATTGCAATGCAACCACTTCCTGTGGCTATGTCTAGTCCTTGTATTTTTTTGTTTTTAAAATTTTTGATAACATATTCGACAATTAACTCTGTTTCTGGCCGTGGAATGAGAACATCTTTATTTACGTAGAAAGGAAGTGACATAAAATTTTTGTTCTGTAAAATATAGGAAATAGGTATTCGTTGTTGTCTCTTGCGTAAAAAAGACTCTAAAGTGTTGTCTTCGGATAATGATAATTTTTTTTCTGGAAATGTATACAAAAAGGAAGTGTTTACTTTGAGAACTTGAGAAACGAGTATTCGCGATTCAATTGAACTGTCTTCAGTAAAAAGAAGTGCTAGGTTACACCAAGTTATTGCAGCGCGAATAGACAAGGTATTCTTTTCATCACATGGTTTGCGTACAAAGAAATAGTTATCAACCTTTAATTGGAAAAACGCAATATTGTCAACTCTTTTCTCAGCAACAATAAAACCACCGGGCTTAACTAATTCAAAGAGCTTATCGGTAAATTGATAAACCAAAAGTGCATCGAAGGATTTTTTTTTGTAGTTATCAAAATTCTTAGATGTCAAACTTATACAAGGAATATTATCTTCGAAAGACAAAAAATTTCCTATACGCGGATTTTTTTCTGGATATAGTAAATAAATAAGTTTTGTTATTATTTTCATACAGATTCTAGGAGACTTTAATGAGAGTACTGAATATTTTAATGGTTATTGCAATGAGTTTGGGACTATGCGGATGTCCAACAACTCCTGATGGGGGTTACTACCCTTATGAACCCGTTCCTAGCGGTGGCCACAAACTTCAAGGCGTTAAAGTTGCATTCGTTGCTGATTTTGATGCAATGGGAGCTAACGAAGTAAATCAAGATCTTATGTTTGCAACTGTTCAAGATCGCTTAGGTGAATATCTTACAATAGTCACGAACCCAAATCAAGCTAATGCTCTAATCTATTTGTCTCTAAAAACTTCCCGACGATATGATCCGGCAACAGGTTCGAGTTGTTGGCACGCTACCGTTGGAACTCATGCGGTGCGAAAAGAGACTGCTCAACAATATTGGCGCTTTCAACTTTCATCAGGAGAAAGATATAAAGGAAGAGCCATTGATTGGGGATGCGAAAATAATGGCGGTTATAGTGCACGCGATGTTAGTGTAAGAAGTGTTTCTCAAGCTGTAGCAGATAAAATTATTGGCGAAATATATACAAGTACTACAATTCCCGATACTAGTGATTATGAGATTAAGTTTATGTATGATACTCGTAGCCAAAAAACGAAATTTCGCGATACGATTAGAGATCTTGAAGGAACGTTAAACATAGCTCCAGGTGGAGCAGAAGCACCTGGATACTTGGTGTACCAAGTGAAAAACATCCGTAATGGATTATCTCAAGCAGATATCATTAACTTAATTCAAGAGAAAGCAGAATACAACGAGCTTGTTGTAAACTGTATTAGCTCTAGCCCTGGAATTTTGGTTTTTGAAAGTCAAGGTGGGTTTGTGGACGAGGACTATTAGAATTTTTGTTTAGGTTAGGTTAGACTGTTGCGTTAGGTGACTGATAATTTAAGCAGTAAGTCCATAAAATACATGTAAATGAAGTGAGATGTAGAGTCTTGTAACAGCATAAGGCCCCTACATCTCACTATTATAAAGAAAATCTATTCTACAAATTCTTCCGTTTCTGAAGTTAGTTGGAGCTATGTTTTCTAATTTTAGTAGGGCGTGTCATCATTCAATACAGATAAAAATATAACGGATTCATTTAATGATACGCCAGTAGTATTGAGCCCGAGCCCGCGCCCGAAAACTTTTTGAGAGCGACAGAAAGTGATTTATTGGTTCAATACTAGTTTTTTGCGATGGAAAAAGAAACTTTGCTTCTTTGATAAATTGTTAGTGAAAGTTTCGGAAACGGGCTCACAAACGGGCTCAGGCTCGAAAAAACACACAATATTTTGAATGATGACACGCCCTAATACTACAGTTGTAACTAAGTACAGTTCCTTATTTTTCGGTGTTTCTAGCTGTTTACAAATAACAGTATTTTTTGCTATTTGAGAAGAGCTATCGATAAAATAAGACCTACAGAGTGTCTAATTTTTATAGCTACCTATTTGTTATTTTAATTACAACTGTAGTACTAATAACGGAGTCGATGTAAACCTCTTAAAAGCCTTTTTTAACAACAGATGTTTTCATATCTTTGACCATAAGTTCGATATTGTGATTTTCTCCCCAGGTATTAATTGTTGGAGAAAAAGCTAGATCGCAAACTTTTGCCTCGATAAGTTCGTATAATCGTTCACCTTGACCAAAATAAACCGCTTTGAATGTTTTATCATTTTGACGAACGTAAAATATTAAATGTTCGCCTTTTGCTCCTGCTCTTGTTGGAGCTGGATTCATTACAACTTCTAGTCCGTGGGCTATCACTACTGGCGGAGGATTTTTTTCTCCAAGAGGTGACATCTTTCTAATATTACCGGCAAATTCCCAATCGATTTTATCGAGAGTAATTTCTAAATCTATATGTAAAGAATGAATGAAATGTTCAGGAGTTAATACTTCTTCAGCAAACTCGTTCATTTTACGACGAAAAGCAGGTATTTTATCTTGTTCTATCTTAAATCCTGCTGCCATGCTGTGGCCACCAAAAGCGACAAGTAGTTCTTCGCAGTGTTTTAGGGCATGAAAAAGGTTGAAGCCTGGGATTGATCGTGCAGACGATTTACCATAACCATTCTCGACACCAATTATGCACACTGGACGATAGTGTTTTTCTACTATACGGCTTGCAACAATTCCAATAATACCAGGATGCCAACCTTCATCAGCAAGAATAATTACATTTTCTTTGTGATATTCGTAGCGCTCCATTTGGGACAATGCTTGCTTGAATATTCGTTGCTGTAATTTTCGACGTTTTTGGTTTTCTACTTCCATGCTACGAGCTAATTTTTGCGCAGTAGTTAGGCTCTTTGTTGTGAGTAGTTCTACAGAATAGCGGGAATGTTCCATTCGACCCATGGCGTTTATTCTTGGACCTAGTCTGAAACCGACGTGTTCAGGAGTAATAGGGCTTGCTTGGCTAAGTTTAGAAACCTCTTTTAATGCTTTTAGACCAACATTTTCTGATTTTTCGAGAGCCTTTAAACCAAAATGGGTTACTACGCGATTTTCTTCTAAAAGAGGTACAACATCTGCAACGGTACCAATGGCAACTAAAGCCATCGCATCTAGAAGAAATTCTCTAAGTTCTGGACGTACTTTGTCTTCGTGTTCAGGCGAAAATGCTTGGCAAAGTGCCCAGGACAATTTAAAACCAACACTTGCGCCGCAGATCCCTTTAAAAGGATAATTACCGCGTTGGTCTTTAGGATTTACAATGGCGTAGGCTTGTGGTAGGTTATCAGGATCTACTTCGTGGTGATCAGTAACAATTACATCTAAGCCACGTTCTTGCGCATATTCAATTGGTTTAAAACCGCGTATTCCGCAATCAACTGTAATCACTAAACTAGCTTTTTCATCAATTATATGTTGAATTGCATCGATATTTAAGCCGTACCCTTCCTTTAATCTGTGTGGGATATAAAAAAACACATTGGCTTTTAGCACCTTTAGGCACTCATAAACAACTGATGTCCCAGTAACTCCATCAACATCATAATCACCGTATACATATATTTTCTGATCTTCCTCTATCGCTTTTTTTATGCGCTCTACAGCTCTCTCCATATCGTATAACAAGTGTGGGTCATGCATGTTTTTTAACTTGGGATTGAGGTAGTCATTAAATTGATCTAAAGTTGCTATATCTCTATTTACTAGGATTGTTGCAAATAATTCATCAATTTCAGCCGCTTCTACAAGGCTTTTTATCGCCCCTTCATCTCTTTCTTTTTGTAGCCAACGTGTTTCCAAGGTATCTCCTAACAAAAAATAATGGTAAAACAACGTCCTATTTTATTATACTTATATATAGGAGGCGTTAAAACGCCCTAACTAGGCAAATTTTGTGATTACCTGATTAGTAATATAGGTAGACATTTTAAATTGTTATCTATCTCTATTTGAGATATTAATAACTGATATCAAAAAAAATTAGTAATAAATATTATTTTCTTAAAAACTAAATAACAAATATTTTATGTCCGAAAACTCCCGAGATATCAATGTTATTGTCCTAAATTTTTCTACTCAGTGCAAGTAGCGATTATTTACTATACAATAATTCTATGAAAAATATTTACATAATTTGTCTAAAATAGTAAACTAACTATAAGTAGAAGTCATATATTTATTTAAATAAACTAAGGAGGCTGGCAAATCTAAAACATTTTTAGAAGCCGGAGCGTCTATGAGAATAAAGTTAATTCTTTTATATGCATTTGCCTGCATATTTATTACAGGTTGTCATAAACCGTTTATGGAAGTTGGCGGTGGTTACGCGCGTTTTAATTTAGATGACGACATTGTATCAGTACAGAATATTGATGGTGAAAACGTAGAGACAAAAGTTAATGGTATAGACTCCTTTATAGTTAAAGTTCGTACAGGGGGCAGTATCATTGAAGCACTTCCTGAATTTCGTACAGGCATTGAATTTAGAGGCGCGCTTGGCGGAGATATTGATGTAGAAGAAGCTGCCAACGGTGATGAAGCATTTTCAGATTTTGTATTACTAATGCTAGGTGGTGGACCTTTTGTCAGCTGGAAACAACCTTTAGGTGATGTGCTATTTGTTGAAGCAGGTGCATTTGCATCAGGGCATACTGCTGGAGTCCATGAATCAGGACAAGAAGTTAATGATGATGATATTATAAATGAAGAAGACACGAAAGCTATTGGTTGGAGCGCAGGGGTTTTTGCTAAAGTAGGAATACTTCCTAGTGGTGATTTTCCTGTTGGCTTCGCACTTGAAGCATCTTACGAAAAGGGTGAATGGCTCTTCGAAGATGATATAAACGGCGAAGATAAGTTTTCTGTTGATGGGTATTCCGTTCTACTTTCTTCAGAGATTGAATTTTAGGAGGAACCCGATGTTTACATTGAAAAAAAAATTAATACCTGTTGTTGGCAAAGCAATTATTATTTGTTTGACTGCTTGTTTGTGTAGTTGTGCAAATACAGCAACACATCGTGAAGTAATAAAGCAACCAAAGGTAGAAACAAAAGATGTTGTAAACTCTCTTGTTGTAAAAAGAGCACTACAAGATGATGTCTCTTCAAAAATGTATAAAATTCAGTTAATGAAAGAAGTGACGTACACAAAGTTTACAAGAAACGATACTAAGATTGTGGTGAAGCATTATCCATTTTCAGTAGCTCGCAAAATAGATGAATTTATTATCGGCGCAGTTACTGTACCATTTACCCCCCTTGCTATTGTCGGAGGAGTTGTAAACGGAGATGCAGATTTGGCGATTTATCCTGTCTCTATGATCTGGCCTTTTCGTAACTTCCGTCCTGAAAAAGGAGGTTTGTTGTCTGGGCCTGTCACGCCAGAAGTCACGACAAATGTGATCCCTGGAACTTGGCAACGCGTGGGAACAAAACGCGATGTTTCTATTGTAAGAGGTGGCCGTCTCACAATTAGCACAAATGGAAAAATGGCTGATTTCCACACCACAAAAAAAGGCATTATTATTATTAACTTAAGTAAGCTACCTGGAGTATACGATAATAATGCGAGTGTTGATTTACAAATAAAATTTAATGGTCAAACTGTAGATCACGCAGTTAGTGCTCAAAGGTTGCTTGTTGTTAGAGAAGCTGGTTCGACAGTTACACCAAAAGAGCTTCCTGGTAACGAAATTCCAAGTAATGATTTAACTCAAGATTTATCTGAGAAAAATGATATTGTTCAAAACATCGAACCAAAAAGAACAGAAACAAAAGTTGCTGAAGCTCCGAGTAATCAAGTTGTTCCTGCCAAAAAACCTACAGAGTTAATCCCATCAACATCTCCAAATAAATATCCAGGTATGGACCGAGCTCTTTTATACAAAGGGTTAACACACGGGTATTGGATAAAAAAAGAAGATGGTTTTCCAATTATGGGACTTCCAAATAAGCCAGGAGTTGTTGCTTATACAACAGAAAATTTAGAACAACCAAATGGCAATGTTTTGGAGATGGTAAAAGAGTATTATGTTTTTGCTTTTAGATTTGGTAAAGACAATAATAATGTTGCTGTTAAAGTTGGTACAAGTCCTTTTGAAAATAATGCTCATGGTTGGATCAATGCCAAGAATTTATTTTTGTGGAATACACTTTATCGTGTAAAGGCAACAAAATCTTTTACAATATACCGTTCGCATGATGACTGTTTACAAGGAAGTAGCAATGCTGTTACGTTCACTGTTGATGAACAAAACATAGACACTTACTTTCCTGTTCTTGAAAGAAAAGGTTCTGTGTGGTGTATTGCTTATCCTGATCAAAACGGACATTTAAAATACGGATGGGTTCAGTGGTTGACAGAAACAGGTTTGGAAGTAGAAGTACGTGCAATGAAGCACAAAATTGACATGGCAATCAACTATCTAGCCAAACGCGTGATTATTAAAACAGAAGATCTAGAAAAGCAGTATACAATGGAACTTCGCGGACCACTTTATTTGTTAAAACCAAAAGAACAAATGAACATGTCTGCTTTTGTTCGCGAAAAAGAGTCTTCAAAAATTACTAAAGCGCGTCAAATTGAAGCTCCAGCAGATGAAGCGGAATTCCAAGAGTTTCATCGTCAAGTACAAGAACTTGGTAAAGTTCTTACCGAAAAAGAAGTATGGCAAACGGATGACGATGTAATCTATATACCTGCTGAACGTGATTAATTATTTAGGTATGTTGCAACTTACTTTAGTGTATTAAGGTAAATATTCCTTAATATTAAAAGGGCAAAAGTTATATACTTTTGCCCTTGTTTTTTTAGAAAGTGTCGACATTTAGGTTTTTTTGATATTTACCAGGGTAAGAAAATTGAAAATATTTGTTGCTGGTGCTGGCGGATTTATTGGGCAAAATTTAATTAAAAAACTAACGCAGAGTACAAACCACAATATTGTTGCTTTGACGCGGCGAAAAATAAACTTTTCTGCAGGAAAAAATATTGTTGGTGACATTTTAAAGTCAGATAAGTGGAAAGAAGAGTTACAGTCATCTGATGTTGTTGTAAACCTTTGTGGTAATGATATTGCTCGAAAATGGCCAAGGTCTGTAAAAATAGAGTTACAAAACGCGCGTTTGAAAACAACAGAAGCAATTGTTAGAGCAATGAACAGTAAGCAATTACTCATTAATGCTTCTGCTGTTGGTTACTATGGTTATTCTCGTGACAAAACTTTTGATGAAACAAGTGTAAGTGGTAAAGATTATTTAGCTTTACTTGCCAAGGATTGGGAATTGAAAGCACTTTCTGCTATAGAAAAAAAATGCCGCGTAGTTATTATGAGATTGGGTGTTGTTTTAGGAAATGGTGGTGCAATAAAAAATATTGTTGGGCAGAAATTTATTGGTGGACGTATTGGAAGTGGTAAGCAATATTTCTCGTGGATTCACATTACAGATGTACTTCATTTTATTAAGCGTGCAATAGATGAAGATGAATTTTACGGTATTTATAATATTTGTAGCCCAAATCCGGTCTGTTATGATGAGTTCAATGCCTCTTTAGGGAGTATACTTCCGCGAATCACAACGATGAAAATACCTAATATGCTGTTAAAAATGTCTGTTGGAGAATTTGCTGAAACGCTTATACAAGGACAGAAAGTGCTTCCAAAAAGATTACAGCAATTAGACTTCGAATTTACCTTTCCCTATCTAAAAGAAGCTTTGCAGGATGTATTAGCAAAAGTATAATACCCAACGACTAACACATCTCTTTAAAATCATAGTAAGGTACCTTTGTGGTGCCCGCAAAAAGAAGAATCAAAATTTTTATTTTGAGTTATTACACCGATTGTCACGGACACCCGGGGTGTTCTTACATCTTTACAAAAACACATTTTTGAATCTTTGCGAATAAGTCTATTCGGAACACTCCTTGGTCAATTATACATCCTGTTTTAATTAAAAACTTTGTAGTCTAAACCTTTCTCTGTGGTTTGTTTTTTTACTTTCAACTAGCAAAATATTATGGAGACACAACTTGAATATAAAAAGTATTTGCGTTTATTGTGGATCATGTGAAGGAAATTTATTGCAATATCAAATGGCAGCTATTGCGTTAGGGAAGCTGCTTGCTCAAAAAGAAATTACTCTTGTGTATGGTGGTGGCCACGTTGGGCTAATGGGAATACTTGCCGACGCAGTACTACAAAATAACGGCAAAGTGATAGGCGTTATTCCTAAGGCACTATATGAGAAAGAACTAGCTCATCTTGAAATTACAGAGCTACTTATTGTTGAAAATATGCACGAACGCAAGCAAAAAATGGCTGACCTTGCGGACGCGTTTATTGCTCTTCCTGGCGGTCTAGGAACCTTAGAAGAGTTGTTAGAAATTTTGACGTGGACAAAGTTGGGATTTCAGAAAAAACCGTGCGCCATTCTCAATGTTGCTGATTACTATAAACACTTACTTCATTTTTTTGAATTTATGATAGAACAAAAATTTTTATCTCGCGAAAATTTTAATCTATTTGTTAGTGAATCTCCTAATGAAGTTGTGAAAAAACTTAGCGAAGTGTAAGGTGTGTTGACACTACAAAATTCTAAGCAGGCCAAATAATACAATGGAATTTTAGATGAATGAACAAGAAACGGCTTTTATCGATAGTGACTTTTTAAAAGAAGGCCAAGTTTTTGACCAATATGTTGTTTTGGAAGAGATTGCACGAGGAGGTATGGGTGTTGTTTATAAATGTAAAACACCACATCGAATTGTTGCAGTTAAGTTTCTGCTTCAAGAAGGGAACAGTCGCATTTCTACAAAAAGATTTCTTCGCGAAGCGAATGTTCTTGGTAAATTAAAACATCCTAGTATTGTGTCTGTTTATAGTGCTGGAGTTTATAAAAATTGTTTATACATTGCAATGGAATTTCTTGAAGGACAGACTCTTGACTCCTTTTCAATTCAAAACATGCCTTTAGAAGAACGATTGATTTTAATAAAAAAGATAGCTATTGCACTTCATTATACACATAAAAATGGAATAGTACATCGCGATATCAAACCATCAAATATCTTTATTGAGAAAAACCATAATCCCAAAATAATCGACTTCGGGATTGCCAAAAACACGAAGATAAGTGAAGAGACATTAACTGCAGAAGGTTCTCGTTTAGGTACACCGCGATATATGTCTCCTGAACAAGTAAAAGGTGTCCGTATAAACGCACAAAGTGATATTTATTCATTAGGTTGTATAATGTTTGAAGCAATTAGCGGTGAAAAAATGGTTTTAGGCGAAAGTCAAATAGAGATTTTTTATAACCTGCAGTTGCACGAAAATCGTCGTCTCTCTGATGTATGCGAAGTGTCTAGTGATCTTAGCTATATATGTACCAAAGCGACAAATAGTGTACAAGATAAACGTTATAAAACAATGATGCATTTTATAAATGATTTAGAAAAGAATTTGCGTCATCAACATGTAAAAAAATCACCGTGGGTTAATGTTAGTATTTGTTTTATTATTTTGCTGAGTATGGTGCTTTCGATTTTTTGGTATAAAAATATCTCTGTTGAAAAACAACGACAGCAAATGACTACTAGTGACAAAATCGCCCTTATAAAAACAGCTATACATGCGCGTGATTATTTAGAAGCACAACATTTACTTCGCGAAATCCCTCTTAAAAAAATCAAAAAAGAAGACCGTGCTCGCACTCTTATCGGATTAAAAGAGTATTCTTTGTTTAATAAAACATACACAATCGAGCAATTTTCACAAAAAACTCCGTGTCTAGTAGCTATTTGCGAGATGTTGTGTGAATTAAAAGATTTTGAAAAAGCCCAAGGTATTCTTGATAAAATTCCGCAAACACAGCAACTATATACAAAATATGTTTCTTATTCTGATATATGTAATTATTTGAAAGGCAAAATTCATTTTGCTAATGGTAATTATAAAGATGCGCACAAAAGATTTCTTGTTATTAGAAATGTAAAAGAATTTTTTACTATATATCCCCGACTTTTTTACTATCTAGGGGTTTTAGATTATCAACGGCAAAAGTACGATGAAGCTTTTGAATATCTAGAGAAATCATATCAATTAAAGCGAGAGAAAGAAACGCTTTATGCAATAGCTGATTGTGTAATAGCCTCAAGTTCCGATGGTGTCGAAGAACAACGAAAAATTTTGCTTAGGATATTGGAAAATATAGTTAGTCGCGAGCCAATGTCTGGAAAAATTCATTCATATCTAGCTCAAGTGTATTATGCCGAAGGAAAAAAAGACTTAGCATACAATCACGCTCTAAATGCTATAGATTTTGGTGAAAGTGATATGAGCCTCTTTGAAATTCCTGTACAAATTTCTAGAGATGATTATTTGCATTATCAAAATTTCATGAAGATTTTTCACGAAATTTTTTATTTTTATGAAAGAGTTACGAGGCCGGATATCTTTGCTTCTCCGATCAAGTTTATACAAACAAAATATTCTCGAGACTACGATTTATATAATTTAAATGTTGAACGGTATGATAAGAAAAAATTTATTTCTCTTATGAATAGAGCACCACAAGAAATAAGAGAATCGTTAATGCGTTCTCTTCCTGCTGATAAAGATATTCTAAAAGAAGTGACTCTCGTCATTCCGCAACTTAACTATAACCAACATTTTTATATACAAAAAAGAATGCGTTTATATCGCTATTATTTAACATATATAAATAAAACAGATAATACTTATATGTTGTCACAAATAGAGAGAAATGCTTCTGAAATTTTTGAATTTATTTTTAATAATGTTGACGAAGATACTGTAATGCGATGCTTGGCATTAAAAACTCTATTAAGAGTTTTAGGGTACGATGATGTAAAAAAATACCGTAAGAAAATTGAGGATTCTCGCGGTCGATTTATTTATGATTTGACACTTTTTCGCTATGGATTTAAAGATATTAAAAAATCTCAAGTTGAAGATTACTGGAGATGGTGTGACGAAGTTTCTGATGCCAAATTTGATAAATATTTTATAATAGACACAATGCTTGAAAGAGATAGCCACTTACTATTGCCATATATAAAGCTAAAATTACCATCTATTTTGAAAGTATTATCAACAGAAAACGTATTGTCTGTTAGTTATGCTTACGTAATGAAAAAAGAAAAGAAGTTAAAAGAATACCTACTTGCAGTAGCAGAGAATGCTAACAATAACGATATATTTGTTAGAAAATATGCTTATCACGCTATTTTAGAGCGCACTGATATAACAAATAGGAATGATTACAGCGTTTTTTTTCTTGGTCTAAAGAAACCGCGACTAGTTAAGCAAGTTCTTAAAAGACTTGTTATCCAACAAGAAATCGTAACGCGAAATCAAGAATTTTCGATTTTACCTACAGCAAAACCAAGTATCTTTAGTAATGCAAATTTTGAGCTTGTTCTTGAAGAAATATTGCAAAAAAATAATCGCGATTTTTCTTTGGCTAATCTTGCCGCGAAATTGTGGAGTGGTTTAGAGAATACTACATCGAGGAAAATAAGTCTTTTTTTAAACGACACGCAAGTTCCTGTTCCTCTTAAATTTATGGCCTACTTTTATTTTTTAGAAAATAATCCCAAGATACTCTTTTCTCATTTTTTTCTAAGTTTAAATAAGTTTGAGTTACTTCGCAATGCTAAAGAATTTGGCTTTTTTTCTATGGCAATTGAATTTCAACAAATTCACAACATTAAGAAGTTGTTATCTTCTTTAAAAGATCCTAGTTTGAAGGTCCTACTCTTTCGTACAATTCAATCTGTAATTCCACTACATAATTTGTACGAACTTCTAGAAAACGAAGCTCTTCCTTTACGTAAGAAACTTCTGGCAAGCTATATTGTTAATCCTTTGATTAAAGAAATTAATGATTATCCGCTCGTTATATGTTGTCAGCATAAAAATCAATATCCAGAGTTTGGAAATGTATTAGCGGTTATTTGCAATAATTTAGATATTTTAAAAGTGCGCGAAGTAGAATATCGCACAAAATTCATTAGGGATGTGAAGGCATCAGTAAAGGCAAATTTTCAAAATAAACAAAAAATCTTTTCTGCAGCGCACGCTCTTTATTCAAATGTAGATACATTTTGGAAGCAAGTGCAGAAAAGAGGTAGTAAACTCGATAAAAAAGCTAGTGCATTAGGATTATATTTACGTTTAAAAGGTGGTTTTCTTGCATTTGAACGTAGTAAAACTATAGAGGGGATGTTTGCTCGCAATCGTAGTAAAATGAAGAGGAATTTCCTTTATGCTGGAAATAGTATTAAAGAAAGTCGATATCTAGATTATGTTTTGTATTTAAAAGAGAAAAGTAAGGTGCCTGAAGAGTCTCGAAGACTAATAAAAATACTAAACTACGCTATTGATTTATACCCTAAAGCAACATTTCTTTATCAACGGGGTGTTGTGTATAACGAAATTGGAAAAAAGAAAAAAGCGCTAGAGGATATAGAAAGAGCTGTAAAGCTAATGCCTAAAAATATACACTTTCTAATAAGTAAAATTGAAATTCAATTACTGCTTTACCCAGAACAACAAAAACTTTTGTTAAAAGAATTAGACAACCTGCGAAAAAATACAGTGAATCGCTCTTTTTTAAAACATATAGCTCGCATATACAAGACTTATAATATGACAAAAAAAGCGCGCAAAATTTTTGAACGTTTGTATATAGAAGATGTTTATGACATTGAAGTTATAAATAGCATTATAAATACTTATAAAAAAGAAAATAGCAGTTTTTTCGATTGGAAAAAAGTACTACAAGTTGTAAAACAAAAAATTATACGAAAAAATATGCCTATTGGTACACACTAGGAAAAAAAATGAATGAATTTGATACTTCAATATTTTTTGATGAGGAAGCGCTTCGTCCAGGAGATTCTTTTGATAAATACATAGTTGTTTCAGAAATTGCTCGTGGTGGAATGGGAGTTGTGTATAAATGCCAAGAAAAGGAATTGCAGCGCTTTGTTGCAGTAAAATTCCTTCTCAAGGAAGCAAAAAATATTATTGCTGAAAAGAGGTTTTTGCGCGAAGCCAAAATAATGGGGAGATTACAACATCCTAATATTACTGATGTATATAACGTTGGGAATTACAATGGACATGTATATATTGTAATGGAGTTTCTTGAGGGACAAGCACTTGATAGTTTTCGAACACAAGATTTTTCTTTACAAGAACGCTTGGCGTTAATTAAAAAAGTAGCTCTCGCACTCCATTATGCTCACCAAAATGGTATTATTCATCGCGATATAAAACCATCAAATATATTTATAGAAAAAGATAATAATCCGAAAATTATGGATTTTGGGTTAGCTAAGAATCTCAAAGTAGATAAACAATTAACACAAATAGGAGAAGTCTTAGGCACACCTCGCTATATGTCACCAGAACAAATCAACGGTTCCTATGTTAGTGCTCAAACCGACATATACTCTCTTGGTAGTATTCTTTTTGAAGTTGTTAGTGGAGAAAAGATGATCGAAGGAGAACATGCGCTGCAAATCTTTTACAATATACGTTTACAAAAAACACGTTGTCTTATAGATATAATGGATGTTTCCAAAACTTTGAACGCTGTTTGCTGTAAAGCAACAAGCAAACAACACCAAAGATACAAAACAATGATCGCTTTTGCCAACGATTTAGATGCGCTTTTAAAAAATCGCAAACGCTATTATTACAAGAAAAGCTTATTTACTATTTTTATCGTCTTTGTTATTGCTAGTTTTGCGTGTCTTTATTTACCGAAAAAAACAACGAAGAATCCAGATACAATAATAAATGAAGCAATGTTTCGCGAATTAGAGGATTACATTCGTTCTATAAAAAATTCTTTGCTTAATCGCCAATATCTTGCTGCTAAAAGACTATTGCAAGAAGTTCGCAAAAAATTTCCGCAGCAACAACAAGGACAACAAGAACAATTAAGATATTTACGTGCACGTACTTTGCTCGGTTTAAAAGAATATGACACATTCAATCAAAAATGCACAATAGAAGAGTTAAGAAGTGACTTACTTTGTTTGATTTCTATCGCAGAGATGTATTATTACCAACAGCAGCCACAAAAAGTAAAACAAACTTTGGAAGTAATAGAAAATCCTACAGATGAGAAGTATGTTGGTCAAGTCAGCGTGCGTGATGTGTATAATTTTTTGTCCGGTTACGTTTCTTTTGCAACAAACCAAAGAAATAGCTACCTGTATTTTAAGAAGATACCGAAATCAAACCACGCTAAATTTGCTAAAGAATATCCAATGTTCGATTACTATTTGGGAATTTTTTTCCAGGAACGGGGAAATCTACGCAAATCGTTTATTTATTTAGAAAAAGCATACGAAAAAGAAAATCGCTACCTTATTTTAGATGCAATGATTAACTGCGTGATGGAAAGTTTTCACTATAAAACATCAAGATTCTGGGGAAGAGTATACGCCCGTTTTTCAAATACATTAAAGTCAATCAACAAACATTCAACTTTTACCCCGCGCATTCATCACTGTTTAGCTCGTATCCACGACAAAATAAACGAGAATAGGAAAGACTTAGCCCTTTACCATATTGCGCAAGCAATTGAGTTAGGAGAGAATAAAACCGAGGCTTTTAATTTCCTTGCAAAAATGAGCAACGAATGTTTATTAAATAATGACGCATTTCCCCAGATTGTAGAAAATAGCTTTTTTGAGTATACGCGAAACCCTGAATTTGATATTTTTGCAAATAAGGTGTTTTCTCTACATAAAAAGTATGAAAGAGATTATTTACATTACTATCAAGCTATTGATAATCGCCAAAAAAATCTTGGCCTATTAAAAAAAGCGCGAGATTTAGAGACTAAAAAGGTAATTATTCGTTCTTTACCTGCTGATCAGGAAACAATAGAGTACATTTGTAAGAGTTATCCATCTTTGGTTGCTGAAGAACTTTTACAATTTTACAATCAAAAAATAATGAACTTACAACGCTATCGTTTAGCATATTTATATTCCCAAAGTGATAGTCAGATGTATTCAAGGGTTGAAGAAGATATAGATAAACTGTTTCGAGAAATATTTTGTAATCGGGAAGAAGACCCAGTAATGCGTTTTGCGACATTGACAGTACTCTTAAGAGTGTACGATTATTCGCAGTTTAAAAAGCAGCAAATTCCTGATCAAAAAGGACGAATCATTTTTGATTTGCTTTTATATCGCAATAGTCTTATTGATCTTGACAAAATAACAATAGATCGCATTTGGAAATGGAGTAACACATCCCAAGTTAGAGGTGCAGAGTTTATAAAAACTCTTCTTCTTAGTATACTTATTTACAAATCAAATTATAGTATTGTATCTTCTATGCCTAAAAATTATTTGCAAAAAAATGTAATTCAAGCAAGCTATGTTTATCACCATCGAAAGAATAAGAAAGCCGAAAGGTTTCTTATTTCAATGGTAAAGAATCATGATGATTTAGAACGTCGCATTTACGCTTATAGCGTAATGATGAAGAGCATAAATGCAAAAAATATACACAATAAAAAAAATATAAATTTATTGTTTTTGGGATTAAGACAAAATTCGCTTGCGAAAATGGCGATTAGAACGATGATTAACTGTGGCCGATCTTTTCAAGGTGAAAGTATTGTTGCAGATAAACGTTTCATTGGAGGAATATTTCACCGAACTGTAAAAGGAAAGTCTCTTCGAGAATATCTTGAGGATTTTTTCTTAAGTAAAGACTGGGAGCTTGTTAAGTTATCGGTACGATTATGGGCAAATTTACGTTATGTAAATTATCCTGAACTGCAAAAAATAATAAACGATTCGCGAATCCCAAGTGCTGTGCGCGCAACTTGCTACTTTCATTTTATAAAAAACAACCCCCAAGCATTACTAATTTCTTTTATTTCTCATATGCAAAAGATAACAAAGGAGTTGCCAAATTCAAAATATGAAATATTTGCGAGCGCTATTGAAGTGATGAAAAAAGAATATAATCTAGAGCAAGTCGTATCTGTAATACAAGACGAGAGTTTAAAACTAATGATTCATCGTTTGATGCGTAAAAATATGTATACTGAAAGTTTTCTTGATGAATTGAACAATAAGAAACAGCAGCGCAAATATTTTGCAGCAATATATATCAATGCTCCAATAAATGAGAGTCTAGATGATTTTCCAATCAAATATTTTTGTAATAATGCACGTAGTACTTTATTACAATCTTTTATTAACGAGATATGTAGACAAAGTGATATCGTTAATCGCCTTGAAGTTAAATATCGTAGAAATCTTAGGCGAAGCATTTTTCGTAAAATGAAAGACCTGTACACTCCTTCGCTGGCAATTTCCGAGAGACAAATATTTTGGATGAGCCGTATTTTATATACAGATTCGCGTCAACATAAACGCTTCTCTGATGAATGGATGGGACGTCGAGAAATCACAAAACAGCTTTTGGCTTCTGGGTTTTATCAATCGTTACGTTCTATTTTTTTTGATTTTAAACGATTAGAAAATTTAAAACAGTTAATTGATAGAAAGCATGAGCTATATTTTCCTCTACTTGGAAGTAATGTTATACAAGATACTTATTCTCTGTACATTGAGTTTTTGAAAAAAAGTATCCACAATAAAGATTTAAAACCGAGGTTAATTGAAAAATTAAATTACGCAATACTCTTTGATGGAGATCATCCAACATACTTGTATGAGCGAGCTATAATCTATCGTGAAATGAGAGAGTATGATCAAGCGCTAAAATTATTAACTAAAGCTTTATCTATAGAACCTCACAATACTCGTTACAAACTTGAAAAAATAGAAATAGAGTTACTATTAAAAAAAGCTATTGATTTTAATACATTGTCTATTATGTGTTCTAGAACAAACAATCGTATTTTTCTTAAACGAATAGCAAAAATATACGAGCACCGTTTTCCAAAAAAAGCGCAAAAAATTTATCGTAGACTCTACATGGAAGATTTGTTTGATAAAGATTGTTTACAAAAAATAATCGCGACTTATAGAGAGGGTGATTCAGACAAAAAATCTTGGCAAAAAATCTTGAGTGATTTAGAAGAAAAAATTGAAAAAGAACAACTACCTATTAAATAAGTTTTGAGCGGAGAAAGAATGAATGAGCTTAGTGATATTTTTGCGGAGTACGAGATTTTAAAGCCTGGTAGTTCTTTTGATAAATATATTATTATTTCGGAAATTGCTCGCGGTGGTATGGGAATAGTATACAAGTGCCGAGAAAAGCATTCTGGACGAATTGTTGCGGTTAAGTTTCTTCTTGCGGAAGCAAAAACTCTTATTGCAGAAAAAAGATTTTTACGCGAAGCAAAAATAATGGGTAAACTAAAGCATCCAAATATCGTAGAGGTTTACAAAGTAGGTACCTATCAAGGATCTTTGTACATTGTGATGGAATATTTAGAAGGAACGACTTTAAATAAATTTTCATTACAACAATTTTCGTTGCAACAACGTGTTGAGTTAATAAAAAAAACAGCATTAGCGTTTCACTATGCGCATAAAAATGGCATTATTCATCGCGACATAAAACCGTCAAATATTTTTATTGAGAGTGATAACAATCCAAAGATTGTAGATTTTGGTCTTGCAAAAAATCTCAAATTAACAAAACAACAGCTAACGCAAACTGGTAGCATCATTGGAACCCCTCGCTACATGTCTCCTGAGCAAGATCCAGAAAGTGAAACTTGGCAAAGAATTATTCGTAATCTAAAGCGGATTATAAAAACAGAGAAACTCTCTATTGACAAACCGAAATAGAGGTTGCTATTTTTTCTACACACTTTGAACTTAAACTCTAAATTTTATAATGGAGATTTTTACAGATGCGCGTCCAAGATAATCTATTTATAAAACTCGCCTTACATATGAAAATGATAACGAAAGAACAAGTTTTAGAGTGCCAGTTGGAAAAAGACCAGTCGGCTTCTCGTACATTTTGCAAAAAAGGTTATATCTGCACTGGAAATTTGCAAAAGTTAGAGGAACATGTAAAGTGTAGGACGCTTAAAAATCGCTATGTTGTGTTTGGTGAAATCGGTCGCGGTGGTATGGGAGCTATTTACAAAGCGTTTGATTTATTTCTTAATAAAGAAATAGCTCTTAAAAATTTACAACGTTCGGGCACAGAAGATATCGAACGATTTGTTCGCGAAGTAAGAACTATTGCAAAGCTTCACCATCCAAATATTATTAAAATGTATGATGTTATAGAAGAGGATAATCAATATTTTTTTTCGATGGATTTTATTGAAGGACAAACTTTCGCAGATGCAATAAAAGAAAATTTTTCTCAACAACAGATAATCGAAATACTTATAAAAATAGGTGATGCTGTTCATTATGCCCACAGACAAGGAATTATTCACCGCGATTTAAAGCCTGAAAACGTTATGCTTAACAGTGAGCTACAGCCAATCGTGATGGATTTTGGCTTAGCAAAAGAAGTAAAAAATTTAGAGAAACTCTCAGCAAGTGGAGCAATTATTGGAACTCCAAGTTATATGTCTCCTGAGCAAGCAAATGCCAATAATGATAATGTTGACGAACGTAGTGATGTTTACGCTTTAGGTGTGATTCTCTACGAAGCACTGACAAAAAAACTTCCCTTTACTGCTCCGCGTATAGCTATACTCCTCGTTAACATCTGCACAAAAGATCCGCAAATCCCTTCGCGTTTAGATTCCTCTGTCCCATCAGAATTAGATCGCATTTGTTTAAAAGCATTAGAGAAAGATCAAGATAAGCGCTATCAAAGTGCTGCAGATTTTGTAGACGATTTGTTGCGTTTTCAACAAGGAAAGACGATCCGCGCGCACATGCCGCGAAAATGGACGCGTATTATAAGAAAAATCAAAAGAGATGCTGTTGTACGGACTTCTTTATTTGCGGTAATTATTACTACCGTTGTTTCGGTTTTTGGTATTGCGCTCTTTGGTAGTTGGCAAAACTCACATCAAATGAAGTTAGTTTTTACAAAAGCCACAAATATGTTTGATAACACTTCTGATTACAAAACCTTACAAAAATTACAAAAAGTCTCAAAAGCAAAAGCTTATAGAGCTGCAGAACATTCTTTGTTCAAATATAGAGAAACCCTATCTATTTTAGAGCAAATTACATATCCAAATGATCAAACTGAAAACTTACGATTTATAGTTGAAAAACAAATGGGGCTTGTAGCACTATTAACAAAAAACTACATACTAAGTGAACTATGTTTCCAACGTTGCAAAAAAATATACCCTGAAAAATCAAAAATTCTTTTTACACTCTTAAAAAGTAAACGCGAAGAAGTAAAAAAGGCAGCAATAAAGCAGTTAGAAGAAATAATGGGAAAAGTAAATGACAAGCTAACTCTATATGTACAAGATGATTATGTAACAACTATAATAAAACAGCCAGAAGATTATATTGTACAGGAATTACTTTACCATGTTACCAAGACAAATGCATCATTCTCTCAGAAAAAGATAGCGATAGAAGCTTTAGGAAAAATAGGCAAGCGTGAGGTGCTATATGAAAAGAAAGATGTTGTACAGTGGTTAATGTTTATATTGCAACAAGCGACTAAAAATCGCGAAGAAGACCTCGCAGAGGTTACTATTTGGGCTTTGGGACGTTTGCGTGATGCGCGATCGAATGTAACTGTTTATAGAGCTCGAATAGCTTTTGGGCAAGGTAGTTCTCTTTTTTTACGTACTGAAATACCCTATCGTTGGATACCTGTTAGTAGAATAAAAGATACATCGGCAGAAAGTGTCTTTCTGCGAGCGTCTGCAAAAATAGAGAAAAAAGACTATAAAGGTGCTATAGCAGACTTAACTGCGAGAATTAAGTTACAACCTCATCCTGATTTATTGTCTACGCGCGCTGATACTTACGAAAAATTACAACAGTTTGACAAATCAATAGCTGACTATTCGTACATACTTAAGTATTTTAAAACAACGAAAGTCTTTGCCTCTGATATTTATTCAAAGCGAGCAATTGCTCTTTCTCAACAAGGAAAATACAACGAAGCGCTTAGTGATTTCAAACAGGCAATATCCCTAAATCCTCAATATCCACTCCACTATAACAACCGCGGCTTTCTTTATTTATCTTGCGAAAAAATAGATTTAGCACTGAAGGATTTTGACGAAGCAATTCGCCGCAATCGTAATAATTTTCATGCACTCTGTAACCGCGCTTATGTATATAATAAAAAATCCATGTGGCACAAAGCAATTGCGGATTTAACTGTCGCTATACAAATAAACCCCCAAAGAGGTGAAACATATCTTGATCGCGGTTATTCTTACGAGAAGATTGGTAAAATAAATCAAGCAATAGACGACTACAAGCAAGCGCTTAAAGAAAATCCTAGTATAAGAGAGGCTTACTCTAATTTAGGATATATTTATTACCGAAAAGGTGATATACAAAAAGCATTTAAACTGTATAATAAAGCGTTATCAATTGATCGAAATTTTGGTTCGCCATATTATTTTATCGCAAGATATTATCACGATAAAAAAATGTGGAAAGAAGCGGAAAAAAATTATTCATTTGCTTTACAAATAGAGACTTTTGCTCACCCAGATTTGGCTTATAAAGAACGCGCTCAAGTTTATATAAAACTTAAGCGTTATGATCTTGCAATTCGCGACTGGAAACAATATCTAAGAAAATACCCTGACAATGTAGATCGCGACAAAATAGTTAAATATATAAAAAAATATTCAAGAAAATAAATCGTTTTATTAAATTATTTAGATTCAGAACATCATACAAGACTTTTAATGTAGTAAAGTACGACTTAGCTTTAGCGTCTAATTATAATTCTTGGCAACGTATTTTGAAGTAAAGTTTTTAATTTTACAACGGAGGCACTGTCAATGCGCGCTCAAGACAATTTATTTATTAAACTTGCTTTACATATGAATATGATAACAAATGAACAAGTCTCTAGTTACCTTCCTCAAAAGGATTTATCTGTATCGCAAACTTTTCGTACAAACGGCTATATTTCACAGGAAAATTTTAGAAAATTAGAAGAACACGTAAAATACCGAACTCTCAAAAACCGTTATGTGGTGTTTAGTGAAATTGGTCGCGGTGGCATGGGAGCTATTTATAAAGCGTTTGATTTATTTCTTAATAAAGAAATAGCTCTAAAAAAATTAGAGCGTTTTGGAAAAGAAGACATTGAGCGGTTTATACGTGAAATAAGATCTGTTGCCAAATTAAGCCACCCCAACATTATTAAAATGTATGATGTTATAGAGCAAGATAGAAGCTATTTTTTCTCGATGGAGTTTATACAAGGCCAGACTCTGGGAGAGATTATTGAAAATGGTTTTTCCCACAAAGAAACAGTTGAGGCGATGATCAAAATAGGTGATGCTGTCCACTATGCGCATCGCCAGGGGATTATACATCGCGATTTAAAACCAGAAAACATTATGTTTGACGACAAGCAGCAACCAATTGTTATGGATTTTGGTTTGGCAAAAGAGATCGAAAGCTCACAAAAAATATCAGCGAGTGGTGTTCTTCTTGGTACTCCAAACTATATGTCACCAGAACAAGCAAATGCTAAAAGCCATTTAGTTGATGAAAGAAGTGACGTATTTGCCCTAGGAGTTATTCTCTATGAAACCTTAACCCAAAAACGCCCTTTTGATGACCCGCAATTAGCAGTTCTGCTAACTCACATATGTGTAAAAGATCCACAAGTCCCTTCGCGTATAAATCCTTCCATTCCTCTAGAATTAGACTGTATTTGTTTAAAAGCATTGGAAAAAGACCAAAATAATCGCTACCAAAGTGCTGCTGATTTCGTTGATGATTTACTACGTTTTCAAAAAGGTAAAAGCATTCGCGCATACATGCCGTCGCGGTTGGTACGTATTACTCGAAAAATAAAAAGCAGTGCGGTTGTGCGTACTTCTTTATTAACTGCCGTTATTGCAATGATTGTTGTATCGATAAGCATATTTGGTTGGAGTAATTGGCAAAATAAACGCCAAACGCAAAGTCTATATACGGAAGCGAAAAAATTATTTGAAAATACTAATAATTATAAAACGCTGCAAAAACAATCAAAAGCCAAGATGTATAAGATGGTTGAAGATTCTCTGATAAATTATCGAGAGGCTATGTCTATTTTAGAACAAATAGCTATACCAAATAATGAAACGGAAAATTTGCGGTTTCGTGTTGAAGAACAAATGGGTCTTGCGGCGCTTCTTACTGAAAATTATATGCTAAGTGAACTATGTTTTTTGCGTTGCCAAAAAATCGATCAAAAAAAATCAAACTATCTTTTTAGTACTTTAAAAGCAAAACGCGAAGAAATAAAAAATTTGCGTATCGCACGTTTGGCTGAAATTATAAAAAAAGTAGATAATGAGTTGGCTTCGGGAATGAGGGGGCAATATATGATTACTACTTTAAAAATGGCAGAGGATTATATTGTTCAAAAATTGTTGTTTTATGCGACAGCTGATTTTTCTCAACTTCAAAAAGAATTTGCTATTGAAGCGCTAGGAAAAATAGGTAAACCAAATGTGATATACAATGAAAAAAATGTGATTCAGTGGATGCTTATTTTCTTAGAACAATTCGCAGTGCAGGAAGATGCGCAACTTCTAGAAGCAACTATTTGGGCTTTAGGACGATTTCGCGATCCACGAACAAATAAAGAGGTTTATCTCGCGCGAGGAATTTTTGGCGAAGGCCATTCTTTATTTCTACGTACAGAATTACCTTACTCTTGGATTCCACTTGATAAAAATAAAGAACAATTAAAATCAGTAGATGATATCTATTTGTTTGCAGTGCGAAAAATAGAAAACCAAGATTATCACGGTGCTATTGTTGACTTAAATAAAATAATAAAAATACAACCTGCTCCTGCTTTATTGTCTTCGCGGGCTTGGGCGTATGAGCGTCTAAATGAACTGGATAAGGCTATTCAGGATTATTCCTATGTACTAACATATTTTAACTTAAATAAAGTTTATACATCTAATACTTATTTAAAGCGAGCTGTTCTTTTTTCCAGGCAAGGAAAAAATAAGCAAGCTCAACACGACTTTAATAAAGCGATTAAGTTGAATCGATCACCTTCGAACTACAGTAACCGAGGTTTTTTTTATATGCAACAACAACAAATGGACAAAGCGCTTGATGATTTTAATAAAGCTATTCATCGGGATGGGTATAATTTTGCCGCTCTTAGTAACCGCGCTCATGTATATTTTAGTAAAAAAATGTGGTATCAAGCTATAGAAGACTTAACGCGTGTTCTTAGAATTAATCCTCGATATGCAAAAGGATATAGTAATCGTGGTTATGCCTATGATAAAATCAATGAAGTTGATAAAGCTATTGACGATTATCATAAAGCACTTTCAGAAAACCCGAGACTTATACAGCCCTATACCAATTTAGGGGAAATTTATTATCAAAAAGGTAATACCAATGAAGCTTTAAGCATGTATAATAAAGCAATATCTATAGATAAAAATTTTGGCCCTGCATACTACTTGCGCGCGCAATTATATGAAGATGAGCAAATGTGGAACAAGGCCATAGAATTTTATTCTTTGTCCTTAGAAAAAGGTCGCCTTACTGATCCAGGGTTAGCTTATAAATATAGAGCTAAGGTATATATAAAAATTAAAAGTCACAAACTTGCTCTAGATGATTGGCAAGAATACTTAAAACTTTACCCGAAAAGTTTAGATCGTAAAAGAATCGAAAGTTATATAAAAAAGTACTCACAATAAAATTTTATGGGGAGTGAACCATGAATAAATTTTTTAGTTTTGCTATTGTGCTTATTCTTATTTGTAGCATAACAGCAGATGATGTTTTTACATCGCAAAGTGGTAACAAATATTCTACAAATCGTCTCATTGTGAAATTACAACCGCAAAAAGAAATGCCAAAGAGCGAACTTATTAAAAACGTTCACCATTTATTTTTGCAGACATACGTCGTATACACAAGTGATCTTCACGCTTTAGAAGATGTTCTACAAAAAAGTGAAAATGTAAATTCTATTGAGCGCGATTTTCATAGCGAACGCAAAGATCTTGCACGTAATGTAACAACAATACGTGAAAGTGAAGTGGCGTCGCCTTTTAATGATCCGCGTGTAGGAAGTTTGTGGAGTTTTGCTGATGCAGGTGAAAATGGTATTTCTGTTAACAAGGTATACCAAGAAAAATCAACCAAACCACAGTCTGAAATTATCGTGGCAGTAGTTGACACAGGTGTTGATGTAAATCATGAAGATTTGCGTAACGTTGTGTGGAACAACCCAGGTGAAATTGCAGGCAACGGTATTGACGATGATCAAAATGGTTACATTGATGATATTAATGGTATCAACACTCTTGTTCGCGATAAAGATGGTAAAGCAACTGTAGATGTCTCTGACACTCATAGCCACGGAACACACGTTTCAGGTACAATTGCTGCACAACAAAATAACTCAACAGGTGTAGCAGGTATTGCCTCTAAAGTAAAAATAATGGCAATTCGTACGGTTCCCAATGCTTCTGATGAAAAAGATGTTGATGTTGTTGAAGCCTTTATGTACGCTGCCAAAAATGGTGCAAAGATCATTAACTGTTCTTTTGGAAAAGCGCATAACGAAGGTGGAAATGTCGTTGCTGAAGCAATTGATTTTATTGGAAAAGAATATGGTGTTTTAGTTGTGGCAGCAGCTGGAAACTCTTCGCAAAATATCGATATTAGACCAACATACCCTGCGTCATTTACTAGCGAAAATTTGTTGGTTGTTGCATCCACTACAAGTAGAGGAGCAATGTCTTATTTTTCTAACTATGGTAAAAAAGGCGTAGATATTGCTGCTCCTGGTTCATCTATTTTTTCAACTGTACCGCGTAATCGTTACTCTTCAATGTCAGGTACTTCTATGGCCTCGCCAACTGTTGCAGGAGTGGCCGCTGAAGTTCTTGCTAACAATCCAAGTCTTGACCCTGTTGCTCTAAAGAGCATACTAATGAATTCGGTAACCAAAGTTTCCGCTTTCTCTAGTAAAGTAGTTTCAGGTGGTCGTATAGATTTGAAAAAAGCACTTATTGCAGCTAAAGCTCAACAAAAATAATTATGTAAGTAGGGACAGCTTATTTTAGCTGTCTCTATTTATTTTACTTTTTGTACTAGAGCCTGTTACGAATTAAAACATTGTACTACAAATTCGCGACTGTGACCGTAGAAAGAAAATCTTTTTATTTTTTGACATCTTATATCGAAAAGATTAGTTATAATTAAAAAAGGCTATGATAATGCTTCCTTCTAAAATTCAAATGGAGAACCTGCCAGGTAACTGGTAATCTAGTGTTATCACTTTCTTTCTCAAAGGCTATAGTGGTGTTTCCTTCTAAAAGTAATTGAGCGACACTGTCGACGACCATGTAAAATGCCACTAGTTTCCTTTGTTACTTTTACCCACCTTGTTTACTAAAAACCTAAACATATCCTAATTTCAGCACTTACAAAAAAATATATTTTATTTCTCGGCGTTATTGAAAAAGATTAGTTATACTTTAAGTATAAAGGCTATGGCAACACTTCCTTCTCTTGCCTAAAAGGCACTCAACCGTGGATTGAATATTTAGTGTTGCTGCTTCCTTTTTTCAAAACCCAGGTGGTATTCACTTCTAAAAAAAACTAATATCATAACTTAAGTTGCGACCTAAAAATAACAAGAAAAAGTGAAAGCGAGAACAAAAAGGACAACTTTTAACTCAAATCCATAAGAGGTAACAGCATGAATTTTCTTTGGAAAAAAAGAAGTGATCTGACTAAAAGTAGTTTCAATCCTTTTACGGGTAACCTTTTGAATAAACTCAGTAGCTCCGGAAAAAGCTCTTTTAGAATTTTTCTTTCTCTGAGGTAAGATAGAGACATTAAGAGCTTCAGAAACAATATCTTCGAAAGAGTAATCATTGTAAGATTTATCAGCAAAAACAAAAGAGTTTTCAGGGATATCTAATTGAAATTGTTTGAGAACACGACAATCATTGCAGCCGCCAGGAGCAAGCAAAAACTCAACTGGTAAACCAGTTTTGGTGACGAGCATATGAACCCGCAAACCGAAAAAATAACGATGTTTGCTTACAACACAACTCCGATGATCTTGTGTATTGTATATTTTGCAACGACTAATGCGAATATTGTCACAGACCGGAATAGGGAAACTATCTATGATATAATCTCGCAGATTGTTTCGCTTACTAATTTCAGCAAACAAATGAAAAAGAGAAAGCCATACACTTTCACCAATAGCACGTATGCGGCGATTGAAACGACTTTTACTTAGCATTTTTTTGATGTAGCATGTTCAGCTAAAAAATTTCGTCCTTTTTCAAAGTTGTCAGAAAAGTAGAGCATAGAAACTAATGCTGTTGTCATAATTTCTGAATTAGTCATTTTAACTTGAGGATCTTCTACAATCTTGAGTGCTTGTGTTATCTCATGACATATACAGAAAACAATTATAATTTCTTTTTCTATGACTTTCTCCTTCTTGTTTTTCCTACTTTAAGAGAAGAGTCGTTATAACAGTATAAAAAAACGATGTGTGCAATTCGATTTTTGAGGTTCGTGGTCGTGGATCGATATTCCATGTGCGAAAATTAGACTAGCTGTAACCTGATGGCATTTTCTCCATCACATTAAATGTTTCTTTTGTATATTCTAGTGATACTTGATATACATCTAATTTTTCATGATTAAGATTCATTGCATTACCCTTACTTCGTGCCATGTGCCACGACTGCGTCTCACGAGATTCGAACCGCGCACATCGAATTTGTAAGAGTAATTATACCAGACTGTACGATAACTTTTATAGGTCGCAACTTGGGTTATCATAATCAAAATTGGTTGTGAATTTATTAAGACATGTCGACTTACTAATCTTCTTTGTCAATATCATCTCTAACTTTTTCTATTTTGATAATTCTTTCAAATTTAAATGAGAAATTATGCAATATTATATATCCCTTAAAGAAAATAAAATAGTTATTGAAGATTTATCCTCTAAACCAGACTGTGCTTTGGCAGCATCTTTAAATGTTGAGTTAATGCAACTTGGATATATGATGGATAAAAATTTGTTTGATAAAATTGCTCGCTTACCTTTAGAAACGGCAGGAAAGTTGTATAGTTGTGTTTTACAAGAACTGCTCAAAGCAAAAGGTGCTGATGTTGTTTATAAACCTTTTTATACAAATTTCCCTCAGCAAGTAATGGAAATGAATGAATTAGATTTATACTTTAATGCTATTGTTCACTACTGGTCTTATGGAAAATGGAGGCCTGAAGATAAAGAAGATGTTCGTATGATTCGCTTTGAAAAAGTGGATTATATTATGCTTTCTCCCATGTCAGAGGAAGAATTTAAATCTATTTTTACCCAAAAAATATCATCTAATGATTCTATTTCTGAAGATGATAAAATGATAGTTGAGTGGTTTATCGAAAATTATGTAGATTTAACATATCCAAAAGAAATACCGTTTAAAGAAAATCTTTGTTTAGTTGCTGCGAAATTGTTACAAAAAGGTGAAAATATTAGTGGTTGCATTAATACCTCAACAGATGTATTACGCATCGCAACGTATCTTTCGCAGGGGGATATTTCTTTAGCTTCGAATACAAAATTTGTTTCTTTACCACGTAAAACAAGAAAAATACTGTGTAGTGTTTTGGATAGGGTTATTTCTGAAGAAGATATCAATCGTCACAAGAATAAATGGATACGCTTGTTTCACAATCTCCACGTAGGTGAATATTCGCCGAAAATCTTTGCTATAGCGGCTAAATTTCGTAATAACGAAAAAATAAAGACTTTCAATAGTAGAATTGAAGATGCTATACAAAAAAGAGATATAAAAGCCGCGACTGAAATGTTAGAGAAACGTCCGGGAGATTTTGCAAGACGATTAGATCATCTATTGCGTCTATCTGGTAAAGATTGGCAGACTATCATTGATTCTTTTACTAAAATTGTTGATGAAATCTCAACGAGAGTATTATTACAGTTGCTAGGACATGTTAAGACGCGCAACAATGTGGTTGATAAAAGAGTTGTTTTTCCAAAAGGCATGATGCAAAAAGCACAAATAATTCGGGATGAATTACCTCCTCTTGACGAGAATTGCTGTAGTAAATTGACAAAACAAATACAGCAAACTCTAATTCGCAGGTTTTTTTTACTTCCTTCGTTAGGAAAAGTATGGGTTGATCCGCAACTTGCGAATTGTCCACTACCTTCACAACAGCGAAGTGCGTCACAAGCGTTGTTTAATGTTGGAAGAGGAACCAGGTTAGATTTTGGCGATAAAAATATATTGCGCTTTTTTGTGTACTGGATTGGAAAGGATATTGATCTCTCTGCATCTTTGCATAATGAAGATTTTGATAAAATAGAGCATATTAGCTATACAAAGATCAAGTCTGATAAATACCAAGCTTGTCACAGCGGTGATATTGTTGATGCTCCGAGAGGAGCTTCAGAGTTCATTGATATTACAATAGACCAAGCATTATCTTGTGGAGCAAGGTATGTCGTTGTCAATGTTTATGTTTATAGTGGCCCATATTTTTCTGAACACGAAGAATGTTATGTTGGTTGGATGACGCGTAAAGAAATAGAAAGTAAAGAAATTTATAGCCCAAAAACTGTACAACAAAAAGTAGATCTTCGGTCAAAATCGCGTAATGTAGTTCCTTGTATTTTTGATTTAAAAGAGCGCAAGATGATTTGGTGCGATTTAGTTACGAAACGACGTTTCCACAAACCAAATAATATAGAAAGTAATACAGCAACAATAGAAGAAACTATCCAAGCAATTACTAATCTTAACAACAAAACCAACTTACAAGAGTTATTTAAGCTGCATGCTCTTGCGCGAGGTAAATTAGTGGATGATATAAGGGAAGCAGATATTATTTTTGATATAAATCGTGCGTATAAAATCACTGATATCAATAGCTGCTTTATTATCGACAAATGCGAACAAGAGAATGAGGAAGAGGTTGTTGGTTACAAAGAATTAAGTCAAATATTGGATAAACCTATTTCTACTTTACGAAAATGGCAAAAGCAAGGTGTTCTTCCCGAATCAAATAAGCAAGGTAAAAATTTAGTTTGGAAAAAAAAGCAACTAGTAGATTTATTGTTTATCTAGGGCGTATGATCACCTAGGAACAACGAATTATTACCTTACACTATGATACTGCGATTAGTATCGAACCCGCTTCTGAAAACTTTCTAGTAGAAAAATAGAACTTTTTGCGAATTGTAACAAATATTTTTTTCTTTGATCAAAAGCTTTGAAGTTGGGCTCGGGATCGGAAATGGGTTCGGGATCGAAAAAACATTTTGAATGATGATAAGTCCTAGTTCTGTTTTAAAAGTGAGAACAATTTTAATTTTGAATGATTTTCAACATAAGAAAGATCAATGTCGATACGTCCTAAGGTGTGTCTAAAAATAAAGATATAGAGCAGTCCAAAAATATTTTGCGTCTCTACTACGTTGTGTGCTATAATTTATAAAAATAAAAGTAACGGCTTCTTAATTGAAGGGATAGAAGTGGCTCAAATTATAGTTATGGACGGGCCAGGCTCTGGTACGACATATGAACTGGATGCAGTTAATAATATTGGTAGAGGCGATAATTGTAATATAAAATTACAAAGTGGAAATATTAGTCCTTTGCAAGCGATTATCAAGAAAAAAGCCAGTCATTATAACATTATAGGCGCTACTGCAGGTAGTGTATTGGTCAATGGACAGCCCATTCACAAAGAACGCAAATTGATTCATGGCGACATGATTACGTTAGCAGATATTATGCTTCTTTACGGTGAAGAGCCGTCTGGTGAGTCACCAATTGTTGGGCAGCCTCAAGCAAACGCTGATGAACCAATGATCACAAATGTACAATCGTATTATAAAGATACTAATACTGCTATTAGTAATCTCGATGCAACAAAAAATGCATCGCAAAATATAAAAGTTTTGCTCAAAGTTAGTAACGCTATTATGTCAAAGCTAGAACCGAAAGAACTTCTAGCAAAACTATTAGACATAATGTTCGATGAAATAAAAAGCGTTGATCGAGGAATGGTATTACTAAAAGAATCTGATGCTGGTAGCAGATTATGGCCTATGGCTTCAAAAAAACGTCCTAACATTACTCAGGATGTTGTGCCATCGCGTACGATTATAAAAAGAGTACTACAGACAAAAGAGGGTGTTCTTACCGAAGATGCAAAAGGTGATTATGGAAACATGGCGGTTTCTATTGTAAACCAGAACATTGAAGCTGCGATATGTGTACCTCTTGTTGGAAAAAATAATAATATATTAGGAATAATTCACTTAGATAGTATAAGGCAAAACCAAGGCTTTCGTGAAGATCATCTTCGACTTGTAACTGCAATTGCTATGCAAGCATCTTTAGCTATGGAAAATGCTATTTTAGTAAAGCATCTTGGCGAAAAGCAAAGAATGCAAAGAGAACTCGATATTGCCAACGATATACAAATGAAATTGTTGCCTAAGAATCTTCCCGTAACAGAAGGACTTGAAGTTTACGGACTTATGAAGCCTGCGAAAGAAGTGGGTGGAGACTATTATGACTTTCTTATTCCAGAAAATTCCAACAATAGAAAATTATTTATTTGTATTGGAGACGTTTCTGGTAAAGGAGTTCCTGCCGGTTTAGTTATGGTTATGGCGCGATGTTTTTTTCGCCCCTTGATTATTTCGTGTAAAAATACCAAAATGATTATAGAAGAAATGAATAAATTTTTGGTTGAAGATACGCGAAAAGACATGTTCATGTCGATGCTTGTTCTTAGTTGGGATGCTGATAAAGAACAAATCCAATGGACAGGAGCTGGTCACGAGCATATAATTGTTTACCGTGCCCAAACGAGAAAATGCGAAACAATTCGCGCTGGTGGAATTGTTTTAGGTATGATGAAAAAAGCCAATAGATTTTTTAAAGATCAATATTTAACACTACAACCTGGTGATACTCTTATCCTATACACCGATGGAGTAACAGAAGCTATCAATCCAGGAAAAAAAATGTTTGAACTCGAAAATTTAGTTACTTTATGCGAAAAATATGGCCATCTATCAGCGGAGCAAATTTGTAAACACTTGTTGGATGATTTAAAAAGGTTTATGGGAAATGCTCCTCAACACGACGATATTACTCTTGTCGCTATCAAGAAAAAATAGCTTAGGGATGTGGCGGAAAATAATTTATTTTTCATTTACAGAATACTACTATGCGCATTCAAAATGTTTAGCTGATAAATAAAATTTCTATGTGGAATTTTGTAACTTATTTTTCATTACATCTCTTAAACCAACCGTCAATAATATTCGATGGTATTTTGAAAGTAGAAGTTTTCAAAGTTGAAAACTTAATTTAGGTGCTTGTTTGTAAATTTAAGTTGATGATGTGCCTAATTAATCTACTATTTTATAGTAAGTTAGGGCGCGTCCCTATTTCCCATAATTTGACGTTTTTTTAGATGTTAGTTTTGTTGCTTCCAAACATGTAACAACATTGCGCGTCGAAAGCACCTCGCTGTTGCCTTAAAATAACTAAATTTTATAAAAATTTAAACAAGAGTGTCCTAGTTATTGCAATAGTTGATGGTTATTTTTCTCTCAGAAAGGAGATGCGGGGTTAACAAACTTCTTTTTAAAAAAGTTTAAAATAGAAGTTACCTCGTAACTAGGTTATGAAAAGCTATATGATTTTTCTAATAAGTTTCCTCGTACTTGTGGGGTGTCAAAGCCGTCGTTATACTTTTCGTTCAGTAGAAACAATTTCCAATGATTCTAACTCTGTTCAGGAAGTACACCCTATCAAATATAAAATTGCTTTTGGAGGCGTCGAAAAAGCGAAACAAGATGTTTCTCCAACAGCCAAATTTACATTTAAGCTTACCAACGTAGGCAATGAGCCAATTACAGTACATCCGCACTCTTATAATCTTATAGACGACGATGCTAATAACTTTAACCCAGTTGTACAAAATGCCTCACCTTCTATCATCTTGTATCCACAAAGTTCTACTAATTTTACCTTAATGTATCCGTTTCCTCCTGGATATAATCTTCGTAAGATTGGATCTTTTCGTATTACATGGAATTATGATATTGGTGGTGTAAAATATCGACGTTTGACAAAGTTTATAAAAAGAGAAGTAGAGTATCGAACAAATTATCGTTATAACTATCCACATTTTTATTATTATCCAAGTTTCAATGCTAGTTTCAATTTTGGACATAGACATCGAAGACGTTTTAGATCAGGTATTGGCTTCGGATTCGGTGGTGGCGGTGCTTGTTATTAAGCAATAACAATTTATTCTCTTGAGCGTGCAAAATTGCGCGCTCAACACCATTCCTTATAATCCAACATATTCTCTAAAATTACATTGCAAAGCATAGTTCTCTCCTGCGACAACCCATTTCATTTTTTTATCCAAGTCTACTAGGTATAATATGCCTCAAATTTTGCGAAGAAAGTTTTGTACAATGCGAAAGATTGTTTGTTATTTCTGTCTCACTCTTGCACTTGGCTGTTCTGCATCACCCACAAAAGAAAATGCTGATTATTACACCTTGAGAGGTTATCATGATTATTCCATTAAAATAGTACAGTACAAAGTTAAAGAAGGAGAACCATGGGCATTCTTGCGTATGGGGGTTGCGTATGAACTTGGGCATGGAGTAAAGAAGGATTATAAAGCTGCGATCTCATGGTATGAAAAAACAGCATTCGCATCTAGAAAAAATATCCGCGAAACTACAGAGGGATTCATTGCTCTTTATCACTTAGCAAATCTTTATTTAGAGGGAAAAGGAGTTGCGAAAAATCCCGAAAAAGCATATGAATATATGGAAATAGTAATGGAGCATACCAAAGGAAAGCCGCTACTTTACTGTTGTGAAAATGATAATGGCGGAGGGCGCTTTATTGCCAAAGAAATGATTTCTCATACTCATTACCGCGCGGAAGTTATGGCTAAAAAATTTCAAAAACAAAATAGTCAATAAGGCGAAGAATTGTGGCGAAAAAGAAAAGTAAAAACAAAAAGCAGTCTGGGAAAATTAAAAAAGTTATTGAGGAATCTGTAGAAGTAGAAAACGATAAAAGTAGTATCACTGCTAGGCTAGAGAAAGTCAAGTCTGTTGATGTATTTGAAGGTATGACTCCTGAAAAGCATGTAGATCAGTTAAAAGAGCAAGTTATGTCGGCAGCTAGTCAGCAAGCTCGAAGTATAAATGAAAGCTCTCGTGGATTTCCGTGGACCGAATTTTTAATCGGGTTTATTCTTGGCGGTGCACTGCTAATTGTCATGTTTGTTTTTCATATTAATTTCGCAAAAAATGTAAATAAACGTATTGTAAATTTAGAGAATCGAGTTGCAATGCTGAGTCCTGAAATTACTTCTCCTGATCGCGAATATTTACAAATACTTTCTCAACAACAAATGTTTGCAAGTGAAATAAATGCATTCAAAAGAAAACTACAAAATTTTCCAAGTAGTTTTATGATGGGTAGTGACTCTTTTGAGTTTACCCCTGGCAAAGTTGTTCAAGGAAAAGTGCATTTTACAAAAAAATTTCGCAAGAAACCAACTATTATATACCAAGCAAGCCATCGCGAATTTGAATGCAAAATTGATATTGATGACAAATTTCATTACTTTACCTATGAAATAAGCTCGGCCAAAGTTACCAAAGGAATATACAATTTTTTTTGGGTAGCAGGAATACAAAAATAGGAAGGAAATATGAAAAAAATTGAAAGCACTGATTCCGAAATATTTAAAAGTGAAAAAACGAGATGGAATATTTTTGCTGCTTTGATACTTTTTTTCCTATAAGAATAGAGGAGTCGTTTCTAGGGGGTGATTTTGTTTTCGTTTGTATTTTATTTTCTAGTAGCGGATAGGCAGTTTTTTAGTAAACATGGGTTTTTTTCAATCATGGCCTTTATCCTTTTGGCTGCTTATAGGCCGTTACCAGGTGTATACATATACTCAATTATAGTTGCGGTTATTTACCTCTTTCATAACAGGGTTTTGATCTTAAACAAACGAGAGAATAAGGTAATTAGGGCCTGTCATCATTCAATACACATAAAAATATAACGGATTCATTTAATGATACGCCAGTAGTATTGAGCCCGAGCCCGCGCCCGTTTGCGAGCCGCGCCCGAAAACTTTTTGAGAGCGACAGAAAGTGATTTATTGGTTCAATACTAGTTTTTTGCGATGGAAAAAGAAACTTTGCTTCTTTGATAAATTGTTAGTGAAAGTTTTGGAAACGGGCTCGGGCTCGAAAAAACACACAATATTTTGAATAATGACACGCCCTAGTAAGCAACGTTTCTTTATAACTTTTTTTAGAATAACTTACCCATTAGATAAATTTGAACGCGTAGAGTTATCTGAAAGAAGAGAATTTCTTCCTTATGGAATGACTTTTGTCCGCCATTTTTTATTTCTACTCGGACCAACGAAAGAATTTTGCGTGGGTAAAAGTACTAAAAAATTAAAAAATACTGGGCGTCTAGTTTGTAATTTTCTTGATCTTTCATTGGAAGAGTTTTTAGATGACTGTGCTGATATAGTAAGACGAAAGAGATAAAAATCTAAAAAAAATTATACAAATTACTCACTAAAAAAGCTAAAATTTAGTATGAAAATGTTAATTTATGTTTAGTCAATTTTATTTGCGGAGGTTTCATGAAAAGAGTTATCGTTTTATTTTTCGTTTTGGTTTTCATTATTGCTTGTGACCCTAAGACAGATTCTACCGAAACTAAAGGTAATGACCCACAAGATAAGCAAAATGTAGAAAATACAAATAGTAATGAGCCAGCGATTGTTGAAATAACAGAAGAGTGGGGCAATACTATGTGCCCTGTAATGCCTGATGATGGTGTAGATAAAGAAAAATTTGTTGTCTACGAAGGAAAGAAAGTTTATTTTTGTTGTAATGATTGCATCGAGAAATTTGAAAAAGATCCTAAGAAATATCACGATTTTTTAGCAAAAGCAGAAAAAAAATAGTTTTATACCGTATCTCTAAGTGTATTAATAGTTCTTTGACTATTAGTACACTTATCTTCTACTACTTCCTCCCATGTGAACCAAGAGTCCTGATGCCAGATATGACGAAAGAGCTATCAATTTTTTAGGCGCTATTTTCTGACTTCTTGCCTTATTTTGTTAAAATAAAACCAAAATGTTTAATTGACGACACACCCTAATTTTGCATAAGCAACTAAATTATTTTTAGATGCAAATTCTCAGCAGTTCATAACCTTTTTATAACAAGATGTTTGGAGATATGTATATGTTTTCTGCTTTTTTTTATCCTCTTAAAGGATGTTTGTTTTTTATCTCTCACCCTCGCTTATGGATTCATCTTATTAAGTCTATTTTTATTTCTATTTTGTTACTTGTTGTGATATTTGCTGTGGCTAAGAATAATTATTCATTGCATATCGCTCATGTACCTTTTTTGAAAAAAATAGTACTTAGTTTTGCGTTAGTTGTTGCATCCGCGGTTTCTTTTTTTGCTCTCAATAGCATTTTTACAGCGCGTTTTATGAAGGCTTTATCTATAAATGTGGAACTTCTTGTTTTGAAAAAAGAGATCGCGCAACGCAAAAAGTCTACATTAATGCAATCTATATTTGGTGTTTTTCGTTCTATTCGTTCTATTCCTTTTGTTCTATTTATTTTCTTTTTGAATTTTGTCCCGATAATTGGGCAAGTGATTACTTTTTATTTTTTAGGGCGAAGCTATGCTTCTTTTCCTTTAGATCGAAGAGATTATTCTTCGCAGGAGAGTAGTCGTATTGCGCGAGAAAATTCGCCGCGATTTGTGGGTTTTGGTATTGTAGCTGCTTTTATGATGATACCACCTTTTACAATTATAGCACATCCAATGTGCGTTGTTGGAGGAACACTAATGACTTTGCAAAAAATAGAGCACTGGGATGAGAATGGATTGAAAAATTTTGACAACGCAGGTTAATAATAGGTAGTTACTTATTAATATTCGTTGTTGAAATTTTGGCGCACAAAGAATATCATGCTACAAAGTTGACGATTACAAAATAAATAAAGCATAGGAGATAACATGGCTTTGAACTGCGGTATTGTAGGTTTACCTAATGTAGGTAAATCAACTATCTTTTCAGCTCTGACTTCTGCAAAAGCCGAAGCAGCAAATTATCCATTTTGTACAATTGAACCGAATGTAGGGATTGTAAATGTTCCTGATCCTCGTTTAGATAAGATAGTACAATTTGTTAAACCTAAAAGTATCGTGCCAGCAGCCACTGAATTTGTGGATATCGCAGGGCTTGTAAAAGGTGCTTCGCAAGGAGAAGGGCTTGGAAATAAATTCCTGGGACATATTCGACAAGTAGGTGCTATTATACATGTTGTAAGGTGTTTTAGCGGAGATGAAGTAATTCATGTTAGTGGTAAAGTTGATCCTGTTGATGATATAGAAACAATTCATTACGAACTTGCACTTGCAGATTTAGAAACAGTAGAAAAAAGGAAGCAAGGTCTCAACAAACTCCTGCGTTCTCAAGAGAAAAAAGTATCCGACAAAGCTAAAGTGTTGGAACCTCTTTTAGATGATATTATTCAGCATCTATCCGATGGAAAAGCAGCAAGATTGATGTCATTTGATGATGAACAACTCGAAGCTTTAAAAGATCTTCATCTTATTACAATGAAAAAGCAATTATATTTATGTAATGTAGATGAAGATAGTATAGGTGAAGAAAATGAGCTCGTTGAAAAGGTAAAAAAAATCGCTGAAGAAGACGGTTCTGAAGTTGTCGTGATTTGCGGGCAAATTGAATCGGAAATAGCTGGTCTTGAAAGTGATGAAGAGCGCCAAGAGTTCTTGGAAAGTTTAGGGATGGAAGAGTCAGGACTAAGTACTTTAATTCGCTCTGCGTATAAAATGCTGGGATTACAAACTTTTTTCACAGCAGGCGAAAAAGAAGTAAGAGCCTGGACTTTTAAAGAAGGAAGTAAAGCTCCGCAAACAGCAGGCGTTATTCATACTGACTTTGAAAGAGGTTTTATTAAAGCGGAAATATATCATTGCAATGATTTATTTGAGTTAGAAAGCGAAAAAAGCATTCGCGAAAAAGGAAAGTATCGCATAGAAGGAAAAGATTATCTTGTAAAAGATGGCGATGTTATCTTGTTTCGCTTTAATGTCTAAAAAATGAGTGATTTGCTCGTAAGATTTAAATAGCTCAATTAGGACGTGTCCCTGTTTAGATTTTTACAAAATTCGGGTTAAGTAGTAGCGAGGTTCTTTGAAAGTAAATAGTTCTATTATGCACTTGAAAAGTAACAAAGCTAATGTTTAAAACCACCAAATTATGGAAAATATGAATAGGGACACGTCCTAACAATTAAAAGATTGTAGGGGCATTGTTGTCCTTACATCTTTTACAACAGTGTATTTGTGTATTATTCATACATAATTAAGCGAAGGCCAACAGTGCGCGTGCCTTTTTCTCGTGGACTGTTTTCGCGAAAAGCACAACGTTGGACACTTATCTTCTGGGTGTAGTTTCCACCGCGTGCCCTTTTTTGATCACGATTATTCTGATAATACGGATCGATTTGTTGCTGGTTTGTATAATTGCTTACACTATCGCGGCAAATTTCAGATACATTTCCCAACATATCAAAAATCCCCCAATGATTAGGTTTTTTTTGACGTACAATTGCAGGATGCTGTTTGTTATGATTGTAAGAATTCCATGTATATAGAGATCCTTTTTTGGGAGACTTTCCCCAGAAAAATATATCCGTACTACCTGCGCGACAAGAGTATTCCCACTCTGCCTCAGTTGGAAAGTTGAATTTCTTATCCATTTTGCTCAATAAATCGCGAGTTACAATATTATAACTTAGGTATGTTGCAGGGTACAGTGGGCTACTATCTTTTTCTTTATTCCATGGTGTTGTTTTTGTTATCCTCTCCCAGATTTGCCGCGACATTTCTTCTCTTTGAATCCAAAAAGCTTTTGATAGAACTACCTTGTGACTTATTTCGGCTGCATTTCTTCCGCGTTCATGTTTGGGGGAACCCATTAAGAATCTTCCAGGTGGAACAAAAATCATATTGATTTTAGTGCCTTGAATTGTTACTACTTTGGCAGTTTTTTTTCCAAAAAATTTTGCATAGTATTTTTGGTATGTTTTTGCGTAATACTTTTTTTTACTAGAAGTTGAATTAAGCCAAAATGGAGAGGACATATCTACTATCTCGTTTCCATTGTGACGATAATACAATTTTTTCCAAATATCAGCGTAGAATCCGTATTTTTTTTTCTCTACATTGATATCTAATTTTTTCGTGTGAATGACCTTTTCTTTCGTTTCTATCACTAAACGAAAGGAATATTTTTTAGCGCTTTCTATTAAGAATGGTAAATGAATGTATTTTGTAGCGTTTGCTGGCAACTTTGGTATGTTTTTTTGAGAAATTACTTTTCCTTTACTATATAGTTTTGCTGTTATGTCTGACCAACCTGCTTCGCCATTATTTACTAGCAGTATTGGAACAGTTTGCTCTATGTTAACCACAGCAGGAGTTATGTGAACTTTGATTTGGGTTTGTTTATGTATTTTGGCAAAATATTGTAAATTTGTTTTCCATATATTGTAATTCTCCGTGTCTTTAGCAACGAAACCCCAATACTTATTTGCCATTTCGAAATCGTTTTCGGAAAAAAAGTGAATTGCTAATAATCTCGCATGCTTTTTGACGCTTTCTCCCAAAATTTTAACCATATTTTTCGCTGATATTCCCAGATAGAAAATCTTCTTACTTGTGCCGTGTATTCTAAAAAAACTAGCGTGTGTTTTTGATACTTTTCCTGAAAAAACTTGATTATTTTTTAAAGTAACGGTTATTTCTTTGGTTTTTTTACTGAGAATTTCTTGCATTTCATTGCGTAACAAAGAAGATTGCTTTTTTATATTTCCGAAGTGTAATTGAACATATTGTTTAAGCTTCGGCTCTGAAATTTTAAGTATTTCTTGATCAAGAAATGAGATCTTAACTAATCCTTCGAGCAATATTCTGTGAAAATAGAAATTATAACTTTTCTCTTCTATTGGAAGGTTTATATCTATCTTAGGATTTTTTAATTTCTCAGCCATTTTTTTAGCAATATCTTGCTTTTTGTAGAATACGAGCGTTTGCTCTAATACATGTTTGATTTTTGGATTACGCTGACTTATTGTTTTTAAAAAAGATAAATGATGATGAAAAATAGGCCAAAAGTTTGGAGTAACTTTATGACCTCTTTGTAAAATAGGCAAGTGTCTAAGCAGTTCTCTTAGTATATTGTTTTCAATTTCGTTTTTCCGGCGCTGCATATACTGCCAAGCACGCGTTTTTTCGTATTTTTTATCTACCGCATCAATTTGCTTCCAGATTGCAACTTCATCGCCTTTTACTGGGATTGTCATAAATATTTTTCGAGCTTCTTCTTCTAAAAGAAAAATGTTGTCTTTTTCTGTTTCTTTGTTTTGAATTGCGTTTTGATTATTTATTTTGGCTGCGATCTTATTTTGTTGCGTGTGTTTTTGGAGTTTATTTTCGAGTATATTTTTCTTCTGGTCTATTGTGTTTTTTTGCGTAGTATTATTGCTTTTATTTTCATTGTTGTGTTTCTCTATACTTTGCTTTTTTTCATTTTTCTTTTCTTTACTTTGTTGAACTGTTTTACGTAATTTAGATGTCTTATCTTGACGTGGCAAGAAAATAAATAAACTTAAAGAAATCATCACTACAACCATTATGCTAAGAGGAATTTTATTTTTGCTACTATTTTGATCGGCAATTCTTTGGGTAATACGACTACCTACAGCACGTTGTGTGTTTCTATTTATATTTGTTCTTTTCGCAGGTACTTTTGTGATTTTTTTACCTGCACTAAAATCATTTAGAGCTTTTAATAATTCTTCTGCGCTTTGATAACGATTTTCTTCTTTTTTTCTGATCGCTTTTAAACATATTATTTCCAAGTCGCGTGGAACCTCTTGATTTATTTTACTTGGTGAGATGGGACGGCTATTAATAACTTGATTAAGTATTTGTAGGTAAGATTGTCCTTCAAATGGAGCTTGCCGCACTAACATTTCGTAAAAAATAACTCCAATTGCATAGAGATCTGTACGCTCATCAACGTTTTTTATTCCCTCTGCTTGCTCTGGAGACATATATTTTACTGTCCCAAGTATTTCTCCTGTGCGCGATAATTCCGTTTCGCTATCTGTCAATTTAGCGAGGCCGAAATCCATTATTTTTGGATTTTGATTGTTTTCCATCATGATGTTCTCAGGTTTCAAATCGCGATGAATAACTCCTTGATTATGTGCGTAGCCAATGGCTTTTGTAACTGTTTTTATAATAGAAAGCGATTGCTCAATACTCGGTTTTTGGCGATAAATAAATTGTTTTAAATTTATTCCTGGAACAAAATCCATTATAAAATACGGTATGTTATTTTGTACGTTTGTTTCGTAAATCGTTACAATATTTGGATGCTGTAAACGAGCGGTTGTTTTAATTTCAACATTAAAGCGTTGCAATTGTTTTTGTGTAGCTACTTGACCGAGAGTAAGTACTTTGAGTGCCGCTTCGCGATCCATGCGCGGGTCATAAACTTTATAGACCGTTGCCGACCCTCCTTGCCCTAGAATCTTTTGAATTTCGTAACGCCCAAAACGTTGCGCTTTTTTCGCGTATTTTTGGGTTTTTGAAGAGGAGGTTCCTGGATATTTTGGTGGTGTAGGAGCTGTTGTATTTTCTTGTAGATTTTTAGCCTGCGTAGAAGTTGGAATTTGTTGGGCAATTGCTTTGGCGTCTAGGCCTGTAATTACTTTTTTTTGAACAAGAATTTCACTCAATATTTTATTGACACCCTTTTCTTTTAGCAAACGCTGCAAGTTAAGGTATTTGTATAATTGTTCTTTTGTAATAAAGCCCAATTTTACCGCAAATTTTCCAAATTCTTTGTTCTCTGACATATGCATTCCCAGCTAAACGGATATTGTAATTTGCCCATTACTTACTAGTATAACAGCATTTAGGCAAAAAAATCGAGAAAATTATAGTTGACGCCTTTACTAAAAGTTAAGGCGCCTTAACCTATCTCTAATAATCCTTACGTTGAAAAATAATACAGCTGACAATTAGAGTAACGCCCATAAAAATCAATGAAGAGGTCAGTGGATAGAAATTGGTTTCTTTGCCACTAGACATCTTAGTAGCAATTGTAAGACATTCGTTTATCTTGGGAAGAATATGGTAAGCGCTATCAAGTACATTTGCGAGGAGTGGACTATCTATACCTGCTTTAATTGATTCTCTACTTTGTAAAACTCCTTGCAAGAGATACGCGTATACTAGGTAAATCGAAATACCGGCTCCTGCTCCACGCGTTAACACGCAGCAAAAAGTAATGACAGAAAAAGAAATAGCAAAGATAGCGGCGGCCATAAAAGTGAAAATAAATGGTTGTAAAGTAATAACACCCGCTTTCCATGATAAAATGCTCCAGAAAGTTGCCGTCATTATTAGCATTAGTACTAGAACACCTGATACGCATGCTAGGAATTTGTAAAGCAGAAGTTGAGGTCGCCACAATGGTTTACTTAAGTGTAAGTCGAGAGTTCCAGGTTTGAGGAGGTTGGCTATGACAAATGCAAAAGTAATGATGAATAAGAACAGGATTATGCCAGTTGTTACGTGGGAGAAAAACATCATTTGTTTTTGGACAAATTCTATCGCATTTATTGTTTCGCTGTCACCAAAAAAAGTCGTTTCAATGTTGCCATTTCCTGCAGGTTTTGTGCTTAGTCCGAATATATAAGTGCAAGCGAAAATGGCAGTAATGATTCCAAAAGTTATGAGCATTTTTTTATCGCGTATTTCGCGGAAAGTGTCGATGAATATAGCAAAAAATTTCATTATGCGTTGTCCTTTCCTATGACATCTACAAAGTAATCTTCTAAACTTTGGCGATATGGTACAATGCTGCGAATAGAAATTTCATTTTCGCGTAAAGTATCTATGACAAAATCGAGTTGCTCCATTTGTTCTAAAGTTATATCTATTTGATTGTTGGTATACTCGATATTTTGTACTTTGGTTTTGATAGACTCAATGGCCTTTGTTGCAGAGCCCTCTACATCTATTTTGTATGCATTCTTTGTTGCTACTAGAGATTCTATTGTGCCGCGCCGAATAATTTCGCCTTTGTTCATGATAACAATTTGATCGCAAACTTGCTCTACTTCGCTCAAAAGGTGAGAGTTTAAAAAGATGGTTTTCCCTTCTTGCTTTAACTTCGATATTAAGTCGCGAATTTCCTTACGCCCTAAAGCATCAATGCCATCTGTTGGTTCATCTAAAAATAAAAGCTCACTGTCATTGATAAGTGTTTGTGCTAGGCCAATACGCTGGGTCATACCTTTTGAATATTTTTTTACTTTAGTTTTACGCCATTTTGTCATGCCTACTAGTTCCAGTGTTTCATTAATTTTATCTCGTAGCTTTTGACCACGAACTCCACTTAACCACCCAAAATATTCTAGTACTTGTTCCCCTGTTAAATAGCGAGGATAGGTGTGGTTTTCTGCAAGATAAGACAATTTTGTTTTTACCTCTGTATTGCTGTGAGGTTTGTCAAATATAGAGGCGCTTCCCGACGTAGGTTTTATTATAGATAATAAAACTCGTACTAGTGTGGTTTTTCCTGCGCCATTTGGCCCAAGAATACCAAATATTTCTCCTTGTTTTACTTGTAAAGATATACCTTTAAGGGCATGTACATCGTCTTGAAACATTTGTCCATATTTTTTATGTAGATTCTCTACTTCAATAGCATACATTAAGAAATCCTTTCCGGTTCTAAAATTAAAGGGTAGGAGCCGCAACTACCAACAATTCTTCCTTGTACACAACAGATATTTTCTAAAGCCATAGGAAAATACAGTGTTTGTTTGTTGATTGAAATTTTGGTGATGCCGTCTTCTACTTCAATGTGATACGGGCTATGATCGTTTGACGGAATGGATGTTGTTAATGATTGTATTTTTATGCATTCATTTTTTTGTAAGCACCAAACTTTTTTTTCTATATAAGAATGAGAGATTAAAGTTTGATTTTCTGAAAATTCAAGTTTTACGACGTGTATATCGTGTGCTTCGAATTGCTGAATAGTTGTTTGTTGTTCTATGTCCCATAGAAATATATTACCCTCACTTGCGCTAGCAATTGTGTTACCACTGACAGCTAGGGTGGTGATAGACTGATTATGACCAAGTAAAGTACAAGTAAGGGATTGGTTTTTTAAGTTCCACACATGAATTTTTTTATCATGTGTTCCAATAATAAGATTTTGATTGCAAGGAGAGAATTGTAAACAAGAAACAATGCCAATGGTAAACTCGGTTTGCTGTTTCCCAGTTTCACCATCCCAAAGGATTATATTTTGATCATACGAACCAGAAGCAATATATTTGCCATCTTGAGAGATTGCCATTGCACTTACTAAAAATTTATGTTCTGGCGCCTGTATGTTTGTTCCTGTATTTTTCGTATTCCACAAGCGAACAGTTTTATCCATTGAACCAGAGATCAATTTTTTGCTGTCTGGAGTAAAATGAATACTTCCTACTATACTGTCATGACCATCTAAGGTTGCATTTAAACTATAATCTTTGGTATTAAACAAGAATATTTGCTGCGCACCTACTGCAAGTGTTCCGCCGTCAGAACTGTAAGCGATACTCATTGGAGCAGCTGTTAGATTGTGAGTATAAATAATTTTTTGAGCACTTATATCCCATATCTGAAAAGATATGTGAGTTGAGAGGGCGATATACTTATTATTAGGGTGGAAATCAACGTCGCTGACAATACCTTCACTTTGATAAGTCGTTGTAAGTTGTTGCGTTCCAAGATCCCAAACTTTCATGGTGTTGTCGTAGCAACCAGTGGCAATAAATTTAAGATTTGGACTTATGCTCATATTACTAATAGCATGTGTGTAGCCAGAAAAGCAAGCTACTTGGTCTTGTGTTGTCGTGTTGTAAACGATAACTCGTTGATCGGCGGTTGCTATAGCGAGAAGAGAACCATCTACGCTTAATGCTAGCTTGGTAATCATTAGGTTGGGTTCGCCGATGCTTTTTATTTTTTCACCTCTTGTTACATCCCAAATATCAACCTGTAGACCCGCAGAATAAATAGTACCACCATCAGGCGAGAACCTCACGTCGTTTACCGGAGCTACGTAGGTATGCTCTAGTAGAATTTTACTACTACGTAGATCCCAAACACGTAAAGTACAGTCGTAAGAACCTGAAGCAGCTTTTGTTCCATCGCTACTTATGTCTATTCCCGTAACAGGTTGTTCGTGTTGGCAGATGTTGAGAACGGGAGAATCTAAGCGCGTTGGCAAAGGACGCTTACTGCGTATCCATGGGGTTTTGGTTTGATGTTGTTGCCAATACTCGACAATAGTGCTTAGTTTAGAGTGGTCTTTATTCCAGGGACAAGAAGCGTCATTTTGGTTATAATGTGTAGAGCTATTCGAGTGGTCGTGCCAATAGCCATAGTTCCAAAAAGTTTGGAACAGGCACTGTGGGTGAGATTGTAAAAATTGACCATCCATTCCTAATGCGCGGTCAAGAAGTTGGATTGTTTTTCTGTCAACTTCAATACCTGGAGCTATTTCGCAGTGACTACTTTCGCGTAGTTTGACTACTTGGCCTTGGAGAGCAAAGTGAAAGTCATTTTTTAATTCAGCTACCATTTTTGCATTGCATTTTGCTTGCAAAAATTCAAATTGAGTAAGTGTTTTTAATAGGTCTTGGTATTGTTCGGCCCATTGTAGTTGGTATGGTAATTCTTCTAAAGTTCGATAATATTTGTAGCTTTTGTTTTGTAAATATTCTGCGATTTTTTGATGACATGTGCGCATTCCCGATTTACCTTGGCGCATTTTTATAGCTAACTCAAATTGTGGATGGAAGAAATTAAGGAAATCTTGTCTTTGTACAATAAATGTGCGTAATGATTTTCTTACCGATAGTATAAAGTCATCTCCCACAGATAATATATCCTTGATTTCTTTCTCTAGAATGCCGTTTTCGCCAGCGGCAATTAATCCAAGGTATAGATTGATCATTTCTGTTGCGGGCATTTGTAGTGTCGGAAATTTTTGTGCAAATTCTTTTTCCAAGCGTTCTACTATTTGTTCAAATAATGCTTCTATGCTTAAAGCAAGTTGCCCAACAGCCATTCCAGAAAGCGCTAGTTCTTCAAGAGCAACTTTTAGGTAAAGTGGATTTCCTGCGGCTCTTTTATGGAGTATGTCTGTGTCATTTTCTGAAAAAGAGGTGCGATGTTTTTTCGAAAAAATATTGATAATTTCATTGGTCTCGTTTGTAGTGAGAGGTTGCAATTGAATTGTTTTAACAAAAGGGAATGTTTGTAAGCGATCGAGAGTATCTGCAGGGCGCGAAGAAAGTATTACTCTGACGTTTTCGGATAATGAACGTGGTAACCATAATAAATCTCTTGCATTGTCGGCCGCTTCATCTAATCCGTCTATGATAAGTATCATTGGTTGCGTTATATTTTCCAAAGAGCTTTTAACCGCAGGAAGTAACGATGCAAGGTCTTCAGGAATTTCGTTTAATATTCTCCAGACGTGTAGTTGTTCGGCAATGTTACGTATTATACCGCTAATTTGCCGAGAGTCGCGTCCCATCCCCATAAAATGGGCAATTATCGGTATTTGAGTTCCTTTTCTTTCGCAAATAAATTTTGCTAAAAGAGCAGATTTACCAGTACCAGCCATTGCTTCGATACACAAATAATTATTACGATTTTTACTTTCTGCGAAGCTATGAAGTTGTTGTAAGTATTGTTTTCGTCCACAAAAGCGGTGTAATTTTTCGGCAAGTAGGTTACGGAGAGTATCGCGATAAGATAGGGGTTTTTGTATTTGCGGTGCATTAGGGTAGTCATTATCGACAATACTTTGAAAGTTTTTCTCGACGTTTTGAAGAAGTTGATTTACGTCGTCACAGTAAAATATAGTTTCTTGTTGTTCTTCTAAGAAGTTTTTAAGTTTTTGAATGGCGGCAAAATTGTCGCTTTTTTCCTCGTCGGTACTGGTGAAGCAAAAAAAGCGCCGCTCTTTAGGAATTGTTTCTAGTGCTTTGCGAACTTCCATTTCAGTAACGGAGAAATTTTCCTGATTGTTTTCGCCATCAACGCCTTTCTCAGGAACCCATCCATAACGATTGCCTAGAATAGCTATAAAATAATCGCATTGTTCAACCATGCGAATACACCAGTCGACAACATGTTCGGTTGAAGATCTGTCGCGCCATCTTAAATCATATGAACAAATCGTTAATCTTCTTTGTAAAATTTGTTGTTCTATTTTTTCAAAAATTTGATGTAAACGATCGCGCTCAAGTTCTAAATCTAAAAAAGTTGAGGAAACAAAAACTTTTAGCATCTTCCATGTGTTGAGCATGATACCTCCTGCGACTATTTCGAAAGTTTATTGACAATGATAAAAAAAAAATATCTAATATGAGCCCAAAGGCATAAAATATTTCAGAATTATATAGAAAATACATTTAAGTGACCACTTATTTGTTGAGAAACTTTCAAAATAAACTAGGGATATGCCCTAATTATAAAATTACTCGTGAAATGCAGGTGTAGGGATGAAAATACTATTTATAAATGCCAATCAAGAACGAATGCCTGATCCTGTTCCTCCTATTGGAGTTGCTTACGTTGCTGCAGCAGCGAAACAGCGCGGACATGAAAGCTCATTATTTGATTTAAACTTTTATACAGATTTTGCCGATTCGCTTTATGAAAAAATACGCGAATACGAGCCACAATGCATTGGTCTTTCTATTCGTAATGTTGACAATGTTGCTTATCCTAAAGTAATAACATATTTGGATCATTACAAAAAAATTATGTCCGTATGCCGAAAGGCGTCCTCTGTAACGCCCGTAATTGTCGGAGGGTCAGCGTTTTCGTTATTTCCGAAAGAATTTTTAAATGAACTGCAAGCAGATTATGGAGTTGTTGGCGAGGGAGAACAACTTTTTTGTGACTTAATTGACTCTTTAGAAAAAGACAATATACCAAGTAAAAATAATAATTCAGGACCAACGAATGATGCACGGATTTATTATCCTGTCGGTTTATCTTTAGCATTTGATGAGTTAGTACCAGACAGAGATTTATTTGATGTTGATACTTATTTTCGCGAAGGAGGTAGTATCAATATCCAAACGAAACGTGGTTGTTCTTTACGCTGTACTTACTGTACATACCCACTTCTCGAAGGGATCAAGGTACGTCAACGTGATCCGATAAAGGTTGTCGATGAAATAGAAAATTGTTTAAAAAAATATGGTGTGGATTATTATTTTTTTGTAGACAATGTGTTTAATTTGCCTAATCATCACGCGATTGCTATATGTGATGAGATTATTAAGCGTAAACTAAAAATACGTTGGACAGCATACGTTTCTCCTCTGAAAGTAAGTGAAGAGCTTTTTGCCAAATTTAGCGAAGCTGGTTGTAGCTCTCTAGATTTTGGTATTGATGCCGCAAGCGAAATAGGTCTTTATGCTATGGATAAACTTTTTTCTATAGAAGATATTAAAAATAGCGCGCTTTGGTGTCACAAATACGGTATAAAATTTAGCCATTCTTTGATTTTAGGTGTGCCAGGAGAAACAAAAGAGAGTATTGAACAGACAATCACCAATATTATTGATTGTAAACCGACAGCGGTAATTTTACTAATAGGTGTGCGTATATATCGTGGGACACCTTTAGCGAGAAAGCTAATTGAAGATAAGTGGATTACCGAAGAAAAAATAGGAATAGAGCCTGTTTTTTATGTAGAAGAGGAGGTTCGCGAATATTTGCTTGAACGAATAAGTAGTCTTGCAGATGAGCGTTCAAATTGGATTGTCCCTGGACTAAAGAAAAAGATGAACGCGCGCTTTTTTAAAAGAGTTCGATCTCGCGGTGTAAAAGGTCCACTGTGGGAAGCTTTTTCTTAGAGAGTTGATTAACTCTTGGAAGAAAAAATTCTTCAAGTGTTAAGGAATTTCTTTCAGGTGTTATTCTTTGCCTCGACAAAGAATTTCTTCAGGTGTACTCCTTGCCTCAACAAGGAATTCCTTGATATGTGACTCCTTGTTTTGACAAGCAATTCTTGAGGTGTCATTCCTGGCTTGACCAGGAATCCACAAAATAAAATAGACTGTCGTGGATTTTGGAGTTTATGTATTTAGGTTGTATGGATATTAGAAACCTAATTGATATTTAGAATTACTGTAATTTTGAGAATACTATGGAAAATTTAAAACAAGAACTAAAAGAACTTATTATCACCGCCGCGAATCTCGATGACATTACTATGGAAGAATTTGAAGATGATATGCCATTATTTGTCGAAGGGCTTGGGCTCGATTCTATTGATGCTCTAGAAATTGTGGTACCTTTAGAAAAAAAGTATGGTGTTAAATTTGATGACGAGGAAAAAGCCAAAAAAGCGCTTTTTTCTGTACAAACTTTAGCTGATTTCATTGAAGCAGAAAGAAAGAATGGATAATCATCGTGTTGTTGTTACGGGATTGGGAATTACAAACAGTCTAGGACATTCTCTAGAAGACGTAAGCTCCGGCTTGGCAAGTGGTAAAAACAATTTTGAAATACAACAGGAAAAAACGCAGTTTGGTTTTCAAAGTCTATTACAAGCTGCTATGCCAGGACAGAGTATATACAAAATAGAGAGACGAAAAAGGCGTTTTATGTCTGAGTCTGCGATTTATACAGCTCTTTGTTGGTTGAAGGCTGTAGATCAGTGCGGGTTAGACCCTCAACAATTTGTTGGCCCAGAGGTTGGAATCATTCTTGGTAATGATAGTTCGTCACAACCTTTAGAAGATTTAATGGCTACGCTGAAGAAATACAAAGAAACGCATTTCTTGGGATCTAATATGGTTCTTAAGGTTATGAATTCGTGTTGTTCGATGAATTTAGGCCCTTTTGTTGGGGCACGAGGTATTAATATTACCGCTAGTGCGAATGATGCTTCTGGTGCTCATGCATTAGGTTATGCTTATAATCTTATTCGTAGTGGTAAACAACAGGCTGTGATCAGCGGCGGCTTCCAAGAGATTAACTGGATATCTATGGCTAGTTTTGATGCTTTAGGGATATTTGCTAAAAGTGAAATACCTACAACAGCATGTCGACCGTTTGATCAAGAGCGTATAGGAACGGTGCCTAGTGGCGGAGGAGCTCTGCTTGTTTTAGAAAATTTAGAGCGCGCACGTCGTTTAGGACACAATATATACGGAGAGATTATTGGGTACAGCTTTAATTCGGGAAAGAAAACGGTTGAAGCTTACGAAACATGCATGAGAAGTGCTTTGAAAAGTGCTAAATTACAAAGTGAAGAAGTCGAATATATAAATGCTCATGCTTGTGGAATTACTGACGATGATTTAGAAGCGCAAGCGATATATAATGTTTTTGGTTCTGAAACTCCGGTATCCTCTACAAAATCAATTACCGGGCACGAGCTCTGGATGTCAGGGGCTTCGGAAGTTCTTTATTCTTTGTTGATGATGCGCGATGAGTTTGTCGCACCATCAATGAATTTTGAAAAACAAAACCGCGATATTCCAAAGATTAACATTGTCACTGAAACTTTACAGTGCAAACCAAAAGTAGTACTTTCTAATACTTTTGGACTAGGTGGAACAAATGCTTGTATTATTATTAGGGCTTTTTAAAACGAATGAAATATGACTATCTTATTATTGGAGCGGGTCTATCTGGATTAACACAAGCATGCATTTATGCACTTGAAGGAGCAAAAGTGTGTGTAATTGAGAAACAGCGAATACCTGGCGGGTATATCCAGACCTTTTCTCGAAAAAAATATCGTTTTGATACCGGTTTTCACTATGTTGGTAGTACTGATCCACACAAACCAATGCGTCGATTTTTAGAGTACCTTAATATTTTTACTAATTTAAAAATCCATTATTATGATGATGAAGCGTGCTTTGAGATTGCAACTCCAAGACAAAAATTTGTCGTGCCATCCAAATTAGATCTTTTTAAAGAAAAATTGACTTCTACTTTTCCTGAAGATGCACAAGCAATACAAGAACTTTTTGAACTTGTTAAGACTATTACTTCCTCTTTTAGGTGGTACCACCTCGATATAAATAAAACCTACGAGCGCTTTAAATCACTTCCTACTTATAGCCTTTCTCAGTGGATGAATGAAAGGTTTACTTCTCAGTGGCTAAAAGAGATTTTGGGTGCTTTTTCTTATAACATAGCTCTTAACGCTGATGAGATACCTATCGTTGCGTATGCTATATGTCTAGATTCGGTATTTGATCGTACTGTGTGGTTATACGATGGTGGTGATGGACTTGTTGCACCGTTAATGGAAAAGGTAAAAGCACTGAACGTTGATCTCTATTTCTCAACGCAAGTGGAAAAGATGTTATGTGAAAAAAAACGAGTGCATAGTGTTGTGACATCATGTGGCAAAGTTTTAAATAGTGATTTTGTAATTTCGACTATCCATCCGAAGCTTATTGTTCCTATGTTAGATGATAGCGCGCTACGCCCGATTTTTAAAAACAATATTTTAGAAATGAAAGACTCGCGAGGGAGTTTTGGTTTAAATATTATATTAAAAGAAGAACTAAACATAGATGCCTTGAATTATATTTACATTACTAAAAACCGCCCATATGCTGGTATATATATAAACTCACCGAGTTTACTAAATGATAAAATTGCCGCAGAAGTTCCTTATCGCCCGCGATTAAATGTGTGTACTTTTGTTGAATCAGAAGAATTTATGGCCTTTAAGGGTTCTAAATTTGGTAAACGCCCACAGCAATATAAAGACTTAAAACAGAAATACACTGATTTTATCCTAGAAGATTTACAAAAATACATTCCTGATTTACAGGATAAGATTAGCGATGTTTACTCTTCTTCTCCACTAACAAACGAACATTACACTGGTAGTATAAACGGAAGTGCTTTTGGTATTTCTCACGATATCTCTCAACAAACAATTCACCGACCCCCACAAAGAAGCCGCGTTAAAAATTTGTTTTTCTCAGGACAATCTATGAATATGCCTGGTATTTGCGGAGTAGTAGTCAATGCATTTACTACCGCTGGGTTAATATTAGGTGAAGACTATCTATTTCACAAAATACTAAGGTGAAATCAGCGATGGGACGTTATGGACTAAGAAGCGAACAATGAGGAAAAATAGAGCTATTATTACCAGGTAAGCAATAAAATATAGGAGTGACAGCAAAAGAAATCGACTATTTGTTAAAACTGTTTTATATGTTGATTGATAACATGCTTGAAATTAACGGCCATACCACAATCTTTTGCCACTAATTTCAGGTAGAATATTTGTGGCATTGATTTTCTGTATGGCTTTTTCGATATCATATTCTATACGATGGGTTGATATGTGCTTTGTATCACTATCATATATTGCACAGCATGCTTTAGGGTTACCATCGCGCGGTTGTCCAACACTTCCAACATTGACTATAACGGAAGTATTTTGATCAAAAGTTAAGTGTTGTTCTTGAGAAAAATTTCCGTTTTTAAAAAATACTATCGGTACATGTGAATGACCAATGAAACCGATAGTGGTTTCCAAAATGGCAAAAGAAAATTGCGCATCTTGAGCGGTTTGAATGTAGTCAAATAACTCTGGATGATTAAAAGTACTATGTGTTAGACTGATCTCGTCATCTATTTGTATTTTTAAATCTAAATTTGCTAGATAAGATGCCTCTTCTTTATTGAGTTGGTCTTCTGTCCACCGGACACATCGTAAAGCAAATGGTCACCAGTAAGCCATTTGTAATTTACCAACAACTGCGTAGTCGTGATTACCAGCAACAACAATAGAGGATAGTTCGCGAATTAGTTTTACACATTCTTTTGGGTTTGCGCCAAAATTTACAATATCACCTACACATAAATATTTATCGATATTCTGATTTTCTAGAAAATCAATCACTGCTTCTAGTGCTTCTAAATTAGAATGTATGTCTCCAAGCAATCCATAACGCATTTAGATTTACTCCTGTGTTGGTGATTGAAAGTATTTTTGTGTTTTAAAATAATTCTACGCGTGTACCTCTACTGCTTAGCTCTAAATCAATAGGAATAATACTACTTTCTTGCCACGATCGCAGTATTGTTTGTGAATCTTCCTCATTTGTTGCTATCGCTATGCCACAATCTCCTCCTCCAGCACCTGAAAATTTTCCTGTAGCATTGTTTCCCTCGGCAATATCAGCAAGCAATGCTAGTTCTGTGGTTTCTAAGTTACGATAGCTAAATTGATTCATATCACGCAATAGATAGCGATTTTGCGTAAGGAGTTTCAATATTTCCTGGTTATTTTGTGCAAGTATATTTTGTTTTACTTTGTCGACAACCATTGCAATTTCGCGCATTTTATCCATGTATTCCTGTGAAGAATTTTCGCGAAATTCACTAAGAGAGCGAATGAGCTTTTTAGTGTTTGCGCTGTAACCAACAAAACCAACGAGTAGTTTAAGATTCGCAGGGAAATTTAATGTCTCGTGGTGTAGTCCTGGCCAGTCTTTGTCCAGCACACTCATTATTCCTCCTGCTTCTATTTGTTCTGTAAGCCACTCAGCGCAAAAACGTTTATAGTAAGTGACTCCTCCCCAAACGGAAGCGGCTATATCGAAACCGCTACCTAATTTGTCTTGTACAAGATAGTGAGCAATACACGCGATATTAAAGATCACTTTTTGGGTTTGAGGTTTTTCAATATCGATGTTGTGTAATTGAAATATTGCGGAAACAATTCCAACGGCTATTGCTGCTGAACTTCCTAAGCCGATTTTGTATTTTTTACCGTCATCTTTTTCGACAATCGTTTGCTTTGAAGAAGTTGTTAACGAAAAATGATTTAGCGCAATGGATTTTGTTTGTAGATATCGTAGTGAGATTTCCATTGTTTTACGACTCAGATTAAGCTGTGCTTGTTGAATTTCGTTTAACGGAGTTTGCCAATGAATTTCACCATTATCAGTATAATTAAATTCTGTTGTTGCTATTTCAAAGTCAGGTGCTGCGAATAAGTATTTGTTGTGTGGTTCAATAAAAATAGAAATACCAGCATTCACAGCCATTACTATACACGGTAAGTCTTTTTCTAGAACACACCATTCGCCTGATAACATCAATTTTCCTGGAACAAAAATTTGCATAGTTCTCTCATTGAACAAGTGTTTTTGGATTGCCATTTTTAGGATCAATTAGAAACATTTTTTCGTCATTAATTTGTTTTGGTCCCTCGCCTACTTGGCAAACTAAAATATTTTTAAGTTGCGAGATTTTTTGTAGACGTTCTTTTATGATAGAAACATACTCTTGTGTTGTATAAATATGAGCGTTTGGCCCGGCATCAAAAGTGTAGCCTGCAACTATTTTGCCTAGTTCGCTATTGAGATTTTCTATGGTGTAAATAACCTCTCGCGATCCATCGCTGAGATACATAATAGGAGGCCAAGTATCGAGCATGGATGCGTGCATGCTGTTACTTTCGCGCATTGTCAATTCTGCAAAAGTAGCAAAATCTTTTTTTAGAACAGCTTCTTTCATTTTCGGAACCAAGGTTTTGAGATACTCAAGGCGCTTTTCGTATAAGGGGCTGGTTAATGTAGTGGTTTTCATTCCATGGCGCGAGCTTATTTTTTTCTCTTCTGTTTCTACAACAGCTATTACATTACGGAGTTGTGGCCAATGGTCATGTGGTGCTATTTGGACAGCATAGCTGTCAGAACCATCTACACGTTCTCCTTGCAACCATTCAACAAAACCTCCGTAAACGCTTCTTGATGCGCTGCCACTTCCTTGGCGTGCAAGTATCGACAGTTCTTGTCCGGTTAGAGATAATCCTAATGCTTTGGTTGTAGCACAAACAAGAGCTGCTACTCCCGAAGCTGAAGAAGCAAAGCCAGCCCCTGTAGGAAAACAGTTTTGCGAAACAATACGAGCTTTCAAGTCAATACTTGCTTTTTCTCGAATTAAGTCAACAGGAAGTAAGTGAGATCTTTTTCCTTGTTGCAAGTCAATTTTTTTTCCATTGAGCCATAGTTCGTCTTGCGAAAGGCTTTTACAAAACATAACTGTTGTGATCGTTTGCAGATTATCGTCCATGGTAAAACTTAAACTGTTGTTATAGGGTAAAATAAGTTTTTCGTTTTTTTTACCCCAGTATTTGACAACAGCAATATTGGCGCTTGCTGTGTAAGTTGCTATGTTCATTATTTCCTCGTATGGTTTCACTGATTTGTGCATAAGTTATAATTATTAGAACTTTGGAGCTAATGAGAGCTAGAACCGAAACTAAATTCTAAAAATCTAAGATGTATTTTCACTTGCACAATATGTTGATTTAAGGTATTTCGCAATATTTATTTCTCAGAAATAAATATTACGATTATTATTTTTACTATCTACTTATTACGATTAACAAAGTTGTTGTATTCTGGTGATGCTACATAATCAGCGTACTCAGGTACGGTGCGTAAATCTTTCCATTGCATTCCTAGATCGCGTTCCATTTGGATTAATATGCGCGTGACTTCCGTGTGCTCTTTAGTTTTTAATGCGAGCCCTAACAAAGAAAAATATGCGTTTTGATTACGTGGCTCTTTTTCAATAACGTTTGCAAACGCTGTTTTGGCTTTTTGATTCTCTCCCATTTCAACGTAAAAGTTTCCACGGAAAACATTCAAATATGGGTCGTTTATTGTTTTATCTACATTATCTACGCAAGCTAAAGCTTTAGGGTATTGCTTTTTTAGAAAATAAAAATCGATTCCCATTAAGTTACTTGATACATCGTGAGGATGGTATTTTAGGTAATCTCCTATTGCCTGCGCATATTGTTGCTCACTAACTTGAAAAGCCGCTTGAGCCCTCATCAGTAGGGCTATTTTAATTTTTTTTGCTTTACTTGAAAGACTATTGTATACGGTTATTGCTTGAGAAAACTGTTGTTGTCTTGTTAATTGTACTATATTGAGTAATTTTTGCCCATCGTTTTCGCTGCCCATTAAACGACTAAAAAAGCCTGCTTTCTGCATCATGAGAGAAGCACTTTTTGACATTGTAGTACTAAGATCTTCACCAGTGGCATATATATAAATATCAACCCATTTCCAGCTTTGATTTATCTGCTTCATTTTGAAATGATGATAATTTAACCCTCCTCCGGCGGTGATTAATCGAAACAGTAATCCTGGAGGATTTGCCGAAGAGCGTAAGAATTTATATTGGCCGCCTTGTGCTACGGCGTTTACCATCGTTTGTCCAAATTGAAAAGAAGAACTAGCTCCTGCGGTAAAATCTCGTATTTCTTTTGCATTTAAATTTAGATTTTTAGTGGTTAGCTTTACAAGAAAGGGAATATCAGCTAAAGAGTCTAAGTAACGCGCTTGACCAATACTTATTTGATACTCTATTTGTCTACCGATATTATCTAACTCTCGGCTTGGAGATGCATTTGCCCAATCTTGAACTTGATTCGTGCTATTATAGGGAATTGTTTTCGAAGTTTTTTGTTTCCTGGTTTCAAAGATATTTTTGTTCAGTGCCTGTTCTTCACTGACTTTTTTCATCTCTATCCCAGAAGCTTTTAATTTATACATTGTGCCAGAGGCAGAAATATACATTTTCGCTTTATTCGCAGCGTCTGTTACATGCATAACATATACTTTTACTTTGGTATTATTGTAAGCCAAACTACCGCGTGTAGTAGTGCGAATTCTATATTTAACTATTTTTCCTCTTACAGCTACGCGTATTGTTGCTTTTTTTCCTTTTTTTAAGAGACCTAACGCTTTTGCTTCGTTGCCGTTGGCAGCTGCGTATATATCACCTTCAAATGGAATTGATACTTTTCCTGTAGTGTGCTTTACATGCAGAATCTTCTCGTTGTTATCTACATTGTAGCTATATATTTTTCCATTCGTTTGTTGTTGCATATTCAATAAACGATATTGTTTATCAATGTTTGCTTGTAGAGATTCTACTAAAATAAATTGACTACCTTGGAGTATATGTAATTTTTCGCTGTAACTGTAGCCATTATTGTTTGGTGTTAATGTCGAAACGGCATAACCTACTTTTTGTTTTTGGGCATTGTATACATTATACCAGCTACTTTCCGCAGAAATTAAAGTGGTGACTAAAATGCAAGTTGCGATGAAAAAAGCTTTCATTTTTTGTTTTCCTTTTGTAATTTTTTCTCTGGTTTTACCAAGACAATGTTTACATTTTTAATCATATCTCCTGTTTGTATTAAATCTACGATTTCCATACCGCTAATAACTTCTCCAAATATTGTATATTTACCGTTGAGATGTGGTTGCGGTGAATGAGTGATGAATAGTTGACATCCCCCAGTGTCTTTTCCTGCAAGAGGCATTCCTACCATTCCACGGTGATAACGAAGCATGTTATACTCGCATGGTATATTATATCCTGGTCCGCCCCAGCCATCTCCTCGTGGATCACCGCCTTGTACTACAAAGTTGGATACAACGCGGTGAAAGGTTAAGTTATTATAGAATTTTTTTTGTATTAGTTGATAAAAATTGTAAACAGCTATAGGGGCTTCCTTGATGCAAGGACGTATTGTGAATGTTCCTTTACTTGTGAGTACTTCAATTTTGAAATTAGGAAGATTTTGGATTTCTTCGTATGGAAACGATTGTGAAGTAATATTTGATGATGGTTGTTCCTTTGTCGTAAGAATTCCTAACTGTTTTAAATAACCTTTCGCAATAGCTGCTAAGATGAGTTGAGAGGAACTCGCTGTTTTTTGCAAGAATGCAATCCCTGCTTTTTGCGTTTTATTTGTTAACTTACCAATGGCATTTATAATTGCTTGCATTGCCTCAATATCATTTGGGGTGCGTAATTTAGAGTAAGTATTTTCAAGTTCTGGTATTGCTGTTACGACATTTTTATTAGCAAGAGCTTCAGCAGCATAAGTTACAATTGCCATATCTAGGGTCTGTAGAGCTTTTACAAGATCACTTGTTGTGTCGATACAGGAAATCTTTCCTAGGGAGGCAACAACTGTTTGTATTACTTGATTATTTGTTGTTGATAGCATTTTTTGTAATATTTTTACAGATTGAGGGTTGTCTATAAATCCCAATGCTTCAGCGATTTTAACTTGAAGTAGTACCGATGTTTTTTCCAATAATGAAATTTTTTGTAAGCAGATTTTTGCGTCTATTTTAGCAAGCGCAACAAGGATTTCTCCTTTTTGCAAATCATTACTTTTACTAAAAATATCTAGTAATTTTTTATGAACTTTTAATTTCAAATTTCCTATTACGCGAATAGCTGCTAACGAAATATGATGATTTTTGCTTTTAATAAGAGGCGATATTTTGGCTATATCAATATTAGAAAAATTACCAAGAGCATTGATTGCATTGACGGCTACACGCGAATCTTTATCGTGTATTGCAACATATAAATGAGTGATTGCTTTATTGTGCTTTATGTATCCTAATCCACGTGCAGCATTCATACGGCAGTACGCATTTTTATCGTAAAGAAGTTGTACTAAGTGATTTATTGTCCGCGGTTTTTTGGCTCGCATTAGAGAGTAACTAACATGCCCGCGAATTTTTTTTGAAGGATGCATTGTGTAAACTACTAATCTTCTAATTAGAGCCTCATTGTGCATTCCGCGATAAACAATCAGCCCACTCGCATAAGTTATATCTTCACTATACACCGGATTAGAGATTTTTTGCAAAAACTTTTGTATAGTTTTTTCTCCCCCGACTTTACCTAAAGCTTCAATGATTACCTTTGTTACTTGTGAATCTTCCTCTGACTCAAGAGCTTTTAGTAAATGCGCTTCACTTTGTGTTATCCACATTTGACCTAATGCAAATGCAGCATGAACGCGAACTTCTACTTCTTTATCTGTCAAACATTTTGCAATATATTCTATAGATTCAGGCTTTTGAATGCGCCCTAAAGCTTGTACGCTTAATTGGCGAATTTGTTTGTTTTTATGTTGTGATAATTTATGTAAATTTACCAACCCTTGTCGCTGATGTTCCCATAAAAAAATATCTTTTTTCAGTTTAGCTATATTCTCAGAATAAAGAAAGCCAAAAACGACTAAAATTAGGATTGTATATCTATGCATTTTTTATCCAATCGTGTTTGAGAGTAGTTTTATAATTTTGCTGCCAATAGTGACTATTTAATTAATGATGTATTTATAAGCATGCCGTTTCAATAATATATTCTTGGGTGCGTGGAATTTTTGTGTTGTGTACTGTTTGGCGAAGTTGATATTGGTTTAGCAATTTTGTAAAAGTTGGGTCTTCAGCTATACTTTGACTATATATTACTTGATCTGTATTGCAAATGCTTAACATATATTCTAATGATTTAATTGTTGAACCAAAATAATCAAGACGATTGTTGATTGTTGCAACCATTGCTGGTCCGCGGTGAGCAGTTACTCGCGTTTTTAAATTGCAATTACATGACTCTAACTTCTTTTGTAGTGAGATTGCTGCTTGGATGGCATTTTTTACAGTAGGAAAAGAAGCAATAAGCCCTTCGTTTTTGGTTTTAATAACCACTCCTGTATTCTCAGTGATGTGTTGTTCTAAATTTTGTAAATAATTGTATAACAATTGAAAAGCTTGTGAATCAGTCTTTTCTTTATAGAAAAGTTCGGAGTTGTGAATGTCTACTGCAATTAAAATCAAATTAGAGATAGAAACCAATTGTTGTGGGGATAACACTTCAAGAGGAAATAGTTTTCGAAATAGTGGAAGAGTTGAAACATATGCCGCTGTAAGTGTGTCGCGTCTTGATACTGTATGTTCTATACGTAAAACTATCTCCTTATCGAAATCATTAATAAGTTGAATGCACTGCTTTTCTGTTGTTAAAGTGAATTCTTCTTTATCTAAACTAGAGATTTGTAAGTTATGTTTGTGTATATTACAGTTTTTAGATATCTGAAATTTGCAAGAATGCTGTAGTTGTGGGGAGCGTAGTAGATATGCTCCTTCGTTGAGTTTTAAATTTAACTCTAGGCACTCCTTGGCTTGCAATTTCATTTGAGATATTACATGAGGAGAGTGTGCTGGGCCTCCAACACAGTATATTTGTAAGTCACTTTCTCGGACTGATGAATGAACTTTAAAGATAAGCTCTACTGAGTTGGCGAAATCAAGTTCGTAGTCTATGTTACATGCTTCACAATACCCGTGGTTTTTAATTTCGCGTAGTGTGTCTTTTAGATCTGAGGGAATACGACATAGTGGGCAGATCACATCCCATAGTAAGGTTAGTAACCCTTGAGCGGCGGCGTTTAAACACAACGTAATAAGTTGCTGTGGATCGATATTTAATTGTTTCGAAAGCGCTAAAGGACGAATACGTGCGACATCTTGGTCTGAAGACTTTTCGATAAAAAGTTCGAAGGTTTGTTGTGTTTTTTTATCTATAGTGTGATTACTACTTTTTTGTATCAAGCGTTGCAGTAGTATTTTTTTATCAAATGAAAGTTTGTTTTCTTCTATAAAAACAGATTTTTTGGTGGTTTTTCTTTGGCAGTAATTATCCATTTTTTGATAGATACCGTTTAATTTACTGCGAACGGATTTATTAAATTGGTAGTTTAATAAAATGCGAGCAAACCAATTTCTTGGAGAAATAACAAATTTATGAGTTATTTGTGTTCCCTCACCATGAGAATGAAACTCCACGATACTTGCCATCCACTTAAATATACCGTAATTGTACTCACGTAAAATACTCATACGCTTTTCATGCAACCATTCGTAAGGGTGTTCTTGCCACTCTAGAGAAAATAGTTTACTTTTATTTCTCGCGAATAATTGGCGCCCATTTTGGGGATTATTAACATATGAGTAGTCTGGAGCCACTAATCCTAGAGCTTTATTGACTTTTTCGGTATTGGTAACATGTGGCCAGAGATCTTTTATCGTTGACTTCAGTTGCCATTTAAACTCGAAGTTCAATAAATTGGGTTCAGAGATAGAAGGTAGTTGTGGATGAATGATGAGGTTTGTTGGTTCTCCACGCAATAAACTTTCTATGTCAGAAAGTAAATCGCCTGCACTTTGGTAGCGTTCGTTTGGATCTTTTCTTAGTAATTTTTCAATAATTGAACATATGTTTTCACTGGCGTTTGGAGCATATTCTTTAACAGAAGGAGCAGGGGTGTTTACGTGTTTATTTATGATGGCAAATGGAGTATCGGCATCAAAAGGGGGGCATCCTGCGATTAAAGAAAAAAGAGTAATCCCTACAGAATATAAATCGCTTTGAGCACTTACTTTTTTTCCTTGGCATTGTTCTGGAGACATGTATTTAGGAGTTCCAAGAATAGCCCCAGACTGCGTTAAATCAAGGGATTCATTTTCTACAACGTGTCTGGCTAGTCCAAAATCTGATAATTTTGCAAAGGTTTGATTTGCGATACTTATGGGCGAGGATGACTGGATAATTTTAAGAGCATCGTTTGTGGTTAAAATTATGTTAGCAGGTTTGATATCTCTATGTATTACTTGTTTTTTATGAGCTATATTAAGTGCACGAACAACATCTGCTATGATGAATAACGCTTGTTTTTCACTAAGTTGCTTATGCTTTTTTAAAACACTACTAATGTTGTCTCCTGCAATGAATTCCATCACTAAGTAGTGAAGATTTTTTTCTTGGTTGATTTCGAGCATGTTGGCAACATAGGGATTGTTTACTTCTGAAAGAAGCCGTGCTTCTTTATAAAAACGTTGTAAATAATTTTTGTCTTCAGCGCATTTGGGAGATATTATTTTTAGAGCGACACTGCTTTGATCGGTTTTGTCCTTGGCCAAATAAACAACTCCCATTCCACCGCTGCCAATTTTTTTTTCTATGATAAAACGTCCAATTTTTTTTAATCGATCAATGTTTTGTGGCTTATCGCCAAAAATAGCGTTTTCTATAAGGACTGTGTTTTCTTTTTGCATTTCTTGGGTGGCTTTGCTTGTCGTAATAATAAATTCATGCAGTTTGTATTTTAGTTCTGACATTTGTACACGTGTGTTGCTGTGAAAGCATTTTTTTAAGAGCTCTATGAATTCATTAAATGGGCTGGCTGCAAAGTATTTTGTGCTTTTTTCGACGTCGATGTTTATATTGCCTTTATATTTCTCGCCGTTTGTCAATATCCAATATATAACTTTCGCTACGCAATATGTGTCATTTCCTAGGGCTAAAAAAGAAGAACTGCTTTGTTGAGTATGCAATTCCGCCGAGTAAGCAAAATCTATTTTGATATTGTTATCTGCTACGTAAACAGTGTCGATAGATAAGTTATTATGCGCAATTCCTAAGCGGTGAGCTTCTGTTATAAGGCTTACTATTTGTTCAATAAACTGCATTTTTTCTAGTGTGTCCCAATTGGGAAAATTGAATTGACGCAAGGGGATTTTTTGTAGAAATTCAAAAGCAACAAATCGTGGTGAATTTATTAAGTCCATGTCTAAAATTTTAAGGGCTCTAGGATGATTTAATGCGTATAAACGTAGTAATTTTTTGCTGATTTGTTGCCATTTTTCTTTTGAGAAATACCCATGCTTAAAAATACGCAAGTCAATAATATTATTGTTTTCATTATTGTAAGCGCGATAGCAAACACCTCCTTGCCACGAACGTAATAATTCTAGCGGTTGGTATTTTTCTATTTCCATAAAAGTCTTCTTAATAATTAACAATCAAAATGTAATTAATTGAGCGATTTCGCACATGCTTTGTGCGATAGTGATACAAAAAATAGCATCGTACAAAAAAAGATAAAACTCCGCAAGTTGTTTTTCTGTATTGCCTTATAGTTTTTTGTCTCGTTTGGCATTACTTTTGCTTTTACAAATAGTCAATGGTTTAGGGTCTTGACTTATCTTTTTGTAAGTGACCGCCAAGAATGTTTATTCAGAAACGCAATTATAAAATTCATGGGAGATTAATTATGTGGAATACAAGATTATTGAGACTTTTTAGTATATTAGGTCAACTATCGCCTCACTCGCAAACAACAGTGATGGATTTAGTAAGAGAGTATGAAGTTAGTGAAAGAACTATTGAAAGAGATATTGAAACTCTTTCTCTTGTAGGTGTTACTTACAATGAAGGTAAGATTACCATATCGCGACAGGGTTGTAAATCCATTTCTGAATGGATGTTGTCAACAAATATGTTGTCAAGCACTGGTGGATAAAATAAGCAACGGCTCAAGAGTGGGTTCGATATTTTTTCTGCAAACAAAAATGCACAAATTGTTTTAATCTGTTCAATGTTAATAACTTACGCTCAATATGTGTATTGCATTTTGCCATGTAGTTTTAGAGGGAGTGTTTATATAAAAGAATTACTTCTTCTACCATACGTGTAAGCCCATATTTTTGTAAAAATATATTGCGATTTTCCCCAATATATTCAGAAGGATTTTGAATAGCTTTTTCTATGCTAGTTGCAAAATTCTTGGGTGTTGCTGGGTGCACAGCAATACCATGTCCTGTATCTTCTATTATTTGAGAATAGATACCTATTTGAGGAACTACAACAGGAATTCCCGAAGCTATAGCTTCTAGAACAGCTAATCCTCTAGATTCGTTAAATTTACTTGGGACGCAAAATACGTTACATTGTTTTAGAAAAAGTTGTTTTTGTTGCAGAGATAATTCTCCGTGATAGATGATATGTTCGCTAAGCTTTTTCTTCTTGATATACTTTTGCATTTTAGCCCAGAAACTTTTTTCATAAATTTGTCCAGCAATGTGTAATGTAACATTATTGTGTTTTTTTTGTAGTATTGCAAAGGCTTCGAGGAGGGTGTCGAGTCCTTTTTCAGGAGCAATACGCGATAAGTATCCTATTTTGATTTCTGATTGATTCGTTTTTTTGTTAAATATATAACGTTTAGAATCTACGCCTGGGAGAATAACAGACATTTTTTGTTGTGGGATGTCTAAAAAAGAGACCATCTCTTCAACATATTTGTTATACGGTACGATAAAGTGGTCGATATGTTGAGCGTTTTCTTTGAGTAGTTGTTGTGCTTGGGTTTTATGAGGTTCTGCTAAGGAGTTAATAAAAGCTTCCTCACCTTGAAAAGTACATAGTATTGGTACTTGTAAAGTCTCTTTCAGGGAAACAGCAATACCTGATAGCATTGAATTGGTTATGTTGATTATATCTGGTTTCACCGTCTTGAGGTATTCTATGAGTTTTTGTAGTTCTTTTTTTTGGTTCCCATCTTTTCCTGCGAGAACAGATACTGTCATTGGCCCTAATTTTTCTGGTTTTGTTGCAATCGTAAATTTACCCAGTACTTTTAATAATTTGGGATTATCAAATAAATAGTCAAGAAAAGCAGGTGTATGGCGAAAAATTTTTAGGCTTTGTTCTAAAAAAGTAATAATACCGCCGTAAAAAATGCGACTTGTTTGCAAGGGATTTTCGCTATCGGAACGAAGAGGGGTATAAAGAGGAATAAGCTGAATATCGTAGCCTTGTTTTTGGATACCATTTACTAAATCTGCATCGCGGTTACAAGCTCCGCAGTACATACCTCCTGCGCCAGCTAATATGTATACTATACGCACTTAATTCTCCTGTGTATTTGGGCGCCTTGTTGCGTGCTCGTGGTTTGGTTTTAGGTTATTGCATAGCCAAGAACTAGAGGCTAAGAGTCAGGAACAATATTGAAAGAGTTGTGTTGCTGAAGTACTGTGCAATAAGAGCGACCCCGAAGGGTCGCAAGATCAATCAATGCTTATTATTACTTGCTTTGTTTAACTGCGTTATTTAAATTTAGACGTTGAACGTTAAATTTTGGGCCCCACCAGTCAGCGCTCCACTCAAGAGTGTCACCACTGTTTACTAGAAGATTTTTAACTTCTATAGCAGTTAAATTAGGGTTGTTAGACCAAACAAGAGTAGCTGCACCAGCAACGTGAGGTGTTGCCATTGATGTACCATCATAACTTGCGTAATCGTTACCAAGAACTGTACTTAAGATACTTGTTCCAGGAGCAGCAATCATTTTTCCAGCTTTTGCAGCTTCTACAGAATACTGAGAGAAAGATGCTTTGCTATCGTTTTGATCACTAGCAGCAACAGACAATACATTGTCTAAGCCTTTGTATACTGTACCATTGTGGTTAGTATCCAAGCAGTAATTTGCAGGGTAAGAAAGTTCACCGTTGTAGCTATTTCCTGCCGCAGCAACAAATAGAACACCAGCATCTTGTGCATTTTTGATTGCATCGTAAAGAGCAACACTAAATCCACCACCACCCCAGCTATTGCTAAGAACTTTTGCACCATTTGCTACAGCGTAGTTGATGCATAGAACAGCACCTTCAAGGCTACCACTACCATCAGCACCAAGGAATTTGCATCCCATGATTTCAGCTTCCCAGCAAACACCAGCAACACCAATACCGTTGTTACCTGATCCACCAATGGTTCCACTGCAGTGACTTCCATGAGACTGATCGTCCATTGGATCACCACTTTGAGTAATACCACTCATACCGTGGATGTCATCAACGTAACCATTACCGTCATCATCAACGCCAGCTTTACCGTTTGCTTCTGCTTCGTTAACCCATACATTGTCTTTTAGGTCTTCGTGCTTGTAGTTAATTCCAGTATCGATAACTGCAACTAAAATACCATTACCTTTAGACTTTGTGTTCCAAGCTTCAGGAGCACCAATTTTTTTCATGCCCCAAAGTTGACCGAATTTAGCATCATTAGGAACAGCCATTGTTTTGTATAAGTAATTAGGCTCTGCATATTGAACACTAGGGTCTTGTAGAAGTTGAACTAATGTCTTTTTCATGTCGCCGCGTAGCTTCATGCAGAATGTGTTGTTACCTAGGTCTTTTACAGCAGAAGTATTTACGTTCATAGCTGCGAAACTACCTTCAGTATATTTTACAACAATTTCGCCGTCAGCATAACGACCTTGGAAAAGCATATTATCTACTTGTTGTGAAACAGATAGACCGTTTTCTGCCCATGCACAAACAGTAAGAAGTGCAACAAGAGCAAATATAAATAATTTATTCATCTGATCCTCCAGATTCGAAAAATTACCGATAACGTTTATCAGTAAACCTTTATTATTATAACGTACAGCAATATAAAAGCTCAAGATGAAAATTTATGAATGTCAACGTTTTTGTCTTGTATGAGCTCAAGTTAACTTAAATATTATTAATTTGCTAGAACATCTATATCAGGGAAGTCAGGATCGCTCTTGCGTTTGAAATCGACGTGCATATCTAAAAATAAAATGTTCATTGCTTTACCGTTTTCGTGGTTGTACGGAGTGCCAAAATCATCGGAGGCGATAGGTGTTGTCGTTGTGTCCTCATAAGGTTTGAATATCCCTGGATATGAATTTTGTTGAGAATTCTTGCGTCCAGCATAGCTAATCGGACCATCACCATCACCCTTGTCTGGAGCGCTTTTAAGTTTTTCTGTTTGTTTGTAATCTTGCGTAGAATGACATGTATAGATACTATAATCTACAAGTTTTTCTTCGTACAAAGCCAATAAAAATCCTTGGCCATTTTTTTGTGGGTAGAATTTCTCTTTGCCAAAGTCTAATAAGTACATGTTTAGTCCTTTTGCCATTTGCTCTAGATTCATTTTGCACCAAAGTTCTTGTTTTGCTTTCATGATACTACTTTCAATAGTGCGAAATACGACAATTATAGTTAGAACTACCATGACAACAACTAGAATTGATTTTTTATTCATCTTTTTTCCTTTAGTTTGTTAGAACATCTAAGTCGGGAAAGTCTGGATCGCTTTTGCGTTTGAAATCAATGTGAAAATCCAAAAACAAAATACTTGTTGCTTCGTCTTCGTGGTTATATGGAGCGCCAAAATCATCCGATACAATTGGAGTGGTTGTTGTATCTATATCAGGTTTGAATATACCAGGGTATACATTGTGCTGAGAATTCTTACGACCAGCATAACTAACTGGACCATCCGAATCTCCGTTATCAGGCGCATTTTCTAATTGTTCTTGTTGTTCATAATCTTGTGTGGAGCCACATGTATATATATGTTTTACTATTAAGATTTTTGTTTTATATAGCGCTAACAAAAAACCTTGCCCATCTTTCTGAGGATAAAGTTGTTGTTTGCCAAAATCTAACTGGTAAATAGAAAGGCCTTTAGCAATTTGTGATAAACTGGTTTGGCATGAAGCTTGGTCTCGGGCTTTTTCAATGTGCGATACAATAATGTAGAGTAGGGTATTAATAGTTAGGATTATTATAACAATTGCAAGTATTGCATAAGCTATTGATTTTTTATTCATACTTTTTTCCTCAAATGTGATAGAATTGCTGTAAGTGACCTAATAAGCGCTGTTACCGTATTTGTAAGATTATTTAGGTATTTAAAGTTAAAAATAGAGCGGTAAAAGGATGATAAATGAGTACAGGCTTTCATAAAAATCTTCCAGAACTTCCTGCTGGTTACGAATATGTTCGTGAACTTTCTTCTGGTAATTACGGGATTGTTTGGTTGGTACACAACAATAATGTAAAAAGAGACGAAGCTATTAAAATTTTGTTTCGTAAAGGAGAAACAGACTACCATCGCTTTTGTCGTGAAATAGAGACTATGGCTACACTTAACCATCCTAATATAGTTACTGTATATTATGCAAAACCTGATGAATTATACTTCATTATGGAATATTTAGAAACCTCTTTTAGTAGTTGGTTGAAACAGAAAGAATGTTCTTCATATGAAGGTATCAAACATCTTTATCAAGTGGCAAAAGGTTTGCATTTTGCTCATGAAAAAGAATTAATACATCGTGATTTGAAGCCGGGTAATGTTCTTTTTACAAAAGATATGGTACCTAAAATTACTGATTTTGGTTTAGTTAAGAATACTGGATTTTCTAGCGCAGGTGAAGATGATCTAACGGGGTCTTTGTCAGTAGGGACACCTCGATATATGTCTCCTGAACAGTGGGAAGATTCGAAAGTAATTGACTGTCGCAGCGATATTTGGTCATTAGGAGTTATGCTTTACGAGGTAATTGCTAAAGAAAATCCATTTGCTGATTTATCCGGCTTTCAATTAGCTGATGCTATTATACGTAAGCCAATTCTTTTACCTAGCCAGGTGAATGTTAATCCAAATTTATGGGACAAGATAGCTGAACCTATTTGTATGAAAGCTCTAAATCGCGATTTGAACAAACGCTATCAGACTGCATACGAAATGGCGAAAGATTTAGAGAAAATTTTTAACATCGATGAAGAAACAATGGAAGTGGCTACCGAAGAACGCTCAAGACCAATATCTTTTTCGGCAACAGCAATTCGTTTGAAAAACTATAGTTATTCGAATAAAACCCAGCTTGTTAAACTAGCATGGGCTGTTGTTGTTTGCTTGGGAATGTTTGTGATTTTTGTTTTCACTCAGAAACAACATGAAAATGAATTGACAAATTTAAAGGCAAAATACCAAGATAAAGAAAATGACATAATTAAGTTGCAAAAAAAATTAGATAGCGCGAGCAAAGTTCTTGATGACTCTAAAAAACAACACAAAGTACAGCTCGAAGAACAAGAAGTAAAGATAAAATCATATCAGAAAAAAATAGAAGATTTACAAGCGCAGCAAATTAAATTACTCAAAAAGTATCAGCAAGATATGAGTAATAATAAAAATGAGAAGCAACTAGAAGAAGAGTACCATGCAAAGTTGCGAGAATTACAGACGAAACTACAAGACCAAAAACAAAGTAAAGAGCTTCTTATTCTAGAGTGGGAAAAACAAAGAAAAGAACTAACGAAAAAATACGAAATAAACCTCCGCGAGCTTATTATTGAACGGCAAAAAAATCGCAATTTACAACAAGCAAATAAAGAGCGACCTGATCAAAGTAATTGGCAACAAAAATATAGTGTTGTAAAAAACTCCAACGAGGAACTGCAAAACGAAATTGAACGTTTAATTGCCTTTGAAAATGCACTTTATAAGATTACCTTAATCACTAAATCAGCAAAAAGTAAAAATATTGTAAATTATTTACAACGCAAAGGTTTTTTTATGCGTAGACCCGTTGGAGTTACTAAGACGCAAAACGTGTGCATATACTTTTCGAAAAAAAATCCACCTTCTCCAGAATTAGAAAATAAAATAAACTACATTGTTACTATAATGAAAAAATTCGGCATCAAAATGCAAAAGAGAATGGTGCGCGGGGGAAAAGAAAGAGAAAAAGAAATTAAGTTAGAATTAAAGGACTAATTTATGCGATATTTACTACCTTTTTTATCACTGACTATTTTATTTGGTTGTAGTACAAAAATAGTGCCCATTCAAATGGCACGTATTGTACAAGTAGCAAGATATACACAGAATTATAAATTTGACAACGATGAGCAGGCGCGCAATATTTTGATGAAGGTCGTTGGCCCCAAGAACTGGAAAATCATAGAAGACCACTATGTTTTTGGAGATGTTGTTCAGGATATGATGGAAGGGCGTTTTGTTATAGAAGGTCGTATTATCTTTACACTTTCGCTTGATCCGCAAAATCACGATCGATTTTATATCGATGGTTTTGGCAAGTATCATTTACATCGCAAAACAACAAATGAAACGATCCTCGCAGCAGATTTTGATATTGTAAGTCCCGAGGCTTTTTCTTTATCGGATGTCAAAACAAAAGGCTATATCGAATTGGATGTTGTAAAAAATTACACTAGGTATTTTGCGCCTGAACAAGGAAATTACTTTCACGCTTCCCCACTACGATTTCGCTTATTTATAAAACAAATTAAAGACGATGTTTATATGGTTGATTATAAACGAAAGCACGATGTTTTTACAGATGGTGAATTATTAGGAGAGTTAGAGTTTAAACCTCCTTATAAACACATGGTAATTGATATGCGTAGTTTGGGCTATTTGAAGAATGATTATTAATTGCAAGTTGCAAGATACACTTAAGCTAAGCGCGATGTAGGGGCGGTCTTGTGCCGCCCGGTCTTCGCAAACCATTGTAAAAACTTGTTTTAATACGGTGCTGCAGATACAATCGCAACGTTATTCATTTTGGTATTTGTAATACGGGCGGCACAAGACCGCCCCTACACCGCGCTGCCATAAAGAAAATTTTCTTTATCCAAGGTGTTCTGTAAAAAAGTCAACAGTGCGTTTCTGTGATATTGCAAATACAATCGCAACGTTATTCATTTTGGTATTTGTAATACGGGCGGCACAAGACCGCCCCTACACCGCGTTGCCATAAAGAAAATCTATTTATCCAAGGTGTCCTGTAAAAAAATCAACAGTGCGTTTCTGTGATATTGCAAATACAATTGCAACGTTATTCATTTTGGTATTTGTAATACGGGCGGCACAAGACCGCCCCTACACCGCGCTACCATAAAGAAAATTTTCTTTATCCAAGGTGTTCTGTAAAAAATCAACAGTGCGTTTCTGTGATATTGCAAATACAATCGCAACGTTATTCATTTTGGTATTTGTAATACGGGCGGCACAAGACCGCCCCTACACCGCGCTGCCATAAAGAAAATTTTCTTTATCCAAGGTGTTCTGTAAAAAAGTCAACAGTGCGTTTCTGTGATATTGCAAATACAATCGCAACGTTATTCATTTGGTATTTGTAATACGGGCGGCACAAGACCGCCCCTACACCGCGTTGCCATAAAGAAAATCTATTTATCCAAGGTGTCCTGTAAAAAAATCAACAGTGCGTTTCTGTGATATTGCAAATACAATTGCAACGTTATTCATTTTGGTATTTGTAATACGGGCGGCACAAGACCGCCCCTACACCGCGCTACCATAAAGAAAATTTTCTTTATCCAAGGTGTTCTGTAAAAAAGTCAACAGTGCGTTTCTGTGATATTGCAAATACAATTGCAACGTTATTCATTTTGGTATTTGTAATACGGGCGGCACAAGACCGCCCCTACACCTTGGATAAAGAAAATTTTCTTTATCCAAGGTGTTCTGTAAAAAAGTCAACAGTGCGTTTCCACGCTAATTCTGCCGCTTCTTCATTATATCGTCCAGTAGAGTCGTTGTGAAATCCGTGTTTCACTCCCAAATATTTATGCATCTCATATTTAACGTCATGCGCCTTCAAATCTTTTTCGTAATCTAACCACGTGGCATTTACACGTTTGTCAAGTTCCGCAAGTTGAATAAGTAGTGGAGCCTTAATATTCTGCCGCAACTCTTTGGCTGCTGGTGTACCGTAAAAAGGAACTCCTGCATTTAGTTCACTTCTCAATGTTGCCGCTAACATGTTTACAATATAACCACCAAAACAAAAACCCACAGCGCCTAGTTTACCACTAGATAGCTTGTGTGATTTTAGGAATTTTGCGGCGGCAATAAAATCTTGCTCTATTTTAGATCTATCCATGGATCTCTGTTTGCTACGTCCCTCATCATCATTACCAGGATATCCGCCTACGGGATATAGCGCATCTGGAGCAAAGGCAATAAAACCTTTTTTAGCTAGTCTACGTGCAACGTCTTTTATATACGGATTGAGTCCGCGATTTTCGTGAATAACTAATACCGAAGGTGCTTTACCTTCTAGTGAAGTTGGTTGCACTAGGTAACCTTGTCCTTCGCCGTGACCATCAGGAGAATCAAATTTGACATATGTTGCTTTGATATCTGGATCATTAAAGGATATTTGTTCGGCTTGTGCGTAGTCGGGAAACAAAGCTGTTGATAGAATACTCATGGTTAAAGCACCACCAACAATAGTCGATAATCGGGTTAAAAACGTTCGCCTATCAATAATACCATGAGCATATTCATCGTACCAATCAAAAGCTTCCTCTGGAATTATATGTGATTCTTTAGACATTTTTGTTCTCCTTTGAAATAAACTCTTATTTTGTCTGATTGCTTATCTATTTTACTATAGATTTTTGAGTAGACTACAGTTATTCTAAAATGCAGAAGAATAAAAGTAACCTCACTGAGATTTTTTATGTAAAGAGGCTTTGCAATGCTAAGTAACTGGTCACTAAATGTTTATCCTCGTGCTTTACCTATTTCTACAAGACATAGAAAAATAGCAAAACGGATTATTAGCCTTGAACGAAAAATGTCGCAATTATCTGCAGAGGAATTACAAAATTATGTTTGCGATATACGCAATAAAATAGACTGCGAACCGAAAAAAGCGAAAGATTTTCTAGTGGAAGGTTTTGCTTTAGTACGAGAAGCTTCGTGGCGTATTGTTGAAATGCGCCATTATGAAGTTCAAATACTCGCTGGAATTTGTTTGTTCGAAGGTGCATTTGTGGAGATGGCAACAGGAGAAGGTAAAACTCTTACTGCAACACTACCTGTTTTTATGTGGGCATTAAGCGGCAAAGGTGTTCATGTACATACTACAAATAGTTATTTGGCAGAGCGCGATTTCGAACTTATGTCTCCTGTGTATGAATTTCTAGGAATGTCATGTGGACTGTTATGCCAAGGAGATACTCCTGTTATAAAGAAAAAGAGCTATGATTGTGATATTACTTATGGAGTGGGATCTGAATATGGTTTTGACTATATGCGTGATCAACTCGCTATTTTAAATACTGCCAAGCCAAAACTAGGCAAAACTTTTATGGCATCAATGTATGGTTATAAACCACGTAAAGTTTTCAAAATGCAACGAGACCTAGCCTTTGCTCTTATCGATGAAGTGGACAGTGTTTTGTTGGATGAAGCGCGTAGTCCTCTTGTTATTAGCGGAGCGAAGGGAGGAGTCGATCCCAATGCGCATATTTACAAATCCGCAAATAGCATTGCAACTAGTTTAGTGTTGGATGAAGATTTTATCCTAAATAAAAGTAAACGCTCTATCGATATTCTCGAATGCGCAAAACAAAAAATATATGAAATTGCTCCTCCAAAAGGTCTTGTAGCTCCTTGGTCATTTTACATTCGCCAAGCTTTATCTGCGCACCATTTTTTTCAAAAAAATGTGCATTATATGGTCGACGAGGGAAAGATTGTTATTGTTGATGAATATACAGGACGCCGTTTTGCTGAAAGAACTTGGCGCGATGGTCTGCACCAAGCAATAGAAGCAAAAGAGAAAATCACAATTACTGAAGCTAGTAAGTCTGCTGCGCGTATTACTAGACAGCGATATTTTTCTTTTTACGAAAGAATTGCTGGGATGACAGGAACTGCACAAGGTAGCGAAAAAGAGATCTGGAAGTTTTATCGCGCACCTGTAATAAAAATACCTCCTCGTAAGAAAATTCAGCGTATTGAACTTCGTGATAAAGTCTTTGGTACTTTGGAAGCCAAATGGTGTGCTGTAGAACAAAAAATATGCGAACTTTACAAATGTAAGCAGCCTGTCCTTGTTGGAACGCGCACTATTGAAAGTAGCGAAAAATTGGCTTTGCGATTACAAAAACTGGGTCTAAATCCCCAAGTTCTCAATGCAAAACAAGACGCAGAAGAAGCAAAAATAATTAGTAGTGCTGGACAAGTAGGAGCTATTACCATCGCAACGAATATGGCTGGGCGCGGTACTGATGTTCATTTAGGTGATGGAGTTGAAAAGTTAGGTGGTTTGTTTGTTTTAGGAACAGAACGCCATGAGTCACGACGTGTAGATAATCAGTTAATAGGGAGATGTGGAAGGCAAGGAAACGTAGGGATTGCGCAGTTTTTTATCTCTTTTGCTGATGATTTAATTGTACAACATTTACCAAAAATCACCGATAAATTTGGTGATAAGAATGAGTTACCTTCACATTACACACGTATTTTTACAAAATTGCAAAATCAATTAGAAGCTATGCATTTTGAACAAAGAAAACAGATGTACCATTTCGATACTTGGGTGGAAGAGGTTTTGCATATGATGGGTTAGCCTATAACATATGTTCGATTACTAAATAAAAGCGGCCCTAATACGATTTTCGCATTAGGGCCGCTTTTTATTTAGTAACTGTTGGCATTACTTTGTCGAAGGAATCGCTCCTTGCGGAAGGAATTCATATAGAAAACCACTATTTCCTTGTAATTGTAGCAATGCCTGTTGTTGCCATTCTAGAAGTGTTTCTATTTGTTCTGCTGTTAACTGTGTAACTAAATCATCAATTGATGAAAGTTCTTTAGCATAAACACTACTATGTAACACAGATGAGAAGTAAGTTCTCATATTATATCCGGAGTCCTCTATTACATGTGATTGTTGTGAGACAATCTCTATGTGATGCGGTTCCTCAAAAATCACTGTATTTGGGAATGTTGCCAACCAGTTTCCTCCAGTATCAGCCATTACTGTTTGTGTTCCAATAATGTTTCCACCTGAACCGTAGATTACAACTTGTTGCGACGAATTCGGCGCAGCTGTACCACTGTAAATTGGGTCTATACTCAAAAATGGTTGTCTACGTAATCTTGTAGGATCACCAAAGCCATCGTCGTTTCCAGAAGGATTCGCTGGATCAAATACTGGATTAGAATCCAAAGCGTCAAACACAAAGAATAAGAAGTCATCTACATCTTGTGTTATATTGTTATCTGGTGTTAAGTCGATTCCCTGACTTCCGTCATCTGTTACAGAAGCAATGTTTGTTATGGTTCTAATACCGCTACTTAATAAATCATCATTCACTCTTAGAGTTACAGTGACTGTTGTTTCTGAAAGCCCCTGCAGACTATCAATATTAAAGGTTACCTCTCCTGTTTCTGGATCGAATTGTCCATTGTCAGAGGCCTCAATAAAATCAAATACGCCTTCTGGTAATGTGTCAACTATCTCTAGTCCTAGAGCTTCTTGAGTACCTAAGTTGCGTATGGTTAATTCATAAGTCGTGACTTGTCCAGGTTGTAAAGAGTTGACGTTGTTTGTTTTCTCTATTTGAAGATCAGGTATAGAAACAAGTACATCTATTTCTTGTGCTGTATTATCGTCACTATTTAGATCTTCACCGTTTTCTCCATCGTCACTTACTGTAACTGTGTTAGTTATATCTTCAACAAAGGCTGCAATGGCTTCATCTAAAACAGTATTGAGTTCTATGGTTACCTCTTCACCTACAGCAAAGTCACCTATTGTAAAATTGAAGGTGTTTGTATCGCTATCGAATACACCTGTTGTTTCAAAAGTATTGTTCGCACGTCCATCATCTACAACTTCTTGTGGAACATCTTCTAAAGCCACAATGAATTCACCGTTAAACTCTGTGATTACATCTTCAGGGTTAACTTGTTCAGGTAATTCACCAAAAGAAACAACAGTAATTACCTCAGCGGTTAGTAGCTGATTGCTTCCATCAGCTAATGTTGCTATAGCAGATTGAAAGTTCAATTCATTTTGTAATGTATCGCTGATAAAAACACCTGTAGCATCCTGATTACCATTATTTTGAACGACAATAGTGTAAGGAATTGTGTCTCCAGCAAAGAACTCTGTCTCGTCTGTTGATTTACTTACAAATAAGTCAGGCGCTGCTATTAGAACATCTGTGTCATCATTGATGTTATTTTCTGGTGTAGGATCGACACCGTGTGTTCCATCATCGACTATACTAACATCAATATTGAAATCATCTATACCAGCAGGAACAACATCAAGAATTACAGTATTAATAGTAAAAGTTACTTCTTCACCGTCTGGTAAATCGAAAGGTGGAAATGTTAAAGTAAATGTACCATCGGCGTTTTCGACTACTACTACATTATCAGTGATATCATTACCATCATCATCTAATACTTCTAGTTGGTTGATATCGACTGTTTCTGGAAGAGTTTGAGTAATTACAGCTCCAGTAGACTCTTCATTGCCGTTGTTTGCGACAACAACGCTGATAGCAACATCATCGCCAGGAGTTACATCGTCGACATTATCGTCAATGCTTATATTTAGATCAGAGCCTGTAATGAGAACTTGTGCTTCATTATCAATATTAAGGTCATTGATATCACCACCATCATCATTAGGATTACCTGTACGTTGAATATCATTGTCTCCGTTGTCTGGTTGACTGTCGAAGATGACATCGGCATTTGTTGGAACTACAGTTCCGATACCTATACCTTCAATGTCGACCTCAAAAACGAGAGAAACATCTTCGCCTTCAGGAAGTATAGGTATAGTAAATACTAAATCATCGCCAATCTGTTCAACAGTGACTCCATCAGGAAGAGTTGTATTACCATTGAATGTGAATCCCTCTTCCAAAGGTACAGTAACGATAACGTCGTGAGCATCTGCTGTGCTATCTGCTAGATGTTCGATATCTATAGTAAACTCTAATGTGTCACCATTGCGAGGAGTTGGGTTATCTGGAGTTATAGTAACCTCTAAACTTGGCTCTGTTATTGTGACGTTATCGTCATCGTTAGCAACAATAGGTGTGTCATTGTTATTACTGGATATAGAAACCTCAAAATCTTTTGTGTCTCCATTATTGTTGTTATCGTCATTCTGAACAATGGCGTCAAAGTTGATTTGGATGTCAACCCCATCGTTGTCAAATCCATCGACTCCAGGAACTTCAACGTTGCCAAAGTCAATGACAAGTTCGCCATTTATAATCTGTGCATCTTGTATAGTAGAAGAAGCGCCATTTGGAAAAATGATCTCAATACCATTTACTGGGTCAATTGTCAGTCCATCAGGAACAGGTAGTGTAACAACAACGTTTTCAGTAGTACCTTCCTGCAGATTAACATTGATAGTGCCTTCGACAGTATCTCCGATTTGGAAATCGTCGTTTGCTATGTCGATGTCGACTTCTAGAGTATTAGGCAACTGAGTGGTAATCGCGTCGGCATCAGCATTGTTGTCGCGCTCAATGTTGTTGTCGCCCGCAGCGTCTTGCGAATCAAAGTCAACAACCGCATCAGTTTCAAGAACATCAAGCGGATTGATTTCGTCGAGAAGAGTAACATCGTACTCAACAATGATCTCATTACCTAAAGCTAAGTCGCCAAGAACAGCGTCAGTGATAATGATAGTGTCTACTCCGTTTACATCTTGAACAACAAAGTCACCGTTGTCAGGGTCGAGAGTAAGCTGGGTGCCATCCTCTAAAGTAACGCGAACTTCGGTAACTTCAGTACCATCAGGAACATTGGCGTTGAACTGAATGTCAAAAGCATCAGTTTGACTGTCAGCTGGATCATCGGCTGTAGCATCTCCAACATGAGTGATAGTTGCGGTGTAATTTATAACATCACCGGCATCAAGATCAGCTAGTTGGTCACCACTGTTGACTGCAACACCGTTGAATTCTTGTACGATATCAACTTGCAAGATCGGCTCGACGATTTCCACTTGGTCATCATCAGTAGCTTCGTTAAGAACCCCGTTGTTATTGCTGGTAGCAGTAACTTCGAAGAGTTTATCATCGGTATTGTTGTTGTTGACATTGTCGTCTTGAACAATGGCGTCGAAGTTGATTTGGATGTCAACTCCATCATTATCAAATCCATCAACGCCAGGAACCGTGACATTTCCAAAGTCAATGACAAGTTCGTCATTTATAATCTGTACATCTTGTATAGTAGAAGAAGCGCCATTTGGAAAAATGATTTCAATGCCATTTACTGGGTCAATTGTCAGTCCATCAGGAACAGGTAGTGTGATGACAACATTGTCAGTAGTACCTTCTTGCAGATTAACATTGATAGTGCCTTCGACAGTATCTCCGATTCGGAAATCATCGTTTGCAATGTCGATATCAACTTCAAGAGTGTCAGGCAACTGAGTGGTAATCGCGTCAGCGTCAGCATTGTTGTCGCGCTCAATGTTGTTGTCCCCTGCAGCGTCTTGCGAATCAAAGTCAACAACCGCATCAGTTTCGAGAACATCAAGCGGATTGATTTCGTCGAGAAGAGTAACATCGTACTCAACAATGATCTCATTACCTAAAGCTAAGTCGCCAAGAACAGCATCAGTGATGATGATAGTGTCTACTCCGTTTACATCTTGAACAACAAAGTCACCGTTGTCAGGATCGAGAGTAAGCTGGGTGCCATCCTCTAAAGTAACGCGAACTTCAGTAACTTCAGTACCGTCAGGAACATTGGCGTTGAACTGAATGTCAAAAGCATCTGTCTGACTGTCAGCTGGATCATCGGCTGTAGCATCTCCAACATGAGTGATGGTCGCGGTGTAGTTTATAACATCACCGGCATCAAGATCAGCAAGTTGGTCACCACTGTTGACTGCAACACCGTTGAATTCTTGTACGATATCAACTTGTAAGATAGGCTCGACGATTTCGGCTTGGTCATCATCAGTAGCTTCGTTTTCAACCCCGTTGTTATTGCTGGTAGCAGTAACTTCGAAGAGTTTATCATCGGTATTGTTGTTGTTGACATTGTCGTCTTGAACAATGGCGTCAAAATTGATTTGAATGTCAACTCCATCATTATCAAATCCATCAACTCCAGGAACTGTAACATTTCCAAAATCTATCACAAGTTCGTCATTTATAATCTGCACATCTTGTATAGTAGAAGAAGCGCCATTTGGAAAAATAATCTCAATACCATTTACTGGGTCAATTGTCAGTCCATCAGGAACAGGTAGTGTGATGACAACATTGTCAGTAGTACCTTCTTGCAGATTAACATTGATTGTTCCTTCGACAGTATCTCCGATTCGGAAATCGTCGTTTGCTATGTCGATATCAACTTCTAATGTGTCAGGCAACTGAGTGGTAATCGCGTCAGCGTCAGCATTGTTGTCGCGCTCAATGTTGTTGTCGCCCGCAGCATCTTGCGAATCAAAGTCGACAACCGCGTCAGTTTCGAGAACGTCAAGCGGATTGATTTCATCGAGAAGAGTAACATCGTACTCAACAATGATCTCATTACCTAAAGCTAAGTCGCCAAGAACAGCGTCAGTGATAATGATAGTGTCTACTCCGTTTACATCTTGAACAACAAAGTCACCGTTGTCAGGATCGAGAGTAAGCTGGGTGCCATCCTCTAAAGTAACGCGAACTTCAGTAACTTCAGTACCGTCAGGAACATTGGCGTTGAACTGAATGTCAAAAGCGTCAGTTTGACTATCAGCTGGATCGTCTGCAGTAGCATCTCCAACATGAGTGATAGTCGCGGTGTAATTTATAACATCACCGGCATCAAGATCAGCGAGTTGGTCACCACTGTTGACTGCAACACCGTTGAATTCTTGTACGATATCAACTTGTAAGATCGGCTCGACGATTTCGACTTGGTCATCATCAGTAGCTTCGTTTTCAACCCCGTTGTTATTGCTGGTAGCAGTAACTTCGAAGAGTTTATCATCGGTATTGTTGTTGTTGACATTGTCATCTTGAACAATGGCGTCAAAATTGATTTGGATGTCAACTCCATTATTGTCAAATCCATCAACGCCAGGAACTTCGACGTTTCCAAAGTCAATAACAAGTTCGTCATTTATAATCTGCGCATCTTGTATAGTAGAAGAAGCGCCATTTGGAAAGATGATCTCAATGCCATTTACTGGGTCAATAGTGAGTCCATCAGGAACAGGTAGTGTGATAACAACATTGTCAGTAGTACCTTCTTGCAGATTAACATTGATAGTGCCTTCGACAGTATCTCCGATTCGGAAATCGTCGTTTGCTATCTCGATATCAACATCAAGTGTGTCAGGCAACTGAGTGGTAATCGCGTCAGCATCAGCATTGTTGTCCCGCTCAATGTTGTTGTCTCCCGCAGCGTCTTGCGAATCAAAGTCGACAACCGCGTCAGTTTCGAGAACGTCAAGCGGATTGATTTCATCGAGAAGAGTAACATCGTACTCAACAATGATCTCGTTACCTAAAGCTAAATCGCCAAGAACAGCATCAGTGATGATGATAGTGTCTACTCCGTTTACATCTTGAACAACAAAATCACCGTTGTTGGCATCGAGAATAAGCTCTGTACCATCTTCTAGAGTAACGCGCACTTCTGTCACTTCTGTTCCGTCAGGAACATTGGCATTGAACTGAATGTCAAAAGCATCTGTCTGACTGTCAGCTGGATCATCGGCTGTAGCATCTCCAACATGAGTGATAGTTGCGGTGTAATTTATAACATCACCGGCATCAAGATCAGCGAGTTGATCACCGCTGTTGACTGCAACACCGTTGAATTCTTGTACGATATCAACTTGTAAGATAGGCTCGACGATTTCGACTTGGTCATCGTCGCTAGCTTCGTTAAGAACTCCATTGTTGTTGCTGGTAGCAGTAACTTCAAAGAGCTTATCATCGGTATTGTTATTGTTGACGTTGTCATCTTGGACAATCGCATCGAAGTTGATTTGAATGTCAACTCCATTATTGTCAAATCCATCAACTCCAGGAACTGTAACATTTCCAAAATCTATCACAAGTTCGTCATTTATAATCTGCGCATCTTGTATAGTAGAAGAAGCGCCATTTGGAAAGATGATCTCAATGCCATTTACTGGGTCAATAGTGAGTCCATCAGGAACAGGTAGTGTGATGACTACATTGTCTGTCGTACCTTCCTGCAGATTCAGATTGATTGTTCCTTCGACAGTATCTCCGATTCGGAAATCGTCGTTTGCTATCTCGATATCAATATCAAGTGTGTCAGGCAACTGAGTGGTAATCGCGTCAGCATCAGCATTGTTGTCGCGCTCAATGTTATTGTCACCGGCAGCGTCTTGCGAATCAAAGTCAACAACAGCGTCAGTTTCGAGAACATCAAGCGGGTTAATCTCGTTGAGAAGAGTAACATCGTACTCAACAATGATCTCATTACCTAAAGCTAAGTCGCCAAGAACAGCATCAGTGATGATGATAGTGTCTACTCCGTTTACATCTTGAACAACAAAGTCACCGTTGTCAGGATCGAGAGTAAGCTCTGTACCATCTTCTAGAGTAACGCGCACTTCTGTCACTTCTGTTCCGTCAGGAACATTAGCATTGAACTGAATGTCAAAAGCATCTGTCTGACTGTCAGCTGGATCATCGGCTGTAGCATCTCCAACATGAGTGATAGTCGCGGTGTAATTTATAACGTCACCGGCATCAAGATCAGCGAGTTGGTCACCGCTGTTGACTGCAACACCGTTGAACTCTTGTACGATATCAACTTGTAAGATAGGCTCGACGATTTCGATTTCGTCGTTATCAGTAGCTTCGTTAGGAGTCCCATTGTTATTGCTCGTCGCAGTAACTTCAAAAAGTTTATCATCGGTATTGTTATTGTTGACGTTGTCATCTTGGACAATCGCATCGAAGTTGATTTGAATGTCAACTCCATTATTGTCAAATCCATCAACTCCAGGAACTGTAACATTTCCAAAATCTATCACAAGTTCGTCATTTATAATCTGCGCATCTTGTATAGTAGAAGAAGCGCCATTTGGAAAGATGATCTCAATGCCATTTACTGGGTCAATAGTGAGTCCATCAGGAACAGGTAGTGTGATGACTACATTGTCTGTCGTACCTTCCTGCAGATTCAGATTGATTGTTCCTTCGACAGTATCTCCGATTCGGAAATCGTCGTTTGCTATCTCGATATCAACATCAAGTGTGTCAGGCAACTGAGTGGTAATCGCGTCAGCATCAGCATTGTTGTCGCGCTCAATGTTGTTGTCTCCCGCAGCGTCTTGCGAATCAAAGTCGACAACCGCGTCAGTTTCGAGAACGTCAAGCGGATTGATTTCATCGAGAAGAGTAACATCGTACTCAACAATGATCTCATTACCTAAAGCTAAGTCGCCAAGAACAGCATCAGTGATGATGATAGTGTCTACTCCGTTTACATCTTGAACAACAAAGTCACCGTTGTCAGGATCGAGAGTAAGCTCTGTACCATCTTCTAAAGTAACGCGCACTTCTGTCACTTCTGTTCCGTCAGGAACATTGGCGTTGAACTGAATGTCAAAAGCATCAGTTTGACTGTCAGCTGGATCGTCAGCAGTAGCATCTCCAACATGAGTGATAGTCGCGGTGTAATTTATAACGTCACCGGCATCAAGATCAGCGAGTTGGTTACCGCTGTTGACTGCAACACCGTTGAACTCTTGTACGATATCAACTTGTAAGATAGGCTCGACGATTTCGATTTCGTCGTTATCAGTAGCTTCGTTAGGAGTCCCATTGTTATTGCTCGTCGCAGTAACTTCAAAAAGTTTATCATCGGTATTGTTATTGTTGACGTTGTCATCTTGGACAATCGCATCGAAGTTGATTTGAATGTCAACTCCATCATTATCAAATCCATCAACTCCAGGAACTGTAACATTTCCAAAATCTATCACAAGTTCGTCATTTATAATCTGCGCATCTTGTATAGTAGAAGAAGCGCCATTTGGAAAAATGATCTCAATACCATTTACTGGGTCAATTGTTAGTCCATCAGGAACAGGTAGTGTGATAACAACATTGTCAGTAGTACCTTCTTGCAGATTAACATTGATAGTGCCTTCGACAGTATCTCCGATTCGGAAATCATCGTTTGCAATGTCGATGTCAACATCGAGAGTGTCAGGCAACTGAGTGGTAATCGCGTCAGCATCAGCATTGTTGTCGCGCTCAATGTTGTTGTCTCCCGCAGCGTCTTGCGAATCAAAGTCGACAACCGCGTCAGTTTCGAGAACGTCAAGCGGATTGATTTCATCGAGAAGAGTAACATCGTACTCAACAATGATCTCATTACCTAAAGCTAAGTCGCCAAGAACAGCATCAGTGATGATGATAGTGTCTACTCCGTTTACATCTTGAACAACAAAGTCACCGTTGTCAGGATCGAGAGTAAGCTGGGTGCCATCCTCTAAAGTAACGCGAACTTCAGTAACTTCAGTACCGTCAGGAACATTGGCGTTGAACTGAATGTCAAAAGCATCAGTTTGACTGTCAGCTGGATCGTCAGCAGTAGCATCTCCAACATGAGTGATAGTCGCGGTGTAATTTATAACGTCACCGGCATCAAGATCAGCGAGTTGGTCACCGCTGTTGACTGCAACACCGTTGAACTCTTGTACGATATCAACTTGTAAGATAGGCTCGACGATTTCGATTTCGTCGTTATCAGTAGCTTCGTTAGGAGTCCCATTGTTATTGCTCGTCGCAGTAACTTCAAAAAGTTTATCATCGGTATTGTTATTGTTGACGTTGTCATCTTGGACAATCGCATCGAAGTTGATTTGAATGTCAACTCCATTATTGTCAAATCCATCAACTCCAGGAACTGTAACATTTCCAAAATCTATCACAAGTTCGTCATTTATAATCTGCGCATCTTGTATAGTAGAAGAAGCGCCATTTGGAAAGATGATCTCAATGCCATTTACTGGGTCAATAGTGAGTCCATCAGGAACAGGTAGTGTGATGACTACATTGTCTGTCGTACCTTCCTGCAGATTCAGATTGATTGTTCCTTCGACAGTATCTCCGATTCGGAAATCGTCGTTTGCTATCTCGATATCAATATCAAGTGTGTCAGGCAACTGAGTGGTAATCGCGTCAGCATCAGCATTGTTGTCGCGCTCAATGTTATTGTCACCGGCAGCGTCTTGCGAATCAAAGTCAACAACAGCGTCAGTTTCGAGAACATCAAGCGGGTTAATCTCGTTGAGAAGAGTAACATCGTACTCAACAATGATCTCATTACCTAAAGCTAAGTCGCCAAGAACAGCATCAGTGATGATGATAGTGTCTACTCCGTTTACATCTTGAACAACAAAGTCACCGTTGTCAGGATCGAGAGTAAGCTCTGTACCATCTTCTAGAGTAACGCGCACTTCTGTCACTTCTGTTCCGTCAGGAACATTAGCATTGAACTGAATGTCAAAAGCATCTGTCTGACTGTCAGCTGGATCATCGGCTGTAGCATCTCCAACATGAGTGATAGTCGCGGTGTAATTTATAACGTCACCGGCATCAAGATCAGCGAGTTGGTCACCGCTGTTGACTGCAACACCGTTGAACTCTTGTACGATATCAACTTGTAAGATAGGCTCGACGATTTCGATTTCGTCGTTATCAGTAGCTTCGTTAGGAGTCCCATTGTTATTGCTCGTCGCAGTAACTTCAAAAAGTTTATCATCGGTATTGTTATTGTTGACGTTGTCATCTTGGACAATCGCATCGAAGTTGATTTGAATGTCAACTCCATTATTGTCAAATCCATCAACTCCAGGAACTGTAACATTTCCAAAATCTATCACAAGTTCGTCATTTATAATCTGCGCATCTTGTATAGTAGAAGAAGCGCCATTTGGAAAGATGATCTCAATGCCATTTACTGGGTCAATAGTGAGTCCATCAGGAACAGGTAGTGTGATGACTACATTGTCTGTCGTACCTTCCTGCAGATTCAGATTGATTGTTCCTTCGACAGTATCTCCGATTCGGAAATCGTCGTTTGCTATCTCGATATCAATATCAAGTGTGTCAGGCAACTGAGTGGTAATCGCGTCAGCATCAGCATTGTTGTTGCGCTCAATGTTGTTGTCTCCCGCAGCGTCTTGCGAATCAAAGTCGACAACCGCGTCAGTTTCGAGAACGTCAAGCGGATTGATTTCATCGAGAAGAGTAACATCGTACTCAACAATGATCTCGTTACCTAAAGCTAAATCGCCAAGAACAGCATCAGTGATGATGATAGTATCTACTCCGTTTACATCTTGAACAACAAAATCACCGTTGTCGGCATCGAGAATAAGCTCTGTACCATCTTCTAGAGTAACGCGCACTTCTGTCACTTCTGTTCCGTCAGGAACATTAGCATTGAACTGAATGTCAAAAGCATCTGTCTGACTGTCAGCTGGATCATCGGCTGTAGCATCTCCAACATGAGTGATGGTCGCGGTGTAGTTTATAACATCACCGGCATCAAGATCAGCAAGTTGGTCACCGCTGTTGATTGCAACTCCGTTGAACTCTTGTACAATCTCCACTTGTAAGATCGGCTCGACAATTTCGATTTCGTCGTTATCTACATTGCTTGCAAGCTCATTACCATTATCATCACTTGTTGTAATAGTAGTCGTAAAGTTTTTATTATCTGCATTGTTATTGTTAACAACATCGTCGAGAACAATGCCATCAAAGTTGATGGTTATGTCAGGTTGATCGTCGCCGCGTGTGTCTGCGTCTCCGAGTTGTTCAGGATTAAATTCATTACTTCCTTCGTTAACAACATCGCCAAGCTCAATAGTAAGAACAGTATTTCCATCGCCGTCAACAGCTGTGTTTATTGCCGCTGGATCAATCGTAAAAGTACCGTCCCCGTTATCAGTAACATTGTCAGAAGTCACTCCTGCATCAAGAGTGATAACAAAAGTATCGAGATCAAATTCGATTCCTGCAGGAATTACTTGAGTGATAACAACGTTTTCACTCGTTCCTTCAAGAACATCCGCATCAATCTGTACAGGAACATCGTCACCAATTTGGAAGTTTGTTAGGTCAACAACTCCATCATTATTGTTGTCCACTCCAATGTTGGTTTCAACAGCAATTTGAGAGACAGACTGTAAAGCGATATTGTCTTGCGCCTGTACTCCAGTACGAACAATTTCATTACCGTCAGCATCGACGTTTGGTCCAACATCTTCCTGAGTGTCAAAATCAACAGCAGCGTCAATAGCGAAATTGTCGCCGATAACAGCAGTGTCGAGAATTTCGACATCATATTTAATTTCGAGAGTGTCGTTTTGTACTAAGTTTTCTAGGCCAATCGCTTCAAGTTGAACATCAGTAATCTGTATTTGGTCATCAACACCATCATCATCAGTGTCAACTAAAAAGTTAGCGAGAACAGCTGGATCGTTTATAACGTTTCCATCACCAAGATCAAGTGACTGAAGCTCGGTATTTGCTGGAATATCAAGAACAATGTTGAGATCAAAGGCGTCTGCCGTACTTGCTGCATCATGTTCAACAGTTGCGGTATAACTAACTGTGTCGCCAGCATCGAAGTCAAAAACATCACCATTGTTAACTGCAGTAGTAACACCGTCGTTGGTAACGCTTTGTTCGAGAGTAACGTTTAGTACTGGTTCAGTAATTGCGACTTCATCATTGTCATCATCGCTAGCCACTTCGTTGCCATCGTCGTCAGCAGTAGTAATTGTCGTGTCGAAAGCTTTATTGTCGCCATTGTTATTATTCACAGCATCGTCGAGAACAATGCCATCGAAGTTGATGGTTATGTCAGGTTGATCGTCGCCGCGCGTGTCTGCGTCTCCGAGTTGTTCAGGATTAAATTCATTACTTCCTTCGTTAACAACATCGCCAAGCTCAATAGTGAGAACAGTGTTGCCGTCACCATCAACCGCTGTGTTTATTGCTGCCGGATCGATAGTGAAAGTACCGTCACCGTTATCAGTAACATTTTCAGAAGTAACCCCAGCATCAAGAGTAATGACAAAAGTATCGAGATCAAACTCGATTCCTACAGGAATTACTTGAGTGATAACAACGTTTTCACTCGTTCCTTCAAGAACATCGGCATCAATTTGTACAGGAACATCGTCACCAATTTGGAAGTTAGTTAGATCAACAACTCCGTCATTATTGTTGTCTACACCAATGTTGGTTTCGACAGCAATTTGAGCGACAGACTGTAAAGCTATATCGTCTTGCGCTTGTACTCCAGCGCGATCGATTTCATTGCCATCAGCGTCAACGTTTGGTCCAACGTCTTCTTGACTATCGAAATCAACAGCAGCGTCAACAGCGAAATTGTCGCCGATAACAGCAGTGTCGAGAATTTCGACATCGTATTTAATTTCGAGTGTGTCGTTTTGTGCTAAGTTTTCAAGACCAACAGCTTCAAGTTGCACATCAGTAATTTGTATTTGATCATCAATTCCATCGTTATCAGTATCAACTAAAAAGTTGGCGAGAATAGCTGGATCGTTTATGATGTTACCGTCACCAAGGTCAAGTGACTGAAGCTCGGTATTTGCTGGAATATCAAGAACAATGTTGAGATCAAAGGCGTCTGCCGTACTTGCTGCGTCGTGTTCAACAGTTGCGGTATAACTAACTGTGTCGCCAGCATCGAAGTCAAAAACATCACCATTGTTAACTGCAGTAGTAACACCGTCGTTGGTAACGCTTTGTTCGAGAGTAACGTTTAGTACTGGTTCAGTAATTGCGACTTCATCATTGTCATCATCGCTAGCCACTTCGTTACCATCGTCATCAGCAGTAGTAATTGTCGTGTCGAAAGCTTTATTGTCGCCATTGTTATTATTCACAGCATCGTCGAGAACAATGCCATCGAAGTTGATGGTTATGTCAGGCTGATCGTCACCACGTGTGTCTGCGTCTCCGAGTTGTTCAGGATTAAATTCATCGCTTCCTTCATTAACAACATCGCCAAGCTCAATAGTGAGAACAGTGTTGCCGTCACCATCAACCGCTGTGTTTATTGCTGCCGGATCGATAGTGAAAGTACCGTCACCGTTATCTGTAACATTTTCAGAAGTCACTCCTGCATCAAGAGTGATAACAAAAGTATCGAGATCAAATTCGATTCCTGTAGGAATTACTTGAGTGATAACAACTTTTCACTAGTTCCTTCAAGAACATCGCTAATGGTTTTCACTCGTTCCTTCAAGAACATCCGCATCAATCTGTACAGGAACATCGTCACCAATTTGGAAGTTCGTGAGGTCAACAACTCCATCATTATTGTTGTCCACTCCAATGTTGGTTTCAACAGCAATTTGAGAGACAGACTGTAAAGCTATATCGTCTTGCGCTTGTACCCCGGCGCGATCGATTTCATTACCGTCAGCATCGACGTTTGGTCCAACATCTTCTTGGGTATCAAAATCAACAGCAGCGTCAACAGCGAAATTGTCGCCGATAACAGCAGTGTCGAGAATTTCGACATCATATTTAATTTCGAGAGTGTCGTTTTGTGCTAAGTTTTCTAGGCCAATCGCTTCAAGTTGAACATCAGTAATCTGTATTTGGTCATCAATACCATCGTCATCAGTATCAACTAAAAAGTTAGCGAGAATAGCTGGATCGTTTATAACGTTTCCATCACCAAGATCAAGTGACTGAAGCTCGGTATTTGCTGGAATATCAAGAACAATGTTGAGATCAAAGGCGTCTGCAGTACTCGCTGCGTCGTGTTCAACAGTTGCGGTATAACTAACTGTGTCGCCAGCATCGAAGTCAAAAACATCACCATTGTTAACTGCAGTAGTAACACCGTCGTTGGTAACGCTTTGTTCGAGAGTAACGTTTAGTACTGGTTCAGTAATTGCGACTTCATCATTGTCATCATCGCTAGCGACTTCGTTACCATCGTCATCAGCAGTAGTAATTGTCGTGTCGAAAGCTTTATTGTCGCCATTGTTATTATTCACAGCATCGTCGAGAACAATGCCATCGAAGTTGATGGTTATGTCAGGTTGATCGTCGCCGCGTGTGTCTGCGTCTCCGAGTTGTTCAGGATTAAATTCATTACTTCCTTCGTTAACAACATCGCCAAGCTCAATAGTAAGAACAGTGTTGCCGTCACCATCAACCGCTGTGTTTATTGCCGCTGGATCAATCGTAAAAGTACCGTCCCCGTTATCAGTAACATTGTCAGAAGTCACTCCTGCATCAAGAGTGATAACAAAAGTATCGAGATCAAATTCGATTCCTGCAGGAATTACTTGAGTGATAACAACGTTTTCACTCGTTCCTTCAAGAACATCCGCATCAATCTGTACAGGAACATCGTCACCAATTTGGAAGTTCGTGAGGTCAACAACTCCATCATTATTGTTGTCCACTCCAATGTTGGTTTCAACAGCAATTTGAGAGACAGACTGTAAAGCTATATCGTCTTGCGCTTGTACCCCGGCGCGATCGATTTCATTACCGTCAGCATCGACGTTTGGTCCAACATCTTCTTGGGTATCGAAATCAACAGCAGCGTCAACAGCGAAATTGTCGCCGATAACAGCAGTGTCGAGAATTTCAACATCGTATTTAATTTCGAGTGTGTCGTTTTGTGCTAAGTTTTCAAGACCAACAGCTTCAAGTTGTGCATCAGTAATTTGTATTTGATCATCAATTCCATCGTTATCAGTATCAACTAAAAAGTTGGCGAGAATAGCTGGATCGTTTATGATGTTACCGTCACCAAGGTCAAGTGACTGAAGTTCGGTATTTGCTGGAATATCAAGAACAATGTTGAGATCAAAGGCGTCTGCAGTACTCGCTGCGTCGTGTTCAACAGTTGCGGTATAACTAACTGTGTCGCCAGCATCGAAGTCAAAAACATCACCATTGTTAACTGCAGTAGTAACACCGTCGTTGGTAACGCTTTGTTCGAGAGTAACGTTTAGTACTGGTTCAGTAATTGCGACTTCATCATTGT